>NZ_JH114350.1:12486-460607 GCF_000157095.2 Bacteroides sp. D1
TTACGCCCAAAAGGAGAGGACTTCAAATGCATTTGTCGGGCCAGTTCCGAGAAAGGGAACAGAGAATGGAGGCGACCTAATTCACTCGTTGCAAAACTTTGACGATATTTTTTAAGCATATCGAACTCGGTAAAACCTAAACAAGGTTCGATTTCTGAGATTTTTTGTATCTTTACCATGTGTTTTTA
Organism: Bacteroides sp. D1; assembly: GCF_000157095.2. Lineage (NCBI taxonomy): Bacteria > Pseudomonadati > Bacteroidota > Bacteroidia > Bacteroidales > Bacteroidaceae > Bacteroides > Bacteroides sp. D1. The sequence continues at coordinate 12,675 of NZ_JH114350.1, forward strand.
TTTTTAATTACCCCCGTTTTGGCCGTCAAACCGTTTTTTGGGGGGAATGCTTAAAGATACAAAAAAGGCAACTAACTCGCAATGAATTAGTTGCCTTAAATTTTATTATTTTAGGAATATCCCTTTTTATAATCCAGATAATCAAAAAATACATTTGAGGGAATATGCATTTTTTAATTGATGTAAATTAAAAAAGAGCAATGTTATTATATTGCCCCTTTTTAATTAAACATAATATTGATTATTCACCAATCATAAATACCCATTTTTTGCTTGATCTGATCAGCTGTTAATAACAAGTAATGGTGTATCAGAATGAAAAATCATTTTTCTAGCAATACTTGGATTAAATAACCGAGCAAATATATTCCTTTTGTAAGAAGTCAAAGTGATTATATCTATTTGATTATCTTTGATATACTGATCAAGTCCTTTTAACAAATTATCGTTCATTACTACATCATAATGAATTTCAAGCCCTGGATATTGCTTGTGAAAATATTCTTTTATGCCTGCTAGTTTTATTTCATTCCAGGTATCTTTGGAATCAGTAAGATGTATTAAAGATACAGAAAAATGGAATGATTTCCAAGTATTAAAGAATGCTTCGAAAGCAATTAAATCTCTTTGATCAAAATTGGTAATAAAGGCGATCCGTTTTACTTCACTAAACTGTTTAAATGGTGTGTTTTCGGGAATGGCCAGTACAGCTGTGCGGCTTCTATCAATAACTTCAGCAGTTACACTGCCAATCAAATCGATATCTTTCTGATTCTTTCCCCGAGTCCCCATGATGATAACCATAGGACGCTGTTCCTTAGCATATCTTAAGATTTCTTCTTCTGGAATACCTTCACGTAAGATACAGCTATATTTAATATTGGGAAAATCACCCGATGTGACTTTTTCTTTTATCTTTTCTGATAAGGCATTGAGGTCAGAATGAACTTTCTGAATAATCGTTTTTACGGATTCTTCATCTCCAATTTGGTAATTGAAAACATCTCCATATGGTAATGATGAAGCATATATAGGCGTAAAATAGACGTGCAACAAAATGACTTCAGCATTTTCTGTTTTTGCTAGGTTAAATGCAAATTCACACGCTTTCATCGAATAATTAGAGAAGTCGACGGGAATTAAAATCTTATTTGACTTATTTTCTGTTTTGGGCTCCTTCTCTCCCACTATACTTTCAGACAGCCATGTAGAACTTTCTGTTATTTTCAAAGCACGTGGCAGATCGCTTTCCTTTATGCGTAAACGCACCCCCGAAGAAACAACCGGTTGTATTTGATTTACGTTGTGAATGTATGTTTCTATACCTTCATTTTCCAAGACATTCTTTAAGATCTGCGCTTTGGTGTATGTCAGAATGGCTAGGGTTACTAATTTGTCTTCCATAAATGCACATTTTATAAGGTGAAAACAAATAAGAAATCCCAATTGTTTGATTCAATTGGGATTCAGTTTGTTATATTTTAAACTTGCACAGATTCGGTAGCCTGTTCTTTTTGCATACTCATATTCAATTCATCTAGGATTTTTAAAGCCCGATCAAGAACGGTCGTATCATCCAACATTACAAGCCCACCATCTGGACCGGGCTCAAGATGTATTCCGACACTTTTTCCCTCCTTGAAATTGTGTCCTCCGAAAAAGTTTCGCACTGTATCTACGTGCAAACCAAGTTCGTCTGCTATTCTATGCATGCTACCGCTAGGCAATGAATCTTTAATTTTACGAAGTTCATTAAACGTTATTGTTCTCATGTCTCATAAATTTAATGGTTAATACTATGTGATTTTTTTATCACGCTATAAACTTAAGCAAAAAAAAAGATAAAACAAATTATTTGCTTATCTTTTTTTCTTGAATTTATAAAATCTATTAATGACCTTTATATTACTTCAATAGCGGAAGCTGGTACCCATCCTACTTTTCCATCTTCCAACCGAATTTCTTTCCATTCTTTCATAGAGTTGTCCTTGACGTTTACTTTTCTCCCTTCATGCAGAATAAACAAACTGGTACCACTCTCGCTTGGAGTACTTCGAACTGTTACACTTGGGTTCATTACTATAGCTTCATTTCGATTGACTAAATGTTCTTTTTGTTGTGAAGCAAAAAGATTAGAGCAAATGGTGACAATCAGAAAAACAATTCCTAATATGAAGCCTACTTTCTTTAACACAATCTGTTTAGAGAATATAAAAAAGTAAAGAGCTATAATCAATAGAATAAAGGATACAATACCCCATGTGGCCCATGCATCTACACTCATGCTATTTGTCAGAGATTTGATCCATGAAACAAAGAACACTTCAGGAACAGGCTCAACTTTGTCTATTGTCTTTGCGCGTGCCACTTCAAGATTAGCACGTATATCGCCATTTCCAGGTTGCAATAACAAGGCACGCTCATAATTTAAAACAGCTTTCGCTATCTCTCCTATTTTATAATAACTATTTCCCAGATTGTAATAAACGTCAGCAGCTTCTCCATTTTTTAATAATGCTTCATATATTTGAATAGCTGCTGCATAATCTTCTTTTATATATGCGGAATCGCCTTCAGCTTTTGTGGCATCTTCCAGTGTGTTACTGGAAAATGTGGTGTGTGAAGCGTGGATAGAATCAGCTCCATTGGTTTGTTTAGAATCAATGTTTAACGAATCTTGTGCAAAACAAGTAAGTGACATTGATAATAATATAAAAAATAATATCTTTTTCATGACACAATCTCTTCTGGGTTAATGTTTTATCGAATTCTCCATTTTGCTTATTACTTCTATTGAAGAAGAATAAACTTTATCCATGGCTTGATTTTCATCACCTGGAGCAAACCGGGCAAATTCACAGTCATTCAATGCATTCAGGAATTCTTTGATTAGTTCCTCATTTACTCCATGATTTCTTAGCTTCTCTTCAATATTATCTTTAGATAAACGAGATACCGGAATATTCAGTTTGTCACTTATATATCCCCACAGTGCCTTTAAAACTTCATCATAGAAAGCATCTTTCTTATTTTCTGAGAGTAATTTTCCAGCTAACTTCATACGTTTTGTTGCTACTTTATTGGCTTTCTTCGTACGCATTTTAGCTACGTTCGCATTTTCAGCAGCTTGCTTACGATAAATAATAAAGAAAATAATAAAGGCAAGAGCCGGAATGATATAGAATAGCCAATATGTCATTGAACCATAGAAGAAACTTCCTTTAGGCTGGAGAGTAACTTCGTTTTGTTTGATGTAACGGATGTCCTCACCTAATACTTTCAAATCCTCTTTATTAGTGAAATTAGCAATTACTTGATCTGCATTACCCGCACCTTTCTCAACGTTTATTACATATTCTTCTGTTTTCAGCGTTTTATAAGATTTGGAGCGAATATCAAAATAACTAAAAGATACTCCTGGAATCTTATATGTTCCAGCATGTCTCGGAATTGCTAAATATTCGATAACCTTATTACCTGTAAGTCCTTCCCGGGTTAATCTGACTTGATTGTCTACTTTGGGATCGTATACTTCAAAATCATCTGGGAATTTAATTTCCGGATTAGAAATTAATTTCAGGTTACCTGTACCGGATATTACTAATTTAATAGTAATAGCATCATTGGTTTTCAGTTCCTTGTTGTTGATAGATGAAGAAATATTGAACTCTCCCACTCCACCGGAGAAATCTGCCGGTTTACCTGCAGGAAGCGGATTTACATTTATTGCTATTTTAGGGGTGGAAATTGATTTTTTTATTTCAATGACATTACTTCCTCCATTGAAGAAAGCATCAAAAGGATCATCAGATTGTACAGGCTTACCAACTGTCATCTGGAATTGAGCAGGATCAATATATAGTTTTCCTGATTGTTGCGGGAAGAGAACGAACTGACGATAAACTGTCGTATAGTAATTACGTCCCTGATAATGTTCCGGAGTCCATCTCGCATTTGTAGTCATTTCGATTTCTTGAGAATGGAAGCCTTTAAAGTCGGGTAACTTTGCATTATTCAGTTGTAAATTGGATTCTCTGGTGTATATTTTATAGGTCAGGACAAATGCTTCCTGTTCGTACACATTCGTTTTACTGGCACTTGCTGTAATAAACAAGTCTTGGTTAGAGACCCCTGTACCAGATGAGGAATGTGTAGAAGAGCTACTGCTACTATTGCTATCACCTTGATCTTGTGGCAATACTTTAATCCTTACTGAATTTGATACCATTTGATCGCCATCAGCAACAATTGAAGCTCCAGGTATTGTATATTCTCCGGCATTATTCGCCATTAATATATATGTGAATGTAATACTACTAGTAGACGTAACATTACCATTTACTATTTGAGTATTACTTTGTTGTGAACGGCTTGGCCCCATCAACACATCAAAACCTTTGATTGATGGTGCCCGGAAATCTTTCACTTTTTGTGTAGTAACAGTATACGACAGCCTGAACTGGTCGCCTACTACCACTGCGTCAGGAGCAGAAGCAGTAAAAGACACTTTATCAGCAAGCATCTGAGTGCTATATGCTATCAATGCCATCAATATAATAATCAGTTTTTTCATTGCTTATGAAATTTATATCATCAACTTTATATTACCAATCTTTTTCTAAGCGACCACCTTGCATAACTTTTTGTTGCTTTTTCACTTTGTCTTGCACATCTTTTTCATCCTGCATTACAGAATTCAGCAATTGTTCAGCATTCTCCTTTGACATCTGGTTATCTTGTTTTTTTTCTGACTTCGGTGGTTGCTGCTGATCTTTCTTTTCATCTTGTTTCTGATCTTTCTGCTTGTCTTTATTCTGATCTTGTTTTTGATCTTGCTTTTGTTGATCTTTATTCTGATCCTGATTTTGGTCTTGATTCTGCTGATTTTGTTGATCTTTCAACATTTTCTGTGCAAGAGCCAAATTGTACCGGGTTTCATGATCGGCAGGATTATTACGCAGTGACATTTTATAGGCGTCCACAGCCTTTGCATAATCTTTACCAGCTTGGAAAAGTACTCCCATATTGTGGTAGATATGGGCGAGCTTCATTTTATCCTTTTCAATTTTGCTGGCCGATACGTATTGTTCCATGGCATCCTGAAACTTTTGCTGTTGCGAAAGAGTATTTCCCAAATTGTACATAGATACTGTAGACTTGGGATTTGCTTCCAGAGCTTTCCGGTAGTTTACCTCTGCGTCAACAAATACACTATCATTAAACAGGCGGTTTCCCTTACGGATATAGTCGCGTTCTGCTTTCTGAGCCGAGACACCGACTGTCGCTAGCAGAAATACAGCGAATAGAATATATTTACTTTTTAACATACGTATAACTATTTCTTATTAGAAAACAGGTGAATGTTCTTAAATAAAGGATTTTTGCGGTCCAAAATTAAGATTTCTGCCAATAACAATAGTAGAATAACCCATGCAATAGCTTGGAATTGTTCGTTAAACTCTGTATATACTTTCGACTCTACATCAGACTTCGCCATTTTGTTCACTTCTTGATTAATAGCTCTTTGGGCTGAATTAGAGTTGTCTACTCGTACATATATACCTTTTCCTTCCTTAGCAATTTCCTGGCACATAGCTTCATTCAAACGGGTAACAATCACATTACCTTCCCGGTCGCGACGATAATCATTCGTACCTTCTACCGGAATGGGGGCACCATCAGGCATACCTACTCCCAATACACTTACTTGAATACCTTTTTCTGCAGCGGCTTTTGCGGCTTCCACTGCACCACCCTCATGATTTTCACCGTCAGTAATAACAATAATAGCACGTCCTACCCCTTCTTGTGGAGTGAAACTACGAGCTGCTAAATTGATTGCTTCCCCGATAGCTGTACCCTGTTTAGAAATCAACGAAGGATTGATGGACTCTAAAAACATCTTAGCGGAAATATAGTCACTTGTAATTGGTAGCTGAGTAAAAGCGTCACCTGCAAATACAATCATACCTACCTTATCATTGTCAAGTTCATCCACTAATCTGGAAATTAGTCTTTTTGCTTTTTCCAGACGGCTAGGTTGTACATCTTGAGCTAACATAGAGTTTGAAATATCCAAAGCTATAATTACCTCTACTCCTTTACGCTTAACCGTTTCCAGCTTAGAACCGAATTGGGGGCGTGCTAATAATACGGAGAACAAGCCAATAGCAACAAAAATAATCCAGAATTTTACATCCGGACGATATTTGGATACATCAGGCATTAATTGAGCCAATAAAGTCGGGTCCCCGAAGCGTCGGATATTCTTTCTTCTCTTGTAGTTGGAATACAAGTAGAAAGCTGCTAAAAAAGGTAATAGCAGCAATAAGTATAAATATGTAGGTTCTCCAAATCGAAACATCTTCTTACTATTTTATGATTGACAAATAACGATTGACAAACATTCTTATGGAATTTTTTTGAGTACCGAATTGCGTAATAGTACTTCCAACAAAACACAGAGGAAAGCAGCTAGGGCAAACCAGTGATACTCTTCGTCTCGTTTACTGTACTCTTTTACGTTCAGTTTCGTCTTTTCCAGTTTATCAATTTCTTCATATACTTCTTTTAGTTTCGAGTTGCTCGTAGCCCGGAAATAGTTACCATCCGTTGTTCCGGCAATCTCTGTCAATGTCTTTTCATCAATTTCCACCGGCATACTTACATATTGTACAGTATTCCCCACCGGATAAGGATAAGGGGCCATTCCATTAGTACCTACCCCGATAGTATATACACGAATACCAAAACTTTTAGCTATTTCTGCTGCTGTCATTGGAGAAATATCTCCCTTATTATTAGTACCATCCGTCAATAAGATAATAACTTTAGATTTCGCTTTGCTATCTTTTAAGCGAGTCACAGCATTAGCAATACCCATACCAACCGCAGTACCGTCAGTGATAAGGCCGCATTTAATATTATGTATCATATCCAACAATACGGCATGATCTACAGTCAACGGACATTGAGTGAAAGTTTCTCCTGCAAATAATGTAATACCGATATTATCATTGGGGCGTCCGTTGATAAATTCAGCAGCTACATCTTTGGCAGCTTCAAGTCTGTTTGGCTTTAAGTCTTCAGCCAGCATACTGGTAGAAACGTCAATAGCCAGCATAATATCAATTCCTTCTATTTCACTGTTCTGCCACTTGTTAGTAGTTTGCGGGCGTGCAAGAACCAAGATAACTAACACCAAAGCAATGCAGCGCAGTAGAAATGGAACATGCAACAAATAGTTCTTATAACTTTTAGGTGTATGTGCATATACCCGAGCATCTGAAATTTGAAGGGTTGCTTCACTTTTCTTTTGTTTCAGGATATACCATACAATATATGGTATAAGCAATAATAGCAAAAACAGATATTCAATATTGGCAAAAACCATTTTATTTATGATTTAACAGTTTACTATTTAGTATTAAGTTATACACTCTTTATACAAAAAGATTGTATAACTGCAGACCTATATATATAAAGGTACCAATCAGTGCTGCTGATAACAGTGCAATTCCGCAAATCAGCATAGCTTTAACACGTAAAGAACGTTTCTCAATGATAGTGATTTCCGTTGGTTGCGGTTTCTGGTTTTCCTCTTCCGGTTGTTTTGTCTCATTGATAAAATCGATGGCATTAATTAAATTAGCATCGTTTTCATTCATCTGAGGATCATGTTTGGCAAACTTAACTAAATCAGCGGTCTGGAACAAAAGCTTCAAGTCTGATATAGCCTCTTTATCATTCAACTCCAATAGCTGGTCAATTATTTCAGAAGAAGTCATTTCTAATGCGTTAAATCCGAAACGGTTCTTAATATAGGTGCGAAGTGTATCCGTTAGTTCGGTATAATACTCCTTCGATTGTCCTTTTTGCCATATCTTCTCTGTTTTGATACGTTCTATCTCTTTCATTGCAGCCTGATGTGGCGGCAATTTAGGTTCAACTTTTATTTTACGGATAATAGGTTTATTATCACGTATACGAATAATGAGATAGATCAGTAAACCAAGCAAAGGTAAAGCCAGGAATGAACAAGCAATCAATCCATACCAGTCTTCCCACGCAAAAGGAGCTTTCATCACAGGTTTCTGTCCAAAGAACTGGTCCGGATGTAATGTATCAACCGGCATCGAATATACTTTCAATGCCAGAGCTTTGGATTTATATACTTTATCATCTACGGTAACCGGCATTGGTGGTAGATAATATAGAGCAGAGTCAAAAGAAGTGATAATGTATTCTTGAGTAATCAACATTCGTTGGCGATCATTCAGGAATTGAGTATCCGGTTTGACAGTTTCTATAATTTCCACACCTCTTACCAATGTATCGGTGTAAGCAGGAAAAATAGCACGCTGTTTAGCATCCATGGCTACTTGCAATTGCACTTTCGCCTGTTCGCCAATCAGTATCTGCAATGAATCAATTTTTGCTTCTACCGTGACAGACTGTGCTGCTGCTTTGCCTACAGACAATAGAGCTAATAATGCTATCAGAATAATATTTCTATTCATCTTTGATTCCATTAATTTCGTTTGGCAAATAAATTCAACAATGCCTTTACGTAATCCTGGTCGGTTCTGACAGATACAGCATCCACGTTACTTTTAGTGAAAGTATCGTTAAGTTCAGTCTGCTTTTGTATCCACCAGTCACGATGTGCCCGGCGTACAGCTTTGGAAGAGGTGTCGATCCATTGTTCATGTCCAGTTTCCGCATCTTTGATTCGCATCAGTCCTACTGGGGGAAGATCACTAACCCTCCTGTCGTACACTTGTAATGCTACTACATCATGTTTTCTGTTAGCAATGGTCAGTGCATTCTTAAAGCTGTCCTGATCAATAAAGTCTGATAAGATAAATGCGGTGCAACGTCTTTTCATCACGTTTGTCAAATATTCTAAGGCAAGACGAATATTTGTACGACGGCTTTCCGGCTGAAAATCAATCAATTCGCGGATAATATATAAGATATGTTTACGTCCTTTCTTGGGAGGAATAAACTTTTCTATCCGGTCTGAAAAGAAAATCACACCAATTTTATCATTGTTCTGAATAGCAGAGAAAGCAAGCGTGGCAGCGATTTCCGTCACCATATCTTTCTTCAACTGCTTGATCGTACCAAATTCCAAACTTCCGGAAACATCGACCATTAACATAACTGTCAGTTCACGTTCTTCTTCAAACACTTTCACATAAGGTTTATTGAAGCGCGCAGTCACATTCCAGTCTATGTCACGTATATCATCGCCGAACTGATACTCACGGACTTCCGAAAATGACATACCCCTACCCTTGAAAGCCGAATGATATTGGCCTGCAAAGATATTGTTAGACAATCCTCGTGTCTTTATTTCAATTTGGCGAACTTTTTTTAGTATTTCACTTGTTTCCATTTATACAGTAGTTAAGTAGTAAGTAGTTAAGTAGTCATGTATAGATATTAATGACTACTTATTGACTGTATTATAACTACAAATTAGGGCACTTCAACCTTATTCAGAATCTTACTGATGATTTCGTCCGAAGTCATATTATTAGCTTCAGCTTCGTATGTCAATCCAATACGATGACGGAGAACATCATGTGCTACAGCACGTACATCTTCCGGAATTACGTAACCGCGACGTTTGATAAATGCATACGTACGAGCAGCCAAAGCCAGATTGATAGACGCACGAGGTGAACCTCCGAATCCGATCATATCTTTCAGTTCCTTGAGGTCATATTTTTCAGGGAAACGAGTTGCAAATACAATATCTACAATATAACGTTCAATCTTCTCATCCAGGTACACTTGACGAACAACCTTACGTGCTTCAATAATTTCATCCGCTTTGAGAATAGGCTTCACATTGAACTTCTCACCATTGATATTTTGGCGAATAATCAGTTTTTCTTCTTCCAGCTTTGGATAATCAATGACAACTTTCAACATGAAACGGTCAACTTGTGCTTCAGGAAGCGGGTAAGTACCTTCTTGTTCGATAGGGTTCTGAGTAGCCAGTACAAGGAAAGGTTCCGGTAATATGAATGTTTCTTTACCAATAGTAACCTGACGTTCCTGCATTGCTTCCAGCAAAGCACTCTGTACTTTAGCAGGAGCACGGTTGATTTCATCAGCTAATACAAAGTTTGCGAAAATTGGTCCTCGCTGCACTTTAAAAGATTCATCTTTCTGACTGTAAACCATTGTACCAATAACGTCGGCAGGCAATAAGTCCGGCGTAAACTGGATACGGCTATACTTCGCATCAATCAGAGAAGCGAGTGTTTTAATAGCCAAAGTTTTCGCCAAACCAGGCACACCTTCCAAAAGAACGTGACCATCGGAAAGTAATCCGATAAGCAGTGATTCAACCAAATGTTTCTGACCAACAATGATTTGGTCCATCCCTGTCGTAAGATTGGTAACGAAAGCACTTTGTCTTTCAATCCGCTCATTTAGCTCGCGGATATCAATTGATTCAGCCATAAATACTTAATATTTTATTATTTAAATCCCTTTTATTTTATGTAAGCCTTTCCTGTGTGTTGTAAGGCTTCTTATTTTGCCTCCAAAAGTACGCCATATAATTAACGATTGCAACTAATTTTTATTAAAAAACAATGCGAAATCTTTAGATTAAGGTACTTTCATACGCTTTTGTACATCCATAACATTTCACCCGATCAATACAGGATTTGTATGATCGGGTGAATGGATTATTGCTATTTATTCTTTTGTAAGTTCCGGTATTTCAATTGTTGTGCCATATGGTACGTTATTGGGGTTCTTAATAACCTTCGGATTGTGCTTCACAATGTATGGCCACATTGCTTTTGTACCATAAAAACGCAAGGAAACCCTAGTTAAAGTTTCTCCTTCTTTGATTGTATATTTTGTTTTGGTTCCTGTAATTTTATAAGATGCTGAATCCAAATAAGCAGATGTAGCGGGTTGCTGTGGAGCTGTCTGGGGTTCTGCTTTGGCAGGAGCAGTTTCTTCTTTTTGGGCAACAGGTGGTGTGGGCGTAACAACTTTAGGTACATCAGGAGTTATTTCCTTTATGGTATCCTTCTGTTCAATTGTATCGGAAAGTTGTGTTTCCGGTTGAACGGGTTGAGTTGTCACAGGTGGCATATCCAGCGCATTCTTGTCAGATGAAGAAGAAAATAAATCCGGGTAATAAATAAACAGGATAACCCCTCCACATAATAACAAAACGATTACAATAACAGCTATTAAATAAGGTACAGGAGATTTTTCCTTCACTGGAGCTGTTTTTTTAGAAGCCGGTTGGGATACATGTTCTGATTTGACCGGTTTTATCGTTTCTTTTTTAGCAGGAGGTATTATAGGAGCCACAGGTTGCAGATTTGCTTTCATAAGCTCTTGTTCTATAATTTTCTCGGCAGTGATCTCCTCTTTTTCTTCTATTATAGGTGCTGCTGGTTGTTGTTCTACCATTGCGACTTCCTCTTCCGGGACTTCTTCATCTTCCAGCTGTTCGACTTTCTCTTCAATATTAGTTTCTGTGCTGGTCCTTTTAGGTTCTACATGAGAGGATGGCTCAATAGATTCTTCTACTGTAGATACATTTTCAACGATAACAGGTTCTTCAATGGAGTCTTCCACAGATGGTTGAGCAGTTATTTGCTCTTCCTGAATCAACTCTTTTTCTGAAAGCTCATCATCAGTGCTTTCATATTCCTCCGTTACAAGGGGGGGCGTATTCTCACCAATCTCATTCAATACAGTTTGTGCTGATGCTTCCTCACCTGCTTCTTCTTCCTCTGTATCTTCTATCGGAGTATCTTCCAAAATTGTATTTTCATTCAATACAACAGTCTCAAAGTGTGCGAAAGGCTTATTTATTGTATCTCTTAGATTGGCATCCGGAGAAAATGAGACTTTTGTATGTCCCTTTATCTGAAAACGTTCTCCTGTGTTGACATTGACACTTTCCCGGCTATCTACATCAATAAGTTTGAAAGTTCCCAATCCTTTGATTTTTACAGTCTTTTCGTTCTCCAAAGCTTGTTCTATCAAGAGAAAAAACTCTTTAACAAACGCTTCGGCGTCTTTCTTGGTCATGCTATGTTTGGCTGCCAATAAGTCAGTAAGGTCTTGAATTGTTAGTCTTTCATTCATAACGGGAAATTATTTATTTAAACTTATCTTTCAATGTATTGCTAGGTCTATAAGATAGCACTAATTTGGGTGGAACCAACATGCGTTGTTTACTTGCCGGGTTGATTGAAATTCGTTCCGCTTTCTTTTTAACTTCAAAAGAGCCGAATCCTTGAACTGCAATCACATTACCTTCTTCCAATTCTTGTGTCATGCTGGACAACAAAGAACCTATCAATTCGGAAGTATCCTTGATTGTGTATCCCAATCTTTCCGCTAGTTCGGATGTAAATTCCTTATTATTCATAGTCATTTATAATCTTTGCATATAAATCAAAATCGTCTGCATTCGTCACTTCCACCTGATAAAACTGTCCGATCTTAAGTTCTCTCTCTGAACGCTTAACCAGCACTTCCGGATCTACTTCCGGTGAATCAAATTCTGTTCGTCCAATATAATAATCTCCTTCCAAACGGTCGATGATAATTTTCATCTGTTTACCGATTTTTTCCGCACTTAATTCTGCCGAGATACCTTGCTGGATGTCCATCAATTCATCAAGTCTGGCTTGTTTAACCTCTTGTGGAATAGAATCTTCGTATGATTCTGCAGCATAAGTTCCCTCTTCTTCGGAATATGCGAAAGCTCCCATCCGATCGAAACGTACTTTGCGCACAAACTCTTTAAGCTCTTCGAAGTCTTCCTCGGTTTCTCCGGGATGTCCTACCATTAAAGTTGTTCGCAGGTGAATGCCCGGCACTTCTTTACGAAATTGTTCAATTAGTCGGTAAGTATCCTTTTTGCTCACTTGCCGACGCATTAATTGCAACATATTGTCACTGATATGCTGAAGAGCAATATCCATATATTTACATACATTATCGCGTTCACGCATAACCCGGAATAAATCCGTAGGGAAATGTGCCGGATAGGCATAATGCAACCGAATCCATTCCACGCCAGGGATATCGGAAATACGTTCAATCAGTTCCGGAAGCATTTGCTTCTTATACCGATCGATCCCATAATAAGTCAATTCCTGTGCGATCACCTGAAATTCTTTCACGCCTTGCGATACCAGATATCGTACTTCGTCCAAAATTTCCTCCATCGGTTTGGAGATATGGCGTCCTGTAATAATGGGAATGGCACAATAAGAACATTTGCGGTCACACCCTTCTGAAATTTTCAGGTAAGCATAGTGTTGGGGAGTTGTCAATGTCCGTTCGATATATAACTCATCATGATAGACCTTTCCTAAATCTTGTAAAAGCTCCTTCCAATTGAACTTGCCATAAAATTTATCTACTTGCGGTATCTCAACAGCCAATTCCTTCAGATAACGTTCGGAAAGACAACCCATCACGAAAAGTTTCTTTAAATCCCCTTCTTCCTTTCTTTCAGCAAACTCCAGAATCATATTTATGGACTCCTCTTTGGCATCACCAATAAAGCCGCACGTATTGATTACTGCAATTTCTCCTTGTGGATTTTCAGTATCATGGGTTACGCTATATCCGACTTCTTCCAGTTGGCGCATTAACTGTTCGGAGTCAACCAAATTTTTAGAGCATCCTAAAGTGATAATATCTATTCTCTTTCTTTTCATGCATTCTCTCCAAACAAGGAATCAACGAATTCATTTTTACGGAATACTTGCAGGTCTTCCATACCTTCACCTAACCCGATATATTTAACAGGAATCTTGAATTGATCGGAAATACCAATCACAACACCACCTTTAGCGGTTCCGTCAAGTTTAGTGATAGCCATGGCAGTTACTTCGGTTGCCAGAGTGAATTGTTTGGCTTGTTCGAATGCATTTTGTCCGGTGGAACCGTCCAATACCAATAAAACTTCATCCGGCGCATTGGGCACAACCTTCTTCATCACATTCTTGATTTTGGTCAGCTCGTTCATCAAGCCCACCTTATTATGCAGGCGACCGGCTGTATCGATTATAACCACATCTGCGTTGTTGGCAACGGCAGAACTAAGAGTGTCATAAGCCACAGATGCAGGATCCGCTCCCATTTTCTGTTTAACAACAGGAACCCCTACCCGTTCTCCCCAAATCATTAACTGTTCTACGGCTGCAGCGCGGAAAGTATCGGCTGCTCCCAAATAAACCGATTTGCCTGCTTTTTTGAATTGATAAGCCAGCTTGCCGATAGTTGTAGTCTTCCCTACTCCATTCACTCCCACAACCATAATTACATAAGGTTTCCTTGTGATGGGTACGTCAAAATCAGCTACATCATTCGAGTTGTTTTCGGTAAGCAAAGCTGCTATTTCGTCACGTAATATAAGATTCAGTTCTTGAGTATTCACATACTTATCAGCCGCAGCGCGTTTCTCGATGCGTTTGATAATATTTAAAGTTGTTTCTACACCTACGTCAGATGTGATCAGTACTTCTTCCAGATTATCTAATACTTCATCGTCTACTTTTGACTTACCAGCCACAGCACGAGCAATCTTACTGAATACGCTCTCTTTGGTTTTAGATAATCCTTTATCTAAAGTCTCCTTCTTCTCCTTTGAAAAAAAACTAAAAAATCCCATATTGACACTTGTTTGTATAATACATTTGCTACAAAGATATAACAAAGGATTGGAAAAGTAAAAAAAGAAGCAATAAAAAATCCCCTCATTGTTCACCAATGAGAGGATTTTGCAGTTATAGCGTATATGCTATTTCGATTATTTTTTGAAAAAGTCTTGTACTTTTTCGTTCGGAACCATTTGTTCATCAAAAACGTATGCTCCAGTTTTCGGAGATTTTACCATTTTGATAACCTTGGTATAAGCACGACCTTCTTTTGAACCTTCGTGCAAACTTGCTACTGTTTTCTTTGCCATGGGTTATACTACTTTTATTATTTAATTTCCTTGTGTACTGTTACTCTCTTCAGAATTGGGTTGTATTTTTTCAACTCAAGTCTTTCTGTAGTATTCTTTCTGTTCTTAGTTGTGATATAACGAGATGTTCCCGGCATTCCACTGTCTTTGTGTTCTGTACATTCCAGAATCACTTGTACTCTGTTACCTTTTGCTTTCTTTGCCATTGTAAGTTTTCTCCTCTACGTTTAGCCGATTACTTTAATGCTTTTCCAATCACAATAACCTTTAGCCACTGCTTCAGTCAGCGCAGCATCCAGTCCTTTTTTGTTGATAATACGCAACCCGTTAGCGCAAAGGCTAAGGCTGATCCAACAATCCTGTTCTACATAATAGAACTTTTTGTTAAACAAGTTCAAATCAAAGGTTCTTTTAGTTCTTCTCTTTGAGTGTGAAACATTGTTGCCAATCATGGCTTTCTTTCCGGTAATTTGACAAATCTTCGACATTTCTATCTTATTTTTATAGTTTTATATCTATACTTATTTCAAACAGGACGCAAAGTAAGCACTTTTATCCGTATAAAACAAGAATTTCTTAAAATAATTCACTTACAGGCACCTATTTTTCTTTATTTGAGTAAATCACGGAGCATTAATAGGGCATTATTGCCAGCTCTTTCAATGTTCATGCCTCTTCCGCGGTTTGTTTCTTGCTTGTAAGTATGAATTTCGTTTTTATAACCAGCAGCTATCCATACAGTTCCCACCGGCTTTTCCGGAGTACCACCTCCAGGGCCTGCTATCCCTGAAGTAGCAACAGCGCAATCTGTTTTTAATGTTTTCATCGCACCTTTTACCATTTCAATCACAGTTTCCTCACTGACAGCTCCATATCGTTCCAAAGTTTCGGAGGAAACGTGCAAAAGCCCCATTTTCACTTCATTAGAGTAGGCCACTACACTTCCATTAAAATATTCAGAACTGCCGGCGATGGAAGTCAACCGTGCGGCAATACTGCCCCCGGTACAACTTTCTGCGGTGGAAACGGTCAATTTCTTCTTTTTTAAAAGCTCACCGACTATAACCTCCAATGGTGTATCTTCTTCACTGAAAATATCTTCACCAAGTATTTCCTCTAATTTTAACTTTTCACGTTCAAGAAGAACTTTTACTTCTTCTCTGTTTTGTCCTCGTCCTGTCAGTCTAAGACGAATAATGCCAAGTTTGGGTAGATATGCCAATTTAATGCATTCCGGTAAAGTGTTCTCCCACGATTCTAACTTTTCGGCTAATACAGATTCCGGATAGTGCTGTACGAGAAATGTTTGATGCATAATAACATCCGTTTGAAACCTATCGTGCAGCTTAGGTAGCACGCTTTCTGTCATCACAGCAATCATCTCTTGTGGAACGCCCGGCATGGAAACAAGTACCTTGCCATCCCTCTCGAACCAACTGACAGAAGCACTTCCCACAGGGTTATTTATTACCATACAATCTTTCGGGACCATTGCCTGGCTTTTATTGAGTGCATTCATTGGTATTTTTCCTGCTAGTACCCGTTTTACGTTTTCGAATACTTCTTCGTTAAAAACCAGTTCCGTATGGAAGTATTTACATAAAGTCTGTTTGGTAATATCGTCTTTGGTAGGTCCGAGTCCTCCGGTTACTAAAACAATATTCACCCTTTCCATCGCATTATCAATCGCTTCCATGATTTCTTCTTCCCGGTCACGGATTGAAACAATACGAAGAACCTCAATACCTATTTTATTTAATTCCTGTCCCATCCAGGCAGAATTAGTATCGACAACCTGTCCTATCAGCAGTTCATCGCCAATGGTTATTATTTCGGCAAACATACTTCTTAGTTTTATCCTATTATATATAAGGTATACTTATTATAATGTCACACGCGAATAAGCCGGAAGATCAATAGAACAAAAATCCTTATCCAGGTATTTGAAATATCCGGTAATGGCAATCATTGCTGCATTATCGGTAGTATAACTGAATTTAGGGATGAAAATATTCCAACCATATTTCTCAGCGTGTTCTTGGAAAGCATTGCGTAATCCGTTATTTGCGGAAACTCCTCCGGCTACTGCTATTTCATTAATTTTATATTCTTTGGCAGCTTTCCGTAATTTATCCATCAGAATGTCCACTACAGTAGCTTCCAATGATGCTGCAAGATCCACTTTATGGTGCTCTATAAAATCCGGATCATCTTTTAGCCAGTCGCGTAATGAATATAAAAAGGAAGTTTTCAATCCGCTGAAACTGTAATCTAAACCGGGAATATGCGGTTTGCTAAATGTAAAAGCTTTCGGATTTCCCTGGCGTGCTAATTTGTCAATGATTGGCCCACCCGGATAGCCAAGTCCCATCACTTTAGAACATTTATCAATTGCTTCACCTGCTGCATCGTCAATAGTCTGTCCGAGGATCTCCATATCATTATAGGCTTTTACCAGTATGATTTGTGAATTTCCTCCGGATACCAGCAAGCAAAGAAATGGGAAAGCGGGCTGTCTTTCTTCCTCTCCTTCTGCTTTAATAAAATGTGCTAAAACATGTCCGGTCAAGTGATTAACGTCAATCATTGGAATGTTTAAGGAACGAGCAAATCCTTTTGCAAAGGAGACTCCGACAAGCAAAGACCCCATCAATCCTGGACCACGAGTGAAAGCTACTGCGCTCAACTCTTCTTTGGTGACACCGGCACGTTTTAATGCTTCATGTACTACCGGTACGATGTTTTGTTGGTGTGCCCGTGAAGCCAACTCGGGTACTACTCCACCGTATGCTTCATGTACGGCTTGACTTGATACCACATTTGACAGCAAATAACCATCCTTGATTACGGCTGCCGACGTATCGTCACAGGAGGATTCAATTCCTAAAATTATTGCACTCATAAGTATTTAAACTATTAAACGGTGCAAAAGTAATCATAAAACTACGATTCGTAACGAACTATTTTATATTTTTGTTCGCAAAATAAAAGTTATCGCATATCAGAACGCTGAAAAAGACTGTACGCTGGGTAGTTGGTATTGTACTGGGAGTATATATCGGGACTATTGTTTTGCTGAATATACCAAGCATTCAGCAAACAATGAGTGTATTTGTGGCTAAAGAACTTTCCGAAGTTTTAAACACAAAGGTAGTGATTGGTAGAATTAATATCGGTCTATTGAACCGTATTATTATTGATGATGTATTGCTTGACGATCAAAGTGGTCAGGAAATGCTCAAAGTCACTCGTTTATCCGCCAAGTTTGATATTATGCCTTTCTTTAAAGGAAAGATATCTATTAGCAGTGTTCAGCTCTTCGGATTTAATATCGATCTCCGGAAAGAGACTCCGGAGTCTCCTCCTAATTTTAAATTTGTTTTGGATGCTTTTGCTTCCAAAGATACAGTAAAGAGAGAAAGTTCACTTGATTTACGAATTAACTCCATCCTGATTCGTCGTGGAAGGATGTCCTATCATGTGTTATCGGAACAGGAAACACCGGGAAAATTTAACGCCAAGCATATTCAGCTTCAAAATATCATAGCCAATATATCGCTGAAAGCCTTAAGTAAGGACTCTTTGAATTTAGGAATCAAGCGATTGAGCCTTGATGAAAAGGCATCCGGCTTTTCTTTGAAAAAAATGAGTTTGAAACTGGTTGCCAATGACAAGCAGACAAACATTGATAATTTTACTATAGAGTTGCCCGAAACATCTCTTAAGCTGGATACCATTCATTTAGAGTATGATAGTTTGAAAGCTTTTGACCGTTTTACAGAACAAGTGCATTTCTCTTTCCGTACTTTGCCGTCGCAAGTTACTCTAAAAGATATTTCTCCTTTTGTTCCTATCCTATCGCATTTCAAGGAACCGGTGACATTGGATATGGAGGTGAAGGGAACTGTGGACCAGTTGACTTGTTCGCATTTGGAAATTACGGCCGACGACCGCCAGTTTCGTTTGCGAGGGGATGTGTCGCTTCAGGACTTGTCGCGTCCACAAGATGCGTATGTATATGGAACACTTTCCGAGCTTTCGGCCAATACTCGTGGAGTCGGCTTCTTAGTGCGTAATTTGAGTCACAATTATAATGGAGTTCCTCCGCTTCTCGAACGTTTGGGAAATGTAAGTTTTCAGGGAGAGATTTCAGGATACTTTACGGACCTAGTTACTTACGGGCAATTACAAACGAGCCTTGGAAATGTAAAAACCGACTTAAAATTGAGTTCTGACAAGGCTAAAGGACTGTTTGCATATTCCGGTGCTGTCAAAACTGAAGATTTCCAGTTAGGTAAGTTATTGGATAATGAGAAGTTGGAAGAAATCACTTTCAATCTGGATGTACATGGGCGGCACATTACCGGGCAATTGCCAGCTGTGGAATTGAAAGGATTGATCGCTTCGGTAGATTATAGCAGATATAGATATGAAAATATCACATTGGATGGAGAATACAAACAAGGTGGATTTAATGGTAAAGTGGCGTTGGATGACCCTAATGGATCGATTTATCTGAATGGAGATGTAAATGTTACGTCTAAAGTGCCTACTTTTAATTTTCTTGCAGTAGTCAACAAAGTACGTCCACATGATTTGAATCTTACGACTAAATACCCAGATGCGGAGTTCTCTTTAAAACTGAAAGCTAATTTCACAGGTGGATCAGTGGATGAGATGATTGGAGAAATCAATGTGGATAGTTTGGAATTTACAGCTCCGGATAAAGCATATTTTATGCAGAATATGAATATCCGGGCTACCAAACAGAACGGCGAGAACCAACTAAGATTGACTTCTGAATTCCTGAAAGCAAGTATAGAAGGTAAATTCCAGTACCACACATTACCTGCCAGTATTCTGAATATTATGCGGAAGTATGTGCCGTCTTTAATATTACCTCCCAAGAAGCCGATTGAAACACATAACAATTTTCTGTTTGACGTACATATATATAATATGGACATTTTATCTACAATCTTTGATATACCGTTGACAGTGTACACTCATTCCACATTGAAGGGATATTTCAATGATGCCTTACAACGCTTGCGTGTAGAAGGATATTTTCCCCGTCTGCAATATAAAAATAACTTTATTGAGTCGGGCATGATTCTGTGCGAGAATCCTGCAGATCATATTCGTGCACAGGTTCGTTTGACTTCTTTGAAAAAGAAAGGGGCAGTCAATCTATCCTTGGATGCACAAGCTAAAGATGATAATGTCAGTACGACATTGAATTGGGGGAATAATGCTGCAGTGACATATAGCGGGCAATTGGCTGCCGTTGCCAAATTTCTACGTACAAGCGGGGAAAAACCATTGTTGAAAGCGATGGTGGATGTAAAACCTACTGATGTTATTTTAAACGATACTCTTTGGAAGATACATGCTTCACAAGTGGTGGTCGATTCAGGCAGGGTGGATGTGAATAACTTCTACTTTAGCCATCAGGATAGATATGTACGTATTAACGGCCGGCTCTCCGAGAATCCTAAAGATACTGTAAAGGTTGATTTAAAAGATATAAATATGGGATATGTATTTGATATTGCAAGCATATCCGACGATGTGAATTTTGAAGGTGATGCAACGGGAACAGCTTATGCAAGCGGAGTGCTAAAGAAACCTATTATGAATACCCGTTTATATATAAAGAACTTTTCACTTAATCAGGGTCGCTTGGGTGATTTGGATATTTATGGTGAGTGGGATAACGAAAATAGAGGTATCCGGTTGGATGCATCCATTCAGGACATATCCCCTTCTCCGTCACGTGTCACAGGTATTATTTATCCATTGAAACCCGAGAGCGGACTTGATTTAAATATTGAAGCAAATGAATTGAACTTAAAATTCCTCGAACATTATATGAAGTCTATTGCCAATGATATTAAAGGACGTGGGACGGGAAAAGTACATTTCTATGGAAAATTCAAAGGATTGAATTTGGATGGTGCGGTTATGACAGACGCTTCCATGAAGTTTGATATTCTGAACACACATTTTGCTGTAAAAGACACGATTCATCTAGCTCCTACCGGATTGACATTTAATAATATACATATATCCGACATGGAAGGACATTCGGGAAGAATGGACGGATATTTGCATTTCCAGCATTTTAAGAACTTAAACTATCGTTTTGAGATACAGGCAAATAATATGCTTGTGATGAATACGAAGGAATCGGCAGATATGCCTTTCTATGGTACGGTATACGGTACCGGAAATGTATTACTTGCCGGAAATGCCACACAAGGGTTGGACGTAAACGTGGCTATGACAACCAACCGAAATACTACCTTTACTTATATTAATGGCAGTGTAGCATCGGCTACCAGTAATCAGTTTATTAAGTTTGTAGATAAAACCCCCCGTCGTACTATTCAGGATTCTATTCAGGTAATCTCATATTACGAACAAATACAGCAAAAACGTCAGGCAGAAGAAGAGCAGAAAACGGATATCCGTTTGAATATTCTGGTGGATGCAACTCCCGATGCCACCATGCGAATTATCATGGACCCTATTGCTGGAGACTATATTAGCGGAAAAGGTACGGGAAATATTCGAACGGAATTTTATAATAAGGGTGATGTGAAGATGTTTGGTAATTATCGGATTAATCAGGGAGTATATAAATTCAGCTTGCAGGAAGTAATCCGTAAGGACTTTATAATCAAGGATGGAAGCACAATAACGTTCAATGGAGCACCTCTGGATGCTAACATGGATATACAAGCTTCATATACAGTGAATTCTGCTTCCTTGAATGACTTGATACCGGATGCTTCGGCTATTATCCAACAACCCAATGTACGTGTAAATTGTATCATGAATTTAAGTGGTATGCTGGTACGTCCGACTATCAAGCTGGGCATAGAGCTTCCAAATGAAAGGGATGAAATACAAACATTGGTGCGTAACTATATCAGTACGGAAGAACAGATGAATATGCAGATCCTTTACCTGCTGGGTATTGGTAAGTTTTATACGGAAGATGCACGGAATAATAATCAAAATTCGAATGTGATGTCTTCGGTGCTCTCATCTACCCTCTCCGGCCAGTTGAACAATGCACTTTCACAAGTCTTTGAAACAAATAACTGGAATATAGGTACGAATTTGAGTACGGGTGATAAAGGTTGGACGGATATGGAAGTAGAAGGTATTCTATCGGGACAATTATTGAATAATCGTTTATTGATAAACGGAAACTTCGGTTATCGGGATAATCCGATGGCTAATACTAACTTTGTAGGAGACTTTGAAGCAGAATGGTTGATTACCCGTTCGGGAGATATACGCTTAAAGGCTTATAATGAGACGAATGACCGCTATTATACAAAAACAAATCTGACTACACAGGGAGTAGGTATCATGTACAAGAAGGACTTCAATAAATGGAGTGATCTCTATTTTTGGAATAAATGGCGGTTGCGTAATAAGCGCAAACGGGAAGAAGCAGAAAAGGTGAAAACGCATCAAACGGACAGTATCACTGATAAAACAGCCAAATCGGCAGTAAAGAGAAATCATTCGCAACAACAATAAACATATAATAAACGATGACATGATTCCAGGCGGATATGTCATCGTTCATTATATGTGAGAATTATGTAATCAGGAGCATGTGCATCCTTTTTTATGGGATGACAATGCCGTCTTCATTGATATTTACTTCAAGATCTACATTCATTTTTTCCAGTTCAATCCGATAATAGATGGTGCCATCTGCTTTTTCAATACGTTTCGCTTCGTCAAAACGATATTCTCCATATTGATTATTAATCGTATTTTTGACAGCTTCGGGCAGTTCATTTTGACGTACTTCCCATGAAGTAGAATGCCAATCTCCGGTCTGATCGAACAAAACATCTTTTGATATTCCGTTATGAATGATATCCACTTCCGTATATCCGAAATCCCAGTCATTTCTATCATCTTCTACATCTATTTCCATGATTTTGGCATTCGGATATTTTTCATTAATGAAGTTTCTCATTGCTTCAGTCAATTGAACGGGAAGATGACCGGTGTTATCATCATCAGTGTCTACGATACTTTTAATCAGAGTTCCGTCCGCAGAATAATATAAGTCTATCTCCTGGTTCTGATTTTCGACTTCAATTACGAAAATAGTCTCAACGCCTGTCCGCTCCAATTTGTCTACATCATCTTGTTTCCACGAAGCATATTCACTCTTTTCAAAAGAAGTTTTCACAGCTTGCGGTAATGCATTGTAAGGAATGTCCGTTTCCGTCATTTGCCATTTTCCATCTTGGGTAAACCATGCAGATGCTTCATATCCATCATAGAAATCTGCTACATAATATCCGCACTTAGTTTCCCATTTCACATTTGCAGCATTAGGGTATTTAGATGCAAATGCGTTTTGAAGTTCGGTAGGAACAGCAATTGAATTATCGTCGTCGTTATCACAACTTTGTAGGCTCCATGTAACGCAAAGTGCCAGTAAGAGTGTATAAATCTTTAGTTTCATCTTTGTTCTATTTTAAAAGGTTTAGAAGTCAATATCAATCAAATTAAATTTCAAGTCGAATTTCAATTCCGTACGGTTGGACAGTTTTACTTCATAATCTTTTTTATCCCTCTCTATTTTCAGGATTTTAGCATCGGGATAATTGGTCGTTACATATTTTTGAATTGTTGCAGGGATAATAGCTGTAGGTACCGCGCTATATTTGCAATTCACTTCTTCCCAGTTTCCTTTGTTATCAAATTCTACTTTATCGCCATTAGTGAAAATCACTTCATAACTTTTATAGAAGAAATCACTTTCCATTTTGGCTAATGCTACTTTGCTGTCGGCAAAATGCTGTTTGATAAACTGCTGTGCCTGTTGTGGCATTTGAGTTACCTGAATAGGTTTGTCGTCATCTGCACGAGCTACTGTTTGCAAAGTAAAAAAACATACTAATAAGAATACTAACTTTTTCATAATCGTTGTTTTTTAAATATTGGTTTTTACTACTATTATTAATTTCGCATTGCAAAGATGAAAGGAGAATCTGAAAAGATTTGGGAATTTTGAGAATTATCGAAAAAAATCTCATAAAAATATAGTGACGCTATCCTGTTAACATAGCGTCACTATCTATAAAGGATACCGTCACCATCCCATAAGGATAGCGTCACTATAATTTCTTCCTGAAATTAGATTCTTTAGGATTCTTTTAAAACTACTAATATACACATCGTTTATTTTTGCACACACGAATTTGACGATATTCATATTAAATAACCATAAGAACTTTTTTATGACTATGAGAACAAATTATTTTTTATTATTAGCTATTCTATTGGGGGTTATTCCCATGAGTTACACACACGCCAATGATTCAATACCGAAAAGCGTGATTCTGTACACACCTTACACAAAAATCTCCGTATCGCCCGGAGCGTCAATTGATTACAGTATTGATCTTATCAACAACACGGACCAATTGACGAATGCGAATCTTTCTGTCAGCGGATTATCCGCCAGTTGGAAACACGAAATGAAATCCGGTGGCTGGAGTCTTAGCCAGTTGTCGGTACTTCCCAAAGAGAAAAAGACTTTTAATTTAAAAGTCGAAGTTCCATTAAAAGTGAATAAAGGCAATTATCATTTTGTGGTATATGCCGGAAACGCTAAACTTCCCTTGAATGTGGTGGTTGCCCAAAAAGGAACGTACCAAACCGAATTTACTACTGACCAGCCCAACATGCAGGGAAATTCGAAGTCAACCTTCACTTTCAGTGCTACTTTAAAGAATCAGACCGCCGATCAGCAACTATATGCTTTGATGGCTAATGCCCCCAGAGGGTGGAATGTCGTTTTTAAACCGAACTACAAACAAGCCACTTCTGCACAAGTAGAGGCAAACAGTACACAAAATGTAAGTATAGATATTACCCCTCCTGCCAATGTAGAAGCCGGTAGCTATAAAATTCCGGTACGTGCTGCTACAGGTACAACTTCTGCCGAATTGGAACTGGAGGTAGTTGTCACTGGTTCTTATCAAATGGAACTGACTACTCCTCGCGGATTATTGAGCACAGATGTCACAGCTGGTGATGTGAAGAAATTAGAGCTGGAAGTAAGAAACACCGGTTCTTCATTACTGAAAGACATTCAGTTGTCTGCCAATAAACCTGCAGACTGGGAAGTTACTTTTGAACCTTCAAAGGTTGACGCATTAAAAGCTGGAGAGACATCAACGGTAATGGCTACTTTGAAAGCTTCTAAAAAAGCGCTGCCCGGGGACTATGTGACTACTATCATGGCTAAAACTCCTGAAGTAAATGCCGATGCGCAGTTCAGAATTGCGGTAAAAACTCCGATGATATGGGGATGGGTAGGTGTGCTTATCATCATTGCTACTATCGGTGTGGTTTACTATCTGTTCCGTAAATATGGAAGGAGGTAAATGATGGGCGAACAAGTGATCGTACTTACCGATTTGACCAAACAATATGGTAATTTCACTGCTGTAGATCATATTCGCCTGAATATCCGGAAAGGGGAAATCTTCGGATTGCTGGGACCGAATGGTGCCGGAAAATCAACTACTATCTTAATGATGCTAGGGTTGACGGAGCCTACTTCGGGAACAGTTGAAATCTGTGGAATAAATTCTACCACTCATCCTATTGAAGTAAAAAGGAGGATAGGTTATTTGCCTGAAGATGTAGGATTTTATGATGATATGACAGGACCGGAGAACTTGATCTATACAGCGCGATTAAATGGTATTCCTGATAAGGAGGCGAAAACCAAAGCTATGGAACTGATGAAGCGGGTAGGCCTTGAAGAACAGTTAACCAAAAAGACCGGAAAATATTCTCGTGGTATGAGACAGCGGTTGGGATTGGCTGATGTGCTTATTAAAAATCCGGAGATTATTATCCTCGATGAACCGACTTCAGGAATTGACCCGGCTGGTGTTCAGGAGTTTATCGAACTGATTCGCTGGTTGAGTAAGGAAGAGGGGTTGACTGTACTTTTCTCTTCCCATCACTTGGATCAGGTACAGAAAGTATGCGACCGGGTTGGTTTGTTTAGTAATGGCCAATTACTTGCGTTGATCGATATGGCAGAACTGAAAGACAAGAAACAGGAATTGTCTGATATTTATAACCATTATTTTGAGGAAGGAGGAGAAAGACATGAATAAAGTCAATCATCCTTTTTGGGTGATCGTCAACAAGGAAATTTCCGACCATGTCAAAAGTTGGCGGTTCATTATATTAATAGGTATTATAGCGCTTACCTGCATGGGATCGCTATATACAGCACTCACAAATATTGGTGAAGCTATCAAGCCTAATGATCCGGACGGCTCGTTTTTATTTTTGAAGTTGTTTACGGTTTCAGATGGGACTCTCCCCTCTTTTGTACTGTTTATTAACTTCTTAGGACCTTTATTAGGAATCGCCTTAGGATTTGACGCAGTCAATTCCGAACAAAATAAAGGAACATTGAGCCGTATGCTGTCCCAGCCTATTCATCGTGATTGCATTATCAACGCGAAGTTTGTGGCTGCTCTAATTGTAATAGGTATCATGCTGTTTGTATTGGGCTTTTGGGTAATGGGCTGTGGATTGATTGCCATTGGCATTCCTCCTACAGCAGAAGAGTTTTGGCGAATTGTTTTCTTCATCATTACCAGTATCTTTTATGTAGCATTTTGGCTGAATTTAGCTATTTTGTTTTCACTTCGTTTTCGTCAGGCAGCGACTTCTGCATTGGCATCGGTGGCTGTTTGGTTGTTCTTTAGCGTATTCTATACCATGATTGTTAATTTGGTGGCAAAAGGTTTGAGTCCGTCACAGATGGCGTCGCCTTATCAGATTATCAGTTATCAAAAGTTTATTTTGGGATTGATGCGTTTGGCACCGAGTGAATTGTTTAATGAAGCTACCACTACATTATTGATGCCTTCTGTTAGAAGTTTGGGACCATTGACTATGGAACAGGTTCAGGGAGCTATTCCCAGTCCGCTTCCGTTGGGACAAAGTCTTTTAGTCGTATGGCCGCAACTGACGGGACTGATTGCAGCAACAGTTATCTGTTTCGCTATCTCTTATATCATGTTTATGAGGAGAGAAATACGATCCCGATAACTGACTCACCATAAAAGACGCAAAGGACACAGAGAAATAAGTTAAATGAATACAGCTGATAGATCAGATGATGATTACCGATCGGTTATTCACTTTTTACTCCGTGTCCTTTGTGTTTTCTGAATAAAAAATTATTGTCTGGAAATCTCGAAGCAGTGCTCTTTCTGTTCGAAGTAATATCTTATACTCAAGTGTTGCAAACGACAGATAGAATCGGCTATTGCTAGTCCCAGACCTGTAGATCCTTCCTTTTTAGTTCCTTGATAGAAACGTTCGAAGATATGTTCCTTATCCAACGGATTTTTTACTCCTGAATTTCGGAAAGTAATACTGTTTTTGGTGACAGTGATCCGGATATGTCCCCCGTCAATGTTATGTACAAATGCATTTTTTAGGAGATTCGTGAGTAAAGCAACAGCCAGAGATTCGTTTATTGTCACATTGAAAATGTCCTGTTCATCGATAGTTACTTCTATGTTACGATAGTCGTAAACTTCTTCGTAATCTTGCAGATATTGTTTGAGAAGTCCATTTAGTTCCAATTGCTTGGTATCCGTAAACTGGCCATTGTCAATTTTAGTAAGCAATAGTAGAGATTTGTTTAATTTAGTGATGTATTCTAAAGTCTGGTGGGTTTTCATCAGCTCTTCCAGTTGTTTTTCTGATAACGAATCATCTTCCATCAACATTTCCAATCGGTTACGACAGATAGCAAGTGGAGTTTGTATCTCATGTGAAGCATTTCCGATAAATTGTTTTTGTTGTTCGAACATCTGCTCCGTACGTTCTACATAACGAATAGCAGCCTCATTTAATTTTCGGAATTCCGTGATTTGGGTTTCGTTACTCAACGGCTTATTTTTTTTTCCTGTTTGATAACCGTCCAGCCAATGAAGAAGCACATAGAGCGGTCGCATATTCCGATAGAACACCCATACGGAAATGATAATAATGCAGAATAACAGAGCTACATACAAAAATATAATCCATACTTGGATGGCATCTCTCAAGTCATCTTTTTCAATGCTGGGAGTTGATACTGTCAGCTCGTGGTATCGTCCTTCATCGTCTTTAAAGATAGTAGTAAGAATACGTGCCGGTTCGGTTTCCTCTTTTTCTTCAATATATACCATAGAGTCTTTATATTGAATATCCTCCCGGCTTTCCGCATATTCTTTGCTTACTTCCATCATATAATATTGATTGTTGGAGCCGTTGGTTTTAGAAGGTAGCTCCTCTCCTGCCAATGCCCGGATAATGATGGTTTCCGAATAATCTTCCAGAGCGTCATCCACTTCATCGTTGACTTCATCAATCATCGTAACATAAAAAAAGATAGCCCAGACCGTCAGTATGAAGGTCAAAGCAAGCGTAATACGAAGAATGATGTAATATATTAATTTCATGGACAATATTCTCTTTCTTTTTTTATTCTACTACCATTTTATACCCAAACCCATAGACCGCTTTGATTTCAATGTTTGCACCCGAATCTTTGAGCTTTTTGCGAAGATTCTTAATCTGTGCATATATGAAGTCAAAATTATCAACCTGGTCAATATGATCTCCCCATACTGATTCGGCCAAAGTGTTTTTATTGATTAATCTTCCGGGACGATTGATAAAATATAACAGGATGTCATACTCTTTTCTATTTAGCTCCACTTCCTGATCGTTGACAAATACACGATATTTATCCGGTTCTATTCGTACATTACCTTGGCGGATATCAATTTCTCCGTCATGCTGATGACGGCGAATCACGCTTTTAATCCGTGCATTTAGTTCAACCAAATGAAATGGCTTCGGTAAATAATCATCCGCTCCCAGTTCCAGTCCCAAAACTTTGTCTTCCAAGGAGTCCTTTGCGGAAATAATAATTACGTTCTCTCGTTTATGGAGAGCTTTCAGTCGTTCAAGAAGATTAAGTCCGCTTCCGTCCGGTAGCATGATGTCCAATAAGATACAATCATAGTCGTAGTCTTCAACTTTGCGTAGAGCAGAATTAAAGTCACTGGCTGTTTCCACAACGTAACGTTCTTTTTCAAGTGAACATTGAATCAGTTCTCTTAAAGAGGGTTCGTCTTCTACAATCAATATCTTCATAACTTTGTCTCCTTTCTTTTTTACAGCTACAAAGAAAAGGGATATTTCTGAAATAAAACTGAAATGGATTGAAAAAAGAGTTTGAAATAACTATTGAATGTCCTATGAACTATTAGGACAGGTCACAAATAATATAATATGGAAGGAAAAAAGAAAAGGATGAAAGCGATTGAATCGTTTCCATCCTTTTTATAATTATGTGTGATTTCTATTTAATAAGAACGTGCAAATATCACGCGGCAAGCAGATGGTTTGCCTGTTACCATACATTTACCCGGTTCCTTGTCTCCCGGAACAAATGAATCGAACGGAATACAACGAATGGTTGCTTTGGTTTCTTCCTTAATCTTTTCTTCTGTTTCAGTGGTTCCGTCCCAATGAGCCAGAATAAATCCGCCTTCTTCGATTTTTTCTTTAAATTCGTCGTAAGTATCTACTGTTGTAATCTTGGAGTTACGGTAGTCCAATGCTTTCTTGTAGATATTAGCCTGCATTTCTTCAAGCAAGTTCTGAACATACGTTTCAATGCCTTCACAAGTAACTGTTTCTTTTTCCAGTGTATCACGGCGCATCACTTCCATGGTGTTGTTTTCAAGATCACGACCACCCATAACCAAACGAACAGGTACACCTTTCAATTCATAGTCGGCGAATTTAAAGCCCGGACGTTTGTTATCTGCATTGTCATATTTAACAGAGATACCTAATGCTTTCAGTTTCGCTACAATGCCTTCTACTTTTGCATCGATTTGTTTCAGTTGTTCGTCATTCTTATAGATAGGAACGATCACTACCTGAATCGGAGCCAAATGCGGAGGTAATACCAATCCGTTATCATCCGAGTGAGTCATAATCAATGCCCCCATCAAACGGGTAGAAACGCCCCATGAAGTAGCCCAAACATACTCCAACTTGTTTTCTTTATTAACAAATTGAACATCGAATGCTTTTGCAAAGTTTTGTCCCAGGAAGTGGGAGGTACCACTTTGCAACGCTTTTCCATCCTGCATCATGGCTTCAATTGTATATGTATCAAGTGCGCCGGCAAAACGTTCGTTGGCTGATTTTACTCCCTTTACGACAGGAACGGCCATATATTTTTCTGCAAATTCACCATATACATTCAGCATTCTGATTGCTTCTTCTTCTGCTTCCTCACGAGTAGCATGAGCAGTATGGCCTTCTTGCCACAGAAATTCAGCAGTACGCAGGAAAAGGCGTGTGCGCATTTCCCAACGGAAAACGTTAGCCCATTGGTTGCAGAGAATAGGCAGGTCACGATATGACTGAATCCAGTTCTTATAAGTATTCCAGATGATTGTTTCTGATGTCGGGCGGATAATTAATTCCTCTTCCAATTTAGCTGCAGGATCTACTACAACTCCTGAACCGTCTTCTGCATTCTTCAAGCGATAATGCGTTACAACGGCACACTCTTTAGCAAAACCTTCTACGTGTTCAGCTTCGCGGCTTAAGAATGATTTCGGGATTAATAACGGGAAGTATGCGTTTACATGTCCTGTTTCTTTGAACATATCATCCAATTGACGTTGCATTTTTTCCCAGATGGCGTATCCGTAAGGCTTAATCACCATACATCCGCGCACAGCAGACTGTTCTGCCAAGTCAGCTTTTACCACCAAATCGTTGTACCACTGTGAGTAGTTTTCACTGCGTTTGGTAAGGTCTTTCAGTTCTTTTGCCATTATATTTTTCTATTTAAAGTTTTCTTGAGTGTTAAAACAGGGTGCAAAAATACGAAAAATGCATGAACTGCCCTATTCTTCATGCATTAATTTTCTAAAGTCATGTTTTGTTTCTTTTCCTCTATAATATGTATTTCAATAGAAAAGGATCCTGGTAATAAAAAAATCAGGCAGTTTATTTAAGATAACCACCTGATTTTCAAAAGAGCGGTAAACGAGGCTCGAACTCGCGACCCCCAGCTTGGGAAGCTAGTGCTCTACCAACTGAGCTATTACCGCATATTTATTGTGTTTCCCGACTTAAAAGCCTTATGAAACGGTGATGCAAAGGTAAACATAATTTTTATATCTCAAATAAAATCACAGAAATTTTAATGAAAGAAAAAAGTAATATCAAAGTTGCTTTTACTCTTTTGTTTTGATGAAAAAAGGACTGGAACCGAAAGAGCGTGAACAAACCTCTCTTTTCATCTGTTAGAATATCTCGAAATCAGATATAACCTAACCAGTATGAAAAAAAATAAGCGACTTTTTATACTATTGACTTTGTATTTCTCCATCAGTCAGATAGATGCACAGACACCATTAAGTTTTGAAGAATCACTGCATCTGCTGAATCAGGGAAATCAGAGTTTGAAAATTGCAGATAAGAGTATTGAGATTGCGAAGGCTGAACGTGATAAACTGAATGCTTTCTGGTATCCCAGTCTTCAGTCTACGGGTGCGTTTGTGCACATGTCGGAGAAGATTGAAGTAAAACAGCCCCTATCGCAGTTTACTGATCCGGCTAAAGACTTTGTACATTCCATTATTCCGGATGATCAGGTCATTTCATCCATACTAGATCAAATTGGAGCCAACACACTGGTGTTTCCCCTGACTCCCAGAAACCTGACTACTGTTGATTTATCAGCCGAGTGGGTACTCTTTTCCGGTGGTAAACGTTTTCGTGCCACCAATATCGGAAGAACGATGGTTGATTTGGCACGAGAAAGCCGGGCACAGGTGTCGGCCAACCAGCAAAACCTGTTGGTTGAAAGTTATTATGGGCTTCGGCTGGCACAACAAATAGTAACTGTTCGTGAAGAAACTTATAACGGATTGAAGAAACATTATGAAAATGCCTTGAAATTAGAGGCAGCAGGAATGATTGACAAAGCAGGCAGACTTTTCGCCCAAGTGAATATGGATGAAGCTAAACGAGCATTGGAAGCTGCGCGGAAAGAAGAAACAGTGGTGCAAAGTGCTTTAAAAGTCTTGCTAAATAAAAAGGATACAGATGCTAATATCATTCCTACCTCTCCCCTTTTTATGAATGATTCACTACCTCCTAAAATGCTTTTTGATCTTTCTGTAAACAGCGGGAACTATACGCTCAATCAATTACAGTTACAGCAACATATTGCCAAACAAGAAGTACGGATTGCTCAAAGCGGGTATCTGCCGAATATAGCCCTTTTCGGAAAACAGACCTTGTATTCGCATGGTATTCAGAGTAATTTGTTGCCACGTACCATGATAGGTATTGGTTTTACATGGAATCTCTTTGACGGACTGGATCGGGAGAAGAAAGTACGGCAATCGAAATTGACGGAACAAACACTGGCTTTGGGACAGATGAAGGCTCGCGACGATTTGGCTGTTGGTGTAGATAAACTTTATACGCAGTTGGAAAAGGCACAGGATAATGTAAAAGCTTTAAATGCAACAATTACTTTAAGCGAAGAACTGGTTCGTATCCGAAAGAAGTCGTTCACAGAAGGGATGGCAACATCTACCGAAGTTATTGACGCTGAAACTATGCTTGCCACTGTAAAAGTGGCTCGTTTGGCAGCGTATTATGAATATGATGTGGCACTTATAAATCTACTCTCGCTTTGTGGCACACCGGAACAATTTGCAAACTATCAACCTAAACCGTAACAAATAATGAAACCAACTAGTAAAACCCTATCATGGGCTTTTGTTATCATCCTTTTGGCGGTCGGTATTTTTACCGGCTTAGGAGTTATACTAATGCATAAACAACAGCTAGTTCTGCAAGGACAGGCTGAAGCAACAGAAATCCGTATCAGTGGAAAACTTCCCGGTCGTATCGATACTTTCTTCGTTCAGGAAGGCGATTGGGTACACCAAGGAGATACTCTTGTCGTTATTAATAGCCCTGAAGTATATGCCAAGTATCAACAAGTGAATGCATTGGAACAAGTAGCGGTACAGCAAAACAAGAAAATTGATGCCGGAACCCGTCGTCAGATTGTGGCTACTGCATTGCAGTTGTGGAATAAAACGAAGAGCGACCTAACTCTCGCTCAAACAACCTACAACCGTATTCTCACTTTATATAAAGACAGTGTTGTCACTTCTCAAAGGAAGGATGAAGTAGAAGCGATGTATAAAGCGGCTGTAGCAGCCGAACGTGCTGCATACGAGCAGTATCAGATGGCTGTAGACGGTGCACAGAAAGAAGATAAAGCATCAGCTGCCAGTATGGTGGATGCTGCACGAAGCACGGTGGATGAAATTTCGGCTTTATTGGTTGACTCCCGGTTGACAGCTCCGGAAAGCGGACAGATAGCAACAATCTTTCCTAAACGCGGAGAATTGGTTGCGCCGGGAACTCCCATTATGAACCTGGTGGTTATGGATGATATCCATGTCGTTCTTAACGTACGGGAAGATCTGATGCCACAGTTTAAAATGGACGGAACATTCGTAGCAGATGTACCCGCCATCGGTAAAGAAAATATAGAGTTCAAAATCTATTATATAAGTCCGTTAGGCAGTTTTGCTACCTGGAAATCAACCAAGCAGACCGGAAGTTATGACCTACGTACATTTGAGATTCATGCGCGTCCGACCGAAAAAGTAGATGACTTGCGTCCCGGTATGTCCGTGTTATTGACTTTAGACTAATTGACATCAAATAAACCAGCGAATGGATGAATCACAAACATATTTCCCTTTTCGTTCCGTATTGTTAAGAGAATG
This sequence comes from Bacteroides sp. D1, assembly GCF_000157095.2. Classification (NCBI taxonomy): domain Bacteria; kingdom Pseudomonadati; phylum Bacteroidota; class Bacteroidia; order Bacteroidales; family Bacteroidaceae; genus Bacteroides; species Bacteroides sp. D1. The sequence continues at coordinate 46,590 of NZ_JH114350.1, forward strand.
GCAGCGAATGACTTCGCGGCGCCTTTATTTTGGCGTCTGCATTGTTTTGCCGTTGTTCACCCTTTTCTTTATGGCTACGATTTTTGGCAACGGACAGATGGAAAATATTCCTATCGGCATTGTCGATCAGGATAACACTGCTACTTCCCGGACTATTGCCAGGAATATCTCTGCCGTACCGACTTTTAAAGTGACAAAGCATTTTGCAGATGAAGCGGCTGCCCGTGAATCTGTACAAAAGAAAGAGATTTATGGTTATCTTTCCATACCTCCCCAATTTGAGCAAGATGCTATCACCGGAAAGAATGCAACACTCTCCTACTATTATCACTATGCATTATTGTCGGTAGGCGGTGAGTTGATGGCGGCATTCGAAACATCATTAGCTCCGGTGGCTCTTTCCCCTGTGGTGATGCAAGCCGTGGCTCTCGGAGTAGAACAGAATCAGATTACCACCTTTTTATTACCAGTGCAGGCTAATAACCATCCGATATATAATCCAAGTTTGGATTATTCGGTATATTTGAGTCAGCCCTTTTTCTTTGTTTTGTTTCAGGTCTTGATCTTGTTGATCACTGTTTATACGGTCGGTATTGAAATTAAGTTCCGTACAGCAAATGATTGGTTGACGACCGCTAAAGGCAATATAGTAACTGCTGTTTTGGGCAAGTTATTACCTTATACCATTATATATATACTGATAGGATGGCTGGCTAATTATGTCATGTTCGGTATCCTGCATATCCCTTTTCAGGGGAGTTGGTGGTTAATGAATATCATGACCGTGCTTTTCATCATTGCGACGCAGGCTTTAGGGCTATTTTTATTCTCGCTGTTTCCGGCAATTTCGTTGGTGATAAGCGTAGTCTCTATGGTAGGTTCTCTGGGGGCTACCTTGTCCGGGGTAACCTTTCCGGTTTCCAATATGTATCCGTTGGTGAGGGATGCTTCCTATTTGTTCCCTGTCCGTCATTTTACGGAGATGATGCAAACCATGCTTTATGGAGGCGGTGGTTTTATCCATCTTTGGCCGTCGGCTGTGATACTCTGTATCTTTCCGTTGTTGGCCCTATTGTTGCTTCCCCATTTAAAACGAGCTATAGAAAGTCATAAGTATGAAAACATTAAGTAAGTTACAACAGTTATCATTCATCATTCGTCGTGAATTTCTAGCTATCAGTACTAGTTATGCAGTTCTGCTTGTGTTGATGGGAGGAATCTTTGTCTACGGATTACTCTACAATTATATGTATGCACCGAATATTGTAACCGATGTTCCTGTTGCCGTAGTCGATAATTCGCATAGTGAATTAAGTCGTGACTTTATCCGTTGGCTGGATGCTACTCCCCAAGCAGAGATTTATAGCCAGGCGATGGACTATCACGAAGCAAAAGAATGGATGAAAGAAGGCAAAGTACAGGGAATACTCTATCTGCCTCATGATTTTGAGAAGCGAGTGTTCCGGGGAGATGAAGCCGTATTTTCTCTTTATGCAACTACGGATGCTTTCCTGTATTTCGAGGCTTTGCAGGAGGCTTCATCGCGTGTCATGCTGGCTATTAATGATAAATACAGGCCTGATGTAGCTGTATTTCTTCCGCCTCAAGGATTGCTTGCCGTAACTATGGCAAAACCGATCAATGTAATAGGAACTGCACTTTATAATTATACAGAAGGCTATGGCTCTTATCTTATTCCCGCAGTTATGATGATTATAATCTTCCAGACTTTATTGATGGTTATTGGTATGGTGACCGGAGAAGAGCACAGCAACAGAGGAATCCGCGCTTACACTCCTTTTGGAAATGGCTGGGGAGTTGCTATTCGTATAGTGGCAGGAAAAACATCCGTATACTGTGCTCTTTATGCCATCTTTGCTTTTTTTCTATTAGGCTTGCTCCCCCATTTTTTCAGTATTCCTAATATTGGAAACGGACTATACATTGTATTATTATTGATTCCATACCTGATGGCGACCTCCTTTCTGGGGTTGGCAGCTTCCAGGTATTTTACGGATTCAGAAGCTCCCCTACTCATGATCGCCTTTTTCTCTGTAGGATTAATATTTCTTTCCGGGGTTTCCTATCCGATGGAACTAATGCCTTGGTATTGGAAAGCTGCACATTACATTCTTCCCGCTGCACCAGGCACACTTGCTTTTGTGAAATTGAATTCTATGGGAGCCAGTATGGCGGATATCAGACCGGAATATATAACCCTTTGGATACAAGTATTTATTTATTTTATAATAAGCATATGGGTTTACAAGAAAAAACTGGAAATCTGATCCTATTGGTTAAATTAACGAAACCAAAACATGCGCTAATTGTGACATACAATCAAAGAATACTTTCAGATAAATCAACTTCTATATGCAAATAATCAACTTTGGAAATAAAATTGTTTCCAAATGAATGTTTTCTTAGAGAATTTCTTCTACTTCTTTGCATTTTTCATTGCTTTTGTCTAGTTTCGTTAATTGTTATATTTATATGATTGCTAGAAGTAGTTTAAAAACAACTGTTTATATGAAATACATTATATATATTCTCCTTTTTTTTCCTATTTGGGTTACAGCACAGACATACAAATATATAGGAATAGAAAATGGTTTGAGCAATCGCCGGATATTCAATATTCAGAAAGATACACAAGGGTACATGTGGTTTCTCACCAATGAAGGAATGGATCGTTATAACGGTAAAGATATAAAACACTATAAATTAAATAAAGAAGCTAGTACTTTAGATGCTCCTGTACGTTTGGGATGGTTGTATACAGGTCCACAAATTGGTATATGGGTGATCGGTAAGCAGGGACGGGTTTTTCGATATGAAGCAAACGAAGATGATTTCAGAATGGTATATAAACTACCGGATATTTCTGAAACAATTAGTTGTGGCTATTTGGATCGGAATAATAACATTTGGCTATGTTGTAAGGATTCTATATTACTATATAATATAAATGATGCTCACATTCTTCAATTTTCCAATATACTACATAGTAATATCACAGCGATAGAACAAATAGACGAACAACATTTCTTTATAGCAACAGAGCTAGGCGTTCGATATGTTAAACTGGAGAATGGCATTTTGGAGACTATTCCTGTTAAAACACTGGATTATTTTCATGCGCAAGTAAGTGAATTATATTTTCATAAGCAATTAAAAAGACTATTTATCGGTTCATTTGAAAGAGGAGTTTTTGTGTACGACATGAATACACAGGAGATTATACGACCGGAAGCTGATCTTAGTGACGTAAATATAGCTCGCATCAGCCCGTTGAATGAAACGGAGTTACTGATTGCAACAGAAGGAATGGGAGTATATAAGGTTAATGCAAATACTTGTGAGCTGGAACATTACATTGTTGCTAATTATCAAAGTTATAATGAAATGAATGGGAATAATATCAATGATGTATTTGTGGATGAAGAAAAGCGGATATGGCTTGCTAACTATCCCACAGGGATTACGGTGATTGATAATCGCTATGAGAATTATCATTGGATGAAACACGCTATGGGCAATGTCCAATCATTAATCAATGATCAGGTACAAGCGGTCATTGAAGATCATGAAGGTGATTTGTGGTTTGGAACTAGTAATGGTATTAGTCTTTATAATTCAAAAACAGGTCAGTGGCATTCATTCCTAAGTTCTTTTAATCAGCAACTAAAAGACAAGAATCATATTTTTATTACTCTATGTGAAGTGTCTCCCGGCATTATATGGGCAGGAGGATATACTTCCGGTATTTATAAAATAAATAAAAAGACTCTATCAGTTGAATACTTCTCTCCTTACCTGCTTTCTCACGTCAATATGCGTCCGGATAAATATATTCGTGATATAGTTAAAGATTCAAGAGGGTATATCTGGTCGGGAGGATATTATAATCTAAAATGTTTTGATCTGGAGACTAACACTACACGTCTATATTCAGGATTGAATTCCATTACGTCCATTGTTGAAAAAGACAAAGATAATATGTGGATTGGGACTGCTATCGGATTGTATTTGTTGAATCGAAATACTGGTGAATATCAGTATATTGAAATGGAGGTAGGGATTACTTATATCAATACGCTTTATCAGGCAGATAATGGGTTATTATATATCGGGACAAATGGTATGGGAGTATTTATCTATCATCCTCAAGATAAAACCTTCGAGCATTACTTTTCTGATAACTCTGCATTAGTTTCAAACAGAATATTTACAATATTGTCGGAAGTAGATGGACGTATAATGATGAGTACGGAGAATGGAATAACCTGTTTTCATACTAAAGAAAAGATATTTCGTAATTGGACCAAAGGAGAAGGATTGCTACCTTCATATTTTAATGCAGCAGCAGGAACGGTGCGTAAAAATAAAAACTTTGTATTCGGTAGTACGGATGGAGCAATTGAACTTCCGGTGAATGTGAAATTTCCGGATTATAAGTTCTCCAGATTGATATTCAGCGATTTCCATCTTTCTTATCAACCTGTTTATCCGGGTGTCAAGGGTTCCCCTTTACAGAAGAGTATTGATGAGACAGATGTATTAGAGCTGGCATATGATGAGAATACGTTTTCATTTGAAGTTTCTACAATCAATTATGATTCTCCCGGAAGTGCACTATACTCATGGAAATTAGAAGGGTTTTATGAAAAATGGACTCAACCGGGAGCAAATAATTTGATTCGTTTCACCAATTTGCCTCCGGGTAAATATACCCTTCATGTGCGTGCAGTATCCAGAGAAGAACATGACATTGTTTTTCAGGAACGTACTATGAAAGTTATCATCACACAGCCTTTTTGGTCGAGTTGGTGGGCTATCTTATGTTATATCCTGTTGGTAATCGGGGGATTTTATTTCGTTCTGCGGGTGATAAATCTGAGAAAGCAAAAGAATATATCTGATGAAAAAACGCAGTTCTTCATTAATACGGCGCATGATATACGTACTCCATTAACTTTGATAAAAGCACCTTTGGAGGAATTATTGGAAGAAGAGACGCTTACCGACAATGGAATCACTCGTACGAACATTGCATTGAGAAATGTAGAAGTACTTTTACGACTGGTCAGCAATCTGATTAATTTTGAACGGACGGATGTATATTCCTCTAAAATGAGTGTCTCCGAGTATGAGTTGAATACCTATATGAATGATATATATGATACATTTGCTTCTTATGCAGCCATCAGGCGCATTGAATATACATACGAGAGTACTTTCAGCTATATGAATGTATCGTTTGATAAGGAGAAGATGGATTCTATTTTGAAGAATATAATATCAAACTCGCTAAAATATACTCCGGAAAATGGAAAGGTCAGCATTTCCGTATCCGATACGAATGATTCATGGAAAGTGATAATCAAGGATACAGGTATAGGTATTCCTGCCAGTGAACAAAGTAAGTTGTTCAAGCTTCATTTCCGTGCCAGCAATGCTATTAACTCTAAAGTGACGGGTAGTGGTATCGGATTAATGCTGGTAGGAAAACTGGTCAGTCTTCATGGAGGTAAAATTAGTGTAGATAGTGTTGAGCATCAAGGTACGACAATCAAAATTGTTTTTCCGAAAAAGAATAAGAATTCTCAAAATATCAGTGACGAAGCACCTTCTAAATTTGAGGCGTTGGCTCCTGTACTGCCCGCTCCGAATGTACCAGCAAAGACAACCGCTACGATAGATAATCCAAATTTACGACGGATTCTTGTTGTAGAAGACAATGATGAGCTACGCTCCTATCTGGTCAGTTCATTATCTTCTATATATAATGTACAAGCTTGCGCTAACGGAAAGGAAGCGTTGATTATTATCAAAGAATATTGGCCGGAACTGGTTCTTTCTGATATCATGATGCCGGAAATGCGGGGAGATGAATTGTGTGTTGCTATCAAAAGTGATATTGAGATTTCACATATTCCTGTGTTGTTGCTCACTGCTTTGGGAGAAGAAAACAATATTCTGGATGGACTGTCGATTGGTGCGGACGAATATCTCATCAAACCTTTCAGTGTGAAAATATTACGGGCGAATATCGCTAATCTGTTGGCAAACCGGGAACTGTTGCGCATGAGATATGCCAATCTGGATATAGAAGCGAAATCAATGGTTCCATCTGCAAACGGTACTAACAGCCTCGATTGGAAGTTTATATCAAATGTAAAGAAAATCGTGGATGAGAATATAAACAACCCTGAATTTTCCGTTAATATGCTCTGTGAATCAAGTGGCATGAGCCGTACCAGTTTCTATTGTAAATTGAAAGCATTGACGGGACAGTCTCCGACAGAGTTTATTCGGGTGATGCGTTTGAAACGTGCTACCGAGTTATTGAAAGAGGGGGAATATGCCATTAATGAGATTTCAGACATGGTTGGATTCTCTGAAACTAAATATTTCCGGGAAGTATTCAAAAAATACTATAAGATGAGTCCGAGCAGGTATGCTAAAGGAGGAGGTAATCCCGCTGCTACTGATCTGGAAGATGACGACGAAGATTGATAAATAGAAAAATAGATGAATAAGTCCTATTATTATAATATGTTCTCCCCTGCTATGAATATCTTTAGCAGAGGAGAACTTTCTTTTTCAAGACTTAACAAGCTGTATTTTTTCTCATACTTTATTTCGTGTTTCAGTTATCTCTTTTTTACTTCCTACTTCTGATTTTTCCAGGAAATCGCGGATCAGCGGTAATATTTCTTCAGCTGATTCCACTTCGATACACATAGTTTCTACTGGACATCCTCCTGTACGGTCGCGGTTCCAGATAAAAGCAACTTCCTGCGCAAAATCAACTTTCACATCTGATTTCCGGAATAGCTCCAAAGCCTTGGTACTGATAATATCCGTATATAATTCTTTTATACCACCCAGAATCATCAGGGCTGCAGCTCCCTTGCCAACCACTTTGTCGGCAATCAAAGCTCCTTTAAGAAACTCCGGTTCCTGTGTTAGCAAATCATAGAGATCGGCTACGCCACGTTGAGTGAAAGTGCGGATTTTCCCTCCGTTAGCAATGGTACAGGAATATCCTCCCGTATGTAATAGATTGATTAATTCTTCCATCGTTTCTTTTATAAAGTACCTTGTTTCAATTGTTCTACAAACTGGTCTATCCGGTGCAGTTCTTTCGGAATATCAATGTTTTGCGGGCAATGAGCCACACACTGATTACAACCGATGCAATGACTTGCCTGTCGAAGTTTGGGCACGCTACGGTCATATCCGACAAGAAAAGCGCGTCGGGCTTTCGCATAATTTTCATCCTGCCCGCTTCTGGCGACATTACCTTCATTGACACAACGGTTGTAATGCAACAATACAGCAGGTATATCCAGCCCATACGGACATGGCATACAGTATTTGCAGTCGTTACAAGGGATAGTAGGATATTTCAGCATTAATTGTGCCGTTTCTTCGAGGAATTCTTTTTCTTCATCTGTCAATGGTTCCAAAGGAGAATAAGTGCGGAGATTATCCTGCAGATGCTCCATGTAAGTCATACCACTTAATACAGTCAGAATATCTGGGAATGAACCGGCAAAACGGAAAGCCCAAGAAGCGACACTGCTTTCCGGACGACGTTGTTTGAGCCGTGCCACCAGATTATCATTCAACTTGGATAGACGTCCTCCCAAAAGTGGTTCCATAATGATGGCAGGAATCCCCCGTTTGGCCAGTTCGCCATAGAGGTATTCCGCATCCGTATTTCGAGTATTGGTCTCTTTGGCATGTTTCCAGTCTACATAATTGAGTTGTATCTGTACAAAATCCCATTTAAATTCATCGTGTCGTGAGAGCAGATAATCATATACCTCAATATCACCATGGTAAGAAAATCCGAGATTCCGGATACGTCCGGCTTCACGCTCTTTAACCAGAAAATCAAGTATTCCGTTATCCAGGTATCGTCCTTTAAGGGCTTCCATTCCTCCCATGCCGATGCCGTGGAGCAACATATAATCAATGTAGTCAACTTGTAGCTCCGCAAACGATTTGTGGTACATCTTGAGCGAGGCTTCGCGAGACCACGTATCAGGAGAGAAATTAGACAATTTGGTAGCGATGTAATATTTATCACGGGGATGACGACTCAATGCAATACCTGTTGCCTTTTCGGAAAATCCTTGTACATACGCCGGAGATGTATCGAAATAGTTTACTCCGTGAGCGATTGCATAATCTATCAATCCATTGACGGCATCCTGGTCGATAACTTCACCATTACCATCGGGAGCAGATTTGAGCGGCCAACGCATACAACCATATCCCAAAAGTGAAACACGGTCACCGGTGGTTGGAGATGTGCGGTAAGTCATTTTATCGGTGGGCACCTCTCCTTCTCCTGTTGCGCTACTTGAAGAAGTAGTCCCCTTTGAAGAGCATCCGTATAGCAACCCGGTCGATGTGGCTGCGCTGATACCTACAATCTTAATGAAATCTCTTCTATTTATATCTTTCTTATTTTTTTCTTCCATAATCTTATACTGATTTAGATCAAATAATTCTGTGCATCTGGTGTCCGCTCACATAAATGGCGCTGAAAGGACGGGACGGACAAAGGTTTTCACACGCTCCGCAACCAATGCATTTTTCTACATTCACTACCGGAATTTTTAGAGAATCCGCTTTGTCAGGATCGGAAGCCACCATTTGTATGGCACCTGTCGGGCAATGGCGGGCACAGTTGCCACACTCCATTCCATCCGTCAAAGGCACACAGTTCTCTTTAATCCATACGGCATGTCCGATCTGAATAGCCGATTTCTCGGCAAGACTGGTCAGATGAATAGCACCTGCCGGACAAACCTCCGAACATTTGGTACATTCAGGACGACAATATCCGCGTTCATACGACATTTCCGGTTGCATCAATGTCATCAGATTGTCTGAAGGACGCAACACCTGGTTGGGGCAAACAGATACACATAATTGGCAGGCCGTACAATGTTGAGTGAAATTACGTGCGCTTAATGCGCCGGGAGGATAAATCGGATTTTCTCTGTTCGGGATCTTCTTATCCTCAATAGTGGCTAACCCGCCGTCCACTTTCTTTTCCTGTGCTTTCAGGACAGAAGTTGTCGCAAAGATTGCTGATGCCGAAAGGAAGCTACGGCGGGCATTATCAATCTGTTCGGTAGTGACAGCCTTTGCTTTCATATCTTCGCTTGTAGCAGTTTCGTTTTTAGGTTTCCGTCGAGTGTATTTAATGGCTCCATGCTTACACTTTCCGATGCAATCCATACAAGCCACACAACGACTATAATCAATTTCATGAGCTTTTGAATTGATACATGATGCTTTGCAATTACGGGCACATAAACCGCAACTATTACATTTGGAAGTATCAATCACCGGTTTGAATATCGCATATTTGGATATAAATCCCAATACAGTACCCACCGGACAGATGGTATTGCAATACGTTCGTCCATTACGCCACGCCAGAATGAAAAGGACAATGAGAGTGACAACGGCAATAATCAGTGTTGAAAGGCTCTTCATCCATACATCTACCTCATAAAAAGCATAACTATCCATTCGTTCGGCAAAGTATGCCAACAGGTTGTTTCCCCACTGCCAAACCGGCGCGAAAAGGCTGGAAGCTATCCGTCCATAAGCACTATACGGAGCCAGTAAGATAGCCAAAGAATTCAGCCCTGCAACCATCATGATAATGAACACTCCTAAAACGCCATACCGCAACCATTTCATTGCCGATGAATAGCGGAACCGGTTTTTCTTTTGTTTACCGGATATCCACGAAACGATGTCCTGAAACACTCCCAACGGACAGATAACGGAGCAATAGATACGCCCGAACAGGAATGTAAGCACAATTAAAAACAATACGACACCTATATTCAAGGCTAATAAAGCCGGCAGAAATTGAATTTTCGCCAACCATCCGAACCATGTGTGCAATGTACCCGTAAAGTCGAGAAAAAGCAGGGTAATAAGCGTAAAGCACACAATGGCGGCTGAAAGTCTGATAGTACGTAGCATAAACTTTTTTAATTTTCAATTTATAGTAGTTATCTCTAAATGTCCAAAACAGTCAGGATTCAACCTTATGTATTTCAACGTTGCAAATTTAATCAGTGAAATTTGTTTTTCAACTATACAGATTACAGAATGTTTTACCAATTTTACTGATAAATAGAAAAGAAACGTTTAACCGTATTAGGTGAAGAGCTATTTTTCTAATGTCACGACCTCTCCGATCTCCGGAATCAATACATTGAGGTAATCTTTATTCTTCATCTCTTCTGCGTTCTTCAAAGGCTCGTCCCAACGATGTTTGGCTAACGCATATTTAGAATGATGTACGGTCAGGACTTTCTTCGCTTTTAAGTCTCTGGCTGTCTGCGCCATATATTGGGGCATGAGGTGAATTAAGCTCCACTCTTTGTCGTATTGCCCGTTTTCGAGGATTGCAAGGTCGATATTGGGGAAGCGGTTGCCTATTTCCGCATAATGCGTATCATACCCTCCGTTTCTATAATTAGGAGATTTCATGACTCTCTCCAGCCGTTCCCCGCGAGGAGTTCTGCCGAAGCTGGGTTGATTGATAAAAACAACGACTGATACAGCCAGCAACGCTATTACAGCTAATATACATCCTACAATCATACGTGTTCTGAATTTCTTGAATATGATACGCATATAATTAATGACTAAATTATTTCACGCAGCAAATATATAGGTATTCAGAGAGCTCGTTAGTATATAGATTACAGATTGTTATACCATAATTACTGAAAGCAGTTGTCTGTTGGGTGTCAGTCTATTGTGTGAACAAACCTTTTCTTATTCAGTGCTTTAGAAATAAATTTTGTAGCTGATGTTCGGAATCAATCCCGATCCGTCTTTTTCTTCTACTACGCTTGTTCTTTCATTGTATTCATAGAAATGCATTCCGGTGCGCATACCTACATTCAGTATCTTTAGAGAGAACTCGTGAGACACTCTTTTCTTATTGATCCGGAAGCTGATAGAGACATCACCATTAATGGAAGGATTGAAACGTTTGGTATATGCCTTGCTTTCGTCAAAAACGATGTCGCGTTCTTCCTGGCTTTTTTCTTCATCCACAGGAGTGTAGCGTCCCCCTCCCTGAAAAAACAGGCGTCCGTTTATACTTAATACATTTTGTTTGAGTCTGCCGACCATCCATTCTTTTCCGGCGAGCAAGTTCACTAAATAACTTTTGTCCAGTCTTGTATTTCGCCAGATACGGTCTCCTCCCCTATACTTCGACTTGAATAATGAACCTGTAATCATATAGTAGAAGCCATTTTTCATATACTGCTCCAATGTTATATCTATTCCATAGTTTTTCGCTGTTCCGGTGCTTGTCAGGATCCGGTCTAAATAGAATTCTTCGTAATTAATAATCGAAAAGGAAGAATTCTTTTCCACCGGTATGTGGAACAGGTATTGATAATAGGGTTCTATTTTCAGATGGAGACTTTGATTAATATTCCAGTCATAAGTAAATCCGAAATGATGTGCCTTAGAAAAATCCAGGTATCGGTTTGATTCCTTTTTACCATTGATTACCTGTTCGACAAAATAATAATCGAGCCTTTCCCTATGGCTGTGCAAACCGTAAGCTACCGCTAAAGAATGTGCAGGATTTATTTCCCATTTGAGTGCGACTCTCGGTTCTATCGACCAGTTCTTGTTTAAAGTAAAGTATTGTCCGGTAACTCCCAAACTGGTTGTCAGGTTATTGCTCAAGTTGATTACGGAACTGCTATACGCCGAAAAAACTGTACTTTCTCCACTACCTTTCGAAAGCTGCTCCATGGGTTGGTTTAATCCAAAATAAGGACTGACCTTATAATCAAGATCATATTTAAGTTCCGTAATGGTAATCCCCGTTCTATTGGTGTGCCTCGAACTGAATTTCTTGTTCAGATAAGAATTGAATACAAAATTCCATCTGCTGTTTTGAATATCTCCCACTTGGACAATGGTTCCATCGTCAGTCTGTAAGTTGACTAATGAATGATCTTTCGAATAGGTTGCAGATAGAGAAGAACGGATATAGGTATTTTCATTAATTACATATTTATGAGTTAGCCCGCCTGCCAGTTTATCCAGTTTGTTAGATCCCGACGACCGGTCTCCCATCGTTTCCCATTCGGAACGATCCAAAACCTCTGCCTTGTTCCTGTCGATCAATCCTAATCCCCAGATTGAAAAGGTTCCGGCTTTACGTGTGGGGAAATTCAGTTTAAAGGCTAAATCCTGATATTTCAGGTTGATGTCATTGCCCGACGCCAGCGAGGTAGTGGAAAAACGGTAATTAATCAGGTAGGAACTTCCCCGCTTTTTATTGATAGGGCCTTCCGAAGCCAAATCTATCCCCATGAGTCCGACTTGAAAAGCGTGTTCGTACTTCTGATTATTGCCATTTCGCAGATGCATATCGAAAACTCCTGATAAGGCATTGCTGTATTCCGCAGGGAAAGCTCCGTTGTAGAAATCGGAGTTGCCGATGACTTGCGTACTCAAACCGGACAGGAATCCTCCGCCCAAACCTGATAAATCAGCAAAATGGGTAGGATTAGGTATTTCAATTCCCTCTAGTCTCCATTGGGTAAATTGTGGAGCGTTTCCCCGGATGGCAACCGCATTGGTACCGACATCTCCCGCTACTCCTGCAAATGCAGAACTCAACCGTGCAGGGTCGTCAAAGCCATTGGCAAATCGTGACGCTTCTTCGATACTAATCATACGTCCTCCTGTGATGGCCATCGGGTTGACAGTCCGGTCTTTTTTTATTTCCGGTTTGACAAGCACCTCGGCCAAATCCTGTACATTTTCATCCATCGGAATCTCTACAAATACTTCTTTGGAAGAAGTGACAGATACTTCGGTGATGATACTTGAGCGATACCCCATAAAAGTTGCCTGAATATTATAACGCCCTACCGGGACATTATTAATCCGGAAATTTCCCCGTTCGTCAGTCGAACCTCCCCGCGAGGGATCTTCTGTTATACAGACGGAGGCATATTCTATCGGCGTATTGGTTTTGGAATCAACAACAATTCCTCTTATGGTTTGAGTCAGTTTTTGTGTATCATTGTTGGCGGGCTTTTGCTTGTTATCCTGCAAAGAGATAATAATATGATATCCTTTTATCTTATATGCATATCCCGTTCCTTTCAATAGTTGGGTCATGGCTTTGTCGACAGTTGCATTTTTGAGAGATAAAGAGTGCTTCTTTTCGATATCCAGCTTCGATTGTTCATAAGCGATGCTATATCCGGTTTGTGTCTCTATTTGTGCAAAAGCCTCTTTTAATGAGATCTTTTTATTTTGTATGGTAATCTTTTTTTCTTTATTCTGTGCAACAGTTGTAAGAGAGAGAAAAGTAAAAAATAAAAAAATGGCGAGCTTACCTGCTCTTTTCTTCGTATTTATTCGATTCATTATTCTATATTTGTATGTTGATACTTCATTTTACGTCACTTGTTGAATGAGGGTAGACATTTCAGAACTGGGAAGAGGGTCTCAAGCTACTTCCCGGTTCTTTTTATTCATAGGCTGTTTCTTTTTTATGGTTGGGTTACTACTATTTTTTTTTCATACTGCTGATAATCAAAGCCGATTATATCTTTCAATATATTCAGTATTTCATCCAGGCTTTCATCTTTTAGAAACTTGACTGTATATCGTTTCGATGTGGGGATAGTTGCTGTATTATCAATCGTGGTGTTGTAGTGCCTTTCCAAGGTTCGGAATATTTCTCCGGCACTGGCATTGGTAAAGACTAGTTTTCCCACTATCCAGCAGTTGGTATCATTGGTATCTATCATTGATATATGGATGTCTGATGATTTTTTGTCGTATGTAAGCTGCTCATTGGGCTTTAGTATATGGGGAGGTTGGGACTGAACGCTCACTTCCACCTTACCGCTAGTCAATGTAGTAGTTATTTTCTCATCATTAGGATAGGCTTTCACGTTGAATCTGGTTCCGAGCACTTTCACCGAAAGTTGGGATGCTTCTACAATAAAAGGACTTGCGGTATCTTTTTTGACAGAGAAATAAGCTTCGCCGTCAAGCATTACCAAGCGTTTATCTTTGGCAAAAGTTTCCGGATATAAAATGGTACTTCCCGCGTTCAACCATACTTCCGAACTGTCTGGTAAGATCAGGTGTTTCTGTTCTCCGTAGGCAACGGATACTTCTATCATTTCGTTGTGGGGAGAAAGATAGTAGAACATTCCTCCTGCAAATAAAAACAAAGGAATAATAACGGCGGCAATACGGGCAAATTTCTGATAAGAAACTATGTTGGTGAGATGCTCCTTATTATATCCCGTTCTTAAATTTACCCGTTCCAATGAAGCATAAGTATTCGAATCGGCTTCTACGTCCAATTCATTCCAAAAATCCAGTGAAGCCTTAGCTTTCGCCTGCTGATTTTTATCTTTGATGATCCACTTCTGCACTTTCTCTTCCGTTTCGGATGGAAAACGGGCGGAGAGGAACATTTTGATGATTTTACTGATATTACTTTTCTTCATTTTTGCTGCACTTTACTATATATACAGTTTGGTGGCAAAAAGCTCAATAAGAAAATGAATATTTTTTTGAAAAAAGCAGGATGAGGACGAAAATGATCCTATAACAATGATACCAAAAAACATGAAATCACCTTCCGTATTTCTTTCAAAGCAAGGCTTAACTGGCTTTCAACATTTCTTTTGGTAGTATTCAGGCGTTCGGCAATTTCGGCATTGGATAGTCCTTCGTTACGGCTCAATGTATAAATCATTCTCCGTTGTTCAGGCATTCCCCCGACAAGTTTGTCAATCAGCATTTCCAGCTCCTTGGCAATAAGGTCTTCTTCAGAAGTAGAGCTATATTCTGTATCTTGGTTGTTGTTCAGATAGGCATCGCACACATATTTATGTTTCAGGAAGTTGATGGCTGCATTTCTGGCAATGGTGTGCAAATAAGAATGGAATGATTTGGATGTATCAATGGAATGACGATTGATCCAAAGATTGACAAATAAATCCTCTGTCAGCTCTTCCGCATCGGGCTCCGATTTTATATATCCGTCAATGAATGTTTTGGTTTTGTTGTAGTATGCTATAAAAATAGTCTCAAAGGCCTTGTGATTCCCATCCTGAAAGGCCTCCAGCGTTTTTATATCAATGTTATTACTCATACTATTTCCCAACTTTCATTTCATTAGGACAAAAGAAACAATAATTTATCTTATATGAATGCTCTTTTTTGAAATATTAATGATATTAGGAGGATTTATTTTATTTTAATGGCCGGTAAAGAATACCAAATACATTCAGCAGATAGCCTAACAAACAGACTAAAGGTGCAATGCGTATGCGTGTTTCGCTAAATATATCGGGATGATAGGCGGCAAGGGTACTCCCCTCGCCGCTCATCAATATATATCCTGCGATAATCAATATCGAACCGATTATTAAAATGATGTAATTTTTTTTGCTTAATACAGTTTCCAGTTCTTTCTCTTTTACTATTTTCGTTTTCATCTTTCTTGAGTTTAGTTTTGATAATTCATTAGTTGAGCGAGTCGCATGTATTTCTCTTCAAACTGCTGATTACTCTGTTTATACCTCTCTTTATCCATATCTTTCAGTAATTCATTACACTGATTCCACTGCCAGAACTTATACAGGCAATCTCGTTGAACCATCGCTATCCGGCTATCTCCCAGCGAGAAAGCCCAGTCGATATAATCTCTCGATTCTGCTATCAGATCATTCAATAAAGTGATCGCTTTCCCGCTTTCTCCTATGGAGGCATAAGCTGTGGCTATCTCATACGAACCACTTTCGTATACTTGAGGTACATTATACGCCGGAATAGCTTGTTCGGCATACGCTAATACTTTTTGGGCACGGGCATTATCTCCTTGTTTCACCAGTTCTTTAGCCAGTTGGGCAAAGAGTCTTCGGTGGGAGTAGCAGATGCGCATAGTCGTTTCGTCCAGATAAAGTCCGGGAGTATCTAATCCTCCATATTTATATCTGTTCATCACATTCTCGTAGAATTTCTCCGTATCTATTGCATATCCATTGTCCCCTTCCGCGTCTCCCCATTTTTTATAATTAAACGGGGTAAACCGGAATGCCAATCCTTCCTGGACAAAGTAATCATCAAACTTCAATTTAGTGGCATTTCCCACCGAGATAGCCATGTATAACGGACGTTCCCAGTTGCAGTTAGCCAATATTTCGAGTATGAGCAAATCTACTTTAGTCAGCAGACGTATATCTTTCAGAGAAATAGATAGTTTATCCGGTATCGCATTTTTCAATTCTTCTCCTTTTAAATGACGAATGGCTTTAGGTAGCATCATTCCCGAACGAAGCACTGCATCCTTATCGATGTGAATGTTTATTGTATCGGTAGGTATCACATGAAATTCCTGCTTCTCTGCAAATACCCAATGTTTCAAGATGTTCTTTATCTCATACGGATCATCTCCAAAACTGTCACGGGCTTCTTCGGGATGCTTTTGATACAATTCTTCTATTTGTTTCTTCAACTCCGGACGAATGGCTACATATTCGTTCTTTCCCTCTTGATATTGATTTTGTTTCCAGCTGATCGGTAGTCCGGGAGCATTGTATAGAGGACATTGTTGCTGATAAATATACCAGTCGGTTTGCGCATAACTTAAGTTGCAGATGCGTGCATCTCTGCGAACCTCTTCCGTGTCCTGATTATACCACAAAGGGAACGTATCATTGTCTCCGTTACAGAATATGATCGGGTTTCCTGTATCGGGAAGCGTCATTAGATAATTAGCCCCAAAGTCACGGCAGGTATACCGATTGCTCCGGTCGTGATCGTCCCAAGTCTGGCTCGCCATTTGTACGGGGATGAGCAGGCAAAGCAGCATGAGTAAGCTGACCGGGAGGACTTTAAAGTGCTTCCGACGAAGCATGTCACAGCATCCGGCAGCTCCCATCCCGATCCAGATAGCGAAGGCATAGAACGAACCTGCATACGCATAATCCCGTTCGCGAGGTTGTCCGGGAGTCTGATTCAGATAGAGCACAATCGCCAATCCGGTCATAAAGAAAAGGAAAAACAAGACACTGAATTGTTGCTTGCCTTTCTTCCCACGTGCCCATTGCCAATAGATACCAAGTAGTCCTAATAATAACGGCAAGCCATAGAAAACATTGTGGCCTTTATTCTGCTGCAAAGATTCCGGTAAAAGCTTCTGATCCCCCAAGCGCAGATTGTCAAGCCAGGAAATTCCGGTAATCCAGTTGCCGTGTTCCGGTTCACCGCTTCCTTGAATATCATTCTGCCGTCCGACAAAATTCCATAGGAAATAACGTACATACATATAGTTGAGTTGGTATGTAATGAAATAAGTCAGGTTCTCTTTTTGTGTGGGTACATCATTCGTGCTTCCCGACCATCCTTTATAAGAAGCAGCCAAACGATCATTCCACATTCGCGGAAACAACATATTTTGAGTGTAGCACACATTTTCTTTATAGCCGATAATTTTATACTTGCCTTCTTCTTTATCTTGTCGATATATGGCACTACCTTTTTTCGTTTTTACTTTGTAATAGTCTCTATCGGGCACATACTCCGGTTCGGAAGCGTATGTTCTTCCGTAAAGTAAAGGGGCACTTTCATACTGTTCGCGATTCAGGTAGCTTTTGAGCGTGAAAATATGATCCGGTGCATTTTCATTAAGCGGTGTATTGGCATTGGCACGAATCAATATGACCGCATAAGTGGTATATCCTATGGTGAGCATGAGTAGGCACCATAAACCGGTATGTACTATGCGTTTTCTGAATCGGTAGATGGCTCCTATCAACAAAGACAGGACTAAAGTCAGAAAAATGATTAATCCTGTTTGGAAAGGAAATCCTAATACATTGACGAAGAATAGCTCGAACCATCCTCCCATATCAGCCATTCCGGGTATATAAACAAAGAGAATCAATACAATAAGAAGACCGGACAGCGCAATCGTTCCGATCACTCCCTTAAGTGATACAGCTTGGTATTTCCGGTAATAGAACACCAATACAATAGCAGGAATACAAAGCAGATTGAGCAGGTGTACTCCGATGGAAAGTCCTATAATATAGGCTATCAGGATAATCCAGCGGTCGCCGGATATTGAATCTGCTTCGTCCTGCCAGCGAAGAATCATCCAAAAAACCAAAGCTGTGAGGAAGGAAGAGAAGGCATATACTTCACCCTCTACCGCACTGAACCAGAATGTATCGCTGAAGGTGTAAGCCAAAGCTCCTACAAACCCTGCTCCTAAAATGATAATTACGTCGGTCGTTGATAGCTTCCGTGCATCATCCGTAAGTATGCTTCGCACCAATCGGGTAATACTCCAAAAAAGAAACAAAATACACCCTGCACTTAACAGTGCATTTAAAAAGTTGACCATGCGCGATACCTGCGAAGCATCGGACGCAAACTGGGTGAATAGATTCCCGACAAGCATATAGAAAGGTGCTCCCGGTGGATGACCAACTTGTAGCTTTTCGGCACATGAAATAAATTCGGGACAATCCCAAAAACTTGCGGTAGGTTCAATAGTCATTCCATACACAAAAGCTGCTATCAGAAAGACAATCCAACCTCCTAAATCGTTTCCTCTTTTAAATAATAAGTAACTCATTGTTCTGTCATTTTTTTGTTTGCAAAGTTACAGAACATGCATATATGATAAGTGTTTTTTGCCGGACAGATACGGACAAAATGATTCCGTAATTTATTGATATTCAGACTTAATAGAAGTCTAAATACAGACAAAAGCAGACAGCATATATATAGGGGAAAATTATTTATTCTGTAATTTCATTGTTTCTTCAATTTTAGCTTATTTCTGTACGGGTTTTCACCACAGAGGACACAGAGGGCACAGAGGTGAATTTTATTCATTACTTACAGTTTTGAGCATAATTGTGATGCGTAATCCTCTACTATAAAGTTGAAAAACGTAAAAACATCTGCCACCTGCAACGAAAAGCGTGTAATGTGCTAGTTGATAAATAGTTGGAACGTTGCAGATACCTGCGGCAGATAGGTTGCAGATACTTTATCTGCAACACAGTATAAACTTTACATAAGCTAATTCTCTAGGAGCGCAAAAGTTTATTTGAATACATAACTTCCTGTATCCAAGCGGGGAATTGTCGTTTCCTGCATTAGAAACTATAGTTTCCACGGCAGGAAACGACAATTTCTAAGGCAGGACACTACAGTTTCTACGTAAGGATACTGTCGTTTCTCTGTAGAGACACTACAAATTATCCATAGAGCCATCCCAATTATCCCATAGCTTTGCATAAAGGAATCAAGGCTTTTTCTTTGATTATATAACGTGTTGCAGATAAAGTATCTGCAACCTATCTGCCACAGGTATCTGCAACGCTCCAACTATTTGTCAACTAGTGTATTACACGCTTTTCGTTGCAGGTGGCAGATGTTTTATGTTTTTTCAACTTTATAGTAGACAAAACTTTCATTCATTTCTGCACTGAAATAAATTTCTCCGTTAAAGTGGTGAAGCCCCCAATGACTTAACAATATCTTCCAATGATTCTTTCGAGTTTATCAGCATCAGTTTCTCCGTTTTTATTCTGGAAATTCTTCGTGTTAGTGTTTCGGTAGTAAGTTTCATTAAATCAGCAAAATAAGCCGGTTGAACTCCTTCCCGTAGAAAAGCACATACCCTTAAATCTTCTTCCGTGAGTTTTGGACTTATCTCTTTCAATTTAGAAACAAGTCCATAGACATTTTCTTGAAGTCGCAGCAACTCTGTCCAGTCTTTCTCGGAGAAAGAAGGGATTTTAGAAGACAAAACATTCCGTTCCTTAAACTGCCGTACTTTTGAGACAACCGGAGAACTTTCATAGATATGTAGTTGAAGAGACTGATACTTCTCTTCGAGATGATTACACCGCAACATCAGTTTATCCGACTCGACATCTTTCTTCAGTATTTCCTCTTTGAAAAGATCCAGTTGGGAAAGTGCGTGTCGGTTTTTCTTCCAGAGTAGTCCAAGCAACAAAGACATCACACCAAACATACCTAAAGCAGAAGACAGAATGACCGAAGAATCACTTTTGTTATCATTTAATATCAACTGACTGGCGTATGCCTTTCTTTCCATTTCCAGTGCTTCATCAAAGTTACCGTATTTCTGATAATAAAGACTACATCGTTTGCATATTTTTGCCAGATGATCGTATTCCTCTGTTTCTTTGGCAAGTTTGATTGCCTCCTTAAAGTGGATCTCTGCATTCTCTTTCTGTTCCAAATCACTTTCTACACAAGCAAGATAATAATATGCTTTAGATTTTTGATATTCATCACCGTGTTTCTCATAATAAGATGCCGCCTGCCTAATCTGCTTATCAGAGGAATGAGGAATGTTTTTATCCTCGTTGAGCTGGGTACACAATAAATTATACTCTGCCAGTTGAGCCTCATTCATTTGGCTTGACTGAATAGTCTCAAGAATAATGGATGCTGTATCAGGGTCCTGCTCCATCAGTTGCGCAGCCTTGTCCAGCCCTTGCTTCACGCTCGTCCCTTCCGGATGGCAGGCAGCTAGTGAAAGGAGCATCATATACAATAAAATTCGAAGATTATTCATAACTCTATTTTTGTCTTTGCAAAGGATTGATTGGATTTGCAAATATAAAAAATAATCGGCATTTATGCTTCTATAAGTTACACAAAATATAGTGACGCTATCCTGTTCTTATAGTGACACTATCCTTGCTAAATGGCGTCACTATCCTGACAGGATAGCGTCACTATGTTTTTTTGACAAATATCAAGCCGATGCGGGCTATTAATTAAGAAGATAAGCCGTATCTTTGTAGCAAACAAGAAAATTATATATCATGATTAAAAACATTGTATTTGATTTTGGAGGAGTGATTGTAGATATTGATCGTGACAAAGCGGTTCAGGCATTTATCAAACTAGGACTGGCAGATGCTGATACCCGGCTGGATAAATATCACCAGACCGGCATCTTTCAAGAACTGGAAGAAGGAAAGCTAAGTGCGGATGAGTTTCGGAAACAACTGGGGGATTTATGTGGCCGTCCATTGACGATGGAGGAAACCAAACAGGCATGGCTGGGCTTTTTCAACGAAGTAAATCTAAATAAGCTCGATTATATATTGGAATTGAGAAAGTCCTATCATGTGTATATTTTAAGTAATACCAATCCTTTTGTTATGTCGTGGGCATGCAGCCCCGATTTCTCATCGAAGAAAAAGCCGTTGAATGATTATTGTGACAAACTATATTTGTCTTATCAGGTCGGTCATACAAAACCTGCACCCGAAATTTTCGAATTTATGGTGAATGATTGTAATATCATTCCTTCCGAAACTTTATTTGTTGATGACGGCGCTTCAAATATCCATATAGGCAAGGAACTCGGATTTGAAACGTTCCAGCCGAAGAATGGTGAAGATTGGCGGGAAGAAATGACTGCTATCTTGGAGAAATGATAATTGAGCAGTTAGTACCATACCGCAAATAAGAAATATGCAACCACAAGTCATACTTATTACCGGAGCATCTTCCGGATTCGGCAAGATTACCGCTCAAATGTTATCGGAACGAGGGCACATCGTTTATGGAACAAGCCGGAAACCTTCCGAAGACATGAATCAAGTAAAGATGCTTGTTGTCGATGTTACCAATTCCTTTTCCGTTTGTCAGGCCGTAGAGCGGATTCTATTGGAGCAAGGACGGATTGATGTATTGATTAATAATGCCGGAATAGGTATCGGCGGCGCATTAGAACTTGCTACTGAAGAAGAAGTGAATATACAAATGAATACAAACTTCTTCGGTGTAGTGAATATGTGTAAAGCAGTTTTGCCATCTATGAGAAAGGCGCGAAAGGGCAAGATTATCAATATCAGCTCTATCGGTGGTGTAATGGGAATCCCCTATCAGGGATTTTATTCTGCTTCGAAATTTGCAGTGGAGGGATATAGCGAAGCATTGGCTTTAGAGGTTCATCCGTTCCATATAAAGGTTTGTGTAGTAGAACCGGGAGATTTCAACACCGGATTTACTGATAACCGGAATATCTCCGAACAGACAAGACTGGATGCTGATTACGGAGAAAGTTTTCTGAAATCATTGGAGATTATAGAAAAAGAGGAACGTAATGGATGCCATCCGCAGAAGTTGGGTGCTGCCATCTGTAAGATAGTGGAACGTACCAATCCTCCTTTTCGGACGAAAGTAGGTCCATGGATACAGGTGTTGTTTGCGAAGAGCAAAAAATGGTTGCCTGATGCAGTGATGCAGTGTGCCTTACGGATATTCTACGCAATTAAGTAAACGATACGATATATAAAAGAAACTGTTCCCAAAGTTTCTAAAAGAAAAATCGTCCTTACTACAACCTATCGTAGTAAGGACGATTTTGTAAAATCAAGGCTTTTTTGAACGGCCTCTTTTTTGATTTGAATATCTTCTATGTTTCCGGATTAACCTTTCGGAACCAATTCCAAAAACATGGTAGTAGTCAGCAACACGGCCAGTCCGACGCAAACGCTTATCAACAGCCAATTGATATATTTTGCTTTCGGCTTGGTGTCGGCATGCAGATTATTCAGGAAATACTCCCTAAAGAAAAGATACAGGCCGGGGATCGTGGCACTTGCCAACAAGAAATCTTCCGGAATCTGAAAGAAATAAGTTTTGGATAATCCGATCAGCGACCAGTGGCAAAGGAACAATACCAAAAACATATTGACCTTTTGCGCAAACAGCAATAACAATCCGATGGTAAACACAACTACCGAACAAGGCATGACCGGAGAAGTCATTTCCGGGAATGAAAGTCCGCGTGCCAATGAAACCAAAGGATATATAAAAGGCATTGCCAACAGGACATAAGACAGTAGATCATATTTGTGGGTACGTTCGAAGGTAGTATATCCCGTAATCGTATCCCATATCCAAATGATAGCCATCACACCCCAAAACATAGCCATCACCCCATTATAGCTACGCTCTTCACAGTAGATATAATAGTAGACCAGAGAAATCCACGTATACAGACCTATCATATAGAACTTCATCGCCATTTTCACCCACGGACGTGGTCTGCCGATAAGCAATCCGGTCAATGCAATACCAATCAGAATGATAACTATCTGTAACAGCCAAGTAGCTGAATTATAATATGCAATTGTTCTCCAAAAAATCTCCATAAAAGTTCGTTTTAGTGTCTTGTTAATGAAAAGGCTCTATGTGGGAACAGGAACATCGGGAACGTAGCTCCTACCGCCAACATGAAAATCACTGTGCTTGCTATCAGAGTATTAGAGAAGAACATCGACATAAACTTGTCCAGCTTATCCGGATCATTCACATTTTGCAGACACATGATAAGTGAAAATACCATGTTGTATGCAAACTTTCCCGGAATCATGGGAAGTAACGCCGGAATGTACAATACCGTCATCGGGCAATATACTTTTTTCCCTAACCACAAACTACCGAAGCCGATGACTAATCCGGCAAACAACGAACCTGTGGCAATATCCACGCCTAAATAGGTCATCAAACAAAAACGACAGGCGTGTCCCAGTGCTGCCAGTATGGCAATCATTTTGAATGCACGCAAAGGAGGATCGGAAATCGCACCAAATCCTATACCTGCTATTGCTGCAAAAAATCCATCCGTAAGAATGTCAAGTGCTATCATATCAAATTAAACTGTTTTTTACCATTAATAATGTGAAGGAAAGTCCGATAGCGATGCTGACAATCAACAAAGAAGCCTCTGTCAGACGGGCAAATCCTGTTAATACATATCCCTCTACCACATCAATCACGCCATTAATCAAAGGCACCCCAGGCACAAGATAAAGCACGCTGGTTGCCATGGCAATCTCCGAAGTTGTGTCGAAAATCAGCGCGGTGGAAGCACACAGGGAAGCAACAAAAGCCGAGACTATAAATACAACATAATGATTGATCTTTTTCGCCTGCATTTGTTGTTTCAGGTAGAATCCTGTAATGGTAGCCGAGAACACAATTCCCATCGAAATTAAATCACCGCCGAACAATTTGCAGAAAGACGCATTGGCAAATCCTACCAGTAGTAAAACGAAAAGCGGATGTATCCGCGGAGCAGAAATAATCTTCTTGTATTTGTCTTTCAATTCTTCCAATGACAAATGATTGTCTACTGCTTCCCAGCTTAATGCGCTTAACTCTGAATTATGTTCAAAACTGATCGGGTGTGCAGGAATGTCTATAACCTCGTTACAAGCCTCGTTTGTTTCTTTGTCTATAATGGTCAGAATGATGTTTCTATGAAATACGCTTAATTTGACATCTAGTCCGAAAGCCTCTCCAATACGCTTTGTGTTGCGTACCACCCGCGAGGTGTGTACTCCGGCCCCCATTAAATGGGCTGAATATTCTGCAATAAATTTACCTATGGATAATAAAGATTCGCCTGTCTTCATGAATATGATATTTTTAAATCGGGCGCAAAAGTACAAAAAAAATAGATACCTTTGCCGCGATTAAAAATAAAAAATGCATGAATAACCAATTTACGCATCCTAAAGAGAGAATACGTTTTGCCATATTGACTTTTTTCTTTGCCCAAGGACTTTGTATGGCAAGTTGGGCTAGCCGAATCCCTGATTTTAAAGACGTTTTTGCCGCAAATTATGCTTTCTACTGGGGACTGATTTTATTTATGATCCCTGTCGGAAAATTTGTCGCGATCCCCTTGGCTGGTTATCTTGTTTCGAAGTTAGGAAGTCGGAGCATGGTACAGGTCAGTATCCTGGGATACGCTTCATCTCTGCTTTGCATCGGGCTGGCTCATGAGGTCTATCTTTTAGGCTTTCTGCTCTTCTGCTTCGGGGTGTGCTGGAATTTGTGTGATATATCATTCAATACACAAGGCATTGAGGTGGAACGTATCTATGGTAAAACCATTATGGCCACTTTTCATGGAGGATGGAGTCTGGGGGCATGTGCAGGAGCACTTATCGGCTTCGTGATGATTTTGGCCGGAGTCTCCCCTATCTGGCATTATACACTGATATTTATAATCATCCTTATAATTGCACTTTCCGGACGGAAATATTTGCAGGAGAGCGCACCGCAGGAAGCGGAAGTTTCTGATACAAAGATGAAGGAAAGAAATACAGCCAAAGCTCCCAATGGCTTTCGCCTGTTATTTCAAAAACCGGAAATGTTGCTTTTGCAGTTAGGACTTGTCGGACTGTTCGCGCTGATTGTAGAAAGCGCAATGTTCGACTGGAGTGCCGTTTATTTCGAATCAGTGGTTCACGTACCTAAGTCATTGCAAATCGGTTTTCTTGTATTTATGATTATGATGGCAACGGGCCGTTTCCTGACTAACTATGCTTATCAGCTTTGGGGAAAGAAGAAAGTCCTGCAACTGGCGGGCAGCTTTATCTGTATCGGCTTTTTTGTTTCTGCCCTGTTAGGAGGAGTTTTCGAATCTATGGCCATGAAAGTAATCATCAATTCTTTAGGTTTCATGCTGGTCGGCTTGGGAATATCCTGCATTGTGCCTACTTTGTACAGCTTCGTGGGAGCCAAATCAAAAACACCGGTCAGTATTGCACTTACCATTCTGTCAAGTATCAGTTTTATAGGTTCGTTGATTGCTCCCCTGCTTATCGGTGCCATCTCGCAGGCGTTCGATATCCGTATCGCTTATATGATTATCGGCATATTGGGCGGATGCATCGTATTAATTGTCAGTTTCAGTAGTGCTTTCGATATTCAGGAATCCGGCGATAAACCTGAATAGAACAAATAAAAAACGCAGCCTTTCACAGTGTTTAAAATTAAACCTCCTGTGAAAGGCCGCGTCAATCTTTTAATGCCTTAACTAACCTAACTACTTTATCTTAACTATACTAACCTATCTACAAAATACCCGAAAAATCTTTTATACTACTAATAATCCTATCTTTCAATTCGTTATTTTCAACTATTGAGAAGCCACAGTCTACATTTGCCGGAGCCAATAATACAGCTTTAGCTTCTTCTGCATCTGCCATCTCTTCCGGGTGCTCTCTGAAATAAGTTTCCCATTGGGAAGCTGATTGCGGAGTTACCCCCAGCACATAGTTGATAAAATCATCATCCGTCAAAAAATCCATTACCTTTGAGCACATATCGCATCCTTTTTAAGCGTTTACATAAGTAGGACGGCGTTATCCTGTCTATGTACTCAACCCATTTACCTTTTTACTAAAATTAACTTGCCAGACTACGCAACTTTGTCAATCCGCGATGCATCAGGTTGCGTACAGACTGATAATTCATATTCATAATCTCGCAGATATCCTCGTATTTCTTTTCTTCTATATAATATAATGTAAGCGCTTCGCGTTGGCGGGGAGATAATTGATCCAGCAGACGTCTAACCAATGAAAATTCATTCTTGCGTTGCTCTTCTTCCATATAATCATCTTCTACATCTGTAGGAGTGGATATGCTAACTTCTTCTACTGCTGTATCAGACATATACATACGTCTGCGAAGTTCATCACACAACTTATTCTTTAAGGAGATGAATAAATAAGATCTCAAATTATCGATTGTTCCTAATTCATCTTTCTTTGTATAGAGTTTCACGAAGATGTCATGAATACAATCTTTCAGTAACTCTTTATCAATGGTCAACTTCAATCCGTAATTAAAAAGGACGTTGATGTGCAAGTTATACAGCTGTGAAAAAGCTGCCATGTTTCCCGCTTGAAAAGAAGCGAGCAAAGTGTCGGTTGAATGATTAGTCTGTTCCATCATAGCATTAATTCGATTGATTTGATGTTGCAAAACTAAGCAGTATCGACCGCAACTTTGGGTAAAATCTGGTTTGTGGATTGAAAAAACAAGTATCATGTTTTATAACACTCTTTTACTAGAAATTACCAATAAAAAGCAAAAATCCCGCTGAATGGTCTTCAACGGGATTCTTTGCTTTATAACTTATGGAACCAATAAATGCCTTCTTTCTTATCTGGCACCTTTAGATTGTATAAGCCATTTATTTTCAGTGATTTATTTATCGTTTCAATCTTTCCGGAAGCAGGATGAATGTACTTTAATACATACTTTCCGGACGATAATTGAACAGGAATTTCTGTTCCGGACTTGGAATAAATGATACTTCCAATATCAGATTTTACCATTTTCTTGTACTCATCCGTATTTGTTTCTTCCACTTCCATGGCTGCTGCATCCTTCAGGAACGCTTTATCTGTGCACGGAATTACAGGACATGAACCTCCTGCCATGAATACAGCCCATCCCATAGCCGGATAAT
Organism: Bacteroides sp. D1; assembly: GCF_000157095.2. Classification (NCBI taxonomy): domain Bacteria; kingdom Pseudomonadati; phylum Bacteroidota; class Bacteroidia; order Bacteroidales; family Bacteroidaceae; genus Bacteroides; species Bacteroides sp. D1. Next base: position 74,002 of record NZ_JH114350.1, read on the forward strand.
TCTGTGCGTAGAATGTCACTGCCTTTTGAGGAAATTTCTGACGATACTCATTGACAGCTTTATATGCTTCTGTGAAAGTCACCTTTCCCACTTTCATCTTACGCATGTGCTGACGTGGCGCCATATTCTTTCCACCTTCCGGCGCAAAGATTCCGTCCGTCTTATAATGCCAATACCGGATATCAATAATATCTACTACGGCAGCGCGTTTAGGATCTGCAAGGATTGCATCCTGTACGTCTTTCGTTGTACTCAATGCCACTTTCGCTTTCTTCCCGGTTTCAGTTTCCCATTCAGCTATCACGTCCAACCAAAATTGTACGAAGTGCAACGGGCCTGTAAATTCGGCGCTTGTCAACTGAATAACATTCGAATTGTCTGCGAAGTTATTCAGGCATTGGCGGATATATTGTCTGTGCAGTTCACGACGGACAGGATGAGTAATGTCATAGAACATATCCGCCACAAAGATTCGTTTGTCTCCGGCAAATGGAGCCGGTTCAGGAAATCCGGTCTGATTGATGTTATTGCTGCTTCTCCATGGAGAATCTACCCAATGAGCACCGGCTTCCAATATATTGTGCTGGAAATAGTTTTCATGGAACAACAGCAGTCCGTCCTTATTTCCTTTTTCTGCAAATTCTTTTAAGCGGCTCCAGTACCATGCATTAGGGCGTTTCAAATCATATTTGCTCAATCCTTCCCATGCTGTTCCCTGACCGCTACGACCGAATGGCTGTTCATAGAAAGGTCCCCATACATCACCATCCCGACGGCGAACCCGTTCGTGGTCATCCCGGCGACGATCGTACCAAAGACCGTAATTCTGATCGAAAACAAGAATGTTTTTCTGTTTCATAAAGTCGACTACAGAATCAATGCGGTCGGTTAATCCCAATCCCTCGCGTCCCGGCACAAAGCGGGTGATGGCCGGACTTGCCTTTTTCAGATAATTGGTTTTGAGCTTTCCGTTCCACCAAGGGGTGGTATGACTACCTCCAACCAATAGAGCTCCGTCCATCTGAATACGTCCATTGGTTACAGTTACTTCCGGTTGGGTTAATAATTTAGCAGCAGCAGAATAAGAAGAAGAATTTGCAAGTGCAGCGCTCTTTTTCTCTTTAATGTCATCAATTGATTTTACTCCGGTTGATGCCACTGAAGGAGCAAACTTATTATCACCTATCCAATGTTCCAACGTCAACCGTGGATTATATGCTTCTTTAGCGAGTTCCATAGCTACTTCCACTGTAGGACTACTGGTTGCACTTGTATTTCTGGGCAGAATACGTGCACGTTCTGCACATTCTTTGTTTAACCGTTCTCCCAATTGAGCATAAAAAATACTACGAGGTTGTACATGATTGTTGGATTGTGCCCATTCACCGTCACCGGAGAATTGTGCCCAACAACCGTATGCACGGTTCATCGCATCTTTTGCCGGGGCATAACATTCGATTTCCGCTGCGGTACATTGCCAAAACAAACTGTTTGCCGTATTCCAACCGGCTCCGTTTTTATCTTGTCCCAAATTCTTGAAAGTCAGGTTATGACCGTCGATATTTACTACGTCAAACAACAGTCCGCACGCCCAGGCATCAATAGAACCGCTGAATCCCAAAGATTCATACGAATCACATTGTACAAAAGCATTGGGACCGGCTGCGCAATATCCGGCAGCAAAGTCATGAATACCCTGTTCCGAATAGCAGCGTTGAAATAAAGTTTGTTGTCCCAGCGTATGGAAAGTGCAACGACGCATCCCTCCGATTTCTGAAACGGGTTCTTTCGAGATACAGTCTTCAACGGTAATTTTGGAACCTGTACGCTGAACAATTACAGCACTTCCTGCAAAATGCTTGAAATTAACCAGTCTCACCCAACAGTTTTCCGCATCCTCAATGGAAATACCTGTCCAGCAATGATCCTCGTCTTTAGGATAACGCTTGTCGTAATCAGAAATCAGTGTCATATTTTCTACGCCACAATCGTGAATACGTCCGTTCCATTGATAAGTCAACAGGGAAGAAGTTCCATAGTTGGCATCCAAAGCTACGGTCAGCGGAGCATCCAGTGTTACTTGGTTGCCGTTTACTTCGCAGACTGTTCTGTCCCAAGTCAGATCCATGTCACCTTCTTTCCATCCCAAAGCACTGATACCTCCTCCAAAAATATCACAACCCAAAGAGGCAATCCATTCTTTGCCGGAAGGACGGGTAACCATGACACGGTCTCCTTTTTTCAGAGAAACACCCGAAGCGACTTCCAATGTTCTCGCGTTTACCGGAACATAGTGGGAAAGCACCTTCAATGTGTCTTGTACATTCAGGTCATCCATTCCTTCCATGTAGATAAGCGCACCTCTGTCCACGCCCTTTTTCAGCAGTATTGTTTTTTCTTTATCCGTACCCCGCAATACAATTCCGGATGCGGAGATACGAATACTGCCGGACAGGGAAAACTCTCCCTGATCGAGTAATACGGCTCCCCGAAAACCGGAAGCGTCAGGAGTCAGCGAAGCTACATAATCAATGGCACGTTGAATACGCGCAGTATTATCTCCGGCTTTCCAGGGTACAAATACCACATTACGGACAGAAGGAATATCCTGTTCGGAGGATTTATATCCGCATGTAGAGAAATCGAGAATCCGGTTTCCCCGATCATCATTCAGGTAAGTGATCTGGTCATTCTTAACCTGTAAAGCAAAGGTTTGCGCATAACTTTGCACAAACCCAATGCTCAATAATCCTAAAAGGATCGTTCTTACTTGTATTTTCATTACAATAAACTTTAATCTCTTTTCATCCGGTTACAACAGACTTTTCCGTTTAGACAATGTATCGTAATTGTTCTTCAAGTCTGTCCAGTCCACTTTCTTTCTGGTGTCTATACCATTGATGTATTTTTCAATATTGGTATATCCGTCACCGTTGCAGTCCATGTTTGCGTCAGCCGGGTCGTTCGGATTCAATCCGTTGGCAATTTCCCAAGCATCCGGCATACCGTCGCCGTCCGAGTCTACTACCGCTTCACCTTTATATTCGGGCAGTCCGCCTACCTGACGAATATCTGTGATGATACCTTGCTTGTAAGAATCAGCCGGTAACCGTCTCTTCACGTAAGGAGAGACAAACTCCGGTGCATCTTTCGCATAAATGGCCTTTCCTGTTTGTACGGTTTTAATGACACGTGCATCTACTGCGTCACGTTTTGGAAAATTAGCTCCTACATTATCTAATACAAAGGTATAAGCTTTTTTGGTATCCATTACAGTTACCGGTGGCATTTTGAAAGCCTCGTCCGATTTAATTAGCGGCAAAAACTTTGCGGCGTCCACCTCTTCTTTAAGTTGTACGCCTCCGTCCCAGTTATCTTTTGTAACTTTAGCATTGCCATGGATAATATTTCCGTTTACGTATGCTTTTCCGAATGAAAGCGGTCTGTTTTTGTCACGTCCCGCTTCCGGTTTGAGAATACGATAAGAAATCGGTTTACCTATCGGAGTGATCGGACCGGGTTTGAAATAGTTGTTTATCATATTGTAGAAACTGTTGTGATCGCCTCCGTCTACGGAACGGTTCCACCAGTTGAAAACAACATTATTGACGAAGTTAAAATCGCCGTCCATACCTACCGAACTATTCCGGCTGATGTTGGAAGCAAAGAGATTACGGCAGAACATACTGTTATGCCCACCGATGGTTGCACCGAAAGCATGATTGTAGGTATCCAATGCTTCAGAAAAAATAGAATTCTGGATGGTAATGTTTACCGTCGGAAGTTTCAGCCCGTGTCCATCTGCTCCTCTGTTGTATACATGACGGTAGATAGACATATTTTCATCCAATCCCCAACTGGCGGAGCAATGGTCAATCATGATATTTCCAACCGCATTCCCTCCTACTGCATCATCACGGAAAGCTACGTCCTGCGCACCGCGGCGGAAGCGCATGTGGCGAATCACGACATCGTGTGTATCGATCAGGAAAGATTGTCCGGTGACGCAGATACCATCTCCGGGAGCTGTTTGTCCGGCAATTGTTACATAAGGGGCACGTACGCTAATCGGGCTTTTCAACCGAATCACTCCCGCTACATTGAATACAATAATACGTGCACCTCCCGTTTCGCAGGCTTCGCGTAATGTTCCGGGACCGGAATCTTCCAGCGAAGTGACTACGATCACTTTACCGCCACGACCACCGGGGGTATACATACCTCCGCCTTCCGCGCCGGGGAAAGCCGGGATATTACTTTTTATCAAATCTTCGGGTTTGGAGGCCCAAGGCTTATAGGGACGACCTTTCTTTGCTTCTTCTAACACTGTCGGCAAAGCTTTTTCCCATGCCGCATCCGATTTCCGTTCAAACTCCGCTTCTTGTTTTGCTCCTCTTGCTTTTACCGAGTCCGGAATTACAGGATACTGGGCTGCCACAGGTAGTACACAGGCAACCAGCATCCACGCTGATAATACTTTCTTAATGTTGTTCATTCTTTCGAATCTTAATTAGGTTTCTAAAAGGACGATTAAGAAAGCATTTTGTAATCGGTTATCTCTCTCCTTTCCGCCATTCATTCATATATTCGCGAGGGGACTGATTATATTTTTTCCGGAAACACTTGCTATAATATCCCGAATCCTTGAATCCGACAGCAAAAGCAATTTCGGAAACACTTAAATCCGTATTTTTAATCAGCTCGATAGATTTATTCAAACGAATCTCTTTTACCAGATCGACGGGTGCCAGGCCGGTAAGACTCTTCAGTTTCTTGAAGAATGCCGAACGGCTCAATCCGATACCGGATGCTATGGTGTCAATGTTAAAGTCACTGTCGTCCATATTTTCTTCAATGACTTGATGTATCTTTTCGAGGAACTGTACGTCTTTCTTTACCAAAAATTGTTCGTAGCTGTCTTCTTCGGTCGTCGTCTGGTTTTCCATTTGCTGACGGATTCGTTCACGGAACAGTTTCCGTTCGGCAAGCAACTGGTCGATACGTGCCAACAGATATTCCTTACTGAAAGGTTTGGTGATGTAGGCGTTCGCCCCTAAAGTGATCGCTTTGGTCTTGGCGTCTTCATCATTCTTCGCAGTCAGGATAATGACAGGGATATGACTGATTTGGAAATCTTTGCGGATGGATTGCAACATTTCAAGCCCATCCATTTCGGGCATCATCTGATCGGTCACCACAATATCCGGATGATACAGATGTACTTTCTTCAAACCTTCCACTCCGTTATTAGCAATATGGATATTAAATTTGTCTTCCAGCTGAAGCTTTATCAACTGGCAAAGGTCTTTGTTATCTTCCACCAACAGAAGGGTCGGTAATGAAGCGTCGATTTCCGGTTCTTCTTCCGTACCGTCTTCGGATATGGCATTTGCAACAGGATCTTGTTCTACCGAAACAGGGGCTGTCTCCGTATCTCCCACATAGAAATCTACTTCCGACGGGCGGTAATGCTCTTTATCCATCAGGAGTTCTACAATAAACACCGCTCCTTGTCCTTCGGGACTTTCGGCACGAATCTGTCCGTGATGCAGATTGACGATCTCTTTTGAAAGTGCTAATCCGATACCAGTGCCCTGATAATAGGAGTTTTTCGCGTTCTCTCCTTGCGAGAATCGTTCGAAAATCTCGGTCAGTTTATTTTGTGGAATACCTACTCCGTTATCTTCCACCCGTACGTAACAACGTTTACCATCGTCTGTCAATCCGGTAGTTATATAAATACTTCCTCCGGAATGAGTGAATTTGAATGCGTTGGATATGATGTTGCGGATAACAATGCTCATTTTTTCCTTGTCCGCCCATACCATAATCGGTTCATCCGGCAACTGGAAAGTAAAACTGATCTCGTTTTCTTCGGAAAGTACCCGGAATTCTTTCTGGAAAGAAGCTATCATCTCATTAAAATCAATTAATGACACATGCAAACGCATCTTGCCGTTCTGAATCTTCCGGAAATCAAGGATCTGATTCACTAATTGCAGCATTTGATTGGTGTTCTTCTCCATCAGATCCACATATTGCAATCCTTTCGGAGAGAGCTTTTCGCGTTCTCTTAGTTCCTGTATCGGGCCTTTTATCAATGTCAAAGGAGTGCGCAATTCATGGGAGATATTGGTAAAGAACTTGATTTTCATCTCTGATACCTTCTGCTCGATATAAATATCATTCTTCATTTTAAGCATGAAGAAAGCCAGGCGCAGGCTGAAATAGAGAGCTGCCAAACCTAGAATTACATATATAAGGGTTGCCCACCAGCTCAACCACCACGGTGGAAGGATAGTAATAGCCAATGTACAGTTGGAAACCAGCTCCGGATTGGCTTCATCTACGGTTTCTACACGGAATGTATAGTCTCCGGGAGGTACGTTGGTATAAGAAGCGATACGGTTCTTTCCGTTATAATGCCATTCTTTTTCATATCCTTCAAGTATATATCGGTAAGATACCCGGTTCTGATTATAGAAATTCAATGCGGCAAATTCAATCGTGAACATGGATTGATTGTAGTTCAGTTCGATTGCTTTGGCGTATGTGATGGATTCTTTCAGAATCGGACATTCGCGGAAACTACGCAGATCGCGGTTGGAAACTTTAAAGTCAACAATACGTGTATCGTAGTTCGTATGCAATGTTTCCAGTTTGTCGGGAGAGAATGTCAGGATTCCCTGCCGGGTACCAATCCACAAATCTCCATTCAAGGTACGGAGGGCACTACCCTCTTCCAGTTCTACGTTCAGGAAACCGTCGTATTTGTCGTAGTTACGAAACTGTTCGGTAGCCTTATTGAAGCAGGACAAGCCAATTTCCGTTGTAAACCACAAGTTACCGTTTTTATCTTCTACGATGGATTTGACTACATCGTTATTCATTCCTTCGCGTATGCCGTATGATTTGAAGATCGGTTCACGCTTTTCTTTATCATAGCGGACTAATTTATTCAAACCGCCTCCGAATACACTTACCCAGATTTGCGAATCAGTATCTTTGTAGAGTACATAAATATCGTTATCCGCTACGTTTGAATTTTCGCTGACCTGTCGGTACGTTTCAAACTGGATCTGTTCGGGGGCAGTGAAATGTCCGTCGAAAGACATCAGGCCATCCATTGTTCCTACCCAAATACGTCCGTCTTCATCTTCCGTCATGGTACGCACCTCCATATAAAGACCGTATGCAGGATATTGTTTCAAGCCATTGTATTTATGGATAAAGGTAATTGCTCCGTTCTCTTCGGAAATTAGATTCAGACCTCCTCCCAGTAATCCTACCCAAATGCGCCCCTGGCTGTCCTGATAGGTAAAGTACACATCGTTGTTACTGATAGAATTCGGATTCTTGGGGTCATTGATATAACGGGTAAAACGCAACCCGTGCGGTGAATTCATGTCCGGTTCGGCTTTAACAAGCCCGTTTCCTTTGGTGGAAAACCAAAGATTACCGTCTTTGTCTTCCATAATATGATATACGGCTCCTAACAGATAGTTCTTATCCGAGAAGATTTGTTTCACTTGTCCGTTACGATCCAGGCGATACAGGGCTTGCCAGCGGGTTCCTACCCAAATATCCCCATTTTGCGCCTGGAAGAGAGCACGTATTCCCTGATTCCAAGAAGTCGATCTCTCGGGTACCACCGGAGATGGAGAAACTTCTGTCAGCAGTTGGAATTGCTTCTTGGGGAAATTAAGCCTGTATACTCCGCTGCTCGTAGATGCCAGCCAAAGGATGCCATCTTTATCCAGCAGAAGATGGAAGAAAAGCTGATTGGGAAGATCGTCGGAGAAAGGCTTCAATTGGTTGATACGGGTCATTTCCAGTTTCTCCCTGTCGAATAGAAGAATTTCCCCTCCCGGAGTCATAAAGAACATGCCTTGTTCGCCGGCATCCTGCATTTCAAAATTGCCGATTGCGTTCTGATTAGGGAATGTAAAGCGGTGATGGCTCCTGTTCAGGGGATCATAATAGGTCAATGCCTGGTTACCCTCCTGAAACCATACCTTATCATATTTATCATAGAATATAATTCCATTGTCCTTTTCGGGAATGGTAAAAGGGAGCTTGGTCAACTGTTTGTAGCCGATATTGTACTCGTATGCTCCTTCGTTAGTGGTAATGTACATCAGACCGGATTCCGTTACCAGCAAATTAGAAACCGGCTGTTTGATTTCCGGTATCTCGTAACGGTTGACCACTCCGTTTTGCGGATCAATGCTATAAATGTGGCCTTTCTTGTCTCCCAACCATAAGAATTTAGAATTATAGGAGGCACAAGTAAACTGATCCGGGTTAGCAGATACTTTTTTCTGTATAAAGTCGGCAGGTTTGTCTTTCAGCGCTTCCCCTTTCCGTAGGGACAGAATCTGATAATCCATACCGATCCAATTGATAAATTCGGCTGTTTCGCAGAATATGTTGTGTTTCAGACGCATGTCGTACACGTTCACGTTAGGACGCGAATCATGCAATTGTTTCATCGTTATTTTACCTTCCTTGTCGGTGTACGCACGCAAAAGACTTTTATCTTTTGTCAGCAACAACACGTCGCCCTCTTCGGTCGTCTGAATTTTGATAATCTGAATGTTTTCGGAATATTCTTTCACATCGTCGTAGACGGCATGAAAGCTCTCATGCCGTTTATCGAACAGATAGAGTTTACGGTCGATAGTTTTAATCCACAGAAAACCATTCTTATCTTCTACGATACGCTGAATTTTACGCGGCGGAATATCTGTGGAATAAAAGCCGTCATGATTATCGTAGGAACGGAATTTACTTCCGTCAAAGCTGCATAGTCCATACCAGGTACCAAACCAGATAAATCCGTCTTGTCCTTTTAATGTACAGTTTACGATATTATTAGGCAAACCACGTTCAGCCGTGTAGTGTTCTACAATCATATTTGGATAGGCAAAAGCATACATGCCTATCATGGATAGTAATAGTATTAGAATATTCCGTTTTCTCATTGATGGCTATAATTGGAATTAAACGTACTCAAAGATAGTCTTTTTTTTTGAATAGTGCTTTAGTAACATATAAAAAACAAGTTGGCAGGTCACCCCGCTAATCACTAACCTGCTAATCACTTTATCGTACTATTTTTCAGTTCCAAATTCAGTCTGTTGACGTTCTACTTCATCCAACACCCGTTGGCGTTCTTCCTCTGTCAGTTGCACTTTTCCTTCAGATGATCCCTTGACCGGGTTTGCATTGAGAGTGGATGGTGTTGTCCTTTGTATTTCATAAGTCTGTTCCTCATAGCAGAAAGGAAGTTCTGCAGGAACGCTTTCCAGTTCAATTTCAGTAGCTGTCGGAGCTTGAGTGCCCTCAAACTGTACGCGGGCTTTCACCTTTATTTTTCCGGCTTTCCGGGTAGAACGAATCAACACCGGAGCGGAGCCGAACTCCACCGTACGGGGATTAGCGCCAATAGTAGCATCTCCGATGATTTCTCCTTCACCTTCTACCGTGAAAACGATATTCTCTTTTGCCAGACGGCGCACATTTCCACTATCATCGGTTACTTCAGCAACTACGACGATAAAGTCGGAGCCATCAGCTATCAGGTTCACTTTTTGAGTATCTACATAAAGACGTAGTTTGGTGGAACGTCGGGAAGGCATTTTCTTTTGAGTGCATACCACTTTTCCGTCGATGATTCCTTCGGCAACCATGTTCACTTTTTGCCAGTTTTTTTGAGTATAGCTATATCCGCGTGCTTCCCAAAAGTCCCAGATATTCTCGAATATAACGGGAGCATTCGGCATGTGCCCTTTGGCATGAACCACCGGTTTTGTCCAGGTTTTCGTTCCATCATAAATAGAAAGACGGACTGAATCACAGTTTGTGAATACAACTACGTCCTTATCGGAGAACTGTGACATTTCATGAGCAATGAATATCATCGGGCCACATTCTGCCAATGGGTGTTGGAGGCTGGCCGGCGACTGGCTGCGAAATACTTCATACGCATATTTCTTCTGACGGAAAGCATCATAAATACCGCCCCAATAAGGATCCGGATGGTAACCACGCTGATGGTCGAACGGATGCCATTGGGCGCCACCGATAAATAAACCGGTCGTGCGGTACATCTCGTCATAGCTCTTTGCCAAGGACATAGCCTGTACCAGTAACGGGCGTTCTCCCCAACTGCGGCTGGCACGGTTATTATTGTTGTGAGCATACCAGTCGTCTACATTCTCCCCGAATTCACGGGTAAAGATACATTGCTCCGGCTTGTCTTCCTTTTCATCATCACCCGGCCAGCCATAAACAACGTCATAATGCTCTTTCACTCCGGCCGAATGGACATCGGCAGCAGCTACCGGACGTCCCGGATAGGGATATTCTTCTTTGGTAATCTTAAGAGCTTTCAAGGCAAAATCGAGCGGATAGCGGGTTTCATTCAAGATGGGTTCCCACATCAGTACGGAAGGGTGATTACGGTCACGACGAATCATTTCGCGGGTATTCTGATGAACCAACTCTCCGAATTTCGGGTCTTTGTTCCAGTACTGCCATCCCGGAGTAGCGACAATCACGAACAGACCGAGCTCGTCACAGGCATCCATAAAGGCAGGGTCTTGGGGATAATGGGCTACCCTAATAATGGTGCATCCGACATCACGCAGACGTTTGGCGTCACGCCATTGCTGTGAGTTCGGCAAAGCATTGCCTACGTATGCAAAATCCTGATGGCGATTGGCTCCTACCAGTTGTCCGAAAGGTTTGCCATTCAGCCAGAATCCGTCTTTACCACGGAATTCTGCCAGACGAATACCGACACGGGTAATGCCTCCGTCAATGGATTTATTTCCTTTTTTAATACGTGATTGTACCCTATATAAATAAGGTGTATCCGGTGACCAAAGAGTAGGATTCTTTACTTCCATCTGTTGACGGATGGATTTCTTCTCTCCCGGCTTTAAAGAAAGTTTTCCTGAACTGCGTTTGATTACTTTTCCATCCGCATCTGTCAAAGTCGTTTCTACAGTGACTGACTCGGAACGGGCGTCGTCATTCTGAACTTCGGTGTTTACATATACCTGCGCACTCTTTTCACTGATCTTATCAAAATGAACGAAGACACCTCCACCGCCAACGATTTGTGAATCAATAGCGTCAGTAATAGCTACCGGAGATTTGGCAATCATCCATACATCACGGTAAATGCCACCATGATAAGCAAAGTCTAATGTATATTGACGTTTTCCGGGAGGATAGGATTTGTCATCACTGTTGTCCGTGAAAACAGCGAGCAGACAGGAGTCTCCGGCTTGTACGCCATTGGCGGTCAAGTCTAAAGTAAAAGGCAGATAACCTCCCAGATGTTCCTGAATGCGTTTACCATTCAGATAGAGAATCTGTTTGCCCATAGCTGCTTCAAAATGAAGCACTACCCGTTGCCCTTTTGTTTCGGCGGGGAGGACAAAGTGTTTACGGTACCAGGCCGGTCCCTGATAATTGCGGCATCCGCTTCCTTCGGCCGGCATCAACTCTACGGTATGAGGGGTGGAAACGACGTTCCAGGAACGGTCATCGAAGTTTACCGCTTCTGCTCCCCGGACATCGCCTCTGAAAAAGCGCCATCCCGGATTGAAATTATAGACTTGTCGCCCGCTACCGGGAAGCTGGATGAATCCGGCAACCGATGTCTCGGGACGGTAAGTTTCTGTAGCCTGCCCTTTTTCTATCAAGGAAAATAGCAACAGAAAAGCTGATAAGATGATAAATGGTCTTTTATTCATAATTCTTTATTTATATATTTCATTCGTTAAATGGGAATTTATCGGTTAAAATGGGAATTTTGCAGTTAAATGAGAATTTATCGGTTAGGCTGAAAGCCTTACAATTATATATTTATTGGGATGCCCTGAAAGGGCTTAATTATATAGCGTAGGGCAACGCCCTACGAAAAAAACACACCAGCCACAAGCCCTGAAAGGGCGGAACCGTATACAATTATGCCCTTTCAGGGCGCAAATTCAGATTGTCGTTTTTACGTAGGGCGTTGCCCTACGCTATATAATTAAGCCCTTTCAGGGCACTCCGCAAAATTATCATTTTTCCTTTTCAATCATTATAACAATATCCTTTTTTCTACTTTCCGGTAAAACTTTCAAGTCCGTCACTTTTCCGTTTTTGAGAGTGGCTTCTACTGTTGTTTCGCCCGGAGCATGAAGTTTGAAATGTACGTTCCATTCTTTCGGCCATGCCGGGAAAAGGAGTATTTGTTCTCCATTGGTTTGCAATAGCATTTCCTGAAGTCCTATCATGCCGCTACCTCCCCAGTTGTGATCGGGTGTCCAATCATATCCCGGTCCCCAAAATGCGGGGAAACGATGCGGTCCATTCGATAATTTGGCTAAAGATAGTTTCTTTGCTTCTTCGGTCAGGCCTAAACAGGCAGCCCATATATTATCTTGTTTCCATCCGGTATGCGAACGGAACTTGATGGCATCCGGGTCATAAAAGTAGGTATTACGGGCTATATCCAGATCCTCCTTTCCTACTCCATAAATACGCCATGGAAACACTGGATAAAGTTGTGGCGTTTCAACATTATTAATTCGTTCCCAACTTACGGCGGGCGAAATTGTTTGCTTCAAGACCGGAGCAATAGTCGGATTCAACGTATCTTTTATTTCTATGTATCGCAATGGAATCGGAGGTATTGCTTTTAGCATCTCCTCTTTCTCTCCGTATGTTTCTAATACCACTTTCAGGGCGGCGATGGTGCTGCTTGCGTTATTGGTCATTTTATATGTTTCACAAGCAGAACCCGGGAAAAGAATCAGATGTCCGTTGCCATCCAACGCTTTCCGTCCTCGGCGGGAAGCTAGTTGCTGGTAATGTTCGTCGAAGAATGTCAGCGAACTTTCGATCAGAGGTAAATAAGGGGTAATATCAGCATTTGCATAGTTCTTTGTTTCCAATATCATTTGGCAGAATTCAAGAACCGTATCCCATTCATATTCCAGCCAGGCATTATACTCCAATCCTTTGTCGAACCAGTCTGGTCGTTTGAAACCATATTCTGCGGGGTTCGGCAAACCGAAATTTTCGATCTGCTCGCTAAAGCAGGCTCCATCATGTTGCCAATATATACGGCTTCGCAGTTCTGCATTTTTCAACATGCGGTTATAAAAATCAAACTGGGAAGGCATCATATCAAAGTCTCCGCTTTTCAGCATCGGCCAGTATACTAAACGTTGATTCTGTGCAGTCATCGTACCACCTCCCCATTTCCGGTAGTCGGGAGTGAAAGATTGTTTTTCATCGACATGGCAAGGATCAAAGGTAAATAGTCCGCCATTGAATTTAGTCGGTACGCTGCCATAAGCATTACATCCCAGCATATAGCGGAAAAGGGTGTAGTTTCTGGTTATTTCTTTTGCTTCCCCTTCTGCTTCGATAAAACTGCGTTGCCAAAAGGAATTCCACCACGAACGTGTCTGTTTTTTATCCTGTATGATAGTTTTCGATGAAACTTTGCCTTTGGGGACTATTCTTTGTAAAGCAGTTTGTAGTCCCTGCTCCCATTCTTCTATTGTTTCTGTCTGGTCTGTATGTAACACAATACAGATATGTTCTTTCCGGGCTGCTTTGGAAGAACGAAACTTCCAGGCACGATAGTCTGTGCCGGCATATACATCATCCGCAGTGCCTGCAAATTCTAAGTTTTCGCCAAAAAGAGTTCCTCCGAAAGTCAAGTTTTTCAAAGGATTCATCATTTGAGATTTGACTTCGTTCATTCCTTGTTGAGCTACAACTACATCAAAAACGGTCTGTTCGGGATTGCGATGATAAAACAGAAGTTGGTTCCTCTTTATTGAAGTCCTATTTGTTTCAGCCTTTCCTGTTGAATCAGTAATTTTGTCTAAAGAAATAAAGTCGGCCTCCGTCACAGTACCTTTCGGGGGAGCCCATTTGTAGGAACACTGTTGACCCTCTCCTTTTCTGACAGGTCGTTCCTGATGGCGCCAATTTTCATAAAAGACTTCAGTCTGCAACGGTTGTGCATTTGTTACCTCTACATGTATAACTGGATGAAAAACATCTACCCAAAATTGTATCTGCGTGTTTCCTGCCGCGATTTCTACATATCCGTCTTTTAACTTCAACTCCTGACGAAAATCTTTAGCGTCTTTGAAAGGATTGGGCGACAGGCGGAGACGTACACGCCCTTGTTTTAACTGGCAGTTGTTTTCGTCGAATGTGCCGCTACGGCTCACATAGAACATAACATCACCGTCTTCTACCCATATATTCATCCCGATATCTCCACCGCCACAGGGCATAGATTCAGAAGAATTACGACTGGGAGTATTCCAAATGACATTGGCATGCTGACTCCAAAGAGCCGACACGCCAACAAACAGTATGGTTATAATCAGATAAAATCTCTTCATATATTTTTCATATTTTACCTTGTCTATTTACGATTACCAATCATCCGAACGAAAAGACCCTAAAGGCAATCCGTCACAATATACATCTCCTTCCACATAGTTTTCAAAACAATATCGAACAGCTACCGGGTGCGGTACTTTATCGCTTTTCACCAGCATCTTACTACGTTCTATCCATGCTTTAGCCGGATAAAAAGCTTTATCTTCGCCAGCTACCTGAAAGTTTTTCGATTCGAAACAGTTCTTGCCGCTGATCCACATATTGGCACGTTCGAAACTGACAACTACGGTATCGTTCTTTATTTCAATGCTTTTATAATAAGGACTTTCGCCATTCACGCCTTCCACTCCATACGTTTTAGTTAAAGCCAGAAGTGCCAGACGTTCACCTGCAACCTGTTTCTTTGCGGGATGAATACCTTTTTCCATTCCTGCATCCAGTAATACAGCCATACCGCTGTTAGCTACACGATGTTCAACTTTTGCCTGTGCCTCCCGGAGATATGCCGAATTTATCACTTCCTTTCCTTTTTCGGTAATAATCCCGTAATCATACGGAGCTATCTGGCAATAATAGAAAGGAAAATCTCCCTGTTTCCATTCGGCACGCCAACCGTTAATCAATCGGGTAAACATATCAGCATACGTATGGGCACGATTCCAGTTATCTTCACCCTGATACCAAATCACTCCTTTCATGGTCATACCGATTAATGGATGCAACATACCGTTATAAAGCACGGTCGGAGTACGGTTTTTAGATTTTATGTCGGCTTCCGTTTGAGGTATTTTTGCTTCCGGGAAGGCTTTCAGCCAGTCTGCTGTCATCCATGCTTCACAGGCGGAACCACCCCAGGCTGCTACAACTAATCCGACCGGAACATCTAATATTTCATTTACCAGTCTCCCGAAATAATAGGCTGTTGCACTGAATTCACGGACACTAACCGGAGTAGCTTCTTTCCACGAACCGATAACGTCATTCTGCGGAGTGAATGTAGAAGTACGTTTCACCGTAAACAGACGGATTTGCGGATTCTTGCTGTGAAGAATGTCCATATTGGCATTTTCTACCGGTTGGTTTTTGAAGCCTTTCATTGGCATTTCCATATTACTTTGTCCGGAACAAAGCCAAAGTTCGCCTATCAGAATATTATTCAGTGTCTTTTGGGTTCCATCATCAAAGGTCACAGTATAAGGGCCTCCCGCTTCGGGAGTAGCTACTGTCAGTTTCCATGCCCCATTTTTATCTGCTGTTGCTGCATATTGTTTTCCATTCCAACTAGTGGTCACTGTTACTTTTTTATGAGGAGTCGCTGTCCCCCAAAGGTTTGCATTGGTCTGTTGCTGCATCACCATGCCATCAGAAAAAATAGCCGGTAGCTTTACTTCTGCGTGTGTTGACAGGCAGGCAGCAAGCAGAAAACCTGCCAACATTGTACCTGTTTTAATAATTGAACTTTTCATACTTTAGCTATATTATAATGAATTGGGCACGGATTACATGGATTGCGCTGTTACTTTATGTAATACGATTCTCATAAACCGTGTAATCCGCGTAATCCGTGCCTTAAAAATCTATTTTATTCTGTGGTAGAAAAACTCAAAGGTCCGAGTAATCCTGCCGGAAGCAGCGTTTTCTCTGCCCTGCGATATTTTGCATTAGTCCAAATGCCATCAAACGGCGCTTTTCCTTCATCAGCTCCTGCCAGTGCATTCGCCCATGTATTTGTAACCTCTATTTCAAGCTCATTAATTCCTTTTTTCAAGGCACCTGTAATATCTGCACGATAAGGAGCTGTCCAGATTGTGCCACAATCTACACCATTCACACGAACAGTTGCCAAATTATAAACTGTTCCCAGATTCAGATAAATCTGTTGGTCTTTATTCGGTTTATTTTTCCAGCGAAAAGTGGTTTTATAGGTCGCTGTCCCCGAATAATAACGTATCTGTTCGTCCGATTCTTGGCTCCAGTCGAAAAGTTCTTTTCGTGTGAGCGTTTTTTTGTTAGCTGCAAAAGTTATAGTATATTCCTTTGCCTCCAAAGCTATGTTTAAAGGGGCTTTGGAGGTGTCTTTTTTCTCCTTTTGCAGTTGGAGAGAGGACTCTCCATAGCCTTCATCTACTCCCTCCGCAGGATATACGATGAATACGGACTCGTTAGGAGCCAATGTGAGAGTAACTTCCGTCCGGTTTCCGTTGATATGATAGGAAGGATGAATATTCATCTCACCCGTCACCGGATTCCAACATTCCGGTTTTTTACCGTTAATACGCATACTTGCAGTAAACGTGCGTGTTTCGTCCTTTTGGTTGGCGACGAAATAGAGTTCACCAAGTTCGCCACGACGATGTGTCCAGGCGATATCTTCCGGCACGATCATGTCACGTTCCAAGCCATACACGGAAAAATCTTCTTCTGTATAAGGTAAAGAAGGTACCAAAATGCCAGCTTCTTTTAGTTCATTGATTTTCTTCTGCACTTCCGATGACAATACAGGTTCGGGATTCATTGGACGTGAAAGAGGCAGTACTAACACTTTATAACTTGCTCCACCCGGCAACGTTATTCGTCCGTTTTCTGCTTTCGCCAAACGAAGGATTGCATCTTTATTAAAACTATCGTATGCATATCCACGAAGCGGATTCACCCATTTCTCCGGATCAGCCATGTTAGCTGAATGGGTAACACCTACCGGGCGTACACGTAAAGGCTGTCCCTCATTGGCCAGACGGATGCGTTCACTTTCCACTCGTTCCGCACCGAAGATTCCCGGCAGAGAGGGAACCAATCGTTCCGGTAATATCGAACGCCTCGGCACTTCTTCACCTGTAAAGACTGCGATGTCTGTTACCGGATGCCCATATTGCAACAACGACTGGCAACGGGTAGCATATTCGGAAAAGGCTTTTGCCCCTTTATCCCACCAGGTCTGATCCCGTTGGAAGAAAAGTCCGATGCCATCCAATGTCATGCCGGGCTTGCGGTCCAGCCAGGGATTATGTACATATACATGGTAGAAAAGGCGGTTGATTCCTAATGCATAATTACGATCCAACAAGGCTTTCAACATTCCGGGGTATTCATCCCACGTGCCACGCACTTCGGTGAATCCTTCAGCCTGAATAATATTCTTTCCGTAGATATGTGCTCCGCTAATAGCATCGAGCATATCATTCGGTTTGTCATGTGTGGGACTGTTCAACCAAAATTCACCCATCGGAAGATCTACTTTTTGATAATGTAGTAGACCATCGCTTACCATCGTCGGAGCTACACATTCTGCCGAGAACTGGCAATCATATTCTTTTGCACAGTCCGCCAATACCTGATAGAACACATCTACGACGAGTTCTGATATGGTAGTACGTACGTCTCGCAGAATCTTTTCACTTTGTTCGACACTTTCCATCGGAATACCTGCCAATAGAGGTAGATAAGGCATCAAATCGTAGCCACGACGTTTCTGAAATTCAATAGCGAAACGTTTATTCCAGTTTTGGCTGCCACATTCCCAACTGTCGACATGCATATATTTCAGTACACGACGAGCTATTTCGGGATTGGTCTTTACAAATGCCTGCGCATACCAGTTATCGAATTGCTTCCGTACCGTTTTCGGGTTAAACTTATCACATTCCAATCCTTTTCCACCTCCCGCTGTCGCATTGGTATGCCCGGTAGCTGTATGTCCCATGCGAAGTAATTTCCATTTTCCTTTGGGGAGAGTGGCGGTCAATGTTTTTCCATTCGAATGACCGGTATATTGCTTTGTTAGATTGATGACTTGTGAAAGTGAATAGCAATCCTGTTTCCCGACTTCCTCTTCTTTAGTCGCTTGAGCAACACGCCATACCAGTCCGGCTTTTCCTTCCCATTGGTTCAGACGGGCTTCCCGGTGCAGGCGTAATTCTTTTATTTTCAGATTGGGCTTCCATTTGGCAGCATCCATATCTTCACTTCCCGGTTCGCTCCCTTCAGGAGTCCAGTAGAAACGGAAGAAACGGGCAGTAGTCGGAGGAATACTATGAGTTGAATTCTCATCCGTATTCTGCCATCCCTGACGGGCAGGGACCAACTGCTTAACCAAACGATAATTCACTCCGTCGTCACTGGCCATTACTTTCAAGCGGTGTGCCTGATAATTATTACCAGTTAAAACGATTTCGATGTTCCGGCAAGTGAAAGGTTGTCCGTATTCATACTGGATATAGCAGGGATATGAAGAACGGATCACTCCCGCCGCATCCATATTCACTGTTTGAGCTGCTTTTATATTTCCTGTCGTGGCTAGATTGACACAGGTAATTTTTGCCTGCATCTCGTCCGCTGCGTCTTCTACCGGCAAAGCGAATAATGCAATATCTTCATAATAATTTTCATAGGCTTCCGGTTGTGGCAAGCGAATAGCCATCAACTTTCCTCCGTTTACAATCGTATCGCTCCAAACCACTTTCTGCATAGATTCTTCAGGAGTAATCCAGGGGCCTCCCGCCAATGCGAAACCATCACAGATGTGCATTCCCAATTTCAGTCCCAAACGATCTGCTTCTTCCATGCTGAAACGCACCATCTCCCACCATTCGGGAGTTAGCTGCTGCGCCTTGCCATCGTATTGGGCGCCTTCATGAATACCTTTAATCGGCATCAGATAAGTACCTCCTAATCCGGCATGTTTCATTGCCTCCAAATCGGCTGTAATGCCTTCTTTAGACACGGTGCCATACATCCAATACCAAAAGGTCCAGGGTTTTGCTTCATCGGAAGGACTTAAGAATTGATCGCGAAGCGAGCGTGTTTGCTGTGCATCGGCAGGGCATACGGCTGTCCATGCTAATAGAGAAAGTGCAAATATTCGTTGTTTCAGTCGGCTTTTCATTCCAGTCTATATTTTTACTAAAGTAAAGACGAAAATCACTCTGTTTTGTACTCACTATTAGCTTATGAGATCGGAATATAACAACTTTAATCAAAAAAAGGTGCACCTCCTTTCCTACTCTCGGAAGAAGGTGCACCACACAAACAAAACAAACAATAGACGACCTTCACAGGCGGTATTTCATATATAACTCAACTAATTATAAATCAATTTCATTTTTAACGTAAATTCTCTCCCTGTATTCAGACGGAGTCATACCGGTATGTTCACGAAAGAATCTTGTCATAACAGAGTTCGACTGGAAATTCGTGCGTGAGGCCACTTCTTTTATTTCAAGGTCAGAATCCCGTAAAAGAGCCTTTATTTCAAGAAGGGAGTAATCTATAATCCAGTCTTTTGCCGAACGACCGCTCATATCTGTAATTACCATTGTAAGATGCTTGGCGGACACACACATCTTTTTCGCATAAAACGCAACATCCCGACTTACGGTATGAAATTCGATCACCAAACAAAAAAAGTCGAATAAAAGTTTTTCCTTACGGGTGTATTTTACTAATTCGGCAGCTTTCGGATTTCTTTTATAAGCCACATATATATCCCAGTAGAAAACACGTAATAACTGCATGATAGACTCCCGTCTGAATAAGTTGCGGGGCAAGTTGATACGAAAAATCAAAATATTGCAAAAGTGAATGAAACGTTGGCACTCTTCATCATATAGCGGAGTGCTGAAATTTTTCCGCATATAGAAAAAGAAATCAAGCGTAGGTATACATATCCCGCTTATTGTATCCATAAACAGGCTTTTGGGTACTTTTAGAAACGTCATTGAAAAGTCACTGCTAATCTCCGTGACAGAAGCCAGCTGAAAAGGGAAAATGACTACCAGATCATTGGAAACAATCCGTCGTTTATTACCAAAAACATTGAATAACGCACTTCCTCCCGTGCATATCCCATTTATCCCTTCTTCAAGATACATAGGATTTTCATCAAGAGGTAAATCGTCTATTTTAGTATAGACGTTAAACTCTTCTGTTTCCAATATATTATCGAATACTTTATCCTGCTTATATGGCTGCTTCTTTTCCATGGACTGCTATTTATCAATTATGTTGTTTGCCGTTATTTTTATCATACGGATGTCAGTCGTGCCATTTCGATTGAGCAAACTGTACCACCAAAGATATAGGAAAGATGTATAAAAAACTTTCTTTATCTTTCATCAAAATCATCAGTGCCAGGAAATATTCACCTTCACTAATATCAGGAACTGTCATATAAATCTTATCGTCCGAATATTTATGGATATCTTCACATTCTATCAACATTCTGTCATTGACGGAAGAGACAAGGTATAGATTGGTACTTTCCCATGTCAGCATATCCAGGTTCTGTCCGGTGATAACAATGGGAGCTTCCGGTGTAATGGTCCCATTACGCCTTTCATTTGAAGGATCATATATTTCTTTGATGACAGGAAACGGCGCTCCTTCAATCATTAATATTTCGGCTTTTATCGTTTTCATTTGATTGATCAGTTATTTTGTATCTTTTGTAAATGAATGAGCAAACTTATATTTCTATTCTATGGAATATCCCGGATGCAACGGAGATAATAGGAGCTTGTCTTGGAGAGATCTCTGACAGACTTATATTTCACTCTTGTCGCATCAGGATAAATTGTCATTGACCATGCTTGAGAAGAAATTGTATTTTCCGTCGCTAACCAATAGGTGGTTGGTTTTATGTCAGATAAGGCAAATGCTTTACAATCGGTACCTTGGGTAGCTGTGGCCTCTAATTCCTTATAATAAATCATAATCAGGCTTCCTTCACGCAGTGTAGGTATCCGCCATGTTCCTGGAGCGTCCTGACCGTCTTTCCCCCGATACATTGCGCATCCCTTGGGAACAGCAATATTCTTCTCCGTACTATAACTATTACTGTTTGCCGTAGCAAGATAGCCATTTGCCGTAGCCCAATTCATTGTTTGCGTTCCACTGTCTTTTCCCTCGCTATCATTGCCATCGCTATATACGATATCCGGAGAGACTATAAAAAATGCAGATACAGTCTTATTGATTTTGCCTGCCTCAGACATGCTATCTATATGCCGGATAATCCTGTCTGTATAAACAGGGTTGCCCTCACTATCGGTAATAGGATTCGTATCTTGACCAGTCGGGGTGTATTCGTATAATTGAATGTTGTTATAAAAGACAGCACTTTTATCTCTGATCCTTTGTTTCGGCAAATCTTTCGAATTAATAGCCGCATACCTGTTTCCCCTTGAATCTTCATAGACTTCTATTGTCTGGGAATATCCCTTTAGCAAGATAAAAAGGGATGCGAAGATTATGACAGTTATTCTTTTCATTTTATTCTTTATATTTTCATTTTATCATTAATAAGTAACGGAAGGGAGAGGGATGTCTCTTACACACCTTGCACCACCCTCAGTCTTATAGTAAGAGTTAAGCCCGTAATACCACCTTTTGGCAGAAGTACCTCCATCTTCTGTAATTGTTTGCCCGCTGCTGGCATCTAATAGACTGCCGATATAGAGGCCAATCAGTTGATTGGATGCCGGTAAATACCATTTTAACTCCTCCCCTTCTATTCGTCCGTTTCCATCTTCATCCCGGTTCTTATCATAGCAAGCCCTTGCAGAAAATGTACTAGCGGGGTGTTGATATTGATATAGCAATATATGTCCGGAAGCATCTTTCTGCGGAACAGGTATATAACCACTCCAAGTAAGGTTCTTTATATTCTCGGCCAGGTTTACCGTCGCGTTTTTTCCATAATACACGTCATCCGTCCCGTATGAATGAGCAGCTGTCACAATCCCATCGTAACCATATTCCACTTTACCCGATGATACGTCATACTGGTATACACTACGTTGCGGTCTGTCATGCACCAATCCCATTGTATAGTTTCCGTCAGTGTCTCTTTCTCCTCCAAAACACCCGGCATATACTGCCGGGCGCTGGTCCAGTCTGAATATATGGAAAGTTTGCAATGTTTCTCCTTCACCCTCTGGCATAGTAGTTACTTTAATGTATAAAGAACGCTTTCCTAATTTATCGGATTCACCCGGGTCAACCAGTTTGCCGTCATCATCATAAATGTATTCCTTATTATAGAGATAAAACTTCACCTGAGTGGGAAGTATGGAACTTGCCGTAACACGGGTATCCAATGGCTCTTTAACATTATTGAATGCATCCGTATAGTTGGAAGAGGAAGACAGGAGGAGCCAACTGCTTCCCTTATCGGCTCTCTGCGTACAATCTTTGTCAGTATATATTTCCACTTCCACTTTCCTTCCTTGAGTCTGTATAACTATCGGGCGGACACTATAAGCTGCATCCAGGTCATAAGTGGCACCCGTTTTGTTGTACAGGGTGCTGAATGACGCCCCAGAAGCCTTTACGTTAAGGCTGGAAAAAAATTCCACATACTGGCTGATGGTATATGCCCTGATCCGTTCATCGTTCTTCGCCGAGTTTATCTCTGCGTTTATGGCAGTACGCAAATTATAAAAATGGTTGGGTTCCACATCGAAGTTATTGGTGTTATTATTCCCAACATATATCTGGTAGATCGCGTATTCATTTGTTCCGGTAGTAGGGTATGCCCATGCCTCTATCTGCGTGCCCAGTGGCGGCGCAGCACCTGAAGGCACCTTATTGACCACTTTGTAGTAGCGCTGGCTTTCACTTAGAATAGTTGTAACCGTCCCTTGCCGATTCTGCGCTACATACCATGTTGCCGAGTAATAGCCATTGGAATCGGGCTCACCCAACTGATCCATTTCAAATGTGGCGTATGTATCCGCATCGGTATTTTTTTTAAGATTGGTGAGCCGGATAGTATTGTTCACATTCAGCAATTTCAAACCTTGTAACCGGTAATTTTCCACCTCGAACTTGTAACGTAAGGTAACGCGTGCCATCAACCTCTCGATTTCGATGCCTCCTACAAACCCGGCCGGTTTGTTGTATTCTACCAGACCACGCTTACCACCGTCGATGTCCACCACAGTGACACCTGACACTTCTCCGGCCAGCGGTACTTCATCATCTGCGGTGATAAGCGATTGGGTATGCCCTTCTACATTAATAAGATAGTCAAAACTCCAATTCTTGAGTTCATCAAGAGTGCTCACTCCGCTCATATCATAGTTAAGTTTAGGGCCTAATACCAACAGGTACAAGGTTTGATTCTCTGATACTACGAGGGGGACGTCTATCGTCATCAAATCATTTATGGCTGTTACTGCATCACTCAGTTTATGAGGATTTCCCTTAATGGAACCGTGCTCATCGAATTGGAAAAGCCAAAGGTTGTGTAACTTGGTCGTGCCGTCAGATACCCGGGTAGTTACCTCATGTGGTTCTTGTCCTTGTTCCAAAGCCACTGTAAACGACAACCCGGAATCGTTCCTATCCCTAAAAAGCGACTTAGCGGCGGAATATCCGCTCGTTGATGCAGGCTCTACAGCGGGGGGAATACCGACTTTCAGGCTGACCATAACCACCTTACCGGTAGCGTCACCGGGACCGTACTCTACCAGTTTATCTTTTGCACAGCCCACGAACGCCAGCAACAGCAAGGTGGTGCAGGCTGCCCGGAAATATCTTTTATATTTTGTTCTTAGGTTCATATCGTATATGTTTATTATCAAATTTTCATCCAAGGAGAGGACATCAGTAGCCGTTTTGCGTAATTGACGGACTGCCGAGAGGAACTGTCACTCCGGTATCTTTCGCCAGTAGAATATTAACAGTAAGATTGATAGAACTCGGACTGCTGTTCTCTGGAATTTCTATCGAGACAGAATAACTATACGTATTCGGTTCAGTATTCACTTTAGTACTGAGACACTTTTGGACGCCTCCATAAATAACCTGCAAAAACAGTTTTCCGGCAGGTATGGAGATATCCGTCGGAGTAAGCTGGATACTCACCGTATAAGTACCTCCCGTTTGAGATATATTACCCAGACTACTTAATCCGGTAGTAGCACGTAAATCATATCCGCTTTGCGAGACGGTGAGCAGTATGCTCCTTGTCTGTCCGTCCAAACCGACTCCTTCCACCTTCACTCTGAATGAACGCGGTGAAGCACTTTCTTTACGTTTGACGTATACAGGGATATTTTCCGTATTGCTTCCGTGGGTCGTATGTACGATGGTGCCATCCGATGCGAACGAGAAATCAGTAGGCTCCGCTGTTCCCGCACCTTCTCCCGTGACAAGCGTTGCCGTCCAATAAGGCACATTGGATTTTATACCGAAATAAGCTTTTACACCTTTTTCGGTTCCCTGATAAGTAGGACTGGAGATGGCACCCGCCTCCATCTTGCTTTCCGGTATTTCATTGCGCACGCAGCGAATCATATAGGCACTTTGCCTGTCCTTGCCACTTTGGAAACTTGCACCCGATGAATTACCGGAGAATTCGAATACCGAAGCGTCGTCGTTCCAATACCATCCATTGGAACGGTCCCCCTGAGATACACCGCCCGCGTCTCTATACCGGTTATGCGGGGAAAGCAGCCAATGGAAAGAAGGATAACCGTATGAATTATTCTCGTTATCCGATGCCGCTATCAGGGCTTGGTTTTCATTCGGAGTAGCCATGTGCCACTGCCCGTTATCCACAATGTTTTGAGCCTTGATCTGGGTTTCGGAAAGTCCGGCCAACTTGCAGGGATCTCCCACCCCGGCTTTAACTTGGTCTACGGTGTTATTTGCAGGAATTCCGTCTGTGTTTAGGTAGGGAATATCTGTCCACCCGCTGATGCTTAAGGGATCGTATGAACCGGGATACCAGAGTACATCGTTCAATGCACTGGCATTGGTAGGAGCTATAAAACCCTCACCCGCACTTGTGCCGCTGTGCACGGCTATCAGGCTGCCATATTTGAACAATACATCCTTATATCCCGTCTCCGAATGATATGCTTTCAGTATACCTGAATAAACGCTGACATCATTCCAGATATTCACATTTCTGGATGTATCGGCAACCGCGTCATAATCTGCTGCCTTGTCACTCACTATGACCAGTCCGTCGATAGGTTTCCAGTTGATGGTGATATCATGTTCCTCCATTGCCACTATTTCCGCATATAACCCCATTGCACCCATACCGGTAATGGTGGCGTATATCTGATAATGGTTGTTTCGTGTCAGATTATAGTTTTTGGGAGGCTCTTGACCGATATTCAAGAGGTAAACGCAGTTCAGCACCTGAGAACTTCCGTTTTTAAGTACGCACTGCGCGTCAATCTTAAGGTAGGTTGCCTGAGAAGCATTTTCAGGTTGGGATAGCAAGTGTTCAGGAATATATGTGGCAGGAATTGTTATAAAATCCACTGTGTCAGGAATAGTATAGTTATTATCTTTTATAATATAATCGCCATTTTTGTCAAGCTCGCCTGTTCCTGATATCGTAAGGTCATCCGACCAAATATCTTCCGTATATGCCCGCCCTTCTTCTATAGGAGTGGCGGCCGGCATACGACATACTTTAACAGTGAGCTTGGTTACTTTGAAATCCTCATTCGGATTAGTTATATTTTTAATAGCTGTAAAGCTGATGCGGGATACCATGCGGGTTACGCTAACAGGCAATTCCGTCATTTTAATATTATTAATTGTTACTGTGGCGTTTTTTCCGTCACTGCGGGATTCCACATAGGCACGTGCCACATTTCCATACATGGGCGGAGGAGCAACGATACCTACGGCAGAGAATGTCACTTTTTCTATTTCATTTTCCAGTGTAATAGCAGCGAGCTTTTCGGCAAGCTCCGATGTTTCATTGCAGATGATATAAATGTTGTTATATCCCCGTGCCGCTCTTATAGAAGCGGTGTATGTGCTATCGACATTTATGGAAGCATCAGAAACGTCGTTGTATACCAGCTCGTTCTTGTCATTAAACACAATTGCACGTACGGAATTTATGACTTCATCTTTGTCGGTGGTAGCATTGCGCGTTCCCATTTTAATACTCATCGGTATCTTTTCTCCTTCGTAAATACGTGCGCCTGTTACTTCGTTCTCTTTTGTACAAGAGTAAGTAAACAGGGCAAACATTGTCAAAAGCAGGATATTTGCCGAAAATTTTATGTTGATAGTTATATTCATCCTTAATCGTGCCATAATTCCGTTTCAAAAAACGATTTACATATCTGTTGGTTGGAACCAGTAGGTCCAATTATTGATGGTTATACTTAATGCAATGTAGCCATTCTCTTCCTTATCTCCGATTCGAATGTTGATATCCCATTCGTATCTGCGGTCGAGGTATTCTTGATCGCCCATCATTTTCGGTTTGCTCATCAACAGGTAGTCAATAAGGTTTATAGTTGTTTTTCCTCCGATGTCTATTGTTTTTCCTGACGCTTTTTCGGTGATAGAAAAAGTCGTATCAGCATCCTTAATAAATCTAAGAGTATGGAGGCGGGTTTGTAGGGCGGTCTTACTGTCTTCCTCTTCAACTGAACAAGGATGGTAAATTATATTCTTGCTGCTCTCACCTACATTATTTTTATAGTCATAAAAATTGTTTGCAGTTATTAGTTGTATGTCATATTTTGAAGCATCCACCGGATTATTTCCTCGCGTAATGCCTATCGTTATATCATTAGTATTGCGCACCAAGCTGACATTTTCTGTATTACTGATATTTTCCGAAGAAAACATTAATAGAGGACCGCTATGCCATAATGCATCAAGATGGTTGTTACTTATGTTGTTTTCCGGCTCATATTTCAGCGTTAATTTATTTATTGGATCACCTGTATCCATTGTCGGAAGCTGATAGAATTTATCCGTTTTTCCAGCCCATACAACAGCTGTACAGCCTTTCAAACGATAGGGTATCAGCATACGATAGTCCGGACTTTTTAGCGAATGGCCATTATCAGTAAGTGTCTGTATATATTTTCCTTGCGTATCGAACACGAAAACCTTTACTTCTTCCACCTGTTCGGCGAACCAATCTTCATTTGCCATATTATAGTCATATCGGAATTTTAGAAAGAGGTCACATTGATCAAGGTCGTCATGAAGGACATCGCAACCGGTAATCCCTGCCACTATAAAAGCGGCAAGGATTATTTTGTATTTCTTTATGTGTCTTTTAATTCCCATTTATCAATGCAAATCAACACCTTGTGTCCAATAAGTCCATGGATTGATAGTGATTTTTACAGAAATATATGCATCTGCTTCATCATCATCGGTACCCGGAGGTGTAGGATTGTCAGGATCAGACGGATCGGGAATCCACGGTGTTCCGGGGCCGCTCACGCTTTGAAGTTCAAGGTGATACCAGTTGTTACGCACTACTCCGTATCGGCCTAAAGCCATCTTTTCAGTTACATTCTGATCGTGACGGATCAGGACGTCATAGTAACATACGGATTCATGATAATAACGTACGGCACAGAAGCGTCCGATAATACCAGTTTTTGCATTTAATTGAGTAGCTGTAGCACCTTCCGAAAGACTAGCGACTACAGAATTTTTTGTATCTTGATCACCATCGAATTGCTCCTGTGTCATAATTCCCGCTTTCTTTAAGAATATGGGTAGGTCTACTTTTAGCCCGGAACCATCACTATGTTTTAAATATTCAGTTTTAAGCTGGTCTAATGTATAATAGTTTCCTTTCCAAGAGAAATAACTACTATTTTCGTTCAAACCATAGGGAGTGTACTTAGCCTTTACTACCACCTTGGTGGTGAATCCTAATTGCTGTGCCTTAGCTTCCATTGTATTTTCAAGACAATACAGACTTGTTCCCTTACTCTGTGCAACAGCAGGCATCTCCTCACTTTCGCTGTCTATATTTTTTAGATAATTGAAAGCTGCATCCATATTCGCTTCCATAGTACTCTCATTTGATACATCAGGTTGCTCGTCAGACAAGTAGTTTTTATCCCGACGATAAACTGCTCCAATCGTGGCATTATCGTAAGTGATACGTTCACTATACAGTTTCACACTCTTATTGGTAACGCTTAATTCCCAACCACTGAAAGCAAATGTAGCACCGTCAGGTTTTGTAGAAAAAGACTCCTTAACTGCAAGCTCTACTTTTGCGCTCAATCGATCCACAGAGATTTTAGCTGGATCGCTCTGTGCGTCCGTTTTTGCCTGATTGATGGCCTCACTGGTATATGCAGTCGGCTTATGTACCTTTACTCCCGTCAATGCCCCTTCTATGCCAGCTCCTTCGCCTGCACTCGCCATCATGAAATTTTCATTGGCAGCGATGTTGGCAATAGCTGCCTCAATAGCAGTGTTAATTGCAGACCAAGG
Source organism: Bacteroides sp. D1 (assembly GCF_000157095.2). Classification (NCBI taxonomy): domain Bacteria; kingdom Pseudomonadati; phylum Bacteroidota; class Bacteroidia; order Bacteroidales; family Bacteroidaceae; genus Bacteroides; species Bacteroides sp. D1. Next base: position 102,670 of record NZ_JH114350.1, read on the forward strand.
TTTACCTTTTACAGTTTCTGAAGTTAAATCCCACCCGTCGGTGTAAGGATTGATAACCACAAATACTTTTTTTGTTTTCTCTGGTACTAATTTTGCATCGCTAGCTACAGCTTCCGGGGTCCCTGTTCCACCGGATTCTCCTCCGCTATTCCCAACGGTCAAACCATCAAAATCAGCCACATCAAGGCACACATCATCCTCGTCAAATAATAAAACTTTGACGGCTTTTGCTTTACTTTCCCCAGAACTTCCCGGTTTTTCTTCTACATTCGCTGCTCTTGAAGTAGCTGTGTGACTTTGCAGCGAAAGCGACAGATACGCTTTGCCATCCAGTTCACCACCCGGAATATTCCCTTCCCGGGCATCTTCACTACTACAGCCGGCAAATATAAAAACTGCCAATGTAGATAATAGAAAACTTCTTGTTTTCATCATTGTTAAATGTTTAAATGTTGTAAATAAAAAGATAATTATAATATATAAAAAATCAATAATCTAGTTTACTCATCAATTCGATATTCTCTTCTTTTTTGGCTAATTCCTCCAGATTGAGATTTGCTTGTTTCAATCCGGATTCAGCAGCCTTATTTAGATGTAACTTTGCTTGTTCATAGTCACCTCTTAGCAGATGTAATACTCCCACGGCATTTTCGTATTCCGGTGTGGAAGTCTCTGCTTTCTTTAAATATTTTTCTGCCAAAAGAGTGTCTTTACGTGAAAGTGCAGCCGAAGCGGCATTCAGATTGGCAATCTTATCATCAGGAAAGACGCTAACGGCTGTTTCAAATAATTCGATAAACTCCGGTGAACCATTTTTGTAAGTTAGAGCGACCAAATAAATTTCATTCAGGCTCAAATTTTGTGGCCGACTATGAATCAGCACTTTTGCCTGTTCTATATTAAAATTCTGAACATCGTACTCTATTTTACAGATCGCTTTACGCAGATGTGGGTAATACTCACGCAACATAAACCGATAAGGATTGCCCTGTTTATATAACATCAACGATTTCTTGCGACTGGTATTCGTTCGGTAGTTTATTTCAACTGGTATGTGATCTATAATATGAAGAATTCCATCCTTTTCTGCCATGTCAGACCCTGCAACCATTTTACGTAGTCCTTCCCAGTTTTCGCCACCATATTCCACCTTGTATAATTCTTTAGAGAAAGGGAAACGAGGGAGAAGGTAATTAACAAGTGCCTTTGCACGTCCTTCGGAAAGCTGTTTGTTAAAAAGGACAGCACCCTCCGGTGAAGCATAACCAATGACTGATATTCCACGAATGGTAATGGCTGTATCATTTTTCACTTCGGCAAGCATGGAGGATATCTTTTTTAGTTCAGTCGGATTATTCATATAGTCCGGTTTAATATCGGTTTTTGATACGACAAAGTCCAGAAATGCTTCACATGACATCTCACGACTTTTGACTGGTTCAACTTTTGGCTGTACGTAACTAATATGTGGAGTGATTTGATAAGGGACGGGAAGTTTCTCCAAAGTAACAGCACTAAAAAGAGGAATAGCTGATAGTAACCTGCCTGGCCTGCAACAGCCCATCACTTCTTTCTTTACATTCAGATATGCATCCTTCATCCATGGCTCGAATGGAATTATCAACGAGTACCGAATCTGTTCTTTTCCAGTCATTCCATACCCTTTTAATATGGAGTATGGAGCTTCTGACTGGTAAAAAGCACGTTCCTGCGTATTCATCAAAGCAAGTTTACGTTTCAGATTCTGATAGTTCTTACGACCTTTAATGGATATTTCCGGCAATTCCATCTGATGGTTTGCAGCAATCAATACTGGTATCAGTTCTATAGAATGATTGGAGCTGACTTGTATATTATCAAAGTTGTAAAGTATTTGAATATGCAATGAATCTCCCGCTTGCTGTAGTTCAAGAGCTGTTGGCTGTATAATTCCTGTATACCATTTCTTGGGATTTTCTTCTCCGTATGATAAAGAAGAAATGGTCAGGAATATGATTAACAGGTATAGGAATGATCTTAATTTTGTCATGGTTGTATTATTTTATAAGAAATATAAGTGAGATTGCAGCTTTAGTTGGTCCAAAATAATTGCGGTTTTCTGTTCCGACCTTTTCACCACAAGTCTTACACCGGAACTTGTCATAATGTAGCCGCACATATCCTGCACCTATATTTGCTTCAAGGCTCCAACGATTACTAAGAAGGAAGTGATAACCATACGAGATGCCTCCTCCTGCTCCCCATCCTTCATATCGGTAATGGCTGGAATTATCCCCGAATAAAAGTGGCAAGTGATGACCGGCTATGTTATATTGTGTTCCTATTATGTGTATCCCCCAAAAATGTCCGCTAAATCTTTCACATGTCCAATAACGATATTCCATTGTACCGAGCCAGTGCACCAGTTTTTTATTTGAAGATGCTTTATTGGGTGTAAACCAGTTAAGTCCGGCGCCAAGTTCTATTGTAGTGCGTGGAGAAAGTCCCCACTCTACTCCCAAGTTAGGAGTACCTGAATATGCACCGTAGAACAGGTTTGTTTTTACTGCTACCTTTTGGGCCGAACATTTTAAAATGCTTCCCCAACATATCAAAAGTAGAATTGCTATATATTGTATTTTCATCAGATGCGTATATCGAATATTTTGCTTTTGCTTGCGTTTAATAAATGATTATCGAATGCGAAATTACAAAATAAATATATATTAAAGTAAAACGTTCTGAAATTGCACATGGATTCCGAAGTTTCGTTCAAAATAGTTCTATAAATCACTTAAATGAGGGTTAGATAACTATAAAAAGGACTTATCGGATAAACATTGTTAAATTGTTATCCAACTTATTCAATTATCTTTTGTGACATACTGAACGTTTATACACGCGCAAAACAAACGATGTATAAGAATGATTATTTATATTTACATATTACTTGTAGTACTTCAACTATGCGTTTTGAAAGATCAGAATATTACACCTAGTTTTGTTCCCGGATTTTAAGGAGCCATCCGTTTCTTTAAAAGGAACAAGGCGTTCCTCGGTGAGAAACAGGTCGTTCCTTTAAAAGGAACGGCTCCTTGGTTTTAAACCAAAAACAGTATTTGTAATACGCTGTATATTAATTTGTTATAAAAAGAAGAATTCCGTCCCGATAACCATGGGAATATTCTCAATAAACCAAACGGAATTCACAGTCCAAAGGGCTGTATATACATACTTTTTTATTACAAACTTAAAAAAAAATCCCATGGTTACAGTTACAATTAATATCAAGCCATATTTGGCTGGATATATGTATGTCCGATATCGACAAAGTTTAGAACCCGATCCAGAGAACCAGTCTCATTCCTCCTCTCCTTCTTCTTCCAAACGACTTATCCCTATCCATCTCTCCCACATTACTCCAGTTTATCACTTCCTTCATCAACTATCTGTCCCTCATCCGCAAAATACTTCATGGAAAGAAATTGGAAATATTTGCTTTGTACTGCCCAAACCGCGTAATGGGAAGAATCCGGAAGTCTATAACTATATCGGAAACGATAGTGCATTGATTATAGAAAAGGAAATAGAAACGGAGATGAAAGCGGAATTATACTCTTTTCTATTGGATAATAAGTTTAATAAAGGAGTGATGTTTAAAAAGTCAATAGAACAATTCGTAGAGCACTACGAAATGGTAGGACTGGTACAGGAAGAAACGCTGATGAGGGCATTTCAAAGATGGAGGAAGTTGGTGAAAGAAGAAAAAGCTATAAAGCTATAATGAAAGTATATTGATTTTGATTTAATCCATAATGAAACGTGATATACTATACTAATTAATTGGAAGAAAGAAGGAACTTTTCTATCTTTGCTAATATTAATCTTTTTCGCTAATTGATTAAGATAAGAAAGGAGAAAATAATATGACCCTCAAAGAAAAACAATTAGAGTTTATTATCTATTGTATAGAGAATACAGCCGAACGGTTAGGACGTTATAGTGCGGATGTATATAATAAACTAAAAGAATTAGGTGCTATAGACGGCTATATAAATGCTTTTTATGATACTTTGCATACCCAAGGCAAAGCCTACATAGTAGATTCTTTATTAGAATATATCTATCATCGTGATCCACAATGGTTACCGAAAGATTATCGTCCTTTTCAAATTTCGACACAGCAAAAAGGAGATAAGTCATGTTAACTGTTTATCATGGTTCTACTTACCGTGTAGAACAACCATTAGCTGGAGTATGCCGACCAAATCTTGATTTCGGAGTGGGCTTTTATCTTACTGATTTAAAGGATCAGGCTATTCGTTGGGCTCTTCGCACAGCTGATATTCGCCATGAAAAAAGTGTGTGGCTCAATATTTATTCATTGGATATAGATGCCTGCCGCAACTCTTCTTTTCATTATTTGCACTTTACCACTTACGATGCACATTGGCTGGATTTTGTTGTAGCATGTCGACAAGGGAATGTTATATGGCAGGATTATGACATAATAGAAGGCGGTATAGCAGATGACCGTGTGATACGTACTATTGACCTTTATATGCGTGGTGATTACACTCGTGAAGAAGCATTGTCACGTTTGATTCATCAAGAGCCTAACAATCAAATTTGTATTACGAACCAAAAAGTAATTGACGAACACTTACATTTTGTGGATGCTATACTTTTGCCTATCCCATCTCCCTCAAAAGAAATCCCCAATGCAGATATTGTAATGCAAGGCAAATATTACAGCATTGTAGAACTTCTTGCTACCCGTCTGCATATTTCCAGTCTACAGGCACTTGATATATTTTATAATAGCGAAAGCTACCAGCGCATTGTCCACCGACTTGGAGATCTATATCTCATGAGCGATGCATATATTGTAGATGAATTGATGAGGGAGCTACAAAAAAGACAAGGTTGATATTAGCCTTGTCTTTTATCCCTATTACTAAGCTGTTCGAGAAGTCTTCTTCCGATGAAGTAGTCAGGCCATCCATCCGGATCGGTGACAGTACTCATATTGTGAATGGCAAAGAAGACATTAAGAAGTTAGCGAAAATTTATAATATGAGTGAACATCTACTAACTTTTTCTTGTTTTTTTCTATAAAAAAGAACTACTTTAGGTATTATACCAGTATTAATGACTACATTTGCCAATAGTTATTCTTTTATATGAGGGATATAACTTTAATTTTTTAATGAGCATGGCACATTTAATTGTAACAGATTTTGGGGCTATAAAATCCGCAAATATAGAAATAAAGAAATATAATTTCTTTATTGGACATACTTCTAGTGGAAAAAGTACTATTGCAAAACTTCTTGCAATATTTAACAATTCGATTTTTTGGACTATTAAAGAAGGAGATTTCAATAGTTTCTTAAGGTTATTGGATAAATATAATATTAATTTTGAATTTACGTCTACAACCATTATTCGTTATAGCAATGAAAAATACTATTGGGAAATAGGCTTAAATAAATTTCACAGTAACTACGAGGATGCTGATTTGATGGAAATGGCTAATACTTCAAAGTCATATGATTTTATTTTAAAATTTATAGAACGAAAAGAAAATAACTTTGCATACAAAGAATTTATCAAAAGTCTTAAAAACCTCTTAGATTTAAAAGACAGCGCAATGGTAGAGTTAATAAAACCTGCCTTAGTTGGACTCCTTTATGAAGAATGTATACCAGTATATATTCCAGCTGAAAGATTGTTGATTTCAACATTTTCTAATAGCATATTTTCTTTACTTCAAGCAGGAGCTAGTATTCCCGATTGCATAAAGGATTTTGGTAGCTTATACGAAAAAGCAAGAATTCAGTATAAAAATATTGATATAAACATTCTTGACATTAAAGTGTCATTCAATAACAATGGTGACACAGTATATCTAATGAATGAAAACAAAGAAGTAAAACTATCTCAAACTTCTAGTGGAATTCAATCAATTATTCCGTTGTGGATTGTATTTAACCAATATGTTGAAAGCAAGAAAAAACAGATATTAGTAATAGAAGAACCTGAATTAAATTTATTTCCTTCTACTCAACACTTCCTTATTGATTGGATCATGAGAAAGATGAGAAAATCAAATGGAAGTATTGTAATTACGACACATAGTCCATATGTGTTATCAGTAGTAGATAATTTAATTTTAGCACAAGAAATATTAAAGAAAAGCAATAAAAAGAAGTTGGTGCTATCTAAAATTAAAGAACTCATTCCATCAATGGCGCTAATTGATTTTGATGATGTATCATCCTACTTTTTTCATTCAGATGGAACTGTTAAAGATATAAGAGATACTGACATAAAATCTTTGGGAGCTGAATACATAGATACGGCTTCTGACAAATTAGGATATATTTTTGACGAACTATGCAATATTGAAAGAAATGAGTTGTAAATGTTTTAATAGAAGATTCGTATTCAAGAATACAGATTCTTTTGATCATAAATATGTTAATTCAAAGTGTAAATGCACTTCTCGTTTTACGATTTGTGAAAATAAAAGTAAGTTCACTATTGCATCTAAAGATATTTCCGAAGTTGATAAAATAAAAATTGATGGTTATTTTGATAGTTCATCAGAGCATAGAAAGTGTGATTACTTATTTGTATACACATCACCCCTTAGTTGTGTTTATATTTTTGTAGAACTAAAAGGAACGGATATTGCACACGCTATAACACAAATCGGCAATACTGTGAACTTATTCTACAATCAAGGATATCTAAAAGATAAAAAAGTTATAGGAGCTATTGTTAGTTCACGACATCCATCCAATGACGGTACGTATCGTAAAGCAAAACAAACCCTAGAAAAATCACTTTCATCAAAAATAAAAAGCTTTCGTATAGAAAAGAAGAATAAAGAAATGACATACGATCCTATTAATGATAAAGTTATTTGAGGGCATCGTCAATTCGAGATACAAATTGCGGATTGCTGGGACGTGCTGTAGTTCCGAAATCTACAATTTGCCCTTTTCTATTAATCAACAGATAATAGGGCATTCTATCTATTTTCCATTGTTTGCGAATTTTCTGTAAGTTATCTTTTCCAAAATAATCAGATGCATAAATACATTCAATTCCCCGGTTCTTCAATGAATACTCATTCAGACATTCTTCCCATTCTTCCTTGGGTTCACTTACACATATGGAATATATGACCAGGTCTTTGGTGGAATACTTACTCCGCAATTGTTTCAAAGGTTCCATTTCTGCCAGGCATGGTGGACACCACCTAGCCCAAAAATCGAAATAGATCACTTTTCCGTGATTCTTCTCAAGTATATTATAGACGGGTTCCATGTAAGGCATAGATGTTTTTAGCTTTGAGTTTTCGTGAAACTCACCATATAATAAATTATTGGAAACTGGTTGCGGATTTTCCAGGTAAGATTTAGTCTGATTATATATCTGCATCACTTGTGCACGCAAATGCGGCATTTTTACGATCGAATCAAACTGTGTATGCCTCGTTGTTAAAGCAAGTGTATCATTCGCATTCAAAGAGCCAACTGTCATTTTGGTATATATATACTGGTTCAGTTCATTCTCTCCTACTGCCGACATAATCTCTTCTACAGATGGATTTTTTTTATCTTTGTATGTTATCCCATAAGCTATATAGTGTTCTACCTCATCGGCAATATCATATAAACGTGCTGAAAGAATCCCTTTATTATAAAGCTTATTGATTGCAGACAGAAGTTTATGATATCGGTCCATTTCTTTTTTCGTTTTAAACTGGCATTGGTTACCATAGGATAACAAAGCGTAATAATAGTCCTGTTTCAGTAACTCTTCAGTAAATAATGTAACATCGTCCATTGGCTTATATTTCGTCAGATACTCGTTTCTCCGCTCCAAACGAAAGTCATATTCTTTCTTTAATTCAGCCTCAAAATCCTTAATATTCAAATTCGGGTTTATACTATAATTCTGTATGTAATAGTAAGCGCTTTCTGTAAATGCCAGTATTTCTTGATTCAACTTTTCTGCATCACCTGTTACTTTGGGATGAAAAAGATCTTTGAAGTCTATTTCCACATGTATGCTATCTCCCGGGTGGATATACAAATGTTCCGCATAATTGCGAATGGAAACTTCTCTTAATTTTGCATAAACCGGAAAGCGGAATGAAAATGAGCCGTCTTCTTGTATGGGGGTACGATATTGATTTTCCATTTTCCAAAAAAATGGAATGATGAGAGTTAATTCCTTTTCTTGAGGATAAAAATCCCGGTTCAACACTTTTCCTGTGATAACAGCTTCTTTAATATATTCTTTTGCTAACGAATAACTTTCTTCTGTCTGTACAGATGATTCGAATTGAGATTTTGCCCGGTCTTTTTGCCCGCATCCGGCTAATAACAAAGAGGTTATTATCAGAAAGGAATAATAGTGTTTCATCGTGCCTGAATATTAGAAAGTTTGCAAATCTAAATAAATAAGAGTTCTTGCTCCTAAATATATGAAATTAATTTTAGGGGCAAAAACTCTTGACAGACAATTCGTCTCAATTTTAAATCTTTTACAATATATACATTTAATTTGCGAGATAAACAGACAAAGCTATAACCAGCGCACAAACTTCTTAATATACCAATTCTTCACGATCTGCGTCAAAATGCAATAAGAGAGCAAAATCCCAACCAGCCAGGGGAAATAGCTCAAAGGAAGAGCTGTCAATCCGATGGAACGCCCGAAAGCGGTGAAAGGAATAAGAATACCTATTGCCATGATTAAGAAGGTCAGTCCCATCACAGGCCATGTGGCACGGCTTTGTATGAACGGTATCTTGCGGGTACGTATCATGTGGACAATCAATGTCTGTGATAACAAACCTTCCACAAACCATCCGGTCTGAAACAGTGTCTGATGTTCGGGGCTGTTGCAGCTAAATACGTACCACATAACCAGATACGTTATAATATCAAAGATAGAACTGATGGGACCTACATAAATCATAAAACGACTTAGATCGGACGCATCCCATTTACGGGGTTTCTTTAGGAACTCCGGGTCCATACGGTCAAATGGAATGGTTGTCTGTGATATGTCATACAATAAGTTCTGGATCAATAGATGTATCGGCATCATGGGCAGAAACGGCAGGAATGCACTGGCAAACATCACACTGAACATATTACCAAAATTGGAACTGGCAGTCATCTTGATATACTTATTGATATTGCCGAATGTCTTTCTTCCTTCAAGCACTCCGTCTTCCAATACCATCAAATCTTTTTCTAACAAGATAATATCTGCGCTTTCTTTGGCTATATCCACAGCAGAATCGACTGATATACCAATGTCCGACTGACGCAATGCACCTGCATCATTGATTCCATCTCCCAAGAACCCTACCGTATTGCCTTGTTCCTGCAACAGAGAGATGATTTGTGTCTTTTGTAATGGAGTCAGTTTTGAAAATAAAGTGGTATCCTTTACCGCTTCTTTCAATGCTGTTTCGTCCATATTCTCTATTTCTATCCCGGTAAGAAAATGACTGGTATCAATTCCTACCTGCCGGGCAATCGCTTTCACTACGACATCATTATCTCCCGATAGAATTTTCACTGCTACTCCATGCGCATATAATTGTTCGATGGCTTCGGCAGCAGAAGGTTTCGGAGGATCAAGAAAAGCAAGATACCCGATCAGTACCATTTCTTTTTCATCTTCGATGGCAAAATTACAATCTTTCTCGATAAAACTTTTCTGGGAAACTGCCAATACTCTCATCCCCTGCTGATTCATTTCTTCACTAATCATCTGTGCTTTGATTTTCAAGGCATCAGTCAAGGGATGAATCTGCCCGTTGAACTCGGCATAGGAACAGACATCGAGAACCTCTTCTACCGCTCCTTTGGTGATGATTTGCCGCTTTCCCTGCCTGTCTTCTATTACAACAGACATTCTTCTGCGCGTAAAGTCGAAAGGTATTTCATCCACTTTGGTATAGTCATCCTTCAGATGTTCCAGGCTCAAATCTCTTACATGGGAAAGAATCGCTTTATCCATCAGGTTCCTTAAACCGGTTTGGAAATAACTGTTGAAGTAAGCATGACGAAGAATACGTTTACTGTTGTCGTCACTGCCATCTGCATTGATATATTTTTCCAACACGATTTTATCGCAGGTCAATGTACCGGTTTTGTCAGTACAGAGTATGTCCATCGCTCCAAAATTCTGAATGGCATTGAGATTCTTTACGATTGTTTTCTTTTTGGACATGGCTATCGCTCCTTTGGAAAGGTTGGCAGTCACAATCATCGGTAACATTTCCGGAGTAAGGCCAACCGCAACGGATATGGCGAATATGAAAGCTTCAAACCAATCCCCTTTCGTAAAGCCATTTACGAAAAATACAAATGGAACCATAACCAGCATGAAGCGAATCAACAAAAAGCTAACTTTACTAATGCCTTTGTCAAAAGCTGTAGTGGCACGATGTCCGACCAGGCTCTTTGCAATAGTACCCAGATAGGTTTTGTTCCCCGTCTCAAAAACGATTCCTTTTGCCGCACCACTTATCACATTGGAACCCATATAACAAATATTGTCCAACTCGATGACGCTTCCTTTCCGAAACTGCTGTCCCTGTATCTCCGAAAACTTTTCTATCGGTTCGGACTCTCCTGTTAATGAAGCCTGGCTGATAAACAAGTCTTTAGAATCGATGATCCGAATATCAGCGGGAACCATGTCCCCAGCTGCCAAATACACGATATCCCCCGGGACGAGTTCCGTAATCTCGATCTCTTCTTCCTGTTCACCGGCACGTTTGGCAAGACATGTGTTTTTTACCATTTTCATTAAAGAATCCGTAGCCTCACTTGCTCGCCATTCCTGCCAAAAACGCAGGATAGCACTGAACAGCACCATGGATGAGATGATAATGACTCCCGTCCATTCCTGCTCTCCAGGATCAGCCATCAATACATCCAAAAATAAGGATATTATGGCGAGCCCGGTCAGAACGCCAATGAAAGGATTGATAAACGTTTTGATAAACAGGATAAACGGATTCTTTTTCTGTTCATGTACCACTTCGTTTCTTCCATAAATGGATTGTCGCTCCTGCACTTCTCCCTGTGTTAATCCAAGCTTGGTTGTCTGCAAGTATGAATAGATTGACTTACCGGGTTGTGTGGCAACCAAAAATACTTTCTCTGAATTGAATGTGTACTGTGGTGAACGCAGTTTTTTCTTCCATACCATAATCTCTATTTTTTTTTAGTTACTAACTGCATTTATTAATTCGATGCAAAAGTAAGGAGGACTTCACCGGGAAGCTGTTAGAGAATGATTAGAGTGGTATTAGAAAACGATTAGAGTTTCTTAGATATGCGGGAGCTTCACCACAAAGGTAGTGCCCTCATCCTTATGGGAAGATACGGTAAGTTCGCCTTTGTGAAGGTGGATGATCTTTTGTGTCAAGGCCATACCTATACCATTTCCGGGAGCAATATTCTTGTTTTCTCCGCGATAAAACAGTGTAAACAGGTTTTCTTTATCCGTATCAGACATGCCTACACCGGTATCTGACAGGCGGATGATTGCCCATTGCTCCCAATAGGCTATCAAGACTGACGAAGTTCGGTTGGAAGAATATTTGCAGTTATTCTCTATTAAATTCACAAAAGCGGTAGTCAGTAAATAACTGTTTCCAATTACTGTCAGCACATTATCTTCTTCGGCTTCTTGCTCAAATACTAATTCGATGTGATAATCCGGATGAGCTTTTAGTACCAGCTCTCTGGCGTCCAGCAACAGTTCGTCCAGACGGACTTCTTCCATAGTTATCTGTTCCGACTGATAGTCAGCTTTTGCCAGATTCAATAATCCGTCGATCAGATTAACAATCCGACGCGAATCTTGCAGTGCATTGCCGATAGCCATCTGATATTGTTCGGAGCTCCGTTCTTTCAATAAAGCTAAATCCAATTCGGCTGTAAGAGCTGCCATGGGGGTACGCAATTCATGAGATACATTACTGACGAACATCTTTTGTGAATTGAAAGACTTTTCCAGGCGTTCCAACAATGCATTGAATGTCGTACTCAATTCTCCCAGTTCATCCTGTTCATTTTTTACGGGTAATCTTTTATCAATATGCGATGCTGTGATTTTCTCCGCTTCTTTCACTATATTACGTATCGGTTTTAAAGTGCTTCGAGAAAGGATATACCCCACAACCACCAATACGCTCAATCCACCGATAAATAGGAGAATAAGCATATTTCTTAGCGCATCTCGGTTGGCGTATCCGTAACCGTCGTAGGCTGCGGCGGTAACCACATAGTCTTTGCCCTCAAACGGATACACCAGTCCTATAGCCTGATATTCGTCCACATAGAAATTGATATTCTTTCGCTTCAGGATACGTTTTATCATCTCCGGCGTTTCTTTAACAATATCGTTTTGCAGAGCATCGTGATATAATATTTTAAAATCTGTTGTATAGACGGCAACCTCTACTTCATTAATAAACTTCTGATTATTCAGGTAAATAGACTGCATGGTTTTGGCATCTACTTGATCCTTAAGGAATAAATGTGCTTTGGTTATAGCTTCACTTTGAAGATTACGAAAGAAAGCATTGCTACGTGAATGTTCACTTACATAGTAGACAGCCATCACAAATACGAAGAATACCGCAGCTGTAAGCCCTGCATATTGTAGAGTCAACGTTGTCCTGATCTTCATATTTTATCAGTCAGTATGAAACCCATTCCGGCTTTGGTATGAATAAGTTTCGGTTCAAAATCCCGGTCTATCTTTTTGCGAAGATAGTTGATATATACATCTATGAAATTCGTTCCTGTATCAAAATGGGTGTTCCATACTTTCTCCGCTATTTCAACCCTGCTCAATACTCTTTCGGCATTTTCTACCATATATAACAACAGGTTGTATTCTTTAGGAGAAAGTTTAATGGATATACCATTCCGTTCTACGTCTTTCCGTTGAAGATCAATACGCAAATCTGCATAGACAAGTTCCTGCGGTAATTCCTGCGCATTACCTGTCACACGTTTCAACAGCACTTTGATTCTGGCATTTAACTCTCTGAAATCAAAAGGTTTCACCATGTAATCGTCTGCACCGGCATCGAAACCGTCCAGTTTATCGTTCGTTGATCCTAATGCCGTCAACATCAATATAGGGATATTGGGATTGGTTTTGCGAATTTCTTTCGCTAGTTCAAATCCGTCCATCTTAGGCAGAACGATGTCGGATATGACCAGATCGAATGTATGCGTCTGAAAAAGCCGTAAGCCCATCAGTCCGTCATAAGCCACCATTGTCTGATAGCCATTTTCCTCCAGTCCGTTCATCAGCAAACTTGCAACCCGGGGTTCATCTTCTATAATTAGTATTGTGTACATAGGAAAGAATTCATTAATCTGAATGTATAAAACGAAACAAAAATAATGATTATTCCCCACTTATAGCCTTTTTCCTTGAAAAATCGGTGAGAAGGCCAAATAAAAAAGGTACCCAACGCAATGTGGATACCTTTATATGATTCATTTACATAAACCGGAAAATGACTCGTCCGGTTTGTGGACCATTTACCCATTTCGGTTGTGAAGAGGGACCACACAAATCGGTGGAGTTTACTTTATTACGTACCGGAGGAATCACGTTCAGGACAGAGATTCCGCTTTCGGGAAGAGTATAAAGCAAACGGTCGCGGCCATCACGAGGCTGATATACTCCGATATATGCGTCGGGAGTTTCGTTTGTCAGGCTGATAGTGCCTTCTTTCGTTTGGATATTCATCCAGGAAACATCACCAAAGTATCCTTTGAATTCGGGATATGTGAAAGTCTCACCCGGAATAGGATCGTTATAGTCGTTTTCCCAAACATCGTATTGTGTTCCGTGAATACGGTTTTGCCATACACGGTAAGGTCCGGCACCCAGCCAGCGTTTGCTGATTACCTGATCTTCAGGATAGTCGAAACGAATACCCATCAAGTCTACGACACCGGAGAAATTATAGGTGTAATCCAAAGCCAGTTCCCCACTCGGGTTAATTGTCCATTGGGTCTTATCCAGGTTGCCCAGTTTATAATTGGCGGTAACAACCAGATTACCTCCGTCTTCTTTCACATCCAGTTTCGTAAATACGGCAGCATCGGGGAATTCGCTGTATGTGCGGTCTTTTTCTTTTGCTTTCTCATCATCATGGTTATAGAACTGATCCAATGAGCGGTCTGCACGACGGGCTCCGATGAAACGGGGGCCATTGGCGAAACTAATCTTACGGTTATCTACAGATACTCCTTTCAGTTGTCCGTCTTTCTTTGAGAAGATAAACGTACGCTTATTCGCTTTCACAGTAAGCTCATTTTCTGTCTCTGTATAAGCAGGACGACTGGACAAGGGAGAAAGCTGTTCTGTCTGCTGATTCAGTTGGTTGACCGGGAAAGTCCAGCGCCAAAGTTCATGGCCGTATGGATCGATTGCTGTCAGGAAGAGGGCGTCTGCATTGGGGAGGATATTTGTTTTTATATCCAAAATGCCTGCCGAGTGAGCAACCACGTCACTGCCTTGCACTTCACCCTCTTTCAACACTTGAATAGCAGCATTGGAAGCATCTGTTGCCAGCGGGAATTTTACTTGCTTCCAAAGGAAACGGCAAGTATTCAGATTCAGATAATCGTAACGGTTTTCTACGGAGAATTTGCCATCAAATTGCTTGTTGATAGAAGTATTCATGATTTGCACCGGACTCCATAACTGCTTGATAGTGTAGTAGCTACCTTCCTTTTCGTGATGTGGTCCTACAATACCGTCTGCTCCAAAGTTTCCTTGGTTATCAATGAATCCGTCCATATCCACACGCTTCACACCTTCGTCTGCCAATACCCAAAGGAATCCACCGATACAACGGGGATGCTTGCGCATCATTTCCCAATAATCATATAATCCGGCACCATGGCCGCCATCGTATAAACCATGCAAGAATTCCGTAGGCATAAAGATTTCCGGTAAGCGCATGTAGTTCTGGCTTTCTCCGTAAGAGCGGTAATGCATGGTTTCAAAACCGGAGAAATTGCCTTGCGGGTGAATAACCGGACGTTTCTGCGGATCGTATTTATGAAACTCTCCATCCAGTTCGGTATTCCATCCTTTTTCATTACCATTACTCCACCAAATAATAGACGGATGATTCACGTCACGTTCTATCATTCCTTCAATCAGACGTACTCCGGTGGGGGTATCATACTTGCCATGCCAGCCTCCCAATTCATCCATCACATAAAGTCCGAGAGAATCACAGGCTTCCAAAAATTCCGGGTCAGCCGGATAGTGGCTCAAACGGACAGAATTCATGTTCATGCCTTTCATCAAAAGAACGTCTTCGATATTCTTCTCTTTACTCAACGTACGACCACTTTCAGGACGGAAACTATGGCGATTGACACCACGTACATTGATACGTACTCCGTTTATATAAAGTCCGTCGCTTTCGCGTACTTCAATCGTGCGGAAACCAAAATTTTCTGTTTCACTATGCAAAACCTTACCGGCCTTATCCAATAGAGAGAATTGCGCTTTATAAAGATTCGGAGTTTCCGCTGTCCATAATGCGGGGTTAGATACATTCAGTTGCAGGGAAGTCCAGTCGCCTCCTGCTTTTACGGGTACGGTGGTTTCCGTTATCTTTTTCCCTTTTTTATCTAAAATCTGTGTACGGATGCTCATTCCGTCATTAGAGATATTTGTGTAGCAGTTGGCACGGAAAGTTCCATCCATCTTTGCGTCAATGGCAATGTGCCGCAGGTTTACGGCTGGTTTCACCTCCAGGAACACCGGACGGAAGATACCGCCAAAATTCCAATAATCAGCACGACGTTCGGCAAGGTTCACACTGGCATTTTCACTTTCTTTGGCAACAGTGACTTCCAGTAAATTCTTTTTGCCATATTTCAGGAAATCCGTGACGTTGTATGAAAAACGATAGAAGGCTCCCTGATGTTTGGAACCCACTTTGCGTCCATTCACTTTTACTTCCGTGTCTGTCATCGAAGCTTCGAATACAAGATTGACCTGTTTGCCGCGAAACTTTTCCGGAACTTCAAATTCGTACTTATACATCCCTTTTTCATCGGCAACGCCTTTAGGAAATGGCTTTCCATAGAAAGTGATTCCATACTGATAAGTGCCGAAGCCTTGCAATTCCCAACAGGAAGGTACGCCGATTTTCGTCCATTTGCCGGAATTGCGTCCGTCGGTACAAAAGAAGTCCCATTCAACCATATCGTCGCATCCGTGACCGGAGAGATATTGCCTTTCCGTTTGTGGAAGGTTTTGAGCAGCCAGGGTAGTTGCCAACGCTAAGGTCGATAATAAAGTGGTTACTTTTTTCATTGTTACTTTTATTATTGTGTTAGTTATTTATTGCTATTATTGTTTACTACTGATACGGAGATGCAACGTATGTTCTTTTTTCTCTATGGCATATTTCTTCAATACACCCGGTCCGCAACTACTGTTTCCTAATCCAAGTACGGCAGCATCCATACTAAGAATAACTTCTGCACGTGGTTTTAAATCGCAATCGTGAGTTTCTTCATAGATGTCTTGTACGGTGTAATGCAGGGCAGATGCAGAAAATGCGTTTTCTACCGCGTCAACACGAATGCCTTTATTCTGTTTGTCGGTCAAGGTAAGATAATGCACTTCCTCTTTGTTTCCACTGTCCTGCGGATGTGGATAATGTACGTATTGGTCTGCAACGCTTCCTTTCCAAAGCCCTATCATAGCAGATGTTTTGCGGTCAGGATAGTTATCCTGTGGTCCTCTGCCATACCAGGTAAATGTATCATAAGCAGGCGCCAGACAGAATGCGATTCCTAAACGGGGAATTTCAGGAAGAACTCCTTGTGGCAAGAAAGTTGTTTTCAGATCAATCGTTCCATCTGAAAAGACCGTATAGACAGAAGTCGTCACCACTTTTCCTTCTTTATATAAATTACTTGTTTGAATCCGGACAATGACCGCCCCGTCTGCACGTTTTTCATGGTGGAAAGATTCCAGATTTATCTGCGGATGATCCATTCCATGCAATTTCCAGTCTTTAGCCAACCAGTTTCCGAAGCTCTTGTCATTATCTGTCGGAGCACGGAAAACTTGAGTGACAGGCTGAACCGGAAAATCATCGGAGTGAGCCAGCATTTCTTTGCCCTTATATATAAGGGAAGTCATACTTCCGTTCACTTTCTTTTCCCACTGAACAGAAAAACTGCGCCCGCTAATCAATAAAGAATTATCGTCCTCTTTCACCTGAAGCGCTCCTTTATTAATCAGATCGGCAGAAGCTAAATCTCCTTTCTGTAAGCAGAATTGTTCCCAGGCCACTTCATGTCCTGCCTTTGCCCAAAGAGCATCCGATTTCAAAACAATGCTTACTTTCAGCTGGTAATCGGAAAGAGTTTTCAATGATCGGAAAGCCGGCAAACCGATTGTGCTACTTTCCCCTGGAGCTATTTCCGGCAATGTTATTTCTCCCCGTTCTTTCTCCTTACCATCCACTGATAATGTCCATAGACAACGATAAAGTGATAAATCAATATGATGATTCCGGTTGGTTACTCTCAACTCTCCATTCTCAACTTTCAACTCAACTGGTGCATATACCTTTTTTACCTCCCAATATTTAGGCGTAGTTTCACGGTCGCTCATCAGCAATCCATTAAAGCAGAAAGCTTTTAAATTCGGCTTATCGCCAAAGTCACCGCCGTAAGCCACCATGGTACGGCCATCGGGTAATGTCTTGTAGATTCCCTGATCTACCCAATCCCATATAAAACCACCTAGCATACGGGGATTGCTATATATCTCATCCCAATATTCCTTGAAATTTCCTAATGCATTCCCCATGGAATGTGCATATTCACTCGTCATCACCGGACGGTCGTCATTGGTACGTTCCGCAATTTCCAGCAACCGTTCCCAACGTGCATTTTCAGCGCGTTCCTTGTCTTCTCCCTCTGCAATGCCGGGATTTAAGTATTCCTGTTTCACCCGGGTATAAAAGCGGCTGATAACATCGACCGTCTTCGGGTCAGGATTTCCGTCCACTCCCTGCGCCCCCTCATAGTGTACAGGACGAGTGGGATCGAAATCATGCAGCCATGCCGAAATAGCAGCGAAGTTCGGTCCGTAACCGCTTTCGTTTCCCATGCTCCACATTACAATACATGGATAATTCTTATCACGTTCCGCCATACGGACCGCACGGTCCATAAATGCTGCATGCCAGTCGGGGGTACTTGCGAGTGTTCCACGCAATCCGTGTTCTTCTATATCCGCTTCGTCCATCACGTACAATCCCAAGCTGTCGCATAGCTCGTACCAACGGCTTACATTCGGGTAATGACTGGTGCGCACAGCATTTATATTTGCCTGCTTCATTAAAAGAATATCCTGAAGCATTCGTTCTTCGCTCATGACACGTGCCGTCCGTGGATCATGTTCGTGGCGGTTCACTCCACGAAAACGAACCGGATTACCGTTCACTAACAGTTGTCCTTTTTTGATTTCTACAGAGCGGAAACCTACGGCCTGTTCTATCTGTTCTACGACTTTTCCTTCTCCATTTTGGAGAGTTAAGTGTAATTTATAAAGATAGGGTGTTTCTGCCGTCCATCTTTCCGGCGATTTTATAATGGCTGACAAACGTCCCATCTTACGCGGGCCACGCTGCGGATACCATTCATTCATCCGGCTTGCTTTATGCTCCAAATCAAGCATATCTTCCACATCACCTTTCAATGTGGCAACTTCTTTGCCTGAAGCATCCTTTAATACTCCCTGTAAGACATACCCTTTTCCGGTCATCCCTCGATATACACTGAATTGCGGATCAATCTGCAAAATAAAGTCTTCATAATCACCAGCAGACGCAGGAAGAGTGCGTACCGCATAATCACGGACATGAATATCCGGCGTATGTATCAGATGAATACTACGATGAATACCACCAAAACGCCAGAAATCCTGATCTTCCAGATAAGAACCGTCACTATATCGGTAGACTTCCAGTGAAATCTGATTTTCTCCGGATTTCAGATACTTCGTGACATTAAATTCGCTCGGTTCCATACTGCCTTGGCTATACCCTACCCGCTCACCGTTGATCCAAACATAAAAGGCGCTCATTACGCCCTCAAACCGTAGAAAAGTCTGTCCATTCACTTCCCATCCGGTCGGCAATACAAAAGTGCGGCGATATTGCCCTACCGGGTTTCTTTCTTTATACGTGGTATAGTCAGTTCTCGGTTCTCCCATCACCCGTGGAGGATCTATTTTAAACGGATAGCCTGCTGAAACATAGATAGGCGTGCCATATCCGTTCACTTCCCAGTTGGCGGGAACAGGAAAATCCGTCCAATCTTTATCATCAAAATTTATCTGATAGAAGTTCACGACTCTTTCATTGGGAACGGGAGTCCAACGGAATTTCCAGGTTCCGTCTAAAGAGATTGAGCCGTCTCCTTTCTGTACAGAGAAAGGGGTAAAAGTAGCTCTTGCCGGTTCACGGTTGATCTGGAGAACATGATGATTCTCCCAATCATGCATTGTTTGTGCCTGTGTAGGACTTACAAACAATGCGCCAAGCAGTAAAGTATATATTTTCATTCGTTCTTTTTTCTTCATATCAAGTAGACGAACGAAAGGGCATTTTGTACCCCTTTCTTTTACAGAAATATTAAAGAACAATAAAAGGAGTAACACTCTATAAAGAAAAGCTTTACCTTGTGGCGTATAATTACTTCTAATATTATGATGATGAAAAAACTACTATTTAGCAGCCTCTTTTTATTAGGCAGTCTCGTTTCACAAGCACAACACGAGTACACAATTAAAGGTGAGGTAAAAGGAGTGAAAGACGGAACTCATGTTTCCTTATTTTTGACGGATGGACGCGTAGGAAGCATAGTTGGTACGGATACGATACGTAATGGAACTTTCTTTTTCAAGCGAAATGCAGGAGAAAGCGGTATGGATCAACTGTCTCTCATGTGTCGCGATACAGATTTCCCTCCAATGTCGTTAGATATTTATGCAACTCCGGGCGCAAAAATAAAAGTAACGGGCACAAACCCTCTGATTTATACATGGAGGGTAGACAGTCCGGTAAAAGAACAACAAGAACATAATAGATTCATTGAGGATTCCCGTGACTTATGGGACGAATTTCAACGCTTGGCTATCAAAGAAAGAAGTATGCGTTCAGCTTCAGAAACCGAACGAAAAGCACTTCGAACAAAGAGTGATAGTATATCTTCCATTATTAATCAACGGGAATTAAAGTTGATGAGGGAACTCCCTATTTCTAATGTCTGGATGGAAAAATTGCTCCGTTTGAGTATGTCATTGAAGTACAATCCAAAGTTTACCAATAAGGAAGAAATACTGGCTTTGTATGACAGATTAAACGAAGAACAGAAAGCTTCCATTGAAGGACAAGAAATCAGGGTTAATCTCTTTCCTCCTAAAACGGTGAAAGAAGGAGATGACATGGCAGATGCCGATCTTTTTGATTTAGATGGAAAGGTGCATCATTTGGCTGATTTCAAAGGAAAATATATGTTACTTGATTTCTGGAGCAGCGGTTGTGGTCCCTGCATCATGGCTTTACCTGAAATGAAAGAGATTCAGGAGCAATATAAAGACCGACTCACTATCATCAGTTTGAGTTCGGATACGCAAAATAGGTGGAAAGCTGCTTCTGCACAACATGAAATGACTTGGCAAAACTTAAGCGACTTGAAACAGACTGCAGGACTATATGCTGTGTATGACGTTAACGGTATTCCGAATTATGTTCTTATCTCTCCCGAAGGCAAAATCGTGAAAATGTGGTCGGGCTATGGTAAAGGCAGCTTGAAATTAAAGATGCGTAGATATTTGGATGCACCAAAGCGTGAAATGAGTATCACCGGGGACACCAATAGAAAAGTCGTTAATCATCCGAGTTTTGAATCAACCAATACTGATATTCTTGAAGTGAAGCAGGTAGAATTGACTGATACAGCCACTATCGTTCATTTTTATGCATATTACATACCCAAATACTGGATACAAGTAAGTGTAAATGCCAAACTAGTAGACGAGCAAGGTGCATCATACACATTACAAAAGGCTGACGGCATTACTCCCGGTAAGCATTTCTTTCTGCCTGAAAGCGGAGAAGCCGAATTTTCCCTAACTTTCAAACCATTACCTCTCAAAACTAAATCATTCAATTTCACAGAAGGAACAGCCAAAAACGATTGGCAAATAAATGGGATAAAGCTTACTAGATAAAGAAAAAGAAATGTGCCAAAATAAAATCATAAAGGAGTTTTGGCACATTCTCTCTATTAATATTTGAATATCGAATATTAAAATAAGAATATTGTATTAACATTAAATATCTTGCAATTTAAAATAACCGTATAAGTCGCTCAAAAAGAGCTGTAAATATGTTATAATCTTCGCAGAAATGGTTTTCTTTGTTATAAGATATGTCTCATATATCTTATATTCAGTACAAAACAATAAAAGAAATGGAAGATTACAAACAGACACTCTATAACGATGAATTATTAAACATTTTACCCGACGGAGTGATTATATTTGATACAAATGGAGAAGTTATACAACTCAATCAGCAGGCTTTTGCAGAACTGCATGTTCATCCGTCGGTCAATGATATGCTTCCCTTTCCTACCAATCGTTTATTTAAACTGCTAAATAAAAAGGAAGATATACTTTCGACTATTCTGGAAAAGATTCGTCAGGGAGAAAATACGTATTCATTACCTGAACATACCTTCATGCAAGAACAGGTTGATTACACACAATTTCCCATAAGAGGAGAATTTGCAACGATCAGGGATAGAACTAATTTAAACAAGATCTTATTCTTTTTCCGCAATATTACAGTAGAGCTTACACAGGAATATATTCTGAATACTGCTTTGCAAAGAACCAGAATCTATCCATGGTATTATGATATAAGTCGGAGTGAATTTACTCTTGACGATCGTTATTTTGAACATTTAGGTATTCCGGCAGGAGAAAATAATACTTTGACAATGGAGGAATATGTGAATATGATTCATCCGGACGATCGGCAACCTATGGCTGATGCCTTTGTTGTACAACTTAGTGGTAATACAACTTTTGACAAAACAGTTCCATTCCGTCTGCGCCGGGGGGATGGTACTTGGGAATGGTTTGAAGGGCAGTCAACTTATATTGCAAACATATCCGGCCATCCCTATCGGTTAGTGGGAATCTGCTTGAGTATTCAGGAATATAAAGACATAGAAAACACCTTAATCGAGGCACGTAAAAAAGCAGAAGAAAGCGATCGTCTTAAAATGGCGTTTTTAGCCAATATGAGTCATGAAATCCGTACGCCGCTGAATGCAATCGTCGGCTTTTCTGATGTTATAGGTTCCACTTATGATGAGTTAAGTGAAGAGGAACGTGCCGATTTCGTGCGACTAATCAGCATCAATAGCGAACATTTAGTACGATTGATTGACGACATACTTGATTTGTCCAAGATTGAATCAAATACGATTAAATTTACTTTCTCCAACTGTTCCCTTAACTCTTTAATGATGGACATAGAGAAAGAACAGGCAATGAAACCTATTTCCGAAATTGAAATAAAGTCATTATTACCGGATGAAGATGTTTATATCAACACAGATATTACACGCCTGAAACAAGTAATATGCAATTTCATTAATAATGCCCGGAAATTCACCCAAAAAGGATATATTCATTTTGGGTATACGCTTGATAACAGAAATGCGGATTCAGTACAAATATTTGTAGAAGATACCGGTTCGGGAATTCCGCAAGAATGTTTGAATGAAATCTTTGATCGTTTCTACAAAGTAGATACTTTTAAACAGGGAACCGGTTTAGGACTTTCTATCTGTAAAACGATTGTAGAACACCTGCAAGGAGATATCTCCGTTAAATCAGAGATTGGGAAAGGTAGTTGTTTTACCGTTACATTACCATTTGATAGAAAAACAGAAGATTAGCGTCCTCTATATTCTTGAGGGGTAATACCAGTATGCTGCTTAAAAAACTTATTAAAGAAGGAGATATTATTAAACCCTAAAGATAGAGCTATATTTTTTACAGGTTCATCGGTCGACTTTAAACGGGATTTAGCTTCCATCAAAATGACAGAAGCAATCACCTCTAATGGAGTATTTCCTGCCGCCTTTTTAATTGTAGAACAGAAATGGGGCAGGCTAAGTCCTAACTCATCAGCATAGAAAGATGTTCCGTGATGGATTGTATAATGTTTCATGACTAATTTTAAAAACTCCTGATAAATCTCATACTTTCTTGATTGAGAAGACAGATACCAATTATTCTGTAACTTATATATTTCTGTAGCCCCTTGGATAAACATGGTAAGAACAGCTTTTACTATCTCCTTATTTTCGCGCGTCCTAAGTGAAGCGTATGAAAGAATAGATGATTCATAAAACATTTTATAACTACAGGCCTGAAGTGGAGATAAAGCAACTATCGGATTCTCCATAATTACCGGAAGAAGGTGCTGGGTAGCTTTCATCAAATTTATACTTTCTATAAAATGAGATGAAAAGCCTGCATAATAAATCTGGATATCGGATGAGAATGTGTGCACCTCTAATATGCAATTAGGCGGCAAAGTTATTAAATCATTTTCACTAATATGATGGGTATTGGTATTGATCGTCACCTCCATAGTGCCTTTTATACAAAGAATAAATAAGCCGGATTCAATCTTACATGGAAAATTCTTATAGCTCTTCAGTAAATCTTTTGCGAATCCCTCTCCTACAATATAATCAACCGGCAAATCATACTTTGGTATATTACTTTCCATTATTGCTCTTTTTGTTTGTCCTCAAAGATAGAGATTATTTAATTCCTATCTTTTAAATAATTAAAATCGGAACATTGAATCATAAAAAAATAACATCTATATTCTATTTCTAAGAAAATGATCCGAATATAAAGAAACGGGATGCGGAAAGTTTACCTTATCCGTATCCCGTTTTATTGAAATCAATTGATAGAAAGATTTATTGAATATCCAATGCGTCAAAAGCAATTCCGTCCATATTTTCTGCCGAAAGTAATACTTTGTAATGTCCGGCATTGATAAAGGTTCCGGTGGTGGTGCTCATCATCTTCCATTTATCCGGTGTTTCCGGGAAGTTCAATACGTCCTCTTTCAATACTACTCCTTTTGAATCAATGAATTTCATTAAGACAGGTATTGGCTTTCCGGTAGTATTCATATATTTAAAGCGAAGGGCGTACACCTGCGCCAACCCAGTAGAAACATTCCATTCAATACTGTTACCTTTTCCTTTACCAAAAAACACTCCCATCTGTTTGCGATGTTCTTTCTTTTGGAATTTGCCTTTCAGCACTGCCGTTTCCGCTTCGTATGATATACTGACACGAGCATTTTTGTCTTCCGGAAGTAACTCTTTCGGAGTCTTTTCCATTACTTCTTTATCCGCCTTTTCCCAACTCCAGCCGGACGCAGGGAATACCGTCGGTTTCAGTTCCTGATCTGTGCTGGCAATAGCAATGCCTGAAATCAAGGCTTGTCCTGCTTTCACTTCCGGGAAATGAATTTTCAACATTCCCCCCTTCACTGTGGCATATACTACTTTCTTACAAACTCCGTCATGACCGCTTTCAGCCCAAATATCCAAGTCGTCTAATACAACAGAATCATTCACGGCAACATCAAATATGCGCAGCCCTTCACAGTCGGTAGAAGCGCTTCCGCCCGTACCATGCCAAGGCTCTGTGAAATACAGTTCAATACGATATGTTCCGTCTGCCACAGGGAAACGATATTCCAACTGATGACGTCCGAAGCGGAAATGTTGGAATAACGTCCAGTCGCGGGTGCCACGAATCGGATCATTGGTGGTACGTTGACTGGCAAGATAAGGATTCAGGTCCTTGAAATTCTCCGCCCATGAACGGGAATAATTCGTATTGTCCTGCAACCATAACTGTCCGAAACTATCTGTATAATCATCCCCTCCACAGTTGAGACGATACAGATAATTATATCCTGCCTCTCCTTTCAATATCTTTTTATCATCCTGATAAAGAAGTTCGAAGTTAGGGGCTTGCTCCAAGCCATTCAATAGGATCAGGTCTTCTGCCACTGGCTTACCTTTGTAATAGCCTACTGCACGAAGCACGTTATAACGAATATCCCGGTTTTCCCACATAAAATGAGTGCCTGTTCCGTTGTTCTTTTTACGTCCGAGGAAGGTTGCCTTTTCATTTGTCAGATCGTTGTATAGCAATACAGAATCACAATTGCTGTAAGCCTCGATAGTGGCACGGCGACGTCCTTTTTCAAAACGGTTGGCCCATGTATGTGATACCAAGTAAACCATCGGGTCTTTTGCAGCCGGAACATAGTTGGCGCGATACATATAATATACGTCCAACGGTTCTTCCCACGGAGTAACCAATCCTTTATAATTGAACGGACCTACTTTATCTATTTTGCGATACGCTTCATCCGGCTGGCGGCGTCCGGGATTGTCATGACTGCTATATATCCACTGGAATTGTCCGCAAACACTATCTTTAGCTTGTTCTGCCAAACGGATTTTAGTTTCCATCAGCTGACACATACGGTCCTCACTCCACACTCCGTTCACTTGGAAATCTCCCGGTTCCGTATGTAGGTCGATGCTTCTCCACGCTCCATATTCCCCGTTCAATAATTGGTTCGCTTGAGAGAGCTCACGATCGTATTTCGTCACATCTCCTCCATACGTCCCACTCCAATTTTGAATCACATTCCAGTCTGTACCTTCACCACCATTGCAGGTTGTTATGACACGCATTGTCTTGGCAGTCGGGTCCATTTCCCGGATAAGGTCACTGCACTCCTGTGCAAACTCACGAGGCAAAGTGCTTTCATTCTGCAATCCCCACATCACCACTGACGGAGAATTACGACGTTCTTTCACCCATTGACGAAGCAACTTTTTAAAGTTCTCACGAAACTCCGGAGTGTCATACCACACGTGGGCGGAAAATTGTGTCCAAAACAAGATTCCCTCTTCATCCCAGTATTTTTGATAATCGAGATGATGGGGCTGATGAGCATCGCGGAACGCATTGAAACCGGCTGCACGTATCTGTTTTACCCTTGCGGCAACCTGTTCATTACCGAACGCATGGCTTTGTCCGAACTGATGCTCATACTCGCATACTCCATTGATAAACACGGGCTTCCCGTTCAGGTAAAAACGTCCGTCTCCATCGTTTCGTTTTACCGGCCAGCTAATGGTACGAATACCGAAGGGTGTCGAAATTTCATCCGTTGTCTTCGTATCACGCTTAATCATACTAGCCAATTTATAGAGATATGGATTTTCCGTATTCCATAAGACAGGATTCTCAACAGGAGCCTGCTGGCGAATCACTTTCATTTCTCCCGGAGCTAAAGTTACTTTTTCAACCAAACGGAAAACTTGTTTTCCATCGGCATTGCTTAGTTTATTGACTAACTCTACCGTTTCTGTTGTTTTACTATAATTCTTAACCTCTGTTTCTACAAATACGTTAGCAGCCTTTTCGTCATTCCAAATATGTACACCGAAAGGTTCTATGCGAATCTCATCCGTTACTTCCAATACCACAGGACGGAAGATACCTAACGGTTGGGAACCCTCACTGAATCCCCATTCCGACGAACATCCCCCACATACCCAAGGCATATCGGCAATCATTTCAGGATGCTCGGCTTTCACTTCCAGGCGATTTACTCCCTGTTTCAATTCATCTGTGACATCCAAAGTCAACGTGGTGCGACCTATGGGATGACGACCGAAGTCCTTTCCGTTCACTGTAATGGTGGCGTATGTACCTACTCCGTCAAAACGAAGGAAATATTTTTTAAGTTGAGAGTTGAGAATTGAGAATTGAGAGTTGTTGAGGGTGAAGTCTTTTTTGTAAAGAACGGTTCCGTGAAGATTGCCGTGAGTCAATTGACGATACCCATAATAATCATCCCAGTTATGAGGTATATTCACAGTCTTTTCACTCTCAACTCTCAACTTTCCATTCTCAACTCTCCAAGTTTTCCAGCCTTCATTTAATTCAATAATTTGCCGGCGGTTCTTGATTTCCGGTTTCGGGAAACGGACAGCCGAACGTCCCATCGGCTTACTGGTAGCAATGGCAATGCCACGTTGCTCTGCGTTGTTTACCGCACAATAGAAATGATAAACCACTCCGTCATGTTTCACCACATAGCTTTTATGAGCAAACAGTTCATCGTAGTTCTTGGAGGGAATAATCAGGTCGGTCCCTTTCCAGTCGGTCCAGTTCACCAAATCATAGCTGGCGGCAAATGTATTGAATGCTTTATATTTACGCGATGGTTCAAAAGCAGAGAAATAGAACATTACATACACATCTCCCATCTTTTGGATATGCGCATCTCCTGTAATGGTTCCATCTGCTTCGTGCGCGAAGACCGGATTTCCGGAGTAGCGTTTCCATGTTTTCATATCTTTGGAAAGCGCAATGCCGACACGTTCGCCCTTTAAATTCGTTTCCGGATGATGCCCGCCCGCGTTGTAATACATCACAAACGGAGCTCCCAATGTTTTATCTTTATCCCAATAAACGGTACTCTTATATTGAGTCAGTTTTTCCCACCATTGGGCATCTTTATCATGGATGCTCAAAATCGGTTTGTCCAGAGATTCCCATTCATGTGCCGTAGAAATATCTCCTTTCGTCCATGCCAGTCCGACATAAAGCGGAGCTTTTACAGCTTCGTAGCCTGTTCCTTCACCGCCGATATAAGTCATCCAATGGCGACCTTTATAAGTCTGAAGCTCATAGCTTCCACCCCATTCCATATCCGGCAATGCAGGAAATCCGCCACGCTGATTGCAGTCCCATTTTCCATCCCGATAAGAAAGAACCCGTCCCAAAGTGCGCCATTCGAGCAAATTATCACTTTCTGCTATCCACGTTTCGTAACCACGACCATCGGTTCCACCTTTGCCGTTGTAAACCACATAAGTCATCAGCCACTTGTCTCCCTGACGAAAAACGGTAGGACAATCAATCTTATGATAATTGTCTGCCGGGGCAACTGCGAGCCCGTACTTGTATGGTGTCTTTACTTCCTCGTAAATCTGCTCCATTCGTTCCTGCGGAACTTCCCTTTGCGCATACAGAGAGAAAGTGGTGGCTATACTAAAAACTGCCAGCAATAACTTCTTCATGATACTTTTTCTAATCGTTTAATACTTAAATAGTGCATAACCACTAAATGATAATTTTGCGGAGTGCCCTGAAAGGGCTTAATTATATAGCGTAGGGCAACGCCCTACGTAAAAACGACAATCTGAATTTGCGCCCTGAAAGGGCATAATTGTATACGGTTCCGCCCTTTCAGGGCTTGTGGCTGGTGTGTTTTTTTCGTAGGGCGTTGCCCTACGCTATATAATTAAGCCCTTTCAGGGCACCCCAATAAATATATAATTGTAAGGCTTTCAGCCTAACTGCAAAATTCCCATTTAACTGCAAAATTCCCATTTAACCGCTAAATTCCCATTTAACTGCTAAATTCCCATTAATAAAACAACCAATCCATTGTCTCTTCATCCCCGGCAAGCCCGGCATTACGAACTTTCGTTTCCGCAGCCGTGAATCCTAACACTTGCAGATAACCTTTGGGTAACATCAACGTATGCTTTCCAGCCGGAAAACTATATGCATGTACATTTGCCAAAGGCATTCCGTTGATACGGACGGCATTCGTCAACACGGGTTCCGCCTGACCGTAGTCATTGGCTGACGCATCGATTTCCAGTTTCGGAGCTTTTGCATATTTTTTCTGGTCGTCTTTGAAATAAGCGACTAACAATTTCACCGGAGCATCCGTTTCGAAAGTGATGCTTGTGCCTTTCTCTCTCTGCTCATTTCCATTGAAGCGGAGCGCCTTCATTCCTTTCAATTCCGGAGCTACTGCTTCTATCTTACCTGGAACATCCACAAATAAAGAAGTCCCCTCATCCACTTTCACTGTCGGATAATTAGAGATCAGTTTCACATTTGCAGGAGTCCAGGCAGCAATCTCGACAGTTTCAGTCACTGCATTTCCATTCTGTTTTTCTTTCAACAAAGCGAGGTTGGCTTTGAAATTCTCCAATTCCTTCTCATAGTGTACCAGCAGTTCTTTCCAAGTCTTATTCTTTCCATCATCTCCACCGATAGGAATACGACGTTGGGCAGTCTGCATACTGTTGGCATATAAGTAATGTTCGTCCGTCAGTTCCACCAATTTGCGATAGTGTTCCAAGCTTTGTTCCATCAAAGGAATAGCTTCTTCAAGATTCTTAATCTCTTTTCCCCATTGATAATCCAATACCAGTTTGGCAGCTTTCACTTTCAGGTTGAACGCATACGCAAACTCACGATAACAATGCATATCATTCTGCAAACGTGCGAATTCATCTTTATTTGAAGAGACGGAACCAGCTGCTTTATCAATAGCCGCTACTGCTTTATCTCCATGTTCTATTACTTGAGCAACAATATCCAAAGGCATTTCACCCACATGAGGTTGCTTTTTCCATTCTTTCTCTACATACTCTATCAGCTTCTCTCCTTCCGGTCCGCAGCTTTCATAGAATCCCGGGTAGATCGTATATTTGTATGGATTGACAAGCTGACTCATAAACATACCCAGTAATAACGTTTGGCGATTTCCCTCTGTGATACCGAAACGACGCAATAACTTCGGAGCGATCTCTCCGCTTTCTTCGTATGCTACACGGATATTACTTGCATTTTCGTCAGAGGTTCCGTAGAACTTGCCCAACTGATGGTCCCAGTAACCCATTTCATCTGTACGGTCGCGATGACAGTTCCATGCATAGCGTCCCCAAGTCTGGTACCAGATCCAATCGCGATCCAACTGGAATTCACGTTCATTGTTCGGTAGTTTGTCCGCCGTATAAGGCCAGTCCCAATATGAAGCCTGCGGATAAAGGTGCAACGCATTGGCACCGTGTACATTGTGCATGGCAGTTACCGCCTTTTGTACGAAATCCGGAGAACCCCAGCGGAACGGTTCCAAATTTGCCAAAATATGTACGTTACTGATATGAATGGAACCCAACGAACTCAAATCTGTATGAATTTTCGACCAGGGACCACGAGGTTCGTAGGTAGTCAACGATTCACCATTATACTTATGCATCGTATAAAGATTCTTATAGAGCGGCAAAGCAGCGTCCATCACCAGTTTGCAGTCCGTGTCGTGTGCACGCAACAAAAGAGGCGGTTCATCCGTACGTCCCAATGCCTGTAATCCGTCTTTCACTCCCGGAATAATTGTTTTAGTAAACCATTCCACATCGTCCTCCACTGTACACATCGCTTCACCCAGACAAACAAGTAATCCTACATTGGGATATTTTTCAATGAAAGCGGTAATACTCTTGCGTGTATAATCGGCAATCAGAGGAGTAATAGGACGGTTACGGTCCTGTGTTTTCAGTCCGTAATGTTCAGCAAAAGGTTTGGAAAGAATGATATTATAAAACATCTGTATGACAAAGATACCGCGCTTGTCCGCTTCTTCCGTGAGGAAAGAGAACATTTCTTCGTTCATTTTGAAAGTTTCTTCATCTACTTCCAGTGCAAACGGATAATCTTCCAGTTTCACCAATGACGCAAACGGATGGCCATTCCAAAGGTACAGCGAATTCATGCGGTTGGCAACCAGCATATCCAAGTATTTAATCCACTGCTCTTTATCATAAAACCAGGGGAAACTTTCCGGCGTATACGGATATTCGTACACACCATGTCCCGGCAGATAGGTCATCTTCTGTAATCCTACACATGCACCACGCAATACCATTTCAGGACCGTCTTTCAGTTCCTCCGGGAAGTTCAACTTACCATCCGAATCATTCACACGGTCAATCAGTTCACGGCATCCGTAAATGACACCACTCCCATCCCTGCCGGACACTCTGGTCAGATTGCCCGTCGTCGAAATATGAAAACCTTCTTTCTTGAGCGTCGTGTCATTTACTTCCGTCAACAGAATCGTTTTGATTTCGGGATCGGAGAATGTCGTGTCTCCCTGTTGCATCATTACCTGATAACCGGCTTTATCCAAGGTAGTCTGTAACTGCTCCGCACCAAACAGAACACGATTTGACGCATCCGGCGGAGTCATAATCTTCACGGTTTGCCTGCCACACGCTGCCAAAAAAAGTGTGCATGCCGCAAACATGAATAATCTGGTATTTTTCATTCTTCTGATATATATTATAGATTATATAATTCATTTCTTCACTAAGAGCAAGACGAAATAATCCCCTGTTTGTACTCATTCGTCTCTTTTTCCACTTTTCAGCACCAAATTTCCACTTTCATCCTGCTGTGATATGCAAACACCTCATTATTTAAAAGTTATGCTTATCTTTGCCGGCTAGTGTCTTATAATATAAAACAGAAAACAAGAGCAAACAATATGAAAGAACAAACAAATTATGACTATGAAAAATACGTTCAGATAGCACAGATGGCCAAAATGGGATGGTGGGAGTCAGATTTGAAGAATAAAGAATATATCTGCTCTGACTTTATTGTTGACTTACTCGGCCTTGAAAGTAACCGCATCAGTTTCACCGAATTCCACCAAAGAATACGTGAAGACCACCGACTGCGTCTTAAAAATGAATATATGTCTCTTTCTTATCTGGAGACATACGAACAAATGTTCCCAATCCGGGCAAAAGACGGGGAAATATGGGTGTACTCTAAGATTAATTTCCAAAAGCCCGATAAAGAGGGATATAGGAACATGACAGGCTTTCTGCAATATATTGACAGACCGATCGATACTACGAATGGAAACATTGATTTCTTTCAAGTAAGCAATTTGCTTTACCAACAAACTAATATTTCATATTCATTGCTTGCTTTTCTGCAATGTGATGATGTCGCTCAAGTGGTTAACAAGACATTAGGAGATCTTCTTCACCAATTTTTGGGCGATCGTATCTATATCTTCGAAATAAACAGAAAAGAACAACGCCAGGATTGCACTTATGAGGTTACCGCCGAAGGAATATCCAAGGAACAGGAGTTCTTGAGCAATATTCCCTGGGACCCTTCTACCTGGTGGAATCATCAGATAGCTGAAAGAAGGGCTATCATACTGAACACGCTGGACGATATGCCCGAAGAAGCTGCGGAATATCGTCAGACGTTGGAGATGCAGGATATCAAGTCACTGATGGTAGTTCCGCTAATCTCTAAAGAAGAGGTATGGGGCTATATGGGAATTGATATGGTAAGAACGCAGCGTAGCTGGAGCAATGTGGATTATCAATGCTTCTCCTCCCTTGCTAATATTATCAGTATTTGCATCGAATTGCGAAAGTCGGAGTTACAAGCCAAAGAAGATCGTCTAGCTTTGGACAACAGCGAGAAGATATTGAGAAACATCTATAAGAATCTTCCGGCAGGCGTCGAACTTTACGACAAAGACGGTTATCTGGTAGATATTAATGATAAAGAGCTTGAAATATTCGGCTTGTCTGACAAGAATGAGGCATTGGGAGTTAATCTGTTCGATAATCCCAATATTCCTTCAGAGGTTAAAGAGAGATTGAGAGCGAAAGAAGATGTAAATTTCTCCATCAATTATGACTTCTCCAAAATAAATCAATATGTAGATAGCCGGAGAAATGGGATTATTAATCTTAACACTAAAGTTACTGCTCTCTATGATTCTCAAAATCGATTTATCAACTATCTGTTTATCAATATAGATACGACGGAAACGACCAATGCATACACCAAGATACAGGAGTTTGAGAATCTGTTTCTTCTCATCGGTGATTACGCCAAGGTAGGATTTGCTCATTTCAATGTATTGACAAGAGACGGATATGCCCAAGATACATGGTACAGGAATTTGGGAGAGAAAGAAGGTATTCCCATGCCACAGGTTATCGGAGTATATGCACATGTGGTTCCTGAAGATCAGGCTGTTCTGAAAAACTTTGTAGGTGAAGTGAAAACGGGAAAGGCAACCAGTTTGCGTAAAGAAGTTCGTGTATGCAGGGAGAATGGCAAATATACATGGACCAGCATTAACGTAATGGTCAGAGATTATCGTCCGCAAGACGGCATTATTGAGATGTTGTGTATCAATTATGACATCACGCCTTTGAAAGAAACTGAACAGAAATTGATTATTGCCCGTGATAAAGCGGAAGAACTGGATCGTCTGAAATCGGCTTTCCTGGCTAACATGAGTCATGAGATCCGTACTCCTCTCAATGCTATTGTCGGCTTTTCCAGTCTTCTGGCAGAAACGGATAGCAGAAGCGAACGGCAGGAATATATCAAGATTGTGCAAGAGAATAATGAACTTCTCTTGCAACTGATATCGGACATTCTCGATCTTTCGAAAATCGAAGCGGGAACATTCAATTTTGTATATACCAATGTGGATGTAAACGAGACTTGTTCTGAAATTATCAAATCAATGGGTATGAAAGTGGGTAAAGGTGTTGAACTGATTTTGGAGGAACCATTCCCGGAATGTTATATCTATACGGATAAAAACAGATTCACCCAAGTAATCAGTAACTTTATAAATAACGCATTAAAGTTCACCCAGCAAGGCAGTATCACCTTGGGATATGAACAAGTATCCCATCAGAAAATAAAATTCTATGTGCGCGACACCGGAATGGGAATACCGGAAGAAAAGCAAAAGAGCGTATTTGAACGTTTTGTGAAGCTCAATACCTTTGTTCAGGGTACAGGACTTGGACTTTCTATCTGCAAAAGCATTGTTTCCCAAATGGGAGGAGAAATTGGCGTGGATTCGACCGAAGGAATAGGTTCCTGCTTCTGGTTTACACATCCGTACCATGCTGCTGACTAGACTGACTATAAAAAGAGTTGTCCGCATGTTTGGTTTCTCAATATTAATATGATCAATATATTCGGGCAGTTTGTGGATTCTAAATGAATAGAACTATTGACTTTGCCCTTTTTATTTTGTATATTTGCAATAACCAATTAGCTAACATCAAAATGATATATACAAAAATAGATACATAAAGTAGTTTTTCAGATACATAAATATATGTCTGAAAGAGTAAAAACGGGGTGAAATTTTTGCTAATTTCACCCCGTTTTGTTTAATATATTCAGTGCCGTTTGACGAATTTCTATGAATGTCGTTTATAATAAATATAATAAACTATTTCACTTTTTATTATAAACGTTCTATGAGTTTATTAGCATCTTGTATGAGAAAAAGAAAACAGTGTAAAGGCCGAAACAACACCAATGCGATATATACAAATATATCTATACACTTATAGTAATGAACGACCTTTACAACTTGTTTTTTATAACTATTCAAATGTTTATTCCTTTTCTCATTTCAGTAGCGCTTCCACCATTACAGGAAAATGATCTGAAGAGTACTTATTATACTTTATATCATCATCAATGGTGTGATAAGAAAGTATTTTTATTTTTGGAGTCACAAAAATAAAATCTATGCGCTTAGCTGTTTTTCCAGTTTTGTCATAGGCATAAAAACTACCGGACGGTCCTTTAGGAGGCGTCAAAGTACATTTATATGAATCCAGTAATAAACTATCTTTCAGGAGAAGTTGTATCGGTTCTTCGTCCGGAGTGGCATTAAAATCACCGGTGCAAAAGGTTGGTCTGCCTTTAGCGATTTTCCTTACCTGTTCCAACAACATGAACGAAGATTGCCGTCTTGCTTCTGTTGCTTCATGATCCGTATGCGAATTAAACACATAGAATTTCTTCCCAGTCCGGAGGTCTTTAAAATATCCCCAAGTGCAAATCCGGCGACAACGTGCTCCCCAACCATAAGAAGGTATATCCGGAGTTTCCGAATACCAGAAATCACCATGTTTCAACACCTTAAAGCGATCTTTTTTATAGTAAATGGCACAATGTTCTCCTTTATTATCCCCGTCACGATCACGACCGATATAAGAATATTCGTTCAGAATCATCATATCCTTTAATTGAGAGGTACGCCCTTCCTGTATGGCAAACATATCGAACTTATTCCGTCGCACAACATCTACCAATGCGTTCAGACGGACTTCCCAAGACTTATCCCCCTTGTCTCCTTTGGTACGGATGTTATAAGATGCAAGGCGAATAATATCTTCCGGTTTCGTTTTGTCTAAGTTGGAAGATTTTGCCGGAAGACCTCCGGCAAAAAGTAAAATCAAAAGTAGAAAATAATATTTCTTATTTATAGAACACTTCATATTACAAATCATTAAGTATCAATTTATTTACTCCATTTAAATACCGGATAGCCGTTGCTTCCTTCTTTCCAAAGAGAAGAATCCCAGTTTATGACAGTGTTTTTCAGCTCGTTAGCAGATTTAGCTACTCCCTGGAAACTACTACCGGACGGTGATGTCTCATCTGAAACGGTAAATGTAGCCTCTCCTGCTTTCAAAATCACACCGTCATAAGCATAGCAATTTTCATAAGTAGCATTGGCAGTACCTCCGACTATACGTCCCACCTTTGCTTTATCGGTACTAACCAACATACTATTCCAAGCAATACAATTTTTTATGACTAATTTACCGCCATCCACTTTGCCGACTATACCTCCGGCATTTCCTCCACCTATGGCATTGATATCACCACTAGTATAACAGTTTTCAATACTGCTTCCACTGGCATTGCCATTCACCCTTCCGATGATTCCACCGGCTTTACCTGTATTGTTAGCAATTTGATCAATAACAGTAGCACTGGAATAGCAATTTTTGATATATCCCGAACCACCAAGTACACCGCCAATTCCACCTGCTGCTCCCGACCCCTTCAGTACTCCGGTAGTATAGCAGTTTGTTATCTTTCCAGTATAATTCTCTGCACCGGCAGCCAATCCTACATAAGCGGCTATGATGCCAATACCAGTATTCGGAGATGAGATATTTGCATCCACAAATCCCACATTTCTACATTCTCCACACAATACCCCGAAGAAGCTTCTATATGTGCCTGACTCACAAGTAAGGTTTTTAATTACATGATTGCGTCCATCGAAATCAATCCATTTATGGTAACCATTAGCATCATTTAGAGGTGCCCACTTGATCCCCTGCATATCAATATCCGCACTCAAGACAAAATAAGTCGTTTGTTTTTCAATGAGGGCTTTGCTCATATTCTGAATATGGATAGCATTAGCAATCACATAAGGATTATTTTGAGTTCCGTCTCCATTGGCAAAATCTCCTTCCGGTTCGTTGTCATGTCCTCCATAACTAGCATAATCTTCTCTATCCAATTGCCACTCTAAAATAGGGAATCCCATATCTATATTCCCAACATTATGCCATGGGGTCCCCCAATTAGCAATGCTATTCTGCAAAGTCAGAGCACTTTCACTCACTCCATCATATTTTCCTGTCGAAACGGAACCTGCATTATCCTCCGGAGTAAATCCTGTACAAATCATATCCTCCCATGCATAACATTCAGATGCGACGGGATCCGCCTGATGTCCATTTTCACCTTGAGACAAAACTCCACTGATACGTCCAGATCTGGCAGCAGGACCTGTTATTTTCCAGTTCCAAGCAACACAGGACGTAATTTTAGCTCCTTCGGAAGGAAGTGCAGCAATACCTCCCACTGAATTGGCTCCAATTAATACACCTGTAGAATAGCAATACGACACTTCACTGTTTTCATACATAGAACCTACAATACCTCCACATTCATCTCCTGTAGATATAACCTCTGCTGTGGAATAACAGTTTTTGATATAACAAATCTGTCCTCCATACGGTCTACCCATACGGGAAGCTATTCCACCAGCATACTTTCCTTTCACTTTTCCGGAGACGTAACAGTTTTCCACCTGCCCTGTCTTCTCTACAGCGTTCGGAGCTTTCACTCCGATATAACCGCCGATAACCCCTGCCCCACTATTAGTAGCTGCTTCTACATGGGCATTATAGAAACCGACATTTTTACAAGTCCCGGTCAAAATACCGAAAAAACTGGCATACGCTTTATCCGTACAGGTGAAATTCTTTATAATATGATTATTTCCATCAAAATAGATATAATAGTCACCGGTTGGGTTCAATGGATCCCAATTAGATATAGACTTCATATCAATATCAGCTCCCAATTGGAAATAAATCATCTTTCCTTTCACCAAAGCCTCACTCATATTCTGAATCTGTATCACATCCATAACGAGATAGGGCTTGTTCACTGTTCCATAACCTTTTTCAAAAAGCCCGCCTGCTCCGTCACCCTCGTCTCCGTCATCTATGTCTGTGTTTCTATCCGGCGGAATACGGCTATAGGAATCCATCGGATTAAAATCAGAGCATGAGAAAGATAAAATAGCCATCCATAAAATGGTCCAATATCTCATTACCGAGTATGTACTTATATGATAAAATTTGTTTTTCATAATCTTCATTTTTATTTTAGATTTCTACTACGATCACCATAGGATAATGATCGGATAAAGAACTGACAATAGTGCGGGTAGAAAGCACCGTAGCATGTTTCACAAAAATAAAATCAATTCTGGTCTTTTTAGAAGGAAATGTAAAGAGAGCTCCATGCTGAACGGCCGCTTCCCGATATGCATCTTTTAATATACCACTTTGGCAAATCGTAGTGGCTATTTCGGGAGCATCAGGAGTCGCATTAAAGTCGCCGGTACAAAATGCGGGAGTATTGTCTTTTGCTTTATCGGAAACTGCATCCACCAGCATTTGACATGCATGTTTTCTGGCATTATCAGCCAAAGGCATGTGAGTTTCAAAAAGATAAAATTCTTTTTGAGTCTTGCTATCCTTGAATTTTCCCCATACACAGAAACGTTTGAAATTTGTTTCATCCCATCCGTTGGAAGGAATTTCCGGAGTTTCGGAAAACCAGAAACGTCCGGCATCCAGTAATGTGTAGCGGCTCTTCTTATATAAAATGCCACTCATCTCTCCTGCCTTATTATCGTCATTTCCAGTGTCACGACCATAAGCGAGAATCTGATAATCACTCGCAAGTTGAGTTCCTAAGTAGGAACGTTGTTCCCAACTGGCTTCTTCGAATCCACAAATCTCAAAATCGTAGTCTCTGATTAATTGTGCCACACGTTCCCGTCGGTTAGTCCATCCTGTACCAGTCTCCACCTGTAAGTTATAAGTTGCTACACGCATGGACGTTTCAGTCACGGGGTCTTCGTCTTCCTCGCCATCTCCTGTATCCCACGTGAAATCAGGATAGTACAATGAATTGTCTTTATTATCTTCACAACTGCTGGCGAAAACAGAGAATATGAAGGTAATCAATGTGTATATTACTATTTTTTTCATAAATCTATTATTTATATCTTTTATACTTGTTATTCATTCCATCCCGGATTCTGGGTTACGACACCATTAGATAAGGTTATTTCCTGTCTTGGTATCGGATATAGATAATCACGGTTCTCATTCCAGGTACGGTCGATCCAACTGTAACACAATAAATTGCCATAATTACCTTCTGACAATGAGGTGCCGCTTCCATCGGAAGCCAATTTTACATACGTCACACTTCCAACATTGGGTTGCGAAGATGTGGTGTAGAAACAGACATCATTTGTTCCGTCTCCATCGATATCATACGCTTTATTGATAGCTGTAGCAGGAAGATAAAATCCTTTAAAAGATTGGGCCATACATTGCCCCTCTTTCCAGCGCATCAAATCATAATAACGGAAGCCTTCCATGACCAACTCTATCGCACGTTCCCGTCGGATTTCCAGAATCACCCCTTTATTATCTCCTGTGATATTCACATAACCGGTTTCCGGAGCACACATATAAGGGTCCGGAGAAAGGTTTGCTGCGTTCATATTCAGTTTTCCCGTGACTCCTGCACGTGTCCGCAATTTGTTTATCGTATTGTCGATATCAGTTTGCGTCAGTGTGCCTAATTCTGCCTTTGCTTCGGCATAGTTCAAATAAACTTCTGCCAATCTGAACAGAGGAAGGTCATTGCTTGAATCACCTGTATAGCTCATATTATCATTTGCATATTTCAGCAAGTGGTATCCGGTCATCGTGACATTCATATTTATATTTGAAGTACGGATTGTTTGCGCTAAACGCGGATCACGATTGACTATTTCATCCTTGAATTCCATTGTTGCATAATTGGGCTGGTCGGTGAAACGGTTGCCGTTCTTCATTAAATAATAATTGACCAGTTTTTTCGAAAGTCCGGGGCGGCCTAATGTCGGAGAATTCTCAAAAGCTTGTACTTTATGAACCAGACTCAAATCATTATTATAATCCCTTGCCAATATGATTTCCGCATCAATCGCATTCTCGGATTTAAAGAGATTACGATAGGACTGTGAGCCGGATTGATACAATGAATATCCTCCGGAAGCAGTCATGATTTCATTAGAGGCACTTACACAGTCATTCAAGTATTTCTCATAATCACCCAATCCATGATATTTACGATAAGTACCTTCAAATAATCCTACACGTGACTTTAATGCCTGGGCAGTCCACCAGGTTACACGATAAAGTTCTTTTGTCCGGTTGGTTTCTTTAAAAACCTCTATGGCAAAATTAAGATCTTCCATTATCTTTCCCATCACAAATTCGCGTGAATCCCTGGCTTTGTATAAATCAGCATCATCCGAGCCGAGTACTTTATCGTACCAAGGTACATCTCCAAAACGTTTCACCTTTTCAAAATAGAAATAAGCACGGAAGAAGCGTGCCAGGGCTTCATATTTGTCGCGCACTTTCTGGTCTTTACAGTTTCCCAGATTATCCAATAAAAAATTAATTGATCGCAGTGCACTCCAACTCCATCCTCCACCCGTTTCCGGAATGACACGTTGCCCACTCACTTCGTCGCTTAAAGGAGATACAATCAGCATATCAGCATCGTCCCTATAAATATCACCGTCACCCGGAAAATTGTTTGAATAGAACTGGTTACTGTACAACTGTAATTGCTCTTCATTCGTAAAATAATCCTTAGTCGTCAAGCGATCTTTCGGATTTATATCCAATATGCTTTCACAAGAAGCAAATAACAACGACAGACCAACAGTCGCCCACAATGTATATTTCATTATTTTCATACTATATTCCTTTATATTCATTATTATCAGAACGTTATATCTACACCAAAAGAGTATGTCTTTGCCCAGGGATAAATATTTGCGTCACTTTTACTTGTTTTCCAGCTGTTACTTGCCGATGCTTGTTCCGGATCAATATAATCGGAATGTAGCTTAGTGAATGTCAGCAAGTTCTCACCACTAAAGTAAACACGTATTTTCTCGAAACCTATTTTAGAAAGCCATTTATCCGGCAATGTGTAACCAATAGAAAGATTCTTCAACCGACAATAAGCCAGATTCTGCAAATATTTAGTATTAACCACTGCCAATTCACGATTACTACCGAGAGCCACATATCCTCTGGGATGTGGGAAATAAGCATTTGTATTTTCTTCACTCCATACCTGGCTCATAAAGTCGGAAGGAATAAAACTAGCATATGGTCGGGAATAAGGTCCAGTTTTTGAAGACAGATCCAAGGGCGCGATACCAAGGTTATACGTTCTACTTTAGGGAGGGATTGTGTTGGAGTGATATAAACACAATGTTTCTGAAGTGCCGTAAGAAAGAAAAAAGCATACATGACGTCAAAAGTATGAGCATTTTTGGAGTTTCTAATTTGCTTTCAGAAGACTACATCATCACAATGATAAACTCAACCTTGATTAGTCATTATGTTGACAACTTCGTCAATAATACTCAGACATTTCAGATTAATGATGCACGTCAGTTACCCATCATCATTCCTACATCGACAGATGATGAGCAGGCAAAATCATTTGTCTCAAATGCAATTAAAATAAAGAAAGGACACACAACGAACAATGCTCTTGATGTCATCCAGAAAGAAGTGGATTCTTATGTTGAGAAAATTTATAATCTCTAAACACAGAGGGATTTTGTTGGATAGATGTAAATTCTACTTATCTTAAAGCAAGACTGAAAGGTAATGGCGTATTTGATGTTTTAAGTATGAGTTTATTCTCTATGAACCAAATACCTGATTGGTATTACGTTAGCCTTATTAATTCGGAGCTTATTAGTCTCTATGTAGATAATTTTGTGAACAATACATCTCATTTCCAAATAAATGATGCGAGGCAGTTACCAATCGTAATACCAAATTTAAAAATTTTGAATAAAATAGAACAGTTATGTAAAGAGGCGATTTGTTTAAAGAAAGATAGTTTTTCTTCCTTGGTTGATAGAACAACTGCGGAAGAAAAACTATTAGCATTGCAACGAGATTTGGATTATTATGTACAAGCAGAACTATATGGAATATAAGCATGCTATTAAATTGTCATTTTCCTCTTCTATTATTTCCAACTCTGATTGAATTGATATGTCTGTTGTTATACCTTTAGCAACAGACTTTTTCAACTCAAAAGCACTGGTAAATAATCTGTTACACGATTTTAATATCTCATTATCTGGAATTAATACAGGAATTAATTTAGCATCTCCTGTTGTACAATGAGAAGTCGAATTAATAAAATTATCAACGTATATAGCTGCAAATCTAGAGTTCATTAAAGAAATCAGATAGAACTCTGGAACCTGGTTGACACAAGAAAAGAAA
The DNA here is from genome assembly GCF_000157095.2 of Bacteroides sp. D1. Taxonomy (NCBI): domain Bacteria; kingdom Pseudomonadati; phylum Bacteroidota; class Bacteroidia; order Bacteroidales; family Bacteroidaceae; genus Bacteroides; species Bacteroides sp. D1. Next base: position 144,528 of record NZ_JH114350.1, read on the forward strand.
CTCATGCTTTCTGTGCTTTGTACAGTCTTTTCTTTCTTTTTGCATTTCATATATGTTGTCAAAACATTATTCCAACAAAATCCCTCCCTAAAGTAGAATTGAGGATTGCGGACAACTGGCATTCCTTCACCTTTCTTTCCTGAATTTGTCTTCAAAAACTGGACGTTCTCCTTAGACCAAGCAATGGCAAATGGGGTTTCAAGATACCAGCGATTACCGTCTTTGTCTCCCTTGTCGTAAGGCACATAGAAGTTTTTTGAGGTATCAATGCCGTTCTCCTTCTCATCTTTGGTCAGCTCATCAACGTTTGCCAGTTCACTATCATCAATGATTTTATAGATATAGCCCTGTCCGAAAATGTCACGGCCATACTTCTCTTTGAGATTGTCGAAGAGGTTTGCTATTTCTTTTTCCGAGAGGGATGCCAAGAATTCCTTTTCGTTGGCATAGGCGTCCAATCCTTCCACCTTAATTTTCTTTTTCTTAATGGCTTCTACCAGTTTCTTGGGGCGTGACTCTATGATATTCTTCGCCCATTTTGTGGAACGGCGCACAGCAATGTACTTACCGTTGTTGGCCGTTGCAAGTCCTTGTCCTCCCTCTGTAAGGCAGCCCAATAAAGCAATATCGCCTGGTTTTAGGCTGGCACGATAGGCTTCCAACTCCTTATGGTTTTGAGAAATCTTCTTTGATGTCTCAATCTTGCTCCACCATTTGTCATATAGTTCTTTCACTTTCTTCCCATAGAGTTCATAGATGCGCAAATTCAGTGGCGTAGGTTTGAATATTACGGAGTTCTGCGCATTTATGAACATGCTTTGTTGAATAGGAGTGAACACAATGGGATGAGACAAATCTGCAGTACCATCATAGAAATTAACAATGTGCTCATCTACCATCGGCTGCTTAACAGTCTGTGTGATGCAGGTGTCAACCATTGCTGCTTCAAAAGGATTGGCTGTATCAAAAATATAGCGAATGGTATTTGACAACAATAAATCTCTCATATTGCGCTTGGTCTGTGTCGTCCAAAACGTCTTTGGTGTGATATAAGTTAGTGTTCCACCATCTTTACAGAGAGCCAATCCTTTGAATGTAAAAAGATTGTATGTGTCATCAGAAAAGCCAAACTCCTTTTCATACTTCACTTTGTCTTCTTCCTTTACTCCTTTAGTAGAAATATATGGCGGATTACCAATCACTATGTCAAACTTCTCTTTAAGACAGAACATCCATTCGGGGTCAAAGAAGGAAGACACTGAATTTTGGTCATATGGATTCCATTCCGTTATCTGCTTGACTGCGGCTTCAAATCCTGTGATTTCGCCTTTGTTCTGCTCTTTGGCAATTTCTGCTTTTGTCGCTTTTATGCGTACTGTCAGTTCCTTGCGCTTCTTCTTGTTGATGTCCTCACGAAACAAAGAGTCAGGATGCTCTACTACACCGAACAGTGTTTGCTCTACGGGATGAGTTTTGTCTACCCACACTTCATCCTTGTACAATTCCCATTCATCAGAGAGTTGCTGCAAGAGTCGTTCATGTGCTGCAATTTTTTCAAGGTCAGGCTTTTGGGCATGGCTGACTATATAGTCGAGCAGCTGTTGGCGGGTGGCATTGTCTTGACGCTCACTTCGTTTCTTGGCTACACGACCTTTCGCAAGGAAGTGGTCGTTGCGGATACAGAGCAGTTTTTCTTTCATGCTATCCAGTTTCTCGTCGTTCGTCCAATCGTCCTCGTAGTTGCGTATATTGGCACTGATGAGCGTGTTGGCTGCAACGAACTTTGTTTCCAGGTTAGGAAGAGTGTTGATGCCAAAGTTCGTTTCGGGAGAACTAAAGTCGATGTCATTCTGCTCGCAGATAAGCGAGATGAAGAAACGCAGTTTACATATAAGCATGGCGATTGGCTGGATATCAACGCCATAGACACAATTCTCAATGATAGTGAGTTTGAGTTGGTAGCGGTCGACCGTATCTCCCTTGAGCAACTCTATGATGTCAACAATACGCAAGAGACACCCCATGGGGAACGCTCCCGAGCCGCAGGCTGGGTCGAGTATCTTGACTTGTTTGAGCGCGTTGGCGATAGCATCCTTGTTGCTATCTGTCCAATCTGTAGAAACGGTTCTCTCTTTAAATAGTGCATTCAATTTTTCTTCGCTTATTCGGTCGAGTCGTTTGCCAAGGAGATAACTCTTTATGGCCTCGTCCACCATATAGTCGACGATGGGACGCGGCGTATAGAATGAGCCAGTGGATTTGCGTGCCGATTCCTGTGTTTCGGGATTGTATGCCGCTAAAAGGTTCTCGAACACACGACCGAGCAATTCGGGGTCAAGCGATATGACGGCATCCGTAGGCGAGTTCTCTTCGATGGTGAAGTTGTATTGCTTCAACAAATTAATGAGTCCAGGTTGGTCTTCATCATCATTAAAGAAAAGAATGTTGGGAACAAACGCCCGATACTTGAAGTTACCATTAGATGATTTGGTAGCATTGCGGCTAAAGCCGTCATAAAAAATGTCATATTCTTGGTTGAGATACAAATCTTTGGGTTTGTCGAGACACTCAAAGAGTCCACCGTTCAGAAACGGAACGTGGGCAAAGAGAGTCAGTATCTCCTCTTCTTTCTGTTGGAACATTTCCTTGTAGCGGTAAAGGTTCCGTGTATCACGTCCAGACTTGGAGGCAGCAAAACAGCGAGGATTGCCCTCCTCATCGATAATGGCACAGTTGAGCGTGGCAAAAAAGAGGTTTTGCAGGATGGCATTATAGTAGTTGCCATCAATGTGCGATGTTTCATCAAAGTCAACAAGAATGGACTTTAACTGTTTCGGGTTAAAGATACTGTCAGGCACCAGTCCTTTCTGTTTAATGAACCACACGAAGAGCAGACGTGTTATCATGCGTATCAACTTGACATTGATGTTCTCTCGGTCATCCTTCTCGGTGTTGGGATTGTTGGGGAAGGTGACGTTTATATCCTCAGACAAAGCCCACAAATACCAATTGTAGAGCTTGTTATAAAAATCTTTCGATAGTGCTTCCACGGAGAACGCTTCCTTGATGTTGGTAAAAGAAAGACCTTTCTGTTGCAAGTCGATGAAACGGGCTACTGGTGTGTTATAATGACTTCCTTTGTCACCCAGTACAAAAGTGTAACGTTTAGGCGATGTTGCCTCACCATTAATATCACAAATGAATGACAAACGCCAATGGTCGCCACTATCAAATACCACCAATGCCGCATCAAATTCGCCCCAAGTAGGGTTGATAAATGATTTTACGAGATTGCGAAGTCCTACACGTTTATTTGCGACAGAGCCTTGACGGATATTATAATGAAACAAACCTATACGGTAACTATCAGTAGTATTTATGTTACCTAAATAGTAGCCTTCATCCGAAGTGTTCTCAATAATTCTTTCAGGCTTCTCTTTCAATTCACTTGCATTGAAAAAGTGTTGCGAAAAGCTATACCATTGTGTCAAGTTGAATGACGATTGGAATATGTTTCTTAAACTATCTGAGGTATATATAGTTGCCATAGTAATATTGGTTTATAGTGAGTGATTTATTTGAAACTCTCTGAAATAATGATTTGTGGATTGGAAATATCTTGGGCATCGTGGCGTTGCTCTTTGTTCATCGTCTGATACTCGCTAAGTAGTTCCGAAATTTTGTTTTGTAAACTATACTCGTTTTGTTTCATCTTTGCACGGTCGTTCTTGTATTCACGAGACAAAGTTTTCAAGTAACGAGGTAGTTGGGCATAGATACCTTCATTGATATATCCCATCAACACATCGCATTGTGATTTCAATTCATTATCGGTTGTTATCTGCTTGATAGTACGCAAGAACTTGTTGGCTTCAAGCGAAGTCTTGTCAAGGTCAGTGCGGTTGATGGATGATGTATCGGCAGCCTCCACATATTCGGTCGTATATTGAGCTAATGCACTATTTACATGTTTGTAGTGTTGCTCTTCTTTAGAAAATGGCACAGGCTGTTCTTCTGGCTTCGCTTTGAGATATTTTACTGCTTCAAGGAAGTCAATAACCTCCACACTAGTTGCTGATGCCAAATAGAACTCTGTTTTAACATTGGAAGAAACAAATATTATAGACTTACCGCTATGCTTTCCTGTATCACGCATTACACGGCTCTTCATTGGCAGTGCCTTGATTTTGTGATACAGTTTGCGGTCGCTATTATAGAGTTCACGTACCTCACGCAATAGGGCAATTTTCTTGTCAATGCTATCCTTTACATTGCTATCGAACATCTGGAACTCCTTTACAATCTCCTCTTTGGAGTAGATTTGTGCATCTTCGCCAAATGCCGAATGGAAACCTTGCAACTTGACAAGGGCATTCTTATATAACTGAATTTCTTTATCTCCCTGTTGAGATGGGTAGAACATATAGTTGTAGATGTTGGTAGCAACTGATCCGATACGGTTTACACGACCGATGCGCTGCATCAATCGGGTAGCGTTCCAAGGTGAATCATAATTGACAATCACATTAGAACGATGCAAGTTCACACCTTCCGCTAACACATCAGAGGTAATGATAATGTTGTACCTCATAGAATCGCTGTCAAAGTTTGCATCAAAATTTTCCTTGATGGTCTGCCCCAAACGATTGCGGTTGGCTGCTGTAACCATTAAGACATCGGAACGACCAATTTCCTTTGTAAGTCTATCGTACAAATAGTTCAGTGTATCTACACTTTCGGAGAACAATACCAATTTGCCCGATGGATTTCTCTCTTTATCGAAGAAGTTATGAGTAAGGTTTTCTTGGAACTTATCGAATTTTGGGTCGTCATTTTCTTTCTCCCAATCTGCATTGAGTTGTTCCAATATCTCACGGTCGTGATGGAGCATTTCAACAAAGTCGGAACTGAAAGCATCTGCGGTAAAGAGTATATCTTCTGTGGCATATCCTTTTGTAATAGCATACTCTATAATCTCGTCAAGTTCCATATTCTTTGCTTGAAGATCTTTTACTTTCAAGTCAGGAGCAATGATAACCTTGTCCTCTTCAAACATCTTAATCATATCGGTTGTGATACGAAGAAGTGTGCGGAGCGACTTCTTGAAAGCATAGAAACTACTCTCCAATCGCTTTACCATATGGACACGATAGATAGCTGCCAATGTCTGACCGATATGTACAGCATTCTTGTACTTGTTACGATATTCAGGCTTCAAAAACTCTACTGCACGATAACGAGCATAAGTTAGTCCCTTGCCCTCTGGATTCTCATCTGTTTTCCCGTCGGTTAATTGTTTCAATGTTTCGTAGAAACGATTACTTGTGTCGGAGTCCATCACGTACTCCAATTCGTTAGGTGGCAGAATATTGGGGAATATGATGCCCTGAGACTTGATGTCTGCTCTATAATCAGGGTCATTTAGAATGTTGTTGCGTGTACGACGAACTGTTACTTTGTCGATAACCTTACTACGGATTTGCTCATATATTTTATCCACTTCGGATGTAACATCACGCTGGTCACGTTCACGCATCAATCGCTTGTAGTCCAATATGTATTCTGAGAAGAAACCTTTGAGGTTTGGAACTCCATCAATGGTACAACTCTGACTGTTTTGGAACAGCAATAATTGATTCTGCAAATCATCGGGACGGTTGTTGAGCGGAGTTGCTGAAAGAAGCATCACTTTCTTCTGTGAACTCTTCAATAAGCCCATATTTATGCAAGGAGACTTGCATATCTTCTGCAACTCGTCATACTTGCCCGAACTATCGCTACGGAAACCGTGTGCTTCATCGACAATGATTAGATCAAACTCCTCTTTATCCTTGTAGTTGTCTTTACCGTCAAGAACTTTGGATAGGCTACCATTAGTGATAAACTGAGCTTTTTTGTAGATGCCGAACAACTTGAATGTATTTCTCCAGTTGTCTTCCAGAGCAGGAGGATAAACAACAAGGATATTGGTGTTTTTACCGTTAGCCTCTACAAATCGCTTGGCTATCATTGTAGCAATCATAGTCTTTCCCAAACCTACAACATCAGCAAGAAACAAGCCGTTATGCTGCATCAGCATCTGATAGCCTTGAATAACGGCATCTTTCTGATATTTCAAATCCTTGACACCATCGGGCAACTGAATAGAAAAATCATCTTCCACTTGGTCGCCAAAAGTATCGATAAGCACTTTTATGTATAGTTCGTATGGCGTTGGCTGATAACCCAAATATGTTTTCTTCTTGTACTCTTCAATATCTTCTACAGTCAATGGCACAGCTTCATTCCACAAAGCCCAAAACTCATCAGAGCAATACTTCACATCGTCAAAGTCTTTCATCGCTACATTAAGTTCGTATTGTGGTGGTTGCTTAATGCCTAAACCCGAATCAGAGATATTTGACGATCCCATAATAACCCAACCATCGCTATGTTCGCTATGATTTTGTGGCAAACAGAGATAGAATTTAGCGTGCAAGTTTTTAGTAGCGTGGATACGCATTTGTAAGCGTCCTGAAACAAGGTCTTCACACATCTGTAAAATACCCTCTTCTACTTCAGGAGAATATTGGGCATTAATAATGTCCTCTTTGAAGCCGTTGTGATAGATTTCTTTCGCTTTATCTTCGTCTGCTAACATCAATAGAGCTTTATTGTGTTTGCGAAAAATATCATCAATATTAATACCTACCAATATTTTAATTTCTGATACATTACCCAACTCTTTTCGTAATTTAAAATAACCAGATGAGCGAAAAAATCCAACAACTGCTAAAAAACTATCGAAATTTATCATATCAGCAGCAATACCTTTGAATTTATCAAACAAGGTGTTTCCTGTGCTGTTTGTGAAAAATTTTGTACTCATTATTATTCGTGTTAAAATTTAATTAGAAATAAGTGACGCTAATAATACTAATTGTTATTGAGCATTTTCTTTTTCTCTCCTTTCCTTAACTTTCTCCAATCCCGGCATCTTTTTAGCCAATGCACTTTCTCCAGCAGGAAAATAGAGAGGAAAAACTTTATATAAGAAACCCACAACTTCACTACGGCTTTTATCCATATTGTAAAAAGCAGAGCAGACAAAGTACATTAGTTCTTGCTGACTACATGTTTCTTTGGGCTGTATGCTTATTGAGGGAGCAACTATCAAGTCATGTTCAGCAAATGATAGAGCACTGGCAAGAATAGCTTCCTGTTCTTCTTCGGTAAACATCTTTATTTTCCCAGCTAACCATTCAAGCTCTCTTTGCCGGAGTGCTTGTTGTTTTTCGTTTTGATGCTCCAATAGGATTGCTACATTTTCTTGTTGCTTTTCTGTCAAGGCGTTTTCTAATGCTTGGTTCTTTCGTTTAAGAACGTTGAATTTTAGCAAAGCAGCAATGTACATACAGAAATATCCTACTGCAATATCGAATATTAGGACAAGCAGATAATTGTTACTTGAGTTTTGTATGCCACCAGCCATATATTCACTAATAGGGATAACAGCTAATAGCATGATAATGGCTATTGCATAAAGCACTCGGTATCGCGTTTTATGGTTTACCTGTGGCAAAGAGGCAAACAAAAAGGCGATAATCAAAACGGCTATGATTGCAAAGAATGGTATGAAAGAGGTCTCCATAGGTTTGTTGTTCTGTTTATGGTTTAACAATAATGCGCCAATAACCAGCCTTGTCTGAACCTTCGTGAACCAAAATTCCCATACCCCTAAGGCTCTTGATATTTTTCTCTATAGCGCGTTTAGTTACACCAATCTTGTTGGCCATATTATCAGCTGTGATTGAAGGATCTGAAATAACGAGGTCGATTATCTTTTGTGCAGTTTTACTGACTTTCTTCTGTGTTTCCGATGTATCTCCGAACTTATCCGCATTTACACCGAACTTTTCGACCGAACTTTCTTCATTTACACCGAACTCTTTTGTGTTTACACCGAACTTTTCGACCGAACTTTCTTCGTTTACCGGGTACTTTTCGAGGGTACTATTTACTCTGTTGGCTACTTCTTCAACAGGCATTCTTCCGTTGTCACCCCAGTTCAAATTATAGAATGTGGTGTAGAAAGAAGTCGCTTCCGTTTGATATTGCGGCTCTTTACCTTGCAGGAAATTGGGTAGCTTCTCTGTAAGCTCTCGCATTTTGCGTAAGCCGGAACCACGTTTTTCCATATAATCCAACTGTGTGAACACATCCGCAATGACGGGGTTGCGGCGCATGGACGGCACTTTGTATATGTCACGGTCTTGAATCTGTGTTCCGTCAAGCATTGCGCCCGGTGATACCAGTTCTACACGGTCATCGTAAATATCGATATGTACTTCACCGCCCATCACGGTATAATCCCGATGGATAAGATGGTTTACCAATCCTTCGAAGATAGCACGGTCGGAATAGTCGGGGAGGTTAAGGCGATAGTTTGGCATCTTCACCCAGCCGCTCATGGTATAGTTTTTGATGAAATCCATACCATATTTTAAGAGCAGCACAAGGTTAGCCCGATGTTCTACGGAACTGATGGCATCATCCTTATAGAGTCCAGTCCAACGGGTGCAGAAAATACGCGATTGAAATACCGTGCAATTATCCACAAACAGCAATCCTGCATTGGTCAGTTTGCCGTCAGGAGTTACCAGCCCGAATGATTCCAGATACTTATCGTTCCATTCCTGATGGGTTTGCTCACGGAAAGTATTGGCAAGGATGATGAAAGAATGTTTGCTGGCATCCACTTGGGTAGGCAGTGAATCCCAAGTCATGTGCGTGCCTTTTAATACCAACGAAAGTAATTGTTGGGAGTTGCATTCTACACTTTCATTCCCAACTCGTACATATGCGGTACGTGTCCCATCCTGATAATAGTAATAAGGTGTAAGCGTTCCTGCCTTTACTTTCACTTCAAGCAGGGTATGTCCTTCATGTTCTATCGGAATAAGTTGAACTTCTGGCACAGGGTCAAGTCGTGCCTTTATCATTTCACTGATAAAATCAGCATCGGCTTGTGGATTCTCCAACCCTACAATTACGCCGTCATCATTCACTCCATAGAACAAACTGCCACCGTCCGTATTGGCAAATGCCGACACGGATTTAAGCCATGACTTTACTTTCTTACGCTCCAACATTTCCTTGAAATCGTAAGCCGAGCATTCCGCTATCAATGTATTGTTATGTATCTGCATCGTTTTCTTATTGTTGTTTGGGTATAACATCCCAATATCATACACAAAGGTAAGGATAAAACCGAAGAATCTGTTAAAAACATCGCTTTCTTTTGATTTTTATGCGTTTACATCTCTTTATTTATGAATAAAAATCGTAATTTTGCAAGCAAGAGCTGTGGTTGCTTATGGATGCTTATTTTCGGGTTTGCGTTATATTTGCAACACATGTACGCAAGTCGCTGATAGATATATCACGTTGATTTTGAGGAAGTAATCTGCAACTGCCAGGAATCTGTTGTATGTGTTATATTGATTGATATGCAACAACCTAAATCGGAACCCAAAATTAGTTTGCTTATAAGATGTTGAAGCGCTGCCGTCATTATGTTCTCATTGATCCTGCAACTGACGCAATCCGAACATTCGCTGACAGTCAGTTGTATACGGCGCGAATCAGCATAGGGACGACATTGATTAACAATAGAAGTAATATAAGAAGAGAGTTCCAAATTTACTGTTGATGTCTTAGGAAGTATTTTTTTGTTTACCTTATTGAGGGTTACAATATTCTGATTGCAATATATAATGCATTCGGTATATCCCAATGCCTCTTCTACCTGTTGGGAAAACGATTCGGGAAGATTACCGGTTTTAAGTTCTTCCAATTGATTTCGTAACAGTATCAACGGGGTATGCGTAGTATGGAGCATGTTCATGGCTATCTTAAGTTTTTCATGTGACAACAACTGGACATTATACTCTACCGCAAGATACGCAAACAAAACAATAAATAGCCCAATGCCGAAACTCTCTACAGGAACTGCATAACCAAGCAATGATAAATCAGGCAAAATTACGCCAATAGCTTGTTTACTGTTTACTAAATTGGCTCCACTATCTATAGAAAGTAAAGCGCGAAAGTTTAATAATAAACTCAGGTAACAATCATTCATACTTATATAGGATTTGATTAATACTTACATTTTCATCAAAACACGTTTGATGATCTTTTAACGTGTCTAAATCCGGCACAAGTATAAAGTTTTCAACGTCCACATATGAGGTGGATTCTAACAAAAACAATGGGTGTTTTCTATCAAAAGTGGTAACAATATCGTTTGTTACCGAAATATCAAGGGATAGATTCTAAAATCATCATTTCATTTGGCAAAACACAGTAATTGTAAAATATTTTATCGCAAAACAATACAACCACACGAGCATATAGTTCCACTTAATCATTAGAATAATGAAATAAGTAGAATTATAAAGCCACGTATATAATTTGAAAATAATAGACTTCTGATAAGTACTGTCAGATCATAGTTTACAGGAATACCTCATCATAAGACGGAATAATCTTTGCATCGTAAACGTGAGTGGCCGCAAATACATCGTCTTTCTTTATCAACAGCCAGTCTTTATCCTGATCATCCATATTGGTATGTATAAGGACAAATAGCCCTTTGAGTTTATGCCCGTGTAACTTGAATTCAAGTATTCCATTTTTAATGGCAGCGGAAATGTTACGATTATTACCAACGTAAGCATAGGTTCCACTATCCCATATTTCCACCGTACCTGCTCCATAGTTACCTTCCGGTATAACTCCTTCAAAGTGCGCATAACTCAAGGGGTGGTCTTCTACTTCTATGGCCAACCTCTTATCTTTTGGATTCATGGAAGGTCCTTTAGGCACCACCCAACTTTTTAATACTCCATCCACTTCCAAACGAAAATCGAAATGAAAATGACTGGCATCATGCTTCTGAACAACAAAAACAGGCATTCGATTGGGAGTTTCCACCGTATCCGCCATCGGTTCCGGTGTTTTACCGAATTGCCTTTTTGCCCGGTACTCTTTGAGGTTGATCATAGAGGCTTCAACCGCCTGCTTTTCTACCATTTTGATGTTTTTTCCTTCATCGGGAGAATTCTTTGCCATAATCTGTATTTTTTAGGTGAATAAAAAAACGAATGATTCAATGTGACAACAATCAGTATATCTGTTTGTTTGTCGAAATTCATCTATTTTAATGGCTTTATAACTGCATTTAAGTTTGCTAACTTATTTTTATTCTTCTCCCTTTCTTACTGCCTGCATAGTGGGTACAAAAATCCCTTTCAATCGTCCTTTTATAAAAGTATAAAAGCAATTGGAAGGAAATGAATAAAAAGAGATTAATCGGATATCTGTTCGTCACGATGTCTGTTGGTTGTATTCAGGCGCAGGAACAGAAGTCTTCTGTACCCGAATACAAGCTATGGTACGACTGTCCCGCACAGGTATGGACCGAGGCATTACCCCTTGGGAATGGTCGTTTGGGGGCCATGGTATATGGAACACCAGGCACAGAACAAATACAACTAAACGAAGAAAGCATTTGGGCGGGACGTCCCAATAATAACGCCAATCCGGATGCACTGGAATATATTCCGAAAGTGCGTGAGCTGGTCTTTGCCGGAAAATATCTTGAAGCACAGACACTGGCCACAGAGAAGGTGATGGCAAAGACTAATTCAGGAATGCCATACCAAAGTTTTGGTGACCTGCGAATCGCTTTTCCAGGTCATACACGTTATTCCAATTATTACAGGGAATTAAGTCTGGATTCCGCACGTGCAATCGTACGTTATGAAGTAGACGGAGTGCAGTATCAACGCGAAACGATCACCTCATTCACCGATCAGGTAGTAATGGTACGACTGACCGCCAATCGTCCTGGACAAATTACTTTCAATGCACAACTCACTTCCCCTCACCAGGATGTTATGATCGCTTCTGAAGAGGGAAACTGTGTGACACTCTCGGGAGTCTCTTCCTTGCATGAAGGATTGAAAGGGAAAGTAGAATTTCAAGGCAGATTGACTGCTAAAAATAAAGGTGGGAAAATAGCTTGTGCCGATGGAATACTTTCTGTTGAGAAAGCCGACGAAGCGGTTATCTATGTATCCATTGCAACTAATTTCAACAACTATCAAGATATCACCGGTAATCAGACAGAGCGGGCAAAGAACTATTTGGCGAAAGCAATGGTTCATCCGTTCATTGAATCGAAGAAGAATCATGTTGATTTTTACCGACAATATCTGACACGCGTTTCTCTTGATTTGGGACGAGACCAATATGCGAATGTAACCACCGATAAGCGTGTGGAGAATTTCAAAAACACCAATGACACACATCTGGTTGCCACCTATTTTCAATTCGGACGTTATTTGTTGATCTGTTCTTCCCAACCGGGAGGACAACCCGCCAATTTACAAGGAATTTGGAATGACAAATTATTCCCTTCCTGGGATAGCAAATATACTTGTAACATCAATTTGGAAATGAATTACTGGCCTTCGGAAGTAACGAATCTAAGTGAACTGAATGAACCGTTATTCCGTCTGATAAAAGAAGTGAGTGACACAGGTAAAGAGACGGCTAAGATTATGTATGGAGCCAACGGATGGGTGTTGCATCATAACACGGATATATGGCGTATTACAGGAGCAGTTGACAAAGCTCCTTCGGGTATGTGGCCCAGTGGTGGCGCATGGCTTTGCCGACATCTTTGGGAGCGTTATCTATACACCGGAGATGTGGAATTCCTGCGTTCTGTCTATCCGATACTGAAAGAGTCCGGACGTTTCTTTGATGAAATTATGGTGAAAGACCCCGTACACAACTGGCTGGTAGTCTGCCCCAGTAATTCACCGGAGAATGTACATTCGGGAAGTAACGGGAAAGCTACTACAGCTGCCGGATGCACCATGGACAACCAATTGATTTTCGATCTTTGGACAGCAATTATATCTGCTTCTCAAATACTGGATACAGATCAGGAGTTTGCCTCTCATCTGACACAACGTCTCAAAGAAATGGCTCCCATGCAGGTGGGACATTGGGGGCAATTACAAGAGTGGATGTTCGACTGGGATGATCCGAAGGACGTACACCGTCACATTTCTCATTTGTACGGACTCTTCCCCAGCAATCAGATTTCCCCTTACCGTACTCCTGAATTATTTGATGCAGCACGTACTTCTCTGATTCACCGTGGCGACCCGTCGACCGGGTGGAGCATGGGATGGAAAGTTTGCCTTTGGGCACGCCTGCTTGATGGTGACCACGCCTACAAGCTGATAACTGACCAGCTGACTCTCGTACGCAATGAAAAGAAAAAAGGAGGCACCTACCCTAACCTGTTCGATGCGCATCCGCCATTTCAAATTGATGGAAACTTTGGTTGTGCCGCAGGCATTGCAGAGATGTTGATGCAAAGCTACGACGGTTTTATATATTTGCTTCCCGCACTGCCTACCGTTTGGAAAGCAGGTTCTATCAAAGGAATCATTGCCCGTGGAGGTTTCGAACTTGATTTGAGTTGGAAAAACGGGAAAGTCAGCCGGCTGGTTGTCAAATCTCATAAGGGAGGAAATTGTCGTTTACGTTCGCTCAACCCATTAACCGGGAATGGCTTGAAGCGTGCCAAAGGTGAAAATCCGAACCCTCTTTATGCAGTCCCCACCATTCCGGAGCCATTGATTAACGAAAAGGCCAACTTGAACAAAGTGGAAATTGCAGAGACATACCTCTATGACCTACCTACCAAAGCAGGAAAAGAATATGTATTGATTGAAAAATAATAACTCGACCGATATGAACAAAAACTTATTGAAACTGATTGTCGCCTGTGGAACTGCTTGTTTCCTAGCTTGCGCAGCACCTCAAAAAACAGAAACGGAAAAATGGAGTGAACGCATGGCACGCTCCGAAATGAAACGTTTCCCCGAACCCTGGATGATTGAAAAAGCTAAAAAACCACGCTGGGGATATACCCACGGATTAGTAGTGAAATCCATGTTGGAAGAATGGAAACATACCGGGGACAGCGTATATTATGAGTATGCCAAGATATATGCAGATAGTCTGATCGATGCTGACGGACATATCAAAACCATGAAATATCTTTCATTCAATATTGATAATGTCAACGGTGGAAAGATTCTTTTCGATCTTTACGCACAGACCGGAGACGAACGTTACAAAATAGCCATGGATACTTTGCGCAAGCAAATGGCAGAGCAACCCCGTACCAGTGAGGGAGGATTCTGGCATAAATTGAGATATCCTCATCAAATGTGGCTGGACGGAATTTTTATGGCTTCTCCTTATCTGGTTCAATATGGTGCTACTTTTAATGAGCCCGCTTTATTTGACGAAGCAACAAAACAGATTCTTTTGATAAATAGCAAGACTTATGATCCTGCAACAGGGCTTTTTTATCACGGATGGGATGAAAGTCGCGAACAGAAATGGTCAAATCCTGAAACAGGTTGTTCTCCTAATTTTTGGAGTCGCAGTATCGGATGGTATGGAGCTGCTATTGTAGATGTACTGGACTTCCTGCCACAGGAAACAGCCGGACGTGACAGCATTATACAAATTCTACAGGGATTGGCAAAAGCGATTGTGAAATACCAAGATCCTTCATCCGGAACCTGGTATCAGGTAACCGATCAGGGAGCACGTGAAGGTAATTATTTGGAATCATCTGCCACTGCCCTGTTTATCTATACGCTTGCCAAAGCTATCAATAAAGGATATATTGGCAACGAGTATATCGAACCGACACAAAAAGCCTTTGACGGAATGGTAAAGACATTTACCCGTTTGGAAGAGGATGGCAGCTATACAATTACCAATTGCTGTGCTGTTGCAGGATTGGGCGGAGATTCAAAAAGATATCGTGACGGCTCATTTGAGTATTATATCAGTGAACCGATCATAGAAAATGATCCGAAATCGGTAGGTTCATTCATCTTGGCTGCTATTGAGTATGAGAAAATGACTAAAAAATAAACTAAAAACGATAAAATACAATGAGAAAATTCAAGATTCTTCCCCTTTTGTTGCTGCTATTGACAATGGCAACTTCGGCTGCAGCACAGAAGAAAACACAAAAGACGTATATCCCCTGGGACAACGGCAAACTCGTAGTTTCCGAAGAGGGACGTTACCTGAAACACGAAAACGGTGCTCCTTTCTTTTGGTTAGGAGAAACCGGTTGGCTATTGCCTGAACGCTTGAACCGGGATGAAGCCGAATATTACCTGGAACAATGCAAACGTCGTGGATACAACGTGATTCAGGTTCAAACGTTGAATAATGTTCCGTCTATGAATATCTACGGACAATATTCGATGATTGACGGATACAACTTCAAAAACATCAATCAAAAAGGCGTATACGGTTATTGGGATCACATGGATTACATTATCCGTACAGCAGCCAAGAAAGGTCAGTATATCGGCATGGTCTGCATTTGGGGAAGCCCGGTGAACCGGGGCGAGATGACTGTAGAACAGGCAAAAGCATACGGCAAGTTTTTGGCAGAGCGTTATAAGGACGAACCGAATATTATCTGGTTTATCGGTGGAGATATCCGTGGCGACGTGAAAACTGCTGAATGGGAAGCTTTGGCAACCTCTATCAAAGCTATCGACAAAAATCACCTGATGACATTCCATCCACGTGGAAGAACAACTTCCGCAACTTGGTTCAATAACGCTCCCTGGTTGGATTTCAACATGTTTCAAAGCGGACATCGTCGCTACGGGCAACGTTTCGGAGATGGTGACTACCCTATCGAAGAAAATACGGAAGAAGATAACTGGCGTTTTGTAGAACGCAGCCTGGCCATGAAACCCATGAAGCCTGTGATTGACGGTGAACCGATCTATGAAGAAATACCTCATGGTCTGCACGATGAAAACGAACTGTTGTGGAAGGATTATGACGTACGTCGTTATGCTTATTGGTCTGTATTTGCAGGTTCTTTCGGACATACTTACGGTCATAATTCCATCATGCAATTTATCAAACCGGGTGTAGGTGGTGCTTATGGTGCAAAGAAACCTTGGTATGATGCGTTGAATGATCCGGGCTACAATCAGATGAAGTATCTGAAAAACCTGATGTTGACTTTCCCGTTCTTCGAACGCATACCCGATCAGTCTATCATCACAGGACAGAATGGAGAACGTTATGACCGCGCTATCGCTACACGTGGAAATGATTATCTGATGGTATACAACTATACCGGACGTCCGATGGAAGTTGATTTCAGCAAGATTAGCGGCGCAAAAAAGAATGCCTGGTGGTACACCACGAAAGATGGTAAACTGGAATACATCGGAGAATTTGATAACGGAGTGCACAAATTCCAGCACGACAGTGGTTATTGCAGTGGAAACGATCATATTCTGATTGTAGTGGATAGTAGTAAGAACTATGTAGAGAAGGCCTGGACAGAATTACCAAATGCACAACAAAAATGGGCTAAATAATTTTGTATTATTAGGCACAGATTACACGGATTTCACGGCTTTCAGAATGACAGATAAGTAAAACGACAGCGTTAATCCATGCAATCCGTGCCTAAATTTATTATATAAACGAATTATGAGAACATACTTATGAATAAAAGAATAGTATCATTTTTCTTTCTTCTGCTCTTTGCAGGTTCACTATACGCAGCCATAGGTATAACTGACCTGCGAACGGAGCAGTTGAAAAATCCGGCAGGTATCGATGTGCGCCAACCCCGATTGAGCTGGCGCATCGAATCGGATGAACAGAATGTGATACAAACTGCGTATCACATTCTTGTCGCATCTTCCCCGGAGCTATTGGAACAAGGAAAAGGAGATATTTGGGATTCAGGAAAGATTGAATCTGACGCTTCTCAATGGATCACTTATCAGGGAAAAACATTAAAATGTAATGCCCCCTACTATTGGAAAGTAAAAATAGACACCAACAAAGGCGCAACGAATTGGAGTGCTCCGGCTTTCTGGACCACCGGACTATTTAATGAAGCGGACTGGCAAGGGCAATGGATCGGCTTGGACAGGACCGCTCCCGGAGACAGCGAAACACAATGGAGCCGTTTGGCAGCCCGTTATCTCCGTAAAGAGTTTGCAGTAAAGAAAAGTGTGAAACGTGCCACAGTACATATCGCCGGAATGGGATTGTACGAGTTGTTTATCAACGGACAACGCATCGGCAATCAAGTACTGGCACCTGCTCCTACCGACTACCGGAAAACAATTCTGTACAACACATACGATGTTACTTCACTGCTTCAAACAGAAAATGCTATTGGAGTAACTCTTGGAAATGGTCGCTTCTATACGATGCGTCAGAACTATAAACCGTATAAGATACCGACTTTCGGTTATCCTAAACTCCGGTTGAATCTGATTGTGGAATATGCAGACGGCAGCAAAGAAACGATTGCTACAAACACTTCATGGAAATTGACTACTGAAGGTCCTATCCGTAGCAATAATGAATATGATGGCGAAGAATATGATGCCCGTAAAGAGTTAGGAGCCTGGACTCAAACCGGATATGATGACAAAAACTGGATGCCGGCCCAACGTGTCAGTATTCCTTCAGGAACATTGCGTGCACAAATGATGCCGGGCATGAAAGTTACAGAAACCCTGAAGCCCGTTTCTATTAAAAAGCTCGGTAACAAATATATCCTGGATATCGGTCAGAATATGGCGGGCTGGGTACGTTTCCGGATAAAAGGACAGGCTGGCGATAGCATCCGTCTCCGTTTTGCAGAAAGTCTGCAAGACAATGGCGAACTTTATACAAGAAACTTCAGGGATGCCCGTTCTACAGATGTATATGTTGTCAGCGGACGCGAAACAAAAGATGCTACCTGGGCACCTCGTTTTATTTATCATGGGTTCCGTTATGTAGAAGTCAGCGGTTATCCGAATGCGAAGGCAGAAGATTTCGTTGCCGAAGTAGTAGAAGATGAAATGGAGCATATCGGTACTTTCAACTGTTCTGACGAAACTCTGAATAAGATTATCCGTAATGCATTTTGGGGAATCCGGAGCAACTATAAAGGGATGCCGGTTGACTGTCCGCAACGGAATGAACGCCAACCATGGTTGGGTGACCGTACCATGGGCTGTTGGGGAGAAAGCATGCTTTTCGATAATTACGCCATGTATACCAAATGGACGCGTGACATCCGCGAAGCACAACGGGAAGACGGCTGTATTCCTGATGTAGCCCCGGCATACTGGAACTACTACTCGGACAATGTGACCTGGCCTGCCGCTTTACCAATGGCCTGCGACATGCTTTTCACAAACTTTGGAGATAAACGTCCGATCGAAGAGAATTATCCGGCTATCAAGAAGTGGGTATCTCATATCCGGGAATACTATATGACAGAAGATTTTATCATCACCAAAGATAAATATGGTGACTGGTGCGTTCCGCCCGAATCACTGGAGTTAATTCATAGTAAGGACCCTTCCCGCAAGACTGACGGAGCTTTGATCGCAACGGCTTATTATCTGAAGGTATTACAACTGATGCACCGCTTTGCAAGCTTGCAAGGGCTGAAAGCTGACGCAGAAGAATGGGAAGATTTGGAACATCGCATGAAAGACGCATTCAATGCCCGTTTTCTTCACGTAAAGGAAGGTACCTCTCCCGTACCGGGACATACCTTATATCCGGATAGTATTTTCTATGGTAACAACACAGTTACTGCCAATATCTTGCCACTTGCTTTTGGTCTGGTGCCAAAGAACTACATCAATGAAGTAGCTAAAAATGCCGTAACTTCCATTATTAAAACCAACAAGGGACATATAAGTACCGGAGTGATCGGCGTACAATGGTTATTGCGTGAATTGAGCCGTCGCGGCCATGCCAATGTAGCTTATCTACTGGCTACCAATAAAACATATCCTTCCTGGGGATATATGGTTGAAAAAGGTGCTACCACTATTTGGGAGTTATGGAACGGTGATACGGCAAATCCTGAAATGAATAGCGGTAATCATGTGATGCTTTTAGGTGATTTATTGCCTTGGTGCTTCAATAACCTGGCAGGTATCCGTGCGGACCGCTGGAAGTCCGGTTACAAGCATATCGTCTTCCAGCCGGCTTTTGAAATTCAGGAGTTGAGTAACGTGGATGCATCGTACATGAGTATCTACGGAAAAATAACCAGCCGATGGACAAAGACTCCCACACATTTGGAATGGGATATCGAACTTCCCGCCAATACGACGGGGGAAGTACATCTTCCGGATGGACGGAAAGAAAAAATCGGATCAGGAAAATATCATTTCAGTGTAGACATTCCCACCCGGAATACGGCTATTCTGACTGATGAATTCCTGTACGAAAACGCTTCTTTCCCCGAATGTCACGGAGCTACGATAGTAGAGCTGAAAAATGGTGATCTCGTAGCCTCTTTCTTCGGAGGAACCAAAGAGCGCAATCCGGATTGTTGCATCTGGGTATGTCGTAAACCTAAAGGCTCTAAAGAATGGACCACCCCCAAACTTGCTGCCGATGGTGTGTTTTCACTCAAAGACCCACAAGCAGTATTAGCCGGAATCGATTCAACCTGTACCCCGGTGAAAGATGCAAAAGGAACACTTATTGCCCGCAGAAAAGCTTGCTGGAACCCGGTTCTTTTCCAGATTCCCGGAGGTGACCTGATTCTGTTTTATAAAATAGGTTTGAAAGTGAGCGACTGGACAGGATGGCTTGTCCGTTCACGCGACGGAGGAAAAACCTGGAGCAAACGCGAAGCGCTTCCGAAAGGTTTTCTTGGACCTATTAAGAATAAACCGGAATATATCAATGGGCGTATCATCTGCCCTTCCAGTACGGAAGGAAGTAACGGATGGCGTGTCCATTTCGAGATTTCCGATGATAAAGGCAAGACCTGGAAGATGGTCGGACCACTGGATGCCGAGTTATCTGTCCCCACCCAAAATCGTAAAAAGGGAGGTGTGAATGTGGATGACCAAGAAGGCGGAGAAGCGATCAAAGGAGAAGGAGCCAAACCTGTTTATGCAATACAACCCAGTATTCTGAAGCATAAGGACGGAAGATTACAGATACTCTGTCGTACACGTAACGCACAGGTAGCAACTGCGTGGAGCAGTGATAATGGTGACACATGGAGTAAAGTAACGCTGCTGAATGTCCCGAATAATAATTCCGGTACGGATGCCGTGACAATGAAAGACGGTAGACATATCCTTATCTACAATAATTTCTCTACATTGCCCGGAACTCCGAAAGGTCCGCGTACTCCGCTCTGTGTGGCCGTTTCAGAAGATGGTATCAATTGGCAACCTGTTCTTACATTAGAAGATAGTCCAATCAGCCAATACTCTTACCCTAGCATTATTCAGGGGAAAGACGGGAAGTTGCATGCCATTTACACATGGCGCCGTCAACGAATTAAATATGCAGAGATAGATCCGACGAAGTTTTAAATATTGAACGATCATCCGAATGAAATCGACCGCTCCTTTGCCCGCAAAAGAGCGGTCGATTCTTGTATTTATCCATTTTATACTTTACATTTGCCAATAAATAAAAAATAACGATGGCAGATAATTATATAGAGAGACAACAGGAACAATACGAAGCCCGAAAAGCTGCTTGGAAACAAGCACAAAAATATGGTAAGAAGAAACTAACAGCAGTACGTCCGGCTGAATCGAAGTCTCACACTTCAACGGTTTCAAAACCGGAAGACTCAAAAAGAAGAGTATTTATAACAGGCGGAGCGGAAGGAATAGGCAAAGCAATAGTAGAAGCTTTTTGCCTAGCTGGAAATCAAGTTGCCTTTTGTGATATAAACGAAACATCGGGACAGGAGACTGCGAAGGCAACCGGGGCTACATTCCATAAGGTCGACGTAAGTGATAAAAACGCACTTGAAAGTTGTATGCAAACCATTCTTGCCGAATGGAACGATATTGATATTATTGTCAACAACGTCGGTATCAGCAAATTTTCTTCTATCACAGAGACAAGTGTAGAAGATTTCGACAAAATTCTTTCTATTAACCTGCGTCCTGTATTCATCACTTCCCGGCTGCTTGCCATCCATCGTAAAAAGCAGCCCTCTCCCAACCCATACGGCCGAATTGTAAATATCTGCTCTACACGTTATCTGATGAGTGAACCGGGAAGTGAAGGTTATGCAGCGTCAAAAGGTGGTATCTATTCTTTGACTCATGCATTGGCTTTGTCTTTATCCGAATGGAATATCACCGTAAATTCCATTGCTCCGGGATGGATACAGACTCATGATTATGGGCAACTCCAGCCGGAAGACCATTCACAGCATCCTTCCCGGCGGGTAGGCAAACCGGAAGATATTGCCCGCATGTGTTTGTTTCTCTGCGAGGAAAACAATGATTTCATCAATGGAGAAAACATCACTATTGACGGGGGAATGACGAAAAAGATGATTTATATTGAATAAAAATCTATCACTTTAATGAATTCTATCGTATTTGTTAAGGTCTTTTGGGCACGATAACAAATACGATAGTATCCACTATTTATTGCATTAATATTCTTCGAGCAACTTCCACTCCTGTTTTCACTATCGAAGCAGCATGATGAAACTCCAACATATCATACGTATCGCCGGAAATTTGAATTAAGATATCCGGCCGACAACGTTCTATCTGGTAACGGGTGATTTGCTGCATCATCATTCTGGAAGATTCTGTCAACAGATTATAAGGAGATACTTTCTTTTTCTTTCCGGTATCAATGGGTGCATTCACATCGACAGCTATCAGAATGTCTCCTTCAGTGCGTTGCACATGACTCAATGGAAGAGGATTCAGAATACCTCCATCAATCAATACCATACCGTCTTTTCTCAACGGACGGAAAAGCATAGGGATAGAAATAGACGCACGGATAGCTTCATGTAAGCTCCCTCTGTCAAACCTGACTTCCTGATCGCGGACAATATCCGTAGCCATCGCTACATAAGGGACAGGCAGGTCTTCGATATTCATGTCCGGAATAATTTGTTTCAGTTCTTTAATGAAACGGTCACCTTTCACTAATCCATCCCGGCTTAAGGTAAGATCCGCCAATTCCCACATCTTGCGTTTGTCCCAACTAAACAGCCATTCTTTACATTCTTCCATTTTTCCTGAAGCATACATTGCTCCCACCATTGCTCCCATGGAACTTCCTGCAATGGAAGTAATCTCAAAGTTGTGACGAAGTAATTCTTCAATTACTCCTATATGTGCTATTCCACGTGCTCCCCCCATGGAAAGGACTAATGCTACTTTCTGCTTATCCATATCATATACATTTCTGTTAGCCATCTACAAAATAACACATTTTCTGCGAAAAAGATGTTTAGTAATCGTGAAGAAATAAATTATAGCAGTGTTTTAGGGGAACTAAAGCATAGCTTTAGATATGATAAAGCTATGCTTTGTCAGTTGCAAAGCATAGCTCTATTATATTCTTCTATTATCCCGGAGATTTTCCGGTTATGTAGGAGGTTAAGGGTTTACCTTCATTTTATTTCTTTCCTTGAGCCTTCTTTTCTGCGTTTCGCTTATTCACATAATCTTTGAACATCTGACGCCAGTTGCGACCATGCTCATTAAAATACTGTTCGCATTTGGTTTTATAAATTTCGAAGATAGCAGAAATCTGCTTCATATTCTTGTAGTCAATAGCCTGTTCGCGAGCCAGTTTCAACTGTTCTAGAACGAAAGCCGTTTCCTCCTCCGTCATATTGGGCACAATGGCCTGATAACCTTTCAAGGTAAAAGCAACTTTACCTACCGTGTATTTATCCAGGATTTGTTCAATCTGTTCTTCCGTCAATACTCTGCGTAAATCTTTCATTAGCCTTTCATGCACTTCTTTCGGCATAGCAGAATCTGCAATCATTTCACGGTCGAGCTTGGAAAGCGGTTTGCCTGTCAGAGGATTGATACCCTCGGGGATTGTTGTATAAGGGTGCTCATTGTGCCAGTCACGCACTTTACGAAGATGATTATAAATGGCAGTTACTGCAAAACCTGCCTTTTTATCATCGTTCAATTCTAAAGAAGCTACCCAGTCGATGGCTTTCTTTTCGAGAGAAGCATCTGATTTTAAATTAGCATAAGCCTTCTTGTCAAAATAAGCAGCTACCTTGTCAAAAGAACGGATGGCGCCTTCAGGAAGCAAAGCTCCTTTTTCACCAAAACTATACATAGCGGATTCCGGTTCAATGGTGACCTTGCTTTCATCCAACATCTTTTTATCCAATTTGAATACTTCTGCGAAGAAGTCATAAACGGCATTCCGCTTATTCGGACCAAAGTCATGTTTCTCTTTGGGAAGATGTACATTCGTTACTTTATCTTTTGCCTGGTAGAATCCGTAGATTCGTTGCAGATAAGGAAATTCAAGAGTAGGAACACTGGCCGTCCAGTCGCCGCCATCCGATACGATCAGTTGTGGACGAGGAGCAAAAGTAGCGGCTAATTCCGCATTACAGGTTCCTCCTGCAGATAGTTGAATAGGCATTCCGCTTTCGCAGGGACAGCCACCGTCGAAGTGAGAAGCCAGGCTCACTACCGGAGCTGAAGCGGTGAAACGATCATCTAATACGCTCAACAATACAGTATGGGTACCTCCACCCGAACCGCCATTCGTACCGATACGGCTGGTATCAATGTCCTTACGGGAAGCAAGCATGTAGTCAAGAATCAGTAAGCCGTTCATTGCCTGAATAGTGTGCGCCGCGCTACTACGGTGTGCCGCACTGCCAACTTGCAAAGCCGACTCTCCCCATCCGAACAAATCATAGTCTACACAAACAGCTCCCATACGTGCTAAAGTTCCCATACGTTGTTGTTGGTCTTCCCGATAACGTCCGCCACCAAAATGTCCGTTAGGGCAGATTATCAACGCATGTTTTCCTTTCGATTGGGGCGTATAGATAGAACCGCAAATGTATAATCCGGGAAGTGTTTCAAGTGCGAAATTCTGCACGGTATAGCCATCAAACTTACGTATCTTTGAAAGAATAGGTTTGGTTTTGACACATTGAGCCAACAAAGTATCAATACCTAAACGCTGACGTACCTCTTTTTTCAGAGAATCGGCACGAAGTTGAAAGGACTGTTGGTCTGTATAGAGTGTATTCAGATAAGCCAGCATCTTCTCTCCGTCTGCATCTGTACGACGTGGATACTCGTATGCTTTCAGCTTATACATATTTCCTTTCTGCTTAACAAATTTATAATCGAAAGGTGCCAATACATTCGTCAAGGATTCTTCCACGGAATAAGGACGAATACGGAAATCGGCATAAGACAGCACTTTTCCCACCGTATCAATGTCATATTTCAAACGGACTCCGAAACGGTTCTGTATATCCGTCAGTACTTCATTCAAGGGACGGGCAAATTCCGTCTCGTATGTTTGCGTCTGGGCTTCGGCCGAAAGAGATGCGGCAAGAAGCATAGTAAAAAGGATTCGTTTCATTTATTTTTAATTTATGTAAGTTGTTTTTTCACCACAGATTACACAGATTTTCACAGATTTATTATTCTTATAATTTAGTCGAATTAAAAATCTGTGTTAATCTGTAGTATTTGTGGTGCTTTTAATTACTTCACCATTGACGATTACGTCATCCATCGTGATACGTTCACAATTTTCGAAGATACATTTCTGTTTCCCTTCTTGAATGTGAATATCACGCAAAACGATGTCAGATATCGGCGCTTCTTCCAAGCCCACTATTTTGATCGGAGTCTTTACGTTTGTCACAGTCATTCCGCTGATATGTACGTTACGGAATATCGGAGTGCGTTCACTCTTAGGTTCGACAGGCATTTTACTGTATTTCAAATTCAATACGACAGCTTCCTGTTTAATGTTGCTCATTACGACGTTGCTGACACGAATATCTTCAACGACTCCTCCCCTTCCACGGGTCGACTTAATACGGATTCCACGATCTGTTCCGTCAAACACGCAATTAGAAATAGTAACTTTACGCACACTCCCACTCATCTCGCTGCCGATGACAACGCCTCCGTGACCGGAAAGCATGGTGCAGTTGGTGATAGTGATATTCTCGCAAGGTACTCCCAAACGACGGGCC
Organism: Bacteroides sp. D1; assembly: GCF_000157095.2. Classification (NCBI taxonomy): domain Bacteria; kingdom Pseudomonadati; phylum Bacteroidota; class Bacteroidia; order Bacteroidales; family Bacteroidaceae; genus Bacteroides; species Bacteroides sp. D1. The sequence continues at coordinate 169,690 of NZ_JH114350.1, forward strand.
TGCGCATCTCTTCCCGACTTGATTGTGATGCAATCGTCTCCTACTGATATATGGCAGTCGCTGATATGTACGTTGCGGCAGGATTCCGGATTCACTCCGTCCGTATTTGGTGAGGGCGCATTATCTATGGTGATCCCCTTTATAGTTACATTGTCGCAAAACTCCGGATTGACCGTCCAGAAGGGAGAATTTATGATTTTCACTCCTTCAATCTTTACTTTCTTACAACGAACGGGCTGAATGAACGGAGGACGGAAAAAGCGACGTTGCAATGTATTTACATAATCCTTGTTCGTTTCAGCATAAATTGCTGTCGTATCATTTGCTGCATCCCACATGGACTGATATTTATTCACATCACGCATGCCATTGTCTTTCAAATCAATCATGACACGAAAGAACTCCATCCACCATTTCTTTCCTTGTCCGTCCAAAGTTCCTTCTCCTTTGATCGTAATATTCTCGGCATCTACCGCATAAATCAAAGGCTGGAAACTTTTCATCATCACTCCTTCATGACGAACCTCGACAAAAGGAAGATAGTCATCAAAGTTATCGGAAAAGAGCAAGGTAGCTCCGGCTTCCAACTCCAGTGTAATATTACTTTTCAGATGGATACTCCCCGTCAGGTAAGTTCCGGCAGGAAAGAAAAGAGTACCTCCGCCGCCACGGTTCAGACGGTCAATCGTTGAATTGATTAGCTTTGTATTAAGAGTCTTGCCATTTGCTTTTGCACCGGCCTTCAGCATATCTACACGCTCGGCACGAAGAACTGTGGTTGCACAGAAGCAAAGAAAGACAAAAAGAGTTGTTCGTAAATTCATAATCGATATTATTAAAGTATATTTCATCGTTTCCTTCTAAAAAATCATGCTAATAGAATCTTTTTTTCTTCCCAATGTTTGAAGACAATCATTGAGATGTTTTTTTCAAACATGCTACATGATTAAAATAAAGATGCTGCATGATTTTTTATACGAATACATTGTTTTTTAATTCTACAAATATATACAAAAAGGTTCTTTTATTTTGCACAAACCAATTGATATGTTCCACTCTGTATCTCTTTCGGTTCTTTTTCGCCCGGGAGGTAAACGACAGCGGTAGTATTCACCGGAACAGACACGTTTAAAGTGAAAGTCCCATTCTCACAAGTCCAGTCCACATTAATGGTACCGTATAAAGTTTCATACGACGCTTTGACATATTTCAAATCTCCCACAGGTTGGGGAGCGATGATGAACTTCTGATAACCTTGTTTTGGAGTGGTAGAAGGACGAATACCGACCAGTGAATTAAAGAACCATTCATCAATCTGTCCCATCATAAAGTGATTCCAGGAAGAACCTTGACGGGGGTCCCATTGCTCGGTCAAAGTTGTAGCGCCGAATTTTAACTGGAAACCATATCCGGGAGCTTCTTCATGATTGAACATTTTATAAATAAGTTCATGTTCCCCATTACGCGCCAATGTCTGAATCAGATAACGGTTTCCCACATCACCGGTAGTCAAACGGTTGCCATGTGCTTCCACATCTTTTATCAGATTCGCAAATACTTTCTCATTCAAATCTGCATCCGGCCGGTAGCTACCTTGTTCATCTGCATCCTGCGTCATTTGGAGGAACAACGGAAGCGCATTACTGCATTGGCTTCCTGTACCATATTGTGCCGTATCTTTATGAAGAAAACATTTATTAAATGCAACCATTATATCCTGTGCCAACGAAGTGTAATAATGAATGTCAAAGTCATTACCTACCATTTTCGCAGCTTGTACCAAATACATGACTGTCATGTAATAATGCGCAGTAGCCACCAAAGGAACGGGCGTATTCCGTGAGAATCCCGCACGAAAATCTCCATAATCATACCAGTCTCCCAATCCGAAAGAAAGAATACCTTTATCTGCACGAGTCTTGAGATAATCCACGTAACGACGCATATTCGGATAATATTTCTTAATCAATGAATCGTCTCCATAAGTCTCATAGTACATAAAAGGGAAAATAACCAAAGAACCACCCCACTCCGGAGATTCGGCAAAAGCATCCATACCCGGACCTTCAAAAATCACGTATTCCGGAGCAGTTGTCGGCATGGCCCCGTTGGAATGTTGTGCATCTGCCATATTCTGCATAATCTGCGGAGCGTATGCTGTCAAATCATAGTTATACAACAAACCCGGACCATTCAGATGTACCTGTTCCAGCCACCCAAGTTTCTCACGATGCGGACAATCTGTAAACACAGACTGCATATTGCTGCGAACCGCTTTCTCGATCAATCGATGGGCAACATTAAATATCCGGTTGGATGATTCGAAAGTGGAAACTTTTCTAGCTGAATTATAGACGAAACAGGATTGAATATTCTTTAATACAGGCAATTTCTGCGGATTCTTCTGTCCTTTTAAGACAGCACCCTCTACCTGAATATATCTAAAACCGTAATAAGAGAAACGAGGATGCCAGGTTTCATCTCCTTCCCCTTTCAGAGTGTATTCGTAATAGTGTTGACGCCCTGTCTGACGCTGATTGCAAGCATCTTCCTCTGTCAATGCTTCGGCTACAATCAAAGTTACTTTCTGACCACGTTTGCCATGTACTTTTATTTCCGGAAAGCCAGCCAGATTCTGTCCCATATCCAACACAAAAGCAGAAGGATCGACTGTTCTCTTAGTTGATACAGAAGCTGATGCAACTTGGTCCGCATTTAGTTTGGTTACCTTTTGAATATCATACCGTTCCATGATTTTCACCGGAGCCGCCATCTGTGGACGAAGTATTCCTTTAGGAGCTTCCTGTATGACTACCGGACGCCAATGACTGTCATCAAAGCCAATCTGATTCCATCCTTTCTGTTCACGACGCGCATCATAATCTTCTCCTCCATATATGCAATTGAAGGTTACCGGACTAAAATCATATTTCCAATTATTATCGGAATGAACCGTCGTACATGTTCCATCTTCGTAGTTAATAACCAGCTCAAATAAAAGTGTGGGAGGACCAAAGCTGATCTGTAATTTGCGATAACGCCCCCCCTGCACATTATAGAATCCATTCCCCAATAAGATTCCTACGACATTTTCACCACGCCGCAATTGTTCCGTCACATCGTATGTGTTATAGTAAACAGTTTTATCATAATCACTCCACAATGGGGCAAACTCACTGTTACCCACCTTTTTGCCATTCAAAGAAAACTCATAGAATCCCAGACCACAAACGTATGCCGTTGCCTCCACTATTTTCTTGCCCGGTTTACGGTTTGCACCCCCTTCTTTCGCATCTCCTACCTGGAATGTTCTTCTCAAACAAATACTTTTCTTTGCCAAAGTGTCCACTGCTTCCCAAGCAGCTTTCACTTCCGGTTTCTTCAGCTCTCCACCGTGGAACTTACGCCCTTCCGGTAAATGAGCATTTTGTCGGGTAATAGCTCCAATCCACTGCCCCGAAGATAACCTTTCGGGTACTGCCCGGAATTTCGCTTCATTGCTCCACTCGGAAGGTGTATCTGTTTCATCCCAAACACGAACGCGCCAACTATAATTAAATGAGTTATCAGGACGTATATCTGCCCCCTTTGTAGAAACTAACTGGCTCTGCGAAGAATAAACCTTCCCACTATTCCAAACGGAACGCCCTGTAAAAGCTTCCCGAATATCAATCTCATAGGCAGATTGTCGTGTCCCATTTTCCGGCGATTCCATCACCCAGCCCAAACGGGGTGAACCTTCGACCACTACCAGTCCCTCCTGCATCTCACAGGTAAGACGACTGATGGTTATATTCTTCGCCTGTACAAAACAAGACAAACAAATTAGCAATGAAAGAAGAATCTTTTTGAATTTCATTTTTCAAGTATCTTTTATTTGTTCGATAAATGAGAATTTAGCGGTTAGGCTGAAAGCCTTACAATTATATATTTATTGGGGTGCCCTGAAAGGGCTTAATTATATAGCGTAGGGCAACGCCCTACGAAAAAAACACACCAGCCACAAGCCCTGAAAGGGCGGAACTGTATACAATTATGCCCTTTCAGGGCGCAAATTCAGATTGTCGTTTTTACGTAGGGCGTTGCCCTACGCTATATAATTAAGCCCTTTCAGGGCACTCCGCAAAATTATCATTTAAGTGCATTTTCACAAACGATTTTTGTCAATGTATTCGCCTGCCCTACTTCCTTACCATCTACAAAAATGCGCAATCCTTTTCCGCAATGATAGCGATCACCATTCTTATCCCAAAGAATCGTCAGATTATGACCATGATATAATACATTATCCAGGCAGAACCAATCCCACTTGTCAGCAGGAATTAAGGGGGTCACTTCAATCGTATTATCCAAACGTGGACGAAGTCCGATCAATCCTGTAATTATCAGGTCGTTGAAAGTGGAATGGTTATAATAACGGCTACGTTCCTGATCTCCTTTCAGCCAATAACCGGTCACCTCATCCAAATATTCACCAATATAGGGACGACCACGATGATACTGTGATTCCACATACAATTCCATCTGACGGAAATATACACTGTCAGACAATACAGTCTGCGGATAATTATTCATAAAGTTAGCCATTGCTGTCAATGTCTGTGCGGAAGCAAACGGCCAGATAGCACCGTCCCACTCACACTTGCCTACTCCACGTGTACGGAACTCCGGATGACGACGTTCTGCGGTTGTCAGTCCATAAGGAGCAGAAAAGCCTTTTTCATCCATAATTTCTTTCCAGGCAATTTCATACTTTTGGGTGGTATCCGGCAGGTTGAAATACCAGGGAATATATCCGATTGCTTCACGCACATTCGCGGAAGAGTCCGTACGCATCGTCTCAAAAAACTGATGACGTGTATTCCACAATTCATTTTCTACCAGATTTTTCAAAGTATCTGCTCTCATGCCATATTTCATAGCCATCCCCTCATCACCGGAAAGAATTCCTATACATGAAAGTGCTTTAGCATTGCCATACATATAACTATTGATTGTCGGCCGGGCATATTTCTTCCTCCGTCCGCCACTGATTGATTCTTCCATACCATCCTGTACGTCACCCTGCCAATACAATCCGTTCTTCAAACGGTTCGTACGTTCCCAACGCTGGTATTCGGTTTCCAGATCTTTCTTCATATCCAGCAGATAGTCCTTATCACCATCTACCATGTAACGAGCCAAAACAGCATCTGCGTTCCATGAGCTGAACTTATCCATTTTCTTCATCGGACCGCCATCATTGCCACGATACCATGTATGAATAATCTGATCCAAATATTTCGGATCACGCAACCAACGGCTTTCATAAATGTGATGTCCAATTGCACAGGCAATCAAATTATATTTATCTGAATAAGAACGCTGAACGAGAAACTCGGTCATGCCATAGCCAACAGGAGTCTCTTTGATATGCTTACGCAATGACCACCAACGATAATAATACATTTCTTCAAAGTTATGTTGCGGACACTCGAACAAAGGAATATTTTCCTCCATCCATTCCGAAGCCTTTGCATTGGGAATTGCCTGAACAATATTTTCGTCTTCCATACCGTTGAAATAGTCTGCATAATGACTGAAGTCAGCATACTTTAAAAAAGCAGAAGACGCATCTTTATCTGTAGAAGATGTTTTTACATTGGCAATGCCATATTCAGCCAATGGATCTTGCGCACCTGCATTCGGCAGATCATAAGTCTGGTCGGCAGGAGTATCTACAGTCGGGAATGTACGAGGTACGCCAGTACGGAATACGATTCGCTCCACAGCAGCCACGGGCGCATAGAACATACGCAACCCTACTCTCTTGCCATCTACATACACTTGAATATTACGATCAACAGTAGAAAGGACTGCTTCTACATGATAAATCTTTCCTGCTTCATATTTCATCATATTTGCAAACCGGGAGCCGCCTTTCAATCGAAAAATGCCATCATCAGTAAGTTCTATACGGGAACAGGCTATTCCATTCTCATCCAGAAATTCAATGTGGAGTGTACCTTTATTATTCTGGCCGGCTTTCAAATCAAATGATACTTTTAATTCTTTAGAGGCCGGAATTTTACGTTCCACTTTGGCATAATCAAACGGATCTTTATCCTGCAACTTCAACCATTGATCCTCCAAAGAAACAGGGGCCCAAACCGGAGAATAAATATTCCAGTCAGTCAGTTCCGCAATTGATTTATTTTTAGAGAAATCATCATCCGCATGTGCTGAAGCATTTATTTCCACCGGGACAGGAATACGGGAAATCCACATATCTTCCTTGTTCACACTGTAAGAAACCCACAAATCACCATCGGCAGGTACCCCATTGCCTTCCTGAATACCACGTGGATATTGAGGACCGTATGATTTATAATTTCCTCCATAACGCATGGGAGTGATTTCACCATGCACCAGATTCAATGTTGTATATTCCAATCCATCTTTACTCAAAGATATAGCCAGCGGCCAACGAAATTCCGACGGATTATATACAGTGGCGTATGTACCATCACTTAAACGCTGCCCCCAAATTTTCGCATTGCTATTGACGAAACCTTTTGCACGAAGCACAGGCTCTGCCCAAGTATGTCCGCCATCCTCACTGATAGAGGTAAGCGCATGTTTCCAAAGACTGGCAATACGTCCATCCGGCAATGTATAACAATTGAATGCTTTGTATCCTTTCTTCAGCGGGAGAATAGGATCTTCACGGTCGGCTTCTTCCACCCACTGCATCATATACAGCGGATTGTCAAGAATTTCCTGGCAAGCCTTCACAAACTCACGATCCTTGCTTTTCTTAAAATACGGATAATCAGTATTCTTTTCATTAAATCCATGATTATAATAAATGAAATAGATCGGTCCGTAAGAACCGTCTTTCTTTATTTCACGAACCACCCGGCCAATACCGTTTCCATCATTGGGATCATCTTTTTTATCCAAAGCAACTCCATAATTTCCCATTGTAATCAGCTTGCCGGATTTAGAAACATAGAATCCGACACGCTGGTGCATAATGGCAATCAGATCTTTGGCCTGCACACCCGGACGAGACTCTTTGGTGTATCCATCAGGAACTTGATAAGGAGGAAACACAATTTCCGGATTTGTCCAGCGATATCCATCTTTCGACGTCATCAGAAAAGTCTGTGAAGGCGGTACGTGTTCGTCAGAAGGATCTGCCAGGTATTGATAGAAAAACTGTCCATTCCAATAAGCCAGCATCGGCTGATGATTATACGTCCATCCATTGCCGTTCGAAGCATCGGGATGTTCACGATTGGCACGTACCAACTGAATGTTATGTACTCCGACTACCGGAGACAGTTGTCCGTCGTGACAAGCAGGATTCGATAATTCTTTTCCTGTATAATGAATTCTATCTTGTGCAAAGGCTGTAGTAGTCAACCAACCGGCAGCCAGTACAACAAGAATTTTAGCAGAGTTGTTCATGATTTATTCTGATTTAAAATTGTTTCCGGGTTTATTTCTTTTCTTCCAGCAATGCTTTTACGACTGATTCCGGAGCCGTAAATATGGTTCCATGCTTATGCCCCACAGGGATGCTTACCTCTTCTGTTACATCTGTAAAGTTCCGGAAATCCTTCGTACGCATAGCGCCATATATTTTTTTCTTATATACATCAAAATAGATTAGATAATCGTCTCCCACTTTCTCTACAGACGGTCCTTCTACAAAGGATTCAGTGAAAGGCTGGGATGCGGGCGAATAAGGACCGGTCATAGAATCGGAAAAAGCGATTTTCAGATTACGTTCCGGACGGGTGTTATCCTTGAGTACCATTACATAGTCATTCTTTGCCCGTTTCACGATAACGGCATCAATGGTACTGAATCCCGGATCATACAAAAGTTTTGCTTTCGAAACGGTTTTAAAATCTTTTGTAGTGATATAGTATAAACGATGATTATTATTCTCTTCTTCTATCCCCTTTTCGAAACGCCCGGGGACACAGGAAGCCCATACTACCATAAACTGATCGTTCTCGTCGTCATAGAAAATTTCCGGAGCCCATACATTAATAGTAGTCGGTTCGTCTGCCATTACAGGAATCATCTGTTGTTCCGACCAATGGATCAGATCTTTGGAATGTGCGTAGCCAAATCCTAAATCACCTTTCCAACTTGTAGTCCAGACCAAATGGTAGGTTCCATCCGGAGTACGTACCATCGAGGGATCCCGCATGAGCTGGTGCTGTCCCAGTTCCGGCTTTAGCCAAACTCCCGGAATACTGTCCCAGTGAATTCCGTCCTCACTATATAAGTATCTCAACCCCTCATCAGCCGGTTCATGAAACGAAGTGAACATGTAGTAGTCTTTGTTCCCCCCACAAGAAGCCAGAAACAGAAGACTTATTGCGGCTAATGTATTTCTTAACTTTTTCATTTCTATATTCTATATTTGTATCTTTTATACAGAGGAGACGATGGAAAGCGCCGTTTGTACTCAAATATACTAGAAGAATCAATAGATTCAAAATTTATATACGATAAAAGGGCGACTCTCCGAGCCACCCTTTCCACCATCAAACAAACTAACCATTTACAATGGGAAAGAATTTCACTTCTTTTTATAGTATCTTATTTTTTAATTATATAGAACCTCCACGGGCTTTTATACGTTTATACCATTCCTCTCGTTCTTTCTTCAGGTCATATCCACGTTTAGCCAGATAGTTGTTGATACGTCCTTTGTATTTTCCGAAAGCAGCGTGTTTCTTATTCGAATTTTCTGCATCCAACGCAAATTCACGAGCCTCTATCAACCAAGCATAGATTTGAGCTTTTTCTTCTTCTTTCAAAGTAGGAATCATGTCCAGATGTGAGTCATAAGTCACTTTTACTACTCCATAAGTCATGCCATCCTTAACGGCTTCTATTTGCTTTTCATCAAGAAAGAGAGATAAATTGGCAGGAAAAGCGAAATGTGAACGATATAGCGCCGCATCTTTTTCATTTTCCGCAGCTTTCAAAGCTTCATTTTTAGCCTCACCAGTCAACCCGGATTCTTTTACTTTCTTGACTTTCGCATCCCGCACCTCATAAATATCATTTAATTCGAAGTAACGATTGGCTATGACATTGCGAACATCTTCGGCTATTTTCGCATCTGTAAGTCCGAGTTTATCAACGATCTTTTGTGATCGGCCGACAATAGACTTTACATATTCAGGATCACGATTCTCTTTATTTAAGTCGACTGCCTGCGCAGACATCCAACCGGAAATAAAAAGCAATGATAGTATCAGTATCTTTTTCATAATTACATTAATTTTCCTTTTTCAGCCAATGTATCGTAGTTGTTCTTCATATCTCTCCAATCTACTTTATGCTTTGTGCTGATACCGTTGATATATTTTTCAATATTCGTATATCCGTCACCAGTACAGTCTTTATTGGCATCACTCGGATCGTTCGGATTTAATCCGTTAGCAATTTCCCATTCGTCCGGCATACCATCTTTGTCTGTATCAACATAAGGAGTACCTTTGTATTCAGGATACCCCCCCATCTGGCGAACATCAGTAATAATACCCTGCTTATAAGAATCTTTCGGCAAACGACGATACTTGAACTGTCCGTCTTCTCCCATTGACTTAGGAGACAAACCTGTCAAGTCACCATAAGCGTCTTTAGGAAGTTTCTTTTCATAATAAGGAATACCTGTTCTTACTTCTTCAATCACGCGTTCGTCAACAATATCACGACAAGGAATATTCGCACCTACATGTTTCAATACATAGTCATAAGCATCTTTAGCTCCCATGATATTGATATACGGCATTTCGAACGGCTGGTAGCTACGCATGTATTCAGTATATCCGTCAGTGTTCGGTTGAGTTTCAATCTGAATACCGCCATTCCAGTTGTCTTTAGTTATTTCAGGATAGCCTTCCATTATATTTCCGTCGGCATATACTCGCCCATATTCTTTATGATCCAGCTTACTACGTCCTGCTTCCGGTTTCAAGATACGATGTCCTACATTGGAATCCTTAGGAGTAGCAGGTCCCGGTTTGTAGTAGTTGTTAATCATATTGAACATCGCGGTATAATCACCACCATCGGAAGAACGGTGCACCCAATTGAATACTACATTATTAACGAAATTGAATATACCATTCCAGCCGATAGAAGGATTACGTCCGGAGTTACTAGCCCAAAGGTTACGGGCAAATGCACAGTTCTCACCACCTAACGTGCTACCAAACGCATGATTGTATGTATCCAACGCTTTTGCCGAGATAGTATTTTGAATAGTTACGTTTACAGTAGGAAGTTTCAAGTCTTTGCTTTCATATTGTCCTTCACTCGGGTCGTACATGTGGCGATAGAAAGAAATGTTCTCATCCAATCCCCATGTACAGGAGCAGTGGTCGATCATTATATTACCAACAGGATTACCTCCGAAAGAGTCATCACGATGCCATACTTTCGTTTCTCCACGACGGAAACGCATGTGACGTACCACCACATCATGTGTATCTACCCAAAATGATTCTCCAGCAATACAAACACCGTCTCCCGGAGCTGTTTGTCCGGCAATAGTTACGTAAGGAGCACGGACGATAATCGGAGATTCCAGACGGATGATACCAGCAACATTAAAAACGATAATACGTGCACCACCAGTTTCACATGCTTCACGGAAAGAACCCGGTCCACGATCATTCAGATTTGTGACAGTTATCACTTTACCTCCACGACCCCCAAAACTGTACATACCACCACCTTCAGCACCTGGGAATGAAGGGATATCAGCCTGTGGCAAATCGTACGGACGACCAGCCCAAGGAATATATGGACGTCCTTCTCTAGCTTCTTTTTGTACTATCGGCAACGCTTTTGCCCATGCTTCATCAGAGCGTTTCCGCTCTTCAGTCATCATTTTTGTATAGTTTTCTTTGGCTTCGCCAGATATTTGTGGGTATTGCGCCCATGCAACGGTCGGAGTCAACATTGTTGCAGCAAAAACTGCTAAAAGTACCTGTTTCTTCTTCATTTTTATTTGGTTTTGTGAAGTTGTTAATTCAAAAATACAATAATAAGACGAAAGAAGAAAAGATTTGTAATCAGTAAACATATACTTTTTAATATCCGCATCATATGCTAGCTTCTACACCTATAGAGGAATAGAAATATATACTATACAAGAAATAGTGAGTGTACCGGAAAGTATAATAAACTTCCGACACACCCACTTAATTTACTGTTTCAAATATTTTCGTTATTCTGCCAATGGATCAAATGTTCCATTTGCACCACCATTGTTGTAATCTCCCCAACCAATTGTTTGCTGTACTGCCGAATTTGCGCCTTGAGCACCTTGGTTCAAACCAAGAAAATAATATCTAGGGTAGAAAGTTATTTTATATTCACCTTTATTGGAATCATAAGAATCACCTTTCTTTTTCTTACGAATCAAATATGTATCATAAAACTCTTTCAATGTTTCCTGCGATGTAGAAATATCCTCGTTCAGATCTAAAGCTTTCGGACGTTTTATGTCCTTCAATGGATCTGGATTCTTACTTGCATCTCCCACCGGCCATGAATTACCTCCCAAGCCATTATTATAATCGTTTCTTACACGATATTCGATATTGTCACGTCGTTGTCCGTTAAGTGGAACAACCCCCAACCAATTGCATGTATTCCCATTCCAACCAGTCAGTTTCCATGAAGCAGGCAAATCATCTGTGTAAAGTCCTCCGCCCATTCCGTCACCATCATACAACAACCAACGACGGCAATCGTCAAAACGCTTTCCTTCATAAGCCAGTTCAATCTGACGTTCGTATAATATGGCAGACATACATGCAGCAGGATCACTCTCAAGATTGGCCTGCAAACCACAATCACCTGTATATCCAACACGCTGGCGAATCAACTTTAACCGGTCTACCGCTTCTTTCAGCAAAGCATTGTCTCCACCTTTCGCATATGCCAATCCGCATGCCGCTTCCGCATAGTTGAGCAATACTTCCGCATAGCGGATTTCAATATACGGGTTTGCATTATATGTAAATCCATTCTCTTGTGAATACTGATATCTCGGATTTGAACTTACTTGAAGATCATCCGAACGTTTGCGTATATAAAGTCCTTTTACATTATCCAGCAGATTATCTGCTCCATAAGTATTTCCACTTTCAATGTCATCCCTGTCTTTTTCTGAGGTATACCATACATAATTCCACAACTCATAAGACGAACCATCATACGGATTGTTGTTCTTATCATTTCTCGGATCGCCCTTAAAATGCCAATGTACACCGGGGAAGGCGAAAGTGCGGTAAAAACGGGGATCACGATTCATAAAAACAGGGGTACATGTCGGAGACTCCGGATTAGTATCGTATGTATATTCAGAGGTTTCCAGTTTTGTATAACTTCCGTAAGTTGCAGGACGTTTGCCATCAGCCATCGGAAACAAATCCACCATCATTCCTGATGGATTCTTCCCACCGTTTCCTAAAGTATTTTTCGGACGAATACCACGTTCCCAAGGATTGTTCTTGCTATAATCCGCGGCACTCGTTGAAGCTGTCGTATTATAAAGAGTTATCATAACTGCTTCCTTGTTACCTTCTACTTCTGAGAAAAGTTTTGCCCATCCGGCTGCATTATTTCCCGGAGCTTCAAAATTCTGCAACCCGTTTCCACATTTTTCCAACACTGCTATAGACGCTTTAATATCATCATAAGCCTGCTGCCAGCGGTTCACATCATTAGAACGATTGAAAAGCGGACTGGCATAAAGCAGACGGACACGCCCGAGCAAGGCTTCAGCCGTACCGGAAGTCACACGTCCCAGGTCCTTACCGGTCCATCCTCCGTTCTGCGTGAAAGGAGCCAACAGTTCGGATGACTTTTTCAAATCATTACATATAAAATCAATACACGCTTTTGTAGTAGAACGAGGAGTTACTGATTCCGCTGTCACTTCCTGTACTTTATCCACAATAGGAACACCACCATACCATTTGAGCAGATTATAATAACGCCATGCACGCAGGAAATACAATTGCCCTAATAATTCATTTTTCTGTTCTTGTGATAATGTACTTCCTTCAATTCCTTCTATCGCATCATTACAGTTTCGAATAATACCATAAGTCATTGTCTGAATATTACCGCTTGAACCATGAAAATAATCCGGTACAGGATTATTACCCGTTTGATAAGTCAATGGCGTACGAGGATCAACGAAAGCCCCAAAACCACTGTATTCTTCCGTCGACTGAGACTGCGCATCCGAGTCACCCGTACTGTTGTATTGGAAGCTGGGTGCTCCTTTCACATCCGGCATTATAAACTTATAAATATCATTCACACGAGCCAAAGCCCCGCTATAGTTGTTATAGGCATCCTGCGGACTGGCATAATCATAATTTTTCTTATCTTGCAGAAACTCATCACTACACGATTCAAGAAAGGATGTTGCCATGAGAGCAACACTTGCTATCAATATATGTTTTCTTTTCATTGTTTTTTCTTTTAGAATGTTACATTCACACCAATCGTAAACTTACGTAATGTAGGATATGTACCGTAAGAAATCATCGGATCCATGAAATTGTCCGGATAAGGATTGTTGAAACTCAACAGATTTTGTCCTGTCACATTAAAACGGCAACTCTCAATACCTATCATTTTGGTGTACTTAGATGGAATTTTATAGGCCAACGTCAAACGGTTCAGTCGGATACGCGTACCGCTAACTCTCCAAAAAGTAGATTCCGCACTATTTACGGAAGCATATTGTAGATTAGGATACTTAGCATCATGATTGGCTTTTACTACCACATTTCCTGCAGCGTCCAACACATCTTGATAAACATACATATTGTCTACATTCCAGAATGAAGGCATATTAGCATATTCCAAATCGCGATAACCGCCGGCAGCATCTCCTTTATTTCCTAACTTAATCGCATTTGTCGGCACAAAGCTATATCCTCCCCAACTTGCATTCAATTGCGCACTAATAGAGAACCCTTTATATTCAGCACTCAAATTGGTAGTGAATCCATACGGATTACTGCGGTTTGCCATTCTTACTTGATCGTTTTCTTTGTCTACCACTCCGTCAGGTCCTGCATACGTCCCGTCAGGTTGCAATTCCCCGCGCACGTCTTTATAAATCAACATACCCGGTCTAACCTGATCTTTGGTCATATCCATATATTTAGTAATGTTATATTTAGCAAAATATTCATCAATATCCTGATAACTGCGGAACATGCCGATGCATTGCAATCCCCATGTGCCGATATCCGAACGTTCTCCCTTATGTAAACTCTTAAATGTCATCGGACTATCCCAATCAGTTACCAGCACTTTATTATCAGTATAACCTGTGTTTACTTGTACTTTATATTTGAAATCTTTTCCAATCTTATCTCTCCATGTCACTGAAAGTTCTACTCCATAAGCATCCATCTCTCCATAATTCACATAGGCAGATTGTGTTCCAACCGTACCGGGTATAGAAGATTTATATGGAAGTAACATTTCACGATTCCAGTCATAGTAACCGTCGATAGCAAAAACAAGACGATTATTCAAGACATTAAAATCCAATCCAAAATTAGCTTTGTAAGATTTATCCCAGTGTGCATTGCGATTAACGGCAGATATATTTTTGTTAATCGTAATATGGCTACCTGCATTCAGATCTGTACCTGTGCCAAAGATAAAACCTTTATCTTTATCCATCGCATAATTTTGTGCCCACTGCCATGGAAGCGTATTGTCGCGACCAGTCAAACCGAAAGAAGCTCTTAGTTTCAAATAATCTATCCCTTTTACATTGTTCTTAAACCAGTCTTCTTGAGAAATCACCCAACCAGCAGAAACTGACGGGAAGAAGCCCCAATAGTTTTCCGGCGCAAATTTGGTAGAAGCATCCGAACGAAGCAAAAACTCTAACAAATACTTATCTGCATATGCATAATTAATGCGACCAATATAAGATAATGTACCAGATTCGGAACGAGAGAATGAAGTATTACCTTTACCTTCCGCACTCATCGTATTGGATTGACCATTAGTGAATTCATAAGGATAAGTGATACTACCCTCAACATACTCACTTTCAGCTTCCGAACGTTCGATAGAGAACAATCCCCCCAAAGTATGATCGCCAAAAGTTCTATTGTAAGTTACCGTAAAGTTCATCTGATAGTTATCCGTACGATTCATGTTTCTGCTCAAGAAAGAAGTATCACCGTTCACAACAGGTTTACCATTATTGGCATACAGGAAATTATCAGCAGTAAGCAAAAAGTCATAAGCATCCTCTTGTCCTGGTATCGGTGTGTACAAATGCTTTCCGCTACCGGCACGGTCAGCCATATAATAAAGATCATAAGAAGAACCGTATTGGTTTATTTTAGCGGAATTGATACTTTTTGAATAAGTAAATCTCACTTTCAGTCCCTTCAACCACTTGCTCCATCCAAAATCATATTCCAAATTAGCATTGATATTCATATTGGAAGTCATATTCCTACTATAATCTCCATTATTTTGAATCGCTGAAAAGTTATACTTCTGCACATTGCTCACTTGTGAATTGCTAATACCAAAAGCTGCAATCGGCAAACCATTGATTTCTTCCGGAATATAATATGGATGCGTCAACAATGTATTGTAATCTTCGGTTTTAGAACCTCCCACTTTATTCAAAGGAGTATTTTTCTTTCCATAATCACCGGATACTTGCACACCTGCATTCAGCCACTTACTCACTTTTACATTTACACCTGCACGGTAAGTCCATCTGTCATAATCCAAGTTGCCTAAATTTCCATCCTGATTGAAATAAGAGATACCGGCAAAATAATTTGCTTTTTCCGTTGCACCACTTAAATTCACACTATGCTGTTGTGTCAATGCAGATTTCCAATATTTATCCAACAAGTCATAATTCAGCCCCTTCATTGCATTCAATTCGTCTGCTTGAAACAAATCTTCCAGCAAATTAATAGAAGTATCCGTCGGGTCTGCTGCCCGTACTGCATTCCACAATCTACCATATTCATAAGCATTCAGCATCTTAGGACGAGACACTTCGTCTGCAATACCGAAAGTTCCGCTATAGGAAATTTGTGGTGTACCAAGCTTACCTTTTTTGGTTGTAACCAAAATAACACCATTTGCAGCACGTGCTCCATATACAGCAGCAGCGGCATCTTTCAACACAGAGATGCCTTCAATCATAGAAGGATCTAAGTTATTAAAAGCTGTAGCTCCCAGATTTTCAATAGAAGAGCCAACCTTAACTTCCGTTGGATATATATATCCATCAATCACATACAAAGGCTCTAAATTATTATTACCCATACTTGCTAATACATCATTCTGACGAATCGTAATTCGAGCATTTTCCCCTGGACGAGAGTTACCTCCACTAACGGAAACCCCATTTACAAGACCACTTAACGTATTAGCCAAGCTACCACTCGAGATATCTTGTATATCATCCATCGGAACAGTAGCAATGGCACCGGTCAGATGCGCCTTCTTTTGTGTTCCGTAACCAACAACTACCACTTCGTCCAACTGCTGTGTATCCTCTTTCAATACTACTTTAGTCAACTTAAAATCTGAGATTCTTTGCGAAATATATCCGATATATGATATTTCCACCAATTTGCCAGCAGGAACATTTATTACAAATTTTCCATTCAAATCTGTAATAGTTCCAATAGTAGTATCTACCACTTTTACAGCAGCACCGATTATAGGTTCTCCGGTTTCGTCTACCACAACTCCTTTAAAGGATTTGGTATTCTGTGCCAATGTCGGCAATAGCATCATAAACGAAAGAAGTATACCTAAACATAGTTTAAATGTATTCTTATGTATCATCTCTATTGTATTAATGTTTCTTTACTTAATTTATTTTAACCAACGCGGGTCACCGCTGCCATGACTGATAACTTCTGAGTGTCTCACTGTAAAATCTCCGTTAGCAGGATCTTTAAAACCGGGATCTACGCCATAAGCTGAAGTACTTTTATCACCATAATTACCATTAGCTTCTTTTTCAAGACCACTTCCACCTTTATACCAATAGCAATTATTGTCACATGTTTTGGCATTATCAGTACGTCCTCCGACAATTCTACGGTTAAATTCACCTTTACAAGAATCGTAGAATATATTCTTACTCAAATTCACAGTATTCTTCTGTCTATTCCAGACATTAGAGTTAAACGCCTCCTGGTCGCAAGATATATTATAAAAAGTATTACTCGTAAAATTCATTGAGCAATCAGCCCAACCGACATCAGCACCTTTTCCTCCAGCAACACGCATAAAACGTCCATTACTAGCTTCTGAAAGATTATATAGAGTCGAACTACTAAGTTCAAAGTCTTTTACAAAAGAATTATTGCTATTAAAATTAAAAATTTCAGCATCTTGATAAAATTTAATGAGACAATCTCTAACTATAAAATTCTGAATAGCATATTTCTTACCATTTATATTAACAAGATAATGACGTACATTTCGAATCTCACACGATTGAATAATCATCGGATTCGTAACTATCCCATAACTATTCATACCTTTTATTTCTTCCGGCACATCTCCAAACTTCACAAAAGAACCTTTTGACACCACATCACAATCGAAATCTATAAATTTCAATGCCATACCACCTCCACTCGAAACGATAGCACCAGAGCCTGTGAATGTCACTTTCGCATGATTCACTTTATTTCCACGCAATTGAACGTTGTTAACTCCCAAGTTTAGATCACCGGAAATAGTATATGAGCCACCAGCTTCTAACTCGTACGCAACTTCTACATCTTTTCCGGAAGTAATGGGATTATTCTCAAAATAAGTATTTAAATCTGTTCCAGCCGGAATAGTCGTAGCTGGAACTAATGTTGACCAAGTTACCTCAGACACAGAAGCGGCATCCTTATTATTATATTTATCATTGCCTAATGTCTTAATTTCTACCTTATAGTTAGTATCATCCAAATATGTACAAGCAACCGAACAACCATCTATAATAGAGTCTTTCACTACCGCTACAGGATTTGTAGGGTCATCTACAATATACATAGAAAACAAATAACCACCAGCGCCCATTATCACCGGCCATTCAACTTTCACACTAGGCTTTCCTGCAAGTTTTTCAAAAGACACTTTGGAAGCGTCCGGTGACTCCAACTGGGTATTCGTCACACCTCCAGAAAAGGTTTCTTCATCAAAACCATCTCCTGCACAAGAGCCAACTGAAAGAATCATCGATAAGCAAACCGCACTTACGACAATTGGTTTCTCAAACTTTAATTTACCCTTCATAGATTAAATTTTTAATAAACAAAAATAATATATTATATATCTAAATCCTAAAATGTACTTCATTAGGAAAGACGTATGACTACAAAATATGTAATCACTTAAATAAAAAAACGTTCTTAATTTTTTCGTTTGGTTTATCTTAGAAAAAATATTCGATCATATATTCCACCATAGTCAATCATAGGTTGAGGAGTAATTAATCATGGATTTTGATACAAACCACCACTTGATTATGACTCTCGAAAATTACTATTGAAACACTTCTTTCAAATACTTAATATTCGTACCATAATTCTTTTTCACGTTCCGCACGTCATCCTTATCGCGCGAACGTTCTACCACCAGCCATCCACGCCATCCCATCTTATCCAGTGTCTTTTTCACCTTATTCATGTCCAATCGTTCATTATAAGGTAAAGTCACTCTATCTGTGTCCGTACAGTGAATCTGGCAAATCCTCTTTTTCCCCAGAGTCTTCAACTCCTTGCACAAATCCCTTCCATTCTCCAATGCATTTTGAAATTTAAAATAGATCTTGATTCCGGGAGAATTAATTTCTTTCAGTAGTTTCACATCTCCTTTTGCATCCAATTGAGTTTCAATACCAATCACCACTCCTTCAGAAGCAGCCATATCTCCTACCTCCTTCAAGCGTTTTACAACTTCTGTCCGTAGTGCCGGAATCTTTTCCCATCCGGCTTTGATTCCTCCCAAAGGAAGAAAGGCTACTTTGGCATTCATCACTTTCATAGCACAAAGGCAATCCTGAACTAAATCTTTATAATTAGCTCGTTCCAGAAAAGACTGTCCATAGAAACCGGACATAGCAATAGAAGAAACTTCTAATTGATATTTTTGAGCAGTTTCACGAAATAATTGCTGGAAATGGGGCTCGCGCAATTTATTATCAAACATTTCCCTCTTGCCAAGGCCACCCATATCCAATTCTACACCGTCACCATTCAATTCATGTACCAATTGGAATGAACCGATTTTCTGACGTTTCAGAATCATCCAGTCACATACGGCTATTTTATAACGTTGTTCCTTTTGCTGCGATCCGGCAATTGCCAATAGAGGAAAACACTCTGCAAGTATCAATATCCAAAGGATATGTTTAAATAAATTTCTTCTCATTTTTTATTTTATTGCATACGATTTACATAGTAGACGTATGGAATAGATTTTTGTAATCACCTATAAAACAGAGAATAACTAAAAATACTACGGAGTATAATTTAATAAAAGTAAGATAGTGACGGTATCCAAGACAAATAGTGACGCTATCTTAGTCCGATACCGTCACTATCCCGGGCATATACCGTCACTATTTTCGAAGAAGTAATAACAGAAGTAAATGTAAAAAAATGGGCTGCCGGACTATAAGAAGTCCGACAGCCCTGTCAACCCAAAAACGATACCTATGAAACACTGTGTGTTATTTCAAATCAAACTTTAAATATTTGCCGTGAACAAGTTCATCATGTGTGATATGATATTTATTGAACTTCTTGCCATTCAATAGTACCTTATTAATATATAAAACTCCTGGTTGAGTACGATTGGTTTCAATCACCAATTCGTTTTCTTTATACCATTTCGGATCTAACCGGATCGTTACCTTATTAAAGACGGGAGTCGTCAATGTATATTCGGGCAGTCCGGGACAATCCGGATAAAAACCGATCATATTGAAAATAGCCCAGGAAGACATCGTTCCCGTATCATCATTTCCTGGAATACCATCAGGTTTTGTTGTAAAGTACTTATCTAATAAACGCTGCGTCTCTTTCTGCGTACGCCATTCTTCACCTTTAAAGTATGAGAATAAATGAGCATAAGCAATATCCGGTTCATTTGCCGGGTCGTAAAGTCCTTCGTCAAAAACCATTTGTAGTTTATCGATAAAAGGTTTCTTTCCCCCCATTAATTTCGCCAAGCCATATACATCATGTGGTACATAGAACGTATAATTCCAGGAACTACCTTCATGGAAACCGGGATTCGGTTCAAAGTTCTCTCCTTGTCTCGGATTAAACGGGCTATAAAACGTTCCATCGGGGAGAATCGGACGGAAAGTACCAAATTCTTTACTATAATAATGTTTGTATCCTAAAGAACGTTTATAGAACATCTCTGCATCTTTCTTTTTACCTAAAGCAGCTGCAAAACGAGACAATGCAAAATCGGCAATATAATATTCCAATGCATGAGAGACGGAATTGTCATACTGTTCACGAAGGGGTACATATCCTTTAGACATATAATCATCATTATCAGGACGCATCAAGTTTTCCGCCCCCGGTAACGTAGCAGATTTGTACATTGCCTCATAAGCCAAATCAACATCAAAGTCACGCAAACCTTTCATCCAGGTATCTACAATTACCGGAATACTCGGATCACCTTCCATTGTCAATGTTTCTCTGCCATATAATTCCCACTTAGGCAACCATCCATGTTCACGATACATATCAAGCATTGTGCGCACCATTTCCATCTGACGTTCCGGATAAACCAAGGTCAGCAATTGATGAACATTGCGGTAGGTATCCCAAAGAGAAAATACGGTATAGCGATCACCTTTGGTTGTCAGGATCTTATCACTTTCCATTGCCGGATATTCTCCGTTTACATCCTGCAAAATATTAGGATGAATCAGCAAATGATAAAGCGCTGTATAAAACACAGTCTTTTGGGCATCTGTACCACCTTCCACTGTTATGCGTGACAAGTCATGATTCCATTTGGAACGTGCTTCCGCATGAATCTTCTCAAAATCCTTTCCAGCCTGTTCACGATCCAGATTCAAACGGGCATTTTCTATGCTTACAAAAGAAACTCCCATTTGTACTTCTACTTGTTCACCTTCTTCTGTATCGAAGGAGAAATAAGTACCAATGTCATCTCCTGCTATTTCTTTTCCGTAGCGAGTATAAAGTTTATACTTTCCCTGATCCTTATCCCATTCAGCCTCAACCCCCATCATCGGACGTTGTTTCTTCCAATACCCTGTTGCAGAAGGATTCTTCTTAACCCGCAATACAAAGTAAATGGGGAATACAGCTTGAGGATTATAACAAAATGTGCCAAGTAGTTTGACTCCTTCCACTTCGCTATCGCTTACACGACGAAGCATAGCGCCACTCTCATTCGTTAACCCCTCACCCAGATTCAGCAGGATGTGGCTTTTCCCTTTTGGGAAAGTAAACCGGGCAATACCGCTACGCGGAGTAGCCGAAACTTCTGTTTTTACATTATATTTAGTCAGATAATTAGAATAATAGCCCGGTGAGGCCTGTTCATCCTTATACTTACTACCATATTCTTTATAATCCACATTCAGTTCTCCGGTAGTAGGCATCAATAATAAAGAACCTAATTCCGGACAACCGACTCCACTCAAATTCACATGAGCATATCCGGTAAAGAAACAATTTGTATATTCATAAGGCGTAGACCACCATCGGGCATCTTTATCGTATGTGTTTTCGGAAGATCCCATCACATTGAAAGGAACCACAGACATCATACCATTGGGGCAAATCGCTCCCGGATTGGTCGTTCCGAAATTTGTAGTTCCGATAAAAGGATCCACATAATCTATCAAAAGACTTTTATCCGTATTTTTAAGGGGAGGGCTCCCCCCTTCCCCCGCATAGGCGGAAAGAAGGGAAAAAGCAAGTGTGTAAGTTAATATAATACGTTTCATATCTTTATTAAATGATACTCGTTCGTTTCGTAAAATCGATAATCTCTTTTATATATCCGAAGGCCATACCTACCACAGTATCTGCCGCACCATAATAAACAGCAACACGTTCACCATCTTGCAAAGCAGCACAGGGGAATACGACATTAGGAACGTCACCTTGAAGTTCGTAAGGAGCAGCCGGACCAAGCAGATATTCACGTGTACGGTAAAGAACTTTTTCCGGATGATCTTTATCCAATATGGCAGCTCCCATAGCGTAACGGAAACCATTACAAGTAGTGATTACACCATGATAGAACAGCAACCAGCCTTCATCTGTAAGGAAAGGAACTGAACCTGCACCAATCTTCGTACACTGCCAAGCGCTTTCCGGGAAAGGAGTCACTTTCATTACACAACGGTGTTCACCCCAATATTTCATATCCGGACTATAGCTGATGTATATATCGCCAAACGGAGTATGTCCATTATCACTGGGACGACTCAACATCGCATACTTGCCATCGATCTTCTGCGGGAAAAGTACACCATTACGATTGAAAGGCAAGAAAGCATTTTCGCACTGGAAAAACTCCTTAAAGTCAAAAGTATAGGCAATACCAATCGTAGGGCCATGATAGCCATTACACCAAGTCACCCAATAACGGTCTTCAATCCATGTAACACGAGGGTCGTATTTATATTCCGACTCAATCATTTCCGTGTTACCTGCTTTAAACTGAATAGGTTCATGATTGATATCCCAATGAATTCCGTCCTTACTAAAACCTGCAAAGATATTCATCTGTACAGCTTTGTTATCACAACGGAATACGCCTGCAAAACCATCCTCAAAAGGAACAACAGCACTATTGAAAATACTATTAGATGAAGGAATATGATAACGTCCGATAACTGGATTTTGTGAGTAACGCCACATAACGTCCGTACATCCGACAGGACGATCTTCCCAAGGAATTTGAATTTTATTCATAATCGTTGATTTTATATTATTTATTTTTTGAGTCATCATACGTGAAAGGTATGAAATAAGTAATCAGAAAAGCTGGAATAGTTGCAATTAACACATAGATAAAGAAATTACGATATCCTAATAAGTCACTAAGATAACCACTAACCATTCCCGGAAGCATCACTCCCAGATTCATGATTCCTGAAGCAAATGCGTAATGTGACATTTGATGTTTGCCTGGAGCAATCTGTTGCATCATAAACAACGTCAGTCCGACAAAACCAAAGCCATAACCAAAATATTCCATTGTTATACAAGTTCCGATCAGATATACATTAGTAGGCTGTGCAACTGCCAAAAAAGTATAGGCTACAAACGGAAGATTAAAAATACAGCAGAGAGTAAATAGTGTCTTTTTCAATCCGAACTTAGAAACATAAATACCTGCCAACAATGAGCCTAAAACGAAAGCAGCGGAACCAAAGATACCATTTAGCGTGCCGATCTCTGTTAACGACAGTCCTAAGCCGCCTACATCCCTTGAAGCACGTAAAAACAGCGGAGCTATTTTCATGATAAAGCCTTCTGCCAAACGATATAAAATAATAAAACAGATGTAATAAAGAATATGCTTTTTAGTAAAGAAGTTAGCAATGACTGCTACCAATTCGTGCCCAACCTCCGATGCAGTTTTCTTTGTTGTTGACGGAACCTGTGTAGAAGGTAACATTTTTATATGATAAATACCGATCAGTACCATTATTGCCGCAATTACGCCGAAAATAATCATCCATGCAGATGAATATGCTCCTTTGTTAGCATCTATCGAAGCACCTTCTATTGCTCCGAAGTGCTCTGCCAATGCTCCTGCCATAGCAACTAATCCTCCATTAGCAACCAATTTGGCTACATTATAAAAAGCACCTTGAACTCCGATATATTTTGCCTGATCTTCTTTGTTCAATTCAGCCATATATACACCATCACAAGCAATATCGTGCGTTGCTCCACTAAAAGCAATCACTGCCATCGTAGAGATACTTATGGCGAAAAAGTAATCGAAAAACAAAGAAAAGGCTACTACTCCAAACAATACACCACTCAATAATTCTGTAATCAATACGAAGAATTTTTTCGTCCGATACATTTCAAGAAAAGGGCTCCACAAAAATTTCAGTGTCCAAGGCATCATAATCAGAGAAGTCCAGAATGCAATTTGCGTATCCGAAATTCCAAGATCCTTAAACATGAAAACAGAAACCAGATTAATAGCAATAAAGGGAAGTCCCATTGCAAAATAAGCAGTAGGTACCCAGCAAGCCGGGTTAATAGTTTTTCGTTGAGAAGCAGTTTTATTCTGTTGCATAAATCATAGTATATAGATGAAAAAAAACATTTTTCTGACCCATCTATATATAATACAACTAAAAGGGGGAAACTACTAACGTCTCCCCCCTACTTTTTTTATTTTATTATCACTTCGTCTATAAAGAACCACGAAGGATGGCCTACACCATAATGCCAGGTCGGACATTCTTTCGTTCCGGTGACTTCTACTTTCACATAACGAGTTTTTATCGGTTCGGCTGATTCAGCCTTGACTCCACGGAATTTTACCTCACCCGTACGTTCTTCCGGTAAATCAATCGTTCTCCAATGCGTATAATGTTCACCGTCTTCAGCGTATGAATAAACCACCTTTAGAGGAAAAAGAATCCAGGCCCCTATTTGATGAAGAAAATCTGTTTCCACACTATGTATCTCTTTCGCTTCGCCCAAATCTATAACGAATGCACCATCGGTTCCTTCCCAACCAATCCAGCTATCAACAAAGGTTGCTCCACCAAACAAACCGTCAATCAGTGCGTTCTTTCCTAATGCCGCATATTTTCCGGTAGGAGGAATTAGATAAGTAACCTTTGCACCCAATGCCAAACTTTTCTCTTTTTGTGGCATGTAACGTTCCCTGTACAATTTACAATAGTCTACCGATGAATTGGAACGCTCATTCAATGTCGGAACTTGAAACTCTTTCACGCGTTCCTCAAAAAGGTCTAACTTTTTATTGATATCTACTAAGTCTTTTTCTGTCTCCGTTCGTGCTATTTCCAGTTCTGAATACTGAATTGGCAGACGTGCCCGTTGAACTCGTTTCAAGAAACCAGGTTCTGCTTCAACAGCTTTTTCAGCCAAATCAAACAAATGATTATAACGACGCATCAAAGCAGGCTTTAGCATGCCATATTTATGTGATACAGGTGAATCATATATCCACAACCTCTGTCCACTACCAATTAATGCTCCTTCCATTATCTTTATGTACTGATAAAGATATGGCGCTGCTTCCCCATAATATCCATGCAGAAAATGTTGCATCAATGAGTCTACATTAACTTCTGGATTCCACATTAACTTTGACACTAAATAAGCGCGAAGTTCTGCAAAATCTCCTCCCCTGCTCCCTGCTATTTGAGAGAAATGCATGGTGGCATGATTCTTTTTGAAAAGACGGATATTGTCCTGTAAAATATGGAAATTAGGAAATGGAGCCAGATAATTATCAAAGTTAATACCGTAATCCCACACGAAAATATTATTGGTAATCTTAGACCATCCTTCCATGGCTTTCACAAACTCTTTTCCCGAAGCATTCTCCGTCAAAGTTACTTCACGGTCACAGTCAATATCACATAGCATAATATTCACATTCGGCAAAGGTTTCACATGTTTCGGAGGATTCATAGTATATAGATAAGCCAATGTGGAAAATTCTTTATCCGGGAAACGGGCAGCCAACTTATTCAGAAAAGTGATTATGCTTCCTGATAATGCTCCTTCATAATCATCAATTGCCTTACAAGCATCACACGTACAATTTGTATAATTACCATCATTCTGACTTACAGACATGATATGCTTATCTGGATTTGCTTTGAAAATAGAATCAACACGTTGAGCTACAATCTCAAAAACCTCCGGATTACTCAAACACCACTGACTGGCCTTTCCCGGGTGGCGTTTTCCTTTGAAGTAAGAATAATATTCCGGATGTTCTTTCCCATAAATGAATGAAGGCAGAAGCTTATCAAAAGTATGCACCCAATAACCGGCAGCAAACACTTCATTCGGTTCCTCTAAACGATTCCACCACTTATAAATAGAGTCTGTATGGATAGCATAACATTGTGTCTGACGGTAACGAAAGCCCGGATTCTCGACTTTATTAATTAAGGGTAAGTTCACTGTTTTTGAAGGGGCAAGAGAATATTCATTCTCTCCCCAATAATCGATACCCAAATATTGCTCTAATAAAGTAACAACCCCATATACAACACCGTTTTCTTTACCAGATATTTTTAGAATACCGTCTTGAGTAGAAATAGAGAATCCGTCCTCTGTTACTTCCGCCGGAGATTGACCACCAATGAGAATATCTCCTTTTCGAGGAGTTTGACTTATAACAACAGGCAACTTACAACTGGTTACTTTTTGAATAAATGTTTGTAACAAATTTGCAGCTGTCCACGATATTTGATTATTCTCTTTCAAAATGATCCTAGAACTTGTATTCCCATTAGTTACTAACATTGTTTGAGAGAGAGACGGAAATGCCATACTAATTCCCATAAACCATAAACAGATCCGTAGAATAATAGATAATTTCATGTTTTTCTTGCTATTAAAAGTTATTATATAATAGTAATACAATCAATATGATACTATTAAACAATCAATCTTTTTCTTTTTTTATTTATTAACTTATATAATAAGTCCCACTTTATCCGAAAATACGAAAAAGTGGGACTTAAAAATTTTCAATAACCTATTAATTATTTCGCATATAGGTCAAATTCCGTAAGGCTGACCGTATTGGGACCTTGTTTCACATAATACTTTAAATAACGCGTTTCAACGGCTTTCGAAAACTTAATATATTGTGTGCCACTTCTTGAAATAGTTACAGCACCAATAGATTTCCATTTTGCTCCATCACTCGAAGTAAATACTTCTACTGCAGTCGGTGAATAACTACTAGCATAACACTTATTTCTTATTCCTGTTAATGTCTGCACCTTAACCTATATCCACAGTTAACCAATATTCTGCTCCTCCATCACGAGCTAGATCAGAATTTGTTCCATCAATTAGATTTTTAGCATCTCCACGAGTCGTCGGAGCAACTTTTACAGTCCAGCCAGAACGATCGGCAATCAAAGTACCTTCAGCCGGTTGCCCGGACTCTACATTGACATGAATATTTTGAATTTTCACATAAACTACTCCTCTGTTAGAGCTAAGTGCATCTAAGTTATTACCTTCTATAGAAGATATGGTAACTGGCAACAAATATCCCCCTTCTGTAGTCAACGATCCTACATTTAACAGCTCTATTTTTATAGAATCTCCAGATACACTTTCTCCATTTTCAATAGTAACAGTTTTATTGGTGAAAGAATAATTTTCAGCAGGTAATATGTTATATTCCGTATCATTAGCTTTATTGTAAGCACTTACTAGATTATCATCACTATCGGCTGTTATTTTCACATCTTTCGATAATCTCTCCGTGGCACATGCAACAAACCGATAATTAGGTTGTAACTCATTTACGACCACTGAATTATCTTTCAAAATCACTGACAACGATGCTTCATAAGAATCTACCGGAAAAACTTTCGTAGAAAGATAAAACTTAGAATTCACAGTAACTTCGTCATCATCGTCACAAGAGATGCACAGTGGTGATGCCATTAATGACATCACTACTGTTTTCCATATTATATTTTTCAATCTCATAATTACATCATTTGAATATTATATTATTTACCATCTGATCTAATGCCATCTACCCATCTGACAACTCCATTAGGCGCCGTGGCTTTATTTCCATGACCAGTTGCGTCTTTAAACTCGGTTCCTGCCCCTTCATTCAATTTCCAATAAGCCTCCAAGCCATCCGTACCCGGATTTATCGCAAACATATTATTCTGAATCTGCGACTGTGAAATAGCAGTAGTCCAAAAACGTACTTCGCTAACTATAGCATCTGTAACCATCCAATCACCATTGCATATACCAAAACTATTCTTAACAAGACGCAAAGGTTTTCTTGGAAGATCTAATGTTGCATCAATATTTCCATTTACATAAATAGTCAATTTCACTCCATCACAAACAAATGCTAAATGATACCATTGATTATTTTTAAACTTAGTAGCAGCATTTACTTGAGTACCTTGTGTTTTTATCTGCAAAATATTACCAGGAATCGGGCCATCACCGAAACGGATATAAATTTCACCATCTTCTGCGATACCATTACCTGGACCTGCAGAAAATATTGCTTGATTCTGATAGCTAGGAGGACCAGGATAACCAACTCCAGGAGTCACCCCATCCCCAAGTTCGCTCATATTAATACGCATTTCAAGTGACCATTGAGTTACTGTATAATCCTGACGCATTTCCATAGTAATTGGTTTTGTACCCGTCAACACTGGTGCAGAGGTTATAATAACCTGATCCATGATATAAATCATCACATCTGCACCTTCCAAAGTTTGTTGCCCACCTGATACAGCAGTAATAGCAACCGGTAGTGCAAATTTATCACCAGAATCAAGCATTTCCTTTGTCAACGGATCAATTGTTACTTTAACAGTAGGAGCCACTAATTCTCCTTTTTTTATAACCACTGTCTTTTGATCAAAAGAATATGAACCTTCTGGCATAGATTTATAGTTCGTACCACTTTTTGTATTATATACTTCCAACGATTTCGGACTTAGTCCCAAAGTAACTTCTATATCTTCTGTTGCAATTTGTCCCGACCGCGGAGTCACAGTGACAACACTACCCTCTTCGGCTACTGTTACCTTTTTGGACTCATAAGACAAACTACTGGATTCAGCTAAATAAATTCTACTGCCGATAGTATCATACTTTGCATCTTCACAACTTGCTATAATTGCACAAAGCAATATGGCAAAGGCGAACATTATTGTGTTTTTATTTTTTACCAGATATCTCATAATTATTATATCTTTAAATTTATTATTTTACCGGTGGATTCATAATGCGGATAGCATTACGCAAATAAGGATAAGATTCTTCTGTACCATCAATTGTATATTCATACTCCATATGATAAGTTCCGACCCCTCCTTTTACACATTTTTTCCCGTTAATAATAGGTGTCCAACGTGCCATACCTTCCAATGACTTCATTTTATTTCCATATCGATCAGTGAAATCAGCCCCACCAGACAAAGCCCATTTTTCAAAGTTTTCAGTTACAATATATTTCTTAGCAACTTCTTCTGCAGTCAAATGCCCATCAAAGTTTCTTATTGTAGAGTTTAAACGGCTATCCAAATGGTCACGTCCAGTATTATCTCCTGGAGAATCATAAGCCTGCACTATAAAATAATTAAAATAAGGACCTGACTCCGATACAATACTTTGTGGCTCACCGTCAATTACTAATAGCCTGTCTGTACCCGATTTTGGTCCGATTCTTTCTCCCAAGGTCTGAATGAACAACAACATATTCTCATCACTTCCACTCATGTTACCTCGATGACCAAAATTAGGCTCATAGTCAATATCAAAGCCATCATATCCATATTTATCAATACTATCACATATTGCATGGGCATATTTCTTTATAGCTTCTTCCTTATTCTCATTCCATCCCCAGAATTCCAGATAATTATCTTTATATTCCTCGGGAGTCAATTGGTCACCGATATTTTGAACAATAAAACACATCAAAGCTTTAGTCCCTTTTACATTTTGTACATAACGCAAATCTTTTGTTTGCGCTTCTGTCAAATTTCTCCAGTTACCCCAAATAGAAACAAAATCCACACTATCAGGAAGTCCGGCTAAACATTTTTCTAAAGTAGCTCCATTTCCGGTCCAATTACCAAACCATCCGAAAGCAACCGGATGATCTGTTTTCTTATAAGCGCGAAGCTGGGCATAGTATTCTTCCGGAAGTGACGACTGAGTCATATCTTCCTGGAATTTTGGTTCCATGTCTGTCCAATCATCACACGCTGTATTCGCAACCGTTATGCCAAATAACAACATTATAAAATAGAATATCTTTCTCATACTATTTATATTAATATAGATTATACTATTATTCACTTATCCCTACGCTGCCACCAAACCTTAGTCTGATAATTATCAGCGCCACCCAATTTACTTACAGCAGCATTTACATTAGCAGCATTACGAATATATTCCGATGGTGGGAACGGAATACGATTAGCGGAAGGAAGATTGGTTACATTTCCATTCAATAACGGGAAAAAACGCGGATACCCAGTACGACGATACTCGCTCCATGCTTCTTGTCCCAAAGGCCACATTGCAATCCATTTTTGGGTTATTAATCTTTCCAGTTTTTCTTCCTCACCAGCATCATCTTTCCATTTGATAGTTATAGAACTAATAGCACTTTCATTCCCCTTATTCTCATTAGGATCTACATAATCAGCCTGAGTACTTGATTCATCATTCAGGTATTGGTCAATACCATCCGATACTCCCCATTGTGCAAAGGAAAGTCTGATAGCTGATTCATACAAATCTTTCACCGTTTCTCCTTTTACATCCCATCCTAACATTGCCGCTTCAGCTTTATTAAAAGCTGTTTCAGCTGCACTCATCCATAAAGTACGATCCATCTCTCCAACATTTATTCTAGAGAAAGTCGGTCCGGTAATATCATTACCATAAGACAAACCTGCGCGCATACCCACATAATCATCATCTCCTTTATCGCTCGTTTTCTTTTTAAAATATTTCGACATACGTGGATCGTTGTATCCTTTCATATAAGATGTAATATCGGCAGAGACACATTGGTCAGGCCATTGCACTAATACCGTATACAATTGATTTTTAGTGCCTAAAGAAGTTGCGTTATCTTCATTGGAAGTAATTACCCCTATAGAATGGTTAATAGCTTCCTCCGCCATCTGTCTGGCATATTCACGATCTGCAAAACGAATACGAATGGCCATACGTAGTTTCAGTGAATTTGCAAATTTCACCCATTTCTCAAAATCACCGTCATAAACTTTATCATACTTAGCCATCGTTCTGTTGTTTGGATTTTCGGTCACATAAACAGTCATTACATTAATTGCATCAGTCAGATCAGTAAACATTGCATGATATGCTTCCTCCATTGTATCGTAAGGAGTCGAAAGTTTATCACTTGAAATTTGGGAATAAGGAAGTGCCCCATACATATCAAGCATACGATGCATTGTCGCAATTCTTAGGATCTGTGCCCATGCAAAGTTAACCCCTGTCCCTTGGGTTACATTCTTTATTTTATTCCATGCACCATACGTCAATACCATTACATTATCATCTGCAAACTGCCAGTTTAACCAGTTCTCGGGTGCATTATATGTAGCAAAATTTGCCCCTTTAAACTTATCTGTTGCCATTACCTGATAACGTCCATAGCAGTCACCAATCAAGGATTCATTGGTATTATAAATGTTTTCAGTAGCTATGGGATATGCATAATCACATAAAGTCAAGAAGAAAGCATTGGCAGCAAATCCATCTCGTCCAAGTTCTTCTTCCGAAACTTTTCCCAACGGATCATTCAAGCTATTATCCATGCATCCTTGTAACATTGGAGTTCCAACAAGCATACAGCCTGCAATAGAAATCTGCGTTATGAATTTATATATTTTCATTTGGTTATTCTTTTATCGTTAAAACTGTATTTTTACATTAAATCCCCAACTTCTCAAACTTGGTTGCATAAAGTAATCAACACCTTGATAATAAGTACCAGTAGAAGCGGTAGCTTCCGGATCAAATGGTGCTTTATTATAAATCATCCACAAGTTGTGACCTGTTATTGACAAACTAAGATTACATTTGTTATTAAACCATTTGGCTGGAAGTGAATAGCCCACCGATAACTCTTGTAAACGAACATTAGTAGCACTATATACATAGTTAGACATCAATCCACTTATTCCACCCACTTCTGTATAATAAGTCTGGGGATCCACTTTTCCATTATTTACAGGAACACCTTCATTATCACGTGCTAAAGCTGTGACCTTAGATACTCCGAACTGATCCATTACAGCTTGTGTTGGTGAGATAACAATACCTCCAAAGCGGGCAGCAAGCATAAATCCCAGGCTAATACCTTTATAAGAGAAGTCATTTCTAAAGCCTAAATTGCTTTTAGGCAATACAGAGCCAATATGAATAAACTCATCCGAATTCTTTATATCTTCTTTCTTTACATTCTGGCTCGCTTTATCAATATATACATTTCCTTCGTTATCACGTTTCAAACGATTAGTGACATACATGTCTCCCATGCTTCCTCCTTTACGAAGAATAACTTTAGCCGATCCAATACCACCTTTATCTATCTCATTCAAACTATAGTGATTACCTTCATCATCCACTGCATCATCCAAGAGTTCTACAATCTTATTTTTATTAAAACTAAAAGTCAAATTGGAATTCCATGAGAAATCTCCCCATGATTTATTATACCCTAAAGAAAATTCCATACCTTTATTCTCAATATTACCAGACTGTGCATACATAGTCGCATATACAGCGGTTCCTGACAAAGGAACCTGGAATGTTTGTTTGCGAGTATTAGCCTTATACCAGGTAACTTCCAAACTTAAACTATTATTAAAGAATTTGGCATTCAAACCAGCCTCCCAAGAATTTGTACGTTCAGGATAAAGTTTAGGCAAAGGACGGTAAGTTTGTAATTTCCATTGACTAGTCGCAGGGTCCCACTCATACGTTTTGTTAGAAGAAAGATTCTTAGGAATAGGAGCACCTACTGAAGCAAATGAACCGCGTACTTTCAAATAAGTAATAGCTTTGGGTAATTTCACCATTTCGGAAATTACTCCTGAAAGTCCTATTGATGGATAAAAGAAAGATGATTGTTCTGTATTAATCAATGCTGAATCCCAATCATTACGCCCGGTTAAAGTCATATATAACATACTCTTCCAGCCAATTTCCGCACTAGCAAAAATAGAGTTGGTACGTTGTTTATATCCACTTTCTATAGGATAAGTATCTTTATCCAAAGTTGTAGTCATATTATATAGACTAAAAACATTAGACATATCTTTCAAACCACCTTGGAATCCTCTTTCGTCATAATAAGTTTGAGTAAAACTACCGCCAATATTAGCACTTAAACTTAAGTCACCAAAGCGTTTATTAATATTAGCCATCACATCTGCATAAGCCTGTCTATCGTCAGCTTTATAGTACTTATAGAATCCATAAATAGAACTATTAGTAAAGTAAAGATCAGTAGAAGCATTTCTTTTATCTGAATAATCATTGGTTGCATTATCAATGCGAACGCGCCCTGTCACATCAAGCCAATCCAAAATTTCATATTTTAAACTGGCATTAGCCATGTAACGTTGTTTTTTCATGCCATGGTTCATCTCATTAGCCACCCAATATGGATTATTTTTCATACTGTATCCAGGATCACCCCATCCCCAGTTCTGTACATCTATCTTACGAGTTGTGTCATACGTTTTATACATCCTCACAGCTTCAAAGTTTTCGCCACGCGGGAACAGATATACGGCTGGTAGTGGATTGAAATATTCACCTTGTGCCATTAGATTAAGATCTTCTTGAATAATATAGCTAAAACCCACATCTAATGTCATTTTATCCTTCAGGAATTTTGTTGTATTTCTGAAGGTAAAATTGTAACGGTCATATTTGCTATTTTGAATGATACCAGTTGCATTAGTAGTACCTACAGACAGATAAGTTTGATTCTTTTCATTACCAACAGATAAAGAAACGTTATTCTGAATATTAGTACCTGTATTGAAAAAATCTTTTGGCTCATAAGTTCCGAAAAGGGAAGACGCTTTATCTCCCCATGAAGCAAAGGAACCTGCGCGGTTTATATAAGAATTTTGGAATTCAGGCATTATAAAAGGATTGGAAAAAGTAGAATTATTAGAAATAATAATTCGTGCCTTACCTTCTTTTCCCTTCTTTGTAGTAATTAAAATTACACCAGACGCTGCATTAGAGCCATACAAGGCCGCAGCAGCAGGTCCACTTAATACAGACATGCTTTCAATATCTTCCGGATTGATATCAGATATACCCTCTCCTCTCGGTTGGGCTGAATATTGTCCGTTAGTGTCACCTTTATTTGTATTAAAAATAGGAACACCATCAATTACATATAAAGCATTATTGTCTGAAGATATAGATTTGGTACCACGCATAACTACACGCGTAGCCCCTCCAACACCGGATGAAGATGCATTGATATTAACACCAGCCACCTTTCCAGCCAGTGAGTTCATAAAATTGGCACTTTTTACAGTTGTCAATTCATCACCTTTTACTTCTTGCACATTATAGCTTAATGCTTTAGTTGCGCGCTTGATACCTAATGCAGTAACGACTACTTCGTCCAACACCTGCGTATCTTCTCCTAAAGTAACCTTCAAGGGTTGTGCACTAGTAAGCGTGATTGCTTGGGAGAAAATCAGTTTCATATACTTTTTCTAGATCCAATTCTTGTTAGATAAATAGATTAGATGTTCTATTTTTAAGATATCAGGCTAAATACAATTGAGCAAAATCAATGAATGAAAGAAAAAGTTAGTAAGATTGCACATGAATATGCAGTAATTAAATTGTTTTTATTCATATATGCGGTATGAATATTCGATAAAAGACGTTTTCTCAGGAATGTTCCACACCGAGAATCACTTCGTTTCTCGGTGTGGAACATTTTGATTCTTTAAATGGAACCTAACAAATCATTTAAAGAATAATAATAACTTGTTTTATAGTAGTTGTTTTCTTCTAGTTAGTGCCGATAATACAAAGAACGGAATCTTTTCATTTGATTAATATTGTCAATATTAGATACTATTCTATCACTACGCGGGCGATAAAAAGAATAATTTGCAATAATATTATCCTTTTTTATTTGAATTACGTTTGGCTAAAGTGGAAATCCCTGCGGTTTTCAAAACACTCCTGATAACAAGATGCATATTCTAAATTATAGGTAATCTGAATATGCGTTTTTTAATATTATACTCACTTTTATCCTATATCAATTATTGGTCCATTTTTCATTGTACATACAATTTGCATGCAAATGTATTAATCTAGAGATTAAAGTTAGTCAATAATTGAGCATTCCTTATTCTTTCCTCTTTTTCAAAGTATGCTAAATAGTGCTCGGTTACAGATAAGTTAGAGTGTCCCAAGCTTTCAGAAATATATGAGGTTTTTGCACCTCCACGTTTTAATACTGTAGCAAAAGAATGCCTTGCCGTGTAAGTCGTCAACTGAAAAATTCCAATGTCTTGGGCTATTTTTTTAAGTCTTCTGTTACATTTGGTTATAATACGCCGTACCAATCTAATCTTTTCAAAGGCATCTTCAGTTCCTCTAGCATATTTAAAAATATACGTTTGCGGGCTTAATCTTGGATTACCCCATTTTTGAATAATATTCCACATTTCAGGAGTAATGATTGCATGTATCTCTTTGTTATGTTTGGTAGTTCGAGATGTCTTAGAGCGTACAAAGCATATTTCTCCATCCATAATATTTGAATACTGAAGAAATAATAAATCCATAAAATTAATGCCATTACATAAATAAGAAAACACCCAGAGATCCCTAAATTCTTCTATATCTTTTGTTTCACATTGATAAGACATTACTTTTTTTATTTCAGAAAGAGTAAGTGCTAATTTACGTCCACACCCTTCAGGAATTTCATATTTATTCTTTCCAAAAGGAAAAGATGATTCTTTTATGATACCATCATGTACAGCACGATTTAAGACACACTTTAAAGCTCGGAAATAAATACTTATGCTTGAATAGCTTTTACCTTCTGATATCCAAAATTTTTCACAACGTTTAAGCCAATCAATTGTAATGTTTTCCAAAGGTATAGTGGAACCTCCGAAATCTTCTAAACTTTTTAAAGCACTTTGATAATTTAAGTAAGTGTTTGCTTGTTCATTGGCTTCCAGTTCTTTCATTTTTAAGCGAAAAGCACTGCGCAAAGTCATATCATTCATCTGCCTTCCTAACCTGGCGCTTAATGTTTCAATACTAAATTCTCCTTTTTGTATCAGTTCGTTAACTTGTTGCTTAATAGTTGAAAAACTACTCTCTATATCTGATCGAATTTCTGCCAATAACCGGCTTTTTACTTTTAATAACCTTGCCCAATCTTCTTTTGACACTTCCTTCCCAGTTGAGTAATATTTTTGCTTTCTTCTATATACCACTTGAACTTTAACAGGAAACTGTCCACTCTTTTTTGCTCTTCTGGTATCTAATATGGTTAAAACCGAAATTCCATCTTTTGAATATTTGAACATAAAATGAATATTTATATCTATACAATAGGTAAAGCATACATATATTGTATGCAAAATGTATGCAAATGTAATAAATCAGCCTGATTTTAATAAGTACATAAGATTCTATTTATCAAATATTTGAGTATTTATTTTTCAATTAGGAATCTTTCTATTCTATTTTTTTCGAAAAAAATCTTATCTTCGTTTAGTAAGGTTACAACATAAAATGTATTACTATTGAATAAGCGCTTATGGAATTTATTTTAAGTATAACCTTTAAATTTATTAATTATGAGAAACAGAGATACATGAAACCTTTGTGTGAAAACGGTAATCTCATTTACCGCCTCTAATTACAAATTCTCTAAAAACTATTTCTAATTAAAAAGAATAAGATGAAAGAAATTATAAAACACAAGTTTTCATACTTGTTATTCTTCCTTTTGTTGGTTTCGTGTTTTGCTTCAGCTTATGGGCAAGAACGAACGATCACTCTTAATCTATCGAAAGTACCCTTGAACACTGCTTTGAAAGAAATTGAGAAACAAACTTCAATGTCAGTAGTCTATAACACAAATGATGTCGATATAAATCGTGTCATATCTATCAAGGTAACAAAAGAATCTTTGAATAATGTAATGAATCAGTTATTCAGAGGAGTAAATGTCAGTTTTTCAATAGTAGATAATCATATTGTACTTTCTGCGAAGAGTAATAAAGAAGAGCAGCAGAAAAAAACACCAATTACTGCAAGTGGTACTGTTACTGATTCAAAAGGAGAACCATTGATTGGAGTTAGTATTTTGGTAAAAGGAACTTCAAATGGTACTATCACTGATATGGATGGAAATTTCAAAATACAAGCAGCTAAAGGTGATGTACTTGAAGTATCCTATATCGGTTATGCCTCCCAAACAATCACGCTTGCCAACGCACAACCTATAAAAGTAACCTTAGGAGAAGATACGCAAGTATTGGACGAAGTAGTTGTTACTGCATTGGGTATCAAGCGTGCAACTAAGGCGTTAAGTTATAATGTACAAGAGGTAAAAGGTGACGAATTGACAGCTGTAAAAGATGCCAATTTTATGAATTCACTATCAGGAAAGGTTGCCGGTGTTCAGATTAATAGTGGTGCAACCGGTGCTGGTGGTGCCACACGTGTTGTTATGCGTGGTATGAAATCTCTGACTAAAGATAACAATGCATTGTATGTAATTGACGGTGTACCTATTTTTAATACAGGAAAAAGCGGTGGCGAAGGATTATTTGGAGAGATGGGAGGATCAGATGCTGTTGCTGACTTAAATCCGGACGATATTGCTAGTATTAGTATGATGACCGGTCCTTCTGCGGCAGCATTATATGGTTCTGCTGCGGCAAACGGTGTTGTTTTAATTACTACTAAAAAAGGCCAAACAGAGAAAACTACCATAACAGTATCCAACAGTACTACTTTCTCTAAAGCATATATTATGCCGGATATGCAGAACCGTTATGGTACAAGTTCCGGATTATTCAGCTGGGGAGAATTGGCAAACCGTCGATATAACCCATCTGACTTCTTTGAAACAGGCTCCAATGTTATCAATTCGGTAGCATTATCTACAGGAAATACCAAAAACCAGACCTATCTTTCTGCTTCTACAACTAACTCCGGTGGAATTCTTCCGAATAACTCCTATAACCGTTATAATTTTACGGCACGTAATACCACCCATTTCCTGAATGATAAACTTACTCTGGATATCGGTGCACAATATATCGTTCAGAACAACAAAAACATGGTTTCTCAAGGACAGTATTATAACCCTCTCCCATCACTGTATCTATTCCCTCGTGGAGACAACTTTGACGAAATTCGTTTGTATGAACGTTATAATACTAACTACGGCTATATGGAACAATATTGGCCTTATGGTGATGCAAGTTTGTCATTACAAAATCCATATTGGATACAAAATCGCATCAACCGTACTTCCAACAAGAAACGTTATATGATGAACGCTTCTTTGAAATGGCAGGCTACAGATTGGCTCAATGTTGTCGGTCGCGTCAATCTGGACAATTCCGACTACCGGAATAAAAACGAAAAATCAGCTTCTACATTAACAACATTCTGTGGTGTAAGTGGTGGTTTTGAAGATGCCATGCGTCAGGAACGTTCTTTATATGCCGATTTCCTAGCTAATATAGATAAAACATTTGGTGATTTTCATTTAACAGCCAATGTTGGTGCTTCCATATATCATACTTCAATGGATCAGTTATATATTGCAGGTGACCTGGTTATCCCCAACTTCTTCCAGATCAACAATATTAATTTCTCTGCCAACTATAAACCGGATCCTACCGGATATGAAGATGAAATTCAAAGTATTTTTGCCAGTGCTGAATTAAGTTGGAAAAATCAACTGTATCTAACTGTAACCGGACGTAATGACTGGGATTCAAAACTCGCATTCTCCAAACAAAAATCGTTCTTTTATCCGTCAGTCGGTTTATCGGCTTTATTATCAGAAATGGTTAAACTACCAGAGGTGATTTCTTATGCTAAAATACGCGGTTCGTATACAGTGGTAGCCTCTTCTTTCGATCGTTTCCTTACTAATCCGGGGTACGAATACAACAGCCAGACACATAACTGGGCGAATCCGACCGTATATCCGATGGACAATATGAAACCTGAAAAGACTAAATCCTGGGAAATCGGTTTGAACTTGAAATTCTGGGGAAATCGTTTTAATTTAGACGCTACTTACTATCGTTCTAACACACTGAACCAAACATTTAAGGTAGATATCCCCTCTTCTTCCGGATATAAACAAGCGATTGTACAAGCTGGTAACGTGCAAAATCAGGGTATTGAATTAGCTTTAGGATTCAGTGATAAATGGGCAGGATTCGGATGGTCTTCTAATGCAACCTTCACTCTAAACCGTAACAAGGTGAAACGACTGGCAAGCGGTAGCGTGAATCCCGTGACAGGAGAAGCTATCCAAATGGATGAAATGAATGTGGGTTGGTTAGGTAAAGAGAATGTAGCTCCTCGCGTCATCCTGACAGAAGGAGGTTCCATGACTGATATCTATGTATACAACCAGCTGACAAAAGACAATAACGGTAATATAAAAGTCGATCAGAATGGTAATCTGGGTATCACTTCATCAAACACTCCGGTAAAAGTAGGTAATCTGGATGCTGATTTCAACCTCGGATGGACCAATCATTTCACTTATAAAGGAATTGATTTAGGAGTTGTATTATCAGCCCGTGTAGGCGGATTAGCTTATTCGGCTACTCAAGGTATTTTAGATTATTATGGAGTATCCGAAACATCTGCAACAGCTCGTGATAATGGTGGTATACCTATTAATAACGGCAAAGTTAACGCCCAAAAGTATTACCAGACTATTGGTACGGGTGAAGGTGGCTACGGTCGTTATTATCTATATAGTGCAACCAATGTACGTTTGCAGGAATTGAGTCTAAACTATACACTTCCTAAAAGATGGTTTAAAAATGTGGCGAATGTTACTTTGGGTATTGTAGGACGTAATTTATGGATGATTTATTGTAAAGCCCCATTTGACCCGGAATTGTCTGCCTCTACCTCCAGTAACTATTATATGAATGTAGACTACTTTATGCAACCCAGCTTGCGTAACTTCGGTTTTAATGTGAAAGTTCAATTTTAAAAGAAAAAGCTAATGTTATGAGAAAATATTTAAGAAATATCACAGTCGGTGCCGCTCTGTTGTTACTGGCAGGAAGTTGTACCGATAAATTTGAGGAGTATAATACGAATCAATATCAAATTCATGATGCAGACCCTGCGACTTT
Source organism: Bacteroides sp. D1 (assembly GCF_000157095.2). Classification (NCBI taxonomy): domain Bacteria; kingdom Pseudomonadati; phylum Bacteroidota; class Bacteroidia; order Bacteroidales; family Bacteroidaceae; genus Bacteroides; species Bacteroides sp. D1. The sequence continues at coordinate 209,972 of NZ_JH114350.1, forward strand.
GATGAAATCTATGATTGAAACAATTGTGAATATTCAGCAGAATGACTCTCAAATGCAAGATCAGATGGTGGGACAGTTAGGTGGCTATCTATGCTGTTCTAACACATGGAGTGGTACAAACTTCAGCACATTCAATCAGAGTGATGCCTGGAATGCTACCCCCTGGAACACTCCGTTTGAAAAAATATATGGAAACTTTTTCCAAATACAAGAAGCGACAAATTCTACGGGACATTATTATGCTTTTGCGTGTATGATACGTGCAATAACAATGCTTCGCGTTGCGGATTGTTATGGACCGATGCCTTACAGCCAAGTAAAGAAGGGTAATTTCTATGTATCTTATGATACCCAGGAACAGGTCTATACCAGTATATTAAGTGATTTAGCCAATGCAGCCGATGTTTTGTACAACTATTATGTAGAAACAAATGGTAATGCCCCATTGGGAGCCAATGATCCGGTTTTTGATGGAAATTATTCAGGTTGGGCTAAGCTAGCCAATTCAATGCGTTTACGTGTTGCAATGCGAATCAGCGGAACATGGCCTGGCATTGCTCAAGAGGCAGCTGAAGCAGCAGTAACACATAAAGCAGGATTGATTGAAAGTAATTCGGATAATGCTATGCTTTCTTGTGGCACGCAGAGTAATCCCTATCAACTGGCAGCTGTAAGTTGGGGTGATCTGCGTGTGAATGCAAATATTGTAGATTATATGAATGCATATGGCGATCCACGTATGCCGAAGTTCTTTAATAAGTCTACCCTTGCCGGGAAAACAGATAAATATGTAGGTATGCGTACTGGAGATGCTGATTTTAAAAAGGCAGATGCAGCAGGATTCTCTATTCCTGCATATACGGCAACTTCTAAATTAATGGTTTTCTGTGCTGCAGAGACAGCGTTTTTACGTGCAGAAGGAAAATTGCGTGGTTGGAATGTCGGTTCTAAAACAGCAAAAGCCTATTACGAAGATGGTATTAATTTATCAATGGAACAATATCAGGTTTCAGCCACTGAATACATGAAGATTGACGAGGCTCCTGTCGTATCACATGAAAGTGATGTTGTGCAAAATGCTACTGCTACAATTACCAATACTGTGAGTGTAATGTGGGATGACAGCGAGGCTGACAACGTAAATGGAAAGAATTTCCAACGTGTCATTACTCAAAAATGGATCGCCAATTATCCATTAGGATTGGAAGCATGGGCTGAATATCGCCGTACAGGTTATCCGGAACTTTATCCTTGTATCGACAATCTATCAGATTGTGGTGTGAGCAGCCAACGCGGTATGCGTCGTCTAAGTTTCCCTTATACAGAGGCACAAAACAATAAAGCCAATTATGATCTGGGAGTAGCAGAACTAGGCGGTGCTGATAACGAAGCTACTGACTTAAAGTGGGCTAAAAAGAACTAATTTATATAATGCATAAAAAGGACTTTTATGAAGAAAATTTATTTATTATACATTGTACTCATATCACTGGCAACGACCTCATTGATCGGTTGCAGTGACTGGACGGAGTCAGAAGCAAAAACTTTTCCCGAATCGATCGTATCGGATGAATATTATGCGGCCTTGCGTGCCTATAAACAGACAGATCACCAAGTTGCATTTGGTTGGTTTGGTGGCTGGAGTGGTGAAGGTGCCTATATGAAAAGTTCTTTAGCCGGTATTCCTGATAGTGTAGATATTGTTTCTATTTGGGGAAATTGGTCGAACATTACAGAAGCTCAAAAAAAAGATCTGGAATTTTGCCAACAAGTTAAAGGTACTCGTTTTACCATGTGTTTTATTATCAGAAGTGTAGGCGATCAAATTACTCCGCAGAATATTCGTGAAAATTGGGAAAATATGGGATTTTCATCCGAAAAAGAAGCTGTGAATGATTTTTGGGGATGGCCTTCCGATGAATCAAATAAGGAAGCAATAGAAGCATCCATTCGCAAATATGCAAGCGCCATTGCCGATACAGTAAACAAATATGGTTACGACGGCTTTGATATCGATTATGAACCTAATTTTGGCAACCCCGGTAATATCGTAGACGAAGACGATAGAATGTTTGCATTTGTTGATGAACTAGGCAAATATTTCGGTCCGAAATCAGGAACTGGTAAATTATTAGTTATCGATGGCGAACCACAGAGCATAACAGGTAGACCTGAAGTCGGGTTATATTTTGACTATTTTATCATTCAGGCTTACAATAATAGTAGTCCTGGCAGTGATTCTAAACTCGATAAACGTCTTATCACAGGCGGCGTAGCAGGTGCAGGACTTGTTCAGACGTATAGCAGTGTCATGTCTGAAGAACAAATCACGAAGATGACCATCATGACCGAGAATTTCGAGGCTACCGATGCTGCTATGGACGGTGGATATGATTACACTGATCGTTATGGTAACAAAATGAAATCTCTTGAAGGAATGGCACGCTGGCAACCAAGTAACGGATTCCGTAAAGGTGGTGCAGGAACCTATCATATGGAAGCAGAGTATGGAACTTCACCAGAATATAAAAATATACGCCGTGCTATTCAAATTATGAACCCGTCATCACATTCATTACTTAAAAATTAATGTAAACTATGAAACGTATGAATTATATAAAAATTTTATGCTTCTCCGCAGTCATAACAGGCTTAGGAAGTATAGTAAGTTGTGGAGATGCAAAATACGATACTTTAGATACACATGCTTATATTGAAGAAGCTCTTTCCAGTACAAGTCAAAAAGTGACCGTACAGGCTACTGGAGAAAGTTTTACTACCCTAAATGTGCATCTTAGTAATCTTTCTTCTACAGATAATCATTATAAATTGGTTACAGATCAATCAGTACTGGACACTTATAACCATATTAATGGAACCGGATATATAATGTTGCCCAAAGATTATTATACGTTGCCGGAAACGATTACTGTAAAAGCAGGACAATATGCAGCCGATGCCCTCTCCATCGCTTTGAAAGCTTTCAGTCAGGAAATGATGAAATCGGGAGAATCATATGCACTGCCTGTAAAACTAGTATCGCAAGATGGAAGTATTTCACCGATGGAAAATACCGGAACCTTTGTTATCTTGGCAGAAAGTATTATCGAATTTTCAGCTCCAATGTTTGTTGGCGCTCCTAGTTTAAAAGCTAATAAATTCACAGAATCTCCCGAAACGTATTCACAATATACGATAGAGGTTCGTTTTCAGGTAGCCAACACAGCTGACCGTGACCGTGCAGTATTTAAGAACGGAGGCGATGATGCAAACTTCATCCTTTTACGTTTTGAGGATCCTCAAAGTGACAATGAAAATTATAAGGCACATTCATTAGTACAGATTGTAGGACGTAACCGGCTTTATTTGAATCCAAGTAATTCTTTCAAGCCAAACGAATGGCAACATTTAGCATTGGTCTGTGATGGTTCCAACTATCGACTTTACATAAACGGAGTTGATTCGGGTGTGTTGAGTATACCAACAGGAGCAACAACTTTCTCTGATGTAAATTGGTTCTGCTTAGGTGATGATTCTTATAGTAGATGGGGAAACTGTAAAATTTTGATGAGTGAAGCACGTATTTGGTCCGTAGTTCGTTCCGCTTCTCAAATTCAGAATAACATGACGCAAGTTAGCCCTAAATCTGTAGGTTTGGAAGCTTATTGGCGATTCAATGAAGGACAAGGTAATGTGTTCGAAGATGCAACCGGTAAAGGTCATACTTTGACAACTTCTGCTACTCCTACCTGGATTGACGGTATTTTATCTACAGATAAGGCTACTGAATGGAAATAGTAAAAATTAAATTGTATATGTATATGAAAAATATATTTCAATCACTATCAATAGCAACTCTACTCGGCTTGTTTGTCCCATTCATTTCGTCCTGTAGTGATGATGAAGAAGTTTTTAACGAGTGGAATGCTACGTATGTGTCTCTACAGAGAAATGACTATTTATCGGGGAATGTAAAAAAGTTCAATCTGACTCATGATGCGAATGGAATCGGAGGAGATGAAATTAAGATGGCTTTTACTGTAAAAACACAGAAAGCAGTCTCTACAGATATGGTTATCGCATTAAGTGCAAAAAGTGAAACAGAAGGGCTTGATGCAAGCCAGATCGTTTTAAGTTCCTCACAGGTTACTCTCAAAGAAGGACAGATGACTTCTGAAGAAATCACTGCAACGGTCGATCCAACGATATTCGCCAGTATCATGGAAAAAACAAGTTTCTCTTTCAGTGTATCAATCAGTAATGTAACTACCAATGATAAGAACACTGTCATTAGCAGTAATTTAAGTATCTTACCTGTCATCATTAATAAAGCTGCCTACTGTAATCTAAAAAGTGGTACTCCTAGCAATAGCCAACTTATCAGTAATCGTGCAGGTTGGATTGTTAATGTGGAAGAAGGAGTAGACGGCGCACCTAATAATTTAATTGATGGCAAGACTGGAACTGACGTTGCTCTAAATAATAAAGGCTTCTGGTTCACCGTTGATTTAGGAGAAACTAAGGTTTTAACAGGCATCAAAACGAATCACTGGGGAAATGCATATGCTCCTAGAGAAGTGGAAATATTACAGTCTGAAAATGGTATGACATGGAAATCATTAAGTTCATTAGCAATACCCGGTAGTAGTACACAAAACATCACGTTCATCTCTCCTATTACTACGCGATATCTAAAATATCAGATTATCACTATCTCTACAAACGGTCGTACGGATGTTACAGAATTTAATGTTTACGAACCCAAAAGTGAGTAAGTATTTATGAATAGATAACTATAAAAATATAGAATAGAGGCTATCAAACAGGCCTTAAGTTCATAAAATCACCCTCATTACAATGAACTGCACCCCAAAAGTTGAACACAAAACTTAAGGAGTGCAGTTCAGTCATGTAGTGAGGGTGATTTCTCGTGTTAAAGACTATCTAATCAAATCCCATTCCAATCAGTTTGCCACTACATATATGTGAAATGCCCCCAGAAAGTTATGTATCTAACTTTTGGGAGCACTTCACATCTTTATATAACGAACAAACCTTAATCTGTCAAGATCTAATTAGACAGCCTTTTAGAAACACTAACCTATCTCTTATTTCTTCATCACTCGGACAATCCGTCCGTCTTTCTTATAAGAGAAATGATTGGTATGCATTAATACATTCAGTATCTCATCAGCAGTGCTATCAGTAGAGAATTCACCGGTAAACCGTTCTGATTTCAATGCTTCATCCTTATAGATAAATTTGATGTCGTACAACTTCTCCATAATATTGGTTATTTCCAATAAAGACTGTTGCTTAAATTCCAACTTGCCATTAATCCAGAGAAGCACATCTGTAGGTTGGTTATATTCAATTAACTCTGCTTGATAAGTATCCGTATTTACATTCAATGTCTGTCCCGGTTTCAACAAATAACCATTCTCTTCCGTTCGCGGAGAATCTACCCGTACCAGTCCTTGAAGCAAGGTAGTCACTACCCTATTCTCATCTTGGCGTGCACGCACATTAAATTTCGTACCAAGCACACAAGTCTTGATTTGCTTACTATTTACTATAAATGGAGCATGTTTATCATGAGACACTTCAAAATAGGCTTCACCCGACAAATCGATTTGACGATCCGAACTCCATAAAGAATTATGATAAACTATTTTTGAAGATGCATTCAGCCATACCTTACTACCATCCGGCAACACAGTCTGCGCTCTCTGTCCGGCAGCAGTTATCACCTCATAATCCGAAAGCTTATTAGAAAGTAATCCCCAGGCAATTCCACCGGCAAAAACGAGTCCGGTAAGAAAAGCAGCCGCCACAGTAGCATAACGTCCCCAACGGATTGAAATACTTTTCCGCTTAGCCTTTTTCTCCTTTTCTCTGATAGCTGATTTAAATTGATCCAATGACGCCTCTGTATCTACAGTATTCATCACCGCTATACGCTCACCTACAAAGAGAGTGTAATAAAGTTGCTCCAAAGTTTTCCGGTTTTCCGGCCCTTCCTCGCACCAAGCTTCCACCCGAGCAGCTTCTTCATCATTACATTCACCTTGCAGGTAATTCACCAAGATAGTTTCATCCATGCTCTTTTATCTTTTTACAAAAAAAACTATAATACCTTTGTAGTAATACAGTTGTGAGCACAAATATACTAAAGAGAAAAAGAAAAAAATATTTTTTCTCGCATTTTTATTTCATTTATCTACTTCTTTCATTATTTTTGTCTTACATAAATTAAAAGAGAATGTCACAATCTCCGATATATTTGGATATTAATAATAATAAGTCCGTTATTACTGCCCTAAAAGCAGGAGAAGAAAAAGTTTTTGACGTCGTCTACAGACATTATTTCCGTAGGCTATGTGCTTTTTGTTCTCAATACGTAAGTGAGCAGGAAGAAATAGAGGAGATTGTGCAGGAAACAATGATGTGGCTGTGGGAAAACCGTTGTACTCTGATGGAAGATCTGACACTCAAAACTCTTCTTTTTACGATTGTCAAGAACAAAGCCCTCAACCGTCTTTCCCATTTTGAGATTAAACGAAAAGTACATCAGGAAATCGTAGATAAATATGATAGTGAGCTCAATAACCCGGACTTCTATTTGAGTGATGAGCTTTTCCGTCTATATGAAGAAGCATTAAAAAGACTTCCGAAAGAATATCTCGAAGCCTACGAGATGAACCGTAATCAACATCTGACGCATAAAGAAATTGCCGAGAAACTGAATGTATCTCCACAAACGATTAATTACAGAATTGGACAAGCTTTAAAGCTATTACGAGTAGCTTTAAAAGACTATCTACCTTTATTCATACTTATTTTCGGACCTAATTTTTTCGAACAATCATGAAATCAAACTTCGTATTTAGTAGTTCAAGCCTGTTTATCGGACTTTTTCTTTTCTTCTTCACAGAAAATGTATATTCACAAGAATCTGCTGACAACTGGACTCTTAAACAAGCCCGCCAATGGACACAGAAACAAGAATGGGCGAACGGGCTGAAGGCAATGCCTCATAAGACAACCGATTATCAGGAGTTTGCCTCACAATATCACAAGAACAAGAAAGTGTGGGACAAGACTTTCCAATGGCTAGCTACCCACGACCTCGTAAATATGCCTGCCGGACGATACGAAGTAGATGGTGAACATTGCTACATCAATGTACAGGATGCAACAACACAAGATGTCAGTAAACGTAAAATTGAAGCACACCGCCACGGCATCGATCTGCAATATGTAGTAAAAGGTACTGAACGTTTCGGAATTACTTCAGCCGAATATGCGGAGCCTATCACCGAATATAAACCGGATGTTACTTTCTACAAAGCCAAGAAAATAAAATATGTAGATTCCACTCCGGACACATTCTTCATGTTCTTCCCTAAAAACTTCCATCAGGCATTAGTAAAAGCCGGGAAAGAACCGGAAGAGATACGAGTAATCGTTGCTAAAATCGAATATATCCCTTAAACAAAAACATGAGTGAACTTTTAGTCTATAAAGCCTCTGCAGGTTCGGGTAAAACATTTACCCTGGCCGTGGAATACATCAAACTATTAATTTTCAATCCCCGTGCCTACCGGCAAATTCTCGCTGTTACCTTTACCAATAAGGCAACAGCAGAAATGAAGGAACGTATTCTTAGTCAGCTTTACGGCATACAGATAGGTGATAAAGATTCGGAAGCCTATCTCAACCGTATCAAAGAAGAGACTGGAAAAACCGAACAGGAGATACGGGAAGCGGCAGGCGTCGCCCTTAACTATATGCTGCATGATTACAGCCGGTTCAGGGTAGAGACTATTGACTCATTTTTCCAATCTGTCATGCGTAATCTCGCACGGGAACTGGAACTTAGCCCGAATCTGAATATCGAGTTAAACAATACCGAAGTTCTTAGTGACGCCGTAGATAGCATGATCGAGAAGTTAGGTCCCACTTCCCCTGTCCTCGCATGGTTATTAGACTATATCAACGAACGAATTGCCGATGATAAACGATGGAATGTATCAGACGAAGTTAAAAGTTTCGGACGCAATATTTTCGATGAAGGCTATATTGAAAAAGGAGAAGGACTTCGGCAACGACTGCGTAATCCGAACACCATCAAAGAATACCGCAAACAACTGAAAGCTCTGGAAACGGAAATACTGGAGCAAATGAAAGGATTCTACGACCAATTCGAAGGAGAACTGGATGGTCACGCATTAACTGCTGATGATCTGAAAAACGGTTCACGGGGAATCGGAAGTTATTTCCGTAAACTGAATAATGGCGTTTTAAGCAATGATATCCGTAATGCCACAGTAGAGAAATGTCTGGAAGATGCCAAAAATTGGGCAACCAAGACTTCTCCCCGTTATGCGGATATCATCAACCTAGCTAATTCCAGCCTTATACAAATTCTGGAAGATGCTGAAAAGTTGCGTTCCAAGAATAATTTGTTACTGAATAGTTGCCGGTTATCCTTGCAACATCTCAATAAAGTGCAACTTCTCGCCAATATCGACGAAAAAGTACGTCAGTTGAACCACGACAACAACCGTTTTCTGTTGTCAGACACGAACGCCCTACTTCACCAACTGGTGAAAGACGGTGACTCCTCTTTTGTATTCGAAAAGATAGGGACAAATATCCATAATGTCATGATAGACGAGTTTCAGGATACCAGCCGAATGCAATGGGGCAACTTCAAACTGCTTTTGCTCGAAGGGCTGTCTCAAGGAGCAGACAGTTTGATTGTAGGAGACGTCAAACAGTCCATTTATCGTTGGCGGAATGGTGATTGGGGAATTCTCAACAGCCTGAATGACCACATCGAGCATTTCCCGATCCGCGTCAAGACGTTAGCCACCAATCGGAGAAGTGAAACGAATGTCATCCGGTTTAACAATCGAATCTTCACAGCTGCTGCCAACTATCTGAACGGAGTGTATAAACAGCAATTAGGCAAAGATTGTGAGGATTTGCAGAAAGCCTATGCCGACGTTGTGCAGGAATCTCCCCGAAGTACAGAAAAAGGATACGTTAAAGTCTCTTTTCTCGAACCCGACGAAGAACATGACTATACCGAGCAGACACTTATTAGCCTGGGAGCAGAAGTGGAAAACCTCCTCGCCTCCGGAGTACAGCTTAATGACATCGCCATCTTAGTACGAAAAAATAAAAGTATTCCCCGTATTGCCGATTACTTTGATAAGGAGCTACACTACAAAGTGGTATCAGACGAAGCCTTTCGCCTTGACGCCTCTCTTGCCATTTGTATGATGCTGGACGCCTTGCGATTTCTTTCCGACGAAAACAATAAAATAGCACGTGCCCAGCTGGCCATAGCCTATCAAAACGAAGTTTTACAAAAAGGATTGGATTGGAATACCCTCCTACTCCTCCCTGCCGAGAATTATCTTCCCGCCGCTTTTCTTGAAAAGATAAAAGAATTAAGGCTAATGCCTCTCTATGAGCTATTGGAAGAGCTTTTCAGTATATTCGAGATGAATCTTATCAAAGACCAGGATGCCTACTTATTCGCATTCTTCGATGCTGTCACTGACTATCTACAAAGTAACTCTTCCGAACTCGACGGATTCATCCGGTATTGGAATGAAACGTTATGCAGTAAAACAATTCCAAGCGGAGAAGTAGAAGGAATCCGGATTTTCTCCATACACAAATCCAAAGGATTGGAATTCCATACCGTGCTCCTCCCTTTCTGCGACTGGAAACTGGAGAATGAGACCAATAACCAACTTGTATGGTGTACCCCGCAAGCAGCACCATTCGACGCGTTGGATATTCTCCCTATCAACTACTCCACCCAAATGGCAGAATCTATTTATGGAAACGACTACCTGCAAGAGCGTCTCCAACTTTGGGTAGATAACCTCAATCTGTTATACGTTGCTTTTACCCGTGCAGGAAAAAACCTTATTATCTGGAGCAGAAAAAATCAAAAAGGTACCATGTCCGAACTGTTGGCAAACACTCTCCCAATCGTAGCTAAGGAAGAAGGTATTGATTGGGAAGAAGACTGTTACGAACAAGGACAACTATGTCCGTCAGAAAAAGAAAGAACAAAGACATCGACCAACAAGCTAACCCAGAAACCGGAAAAGCTCCCTATCCGGATGGAATCCATGCGCCATGATATTGAGTTTCGTCAGTCCAACCGTTCAGCGGACTTCATCCAGGGAATTGAGGAAGAAGACTCGGACGACCGCTTTATCAACCGCGGGCGTATGTTACACACCCTGTTTTCTGTTATCGAAACAGCAGAAGATATAGATCCGGCCATCGAACGACTTATTTTTGAAGGAGTGATCAGAAATGATGAGAAAGAAAAAGTAGCCCGCGAAGTTGCAACGAAAGCTTTTTCTTCTCCTGAAATTCAAGATTGGTATTCCGGAAAGTGGACATTATTTAATGAGTGTGCCATTATCTATAAAGAAAAAGGAGTGCTACAAACCCGTCGCCCGGACCGCGTAATGATGAAAGACAACCAGGTTGTTGTAGTTGATTTCAAATTTGGTAAGGAAAACCCTAAATATAATAAACAGGTAAAAGGCTACATGCAGCTACTTACCAAGATGGGATATAAGAATATCACCGGTTACTTGTGGTATGTGGATGAAGAAAAAATAGAAAAAGTATGAAAGCAGTTCCCCTCATCGGCATCGCCCGCCATCGACTAACAATTGACGGTGAAGGAGTTACAACACTAGTTGCATTTCACGGCTGCCCATTGCGTTGCAAATACTGTCTCAACCCGACATCTTTGCAGCCTAACGGTGTTTGGGAGAGCTATAATTGTAACCAGCTCTACGAGGAAGTACGCAAAGATGAACTTTACTTTTTGGCGAGTTGCGGCGGAGTCACATTTGGAGGTGGAGAACCTTTATTACAAAGCGAATTTATCAGGCAATTCCGCCAACTCTGTGGCCCGGAATGGAGAATCACTGTCGAAACCTCTCTCAATGTTCCGCAACAGAATGTAGAAGAACTGATTTTTACTATAGACAATTACATAGTCGACATCAAAGATATGAATAATGACATCTATCAGCGATATACCGGAAAGAATAATGAAAACGTCTTAGGTAATTTACGATATTTAATCGGGAAAGACAAAACCAAGCAAATCGTTATTCGGACACCACTCATCCCCTCCTATAATACGGAGAAGGATATTAACCTAAGCATAGAACTTCTGAAAGAAATGGGAATTACCCAATTCGACCGGTTCACCTATAAAACCCCTAATGATTAATGACATGGTACGAGAAAAACAAATTTGCAAAATCTTAAAAGAGATTCGCCGACAAATAGCCGAAGCGAATGATATTGAATTCATTACTTCTGAATGTCAGTATCAGGGAGACTGTTTGGGCACTTGTCCCAAATGCGAAGCGGAAGTTCGTTATTTGGAGCAGCAGCTTGAACGAAAACAGATAGCGGGAAAAGCAATCACAGTATTAGGCATATCTGCAGGGCTAATAGCCATGACTCCAATGACTTCATGCACTAATTCGGCTAATAAAGGAATGAATAAAGAAGTGCCTAGTGATACAACTTCCTATGAAAATCTCATTATGGGAGAGCCTGTCCCCACTCCGGCAGAAGACACTATCATTGCCTCCATAAAAGATGCACCACCTCCCCCGCCACCAGCGCCAACACCCGATGATGTGCTAGAAGGAGATATTTGTGAAGAACCACCTGTAGTAGTTGGATTTATTGCCCCCGATATATCAAATACTTCACTGTCGGTTAGCGATACACTGGAAGTAGCTCCGGTTATGCCGGAATTCCCGGGAGGTCAACAAGCATTAATTCAATTCCTTGGAAAAAAAATAAAGTATCCGACAGTCGCTCAAGGAGAGATGGGACTACAGGGACGTGTAATTATCCGGTTTGTTGTTGATAAGGAAGGAAATGTAGTCAACCCCAAAGTTGTACGCAGCGTAGATCCTTACTTGGATAAAGAAGCATTGCGCATCATCAACCAAATGCCCAAATGGAAACCGGGAGAACTGGAAGATGGTACTAAAGTAGCCGTTTATTTCACCGTTCCAGTTATGTTCCGGGCACAATAAATATATGAATTAGAAAAAACTTAATTAATATGCAATCATTTCTCCAACTAGTCGCTCACGATTTATATGCCAAAATAGGAAATGACCTGTCACGTACAGCACTCATTTTCCCCAATAAACGTGCTAACTTGTTTTTCAATGAATATTTGGCAGGAGAATCCGATCAACCGATCTGGTCACCAGCCGCCATGAGTATTAGCGACCTGTTTCAGAAACTATCAGTACAAAAAAGCGGTGACCCTATTCGATTGGTTTGTGAGCTTTATAAAGTATTCAAAGAGGAAACACAGAGCCAGGAAACATTGGATGATTTCTACTTCTGGGGAGAGTTGTTGATTAGTGATTTTGATGATGTGGATAAGAATATGGTTGATGCCGACAAACTATTTAGTAATCTGCAAGATCTGAAAAACCTGATGGACGACTATGAATTCCTCGACAAAGAACAGGAAGAAGCCATTCAACAGTTTTTTCAGAATTTCTCCATTGAAAGACGAACCGAACTCAAAGAGAAATTTATTTCCCTTTGGGACAAACTAGGCACTATCTACCATCATTACCGGGAAAACCTGACAGAGCTAGGCATCGCATACGAAGGCATGCTCTACCGGAATGTGATTGAGCAACTCGATACCGATCAACTCAAATACGACAAATACATATTTGTCGGTTTCAATGTACTGAACAAAGTAGAAAACGAATTTTTCAGAAAGCTGAAAGATGCAGGCAAAGCACTTTTTTATTGGGACTACGATATTTTCTACACCCAACAAATCAGAAAACATGAAGCCGGAGAATTTCTGAAACGTAATCTGGGGGAATTTCCGAACGAACTTCCGGAAAGCTTTTTCGATACCTTCAAAGAACCGAAAAAAATACGTTATATTTCCGCTTCCACCGAGAATGCACAAGCCCGTTTCCTCCCCGAATGGATCAAAATGATTACGGACAATCATTCACAAATCGCTGAAGAAAAGGAAAAAGAAAATGCCGTAGTACTTTGTAATGAAGCCCTGCTGCTCCCTGTACTTCATTCCATTCCGCAGGAAGTGAAGAATGTCAATATCACCATGGGATTCCCATTGGCTCAAACTCCTATTTACAGTTTTATCAATGCCGCTATGGAGCTACAAACCAACGGTTACCGCTCCGATACCGGCCGATTCACTTACGAGGCGGTATCAGCCATATTGAAACATCCCTATACCCGGCAAATCTCATCCCATGCCGGTCCACTGGAACGCGAACTAACCAAAACAAACCGCTTCTATCCACTTCCATCGGAACTGAAGCAAGATGATTTCCTGGCTACCCTCTTCACTCCCCGTAATGGCATTAAAGAGCTATGCGATTATCTGATTGAATTAATCAAAGATATTTCAACCATTTATCGCAAAGAAGGGGAATACAATGATATTTTCAATCAACTTTATAGAGAATCCCTCTTCCAAAGCCACACCAAAATCAACCGTCTCTACAGTTTGATTGAAAGCGGAGAACTAAGTATACGCACAGACACCCTGAAACGACTGATTACCAAAGTATTGACAGCTTCCAATATTCCTTTCCACGGAGAACCCGCTATCGGAATGCAAGTTATGGGAGTACTGGAAACACGTAATCTGGACTTCCGAAATCTCATCATATTATCTCTCAACGAAGGACAACTCCCCAAATCCGGAGGAGAATCTTCTTTTATTCCCTATAACCTCCGGAAAGCTTTTGGCATGACCACTATCGAACATAAGAATGCAGTGTATGCCTACTACTTCTATCGCCTGATACAGCGGGCAGAAAATATCACTCTGCTCTACAATACTTCCTCGGACGGTCTCAACCGTGGAGAAGAGTCCCGCTTCATGCTACAATTACTCGTGGAAGGTCCGCATGATATCACTCGTGAGTATCTGGAAGCCGGACAATCTCCGCAAAGCATCCAAGAGATACAGATAGAAAAAACACCTGAAGTACTAAGACGAATTTATCGTACTTACGATAGCACTAATCCTTCATCGGTAATTCTCTCCCCTTCCGCCCTCAATGCTTATCTTGATTGCCGGTTGAGATTCTATTACCGTTACGTAGCGGGATTAAAAACACCGGATGAAGTCAGTGCAGAAATTGATTCAGCTTTGTTTGGAACCATTTTCCATCTCTCTGCCCAATTGGCATACACCGATCTGACTGCCAATGGAAAAATGATACAGAAAGAAGATATTGAACGCTTATTACGTAATGAAGTAAAGTTGCAAAGCTATGTCGATCAAGCCTTCAAGGAAGAATTATTCAAGGTCGCTCCCGAAGAAAAGCCCGAATATAACGGCATACAGCTTATCAACTCCAAAGTAATTGTTTCCTATCTGAAACAATTGCTCCGCAACGACCTTCAATATACTCCTTTTGAAATGGTCGCCATGGAAAAGAAGGTTTCAGAAGAGATAACCATACAAACGGGACAAGGACCGTTCACTCTCCGCCTGGGTGGGACAATCGACCGTATGGATGCTAAGGAAAGTACCCTGCGGATTGTTGACTACAAAACAGGAGGAAGCCCTAAGATTCCAGCCAACATCGAGCAACTGTTTACGCCATCAGAAACACGCCCGAACTATATCTTCCAGACTTTCCTGTATGCCGCTATCATGAGCCGGAAGCAATCATTAATGGTAGCTCCTGCCCTGCTCTACATTCATCGGGCAGCATCGGAAAGCTATTCGCCTGTTATTGAAATGGGAGAACCCCGCAAACCGAAAATACCGGTAAACAACTTCGCCTTTTTTGAAGATGAATTCCGTGAACGCTTACAGGCATTATTAGAAGAGATCTTTAATGAAAAAGAGCCTTTCATGCAGACAGAGGACACTAAAAAGTGTTCGTATTGCGATTTTAAAGCTATCTGCAAGCGATAGATTAAATTAAAAATTCAGGCACGAATTAGACGGATCACGGTTTTCCCAATTATCTTAAACCGTATAATTCCGTGTAATCCGTGCCTGAATAAAATATAAAGAAGTTTCAACGCATCCTTTAACAGAGACAAAAACGCATTGAATCAATTATTTTTCGAGCAATGGAATTGAGAAACTAAATGTAGATCCGTCTCCCTTCTTTGAAGTAAACCACAGTTTACCACCATTCTTGACAACAAAGTCCTGACACAATAATAATCCGAGTCCCGAACCTTCCTCATTGTTTGTACCGAAGGTATTGAAATGAGTATCAGTGTGCAACAACTTCTTCTGATTTTCGTCATCAATACCGCAACCACTATCTTTCACACTTACGATTGCCATACCATCTTCCTCTGTCAGTGACACCACTACTTCCGAACCTTCATTGCTAAACTTAATCGCATTGCTGATCAAATTACGAATCACTGTCTTAATCATGTCAATATCAGCACGAACAGCCACATTCTCTACAGGCACATCTTGTACTATCTTAATATTTTTCAGGCTGGCCACCATCGTAAAGATTTCACTTACGCCCTCTACGACTTCCACCATATTAATATCCTGATAAACCACTTTCAGCTTACCAATCTGGCTCTTCGTCCATTTCAGCAGATTATCAAGCAATGAGAATACATCTTCTGTTGTCTGATTAGCCATCGTTAGCAATTCATACATCTCATCACCGATTGTATCACTCGGCAAATTCAGAATCAGCATGTTCAATACCATCTTGATAGATCCCATTGGTGAACGCAAGTCATGTGCAATCACAGAATAGAGTTTGTCGCGTCCCATGATCGTCTTACGCAACTCTTCCGTTTGTGCAACAATGATTCTTTTCGCTGCAACCAACGAAATCTGGTGCGTCACACGAATAATCAATTCTTCTTTATTGAATGGCTTTGAAATAAAGTCATTACCACCCACCTGAAATCCTTTTACGATATCCGCCGTACTGTTTAGAGCAGTCAGGAAGATAATGGGAATTTCAGCCATTTCGGGGTCCGCTTTCATTTGTTGAGCTACCTCAAAGCCACTGATATCCGGCATCATTACATCCAGTAATACAAGATCCGGATTTTCCTTCTTCACTTGTTCCAACGCCTGCGTTCCATTACCGGCAGTCACAATTTTGAATTTCTCGTTAGTCAAAAGTACCTTTAATAAAAGGACGTTTGAAATCACATCGTCCACAATAAGGACTTTATATTCAGAAGGATTAATTTCCATATTCATAATTTTCTTTTTTTATGCTTCAGACATTTTTAAAATATTCAATCATACGCTTCAACCCCTCTTCAAGTTCAACAGTAGGCTGCCAGCCCAATTTCTCTTTAGCCAATGTAATATCCGGTTGGCGTTGCTTCGGATCATCATCCGGTAAAGACTTAAATACAATCTTCGAAGATGAACCGGTCATACTAATGATCCTTTCCGCCAATTCCAATACCGGAAATTCATTCGGATTCCCCAGGTTTATAGGACCTGTAAACTCGTCCTCCGTATTCATCATTCTTATCATTCCTTCAATCAAATCATCAATATACTGGAAGCTGCGCGTCTGCTTCCCATCACCATATATCGTTATATCTTCATTATTCAACGCTTGAAGAATAAAATTAGAAACAACCCGTCCGTCATTCGGCAACATTCGCGGACCATACGTATTAAAAATACGGATAATCTTCACACGCACATTGTTCTGACGGTGATAATCCATAAATAACGTTTCTGCACAACGCTTTCCCTCATCATAGCAAGACCGGTATCCCACCGGATTCACATTTCCCCAATAGCTTTCCGGTTGCGGATGAACGATTGGATCTCCATATACCTCGCTCGTAGAAGCTTGCAGAATCTTGGCATCCAGTCTCATTGCCAATCCCAGCATATTAATAGCTCCCATCACAGATGTTTTGGCAGTTTGAATCGGGTCATGTTGATAATGAATGGGAGATGCCGGACAGGCCAAATTATAGATTTCATCTACTTCAACCGAATAAGGATAAGTGACATCATGCCTCACCACCTCAAAATGATGATTATCCATCAAGTGAATGATATTATCTTTCGAACCCGTAAAAAAATTATCCAGGCATATCACGTCATGACCTTCGTTTATAAGCCGTGTACAGAGATGAGAGCCTATAAAACCGGCTCCGCCACTTACCAATATTCTTTTCATTCTAAATATTTCTATTGTTTACTAAAGAGACGCTGTCTCTTCGTTTTGTTTATGGTCACAAATGTAACCGATTTGCTTAAAATAAACAATTTTCGGAGAGGATATTTTAAAAAAAAGAAGATTTAAATAGTTTCAATTTCCGAAACAACTTGCCACTGACAAATGTTTATAATAAAAAAGTATTATTTATTAGAACTATTATGATGACAAATAATCCAAATGCAAACCTCATAGAAGCGATGAAGGAAAAGCTCCCGCTCAAAGGGCAACTGGCAGATATGTTAATGGACACGCTATACATAGGAAAAGAGGCAGTATATAGAAGATTGCGCGGTGAAGTACCTTTCACCTTGCAAGAGTCGGCTCTTATTTCAAGAAAACTGGGTATATCGTTAGACAAAATTATAGGACTAAGTTTCAAATCGAACGCCATGTTCAATATAAACATTGTAGATTATGACGACCCGTTCGAGAGTTACTACAATATCCTTGAAAAATATGTCTCGCTGATTAATACGATGCCGGATGACCCGAATTCTGTAATGGGAACTTCCGCCAACATTATTCCACAGACTCTCTATCTGAAACATGAGCTTCTGGCAAAATTCCGTTTATTCAAATGGATGTACCAGAATAAATATATTGATTGCAAGAGTTTCGAAGAGTTGGATATTCCACCGAAACTGGTCAATATCCAAAAAGACTATGTAGCAATGACACGTCATATCCACTCCATAGACTATATATGGGATAATATGATTTTCCAGCATCTCATCAACGATATTCAATACTTCGCCAGCATCCATCTCATTTCCGACGAAACAAAAGAAGAAATCAAAAAAGAATTATTCTTATTGGCGGATGAACTGGAAGAACTGGCTATCAACGGTAAAACAGCCGACGGCAATCGTGTACGCATCTATGTGTCGAATATCAACTTCGAGGCAACATATAGTTATGTAGACACCAATAACCTGCAACTGAGCCTCATACGTATTTATTCTATCAACTCCATTACCACGATGGACAACGAAATTTTCTGTACCTTGAAAGAATGGATTCAATCTCTGAAAAAGTTCTCCACTTTGATATCCGAAAGCGGCGAAATGCAGCGTATTCAATTCTTCAAGCAACAGCGAGAAATTATTGACGCTCTTTAATTTTATTTTCGCAGATTAGAACTTCAAAAAAAATTAAGTTCCAATAAATGAAAGTAGATAAGAATCTTATCTACTTTTTTTCATTCCCTGTTCCCATCCTACCCACTTGATTCCCAATCAGAAAAAGACCTGTACGCTCATCTCTGTTTTACCACACAAATCTTTCAAACACAAGACGTAATTTTGCATAGAATGTATCACAGAGATTATTAACATTAAAATTAAAGGAACAAACAATGAAAAACGGTATTCTAAACGAATTAATATCTACAATGAGGGAGCGAATTCCTCAAGATATGAATCTGGCCAATACTTTGGCTGATATTTTATGCATGGGAAAGGAAGCTGTCTATCGCAGATTGAGGGGTGAGGTGTCTTTTACAATAGACGAAGTAGCGCTGCTTTCTCAAAAACTCGGTATTTCTATCGACCAGATTGTCGGTAGCCATGTATCTAATAAAGTTACTTTCGACCTGAACTTGCTTCATGCTTCCAGTGCGCTGGAAAGTTATTACGAAATAATCAACCGTTATCTGCAAATTTTCGACTATGTGAAAACAGATAATACGACGGAGGTGTATACTGCATCCAATTCCCTGCCCTTTACACTTTATTCTTCCTATGAGAATTTGTCTAAATTTCGTCTTTGCCGATGGATGTATCAGAATGGAGATATAAAGACGCCACATTCTTTGGAAGAGATGTCTGTGGATGAACGGATCGTCAATGTGCATAAGAAGCTGAGTGAAAGTATAAGACAGTGTCCAAAAACGTTTTTCATCTGGGACACAAATATCTTTTATTCTTTTGTGAAAGAGATCAAGTACTTTGCCAGTCTGAATCTGATAAGCAAGGACGATGTCATGCATTTGAAGGAAGAGCTTCTTCAGTTACTTGGCGTGGTAGAACATCTGTCCATAAAAGGAGAGTTCAGCGAAAACAAGAAAGTATCTTTCTATCTGTCCAATATCAGTTTCGAAGCCACTTACAGTTATATCGAGAAACATGATTACCAAGTCAGCCTGCTGCGGGTATATTCTATCAATTCGATGGATTCGCAAAGCTCGTATATCTGCCAGATGCAACGCAATTGGATTCAATCGTTGAAGCGCCACTCTATTCTAGTTTCAGAAAGTGGAGAAGCACAGCGTATCGCTTTTTTACAAAAGCAATTGGAAGTTATCAATACGTTGTAAACAATTGTAGATTTTAGGATATAAAGGAAAGGGGGAAAAGACGAGCTGTATCAGAATGTTGTTTATCTTCATTCTGATACAGCTCTTTTCTTTTAGCTTTTATTCTATTGTGCGCACACAACGATACCAAGCCCAATCTGTGGATTCTCCAGTAGTCCATGCGCCGAATTCTCCATTATTATGTCCGACCACCCAATAGCCGCCATCGCGTGAAGTCAATGTCCAATGTACAGCGCTAATCTTCTCGAATCCGCTCCCTGTCCAAGTAGTCGAACCACCGAAACCTTGGTTTTCAATGCTGGTAACGGCCCCTCCCATACTGAGCACCAGATACATCTCACGCTGGGTAGGCAGACGCCAGCCACTCCCTTTGTTTTCGCATGCCGCTTTTGCTTCCGACCAAGTTTTACCATTACTACTGGTATTTTCAATCTGAAACTTAGGAGCAATCTTATTCATCGCGTCACTTGTACCCGGAGTTTCACCTGAAGCAAATAATACCGAAGGATCCGTTCCTCCACTGGCATCACGAGAGACAATAGTGACCCCCGAGGATTCTACCGTTAGATAAGGGTACTTCTTTCCACTATTTGTATTATTCCTCACGCAACGGAAATAATTATTCTTGCTAATAGATTCGGAATCCAAAAAACCTGCCGACATCTCCATCCAAAAACGGGTAGCAGAGCCTTTAGCCTCATAGTATGATGAAGTCCAGTAATTACCGGTCCAGTTTTGATACCACCCATATATATTCTGGCTATCATGATTATTATAATTCTCTGCATTGCCACCCAAAGCATTTTCATAAGCGAATGACAGCAACAGTTCACTGGCAGTAGGCAGACGCCAACCATCGCCTATATTCCTACAGATATCCTCCGCATCGGCTACATTTTCCAACCGTCCCACACTTTGCTTCGTCTCGCCTATTTCCTTATAATATAGCCTGTTATCAAACCGAAGTGGATAAAGATAGAAAAGAGGTTCCCCTGCAGTTGTGTAAGATTTGGTTTCGGATACCATCTGAAGGTCAATCGTACGATAAAACGGGAATTCTTCATCCGACACAGTATGCATTACATTTCTGAACGTGATTCTTATCGTTCCACTTTTTCCCTCTTTCCACTTGCCAGGGTGAAGCTTCAGCCTAAAATCGTATCCGTGGCCAACCACATCATTACCCTTTCCGTCATTATAGCCTATGATAGACTCAAGATACATCTTGTCGTCCGCATTCTTTCTGCCTATAATTACATCATTATCCGAATCGGTCCGAATCAGTCCGGTACCATCATCGTTCGTTATATTCAATTCCTCAATATCCATAATTTCCCAATTGTTATTGACAAACAATTGCAAGTATTGCTCCGCACCCAGATTGACTTTATAAGTACGGCTATTGACTGTAGTGGGAATATATCGGAATGAGAATTCCAACTCCCCTTGATTGATGGGGAATTGTACATGAGTGAGGTATCCCTCCTTATCGTACAGGCCGAATAAGATGAAATCCCAACGCCACCACCAACCTTCACCATCTTCAACAGTACCATCACCTGCTCTTCGCGGATTAGGCTGTATGGTAAACGCCTGCACCCTTTCACTGAATGGTACCGTATTCGTCCTGTCTAATTGCGGAATTAAACCGCCGGCATTATATTGGATCATACCGATATCGTTAGCGTCAAAAAGTTTACCTTCTATCTTATCCACGGAAAACATGACATACACCGTCTGCGGTTCGAGAGGGAGTTCGTCACCATCGGGATTTCTAATCGGGAAAAAAAGACCTCTCTCCAACACATTTCCGTATGCATCGACAAATTTGATAATTCCCGGATCTATCGTATACTGCGTCACTTCAATATTGTGAGTCAAGCGCCCTGCCGTCAACGTAACAGTAGCCTTACGCTCAACACCTATATTATCATTATTAAAATAAGGAATCTTCAATTTGAGTTGGGTATCATCGTTCGCAACGCCCGACGCCGCATCGGCTCCACCTTCAAATTTGAGCCAGTCGCTCCCTGCAGTAACGGTGGCCTTCCAACCGCCGGGATTGTCAGTAAAAACGTCTATGGCATAACTATTATTCTGGTATTGAGTTACAGCGACCTCCGATTCACCCACTCCGAGTATATATTGCCCATTGTAGACTACATCTTTGACCTTATCACGGTCATAGTGTATCAATCGGAATTTCAGGTTGGACATGACTGTATAAGATGCCAACGCCTCGCTAAAACTTTTATAACCGATTCCCAACGCCTTAGTAATGGTAATGATGTATTTATGGTTTCGCTTCAAGGACAAATATTCCACCTGCTCTCCTGTATTTCCGGTTTTGGTAAAATCCACCCGGTAAAATGTCGATTCGCCCGTACCGATTCTTCCTTTCACAATCAGGCAAGTAGCATTCTTACGGCTCGCTTCTCCATCTTGTCCCACACCACCGACATCCTCTGCTGCTATAGATTCAAATGTATAAATCTCCCCTTCGTAGGGTGTGTTGCCATTTACGGAGTAAAGAATTGCATCCCCTTCTTCCGTCATTTTACCACTGTTCACAGGGAGAACCGGAGTATCCGGAGCCGGGTCAGTAACCTGCCCGTTCGTGTTCCATGCCGGAGCAATGTATCCGGTGGTATTGTAATTAGCCAGGTAAACCTCTTCGACCGTGAAATTCGAAGTGGCACTGTTATTACGGATATCGATGCGCGCCAGCATACGTTTCATATTTATGCCAGTTATCGGATCCATCGAAGGAGTGATTTTGCTTATTACCTTCTCCCCGTACATCGGAATCCGCGTATACCCATCAGTCGTCGAACCGTCTGCCAGCCATTTGCCGGTCTGGGCGTGGAGCATCTTTTCCATTGCCTCAACCTTGGTGGTCGTTCCCTTTATGAAGCCCGGCACAATATTATCAAGTTCCTTATTTGCCACAACCACGATGCAAGTAGATGCGGTAGTGGGAGAAAGCACAGCAGAGAAACTCACAGTGGAATTGTCAGCCAAGTCCTGAGTAACTCCTGTAGCGCTGACGCATTCCAGGTATACCGCCGGTGTTTTTGACATATCAAAAACAAGAATATCCACCGTTTCTATTTCGTCTTCTTTCTTTGCTGTTCCCGTTCCAGTCATCGTACGCGAAGATACGGACGGGAGGTTTACATCGGGAACCGTTAATGTAAACCGGATACCGTTTCCTGTTGGAGAAGGTGTCGACCCTAATTCTTCCTGTACGCATCCGGTAAGCCATACCGTCATTAACAAAACAGGCAAAAGATAGCACCTTCTTATGATTGAAATCCCATATTGCATATTTCTATTTCCTTTCCTTAAACTTTAATATTGCATATTCGCCATTATGGCGCGGTCAATGTCACCGCTATTGGCAGATTATCACCATTCGTATTGGTTAGTGTGAGTGTAGCCGTATCACCGGACACAGCATCGGCTCTAAAGTAGAAGTAAACCACATCACCACTCACGCCACTTGTTTCGAGCATTGTCTCACTGTTAAGCAGAATTTTATCCGGATCCTGTATCTGGGTTATCTTCCACTCCCACGTTCCCGGGTTGCCCGAAGTAAAGACAAGCTTGCGACGTTGCATATTTCCGGTTCCACCATCACTGCCGTCCAATTCTACGTTCGAGGTCAACCACTCTCCGTCTTCTTTCCACTGGCTCAACAGTACATGATGCCGCAGATTACCGGCATTGATATAAAAGCCTGTTTCCCGCTTAGTTCCGGTTCCGGAGTTAAATCCGGGCATCACAACCTGGATATTATAGGTATATACACCTCCCGAAAAGGATGTCTCGGCCATATTAACCGTTGCCCACGTATCCATAGTACTTTTGTTTAATGACGCACCCGGCAGATAGCCCGTATCCGGATTGGCATCATAATTCGTTTTCGCTTCTATATTGACAGTGACACCATCACCAGCCGTCTGTACCTTGGTCTGCGATAACTTGAGATAATATTGTTTGTCGAAAATCACATTCACCGGGCTTTCCGTCCATTCAAGCGGCGTGGCTGAAAGCTGATAGGTTTCGTTGGATATCGTAAGATTGTAGTTGATGTACTCGCCCGACTCCCAAGAGTGCGGGTTCTTGGCGATAATATCACTGAACAGGAATTCCCGGTCGCCAAAGTTGGTGGTAACAACGATTTTGGCGGTTGCGGAGAAAGCGTCGGTCGGCAACATGAGGAATGTATCCCCCATCAAGGTGGCATCTTCGGTCACCGTTTTGTTATCGGTGAGAGTAGAAACGACCTTCCCGGTGGCGACATCGCTCCAGACAAACTTCGGTTTGCCGTTTTTCGTCGTGGTGGTCGGAATTTCAGTCATGGCAAGTTTACCGCTTTTTCCCACATTCTGGAATTCTATTTTCTCGATAGTCACCTCATCCGGTACAGGAGCTACTTTCTTGAATGTAAAGGTAACCTTAGTCAATGTGTGGTAGAAGTGTATATTCACACCCTCAACCCATACAGGGCCCGATATAGCCGCCAGTACATCGACATGATTGGCGGCGGATGCATTCGCTGTATAATTCAGCACCATTTCTCCGGGATCAGTGAAACTCGCAGTCGGCGCATTCGCATCGTTGTACGGATACCAGGAGAAGAATTTCATGCTCGCATTCAGCAATCCGGGCCAATATTGCAACGGCGAGATGGTGGCTGTCAGGTCGGCGTTAACCGTGGCACTTGCATTGAAGTATGGTTGGGGAACGGAAGCATTGGGAGTCAGTGAGCCGTAAAGACCGAAAGTCTCTTCTTTCAGATCAGTATTCGAAGAGATTGCCGCACCACGAGTGTAGACATAGCCGCCTTCTCCGATACGTTGCACAACAATTAATTCCTTATCACACGTCATCTCTTCTCTGACACACGAAAAGAGGACAGCCGAAAGGACAGCCATTGCCATAATCATCTTAATATTATTTATAGTCTTTATCATCTTACTTCTTTTCCGAAATTAAAAACAATCAACGAAAGATATTACAAGTCCATATCCAGATCAATGTCTTGTCTTTCACCCCAATCTTCTACGCTTATCGTCAGTATTTGAATACCTATTTTTCCTACGCGTGCCGTTACCTGATACACATTGTTCCGACGGATCTCTGTAAAAGGTTGCGCTGTCGGACTGCCTGTACCGTCAACCTTTGTTACGCTTTCAATTACTTTCTCGGTTATTCCGGTGACGTCCGAAGGGCCTTTCGGGACATTAGCCATACTGATAGACAGTCGGTCGGAATAATCCGACTTGAATAGACGTTCGGCTGTGTAGAACGAGCAAAGCAACTTCCGGTTTTCAGCTCCGGGAGCAGATGAATATGCCCAAGTTTCTGTAGTCGCAGCTGTCCACTTATGCGTTAACAAATTGCTTTCCGACACGTCTTCCTTCACTTTTCCGTAGTTTTTTGAAGAGTCGGCGTTATCACGCGTGCCGTTGTCCACGTTTCCCATCACGAAATAGCTATCGTAGGAGAAATTGTGCAAGGTGACACTAGTGCTTCCGGCAATATATCCGGTCACCGCCCCACCGTCTATAGCTTCGATAAAGACATCTACCCGGGCTACGGCACGTTCGATCACCATTTGTACTGTTTTGGTTTCATCAGGTGCTATGGATATATCCCGGATCACTCCTGTCATAGGCATTCCGGTTGCCGAAATAATCTGCCCGTCACTATTCAGTATGCTGGAGATATCGTAAATCATCTCCTGCAACGTCAAAAGATTGGCTATACCGTCAAGTTTGCTTGTGAGGCTCTGCGGTTCGTTGGCAATAACTACGACCAGGATATCATTACTGGACGTCACTTCGAGAAGTTGCGCATCTATATCAGTAGCTGTCTCCGGAGTACTCAACAGGATGTGTTCATTCACATCCAGCCTCACGCCACCGGGCGTGCTGCCGAATACGATAAACCGCATGGAGTTTATCTTCTCCTGTTGTTCCACATCCCCATTGTTCACCAAGTCGATGCTAAGTTGCGCCCGGGTAGTATGGGCAGGCAACTCATAAGCCACATCAGCTTCTCTACTACATGAGAACAAAAGGATGGTGGATGCCAGACAAATGATATGTAATAGCTTTTTTCTCATTCTTAAACTTCCATCCCGTGGAGCCAATGAATCCAGTTCCCCACGACAATACCAATTTGAAGGAATCCTCCTCCGTTTTTTTCAACAACTGTAAATATCAGGTTCCATTCACTCTGCCTGTCAAGATATTCCTGAAAGGGAAGCTCCGTTCCGTCGTAACGGGAAACCGGCCGTGCAATACTCAAGAGTGTCATCAGATTATAGCTCCAGACTTCAGCTTCGGTATTCGCATCCCTTATAATAAATTTATAATCCCATCCACTCCTGTTGAGCAAACGCATCGTGTTCAGGCGTGCGGACATAACCACGTCGGATATTTCACCCGGACCTGTATAGTAAGGCACATAAGTAACCGGCCCTTGTCCTGCGGGTTCGTTTTCCCAGGAATAAACTGCATTTTCCGGCGCCTGAATTTCAAATGTATATTGTGTGCCATCCACTTTATTTTCCTCATATCCCATTAACGCGAGATTAAACCGATTGGTGTCACGTATCAGGTTCACCGGATAAATTTTATGGTCGGTACTGGATGGCAGGTGGTCCACTTCTACAACCTCTCCGAAGTAAAGATGCTGAAACTCGAAATTAACAACATCCGTCTCTCGCTTCAGGGATACAATGACCTGTTGGAGGGTGCTAGTTCCCGGTGCCAGTTTATTACCTGCATTGTCCGAAAGACGGAATCTGTCAGACAGACTTCCGACGGTCAGTACTTTATAACTTCCGAAATCGAGCTCGTCGGTCAACGACATCCGGTTTCCACCCACCAGCGCAGCAACCTCGGCACTTTTGGTGAAAAGCAATTTATCATCGCTGTCGAACACAAGTACATCCACCGATTTAACCTGCGGATTAAATGCATCCGCATATTCCATATTGTAGTCGAATACAAATTCCAACCAAAGCTCGCACCGTGGAAGGTCTTCGCGTATACTGTCGCACGAAGCCATACATAGCATCGAAGCAACGATAAGGAACAGCGATTTAGTTTTTCCGAACATATCTTTTTCTTTTAGGAGGCAACCCTATCGGTTTGCCATTTTATATTGTCAGAGATCTCTATTTTGTGACCTCCGGTTATTTCCTCTTTTAGGGGCGCGCTTTGCATTTCATTGCATCTCGGATGCGCCGGTATATTTCAGTGCTGTTTTTGGGAAGCCTGTCACCGGCTTGTTTTTACTTTTTTCGGCGGTCTGTTCCGCACAGAATATCTATTAAAAAAAGTACAGGGCAGGCAGTCCGCACTGCCCTGTTTTCTTTGAAAGTAAAGAGTTTCTTTAGATTTCGAAATTTGTAGTCCAGTATATCCACGGAGCAACTTTAATCTCAAAGTGGAGATAAGCACCTTTCTTATCGATATCTTCTTCTTCATCCGGATCTTCGGGTCCACCACCAGGATACCACGGTGTACCGTTACCATTTACCTTTGTCAGCGTAAGCGTATAATAGTTATTACGTACTACACCGTATTTTCCATACTCCATATAAGAGTTGGCTGCATTGTCATGACGAATCTCATAGTAGTAATAGTTGAGACTCTTTGGATACCAATAGATGCAACCTTCTTTTTTACACAGTTCACCACCATTCTTAATGTTGTTGTCATCAAGAATAGTCTGTGTAAGAAGAGCAAAACTACTCGGATCATTGGTGGTAAGTTCAGATTGTATCTGAGTATAGAACAGTTCGCATGCTGTAACCAAGAGTTTCTCCTGGGCGGTCATAGGGTCTGAGTTTGTTTGTTTAGCTTTAGCAGGTGTATAAGCAGCCAGCAAGTCAGCAAAACTTTTGAAGTTTACAGAGTTAGTTCCGTTAGGAAGACGATACCAGTCATCTCCCAAAGTAAATTCACCGGACTTCCAAGGTGCATACTGTCCCTTAAGTACCAGACGCGTAGCCGCACCGAACTTCTGATATCCTTCAGCCATCGTATTCTCGATACAGTATTTATAATTATCACCCGCATCTGCACTTTCAGCAACCCACTCTACCTTAGGTTCGCGGTTAGCATCAAGTGTATTCTTAACAATGCCTGTAAGATATTCAGTTCCACCTGAAGTCGTAAAGTTCGGGTCAACTGTATAGAAGTTACTTTTGTAGAATCCGGTAGTATGAGACGACGCTGTGGTAGTCTTCTTTGCAAAAGGATAGAACAGAGAGTTATAGTAGTCTATAGTCCAGTTTCCAAAATCAAATTGTCCAAGACTTGCATTTGTTCCATCTTCAAAAGGTCCAACTGCTAATGGACTGCCAATCATAACTTCCAACTTTGCAGCAAGGCGTTCTATCTCAAGAGTAGCCGGATTACTTTTCGCTGCATTCTGAGCTTGCGCTTCCGATTTATAGTCACTGACCAAAACAATCTTGTCCGATACATCGAGCAGACATTCATCTTTCCATGCATGATTGGATGGATCCGAATCGGAATCATCGTAGAATCCGACATTAATCATTGCACAACCATTGGAGTGTACAACCTCCTCTACCAGATAAGCATTGTTGGGCTTAGTATTGTTCGTAGGAACTGTAATCATTCCATTGATAGTAGCATAGGTTGCACCCGCTGAAAGATTATCCAAGCGATCCTTTAATTGGTAACCCGGATTGGCTATAACAAGCAAATACTTAGTATTCGGATCCACTTTAACCGGAGTATTCGGAGTCGTAACTCCACTATTTGTTCCGAAAGAACCTGATCCCAATACCGTGGCATACTTAGTTGCCTTTTCATCCTTAGTCACCACCTTACCCGCATCGAACGTAATCACATAAAGCTCATTAATCGCGCTTTCTGCAGGCAAAGCCGGCTGTTCACCAGAAGCACGTGAACCAGGCACTTTTGGATTAGTCAGACTAATTGATACGTAAGCTACATCATAACCTGCTCCCCCTTCAACCTCCGGATTTTCCTCCAGATTCTCATTTGAACAACTTGCCAATGCCACAATGGCCAGCAACGAAACTAAAATTGATTTAATCTTTAGCATAATACAAAAAATTATTAGAATTAATACATATATAATTTCCCACTTAATTAGTAAGTTTTACTTACCATTTTTTCTCATTTCGGCAGCATTAGCCTTCTTCCTGACTAATTCTTCCAGATTGCCCCTAGCTGCATCCAGACCTGACTGCTCTGCGACCTTCAAATACTTCTTCGATAATTCATAATCTCCCTTCATTAACATTAATATTCCCATAGCATTATTATATTCCGGCAAATTCTTATTCGAATTCACCATGCTCAGATAACGTTCGGCCGAAACCAGATCATTGCGTGATAAAGCGGCAGTAGCAGCATTTATATTTGCAATCTCACTCTGTGGATACATCCGGACAGCCGTTTCGAACACATCAATAAATTCTTGCGAGCCTGTCGGATAGGTATTAGCTACCAGAAACATTTCATTCAAGCTCAAATTCTGCGGACGCGTCTTGATAATCTCTTTCGCTTCCTCCACACTAAAATCCCTCACTTCATAATTCACTTTGCAGATAGCCACACGCAGACTTGGGAAAATATACTTCAACAAGTATCGGTAAGGCGTCCCTCCATGAAGTTGCATCAGTTTTGTTTCTCTTCCTTTTTCAATAGGTATGTTCCTGATAATATCCAGCACTTCGTCTTTATATTCCAATTCGATTGTTTCAAGCGCTTTCTCCAGTCCGTCCCAGTTTTCACCTCCAAAGACAATGTAGTATTGGTTTCTCGGAAAATCGTACCTGTATGCCAGATAATCCCGAAGCGCCATAGCACGCCCTTCAGACAGACGTTTGTTCGCTGCCAATGTTCCTTCCGGAGAAGCATAACCGATAATATCCAGACGGTTCACTTTCACATTCGGATCGGACTTCAGCTCATCGATCATCTTGCGGATTTTAGCTAGTTCCTGAGGATTATTCATGTATTCGGGACGAATATTGACTTTATTCACCTCGAAATCCAGAAAACATTCTGCTTGAATATCCCGTTGTTTGATTTCTTCCGCTTTCGGTTGCAGATAAGCAAACTGAGGAACCACTACGTAAGGCGTCCATACACGTTCCAACGTCACTTTGCCAAACTCCTCTATGTTCATCAATGCCGTTTCGCCGCAACCACATTCATCACGCTGCACGTCCAAGCGCGCATCCTTCATCCATGATTCGAACGGAACCAGATATTGATACCGAATCGTATCATTTCTTAGTTTTCCAGCTTTTTCCACTATATATGGCTTCTCGTAGTTTCTTTTCTCTTTGGCATTCATCAACGCAAGCTCACGCTCATACGCCAGATACTCGTCACGACCTTTAATAGAAACTTTCGGAAGATTCTGAGTACGTCCGGGAGTCACCAGCCGCGGAATAAAATCCATTCCCCGGGCAGATTTCACTTTCACATTATTCAAAACAAAATCTATATCGACATGAATAAAATCACCTTTCTGTTCCAACCGCACCGGATTCACAGTAATGCCACCTTCGTAAGAGCGGGATTGAGCCATAGCTGTGTTTATATTCAGGCTGCAAACCACCAACATACACACAAGGAAACCTATTTTTCTTATTATCATACTCCTCATTATTTAATTACATAAATAAGTGACACACTTGCTTTAGTAGGCCCGAAATAGTTTTTGCTGCTTTCCTTTAGTCTCGTACCACAAGTAGCGCAAGGATACTTGTCATATACAATGTGCGCATATCCCACTCCGACAGATGTTTCTATACTCCAGCGTTTTTTCAGAATCCACGAATATCCTACGGAAAAGCCACCACCATAAAGATATCCCTGATAACGCGTATGCTGCATATTGTCACTGATAAAAGACCAGTCGGGCCATCCCCCTACATTGAAATCGGCATAATGTCCATGCATTCCGACAAACATACGGCGAAAACTCTCACAAAACCAGTAACGGATTTCGGGTTGTACCCCCAAATGACGGAGGCGTTTGCCGTCGGAAAGTTTCCACGGATTATAATTGACCGGAATATCCAGCGTCCATTTACGCGCCAGTCCGATCTCCAGTCCCAGATTCATGGTAGTAGTAGCGTCATACAGCAGATTGCTTTTCAGCGCAACCTTCTGGGCATGACCCTCGGAAATGGCACATCCGAGCATGAATAATATGAGTATAGCAACTTTCTTCATTTATATCACATTTACTGTTGTTTATTGCCCCAATTGAGTAACATCTATTTTTATGCGTTGCACATTACTGATGCCCGTTTTAACGGAAGACACCATTGTTGTGAGATGTACGATTCCGTTTCTGGAATCCGCCTCTACATTGGGCAATACCTTAATATAGATCTTACCGTCTTCAACGATAATGCGTTCTTCTCCTGTATGTCCCTCCGGCATTACGGAAGAATACAGACGAATCCAATTTTTAGCACTTTCATCCACTTCGCCCGTAAGGCAGAAATAATCGATTTCATACACCTCCGAATTTGAATTTCCAGTAGGCATGAGCTGAAGTGTACTTCCCGTAGCAGGAACAGCTTCCCTTTGTCTAATATGAACTTCTTTTTCCAAATTTCCTGTTTTTAATGTTATAAATTCATGGGGATAGTTTCTTGAGTGTCACTATAAGACAGAGAGCCAAGCAAAGGATTGCTCAACGGCTTAGTCAACAACCTGGCATATATATCCGCACAAGTTGTCACCTTCGATGTTAATTGAAAGAGAGTGCCGGTCACATTCGACCCCTGCACACACATCACAGATAATAAAAAAATCAAATATAAAATACTGATTGTAAGTTTTGTTATTTCTCTCATTAATTCTCTAATATACTTTCTTCTACTTCTTGTATATCTCTCTTATTTCTCTTTTTGCTTTTCTCTCAGGACAATATTTTTGTCCAAATCTCATATTGCAAATTTCGGAATATTAAAGGAGATACAAAATTGTATTCATTTCTGTTACAGAGAATCAACTTAGAATAAAGGGGCTAATTATGCAGGTAGCGAACAAGAGGGTTACGAAATTCACAACAAAAATATTTAATATCCTCATTTCTTTCGATATGCGAACATTAAAAAAATCCCAAGTTTCTCTCATAAAAACTTGGACAATGGAAGGAAGTTATAGTTTTCTGTGTCATTTAGACACAACTTAGGCACAAATTAGACAAAAGACATAGCTATTTTATACAACAAAATAGCCCAATAACTTGTATAATTTGTGCCTAAATGACAACAAGTTCAATTTCTATATGTATATATAGTTATCAAATTATAAGGTTTTACGCTCTGTTTCCGTAGGTGCCACCTCATCAGGAATACTGAATTCGCGATTAGCAAACAGATCGGCAAGTCCTGAAATTTGTTTCAGACGCAACAATTCATCACGGTCCATACCAATATTTTTCATTATCCATTGATCGGACATACCTGCCTTGTCAAGTTCCGCAACAATGTTGCACATCAATTCAATGTTATGCATTCCACGCGCACGGTTGTGCCGGATGGTCGAACTCATACGGTTAGACAGGTCTTTGTCTATCACCACAATCGGCAATAAGCCGTTTTCACGCTTATAGATTCGTTGGGAAGTTTTCAATACCGTATAGCGATGGTAGCCGTCCACCAGTATATAATGATCTTCATCTTTATTGTAGTAACATACACATGGCATCGTAAAGCCATCTTCCCAAATAGAAAGTTCCAGCAACTTCATTTCAGGCGGTGCAACGACATTCGGATTATAATCGTTCGCATATACTTTTTCTACGGGTACCGCTTTTACCTCGTAAACAGGGCTTTTATCTACACTCATGATACTATGATTCTATATTGTTCCATAATTTGACTCCTCTTACTCATCTCCTCCTTCGTAGGTGAGAATCCCATATATTTGCAGGCATGGTCATTTTTAAGAATACAAACACACATTCGCTTATACGTGGGTATTTCTTTGAATTCCGGAATGTCGATATCATCCTGATATTCCATACGTACCGGTTTTTTCAACGTTTTGTAGTTACTGTTGTCCATAACGATAATCGGTACTTTCGCATCAATCAACTTTTGGATGGTAGCATCACTTAGACATCCACCTTTTGTCCGCCAGAAATTCACGCTCACTGAAAGTTTACGAAGATAGTTTTTCCTCGCCCGTTCCGGCAAAGTGGACAACAAGAAATACATAAACTCTCGCCATGTATATCCTTCGGGAAGTTTCACCGACTGCCATCCCATCGCATGAGTACCGCCATACATACCGGTAAAGTTCACACCGTTCACCCTTCCGACCATTTTGCCCCAGGTATTGGGATCTAGCACCCGGTAAAGTTGCAGACTCTCTTGCGCTTCGTTAATAAAAGGACTTGCTACACGCTGACGCTCCAAATTGACTCCAGCACGATAGTAAAGGTCATATAAAGTATTATAATCCCACTGGAATTTTCCATTGGCCGTCCATACATCCGTCGTCTTCCAGTCGAATATAGGATAGGCATTATAAATATCATTCCCTACTTTTGAAGTCCATTTGTATTTATGATACATCTGGAATTTACGGCTCATATAGATACATCTCCACCGGTTGAAACTCTCCTGTGTACGGATTCCGATCAGACAACAAGTGCGCACTGCGTCATTTTTGTTGTGTATCCATTGCGCAAAACGCATCTGGAATTCATAATCCCACATGGTTGTATTATAAAAAGGAAAATCATCTTTGGTCATTGCCTTTTTAGGCATGGAACGAACCCATATATTCTTTTTATTATCTTCCCAGGGACGCCAAAAGGATTGATACATCGAGGTACAGGTAGCCACACGAAAAGGAATACATACCCGGTACACATCCAGAATATCCTTGTTAGCTTCCAGCATCCGGTCCACATAGTCGATGGTCATTTTATACTGGATTTCATAATCCATGTGAAAAACTCCCAAACGTACCTTCAGGTTATTCTTCCGGATATAATCGATACACATATTCAGCAGTACCCCGCTGTCTTTACCTCCGGAGAATGACACATATATATTATCAAATTCATTAAATATAACTTTCAGTCGTTCTTGTGCTAATTCATATACATTCTTTGTGCCTGCTATTTTCTTTTTCGCCATAAGTTATCTATACATTTTTACATACCGTGTCCATTTCTTGTCCATCGATACAAATTCAAACTTTTCAAATGTTTCTTTATCTTGTACCAGTGTGACCGAATTGAGCAACCAACTCTCAGGCCCGAATTCCGCAATAACGGCAGGCAACAAATGCGACAGGATTTCCTCCCGTCCGGCGTCTTCTGCCTTTACATAATAATTATTGATTACAGCTTTCTTCCGGCTTTTCTGTTCCACCGGCACGAAGCCCACCACTTCTTTATCTTCAATCGCAATAAACCACACATACTCTTCGCCCGTCTTGAAAGGGTAATTATTGTTTGCGCGTATCACTTCGGGATCCATCACCATCGGCGCCAGAAGCCGATATAAATGTTTGTCTTTTCCTTTTAATCGTATTATCTGCATCATATCATTCAAAAATGGACACACAAAAATAAGGAAAAAATATCAAATTCGTCATTTCTGTTCCTAAAACATTTGTTTTTCATGTTATTATCTCTATATTTCGATATTTTTGCAAGGATGACTTCACATGCCAACTTATATTTGAAATGCAGCTTTAAACGGTGCTGCAAAAACTCAAACACCCGACAGAGATATGCAAACACATCTCCCACCTTGACATGGGGAATCACTCGTGGCTCACGATGCGTATCTGATATACGTTCCATTTCACAAAGAACATGTTCCAGTCGCTTTATTTCCTCATCAGTGTTTTGCATTGTACATTTCATTTGTTCCATTTTCTCTTCCTAATGAATATACAGTTCCCGCTTTCGTTGTAAACGATCTTTTATGATCTCTATTCCTTTCGACATTATAAAATTTAGTTATATATAAACGGTTTGACCTTACTGATTATTAACCGGCAAAAATGCCATATAAAATCTAATCTCGCATGCAAATATAGAGAAGATTGTTTAAATAATTAGATTTTTATTTAAAAATATTCATACTTATAACACATTTAAATTACCAGCATCATAAAATCGTTTTTTCCTTCCGATGAGACAAATTGTACTTTTGTGGAACATTTAAATATTTTAAACAATGGATAATCAATCTTTTAACTGGCTGCTTCATGGCTGCCACGTACTTTCTGAAGTGGCAGTAGCTTATAGTCCATTACCTCATACAAAAATGGTCATTTATAATTTTAGACAGATTTTGGTCTAATATTCCTTTTTATTAATTAAAAAGGCTACAGTTTCTCAAACTAATATTGGATTTCAGTCTCTTTTCCATATATTTGCGCCCGCATTTTTATTATTGAATCAACCTCCTTATTCAATTTACCAAAGCTAGATAAAACGAATGGAAAATATAAACGCAGTAATTACAGGAGTCGGAGGATATGTACCCGATTATATCTTGACCAATGATGAGATTTCCAAAATGGTAGATACCACCGATGAATGGATTATGGGGCGTATTGGTATTAAGGAAAGGCGTATTCTGAAAGATGAAGGACTGGGAACTTCTTACATAGCTCGTAAAGCTGTCAAACAACTGATAAAACGTACCCATACAAATCCGGATGATATTGATCTGGTCATTGTAGCTACAACAACTCCTGATTATCGTTTTCCTTCCACTGCTTCTATTTTATGTGAGAGACTGGGACTGAAAAGAGCTTTTGCTTTCGACATGCAGGCCGTTTGCAGCGGTTTTTTATATGCACTGGAGACAGGAGCCAATTTTATCCGTTCCGGAAATTACAAGAAAGTGGTGGTTGTAGGTGCTGAAAAGATGTCGTCAATAATAAACTATACCGACCGGGCAACTTGTCCGATTTTCGGCGATGGCGGAGCAGCCGTCATGCTTGAACCTACTACTGAAGAGTTGGGTGTTATGGATGCTGTGTTAAGGACAGATGGCAAAGGATTACCTTTTTTACATATCAAAGCGGGTGGTTCCGTATGCACTCCTTCTTATTATACCTTGGATAATCAAATGCATTACATCTATCAGGAAGGGCGCACTGTATTCAAATATGCAGTATCTAACATGGCAGATGCTTGCGAATCTATTATTGCAAGAAACCATCTAAGCAAAGACAATATCGACTGGGTGATTCCCCATCAGGCTAATCAACGCATTATCACTGCTGTAACACAACGTTTGGAAGTTCCCGCCGAAAAGGTCATGGTCAATATCGAACGATACGGCAATACCAGCGCGGGTACTCTCCCACTCTGCCTTTGGGATTTTGAAGATAAACTCAAAAAAGGAGATAACCTAATTCTCACTGCGTTCGGAGCAGGATTTGCCTGGGGAGCCATTTATATAAAATGGGGATATGATGGGAAAAAGAATAAAAACGTTTATTGAAAGTCTTACTTTTCAAAAACTTTCAGCAACGACAGTCTATCCTCCTCATTTTTTACCCTAAGATAGCTCCTGTAACTGCTGAATCCCGCCATCAACACCAAATCTATATTGTCTTTCTCCGAGTTTAAGGACGACAAGCGTAGCCGGTCGAGATGATACAGCCTGCAACGGTTAATCAGACGGCAGAAATTCATGTCATATTCTTTATTGATAAAGCCCGAAATGTAGCTCCGGTTGGTATGTAACCCGGCGGCAAGGTCTGTAATCCGCAGGTTGGGATTGAGATAAGGTTTCTTTTCACGCAGGTAGTGCTCGAATTGTTTACGGCTGATAAAGGAAACTTTAGCAGCTGCATCCTCTTTTACATCTTCCGGTTGGATGATGAGGTAATTGTCGTTGAGCAGGTTGTAGCAAAGAATCAGGTAGTTTATAAAATACGGCAGCGTTCCCACCCATGCAAAATAGCTGAACGAAATAGTGGGTATGCGGAATAACAATCCCGCCAGAGGAACCGGAACGGTAATCAAAATAAGCGCTTGTATGACCGCCAGCCAGGCGAGGGATGCATTATAGGCATCCGAGGAATAGTTCACGATGAACTTCCTGTAACGGCGTATGTTCCGCAGGTTCAGAAAAGGATAAAGCGTATTGTAAACTATAAAAACGGTGGTTGTCAATACATACATTATCCTGAACCACAAATTGGGTTCATCGGCGCTTACTTCTGAAAAGATCACCGCCCGCTGCTGTTCCACCGGGACTATCATGTCGCTTATTATCGAAATGAGGGTAAAGAGAAGCGGAATTATCAGATGCAGGCGGTTGAGTTTGCGACGCTCACCGGTATTTGTTATGATGGAAACAAACCTATATATCATTACCTGGTCGAGCATGAGCGTGAACAGGAACACAGTATAGTAGGACGCAAAGAGGCGGGGGCTAATAGAATAAAACACCATACCCAACCATCCGAGAGAAGTAATAAGATAGGTTAATGCCAGGAAGAGGCGCAGCCTCTTCTCTTGTACGTTATGCCTGCGTACAACTGCATCCATCAGCATCATAATCATGCACACCAAAGCGCATACGATAGGAGCTGAAAAGGCGAAAGCGTCTATCTGGTCAATGTTTATCATTCCGTATCTCCTTTCTTTTTGTCTGTTTCGTTCTTTTGTTCAGCGTCTTCCCTTTCAGCGGCGGCGGCACGCGAATAATTGCGGAAATCCTTGAATCCTGCCTTGTCAAGCAGGGAACTGATACTTTTCCCCTGTCCGTCAGGTTGTGAACGGAGCTTTTCAAGTTCCTTGAGCCGCAGGCGGTTCAGGTATCGGTTGAAGTTCACGCCGTATGTCCGGTTTATAAATGCCGAAAGTGTGGTGCGGTTTATATCGAGCGCTTCCACCAGATCGGTA
This sequence comes from Bacteroides sp. D1, assembly GCF_000157095.2. Lineage (NCBI taxonomy): Bacteria > Pseudomonadati > Bacteroidota > Bacteroidia > Bacteroidales > Bacteroidaceae > Bacteroides > Bacteroides sp. D1. Next base: position 247,529 of record NZ_JH114350.1, read on the forward strand.
ATCTTGTAATCCGGATTCAGGTAGGGCTTCTCATTGCGGATGAAACTCTCGAACCTGCGTCGGTTGAGTTTGCCGGAATGTTGCTTGCGCGGAGCCTTAGCCTTCTCTTTGGTTTCCACAGCCTGCTCTTCTGTTTGTGGCACATGCTTCTTTGTTGCTTTGGGTTGCTTGGGTGTTTTTTCAGTAATGATATAAGGTACGTAATCCCGGCGCATGACGTGGTATGCGAGCAAGACATGCTGCATGGCAATGCTTAATGCCACTATCAGCGTCCATATAGAAGAGTAAAACTCTGTGCGTTTCATAAGGAAGGTGGGCAATACAGACGAAAATAGCGAAGCCAGGGATATTCCGACAATAAACAAGACCCAATTCGCAGGTCTGTGCACAATCGCCTTATTCCCTGTGGCCCTTTTATAATAAACGGCTAATACCCCGATGGCAAACAAATAATAGGTAAGTCCGAAAACGACCCGGAACAAGGGTTTTAATGTGTAAAAGCGGGCAAAAGCCTCATATCCGGCAGGAACTATTTCCGCTCTTCCCCTGACAATTTCCAACTGCACATCAAAAGGTACGGATAATGACCATATTAACGTAACCATCGCCAGTATGCCGGGCAATACATAATGGAGCAGGGAGAAATTCTCCGGTTGTCCGAGCCGGGTAAGGAAACGGATAATCCGAAAAAAGAAGATGGCAGGCAAAATAAAGGATAAGAGGCATACGATATTCAACCAGGTGAACAATACAGGACTGAATGCGTAACAAATTGTTATAAACCAAGCAATGCCCGAAATGGAAAAATAAAAGAGGACAATTCTTTTTAATCGCCTTTCTTCCCGTTTCAGGCAGTCCTGAAGCGAGAAAGCAACCAATATTCCGCTGGCAATAGCCGAAAAGAATGGAATAAGAGGTATTATCGCGGTTACGTATATTGATGAAATATCCACCTTCCAAATATATGGTATTTTTATCATAATTCCTCATTTTCAAGGTGAAAAACGTAAAAATATACCTTTTGGTAAGCCTTTTACGATTTGTCCTAATGAAAAGTGCCTTTAGGACAAATTGTAAAAAGCAGATTTTGTTGAATTGTCACCTGCCCTATTGGGTATTCACATACTTTTGTGTAATGTGGTAAGAAATAAAGCTCACCAAGAGTGTTTGAATGTGATAATAATTCTATTAAAACATAAAACTTAATGTACAAACCTATGAAACATTTACACAAAATTCTATCGGTTCTCTTGCTCTGGGGAGTTTCGTTATGCGAAATTTCCCATGCACGGGCGTCTGAAACTGCCGGGGCAGATACAGTTGTCAGCTTCCGTTTTCTTCCGGGTGAAAACATGTTTACCCGCGCGGGCAACGAGGCGGAACTGGAACGGCTCTATGTGCTGATTGACTGTCACAAGGCAGAGATAGCAGCGGGCAGGATGCCCGTATATGTGGACGGCTATTGCGCTTCGCAGCCAACTGCCAAAGAGAATCTGAACACGGCATTTATTCGTGCCAACCGGGTAAAGTCGGAACTTATCACCCGGAAAGGACTGAAGGAAACGGATTTCGTGACTGCCAATTACGCGCGTGCGTACCATAATAATAAGGATATGGTGGTGGTGACACTCCGTATTCCTTCAGCTAAGGCTACGACGGAGACGACGCCCGCCAAAGAAGAAGTAGAACGGGAAGAACCCCGGCAAAAAGAAGTAACCGTGGAACCGGAAACGAAGCCCGGATCGCAACAGGCAACCGTAAAGAAAGACCCCGTCGCCGAGAAGCAACCTGAAGCCAACAGGAATGTGGAACAGCAGCCCGCACCCGTCACGGAGCGATTGACGTCAGTACCGGAGCAACCCTACCGTTTTGCCGTCCGCACCAATGTGTTGTATGACGCCTTCCTGCTTCCCACGCTCGGCGTAGAATGGCGGGTGAACCGTGACCTGGGCGTGAAGCTGGACGGTAGCCTCTCGTGGTGGGGCGATGAATATGGTAGAGTACAGAAGATGTGGCTCGTCAACCCCGAAGTGCGCTGGTACCTTTTGGATAAAAAGCGTTTTTATGTAGGCGCATCGGGCAGCTATGGAGAGTATAATATATATAAGTATATGTTGGGCGGTATTGTTTCAAAAGATACCGGCTATCAGGGAAAGCTGTGGAATGCGGGATTGACCGCAGGCTACCAGCTCTATCTGTCCCGCGACTTCTCCATTGACTTTAACCTCGGTCTGGGCTATACCCGTTCCGAATACGACAGCTTCGGGATGACCGACGGCGTGCGTGTCTATAAGGAACGGAACAAGAGCAAGCACTTTTGGGGACCCACGCAGGCGGGAATCAGCCTCGTGTGGACTATCGGCAGCAAATAAGTAGAACTATAAAAACGCGATATATGAAAATTACAATTACATTACTTTGCATCTGTGCGACCCTGTTCCTTGCAGGTTGCGATGTAAAAGACCCGATTTACAACACGCCGCATCCCGACAAAGGAGCCATCGTGATAACCGCTGACTGGACACAGCGGGGCGAAGGTATAGCCACTCCCGCGAAATACATCACGGAAGCGGCGGGAACCTCTTTCACCCTGCATGAACCGGTTGCAGCGCTGGCCGGGTTGTTCGTGCCGGGACGGACGGAGCTGCTCGGTTACAACCCGGCAGCACACGTTACGGTTAAGGACGGTGTGGCAACAGTGGACAACGACCCGGACAATGCCGGGATGCAACACCCTGACCCGGGCGTATTGCTGGGTGGTACGGTGACAGCGGATGTCGTGGCGGACGATACGGTAAGCGTCGTGTTGCCCATGCGGCAACTCTTCCGGAAGATAGCGTTCGAGGTGGCTATTAACGGTGGAGACAGCAGGCGCATTGTCGGTATCGAAGCCCGGCTGGAAGGAGTGGCGCCGTCCGTCGATCTGCGCACGGGCGAAGTGACGGGCAGCGCGGCTGCCGTGTCGGTTCCTTTTGTCCTGTCGGCAGAAAAACTGACCGGTACCGTGTGGGTTCCGGGGATGATTCCGGGCGCGGTGCAGCGTATGGTCGTGGCACTCACCTTCATGGATGGCATGAAAGACATGGTGGAAACCGATTTCAGCGAAATGTTCAAGGATTTCAATACCGACAAGCTCCATCCCATGCGCCTTACCGGTGATGTATATGCGCCGGTAAATTCCGAAACGGGCGGCACGATTATCGGCTGGACGGAAACAAGCGGCGGTGACGTAAATGCCGGAATGGAATAATCGATAAACAATCATAAATCATAAACTATAAACTAAAAACAAATAGCAGATGAAACAATTCACATCAACCCGGCTTTTCGCTGTCACGTCCGTGGTAGCAGCCATGCTCGCCGCAGGATGCAGCGAGGAGAACAATGAACCCTCCGGCAACGCGTCGAACGCAGCCATTGTCACCGCCTCGATCGGCAAGACAGACAACGTGGTGTCCTCCCGCGCCGCAAACACGGTATGGGATGTCGATGACTGTATCGGCATTTCCACCTCTTCCGTGAATGGGAAGACAAACTATGTCAATATCCGCTACAAGACCAACGGCAGTGTGTTCAGCCCCGTACCCGGTGCGGCGGGCGAAGACAACACCATCTACTTTCAGGACAAGTCCCCCACGACCTTCACCGCTTACTACCCCTACGAGGGCGCGAACGGCACCAAGCCCGGCAGCGACGGCATCATCACGAAAGAACTCACCGTCGCCGACCAGAGCCCGGAGAACCTGCCCGCCATCGACTACCTCTGGGCGCAGCAGACAGCCCAAAGCAGCAACCCGAAGGTCGATTTCCGGTTTTCACACCGCATGAGCCGCCTCATCCTGAACTTCAAGGCGGGTGCCGGAACAGCGCTCCCGAACGGGCTGACCTACACCCTCACCCAACTGGCAACGGAGGGAACCTTCGACACCTCCACCGGTGAAACCAAAGCCACAGGCACGGTGTCCAAACTCGAAAACCTGCCCACCTCCACCATCGGGAGACAGATCACAGGCATCGCCATCCTCTGGCCGCAGGCGGTAAGCTCCATACACCTGCAACTGAAGCTGGGCGATAACACCTTTGGCGCCGCGCTCACTTTCCCGACTGGCACGGCAGGCGAAGTCCTTGCCCCCTCCACCTCCTATACCTTTAATGTGACCGTGGAGCGCACCCACATCACAGTTGGCCAAGCCGATATTGATGACTGGACGAGCGGCGGCAGCAAGGACATCACCCTGCAGGAAGCCCGCACCCTGACCTTCGACCCCAACGGCGGCAGCGGCACGATAAAGGGCGACAAAGTCTTTGAAGGCGCCACGACATCCCTGCCCGACGACAACGGTCTGACACCCCCAAGCGGCAAAACCTTTGTGGGATGGAACACCCTGTCCGGAGGCGGAGGCGAGTTTTATGCTGCGGGCAGCACGCTGACGATGCCTGCCGGAGACCTCACCCTCTATGCCCAGTGGTCGGGCGACGGCTCTGCCGAAGACAATCCGATTCTTATCACGGATGCGCAGGGGATGAAGGACATCGGGGCGAGTATAGAAAGTATGAGGAAGCATTACCGCCTCTGCAACGACCTGGTGCTCGATGACTGGGAGGCTATCTATTACGGCTATGGAAACGGTCAAGGTAATCCTTTCTCGGGAACATTCGATGGCGGAGGGCATACCGTTACTCTCAATGGGGTGAAGCCCATACGGGCACAATTCAACAACGCCAGCGGTTACTTTATTTCTCTCTTTGCCGAGATTCGAGGAGAAGTGCGCCGCCTGCGGGTGGACGGGCAGATAACGGTGGACGGCACGGATGAAAACGCACCTTACCATGCGGGAGGAATCTGCGGGTATAACAACTACGGCACCGTTACCGATTGCATCTCCAACGTTACGGTGACTGCAACGGGAAAGATGGGTGGGCTTTCTGCCGGAAGTATCGCGGGATGGAATGACTCTGGTTCCATCTTTAATTGTTATGCCACCGGAAAGATAGAAAGTACGGCTACTGCCCCGTTCGTCTCTTTGGGAGGCATTGTAGGAGATAGCAACAGCCGTATAGCCAACTGCGCCACACTCAACAGCAATATTTCAGGCAAGGATGGGCAGACGAATACTTACATCCACCGTATTACAGGAAGCAATGGCGGTTACATAGTCAACAACTATGCCTCGGCAACACTGCCCGCTTCCGAAGATAAAGGACTCGATAAACCGGACGGCAAGGATTGCGATGCCAAGCCCGCCGCCTCGTGGTGGAAGGAACCGGGTAGATGGGCGAATAGCTACACAACTCCCGCCGGCAGCACCAAACTCTTCACCCCTTGGAATTTCACCACCACCTGGGAAGTCACCGACGGCAACCTGCCCGTGCTCCTTCGCGAGTAGCCGCACCCGCCATTCATCAAGAACAAGAAATAAAAGCATAAGAGAACATGAAGATACACAACCATACCCTCCCGAAAGCCATCCGGCGGCACAGCATCCGCCGGTGGCTTGCCACGGCGGCAACGCTGACGGCAATGCTGACGGCGACACTGGCAACCCTCACGGGGTGCAGCGCGGACAACGATCCGGAAACAGCTACCGGCGGTGACGGCACCTCCGTCACCTTCGGCGCCACCATCGCCGCACGCGAAGGGCACGACAACGGCAATGCTCCCGCTTCACGTGCCATCCCCGACGGAACCTTCGCGGAAGGCGACCAGATTCTCGTCCACATGGACGGCAAGCGGAAAGCCTTCGTTTACAGCACAGCCCAAGGCTTTGTGCACGCCCCCAACTATCCCGGCACGAACGTCGACCCCACACCTCCCGTGTGGCAAGACGGAGAAGCCGAAAAAAGCCTCCTTGCTTACGGTCCCACGGCCTGTATCTCTTCTGCAGGGGACGGGGAGTACATATACGAAGTCTATGTAAGTGTAGCACAGAATGATGACCGTGAGTATAAGTATAGCGATTATGTCTATACCGCACAGACACTCTACCGCAGCAATCCCAAACTTAGTTTCCGCCACGGCATGGCGCGCGTCGTCCTCCGGTTGCGTTCCGGCGGCTCCCTCACGGATGAGGACGTGGCAGGCGCCTCCGTGCTGCTGGGCGACAAGAACCTTTTTACAAGAGCGGACATCGATCCGCAGACCGGGACACTGACAGCCCATAAGCCTAAACCTAATGGCTTGCAACCGCAAACCATCACGCCCCACCGTTGTGCCGACACCCCCGCGGGCTACGCCGTGGCTTATGAAGCCCTGCTGCCCCCGCAGGACGTAAGCGGGAAAGAGTTCATCCAAGTCCGGCTCTCCGATGGCACTGAACTGGGCTATATAGCGGAAAGCGGCAGCATGCTGGAAGGCGGACACGAATATATCTATAATGTGACCGTGGATGCTGCCCAACAAGTGCCGGCAAAAAATATATCTTATAGCATAACACGACACGTACATCGTCCGACATCGCAAACGACGGAGTGATATGCGGGAAGATGAAAGGAAGATGAAAAAAAGAAATAGAAAGGAGGCACGTATCTGAAACTTGTAAGAAAAAGTAATATATTGACTGGAAAAATGCTGATAACAATATTTATAAATGGGCAGAAGAAGTTTCTGTGGATCAGTTGTAATTCCTGGGGGATTTGGTTCAGGACAACCATATCCCTAAAAATTGATTCATTCCTGCACGGAAATGAGCAAAATCATGCGATTTTCTCTCTACTATAAAGTTGAAAAAGTGTATAAGTATCTGCAACTGCAACGAAATGGCTTTAATACACTAATAGATAATCAGTTACAGCGTGGCAGATACTGTGGCAGATGGTGGCAGATACCCTTTATCTGCCACACTGTATAAACAACAAATGTGGGGGGCTTAGGACATTTTACTTAGTCCGATATATGAAAGTACAGTTGCTTACGCTAGAACTCCAGTTCCCAGGCAGGAAACTGGAGTTTCTCATATAGGAAACTGGAATTTCCGCGTAGGGAAACTGGAGTTCCTGCGCAAGGAAACTGGAGTTTCTACGTAGGGAAACTGGAGTTCCTGCGCAAGGAAACTGGAGTTTCTACGTAGGGACACGCAATGCCTTGTTTCTCCAAAAGGATAGCTTGCACACACCTAACCCATGCGTTGCAGATACCCTTTATCTGCAACCATCTGCCGCAGGTATCTGCAACGCCGTAACCGACTATCTATTAACAAATTAAAGCCATTTCGTTGCAGTTGCAGATACTTATACGCTTTTCAACTTTATGGTAGAGAGAAAATTATGCCATTAATAGCCATATCAAAATCAAATCCTAAAACTACTATTTTTTGCCGAAGCGGAGAAAAAGAAAAAGCCCTGAAATTCAATAATTTCAGAGCTTTGCTTCATTTTGCAATATAACCGAGCGGTGCGTACGGGACTCGAACCCGTGACCCCATGCGTGACAGGCATGTATTCTAACCAACTGAACTAACGCACCAAAATATTCACTAAAGCATCTCTCTCGATTGCGGATGCAAAGGTAGATATTTTTTTGAAACCTGCAATAGCTTCAGTATCTTTTTTCTGAAAAAGTGGATTTATTAAGAATTATCGTGTACATTTGCAGCTACTAATAAAATAGAAAATAGAATGAAAAATACACCAATTGAACGACATCTGATTGATGAAACTATAAATGAGTTTCAAATTGTCGATTTTTCAAAAGCTACCATTCGGGAAGTGAAAGCTATTGCTTCGAAAGCAGAAGCTGCATCGGGAGTTGAATTTATTAAAATGGAAATGGGCGTTCCGGGGCTCCCTCCTTCCGCAGTAGGTGTGAAAGCAGAGATTGAAGCGTTACAAAATGGCATTGCCAGCCTATACCCCGATATCAACGGATTGCCGGAACTGAAAAAAGAGGCGTCCAACTTTATCAAAGCATTTATCAACGTGGATTTAAATCCGGAGGGATGCGTACCTGTCACCGGCTCTATGCAAGGAACATTCGCTTCATTCCTCACTTGCAGCCAATGCGACGAAAAGAAAGATACGATTTTATTCATCGATCCCGGATTTCCGGTACAGAAGCAGCAGTTGGTAGTAATGGGACAAAAGTTCGAAACGTTTGATGTATATGACTACCGCGGAGACAAACTGAAAGAGAAACTGGAAAGCTATCTGAAAAAAGGAAATATATCAGCTATCATTTATTCGAATCCCAATAACCCCAGCTGGATTTGCCTGAAAGAGGAAGAATTGCAGATTATCGGTGAATTGGCAACGCAGTATGATGTGATTGTTTTGGAAGACTTGGCTTATTTCGCCATGGACTTCCGGCAGGATTTGAGCAAACCATACCAACCTCCTTTCCAGCCATCAGTAGCCCATTATACAGATAATTACGTATTGTTGATTTCCGGTTCGAAAGCATTCAGCTACGCCGGACAGCGTATTGGCGTAAGCTGTATCTCTGATAAATTATACCACCGAAGCTATCCGGGACTGACCAAACGATATGGCGGCGGTACCTTTGGAACTGTTTTCATCCATCGCGTACTTTATGCACTTTCATCAGGGACGAGTCATTCCGCACAATTCGCCATGGCTGCCATGCTGAAAGCTGCCAACGAAGGACAATATAACTTCCTCAACGAAGTGAAGATCTATGGTGAGAGAGCACAAAAATTGAAAGAAATCTTCCTCCGTCACGGTTTCCACCTGGTATATGACAACGACTTGGGCGACCCGATTGCGGACGGATTCTATTTTACCATCGGATATCCGGGAATGACCAGCGGCGAACTGGCCAAAGAACTGATGTACTACGGAGTAAGCGCGATCTCATTGGTTACAACAGGAAGCCATCAGGAAGGATTACGCGCGTGTACCTCTTTTATTAAAGACCATCAGTATGCGCAACTGGACGAAAGAATGAAACTATTTGCAGAAAATCATCCGATAGCCTGATTATCTGACATAAGATATTCATAAAAGCCATTCTTTAAATGAAAAAAAACGGAAATAACGATTGTTATTCCGTTTTTTTTCTTACATTAGTGGCATGAATATCGACTCTGACATATTTAAGATTCAATCGAATAATGTGTTACCATCAAGAGGAAGGATTTTAATATCTGAACCTTTTCTGCGTGACGCAACGTTTGGCAGGTCCGTAATTTTACTGGTCGATCATACGGACGAAGGAAGTATGGGATTGGTTATCAACAAACAACTGCCATTATTCCTGAACGATATCATCATGGAATTTAAATATCTGGACGAGATTCCTCTATACAAAGGTGGACCGATTGCCACTGATACTTTATTTTACCTCCATACACTATCAGACATCCCCGGCTCTATCTCTATCAGCAAAGGACTTTATCTGAATGGAGATTTTGATGAAATAAAGAAATATATATTACAAGGAAATAAAATCAGCGAATGTATCCGTTTCTTCCTGGGGTATTCCGGATGGGACAGCGAACAGCTAAATAACGAAATCAGAGAAAACACATGGCTGGTGTCTGAAGAAGAAAAATCATATCTGATGAAAAACAATATCAAAGATATGTGGCGGACTGCTTTAGAGAAACTAGGCAGCAAGTACGAAACGTGGTCACGCTTCCCACAAGTGCCTACTCTCAACTAATATTTATTTCTTAGGATTCAAACATTGGAGGAGCAATGCATCTTTGTAGCAGCCCTCCACTTGCAGCCAGTTTTTCAATAATCCGCATTGAACGAAGCCACAAGACGTGAACAGCTTTACACAAACGTCATTATCTGTCGTGACATGTGCATAAAGCTGACTTAAAGACAGAAAATCAAAAGCATATTCACAAAGCAGCTTCAATGCGTCGGTGGCATACCCTTGCTGCCGATAATCCTTATGCACGGCAATTCCTACTTCTCCCCGCGAATGAAGGGGAACGAAATCCGTAATATCAATCGTACCAAGGATACACTGGTCGGATTTGCGTACCATCATCAAACGTAATTGCTTATCCGCAAACACATCACACTGCGAACCTTCAATATATTGGCGCAACACGTAACGGGAGTATGGAACCGTAAAGTTACTGATATCCCACATCGAAGGATCATTTTCCATCTCATACATTATATCCATATCTTCCGGTTCTACCGCACGAAGATAGATACGATCGTTCATCAAGAAAGACTGTCTCATAGCTTTTCTTCTTTTGCAATGTGAAGTTCGTTACGCAATCTCTTCTCACTGGGCAGGCAGAAAAGTGACGCCGTGAGGCCAATCAGCATACAGAGGTTACCCGTGCTGCTCAACGTCAGGTAGTAACACAAAAGGTTCACCACAATAGCTACTTCAAGCACTCCCAAGCGAACAATGTTCCATTGCACATATCGCTTCAAGGCAAGCGTGATAGTCATGTGATCTATCTTTTTCTTAAGCACCAAGCTAAATAATTTGAGAGAAAGAGGCACACACAAAGCAGTAAGCAAAATGCCGACCGTCTCAAAATAGTAGATAGCCGGTGCGTTATCTACCAAACCTCCTACGGGAAAGAGTTCAAACTCTCCTGCCCCAAGCAAAAATGCCGGGAGCACCCAAAAGAAAACATAACTGATATTCAAATTTCTGACAGCTCGTTTTATCTGTTCTTCCATGTTCGTTCTTAAATGATTAATAATGATTATACAGTTCCGGTAAAAAGCGTCCGGTTCACAATGCTGCGTCCTAAAGTCACTTCATCGGCATATTCAAGTTCATCACCAACCGATATGCCACGGGCTATCACACTTAGTTTAACCCCTAGTTTATCCAGCTTGCGATAGATGTAGAAGTTGGTAGTATCGCCCTCCATCGTGGTGCTCAATGCCAAAATAACTTCTTTGATTCCACCTTCAGCCACCCGCTGCACCAGGCTTTCAATTTGAAGGTCATTCGGTCCGACTCCGTCCATTGGAGAAATGACTCCTCCCAAAACGTGATAAAGCCCGCGATACTGTTGGGTTGCCTCTACCGCCATTACATCACGGATATTTTCCACCACACAGACAGTGGAAGCATCCCGTTGCGGATTAGCACAAATCTGGCAAGTTTCAGTATCGGATATATTATGACACACTTTGCAGTATTTCACCTCACGTTTCAATGTTATGATAGAATTTCCGAATGCTTCCACCGTAGCCGTATCCTGACGGAGCAGATGCAGAACAAGCCTCATAGCCGTCTTACGCCCGATACCCGGAAGTTTGGAAAATTCGCCGACTGCCTTTTCAAGCAGTATAGAAGGATATTGTTGGTTCATAGATAATATTTGCTGTTCTATCGATAAAACCTTGCAAAGATACAGATTATTGTTTTTAATACCTACAAAAATTGCTACCTTTGCATCTGTTATGATGATACTTGTCACTATTCTTTGCTACTTCGCGGTATTATTACTAATAGCCCGTATCACCGGACGTAAGGGAGGATCGAATGCAGCGTTCTTCAAGGGAGAGAACCAATCACCTTGGTACATAGTCTCTTTTGGAATGATTGGCGCCTCTATCTCCGGAGTCACTTTCGTCTCTGTACCGGGAATGGTGCGCGGAATGGATATGACGTATATGCAAACGGTACTCGGATTTTTCTTCGGATACATGGCCGTAGCCCATATCTTACTTCCTTTATATTATAAATTGAATCTGACAAGTATCTACGGATACCTCGGCACCCGCATCGGAGTGCGCGCCTATCGCACCGGTTCCTTTTTCTTTCTGCTGTCACGCATGTTGGGAACCGCAGCCAAACTTTATCTGGTATGCCTCATTCTCCATACGTATGTATTTCAGGAAATGCACGTCCCCTTTTGGCTGATTGCTGTCGGTTCGGTTGCATTGGTATGGATATATACCCATAAAAGCGGAATAAAGACCATCGTGTGGACAGATACCTTACAAACATTTTGCCTGATTGCCGCTCTGGTTTTTATCATCTATTTTACGATCCAAAGATTAGACCTTAACTTCAGCGGCATTGTGCAAACAATCCAAAACAGTGAACACAGCCGTATTTTTATATTTGACGACTGGGTATCCCGACAGAACTTCTTCAAACAGTTTTTCAGTGGTATCTTCATCGTCATCGTAATGACCGGACTGGATCAGGATATGATGCAAAAGAATCTTTCTTGCCGGAACCTCCGGGAAGCACAAAAAAACATGTACTGCTACGGTTTCTCATTCATTCCGCTAAATTTCCTTTTTCTATGCTTGGGAATTCTATTAATAGCGCTAGCGGGACAGATGCAACTCGAACTGCCAGCCATGAATGATGATATACTACCCATGTTTGCAGCCCAAGGTTATCTGGGACAATCCGTATTGGTACTTTTTACAATCGGCATTATCGCAGCAGCCTTCAGCAACTCGGATTCCGCCCTGACAGCCATGACAACCAGTGTATGCGTAGACCTGCTGAATACGGAAAAAGACACAGAAGAAACGGCACGTCGCAAAAGAGGCAAAGTGCATTTATCGTTATCAGTCTTATTGGCATTCTTCATCTGCCTGGTAGAGATACTCAATAATAAGAGCGTTATTGACGCCATATATATCATCGCCTCCTACACATACGGCCCCCTGCTCGGAATGTTTGCTTTCGGACTTTTTACACGCAGGCAAACGAACGACCGGTGGGTTCCTCTCATAGCCATCCTTTCACCCCTGCTCTGCTATCTTGCCGACTGGTGGATTGGAAAAGAAACCGGATATAAATTCGGTTATGAATTGCTAATGTTAAATGGAACGCTTACCTTTGCGGGGTTAATTTGTATGTCTAAAAAAAGGAAAACGCTGAAAGTACCATGAAAACAGGTACTCCGAAGTTTATAATAAATAATGGCAGAGTTTATTATAAACTGCGCAATAGTTTATTATAAATGATGAGCGAGTTTATTATAAACGATTTTACAAAGAAATAAATGACAAGAAAATGGAAATAACAAGTGCTGAATTTGTGATTAGCAATACGGACGTGAAGAAATGCCCGGCCGGTATTTTCCCGGAATATGCCTTTATAGGCCGTTCGAATGTGGGAAAATCGAGTCTTATCAATATGTTGACCAGCCGTAAAGGTCTGGCCATGACCTCTTCTACTCCGGGAAAAACGATGTTAATCAACCACTTCCTTATCAATAAAAATTGGTATCTCGTCGACCTTCCGGGATATGGCTATGCCCGACGCGGACAAAAAGGGAAAGACCAGATACGCACCATAATCGAAGATTATATCTTGGAACGGGAACAAATGACCAACCTCTTTGTCCTGATAGACAGCCGGCTGGAACCTCAAAAAATAGACCTCGAGTTTATGGAATGGCTGGGCGAGAACGGTATCCCCTTCTCTATCATCTTTACCAAAGCCGACAAGCTAAAAGGTGGACGTTTAAAAATGAATATCAATGCCTATTTACGTGAGTTGGGCAAACAATGGGAAGAGCTCCCTCCTCACTTCGTATCTTCCTCGGAAGACCGCACAGGACGTGTTGATATACTCAACTACATAGAAAACATAAACAAGGATCTCAATGTTAAATGAAAGAAGAATGAAAATGAAAAAGAGTTTTTTATCTATTGCCTTTTTGGCAGTATTTATGCTAACGGCAACTAACAGCCAAGCGCAATCATGGTCCGACTTATTAAATAAGGACAACATTTCAAAAGTAGTAAATGCCATCACCGGAACCACCGAATCTATCGACATGACCGGAACATGGAGCTACAAAGGTTCGGCGGTAGAGTTCGAATCGGATAACTTACTAATGAAAGCAGGCGGAGCTGCCGCAGCTACTATGGCTGAAAACAAGCTGAACGAACAATTAAGCAAAATAGGTATTAAAGATGGCCAAATGAGCTTCACTTTCAATGCCGACAGTACTTTCACCAGCACGGTGGGCAAGAAAACATTGAAAGGCACTTACTCCTACAATGCTTCAACCAAACAAGTTGATTTGAAGTATTTGAAACTTCTGAATCTGCACGCTAAAGTAAATTGCAGTTCCAGCTCACTGGAGTTACTGTTCAACTCGGACAAACTGTTGAAACTAATGGCTTTCATCGGTAGCAAAAGTAGCAGTACCGCACTGAAAACAGTTAGTTCACTGGCCGAAAATTACGATGGAATGATGCTCGGATTCCAACTCTCAAAATAGCAAAAGAGAATCGTTTAATACTATTTCGCACTCCATAAAGTATATTTTAGGGGAAAAGCATTATCTTTGTCGTTTGTAATCAAAAAGAGAAGGAAAAATGAAAAAGATACTTTTTTTAATGACCCTGTTAGTAATGGGCGTAAGCTTTGCATTTGCACAAACAAATGCAGATATCAAGTTTGACAAAACAACTCACGATTTCGGTAAGTTTTCTGAAAACAGCCCGGTTGTCAGTTGCACATTTACCTTTACTAATATCGGCGATGCCCCTCTGGTGATCCATCAGGCTGTAGCCTCTTGCGGATGTACAGTACCCGAATATACAAAGGAGCCCATCATGCCGGGTAAAAAAGGAACAATCAAGGTGACTTATAACGGAACAGGCAAATATCCGGGACATTTCAAAAAATCAATCACCTTGCGTACCAACGCCAAAACAGAGATGGTAAGATTGTATATCGAAGGCGATATGACAGCAAAAGATGCAAAGTAGGAAAAAATAGACTATTACATAAAGGAGAATCTTTCGGTTCTCCTTTTTTTTTGTTTACTTTGAGGACGGAAATGTAAATTAACACATTAGCAAATTATAAAAACTATGAAACAAGAAGAAGACAAATTCACCGGGTTACCCGAGAATGCGTTCAGAGAGTTGAAACCTGGGGAAGTGTACAACCCGTTGATGGGTCCCTCTAAAAATTATCCGGAAGTTAATATCTGGTCAGTAGCATGGGGTATTGCCATGGCAATCCTTTTTTCGGCCGCCGCTGCCTATCTGGGGTTGAAGGTCGGACAGGTATTTGAAGCAGCTATTCCAATTGCGATCATTGCCGTAGGAGTTTCCGGAGCTGCCAAAAGAAAAAATGCGTTGGGCGAAAATGTGATTATCCAGTCTATCGGAGCTTGTTCCGGAGTAATCGTTGCCGGAGCGATCTTCACCCTCCCCGCTCTTTATATTCTCCAAGCTAAATATCCCGAGATGACGGTTACCTTCATGCAGGTATTCATCAGCTCTTTATTGGGTGGCGTATTGGGTATTCTATTCCTGATTCCTTTCCGTAAATACTTCGTCAGCGACATGCATGGAAAATATCCTTTCCCGGAAGCAACAGCCACTACACAGGTGTTGATCTCCGGCGAAAAAGGCGGCAGCCAGGCCAAACCGTTATTGATGGCAGGTATGATCGGCGGATTATATGACTTCATCGTAGCGACATTCGGATGGTGGAACGAGAACTTTACCACCCGTGTTTGCAGTGCCGGAGAAATGCTGGCAGAAAAGGCAAAATTGGTATTCAAGGTAAACACCGGTGCCGCCGTGCTTGGTTTGGGATATATCGTCGGACTGAAATATGCTTCCATCATTTGTGCCGGTTCACTGGCTGTGTGGTGGATTATCATTCCGGGAATGTCTGCTATCTGGGGTGACAGTGTACTGAATGCATGGAATCCGGAAATCACCTCTACCGTAGGTATGATGAGTCCGGAAGAAATATTCAAATATTATGCCAAGAGCATCGGTATCGGCGGTATCGCTATGGCAGGTGTGATCGGTATTATCCGTTCCTGGAGCATCATCAAGAGCGCTGTCGGACTGGCAGCCAAAGAGATGGGCGGTAAAGGGAATGTAGAGAAAAGCATTATCCGTACCCAACGGGATCTTTCCATGAAGATTATCGCTATCGGTTCTATCATCACACTGATATTAATCGTATTATTCTTCTATCTTGATGTCATGCAAGGGAATTTGTTGCATACATTGGTAGCCATTGTTTTGGTTGCCGGCATCTCTTTCCTGTTCACCACAGTAGCAGCTAATGCCATTGCGATTGTTGGTACTAATCCGGTTTCGGGAATGACATTGATGACACTGATTTTGGCTTCCGTAGTGATGGTAGCTGTCGGACTGAAAGGTCCTTCGGGCATGGTTGCCGCATTGGTAATGGGTGGCGTAGTATGCACCGCGCTGTCGATGGCAGGAGGTTTTATCACCGACTTGAAAATTGGTTACTGGCTCGGAAGTACGCCTGCCAAACAGGAAACATGGAAGTTCTTGGGAACAATCGTATCGGCTGCAACAGTAGGCGGTGTAATGATTATCCTGAATAAGACATACGGATTTACAAGTGGCGCACTGGCTGCTCCGCAAGCAAATGCGATGGCGGCCGTGATCGAACCACTGATGAGTGGTGTAGGTGCACCCTGGTTGTTATATGGCATTGGGGCTGTCTTAGCTATTATTCTGACTCTTTGTAAAATTCCTGCATTAGCTTTCGCATTGGGTATGTTTATTCCATTGGAACTGAATGTGCCGCTGGTAGTGGGGGGAGCAGTGAATTGGTTTGTTACAACACGTAGCAAAGATGCATCTCTGAATACGGAAAGAGGTGAAAAAGGAACTTTACTGGCATCCGGTTTCATTGCCGGAGGTGCATTGATGGGAGTAATCAGTGCCGCGATGCGCTTTGGTGGAATCAATCTGGTTAATGAGGCATGGTTGAACAATACTTGGTCAGAAGTGTTGGCATTAGGAGCGTATGCCTTACTGATTCTTTACTTTATAAAGGCTTCAATGAAAGTTAAATAAATCATTATGAGGAGACTATTATCCATTATAGTATCACTTGTAACTGCCATATCATTTGCGCAGCAGCCCGTCGAGCTACCTTTGTGGCCCGACGGTGCTCCCAACTCCAGTGGACTAACCGGAGAGGAGCAGGAAACGCGTCCTCATTTTGTCACGAATGTCACGCATCCCACCCTGACGGTCTACCACCCGGAAAAGCCGAATGGAATGGCTATTATCATGTGTCCCGGAGGCGGGTATCGTGGACTGGGCATGGATGGAGAGGGGTATGATATGGCCCCCTGGTTCTGCGGACAAGGTATTACCTATATAGTATTAAAATACCGGATGCCGAACGGACATTGGGAAGTCCCCGTATCAGACGCCGAACAAGCCATTCGCATGGTACGCCAACATGCCAAAGAATGGAATGTCAATCCTTACAAGGTAGGATTAATGGGAGCCTCTGCGGGAGGGCATTTAACTGCTACACTCGCCACTCACTACAATTCGGAAACACGTCCGGACTTTCAGATATTACTTTATCCGGTGGTTACGATGATGCAAGTCACCCGGGGAAATACAAGAACTGCATTGCTCGGCAAAAATCCAACAATGGAACAAATACAGAAGTTTTCCGCCGAATTGCAAGTAACGCCCGATACTCCACAAGCATTTATCGCTCTTACCTCCGACGACCCTTCCGTAGCACCTTACCACGGAGTAAACTATTACCTTGCTTTACAGAAAAACAAGGTTCCGGCAACTCTCCATGTTTATCCTACCGGAGGACATGGCTGGGGATTTAAGGATCATTTTAAATATAAGCAACAATGGACACAGGAATTGGAGAAATGGTTGCGCGACGGCGTTGTATTCCCGGAAAATCCCGAACCCATGTTACGAATCGGGAAATCTTATCTGGGAACTAAATACGTGGCTAACACATTAGATCAAGACGGAGAAGAATCATTAGTGATCCGGACAGATGCCGTAGATTGCCTCACTTTCGTAGAATACACGTTGGCACAGGCACTCGGTTCTTCCTTTGCCGACAATCTGCAAAAAATACGTTATCGGGACGGCATCATCAACGGTTATCCTTCCCGGTTGCATTATACTTCCGAATGGATAGAGAACGGAATCCGCCACGGATTCCTTACCGACATTACTGCCAAAAACAGTGCGCATACCCAGAAAATCTCTCTTTCGTATATGTCTACCCATCCCAAGCAATATAAAAAATTGGCTGATTCGCCGGAAAATGTACGACAAATGGCCGAATATGAAAAAGCAATCTCCGGAAAAGTCGTACATTGGTTGCCGAAAAGCGAACTGCCGGAAGCCGGATTGCCCTGGATCATGAATGGAGACATTATTGCTATCACAACGAAGATGCCCGGACTGGACATTGCTCATGTGGGAATAGCAGAATATAAAGAGGGAAAACTGCACCTGCTGCACGCTTCTTCTACATTGGGAAAAGTAGTTGTCAGCGACGAACCTCTCAATCACATGCTAAACAACAATAAATCGTGGACAGGCATACGTGTTGTCCGGATGTCTCACTCTAAAAATAACTGATTATGAAACGAGTAAAACATTTCCTTCTCGCCTCGTGCTTATTCCCCACTTTGCTGGGAGCACAAGAAATGGCAAGCGCCTATTTTCTGGAACTTACTCCGGACGCCCAATCGGCAGGTATGGCAGGTACAGGATTAGCTACCACCGACAACGGTAGTACAGCTATTTTTCATAATGCTTCTACCATCGCTTTCTCACAAGAAGTGATGGGTGCGAGTTATTCATACGCTAAGATCAACCAAGATTATGCGCTACATAGCGCCTCCCTTTTCTACCGGATCGGAAGGGAAGGCATACATGGATTTGCTGTAGGTTTCCGGCATTTCAAAGATCCTAAGGTGCTTGATTACCGTCCTCATATCTGGGATTTAGAAGCTGCTTATTTCAGAAATGTAGCCAAAAATCTGTCTCTTTCATTAACGTTCAGATACCTGCAAGCCAAAGCCGCGGAAAACGCAGACAGCAAGAATAGCGTTTGTCTGGACTTCGGCGCGACCTACTATCGCAATATGGCTCTATTGGACGAAATGGCTTCCTGGAGCATTGGTTTCCAAGCTGCCAACTTAGGCAAAAAGCTGGACGGACAAAAGTTACCCGCCAGATTAGGATTGGGAGGTACAATCGACCTGCCATTCAGTATAGAAAACCGTTTGCAGGTGGCGCTCGACTTCAACTATCTGCTCCCTTCTGAAATCCGTCATCTCCAGGCTGGCATAGGAGCCGAATATAATTTCCTGAAATATGGTGTTGTCCGTGCGGGATACCATTTCGGAGACAAAGACAAAGGAGTAGGCAACTACGGCACCCTAGGCTGCGGAATAAACTTCTGGCCGATACGTGCAGACTTCTCATACGCCTTGGCTGATAAAGATTGCTTTATGCGCCGCACCTGGCAACTGGGAGTTGGAATAGTTTTCTAAGCTCCTCTTCGAGGCGTTGCTTCACTTCGTCCATCGGCACATCGTGCTTTAATTCCTGACGAAGAGAAGTGACGCCTTTATCTATAAATCCGCAAGGGTGGATATAACTGAAATAACGTAAATCGGTATTCACATTCAGAGCCAGTCCATGCATCGTGACATAATGGCTGCTCCTCACTCCGATAGCACAAATCTTACGCGCACGAGGCGTATCACCTTCCAACCAGACTCCTGTCGCTTTCGCCAAACGTCCGGCCTCAATGCCATAAGAAGCACATACCCGAATCACCGCTTCTTCCAGCAAATGAACGTACTCTTTCAATCCTAACTGAAATTCTTCCAGGTTTACTATCGGATAACACACCAGTTGTCCCGGACCATGATAAGTAATGTCCCCTCCCCGATCAATATGATAAAGGGTGGCATCAATTGCTTTCAGTTGTTCATCACTCAACAGCATATTATTTTCTTTCCCGCTACGTCCTAATGTATAAACATGGGGATGTTCGCACATCACAATACGGTTTTCATAACTCTCGCCCTGAACTTTTGCCCGGACAATGTTATCAAACCATTCTGTCTGCCGTTGCCATGCTTCGGCGTATGGTATCAAATTCCAATCAATAAAAAATGTTTTCATAAAAACAAAGGTAAGAAATAAAAAGAAAATGCGTACATTTGTTGGCCCAATATAACAAACACAACTATGAAAATGGACTTTCCACAGGTAGACTTGCCTACCGAAGTATTAGCATGGACGAATGTAACAGAAGACATTCTCAATATTTACAAGCAATCTTGCCGGTTGCAAGCATGTATTGTTGCCATCTGTACCGAAGGTTCGATGAAAGCCTCCATCAATCTGCTTGATTATGAGATTCGTCCTAATGACCTGATAACTCTGTTACCAGGAACAATCATTCAGTTTCGGGAGAGAACAGAAAAGGTATGCCTTTGCTTTGCCGGCTTTTCCGCACATTGCACCGGACGAATCAATCTCATGAAGAATATTGGTAACGCATATCCCAAACTGATAGAACAGCCGGTGGTTCCTCTTAATGAAGAGGTAGCCAGTTATCTGAAAGACTATTTTGCTCTATTATCACGGGCCAGCTGCAATGAGAACTTCGAAATGGATTCTGAATTGGTTGAATTGTCTCTTCAGACCATCCTGACAAGCATACGATTGATATATCATAAATTTCCGGGTGAAAACGGTAGTTCGAATCGAAAAAAAGAAATCTGCCGGGAACTGATTCATGTTATCACCGAGAATTATAAAAATGAACGTCGTGCACAGTTCTACGCAGATAAATTAGGTATATCTCTTCAACATTTAAGTACGACAGTAAGACAAGTGACAGGTAAAAGTGTATTGGACACTATTGCATATATTGTCATTATGGATGCTAAAGCCAAACTGAAAGGTACCAATATGACTATCCAAGAAATCGCATATTCTCTAAACTTCCCCAGTGCCTCTTTCTTTGGCAAGTATTTCAGACGATATGTAGGAATGACGCCATTGGAATTTAGAAACAGATAATTTATACGAAGGACGATAGAAAACATAAATGGTGAGTTGTAAAACAATGAACGGTGAATAAATTGCGCATTATCCGCAAAGTATTCACCGTCTATTATTTACAGTTCGCTGTTCATAAATGACAGCTTACCATTCATCGTTTACAGCTTACAGGTTCTTGTCTTTTATGGTTCGTTTCTTATTTTCGTCCCAAACTCAACGAATTGAGCACTACGCTCACACTGGAGAACGCCATTGCGGCACTTGCCAGCATCGGATTCAATAACAAACCATTCAGCGGGAACAAGATACCGGCAGCAATAGGAATACCGATCAGGTTGTAAATAAACGCCCAGAAAAGATTCTGATGAATCAGTTTGACCGTCTGCTTTGACAACTGGAAGGCTTTAGGAAGCAGCAACAAGTCCGATGTCATCAAAGTCACCATAGCCACGTCCATAGCAATATCCGTTCCTTTTCCCATGGCAATGCTGACGTCAGCCAATGCCAATGCCTGCGAATCATTGATACCATCGCCCACCATCGCAACCTTCTTTCCCTGCATTTGAAGTTCACGCACAAATTCGGCCTTATCATCCGGCAGAGCGTCAGCTACAAAACGTTCGATTCCTAAACGGGAAGAAACGGCTAGTGCAGTCCGTTGCCCGTCACCCGTCAGCATACAGATGTCAATCCCTTGACGTTTCAGTTCCTTCACTGCTTCGGCAGAAGTAGCCTTTATCGGGTCGGAAACAGCAATGATAGCCAACAACTCGTTTTCACGTCCAAAGTAAATGATGCCGTTACCGTCCGATTCATAGTGAACCAGCATTTCAGCCATCACATCGCTAACTGTCGCACTAAAATCTTTCAGGAGTTTATGACTGCCTACCCAGTAAGTATGTCCCTCATACGAGGCTTTGATTCCTTTTCCCGTAATGCTTTCAAAGCTATCCAACACGGCAGGTTTTATTTTTTCTTCGTCCTGAAGCGCAGCAACAATAGCACCGGCAAGCGGATGCTCCGATTTCATTTCCGCAGCTAAAAGTACATCTTTGAAATGTGGTTCCTGCGACTGCGCCCATAACCATCCGGTAGCTGTAGGATGCCCTTCAGTCAGTGTTCCCGTTTTATCCAGTACAACGACATCTACTTTGCGCATTTGTTCCAAAGCCACTGCATCTTTAATCAGAATATGCTGGCTGGCAGCTTTGCCTATACCCACCATCAATGCAGTAGGTGTAGCAAGTCCCAAAGCACATGGACAAGCAATGACAAGAACAGAAACAGCCGACAAAATACCATAAGAAATATATTCACTACCACCAATGGTAACCCACAATACAAATGTCAGAATGGCAATGCCTAACACGACAGGTACAAAAATCCCCGTAATACGATCGACAATGCGTTGCACGGGAGCCTTGCTGCCCTGTGCTTCCTGCACCATAGCGATAATACGGGCAAGCACGGTTTCACTGCCTACCTGTGCGGCACGAATGATAAATGAACCACGCTGGTTAATCGTTCCTGCCAATACTTTATCACCTTTCTTCTTTTCTACCGGAACCGGTTCACCGCTAATCATACTCTCATCGACATACGAGTCGCCTTCGGAAAGCTGACCGTCCACAGGAATTTGTTCTCCCGGGCGTACAACCACCAAATCACCTACCTGGAGTTTTTCAATCAAGATCTCCTCCTCCACTCCATTGCGCAGAACACGAGCCGCTTTAGGCTGCATTCCCATCAACTTACGAATGGCTGTTGAGGTATTTCCTTTGGCACGTTCCTCCATCAACTTTCCGGTAAGAACGAAAGCGATAATCACCGCAGAAGCCTCATAATAGACATGCGGTTCCAATCCGCGGTCATACCAGAATTCGGGGAAGAAAGTGTTGAACAGACTGAACAGAAAAGCAATGGAAGTACTAAGCGCAACCAAAGTATCCATATTACTCCGTCCTAATTTAGCCTGTTTCCAGGCTCCGGTGAAGAAACCACCTCCGAAAAAGACCATAACAGGGATAGCAAGCACCATTTGAATCTCATTAGAATGTGGCACATGCATCAGTATCATGGAATATACCAATAACGGTACTACCAAAATCCACGCACCAATCACCTTCCACTTCAAACGAGTGTAACGCTTATGCTGTTCCTCTTCCCGACGTTCTTCTTTGTGGGCTTCTTCCACAATCAGATCATAACCTGCCGCAAGCACAGCCGCACGAATCTCTCCGGGAGTCAGCTGCTCTTTCTCATAAGAAACGGTCAATGTATTGGTAGCAAAATTAACGGAAGCCTCAATGACTCCCGGCAATTTTTTTACTGTTCTTTCTACATTATTGGCACATCCTGCACAATGCATATTAAGCACAGGAAATGCCTTTTTTGTTGTGTTACCCATATAATTATTGTTTACGGCCTTCCCCTCCTCTCAAAAAAGAAGTTGGGGAAGAACCCTTGTTTGTTTATAGAAACAAGCTAATACAGGTATTTGTTCAATTACTTCTTATCAGCCTTCTGATCGTCTTTCTTTGTTTCTTTTACAAATTCGGCTTCATAACTGAACTTATTAAACCCTGCCTGCAACTTCTTTACATTCGTTTTTTCAGCGTCATACGTAATGGTTACCATTTTCGTTTTTACTTCGGTCGAAATATCCTTCAGCCCTTTCTCAAAACGCATATTGTCCTTTACTTTCTTTTCGCATTTCTCACAGTGCATCTGCGACACTTTAAATACAACAACACGAATATCTTTTGCCAATACAGCTGTTACACTCAAAAGAGCCACCACGCAAGTGGCCATCCATCTTTTTGTTCTCATTTTTCTTATCAGTTTAAAATTAATATTCTTTATTATGCGATCGTTTCTTTCATTCGCTATTTCCTGCTTTTACTCACTATTTCTAGCTAAGTTAAAACGTATTCCGATATATCCTTTTGCTCCGTGCACCGGTCCCCAAATCATGGTAGAATCAAAGTTGTTCCCCCAGGGATTTGCCGCATCGATAATCGGATTCTTTTGTTTGAAGTTTGTCAGATTCTCGCCTCCTACGTAGATAGACCAGCGGCGGAAGTAACGGGTCACCTGTAAACTCAACTGTTCAAAACTGCCATAACGACGTTCCCAGGATAACTGTCCGTCTCCCAGTTCATAAGGAGTAGGCATCCTGCCGCCGCCATTCAGTTGCAGTGTGGCGTCAAACTGCCATATTCCCAGCGGAGTTTGGTAAGAAGCCGTGAGTAGTCCTTTATATTTGCTAGTCAGCGGTTTCTCCATTCGTTCACCTTTGTAGGTCGTTTTTGCATCTGTGAGCCGGTAAGCACCTGTCAGGGTGAATCCTTTGAAGAAAGGATAACTTGCTTCCACTTGGAACACATGCGAATAAGAGCGTCCATCCAAATTGTAGAAAGCTACTTCATGGGGGTTGCTATCCATATCTACGATCACTTGTTTCAGGAAATCCGTATAATAGTATTCTGCATTCACATTCAGCGTTTTGCCGAATATAGGGATATAAGTAGAGACGCTGGCACCGTAATTCCACGCTTCTTCCATATCCAGGTTCTTTGCTACTTCCACCTTACGACTGCTGGAAAGCAGGTAGTTGTTTTCCGCCAACACATGATTGGTACGATACCCTTTTCCGGCAGAAAGACGGAAATTCACATAATCATTCGGATTGTACTTAAGATGCGCACGCGGAGTCACGAAGAAACCATGTTCGTTACTGTAATCACCACGCAGACCGGCCATTACCATCCATTTATCATTCAGGTTCAACGTATATTGCACGTAAGCACCGGGAACAGCTTCCTTTTCAAAGGCTTTGAGAGGATTGTCCGTTGTATTTTCCAAACGGTAATGTTGGTCATAAGCGTCATAATTGAAGCTCAACCCTGCGGAGAAACTATTTTGCGGATTAAATTCCGTTTCAAACATCAGCGAAGCATAGACGTTGGTTTGATCCACATTATACAGTTTGCGTCCATACGTAGCATCCTGATTGTGTAAAGTGGTGGAAAGAATCAAAGCCAGATTCGTATTCTTCTCCTTATTAAAGATATAGGCGTTCTTGGTGAAGAATTCATAGCGCTCCGTATCGATCCCTACTTTATACAGGTCACCGGAGTGCATTGTCCCTCCATGATTGGCCTGTCCGCTGGTACGTGTTTCAGAAAGGGCTTTGATACCTGCCTGGAAAACATAATGGTCGCCCATGTATGCCCACCGGTTCCACACATTATACTGTTCTACCTGCGGAATATCCACAAATCCGTCATCGTTGCCATCATGCGCCTTGGTCTCATTTTCGTAATGCGCCAGCAGAGAAGTGCTCCATCGTTTGGAAAGTTTCAATGTAGCGTCCGCATTGGCTTCATATCGGTTGGTAGTGCTTGCAAAAAGGTTGGCAGACACCCAATCGGCTTCCGGCAACTGTGGTTTCTTAAATTCTACGTTTATCTGTCCTGTGATGGCTTCATAACCATTCTTCACCGAAGATGTTCCTTTGGAAACCTGTATGCTCTGCATCCACGGACCGGGGACATATCCCAATCCATAAGGAGCGGCGGCTCCCCGATAATTCGGGATGTTTTCCGTCAACATCTGCACATAAGTGCCGGACAGCCCCAACAATTTAATTTGTTTGGCTCCTGTTGCCGCATCGGAATAACTCACATCTACTGAAGGGTTCGTCACAAAACTTTCCCCCAGGTTACAACAAGCGGCTCTACTCAATTCGGCACTGCTTATCATGTCTTCGTTCATCACGCTACTGCGCAATTTCATCGTTCCCAGTTTACGAGTGACAATATTTACTTCATTCAGCTCCACTCCATCACGAAGCACAATATCCAGTTGTTGATTTTTACTGCTCACATGAATCGTGTCGTTCTGAAAACCGATAAAGCTGACAATCAGCATGTGGCTTTTGGAAGGTTTAGTGATAGAAAAACTACCATCCTCTTTGGTTGTCACTCCTTGTCCTGTATTCATCCAGAACACATTGGCACCCGGAATAGCCTCCCCGGTACTATCTTTCACTGTTCCCCGTACTTGCGCATATATATTACCGGCAAATAACAGGAACAGTCCTATTATCATATATTTCATTCTTTCTAAAGTTACTTTCGAGATACAAAATTAATTCATTTCTCATGCAACTTAGTTGCATTCAGTGCTGCTTTACTTTCATGTTCTATTGAAAGCAAAGGATTAAATAAGAAAGAAATAGTGGCTAAATAATATAAGTGGAATATAGCGCCAGCTTCTGCCTCGAACAGAGAGGTGGCGGAGAGGTCAGACTATCATATTCTACCGATTTATCCGCATAGGTCGGAGTCAACAGATAGCAAAAATGCTCACACAAAAGATCGACTACTAAAGCTGATGTTGTCAGTTCAGTAGTATGTTTCATCAAATCAAGCTTATAGATAATAGCTGTACAACCCTTATCTTTACAACCTTTTTTTGAATCACAAGTATGAGTCTTTTTACACTTCGGACAGCCTGTATCACAACAGCTCTGCACCGTTTCACAACGGACACAGCAATAATGCACAATAGAGACTCCACCTCCTGAATAGATAATCAGGAGAGAAAGGATAAGTGCTGTTATGTAGGCTAGTTTTTTCATTTCAGAGGACAAAGATAAGAATAAAAACAGATTTTCCTATAATTTTTCGTAATTAAGATTCAATCAATCCGATACAGACACATTCTCTTTCCTTTATTTGGCTATTTTAGAGTCATATCAGCACTATTAACTCTTTTTACTCAACAATAAAACCTATCTTTGCCCCAATAAATTCTCTGATTTTTAAGTAAACGCTATGCTTACATATTTACTCATCATTATCACTCTTTATCTGGCAGGTAATGCCTACATATTTATCAGAGCAAAGCAAGCTCTGAAAGTTAAATCTCTCGGAGTAAAAATATTCCTGACCGTTTTATTCTGGATATGTGCTTTATCCTTTTTCGGCACGATGCTAACTCGTAACCTTGAGATGCCTGTCTTTATCTCCCATTCAATGTACACCATTGGAACAAGTTGGTTGATATTTACTCTATACATGGCATTATTCTTGCTTTTGTTTGATATCTTGAAATTATTCAAAGTTGTCTACAAATATAGGTTCTATCTGTCTTTAGTGTTCACGTTGGGATTGCTGGGATGTGGGGTATATAACTATCATCACCCGGAAACCAATGTAGTCAGCATTTTAACCAATAAACGATATGAAGATACTCCCCAAGCAATTAAAATCGTCGCAATCAGCGATGTTCACTTGGGAAATGGTACAGGGAAAGCCGCATTAAAAAAATATGTGGAAATGATAAATGCGCAGCATCCCGACCTGATACTGATTAGTGGTGACTTGATTGATAATAGCGTCGTACCTCTTTATACAGAGAATATGGCGGAAGAATTAGCTAACTTGAAAGCTCCTATGGGTATCTATATGGTTCTCGGCAATCACGAATACATTAGCGGTATCGATGAAAGTATCCGATATATTAAAAGCACTCAAATACAATTATTGCGCGATTCAGTAGTTACACTTCCCAACGGCATACAACTGATAGGACGTGATGACCGTCATAACCGCAAGCGTCATTCCCTGCAAGAGTTAATGGTGAATATCGATAAAAGCAAACCTATCATTTTATTGGATCATCAACCTTTTGATTTGGAAAAAACGGAAGCTGCCGGCATCGACCTGCAATTCAGTGGGCATACACACCACGGACAAATATGGCCTATTAATTGGGTGACCGATTATATCTTCGAGCAAAGCCACGGTTATCGCCAATGGGGAAACAGTCACGTGTATGTATCTTCCGGATTGTCTCTTTGGGGACCACCCTTCAGAATAGGAACGCATAGTGAAATGGTTATTTTCAATTTTCAATGAATATTATGCAGTTTTGTCACATATGTTACAGTTTCCAAGCAATCTCTGCCCTATCTTTGCAGAAAAAAGATTATGGAACAATTACATGCTCATGAAGTCCTCCACATGATGGAAGGAAATAGCTACTCGGAATCATCATTGCGGGAAGCAATCATTAAGAAGTTTGGCTCACAGCAACGTTTTTATGCTTGCTCGGCAGAAAACATGGATGTAGATACCCTTATCGAATTTCTGAAAATGAAAGGGAAATTTATGCCTGCTGAAGATGGATTCACAGTAGATATCACTAAAGTTTGCAAGCATTGATTGGCGGATAATATCCGCCAATCCCATTTTTGGGGATAAATAGCTGCATTTTTTTCTGTTTTTATTAGCCCGATTCACGAATTTCATCTATATTTGTCAATAGTGAATGATAAAACAAATGTTGAATTTACAGAAAAAATGGGTATGAAAAAACAATATGTCAGTCTGCTTGCAATTATACTTTCGGTAAGCGGCTTTTTGTTTTCTTGTCATGACAAGATGAACAAAAACACAGGTGCGTTACAGTTTGATAGCATTCAAGTGAATAAGACAGCTCACCTCTTCAATGATACAGCCAAACCGGCCTGCAATATTATTATTAATTTTGCTTATCCGATAAAATCATCGGATGATATGCTGAAAGACAGTCTGAATACTTATTTCATTTCGGCCTGTTTCGGAGATAAATACATCGGCGAAAAACCGGAAGAAGTTGTAAAGCAATATACCGAGAATTATATCAGCGAATACCGTCGCGATCTCGAGCCTATGTATACCGAAGATGAGAAAGACAAGGAAGACGAATCTTCCATCGGTGCCTGGTATTCTTATTATAAAGGTATAGAAAGCCATGTGCAACTGTATGATAAAGATCTACTTGTATATCGCATCGACTATAACGAATATACCGGAGGTGCACATGGAATTTACATGGCAACTTATTTAAATATGGACCTCACCCTGATGCGTCCGCTCCGCCTCGATGATATTTTTGTCGGAGACTACAAAGACGCATTGACCGACCTGATCTGGAATCAGCTCATGGCAGATAACAAAGTGACCACTCACGAAGCATTGGAAGATATGGGATATGCTTCCACCGGGGACATCGCTCCGACAGAAAATTTCTATCTAAGCAAAGAAGGAATCACCTTCTATTATAATGTATACGATATCACTCCTTATTCTATGGGACCTGTAAAGGTAACAATCCCATTTGCTATGATGGAACATCTATTAGGCAGTAACCCGATTCTGGGAGAGCTAAAAAATTAAAAATCATAAAAAGCTGAACACCAATGAATATCCTGTTGTTATCACTTCCATGTGACAGAATAGGATATTCATCCACATCTATCATTCAAAACTTATAATTCAAAATTCAAACAGTGGAAATCATACTGAAATATTTTCCTGATCTGACGGAAGAGCAGCGCAAACAATTCGCAGCTCTATACGACCTCTACACTGACTGGAATTCAAAAATCAACGTTATCTCCCGCAAGGACATTGAGAATTTATATGAGCATCACGTGCTCCATTCATTAGGCATTGCCAAAGTCATCCAATTCCGCCCCGGAACCAGCATCATGGACTTGGGTACAGGAGGAGGTTTTCCCGGCATTCCTTTAGCAATCCTGTTTCCCGAGGTAAAATTCCACCTCGTAGACAGTATCGGCAAAAAAGTACGTGTAGCAACCGAAGTGGCAAATGCCATCGGACTGAAAAATGTGACTTTCCGCCATGCCCGTGCAGAAGAGGAGAAACGAACGTTCGACTTTGTTGTCAGCCGTGCCGTAATGCCTTTGGCGGATTTGATTAAGATTATTAAAAAGAATATCTCTTCGAAACAACAGAATGCATTGCCCAACGGACTTATCTGTCTCAAAGGCGGTGAACTGGAGCATGAAACAATGCCGTTCAAACATAAAACGGTCATTCATAGCTTGAGCGACAACTTCGAGGAAGAGTTCTTTAAAACAAAAAAAGTGGTATATGTTCCGATTTAAACAAGACTATATGTTCTGATAGATGATAAATCATAGAGAAACCATGAAAATAAAAAGATTTGAATTTAATATGTTTCCCGTAAATTGCTACGTATTATGGGATGACACTAAAGAAGCAGTCGTAATTGATCCGGGCTGTTTCTATGAAGAAGAAAAGCAGGCACTGAAAAAGTTCATTCTTACCAATGAACTGAATGTAAAGCATCTGCTGAATACTCATTTACACCTAGATCATATCTTCGGAAATCCGTTCATGCTGAAAGAATTCGGGTTATCGGCAGAAGCAAACAAAGCAGACGAGTACTGGATTGACGAAGCACCGAAACAAAGCAGAATGTTTGGTTTTCAGTTGCAGGAAGAACCTGTACCACTGGGCAAATACCTGCATGACGGAGATATCATCACTTTCGGACATACCAAACTGGAAGCAATACACGTGCCCGGACATTCACCCGGCAGCTTGGTGTACTATTGCAAAGAAGACAACTGCATGTTCTCCGGTGACGTCCTGTTCCAAGGCAGCATCGGCCGTGCTGATCTCACAGGAGGCAACTTCGATGAACTGATAGAACATATTTGCAGCCGTTTATTTGTTCTTCCCAACGAAACAGTCGTTTATCCGGGACACGGCGCTCCCACGACTATCGGAATGGAAAAAGCTGAAAACCCATTTTTTAGATAATAAAAAAGAAGTATTAAGTATCAGGTATTAGGTATTAACAAGGCTAATCGCCCATTAACCGCAGTAATACTTAATACTTGATACTTAATACTTAATTTAATACTTGATTATTATGAAAACCGATTTGTTAGCTAGCCGTCACATCGGCATCAATGAACAAGATACAGCCATAATGCTCCGCAAAATTGGCGTGAACTCACTGGACGAACTGATTAATCAGACAATTCCCGCCAATATACGGCTGAAAGAGCCGCTTGCATTGACTAGTCCACTGACGGAATACGAATTTGGAAAACACATCGCTGAACTGGCAGCTAAAAACAAACTATATACCACATATATCGGTTTGGGATGGTACAACACGATCACTCCGGCCGTTATCCAGCGGAATGTATTCGAAAACCCAGTATGGTATACTTCTTACACTCCGTACCAGACAGAGGTATCGCAAGGACGTCTGGAAGCATTGATGAATTTCCAGACAGCCGTATGTGATCTTACTGCCATGCCACTCGCCAACTGCTCACTTCTGGACGAAGCAACTGCCGCCGCCGAAGCCGTAAGCATGATGTATGCCTTACGCTCCCGCGCGCAACAGAAAGCCAATGCGAACGTAGTCTTCGTAGACGAGAATATTTTTCCGCAGACATTAGCTGTCATGACTACACGTGCCGTACCTCAAGGCATCGAACTACGTGTAGGTAAATATAAAGATTTTGAACCTTCACCGGAAGTGTTTGCCTGTATTCTGCAATATCCGAACTCACATGGAAACGTAGAGGACTATTCTGAATTTACCGAAAAAGCACATGCCGCAGACTGCAAAGTAGCTGTTGCCGCTGATATTTTAAGTCTCGCCCTGCTAACTCCTCCGGGAGAATGGGGAGCAGATATTGTATTCGGAACCACACAACGCTTGGGTACCCCAATGTTCTATGGCGGTCCATCGGCTGCTTTCTTTGCTACCAAAGACGAATACAAACGGAATATGCCGGGACGAATCATCGGATGGTCTAAAGACAAATATGGCAAACTCTGCTACCGAATGGCTTTACAGACACGTGAACAACATATCAAACGGGAAAAAGCAACTTCAAATATCTGTACCGCACAAGCATTATTAGCTACTATGGCAGGCTTTTACGCCGTTTATCACGGTCAGGAGGGTATCACTACAATTGCATCACGTATACACAGCATTACTGTATTTCTTGAAAAGCAATTAAAGAAATGCGGATATACACAAGTCAACGCTCAATACTTTGACACCTTACGTTTCGAATTGCCCGAACACGTTTCGGCACAGCAAATCCGCACGATAGCACTTACCAAAGAAGTTAATCTGCGCTATTATGAAAATGGCAATGTTGGTTTCAGCATTGACGAAACAACAGATGTGGCAGCTGCCAATGTGTTGCTCTCGATTTTTGCCATTGCCGCCGGAAAAGATTACCAGAAAGTAGACGACATTCCGGAAAGAAGCAACATCGACAAGGATTTAAAACGTACAACTCCTTTCCTGACACATGAAGTATTCAGCAAGTATCACACGGAAACAGAGATGATGCGTTACATCAAACGTCTGGACCGCAAAGATATTTCTCTTGCACAATCCATGATTTCCCTCGGTTCATGTACAATGAAGCTGAATGCAGCCGCAGAAATGTTGCCTTTAAGCCGTCCCGAGTTTATGGGTATGCACCCGCTGGTTCCGGAAGACCAAGCAGAAGGTTATCGTGAATTAATCAAGAACCTAAGTGAAGATTTGAAAGTTATCACCGGGTTTGCAGGGGTCAGCCTACAACCCAATTCGGGTGCTGCAGGAGAATATGCAGGCCTTCGTGTGATTCGCACCTATCTCGAAAGTATCGGTCAGGGACACCGTAACAAAGTCTTGATTCCAGCTTCGGCTCACGGAACAAATCCTGCGTCTGCTATACAGGCAGGCTTCGTAACTGTTACCTGTGCATGCGACGAGCAGGGGAATGTAGAAATGGCTGACCTACGTGTAAAAGCTGAAGAAAATAAAGATGAATTGGCTGCACTGATGATTACTTATCCTTCTACACATGGTATCTTCGAGACCGAGATAAAAGAGATTTGCGACATCATTCACGCCTGTGGTGCACAAGTATATATGGACGGAGCCAACATGAATGCACAGGTAGGATTAACCAATCCGGGATTCATCGGTGCAGATGTCTGTCACTTGAATCTTCATAAAACATTCGCTTCCCCTCATGGTGGCGGAGGTCCGGGAGTCGGTCCTATCTGCGTAGCCGAACATTTGGTTCCTTTCCTTCCCGGACACGGAATCTTCGGCAATTCACAAAATCAAGTATCGGCAGCTCCATTCGGCAGTGCAGGTATTCTGCCTATCACATACGGATATATCCGCATGATGGGTGCAGAAGGACTGACACAGGCAACTAAAATTGCGATCCTGAACGCTAATTATCTGGCTACTTGTCTGAAAGATACGTATGGAGTTGTTTATCGGGGAGCCAACGGTTTCGTAGGGCACGAAATGATTCTGGAATGCCGGAAAGTACATGAAGAAGCAGGAATCTCGGAGAATGATATTGCCAAACGCCTGATGGATTACGGTTATCATGCTCCTACCCTCTCCTTCCCCGTCCACGGTACGTTGATGATTGAACCAACAGAAAGTGAAAGTCTGGCAGAACTAGACAATTTCGTAGATGTCATGCTGAATATCTGGAAAGAAATTCAAGAAGTGAAGAATGGCGAAGCGGATAAAGATGATAATGTATTGATTAATGCTCCTCATCCAGAATATGAAATTGTAAGTGATCGTTGGGAGCACTCATATACACGCGAGAAAGCAGCTTATCCTATAGAAAGTGTACGTGATAATAAATTCTGGATAAATGTAGCTCGCGTAGATAACACCTTGGGAGACCGTAAGCTACTACCCACTCGCTATGGTACTTTCGAGTAAAAAGAGGTCTATCCAAAGAGATTTACAGAGCACTGTCTCTTAAAGAATCACCTCACAAAAATAAGGGGATGTATCAAAACTCCCCTTTTATCGAAATCACCCTCGCTACAACTTTCTGTGGCGAGGGTGATTTTTATATGAGAGTTTCGACACAGCCTCTTATTTTATCAGACAAGAAGCTGTATTCTATCTAACGATAGTTATTGTATTAGCCTTTACCTTTTTCTCTTTTATTGGAATCTTCGAATCAGGATAACCCAAAGCTACACAACCGTAGACTTTATGATTGGCAGGAACACCTAAAGCAGTAATAAATTCACGAACCTCCGGATCATCACATGTTGTCCCCAACTGATTGATCCAACAAGAGCCGATACCTAAAGACTGGGCAGCCAGGAACATATTTTCTATGGCACAAGCACAATCCATACCAGCCCACCATTGAGTAGGCTCATTAGATACAATCACTAAAGTCGGAGCATGATAATAGCAACAATAAGTCTTACTATGTCCACGTTCCTGCAAACGAGAATCGTCGCTTTTTGCAAAAGCCCCTTTAATCCGTTCATTCAGTTCTGTCAACTTATCCATATTTTGAATAGCCGTAAAATGCCATGTTTCCAGATGCATTCCACTCGGTGCATAAGTTGCAGCTTCCAAAATAGCCTGCAAATCCTCTTCTAAAACTTGCTGGCCAGTATAAGCCCGTACGCTACGGCGTGCTTTAATGTTCTCTAAAACTTCATTTGTTTTCATGGATAACAAGTATTTTATATAAGTATGCCATCATTATTAGTTTAACTGCATCAATACATTATACTTTTCTACCGTTTGACCAGCCCAATCTTTGCATTCAGTTTGAAATAATAGACTCCATTCTCTCTCTCCAGGAACCCGTATTTGTCTTTCTCTAAAGATCCTTTTTCTAAACGGGTATTTAAAAACAAAAAATCCTCCATTATTTGCTTTTCCGATTTATGATAACAGAGCACTTCTCCATTTCCATCCACCAATAGAATACCTTCCACTGCCGAATCCAATCCATTGTAAATCTTTGCAGGACGCATTCCCAATACTAATGCCATCAAGAACTGCTTCATCTTGAATTCATAGAACTTATGCTTATTGATTAGTTCATCTTTAATCTTCAACGGATTCATTTGTTTAATAACTTCCGTCAACTCACTAATACGGGAGATACCATCCAAATGCATGATACGAACCATTTCTGTCAGTACACGTGGAAAATGCAGATCAATCATCAAAAGATTACTGCGGAATACGCGGTCGGCTACATCAGCGTATTTAAGTACGCCCCCCAAACGTTCGATCATCATCATCCGTTCGGCAACTTCATTCGGAGATTCAGGCAAAGCATTGATTTTATTCACTGTTGGAGTGGCAAATTTGACTCCACTCTGTTCCAGTTTAAGATTCGCTGCACGTCCTCCGTCCAACAACGGATTCATTACGCCCAACCGTGAACGGACATTGAAACCTCTTAACGGAGCTTTCGGATGCCAAAATGTAATGGAAAAATCTGTGCGATCTTCTGTTTTTGCTTCCAAATCGAAAATGGCAGCTTCGTCTAAAAACTCTTCTACTCCTTCTGGAGAAGCAACATCATTTTCCGGCGAAGATTTCACAGCCTGTAATATCAGATCAGCTACAATACCAAAATCTTCACGAGGCATGGACTTACTCCCATTCTCTCCTTCTATACGAATCGTATCTTCTTCAATATAATATTGACGTGTTCCATCATGTTCTTCCCGTTGAATCATTGCAACAGGCCAAAATGTATCTCCCGCCTTTGCTTCTGCTGTGCCTAACACTACTTTTCCATCTGCTAAGAGACGAAAGAAAGAATAGAGTTCGCACCATTCTTTTTTGGTTGCTTCAAATGCCATATATTTTTGTTCTTCTTTATTTTACTACAAATGTTCTATCTTAATTCTACTACTGAATTTTCCTAACTATGAGTTGCTTCTACTGATTGATAACCTGCGGTAAGGTTACAGACGACACAACCGGAGGAACTATATGAGTCACCTCCTCCAATGGAGGGAGCTTGCCTACCTGTGCAAACAGGGAGTTTCGTATCCATTCTCTGGGAGTGACTATGATAAATCGTCCCGTCCAACAACCATCAAAATAGGAAGGGTTACCCGGCTGTTTCTTAATGGGATAACAGATGTTTTCTCCTTTAGTCCGCATCTCCGGCGAACGTCCGGGATCATTCACCCACACATGTTTATCATCAATGCCACGAAGCACCATCCAGTGCCCTCTCGGACCAGGACGCAAACCACGAACTGCACCTGTATATCTCACATTTACAAGCACAGGAATGCCACGATCAATATAATCTTTCAATATCCGATAATCTTTCTGCTGGAAATGTTCGGCACTTATCATGTTTTCATAATAACGTGTCAACGAATCAATCTCAAAAGAATAATATCCTCCCTGCCCTATTGAAGTACGGCGATGGAAAGGAGCACGTTTTTTCAGAAAGTAGTTCCGCTGATATTCAATCAGTTTCTTTTCTGCATCCTGGGCTGTACGTTGTGTATCAGCCGTCATTCCCTTAAAATAATCAAAGACCATTAACGAAGAAGCCAGAGAGCAATGCGAGTAAGGGCATCCCGCGATTTTCTGCGAATACCACGGAACAGGAATATTATTAGGAGCCAGTTTTTGAGTTTCCTGTATTTGTGCTTGCGCCTGAACGCTCATCCATACAAAGGAACTTAAAAACAGACTAAAAATTATGTGACATTTATTTATCATGCAATCCACTCTCTATCTCTATTACTACTTCTAATACTTTACCTACAAAATATTCTCATCATCAAGAATCCGCGCTGTCTCCACCTTCTCCAAACGTGCACGCAACTTAGGCATCATCGAACGACGAATCCGCAATGTCATGCTACAATCCATGTCATACGACTGATTAAGAATCTCCGGTTCCTCTTCTTTCACAATGCGCATGACATCATTCATAAAAGGATATTCAAACATTACCGTCACATCCTCATCTACCGTCTTTTCTATAATAGTAGCGGCAGCAATCGCTTCGGCAGCAGCGGCCTTGTAAGCAACAATCAATCCACTTGTCCCCAACTTGATTCCTCCAAAATAACGAACTACTATAATCAGTATATCCGTCAGTTCATTCGAGTTTATCTGTCCGAGAATAGGTTTACCCGCTGTTCCGGAAGGTTCTCCGTTGTCATTGGCACGGAAATCCTTTCGCGCAGCTCCCAACATATAAGCATAGCATACATGCCGTGCATCATAATACTTTTTCTGATACGTTTCAAGATGCATCTTTATCTCATCGAGAGTACGCACAGGAAGGGCTATAGCAATGAACTTGCTTCGTTTTTCCGTATAAATACCTTCGGAAGGCTCAATGATGGTTTTATAAGTATCTTCAGCAGTCATGTTGCAAAGATACGGCTTTAATGAGAAAAGTCAATCTATCATTTGGAAATATTAATGTTCCACTTATCGATGATAGGCAGTTGGGGGAATTAAAAATAGTGACGCTATCCAATAAAAATAGTGACGGTATACCACAACGATACCGTCACTATCCCGGGCATATCCCGTCACTATTTTTTCTACATCAATCAAGCGTCACATCTACTGATATAGTCCCTATCAACAATGATTTTCGCATCATCTTACAGATATTTTTTAATCTAACTTATGAATCACCAGTCCCGAACGAAGTTTCGGTTCAAACCAAGTAGTCTTCGGCGGCATAATATTGCCTGTATCTGCAATATCCATCAACTGTTTCATAGATACGGGATAGAGAGCCAAAGCCACTTTCATTTCACCGCTATCCACACGCTTCTTGAGCTCTCCCAATCCACGGATACCACCGACAAAATCAATACGTTTATCAGAACGCAGATCCTTTATACCTAAAACTTCATCCAAAATCAAGTTGGAAGAGATTGTAACATCAAGCACACCAATAGGGTCGTTATCATTATACGTACCGGCCTTAGCAGTCAAGCTGTACCATTTACCACCCAAATAGAGTGAAAAATTATGTAAGCCGGATGGTTTATAGATATCCGCACCCTTCTCTTCTACTATAAA
Organism: Bacteroides sp. D1; assembly: GCF_000157095.2. NCBI lineage: Bacteria > Pseudomonadati > Bacteroidota > Bacteroidia > Bacteroidales > Bacteroidaceae > Bacteroides > Bacteroides sp. D1. The sequence continues at coordinate 284,999 of NZ_JH114350.1, forward strand.
GTTTTTATCAAGTGCAGCCAGGAATTGCTCGGGAGTCAAACCATTGAGATCTTTCACTACACGATTATAATCGATGATGGTTAGCTGGTTTGCAGGGAAGCAAACAGCCATGAAGTAATTATATTCTTCATCACCACGATGATTCGGATTTTGCTTTGCTTTCTCTGCTCCCACCAATGCAGCAGCGGCAGAACGGTGATGCCCGTCAGCAATATAAAGAGCAGGCATTTTAGCAAATTCGGCAGTAATGGTAGCAATATCTGCATCCTGGTCGACAATCCAGAAAGTATGTCCAAAGCCATCACCCGGAGCGATAAAGTCATAAACCGGCTTGTTTGCTGTATATTTCTTTATAATAACATCCAGCTTCTCATTATCAGGATAAGCAAAGAAAACAGGCTCAATGTTTGCGTTGTTCACACGTACATGTTTCATACGATCCTCTTCCTTGTCACGACGGGTAAGCTCATGCTTTTTGATAATACCATTCATATAATCGGGAACATAAGCACCGACCACCAATCCGTATTGCGTTTTCCCGTTCATCGTCTGGGCATAGATATAATAGTTTTCCTTATTATCCTGCACCAACCAGCCTTTGTCCTGAAACAGTTGGAAATTCTCGGCAGCTTTAGCATACACCCGTTCGTCGTGTTCATCCATACCAACAGGGAAATCTATTTCCGGTTTAATAATATGATAAAGAGACTTTTCGTTACCTTCCGCTTCTGCGCGGGCTTCTTCAGAGTTCAGTACATCATAAGGACGTGAAGCGACCTGTTCTACGAGGTTTTGCGGAGGACGAATGCCCTTGAAAGGTTTGATTATTGCCATGATATTAGTATTTTATATGTAAAAAATTAAAGCCACAGACTTCTTGAAAATCTGTGGCTCAAATATACTACTTATTTCTAAAAAAGACATTCTGCAACGGATTGTTTTTATTCAGATACTACCATAGTTATCCTGAAAAATCCGGCAGACTTATTCAGAATCTTACTTGTTTACTCTAAATTTCTCGCAACCATCTTTCAAGAAGCCCACAATTTGTTGAGCAGCAGCAATACCGGCATTGATATTTGCTTCGGCAGTTTGAGCACCCATCTTCTTAGGAGTTGAGAAATAACGTCCGGCAAACTTTTCTGCAAACTCTGCGTTAGCAGCAGGCATAATATCTGTGATATATTTGAAGTCTGCACGCTCTTCCATCAGTTTGATTAGTTCTGCTTCGTTAATCACTTCCTTACGGGCAGTGTTTACCAACATAGCACCTTTCGGCATATCTTTCAACAGAGCATAATTGATAGAGTTCTTTGTTTCGGCAGTTGCCGGAATATGAAGAGATACCACCTGGCAAGTCTTGTACAATTCTTCTGCAGAATCAAGTGCTTTCACACCATCTTTTTCGATTACTTCTTTCGGGCAGAATGCATCATAAGCATACACTTCCATTCCGAAACCTTTGGCAACACGAGCTACATTGCGGCCTACGTTTCCATAAGCATGAATACCCAATTTCTTGCCCATCAATTCTGTACCGGAAGTTCCGTTATAGAAGTTACGGACAGCATATACCATCATACCCAAAGCAAGTTCGGCAACAGCATTAGAATTCTGTCCCGGAGTGTTCATCACGCATACATTGTGAGCTGTGGCAGCAGCCAGGTCCACATTATCGTATCCTGCACCGGCGCGAACTACGATTTTCAATTCTTTAGCAGCATCAAGCACCTCTGCATCAACAATATCACTACGGATAATGATGGCATTAGCATCTTTCACTGCATCCAGTAACTGAGCTTTTTCTGTATATTTCTCAAGTAAAGCAAACTCGTATCCGGCTGCTTCTATTTCTTTACGGATACCGTCTACTGCAACTTTAGCAAACGGTTTATCAGTAGCTACAAGTATTTTCATAATCTAATTCTGTTTATAAAGACTCACCACAGATTACCCAGATTCTCACAGAATAAAAAAAATCTGCGTCCGTCTGTATAATCTGTGGTGAAAATATTATTAATGAAGTTTTTCAAATTCCTGCATACAATCAATCAAAGCTTGTACGCTTTCTTTCGGCAGAGCATTGTAGCAAGATGCACGGAAACCACCTACAGAACGGTGTCCCTTGATACCTACCATACCTCTTTCAGTAGCAAACTTCAAGAAGTCAGCTTCGAAGTCTTTGTATTCGGGAGCCATCACGAAACAGATGTTCATACGTGAACGGTCTTCTTTGGCAGCAGTACCCACGAACATTTTGTTACGGTCGATTTCAGCATACAACATATCCGCTTTTTCAATGGCACGACGTTCCATTTCTTTCACACCACCCTGTGCTTTGATCCAGCGAAGCGTCTGCAATGCTGCATAAATAGGTACAACAGGAGGAGTGTTAAACATAGAGCCACTGTCAACATGAGTCTGATAATTCAACATCGTTGGAATGTAACGGGAAACCTTACCCAATGCGTCATTCTTAACGATAACGAATGTAACACCAGCAGGAGCCAGATTCTTTTGTGCACCACCATAAATACAGATATATTTAGAAACGTCGATCGGACGTGAGAAAATATCAGAAGACATATCGGCAACCATCGGAACCGGAGAATCGAGGTCTTTCTTCAATTCTGTACCGTAAATTGTGTTGTTAGTCGTGATGTGGAAATAATCTGCGTCTGTCGGGATTGTATAATCTTTGGGGATATAAGTATATGTAGCTTCAGCAGAGGAAGCAACTTCTACAACTTCACCAAACCCTTTAGCTTCTTTCATAGCTTTCTTTGCCCATACACCGGTGTTTAGGTAAGCAGCTTTTTTTTCGAGGAAGTTATAAGGAACCATGCAGAACTCCATACTAGCACCTCCACCCAGGAACAGTACCGAATAGCCTTCGGGGATATTGAGTAATTCCTTGAATAATGCCTCTGCTTCGTCAACCACAGGTTGGAAGTCTTTGGCGCGGTGGCTGATTTCCATCAAAGAGAGACCAGAGCCGTTGAAATCTAAAATAGCCTTCGCTGTATCCTCTATCACCTCACGCGGAAGAATGGAAGGTCCTGCATTGAAATTATGCTTTTTCATTTGAAGTTTGTTTTTGGTTTAACAATTTCGTTACTTTTGTCTTTTGACCTTGCGAATTTACGAATTTATTTCCGCCGCACAAATCTTTCCTTATAAAAATACTGTTTTAAAGCAGATTTTCCTTTCTTTTTATTGGTTTATACAGGATATATACACCATTTTGTTATCCATAGATGTCAAGTAAGGTATCTTACAGAAAAGATCTTTACTTCGCTTCTTCTATAATAGTCTTCATTCCTTTGATTTTCTCCCCCTGAATCAGATTCAAGAGTTGCTTCACCTTAGCCTGGCGAACAGCGACAAAAGCATAATGTTCTTTGACGTCAATCGCTCCGACATCTTCGCGGGTCAGATTTCCTTTTTTATATAAGAATCCGGCAATATCTATCCGGCTAAGTTTCTCCTTTTTTCCTTTACCTATATAAATGGTAGCCCAGACCGATTTCGGAGGCCGGGGAGGGTTTTCAGGCAACACTACTATCTCCATTTCTTCCAGAATATAAGAAGGAAGTTTCTCTTCGGCATGAAGAATCAGATAAGACGTTCCGGTCGCATCCCAACGTGCTGTTCGTCCGTTGCGGTGCGTAAAGGCTTCTTCATTGACCGGCAAATGATAATGGATGATATGTCCGACTTCCGGAATATCCAGTCCACGGGCAGCCAGATCGGTAGAAATCAATACATGACAACTGCCATTACGGAACTTGTAAAGCGCACGTTCACGGTCCGGCTGTTCCATACCACCATGAAAACGTTCTGCGAGTAGTTTTTTATCCGCCAATAACTGATGTACACGGTCCACCGCATCCCGATGATTACAAAACACGATGCTCGAAGCGCTCCCCAATGTACAAAGCAGGTTATATAAAGTATCAATCTTATCTTTGGAAGGCGAAAGCACCTTCATCAATTTCAAGCGCGACTCTTGTTCTTCAGAATCGTCCGAAAGGAAGTTCAACTTAACTGTGCGGTTCAATCCTGTAAATTCGGGAATCTCTGCCGCATCGGTAGCTGAAAGCAACATACGTTTTTTTAATCCCGGAAGCTGGGTGATAATCTCTGCCATTTCATCGTGGAAACCAAACTCCAACGATTTGTCGAACTCGTCAATAATTAAAGTTTCAATGGTTTCAGGGTTGAAATTGCCTTTCGACAAATGGTCGGTGATACGTCCCGGAGTACCGATGATGATAGCAGGATGATTGCTCAATATACTTTTCTTTTCTTCGGCGATAGGATGTCCACCGTAACAACAGCAGGTTTTCCAGGAAGTCCCCATTGCTTTGAATACAGAATCTATCTGTAAGGCCAGCTCACGCGAAGGAACGAGAATCAAAACCTGCACGCTGTCGTCGTTCGGTTTTAGAGTAAGGAGTAAAGGTAACAGATAGGCCAATGTCTTGCCCGATCCTGTCGGTGACAACAGTATAACGTCTTTTCTTCCGGTAGCTTGTTCAAGTGATGCTTCCTGCATCGGATTCAGCTCCTCAATCTTCAAATTGCGGAGAGCCGACTGTATAATTTCATTTTTCTCTAACATGGGGGCAAAGATACAAAAAGGAAAGAGTACGGAGATAAAAATACAATCAAACTTTAGCCATGCCGGTCAATATATAATAACCTTTCAGATTATTCTCTTTCATGTAAATGGTTACTTCTGCCCTACAAGCTGTCACCAAGGCATATCCCGTTAAACTTGAACTCATAGCTTTGACAAATGAATACTCTGTATCATTGTGAATAAAAGATATACGATGATATTCCATAACCTATTGTACTTTAATGTGTAGCCAAATATACGAATATAATAGATAAGTACGGATAAAAAAGGAGAACTATCTTTAAAACAGACATAAAATAGATACAAACCATAACGGAAAGACATTATGAGATAATGCCAAAAAGAAGCGGGAAATCGAAGAAGCATTACTGCTTTTCAGATTTCCCGCTCTGTGTTTATGTAACCTTTCCGGTCATTGTTCCGACCAGTTGTTCTCTTCCGCGAATTATCCTCCGAAGTTATCGAACATCAAGTTCTGTGCCGGAACGCCAAGATCGTCGAGCATCTTCTCAACAGCTTTCGACATCGGACCAGGACCACACATGTAGTATTCAATATCTTCAGGAGCTTCGTGATTCTTCAGGTAAGTTTCGTAAATTACGTTGTGAACGAATCCCGGAGTGTACTTCACGCCTGCAGCATCAGCAGCAGGGTCCGGACGGTCGAGAGCCAAATGGAAAGTGAAATTCGGGAAGTCCTTTTCGATTTGCAGGAAATCTTCCAGATAGAACACTTCATTCAGCGCACGGGCACCATAGAAGTAAGACATCTTACGATCAGTTGTATGCAATGTCTTAGTCATGTGCATGATTTGCGCACGTAACGGAGCCATACCGGCACCACCACCAATCCACATCATTTCCTTCTTAGAATCGAAGATTGGGTGGAAGTCTCCGTAAGGACCGCTCATTATTACTTTGTCACCCGGTTTCAGGGTAAAGATATATGAAGAAGCGATACCCGGCATCACATCCATAAATCCAGGACCTTGTTCTTTCGGCTTGAACGGTGGAGTAGCGATACGTACTGTCAACATGATACGGTCACCTTCGGCAGGATAGTTGGCCATAGAGTAAGCACGAATTGTTTCCTCGTCGTTCTTACATTTCAAACCTAACAAACCGAATTTCTCCCATGCTGGCAGATATTCATCACCAATCAGGCTCTTATCGATGTCCTTATCATAATCCATTGAAAATTTAGGAATCTTAATCTGTGCATAAGAACCCGGGATAAAGTCCATGTGTTCGCCTTTAGGCAGAGCAACGATGAACTCTTTGATAAATGTAGCCACGTTCTTGTTGGAGATTACTTCGCACTCCCACTCTTTCACACCGAGTACAGATTCATCAATCTTGATAGCCATATCCCCCTTCACTTTTACCTGACAGCCCAGACGCCAATGGTCTTGCTGCTGTTTGCGACTGAAGTGAGGAACCTCAGAAGGCAGGATTTCGCCGCCTCCTTCGAGTACTTGGCATTTGCACTGTCCGCAAGATCCCTTACCACCACAAGCAGATGACAGGAATATCCCATTTACAGACAGCGTATTCAACAAAGTAGAACCGGAAGCCACTTCCAATTCCTTTTCGCCGTTGATTGTCAGTTTTACGTTTCCTGATGGCACCAGGAAATTCTTGGCAACCAACAAGATTACAACAAGCAACAGAATAACCACAAGGAATACCCCAATGCTCGCTAATATTAAATTCATATCCATTGTCTTATTCCTTTCTTTTTAGATGTTCAAACCAGAGAAACACATAAACGCGATTGCCATCAGACCTACTGTGATAAATGTGATACCCAAGCCCTTCAATGGAGCAGGTACGTCAGAGTAAGCCATTTTCTCGCGGATAGCAGCCAGACCTACGATAGCCAGCAACCAACCGATACCAGAGCCTAATGCATAAGAAAGGGCATCCCAAATATCACCAATGTATTTCGGATCACTCGGACCCAGATTGATACGTTGTTGCATAAACAGAGAGGCACCCATGATCGCACAGTTAACAGCAATCAACGGCAGGAAGATACCCAGCGAAGCGTACAGTGACGGAGTGAAGCGTTCTACCACCATCTCCACCAATTGCACGATACCGGCAATTACGGCAATGAAAAGAATAAAACTCAAGAAGCTAAGGTCGACACCTTCAATGATAGCATTGGCAGCCAACACCTTAGTTTGCAACAGGTAGTTGACCGGAAGCGTCACCAGCAACACGAAAGTCACGGCGATCCCCAGTCCTACGGCAGTCTTCACATTCTTCGAAACAGCCAGGTATGAACACATACCCAAGAAGAATGCGAATATCATGTTGTCCACAAAGATAGAGCGGACGAATAAACTTAATAAATGTTCCATAATTCTTTTTGATTTATGATTTATGATTTATAATTTATGATTCAGCAGACTTATCATGCGACTATGACTATAAAGCTAGACATAAATCATAATTCAGAAATCAGAAATAATTAATTACTTTGTTCTTGCAATTCTTTATGACGTGCACGTTGATACCAGATAATGCATGCTACGATAATCAATGCCATCGGCGGCATCAACATCAAGCCGTTGTTTACGTATCCGATATTTTGAATCGGTTCATAATTCAGGATATTGAAACCAAGCAATGTTCCCGAGCCAAACAGTTCGCGGAAGAAAGCAACGATAATCAGAATCTTGGCATAGCCTAAACCATTACCTACACCATCCAAGAAAGACTCCCAAGGACCGTTCTGCATGGCAAATGCTTCCAGACGTCCCATCAAGATACAGTTGGTGATAATCAAACCTACATAAACAGAGAGCTGTACGCTTACGTCGTAAGCAAACGCTTTCAGGATTTCACTTACGATAGTTACCAAAGCAGCTACCACAACCAACTGGACGATGATGCGGATGCGGTTAGGAATCGTCTTACGCAACAGTGAAATAACAACGTTGGCAAATGCAGTAATCACCGTTACTGAAAGTCCCATCACGATGGCAGGCTCCAGCTTTGCAGTAACAGCAAGTGCAGAACAGATACCGAGCACCTGTACGGTTACCGGATTATCAATTCCCAGCGGAGCAGAGAATACTTCTTTATTTTTCTTTGAAAACAGTTGTCCCATATTCTATCTTTCTCCTCCTTATTATTTAGTTAAAAAACTCAAGTAACTATTCAGGCAAGACTTCAACATGGCATCTACACCTACTGAAGTGATTGTACCACCGGAGATACCATCCACTTGGTAATCAGGTTTCTCTACCTTGCCATTTTTTACGACTCCCAAAGTGATAGCTCCATTTTCCAAAGTCTTCTTACCTACAAATTCATTTTGGAAATGGTCGGTTGCAATTTCAGCACCCAGACCCGGAGTTTCACTAGCGTGTGAGAAGTAAGTACCGTAAACGGTATCTTTATCTTCGTTCAGTGCAACGTATCCCCAGATAGCGCCCCAAAGACCGGCACCGTAAACAGGAACTACATATTTAGTCTGACCGTCCACTTCGCATACAAACACGTGCAGACGTTGTTGTTCTTTTGCTTCTTTCTCGTAGTTGGTAGCAAATTCGCCCGTATTTTCGGTCAGCGTACCGTCTACGTTCATCAGCATATCCCCTTTCACATATTTCTGATATTCAGCATCCGCATCTTCCACATTCTTAATGTTCAATGCAGCGAGGATTTGTTTCTTAGTGTCCAACTGCACATTCTTGTCTTGTGTAGATTTCAGTGAAGAACTAACGAATGCCAGCAGGAATGCTACGATAATAACCATTACCGAAGCATAAATGATAGTATAACTATTACTATTCGTATTCATTTTCTTTCGGTATTTATTGGTTAGACTTGATAGTGCGTTTCTCGCGACGGCTGATATTGCTTTGTACTACACAGTAGTCAATCAGCGGAGCGAAGATGTTCATCAGCAGGATGGCAAGCATCATACCTTCCGGATAACCCGGATTCAGTACGCGGATAACGATAGCCATCACACCGATCAGGAATCCGAAGATATATTTACCTCTTTCTGTACGTGCGGAAGTCACAGGGTCAGTAGCCATAAATACGGCACCGAAGCAGAAACCACCAAGAACGAGATGTTCGTACCAAGGCATTTGAGCCATTGTGTTGTTTTCCATGCCGATTGAGTTGAATACCCATGCCATGAATGCGCCACCGACGAATACGGAAATCATTGTCTTCCAGCTTGCAACACCTGTCCAAAGCAGGATAACGGCACCAATCAGGATAGCGATTACGCTGGTTTCACCAATAGAACCCGGAATCAGACCTGTAATCATATCCATGTTGAACGCAGGAACACTACCTGTTGTAGCAGCTTGTCCCAGCGGAGTGGCAACGGTGAGTCCGTCTACGCTTTGTCCTAAACCGAAGATGCTGTCTCCTGACACCCAAACAGCATCACCGGACATCTTGGTCGGGTATGCGAAGAACAGGAATGCACGAGTAATCAACGCAACGTTGAATACGTTCATACCTGTACCACCGAATACTTCTTTTGCGAAGATAACAGAGAATGCAGTAGCTACGGCAAGAATCCACAGCGGACAGTCTACCGGAACGATCATCGGGATCAGGATACCGGAAACAAGGAATCCTTCCTGGATTTCTTCTTTCTTCCATTGAGCTACGACGAACTCAATGCCAAGACCTACTACGTATGATACGATTATTTTAGGCAGTACTGCCAGGAATCCGTAGATAAACATTTCGATGAAGCTGCCAGTAGCACCTGTATGAGTGAAATGCTGGTAACCTACGTTGTACATACCGAACAGCAAAGCCGGTATTAACGAAATAACCACAATCGACATGATGCGCTTGCTATCGATTGCGTCATGTATGTGCGTTCCCGTTTTCGCAGTCTTGCTAGGCACGAACAGGAATGTTTCGAAGCCGTCAAACACCGACTGGAATGCGTGGAATTTGCCGCCCTCCTCAAAGTTCGGCTTTATCTTATCGAGATAATTTCTTAACGCTTTCATTTATTTAATTGAAAATTGAAAGTTGAGAGTTGAAAATTGGCTGTGCTGGGTTTATGCTGTATCCACAGAGAGCCGTTTCGCAAGATTTCAACTATCGCTTATTTTAATTTTTATTATTTAATCTCTTATTCGATTACGCCATTTCTGAACGGAGCATATCGAGTCCGGCACGAACGATGCGTTGCAGTTCCATCTTTGAAGAGCAGACGAATTCGCAAAGGGCGAAGTCTTCAGGAGCTACTTCGTAGATGCCGAGTGCTTCCATACGGTCGATGTCACCAGCGATAATTGCTTTAATCAGATATTCGGGCAGAATGTCCATTGGGAATACCTTATCGTATTCACCCGACATAATCATGTGACGTTCGCCACCTTTGATACGGGCATCCAACGTATATTCCTTCTTACCCATCAACCAGCTGAAATAAGAACGATTGGCACTGAACTGGTTGAAACGCGGCATGATCCATCCAAGCATTTCGTGAATGTCGTCACCTTCGGGGATAACAGTCAGTTGGCTATGGAATGCGCCCAAGAATCCGTTCGGAGATACTTGCTTTCCTGTCAGCACGTTACCGCTGATGTAGCGTAAGTCTTTGTCTTTTGTTACATTGCCGGCAAACACGTTGGTGAGCAATGCACCTACCTGTAGTTTGCAGTATGCAGGTTTCAACACTTCGGAACCTGTCACAGCTACTGTACGGGTGAAATCTACATGGCCTGTATTGAAGAGGCGACCGATGAAGATTACGGCTTGCGGATCAATAGTCCATACCGTTTCGCCCTTGGATACGGGGTCGAGGTGGTTGATCTGAACGCCTACATTACCTGCAGGGTTCGGTCCGTCGAATGCGGTGATTGTAACGTTCTTAGCCTGTGTCAGTGCGGCAGCGTTCTGTTTCACACTGATGTTCAAGTAGGTTTTTGCCAGTTTGGCAAGAGCATCAAGCCCTGTCTGGAAGTTTGCTTCTTCGCCTTTGAGGGCGAACTCGAAATCCGGAGCCAATGGATTGGTATCGAATGCGGAGATGAAGATTCCTTTCGGGGTTACCGTCGGATCTGCAATGATGTCATAAGGACGCTGTTTGATAAACGCGAAAAGTCCGGCTCCCAACAGAGCGGATTTCACAGCTTCAGCATCCATCGAAGCAACATTCTTTTTCCCAAAATCTTCATAGTCCTGCTCTGCAGCAGCTTCTACTACGATGTTCAATACCTTACGACGAGCACCACGTTCTACACTCGTCACCACGCCGCTCACCGGCGAAACAAATTTCACTTCAGGATGATACTTGTCGATAAACAAGGGTCCACCAGCCATTACATATTCCTGCTCTTTCACAACTACCTTAGGCGTCACTCCAGGAAAGTCATCGGGTACAAGTGCGTAGAATCCCGGTTCTTTTACTGTTGCGTACGTTTCAGCAGCTTTTCCTTTCAGGTTTATGTCAAGGCCTTTACGTAACTTTATTACATTTGCCATGCTATATAAAATAATGGTTTCATAAATTTGCCGCAAAAGTAATAAATAAGATTGGGATTCGGTAGGAAAAACGAAAGGAATTACGGAAAAATATCCGTAATTCCTTTCGTGTTCGTGCACGTAATCTTTTATCTTTTGTTCCGAAACAAAAGACAGAAGCAAAGAAAAAGAACTATTCAGCAAACATAGGATCCCAAGCAGGAAGTCGGATAGGCTTCTGTTTCAACACCTCGAGAGCTTTTTTCGATGCATATTTCGTTTCTACTACTAGACGGAACATATATTCGTTAAACCAATCATCTGTCATAATGAGATAACCCTGATAACCGGCAGCAGGCCCCCAACTATTTTCAACCATCCATTTCGTCGGTTTTCCATTTTTGTCAAGATCGACGGCCATAAGAGTCATGGCGTGACTGGAGCCACTGGCAAAACTTTGGATACGTTGCTTCTTGTTCATGCCAAAAGAAGTACCCATAAGAGATTCGTAGTCGTAGTTTTTGACATCCAGTAGACCACGGTCAGAGTTTAGAAACTTACCTACATCGCAAGAAAAATACATCATTGTGCTATCCTTGAGAGAAGAAATAGCCATTTCTTTGATATCCTCGATGGGGAGATTGACATACGTCCAGTTTTTGCCGTCGTAACGGTGGCGGTCGTAGTCTATCTCATAACACTTATAATATTCACGGCTCGGATCGTTCATTAACATGACATAATTATCAATCAGTTTTTCGTCACCATACTTTTTCAGGAAAGAAAGTGGAGTGTAAGTTTCGGTAGACACAGGCTCACCCTTAGCGTTATATTCAGTCCAGGTAAATTCAGTAGGAGGAACACCGAGATTCAACACTAACATGCGGTAGATGGTGCTCAACATCTCTGTTTTTGTTTTCTCAAGGGCAGCAGGCTTGACACCTTGCGCAGCGAGATCACGGAGTTGAAGCCCCTGTTCACGAAGTTTCAGGGCGATCAGACCTGCCATACGGGAGGTATTTTCACTACTGTTGGTTTCCGGCATCACATCTTTGGGAACAAGCCCGTATTTACTGACAATATCGGCTACACCGGTGAATGTTCCACCGTCACTCAAAGGATTACGGAAGAGCCATTCCACCATTTTATCATCCATCGGCTTACTGCTGGTATCGATAATACCTTGTAGAAAGAGGTTGGCTTTCTCCAGTTGGTCGAAGAAGAAAGGATAAGTTTGCGAGAATTCGAAGGAACCGAGGTTATGCTTGGCGATCGCTTTGGCACGCATCACATTCAAACCTGTAAAAAGCCAGCAACGACCAGAAGATTTTTGGTCGGTGATACCTTTAGAAGACACTTTGATAGAAAAATGCGTATCCATGCCTTTCAGGTTATCCTGGTTGAGAGCCAGTTTACGGATGTCGTTGTTGCCGATGGCGTTGCGAATAGCCTTGTCGGTGGGAGTGTTTGCATAACTCTGCTTGATTTGTTGCATCATGGAGTCGCTGATGCCTCCTTTCACTTCTTGCGCTTGTGTAGAATAAGAAAAAGCACAGAAAACAAAAATTGATAAAATCTGTTTATTCATTTGATATAAATAATTAATTAATAGGCTGACGGATCATGATATGCTAACAAATATTGTTTTAGTGTATGGGATTAAATCATGCAATTTTATTTACCAGCATATCGAAAAACATCTTATTCTGCAAAAATACGATTCTTTTTTAGATTTATTATCTAAGAACATCAAAACTAATCGGAATAAAATAGTTTTCTTTGCAGTCGAATTCCTCAAAGAGAAATATGAAGAAATATATAATAGGAATATTGGTGATGCTTCCATCCATCAATATGATGTCAGCTACGGCTGATAGTACGGCAGTAAAAAGCGATGAACTGCAAATGTCTACAACTTCTATCAGTGATACTACTCCTACAGATTTTGAAGGCGCCCCGTCAGACACCATTCCTGCCCTTTCCAAGCGCGAGTTGCGTCGCCAGCGCGTGGCAAACCGGAATTTGCACTATAACATATTAGGTGGTCCCAGTTATACGCCGGACTTCGGTTTATTAGTAGGCGGTAGCGCACTGATGACGTTTCGGATGAATCCGAGTGATACCACTCAACGGCGTTCAGTAGTGCCAATGGCCATCGCCTTGATGTTCAAGGGCGGCTTGAATCTGATGACGAAACCACAGCTCTTCTTTAAAGGCGACCGTTTCCGTATCTTCGGAACCTTCTCTTATAAAAATACAATCGAGAATTTTTATGGCATCGGATATTCCACTAATAAAGATTATGAACGTGGAGAAGATACCAGCGAGTACCGTTATAGCGGCATTCAAGTAAACCCCTGGTTCTTGTTCCGTCTGGGAGAAAGTAATTTCTTTGCAGGTCCTCAAGTCGATTTGAACTATGACAAGATAACTAAACCGGCTGCGGGGATGGTTAATGAGCCCTCGTACATTGCGGCAGGAGGTACGGAGCACGGATACAAAAATTTCAGTTCGGGACTCGGCTTCCTATTGACGTATGACACACGTGATATTCCCGCCAATGCTTATAGCGGAACTTACCTTGACTTCCGGGGAATGATGTACAATAAAACGTTCGGCAGTGATAATAATTTTTATCGATTGGAAATCGATTACCGCCAATACAAAACAGTAGGACGCCGCAAAGTGATAGCCTGGACAGTGCAAAGCAAAAACGCATTCGGAGATGTACCCCTAACAAAATATGTACTTAGCGGGACCCCCTTCGATCTTCGCGGTTACTACATGGGACAGTTTCGCGACAAGTCCTCGCATGTCATGATGGCCGAATACCGCCAGATGATAAATACGGACAAAAGCACTTGGGTAAAAAAGATGTTAAGTCATATAGGATATGTAGCCTGGGGAGGATGCGGATTCATGGGACCCACTCCGGGCAAGATAGAAGGTGTGCTTCCCAACCTCGGATTGGGATTACGTATCGAAGTTCAACCCCGTATGAATGTACGCCTTGATTTCGGCAGAGACATGGTGAACAAGCAGAATTTGTTCTACTTCAACATGACAGAAGCCTTTTGACGCCATTTACGCGACAAATTGTGCACAATTTACAAGAAAGATTGTAAAATAGATAATAAAAGACTGCACATAAATGAAATTAATCCTTATATTTGCGCAAGCTATAACACAGCAAGAGCAAATAATAGGATTTTTTTATGAAGCAATTTATATATTTTTTTTCGGGGTTATTACTTCTGTTCATCTCTACCACCCGTGTAGTTGCACAAGAAGTGTCTGACTATTCTCAACTAAGTGAAGAAGATTATAGTAAAATAGTTCTCCCCCCACTATCAGTTTTATTCGAAAATGCCAAGAACAGCCCCATTTATGAGATGGCGGACGTAAAGGCGAGAATTGAGCGCAAATTACTCCAAAAAGAGAAATGGTCATTTCTAGGTTTCTTCAGTTTACGGGGGAGCTATCAATACGGAATGTTCGGTAATGAGTCCACCTATACGGACGTGGCAGTCGCCCCATATCTTACCTACTCCACTCAAGCGCAAAATGGTTACACAGTAGGTGCAGGTCTAAGTATTCCATTGAACGATTTATTCGACCTCAAAGGACGTGTCAGTCGGCAAAGACTCACACTGCGGAGTGCGGAACTAGAACGAGAAATGAAGTATGACGAAATCAAAAAAAGTATTATTGAAATGTACACAATGGCAATTTCGCAGATGAAAGTTCTTCAAATGAGGAGTGAAAGTTTGGTGCTAGCTAATGTGCAATACGAAATTTCTGAAAAGAACTTTGCCAATGGTACTATTGAGTCTACCGATTTATCTACAGATAAGGAAAGGCAATCTCAAGCCCGTGAGGCATATGAGAATAGCAAGTTCGAATTAACAAAGAGTTTAATGATACTCGAAGTTATTTCACGCACTCCCATCATACGAAAATAAAAGATTAAGATATGAACTATATCATTTCTATCATACGAGCCCTATTTCGTCATCGCTGGCTGATATTGCTAGGAACCACTTTCTTCACATTGCTGGTTATTTACTACACACGACATATGCAAGGAGGATATGATGTAAAAGCCACATTATACACAGGGGTAGCTTCAGGTTATAATCTAGAAAGTGACAAACGCACAGACTGGGCAACAGTACAAAACTCAATGGACAATTTGATCAGCATCATGCAGGCCGAAAGTACGTTGAAGAGAGTATGTCTACGATTATTTGCGCGAATTCTTATTCAGGGTAACCCGGATAAAGAAAATAACGGTATTACCGCTTCCAGCTATAACTATACCTACAATCACTTGAAAAATAGTCCGAATGGAGCTGAAATTCTAAAACTAATCGACAAGTCGAGTGAAGATAAGACAGTAGCTAATCTGGAAAAATATATGCGTCCACATAGAGATAACTATATCTATGGATTATTTTACTACAATCACCCTTTTTATAGCTATAATGCCCTGAAAAACATCAAAGTACAGCGTCGATTGACCAGTGATTTGTTGGATATCAGCTATTCATCCGGTGATCCAGGCATCGTCTACAATACAGTGAGTATCTTAATGGACGAATTTGTAGAAGAATATCGTCGCATTCGTTATGGAGAGACGGACAAAGTAATCAAATACTTTGAAGAAGAGTTGAAGCGCATCGGAAAGAAACTAAACTTAGAAGAAGAAGACCTAACAAAGTATAATGTAGAAAAACGCATTATCAACTACATTGACGAGACCAAAGAAATAGCCGCCATCAGTAAAGAATACGAGCTGAGAGAGCAAGACGCACTTTTTGCTTTTAATAGTAGCAAATCCATGCTTGAAGAACTAGAAAAGCATATGGACAGTAATGCAAAACAGGTGCTCAAGAACATGGAATTTGTAGACAAACTGAGAGAAGCTTCCAGCATTACCGGCAGAATATCGGAGGCTGAAGCGATGACTGTTTCCTCAAAAACAGACGATCAGACCTTGATAAATGAAAAGAAACGGCTCTCTGAAATCAAACAAGAATTAAATGACTTAACATCCTCCTATATCGGCCATAAATATACCAAAGAGGGCGCTTCGAGAACCAATATCATCGACCAATGGCTGGAACAAACGCTACTATACGAGAAAGCCAAAGCTGAATTACAGATTGTACAGAATGCACGCAGTGAATTGAATGACCGATATGTTTTTTTCGCACCGGTAGGTACTACCATCAAGCAAAAAGAGCGCATGATAAATTTCACCGAACGCAACTACCTCACTGTACTTCAAAGTTATAATGAAGCCTTACTGAGAAAGAAAAATCTAGAAATGACTTCTGCCACTTTGAAAGTACTCAACGAGCCGACTTATCCGATTTCGTCCAACTCAACCAATCGGAAACAGATTGTTATAGCTGCCTGTGCAGTCAGTTTTCTCATCATAGTCGCTTTGTTGTTACTAGTCGAAATGCTTGACAGAACTTTACGAGATGCCAGCCGTACCAGGCGAGTCACCGGGTTTAAGGTAATAGGCGCTATTCCCAATACAAGCCCCTCTCGCTATGGAGGTCTGACCAAGACTTATGTTCAGCTTTCCGTAAAAGAATTGAGCAATTCGCTACTTCGCTTCCTGACTAAGCGCAAGTCTCCCGGCGTATTCATCATCAACCTTTTCAGCACCAGTGACAATTCCGGAGAAGAAGAATTGGGAAATTTAATCTGTGGATATATGCAAAGCCGGATGTTAAATGCCAGGTTTATCACCTATGGAGTAGATTTTAATACAGACTCGACCCAATTTCTGCTAGCCAAGAGTATTACAGACTTTTACACTTTGCAAGGAGAAGATGTGCTGATAGTTGCTTATCCGCCATTATCGACCAGCAATATTCCGAGTGCTCTGTTACATGATGCCAACGCCAATATTCTAGTAGCTTCGGCAGACCGTGGCTGGAAAACTATTGATAAACAGCTTTGCGAACAACTTACGCAGCAACTGAGTAAGACGGATGTCCCATTCCGTATATGCCTCACAAATGCGAACCGTGACGCAGTAGAAGACTTTACCGGACAACTTCCACCCCATACATTACTGCGTAGAATCGGCTATCGTCTCAGTCAGTTATCATTAACAGAAAAAATCATATTCAATCTCAGAAGAAAAGCCAAAGAAGCAGCAGACGAGGACGATGACGAATAAAGTAACCGCTTTCCACCTCCTGCTTGCCGCACAGTTCGCGCTAATCGCAGCAAGTATGTTCGTAAACATCAAGATAGGATTATTCTCAATGGTGCTTATCTTATTGTTTACTACGATCTGTCTGATACAACTCGGCAATGACGAGCGCACTAACTGGAAACCCGGACAAAATATAATGACCTATTTCTTCATTGTCTGGTTATTGTTTTATATACTGGAAATACTGAATCCAAACAATGTTATGGCAGCCTGGAATATTAACCTCACTCCATACGCTCTCACCCCCTTGATCTGTGCATTCGTCGTTCCGATCGTAATACGTACCAAAAAAGATATTGAACTATTATTAATTATATGGTCAATATTTGTTTTGATATTCACCCTAAAAGGTTATTGGCAGAAGAATCATGGATTCAGTTCTAAAGATCTTTATTTCTTACACGTAGTGGGAGGTGCACGTACTCACATTATCTGGTCAGGCATTCGCTATTTCTCTTGTTTCTCTGATGCAGCCAATTATGGTGTTCATGCTGCCATGTCTACTGTGACCTTTGCCATTGCCTCATTCTTTGTTGACTCCAGATGGAAACGCATCTACTTCCTTTTTATTGCTTTTTGCGGCATTTATGGAATGGGAATCTCCGGAACACGCTCTGCCATGGGCGTTCTTATGGGTGGCATGCTGATGATAACCGTCATAGCAAAGAATTGGAAAGCATTACTGGGAGGTATATTCATATCTATCAGCATTTTCGCATTTTTCTATTATACCAACATCGGGAGCGGAAACCAATACATTCACAAAATGCGTTCCTCTTTCCATCCTACCGAAGATGCTTCATACCTCGTACGTGTCGAAAACAGGATGCGAATGAAAGAATTGATGGCAAAGAAGCCTATCGGATATGGTGTTGGGCTTTCAACCGGAAATTTCGAACCGAAAGAGCAAATGCCCTATCCTCCGGATTCATGGTTAGTCGGCGTATGGGTAGAAACAGGAATTGTCGGACTCATTCTTTATCTGGGTATACATGGCATTCTATTCGCTTGGTGCTCATGGCTACTGATGTTTAAAGTACGCAATAAGAGCTTGCGCGGATTAGTGGCAGCCTGGCTTTGTATGGATGCCGGTTATTTCATAGCGGCCTATGTCAACGACGTAATGCAGTATCCCAATCCATTGACTGTATATATAGGATTCGCACTCTGTTTTGCCGCTCCTCATATAGACAAGCGCATCAGTGAAGAAGAGAAAGAAAAAGAACTAGTAGCCACTCAAAAAAACTGACGAACAAATATGACAAACAATATTCCAGACATATCATTTATCACAATCTGCTACAACGGATTCAAAGACACATGCGAACTAATAGAATCACTACAGAATAAAATACATTCTGTAAGTTATGAAATCATCGTCGTAGACAATGCTTCACATGAAAACGAAGCAGCTAAAATACATCAACTGTATCCCACCGTTGTCGCTATCCGCAGCAATGAGAACAGTGGTTTTTCCGGTGGAAATAATATCGGCATCCAGGTAGCAAAAGGTAAATACATATTCCTTATTAATAATGATACATATATTGAATCAGACCATATCGCCTATCTCGTAGAACGCCTTGAAAGTCGACCGGAGATTGGAGGTGTATCCCCCAAGATACGCTTTGCATTTCCACCCCAGCATATACAATTTGCCGGATTCACTCCCTTGTCGCAAATCACCCTACGTAACCATATGCTGGGCTTCGATTGTCCAGACGATGGAACATTCGACACTCCCCACACCACCCCCTATCTGCATGGGGCAGCAATGATGTTTAAACGGGAAGTCATTGAAAAGATAGGAATGATGCCCGAGATATTTTTTCTCTACTATGAAGAACTAGACTGGAGCACAAGCATGACCCGTGCCGGATATGAACTGTGGTACGATCCCTGCTGTACCATTTTTCATAAAGAAAGCCAGAGCACTGGGCAACTTAGTAAATTGCGTACTTATTATCTGACACGCAACCGCCTGTTCTATGCCCGGCGCAATCTGAAAGGGTTCAACCGCATCGCCTCCATTATTTATCAGAGCACCGTAGCTGCTACAAAGAATAGTTTGGCTTTCATCCTCAAAGGGCGTTTCGACTTGGCGGCAGCCATATTCTATGGAGTAAACTCCGGACTTCTTCGCCCGTCATCCGACAAAAAGAGCGTTGTCTCACCCGATAAATAAAACGTTGTGTCATAAATTCCAAATACTATGAATATCGTCGACTGGATTCTTTTTGTACTTTTCGCGCTTTGCGTATGTTATCTGTTGCTATACGCCATTGCTTCCAAGTTCTACCGGGTCCCTGAATTTCCGGAAGCCCGCACCCTACGACGTTTCGTCATACTCTTCCCGGCTTATAAAGAAGACCGGGTAATCGTCTCTTCCGTACGCAGTTTCCTGAGACAGGAATATCCGAAAGAAATGTTTGATATCATCGTTATCTCCGACCAGATGCAGTCTGCCACCAACGAGCTCTTGCGTTCCTTGCCTATCCGATTGTTGATAGCCGACTATAAAGACAGCTCCAAAGCCAAAGCACTGACAATGGCAATGGATGCCATTGACGGAATACCCTACGATGTAGTAGTTATCATGGACGCCGATAATCTGACTTCCCCGCACTTCCTGACAGCGGTAAACCGTGCATTCGACAGCGGTGTGCGGTGCATACAAGCCCACCGAACCGGCCAAAATCTGAATACTGACATTTCTGTTCTGGATGGCATCAGCGAAGAAATTAATAATGGCATCTTCCGCAGCGGACACAATGCACTAGGACTTTCAGCCGCATTATCCGGTTCAGGAATGGCTTTTGAAGCCGACTGGTTCCGGAAAAACGTCCGACTTCTTGAAACGGCAGGCGAAGACAAGGAATTAGAAGTACTTCTTCTGCAACAGCGCATTCACACCACCTACCTACCGGAAATACCAATTTATGACGAAAAAACGCAGAAAGAAGAAGCCATCAGCAATCAGCGAAAACGCTGGATAGCTGCACAATTCGGCATTCTCCGCAGTTCATTGTCCGGATTACAGAAAGCAATCCGCCAAGGTAACATTGACTACTGCGACAAGATAATTCAATGGATGCTACCCCCAAGACTGATCCAAATAGCAGGTGTTTTCGGACTGACATTTATTTTCACAGCCATCGGTATCTGGCTAAGTCTGAAAGGCGATTCCGGAAACGAATGGATGATAGCCATAAAATGGTGGATATTATCCATAGCCCAGATAGTAGCAATGATATTGCCCATACCTGGAAATCTGCTAAACAAACGATTGGGTAAAGCAATTATAAAAATCCCAATACTGGCACTCACTACCATCGGCAATTTGTTCAAGTTGAAAGGAGCTTATAAAAAATTTATCCATACAGAACATGGAGAAGGCCATTTTTAAAGAAAATTTTCTTGAAAAGCAAGAGAATATTTATAAAAAAATGAGACTCCCTAGAAACAAAAAACTTATATAAAAGAGAAAACATCACCACCACTAAAAAAGAAAGAATATGAAAATAGCCATTGAAGCACAGCGCATTTTCCGCCCCAACAAGCATGGAATGGATTTTGTTGCTCTTGAAACAATTCGGGAACTACAAAAAATGGATCATGAAAATGAATATTTCATTTTTGTCAGTCCCGGTGAAGACAAGTGTCTGGAAAGTTCCGATAACGTACATATCATCGAGCTGAAATGCCCTACTTATCCATTGTGGGAACAGGTAGCACTCCCGCGTGCAGTAAAAAGCATCAAGCCCGATTTGCTGCATTGCACCAGCAACACGGCTCCTCTACACTGCCCTGTGCCTCTGGTTCTAACATTGCACGATATAATCTATCTGGAAAAGCGCCAGTCGTCCAGCCTGTCGTGGTATCAAGAGATGGGATGGCATTATCGCCGGTTAGTCGTTCCGCGCATACTCCCCAAGTGCGAGAAAATTATTACCGTTTCGCAGTTCGAACGGAAACGGATTCTTGAAGCGTTACATCTGCCGGAAAAGCAATTAGTAGCTGTATATAACGGGTTCAACAGTCATTTCCATTTGCAGCCCAAAGCTCCGGAAATTACCCGGAAATATATCGATGCAGACGAATATCTGTTTTTTCTAGGAAACACGGATCCGAAAAAGAATACTCCGAGAGTACTGAAAGCGTACAGCGGATATTTGAAAAAATCGGCAAAGAAGTTACCATTACTGATTGCCGACCTTAAAGAAGATGCCATTGACCGGATATTGGAAGAAGAAAAGATGATGGATATCAAAAGTTATCTCAGCTTCCCCGGCTACATTGAGAATACCGACCTTGCAGCGCTCTACAGTGGTGCATTCGCATTTCTATATCCCTCACTTCGCGAAAGTTTCGGTATCCCGATGCTGGAAGCGATGGCTTGCGGAACACCAATCATTGCAGGAAATACTTCAGCAATGCCCGAAATTGCAGGTGATGGGGCTTTATTGGTTGATCCATTCAGTCCCGAAGATATCACAGCAAAAATCTTGAAACTAGAAAATGACGGGACATTCTACCAGCAACAAGTGGAATACGGGCTTAAGCGCAGCCAGATGTTTTCGTGGAGAAACACAGCAGAATCGTTATTGAGTATATATAAGGAACTTTCTTTATCAAACATCTGCCCCGTGTCTAAGTAAAACTCACCGGAAAATAACCTAAGAAATGATAAAACGAGAAAAGACTTGTGACAAGTATTTATGTACTCGGTCACAAGTCTTTCTATAGAGTACATTACATTTTTGAGCAGAATTCTTTCACTTCGAAGCACGGACACTCTTTAATCCACTCTTCGGGTTCGATCTCTCCGTTTCCGTTCAGGTCCGGACTTAGATCCCGATGTCCGCACACCCGGCAACCGGGATAGTCGCGCAGGAGTGCAAGGATCAGCACCCGCATCGAATGAATCTGCCATTCGGTACGTGTATCGGCGGGATGACCGTGGCAGTCAAGTCCGCCCTCATAACAAATGCCAATACTGTTCTGGTTGTGTCCTTTTGCGTGCGCACCGATTCGTTCAATCTCACGGGTGGTCTTTATATCTCCATTTTTACGGATATAAAAATGATACCCCGTCCCGTTGAAACCACGCCGACGGTGGCACACTTCCAAATCATCTTCCGTAAAATCCCTGTCCGCCCTTGTGGCGGAACAGTGGATCACAATCAAGTTGATGGTTCGCATAAATTCATCCCTCCGTTTCAGTGACCATCTGTACTCGTTGCACACATTCCTTGCTACTACACTGCAGAGCCGCAGCTTGCGTCAGCTGTCCTCTCAACGAGAAAATCTCCGCGTGCATCTCTTTCACTTTCGAACTAAGGTCGAAATAATCCTTCAACACTTTCTCCAACTGCTGCATCAGAAAAGTATACTGGTCTTTCACTAGTTCACTGAACTCTTTCACTTCTTGCGCCATCATCTGGCGCTTCTTGCGGCTACTGCCCAGAAAAGGCAGAATCGTCATGATGATTTCGATAATTTTATCTAACATTTTAATAGATTGAGATGATAAATTAATAAATTGAGAACAGAGTCAATCAAAGCGGTTTATGCTGCCGGATCCGGAGCTTCTCCTCCACCGCTACCACCACCGGGTTCTCCCCCATCGCCTTTACCATCATCATCGGAGCCGTCACCGCCGTTTCCTCCGGCAGCGGACTTCTTCTCCGTATACAATTCGAACATCATGTTATTATCCCCGCCACGAGTAGTTGCCGTGCTGTCATTGGCAAGACGCAATGAGTTGTCGACTTTGAAACGGAGATTGATGCGAGTGATATTTTTCACCGTACAATCCTTTTCCTGTTCCACACCCGGACAGGTCAGCGTGGTATAAAAAATACCCAGTCCATCCACTTTCACCTTATTCCCTGCCACAAGCACTTTTTTCATCGCACGGACAAAGGATTTCATCACATGCGACACGTCTTCCACCGAAAGCGACCCGATAGACTCGATTTCCTGTGCCAGTGAATCAATTGAATAGATTTTCGACTCTCCAGCCTTAGGCTTGAGAAGATACATCATCGGTGATTTATCATCACCGAGCCGTTTTCTGCGCTTGTAGCGCACAACTGTAACTGTTGCCATATTTAAAAATTGTTTCTACGAAAAGAAGTACATTCTCCCTTTCTGTTGATGAAACAAAGATACGACAACACATTGACGACTTACCGGATTGCACCGGACTACACCGGATTATGCCGGATTAAAACGGATTACACCGAATTATACCGAAATATGTGGAAATATGTAGGAATATGTAAGATTATTCCCTAGTTTTCAATGATCCATTCTCCAATAGTTCGCGTACTACTGTCGAAATTAACTCCCACTTTGATAACTTTCCGATGATCTGCCTGATAAGGAATCGCATACTGCTTACTATTGATCTGTGCCAACGCTTCTTCAGGAGTACCGTCTACTTTGAATTCAAATACATAGATAGCCTCCTGCATCTTTATCACAACATCAGCCCTGCCAACAGCGCTCTTTACTTCTGCATCCACATATTGCCCCATCAACCGGAACAGGAGGTAGAAGATGGTCTGATAGTGTTTCTCCTCCTTATTATTCATATCATTGGGGATAGAGGCGAAAAATGATTTGATCCGCTCCATACATTGATCCAGATTGCCGACCCGTAAGTCTTTGATAAACGATACTACATAAAATGTATTCTCGCGAGCAGGCAAATGCACATAAGCCGGCATTAATGATTCGATAAAGCCTTTCCGAACTTCTTTGTTAGGATAAGCCAACGTATAGATCTGAAAATCCCGATCATATTCTTTAATAGTGAGATAACCGCTTTGGTAAAGTACCGGAAGCGGGTCTGTAATGACATTGGTAGGTGCATCAAACTGCTCGGCAGTAGCCGAAACGCCATCCAGTTGACGAATATCGAAATCGCTTTGCTGCAAGATGTCTATCAGGAAAGTGGGAGTGCCGGTAGAGAACCAGAAATTGGCATATTTCTTTTGAGCAAATGCATTAAACAAACTAAACGGATTGTAAATGTCTTCACTATTTTCACTGAAATGATACCCATCATATTGTTGTTTCAAATGTATACAAGCTTCATCATACGTTTCACCGTTCGCCTCGGCCATCCTTCTTATATCTTCTTCCAACTGTGTACGCAATTCATTTTCCGTTATACCGCAAATGGCACTATAAGCATCTTGCATACTTATGTTCTGAAGATTGTTCAATTCACTAAAGATGCTCATCTGACTAAATTTACTGATACCGGTCAGGAAAAGAAAACGAAGATATTCTCCCTGCGCTTTCAACGGACTGAAAAAGTCGCGCATGATGCCACGTATTTCAGCTTGCAACTCCTCATTGTTGTTGCTATCCAACATAGGAGAATCATATTCGTCTACAAGTAACACAACCTGACGCCCGCTCTGCTCGTAAGCACGTTTGATAATACCTTTCAGACGGAGACTGAAAGTGTCTTCGCTCGTGTCACATCCGTAAATTCGTTCCCATTCCACCAAGCGATTGTTGATAGCGGAGCGCAGCATCCCCGCATTCATATACTTACTGATACTGAAATCAATATGCAACACGGGATAAACCGTCCAGTCTTTCTCCAACTGTTCCATCATCAGCCCCTTGAACAGGTCTTTTTTACCAGAGAAATAGGCTTCAAGAGTGGAAACTAACAGACTCTTTCCAAAGCGTCGGGGACGGCTAAGAAAATAAGTCGTATGTGTATTTACCAAACGATAAATCAACTCTGTCTTATCAATATACACACAATTATCATTGCGTAGTCTCTCGAAACTCTGTATCCCTATCGGATAACGCCTGAATATTCCTTCCATCCTTTTTCTATGCTTTTAACGTGAAACGTAAACAAAGATACGATAAATTTCAAGAATCGGTATTCTATTAGTATCAATTCTTTTATGAATACGCCCGAACATCCGCTCTCAAAATTTGCCTATTCCACTAAAAATGAGTAACTTTACTTCAAATATAACAATCTAAAGGCACAACTATAAATGAAAACAAAAAACAAGATTCTCCCCGAACAAGAAGAAGAAAAAACATTCCAATACCGCACCTATGGGAAAGGCGAGCTCGCCTTGTTGTACCTCCCCAATATCCTGCAACAAAGCGCAGTAGACCGATTCAACGAATGGATTGAAGCTGCACCCGGACTAAAAGAACGGCTCCTGGCCACCGGCATGAATCCACGCGCCAGATACTACACTCCCGCACAAGTAAGGCTCATCGTCGAAGTACTCCAAGAACCCTAATTGAAGTATTAAGTATTAGGTATCAAGTATGGTAAACGCATCGCAACAATGGATAACATCATAATACTTAATACTTGATACTTAATACCTAATACTTTAAAACAGCTCTTTTTCAGGTAGCCAGCAGGAGTTGTCGAACATTGTATTTCGGACACGCTGGTCAGCGGAGAGAGAAGGGTCGTGAGATTCTTCACAGGGCAGGTATCGTCCGCTTACGGGATCGTAGACAAAGGATGCCATTCCACCGACACCAAGATGCTTGAATTTCACCTTGTCCACGTATACGCGTGTGGCACCAACCTCCTTGTCACGTTCCACAATGATACCGTAATCCGCTTTGTTATAGAAATCGGCAGAGCCGTTGATGTCGTACATTTCCACACGAGGGGTAATGCCCGTGACAGGATTACGGTTCATTTTACGAGGATGGACTACGACCACGAGCAGGCAATTATGTTGCACGGCAAATTCTGTAAATTTATTCAACAGGTTCGAAATATATTGCGTTTCCGTCTGTCCAGGCTGCGGGTTATGGTCGAAACGGTTGAGCGGGTCGAAGACAATGATGCGGCAGCCACGGCGGACAACGAGTTCATGAGCCTTAGCCAGTACACGATCCGGAGAAACATTACCTTTCAGAGAGATATGAGAGACGTTTTCAGTCAGAAAATCTTCCGAGTTCGCAAGGAGTCCCTCCGTCATGCCACAGCCGTTTTGAAAACGGTGTCCGGTGAGTTTCTCAATCAGTTTGCGGAGATGATAGACGATGGGGGTATTTTCCGGGCTAAAGAACCCGATTTTCCATTGATGCCGCAGGCAGAGACGCAACACCAATTCGTCCACCCACTCGGATTTTCCTGCACCGGGAACTCCGGTGACGTAGACACTTCGCCCACGTTCATACGTGCAGATCTTATCCATCTCCTCCCATCCCGTTTCCGCTCCGGGACCGAAGCCGTTGTCGAAAAGAGCCCGCAGATCGTCATGCAAGTCGGCAGCGGTGAAGATACCTTCGAGCGGAACTTCTGCTGCCTGTTCGATGGCGATACGGAGACTGGCGATACCATATTTGCAGAGATGCTCGTTGGCATCTTTACACTCCGGACCGTAAGTCACCACCCGGCAGCGTTCAGCTCCCAGCCGGTTGATGAGTTCATTGCGCAACCGGATTCCGGCAGAATCAGCATCAACGGCAATGATGATTTCTTCCAGGTCCTCGAAGTGCGTCTCCATAAAACGGTCGAGCCAGGAGAGGTTCGAATTGGCTCCGGCCGGCACGGAGATGGCGCTTTTGAATCCGGCGGCGATGGAAGAAGCAGCATCCAGTTCCCCCTCGTGGATGATGCAGGAGGTTTGCCCCAGGATGGAGTCGATGTTGTAGGGAATCAGTTCGGCACCCTGCACCATTTTGAAAAGTTTCGGGAGAGCGCGAAATTTGGTGTTTATCAGTTGTTCCCCTTCAAAATAGTTGAAGCAGATGCAACGTTCCTTTTTGCCGGATTGCGGCATAAATTCTTCCTGTTCGGTGATGCGTAGGGCGGCTATGACGGACTGCGGGATGCAACGCGTCTCCACCAGCCAACGCTCCGTGTCTTCGGAAAGCGTGGTTTTCGAGGCATCAAACACTGGACGCTGAAAATGCTGCGGAATGGCTGCTGCACGACGCTTGCGGGCTGCCACACGTTCGGCATTCTTGCGCTCTTCCACATCATCGGGAACATAAAAATCAGCGCCACAATGATAACAGTGACAGTGGCCCGTGTCGACGTTGACACGTAGCGAACGGTCGCGCTTATTCTTGCGGGTAGGAAGACATTTTTTACAAATCGTCTTGAGGACTCCACTCGATTTACCGTGGATGTCGACATCATAGTTGGCAAAATTTCTCATATTTTTTTCCTTTTTTCTAATTAAAAAATAGTTTAAAATAATCATTCACACGCAGAGGACTTACCTGCCGGACGAGTGTCTGCCACCTGCCGGACGAGCTTCCGTTACCTGCCAGACGAACATCAACAACCTACCAGACGAACATCGGCAACCTACCGGACGAAGCCAGTCATCTGCCGGATTAATGCGCCCATCTTTTCTTCACATCATCCCACACAGCTGATGCATCGGGACGTGGCGGCGCATCAACCGGAATAAGATGTCCCAGATACGTTCGCCGCCCGTCGACGACGCTTTCAAAGCGGTTTACATCCTTGTCGACCGTATTCTCAAGCTCTTTCAGCAAGGTTTCCCTCAACGTGCGACAAGTAACGGAACCGGCCGCGATATAATTTGAAAAATACCGTTTCACGTCCTCCGGAAAAAGCAGTCCCGCTCCTTTGTCATAAAGGCGGATATGTTTTTTGAAGATTTCCAAAATAAGTTTTTGATGGTCTACAAAAAGCTTTCCCAAACCGGAATGCTGCCCGGCCAATTCCATATATGACTGGAAAGTAGAAAGTTGGTCCACCAACTTTTCCCAAGGCAACACGGGTTGTAACGGGCCATGATTGCCTTCATCCGCCAAACGGCTCACAAGAGACGGTGTTTCTATATTACTCCTATTATTGTTTACAACAGAAACACTTCCTTTACTCTCCTCTTCTTTACTTTCCTCTTCTCTCCTCTTCTGGTTTTCAGTGGGTTTTCTCCCTTTACTGACGGGCGTTTCAGCACTTTTTGCCACCTTTTTCGGACGCCCTCCTTTTTTACCGTTTTCGATGTCCATTTTCCGCTTCTCTTCCAAGCTTTTCATCACCCTATCCAAGTAGGAAGAACGAAACATCTGTCGTTCCTCATCCAGTTCGAAGAGATCGAATTCGCGAAGTACCCGCTCCACCGCAACTTCATCCACATCATACCGCCGGGCCATGGCCTTCAGTAAAACCGGTTTGCACGACGCCTCATAAGCATCTTTAGTGCGCAGATGCAACAGCAACATCACGTAAATTCCGAGTGCTTCCGCGGCATTCATCTCTGACATCATACAGGCAATATTGTCGTCATTCAACAAATTTACCTCCAAATTGAAATACTGATCTTTCTTCATTTTCATTTATCATTTATTATTCCACATTTAATACTTCCGGGGCGCAAAGGTGCAAAATGTATTTTATTCCAGCTATCGCAAAAATGAGAGAGGGATTATATATTTTTTATCCGACCTTTGCCAAAAATTATTAATAATCCCAAACAATATGGACACAAAACGCAACCAAACGTTGGAAGAAATAGAAGAAAATAAAATAGTGAACGAGCATTACCAGAACAGAGTAATGCTGATAAAAAAGCTCTTGAAAACGTCACGGCTAGCCACAGTAGACCTCTGCGTGCATATCGACATCAGTGAAGCCTCCTACTACCGTTACATAAATTTCACCAGCTATATGAAAGCAGACATTTTCATACATGCTTGTCTCTTCCTCAAGCAATATATTGAAAGTCACCACATTCCTTATACCCAAGAAGAAAAACGGCTTATAAAAACATTAGACCTGTTTCAGATTTCCTCAAATAGCAACTTAAACTGCAATTAAAACACAGAAAAGGAGAAACTTATCATAAGTTTTATTACATTTGCAATGTAATAAAGGTCTTTAAAACTTAAAAAATGAGTGATAGCGAAACAGACAGCCCATCAATAAAAGCACTGATCGTTTTCAGAGAAAACGGAGAAACCGACAATCTATTTGTTCCTATCTTATGCGATGCTATCAGAATGGCTGGAATCAATGTAAGATACTCCCAAAAAGAATTCTGGGAATCGGATACGACTTATGACATCATCCATTTCCAATGGCCGGAAGAACTGGTGGGATGGACATGCAAAGACCCCGACGTCATCCGCTGCCTGAAAGAACGCATTGATTTTTTCCGCTCGCGAGGAACTCATTTCATATACACACGGCACAACATTCACCCCCACTATGCAAATGATATCATCAGCCGGGTCTACGACATAATCGAATCGGAGAGTGACACCGTAGTGCACATGGGACATTACAGCCAGACAGAATTCATACAAAAATATCCCGACAGTAGGAACGTCATCATCCCGTACCACATCTACCAATACACCTACAAAGAAGATATCAGCATAGAGCGCGCGCGCCAATATCTGAACCTGCCACAAGAAGCATTCGTCGTCACCGCCTTCGGGAAATTCCGCAACCGGGAAGAAAGACGTATGCTGCTCGGAGCGTTCCGCGACTGGGACAAAGAACGGAAACTACTGATAGCCCCTCGCTTATGCCCCTTTTCAAGGCGCAATAACTATGGCAGAAATATCCTCAAACGATGGGCTTCCCGAATTGGCTACTATGTCCTCATGCCGTTGTTAAACCGTATGTTCAGACTACAAGCGGGAGCCAACGACGAACCGATAGACGAGTGCGACCTCCCTTATTATATGTCTGCCTCTGACGTGATATTCATCCAAGAAAGAAATGCACTAAACTCCGTAAATATTCCTCTTGCTTTTCTTTTCCACAAGATAGTCGTAGGACCAAATACCGGCAATATAGGCGAACTATTAAAAAACACAGGCAATCCGACTTTCAATCCGAATCATAAAGCCGATATCATACGGGCACTGAAAATGGCCTGGCAGTTATCTACTTGGGGAAAAGGAGAA
Organism: Bacteroides sp. D1; assembly: GCF_000157095.2. Classification (NCBI taxonomy): domain Bacteria; kingdom Pseudomonadati; phylum Bacteroidota; class Bacteroidia; order Bacteroidales; family Bacteroidaceae; genus Bacteroides; species Bacteroides sp. D1. Next base: position 315,261 of record NZ_JH114350.1, read on the forward strand.
ATGAACTATACCTATGCACTAGAAAACATGAGTATAGATAAAGTGGGCAAACAATATGCCGAAGTATATAGAGATTTGAACAGCAGATTGTAATGCTGCTGCCAGTATCAATAATTTATCAGAATACGAAATGCATGAAATATAATGAAATAAAAGTCAGTGTCGTCATTCCTGTCTATAACACTGAAAAATATGTTCGTCAAGCAGTAGAAAGCGTGATGTATCAAAGCTTGAAAGAACTGGAAATAATAGTTGTAGATGACGGATCAACAGACAAAAGTTTAAGTATAGTAGAAAAACTGGGTGACACTGACAAACGTATACAAATATATACACAAGCGAATCAGGGACAATCAATTGCGCGTAACAGAGGGATCTCACACGCACACGGAGAATATATCTATTTTATGGATAGCGACGATCTGCTGGAAGAAGATGCTTTGGAATTGTGTTATCATAAATGCAAAGAAGAAAAACTTGATTTTGTATTTTTTGATGCTTTAGTTTTCTTTGAAAACAACGTTGAAAATGCTCCAACACTGAATTACAAACATACAGAGAAATTAGAAGACAAAATCTATACCGGCCAGGAAGCACTTGAAATTCAATTACAGAATAAAGAATATACTCCTTCCGTTTGCCTGCACTTTATTCATAGAAACGTGATAGAAAAACATAATCTATCATTTTATCCCGAAATCGTACACGAAGACCAACTGTTTACTACCTTGCTTTATCTACAAAGCACGAAAGCAGCTTGCATTAAACGAACTTTTTTTCATCGTCGTATGAGAAAAGATTCTACAATGACGAGTAAATTCGCAATGCGGAACATAAAAGGATATCTTGTCGTCACAGAAGAGATTCTTAGCTTTAGAAGACAGACTACCGAAGATAAAAATAAAGAAATTATTGATTTATATTTATCTCAAATGCTTGACGCTGCCATGTGGCAAGCACATTCACTAAAATTACCGGAGCGGATCAAACTCGCACGGTTGTGCCTGCAAAAATATAAAAAGTATGTATCGACAAAAACGATAGGGGCATTACTTTTCAAATTCCTATTTATAAACCATAAAAAAACGGTCGACAATGGCTAGCAACATTAAAAATCAACTCTTTTCAGGAGTGTTCTATACCGCACTGGCCAAATACAGCGGCATTGTCATTTCTCTTGTAATAGCAGGAATACTGGCCCGCCTCCTATCTCCGGACGACTTCGGAATCGTAGCCGTTGCCACCGTAATCATCGCTTTTTTCAGCCTCCTCACCGATATGGGAATATCTCCCGCTATCATACAGCACAAATCACTGACAAAAGATGAACTATCAACTATTTTCTCGTTTACCGTATGGACCGGCATCGGAATCAGCATCTTGTTTTTTGCAGCTTCATGGATGATTGCCGACTATTACGAAAGCGAAATCCTGCGGACACTGTGTCAACTGCTGTCCGTTAATCTATTCTTTGCCTCCGCCACCATCGTGCCGGGAGCACTATTCTATCGGAACAAGGAATTCAAATTCATCGCTATCCGTAGTTTCGTTATCCAGATTTCCGCAGGTGCGGCAGCCGTGACTGCCGCCCTCTGCGGAGCAGGATTATATGCACTGATTATCAACCCAATAATATCCAGCATACTCATATTCGTCATCTCCTACCAGCGCTATCCGCAACGACTGCGTTTCACGCTGGGGCTGACGGCGCTCCGGAAGATATTCTCCTATTCCGCCTACCAGTTTCTATTCAACGTCATCAACTACTTCAGCCGCAATCTGGACAAATTACTGATTGGCAAATACATGAGTATGTCCGACCTCGGATATTACGAAAAATCCTATCGCCTGATGATGCTTCCCTTGCAAAACATCACCCAGGTCATCACTCCTGTAATGCACCCCATCTTCAGTGATTTCCAAAATGACAAAGCAAAACTAGCCACCTCTTATGAACGTATTCTCCGATTCCTCGCTTTCATCGGATTGCCTCTTAGCGTGCTGCTCTTCTTTACAGCAGAGGAAGTAACGTTGATTATTTTTGGAGTCCAATGGCTGCCCTCCGTACCCGTTTTTCGGCTACTCTCCCTGTCCGTAGGAATTCAGATCATACTCTCCTCGTCCGGTTCCATCTTTCAGGCGGCAGGCGATACACGGAGCTTATTTGTATGCGGAGTGTTCTCGTCTGTGCTCAACGTGACAGGCATACTGCTCGGAATCTTCTATTTCGGAACGCTGACAGCAGTGGCTAGTTGCATTGTGGTGACGTTCTCCATCAACTTTATACAATGTTACTGGCAAATGTACCGGATAACCTTCCGTCGAAGTGCGTGGCCATTCATTCGTCAGCTTATTTCTCCGTTCATCATTAGCATTTTGATAGCATTAGCCCTCATTCCCATGCAGTATGCACTGGAAGGGATGAATATTTTTGTGACAATTATAGCCAAAAGTATCGTTAGTTTTATTATCTTTGGCATTTATATACAAATGACGCATGAGTATGACATTATCGGCAAAGTGCGAAGCATCCTGTGTAAGAGATAATAAAAAGAACAGAATAAACAATATATAGAGATTTGAGCAACCAATGAAAGCCTTATTCCTTATATTCCACGGCTTCGACAAAGCCAACGGAATTAGCAAAAAAATACACTATCAGGTAAAAGCCCTCAAAGAATGTGGGTTAGATGTTCGTTTATGTTATTATGACATAAGCCCTTCCGGTGAACGCCGCTGGATGGCAGACAATGCAGTGATTGCTGAATTGGGACAAGGAGTGTTTGCGAAAATTCGGAAACGGTTGGGCCTAAACTGCATAGCAAACTACGTACTTCGCGAAAATATACATTTTGTCTACATCCGTTCATATCATAATGCAAACCCTTTCACCATAAATATGGTGAAACGTATGAAGAAAAAAGGAGCAAAAGTGGTCATGGAGATACCGACTTTTCCTTACGATCAAGAGTACATCACATGGCCTATGAAATTCAAAAGGCTCACAGATCGTTGTTTTCGTCATCGCCTGGCCTCTTTCCTTAATGGAATAGTCACCTTTTCAAACGCTAAAAATATCTTTGGCGAACGAACAATCCGCATATCTAACGGAATTGATTTTGATGCCATTCCTATGAAGAAACAAATGAATGACACGACACATGAGCTACATTTAATAGGAGTAGCTGAAGTACACTATTGGCATGGATTCGATCGACTTATCCGTGGATTAGCTGAATATTATTGTACGAATCCTGACTACAAAGTTTATTTTCATATCGTGGGACCATTATCCGGCGAACGTGAAAAGCAAGAAATCCTTCCCGTCATTCGTGATAATAAACTAGAATCTTATGTTATCCTCCATGGACCACAGCATGATCAGCAACTTGACGCCATGTTTGAGCAGGCAGATTTTGCTATCGGTAGTTTAGGCCGACACCGCAGTGGTATCACACATATCAAAACTTTAAAAAATCGCGAATATGCTGCACGAGGATTGGCATTTACTTATTCAGAAATCGACGAAGATTTTGATAAGATGCCTTACATTTGGAAAGCACCACCAGATGAATCACCTATTAATATTCAACAGTTAATCAGCTTTCAAAAGTCTCTGACTATGACTCCGCAGAATATTAGAGAATCTATCCGTCCATTGTCCTGGACAGCGCAAATGAAAAAAGTCATCGATGAATTGGACATCAGACCACAGCATACAATACTTGAAAAGTAATCCGATGAATAAAAAAGTAAAAATAGCCTATTGCATCCCCTCGCTCTATTATCCTAGTGGAATGGAACGTGTACTTACACTAAAAGCAAACTATTTTGCAGAACATTTAGGGTATGACATACACATCATATTGACCGATGGAAAAGGAAAAGAACCTTACTATAAATTGTATCCATCCATCACCACCCATCAGCTCGACATCAACTATGACGAATTGTATGGCCTTTCCTTACCGAAACGAATTCACCGATATTGGAGCAAACAGAAATTGTTTAAAAAAAGGCTGGAGACATGCCTCAATGAGATTGAACCGGACATTACCATCTCTCTCTTACGACGTGATATAAACTTCATCAATAAGATGAAAGACAAAAGCATTAAGCTTGGAGAAATCCACTTCAACAAGTCCAATTACCGGGAATTCAGCGACAACTGTCTTCCTGGTATCATTCAGCGTGCCGTCAAGCAATACTGGATGTGGCAACTCATCAGGCAGGTGCGACAACTCAAAAGTTTTGTCGTCCTTAGCCATGAAGATGCTGCCGAATGGACAGAGCTCAATAATGTAACCGTAATCTACAATCCACTCCCGTTTTTGCCGGAACAACAATCGGATAACACCCCCAAACAGGTCATTGCCGTAGGCAGATATGTCCCTCAAAAAGGATTTGACCGTTTAATATCTGCTTGGAGCATTGTCAATAAAAAACACCCGGACTGGATTCTCCGTATCTATGGTGATGGTATGCGGGAACAACTTCAGAACCAAATCTACGAACTAGGAATTAGCCCCAGTTGTATTCTGGAGCATAGCACACCGGATATTGTCGATAAGTACTGTAAAAGTTCTATCTTCGTCCTTTCTTCGCGTTATGAGGGATTTGGCATGGTTATTATAGAAGCAATGGCATGTGGAGTACCTCCCGTCTCATTTACATGCCCCTGCGGACCGCGTGATATCATCAGCGACGGAATAAACGGACTATTAGTAGAAAACGGTAATATAGAGGGATTAGCAGAGAAAATCTGCTATCTGATAGAAAACGAAAATGTACGACGAGAAATGGGACGGCAAGCTCGAATGGATATAGAACGTTTCAGGATCGAACCAATCGCAGAACAATGGAAAACATTGTTTGAAAGTATCATTGAAAAAAATAAAGATTTATGAAATGGTATACTAAATATCTGCAAGTTTACGAACAACCTTTCGATTCAGCACCAAAGGAAGCAGTAGATTTCGTAAAAACTAAATTACAGAAATTATCGGAAAACAAACAACCCTTAGCATCTGTCATTCTCATCTGCTATAATGAAGAAAAGCGTTTGCTAAGTTGCTTATGGTCGCTTTGTGACAACATCTGTGACTTTCCGATTGAAATTCTGGCTGTCAACAACAATTCTTCCGATCGAACTGAAAGTGTGCTCCAACAGTTGGGAGTCACTTATTTCAATGAGCTTAAGAAAGGACCGGGACATGCCCGCCAATGCGGATTAAACCAAGCAAAAGGAACATACCATATCTGTATTGACACCGATACCATGTACCCGAACAATTACATCAAGACACATGTAAAAAAACTAATGCAACCAAACGTAGTCTGCACGTTCAGCCTTTGGAGCTTTATTCCTGATGAGCAACACTCTAAATGGGGATTATGGTGGTATGAATCATTAAGAGACTTTTACCTGCGCATTCAAGCCATACAGCGTCCGGAACTTTGTGTACGCGGCATGACATTCGCATTCAAAACAGAATTAGGCAAGCAGTTAGGATTCCGCACAGATATCATTCGTGGTGAAGACGGCTCACTGGCTTTAGCGATGAAACCTTACGGAAAACTCGTCTTTATCCATTCTTCAAAAGCACGGGTTATAACCGGATATGGAACAGTAGGAGCAGATGGAGGACTGTTTAAAAGCTTCAAAGTGCGTTTTATCAAAGGATTAAAAGGTATTGGAGGATTATTCACCAGAAAGAAAAAATATAAAGATAAAGACAATAATTTAATCAAATAAGCAAATGAAAATAATAAGAAAAATTATTCTAGTTGTTATTTGTGTAATATTAGTTGACTATATATACCAGTATAATCAATTTCAAAAGTATAATCAGGCTCCATTAATTATCAAGACTCCGGAAGGTAGTAACCAACCCTATCACCCATCAGTAATATACATTCCGGAAGGATGGAATGGATATAAATACTGGATGGCGGAAACTCCATATCCCTTAGGTGAGGATGGTGATTGGAAAGGATTGCCTCCATATAGAGAACGATGGGAAAATCCATGTGTGCATGTATCTAAAGACGGAATACATTGGAACGATTTTGAGGACTCTCAAAATCCAATAGATGATTTAGACGAAAACAATATTATAAATAAAGATTATTTTTCAGACCCACATTTAGTCTTTTATAAAGATACTTTAGAGTGCTGGTACCGCATCAGCCATCAAAAAAATAATGCTACTTATATATTACGCAAATATACTCTCAATGGAAAAGACTGGTCTCCCCGAGAGGTGATGATAAATCTACAAGATACCTCTATCATAAAAAATGAAACAGGTAATATGGTTATAAGCCCTGCGATACATAAAGGTACTAATGGATATGTAATGTGGTATGTGAACAGTATAGAAAAGCCAAGAGAAATCTGTAGAAGTTTTTCTACAGATGGGAAAAAGTGGAGCAAAAAAGAAACATGTCATCTACCTGACAATTCTGTTACCCCTTGGCATATTGATTTAGCATATATAGACAAAATATATTATCTAGTTATATATGATTATGATACTAATAACCTAGTATTATACTCCAGTTCCGACGGCTTATCATTTAACAACAAAAAATATATATTATCCAAAGCTCCAATGCTGGGTTCTTTTTATTCCTATGGTTTATATCGAAGTTCACTTATTAAGGACAATGAAAAATATAAGCTATATTTTAGTGCTTTTGAGAAAAAAACTGCTATAGGACTAATGGAAGGAAATTCAATAAGTACATTACATGCTACTTCTGCAGAGGGAAATTTTATATCTTTCTGCAAATTTCCAATTGTATATTTGAGGAATAAAAAACAGTCGCTAAAGGAATTATTTCAATAGCATAGTTGAAAACAAACAATATAATTATGATTGGCGGCACCTTAAGCGTATTTAAAAGTATTTGCAGACAAAATAGTGAGATAGAAATATGAATATAAAATTATTAATCAAACAATTTACATTCCCCTTGTCGTTAATATTACTATGCTATATTAATTTACAATACATGCACTACTCAATTCTTATTGATAAATATTCTCTTACTCCATTCTCATATCTGGAGAATATCATTCATGCTTTTATCGATATATGCCTATTATTCTTTATTCCACTTTATCTAATTGGAAAAAAGACTTATTTATTTTTCATTCCATATACTATCATTACAATACTGGTAATTGTAAATGTATCTTATAGTAGATTCTTCTACACATATATGCCTCCAATATTATATGGAGAATTCAACAATCTTGACGGACTATCAGCTAACGTATTTGCAACTATTAGGTTCTCTGACATTACAATACTAATAACAACTCTTGCAAGTATCTTATCTTATAAACAATTTCATAGAGCTTATTCTGAAATAAGAAGAAAGACACGAAGAATCTTTTCCCTTTACATATTAGGAATTGCATTTATTTTATTAGGAGGATTAATAGCTACAGCAACAATACATTGGTCATCATTAAACTACAAGTATGTTCACCCTTTTAAAAATAGTCCAACAGAAAGTATATTCAAATTCGGAATAATTTATGGGACCATTATACAATGTGCATCAAACAACAAACAAGGCTGTAACCCAGAGGAAGTGGCAAAACTGGAACCATTCTTTTACGAATCAAAATATAGTATTGAATATCCACCAAAAGAAAATATTATTCTCATTATAGTAGAATCCCTTCTTTCGTTCCCTACAGATCTAAAAATAAATGGAATAGAAATTACTCCTACCCTCAACAAATTAGTAGAAAAAGGAGCATACTACAATAATAACATGACTTCTCTGATACAATTAGGCGAATCGAGCGACGGACAATTCACATACCTCAACGGACTTATACCCAAAACAAAAGGTGTTACCATTTACGATTATTTTAATAATACTTTCGTGTCCTTGCCCAAACTTTTAAAGAAACAAAAACCTGGAATCGAATGTAGAATGGTTATTCCTACTTCATCTAAAACATGGAGACAAGATGGAGTATGTATCCAATATGGGTTTGATAAACTCTATTCACGAAAGGAATATACATTGAGTAATTATAAAGAAAATTGGTTAAATGATAAGCTTCTTTTTGAATATGCAGCAAGCATAGACAAAAATAGCAAACAACCTTTTTTCTCACTTATCCTCACATCATCAACGCATTCTCCATATACCAAAGCAGTTGAAGACTACCTCATTCCATTCCCTGACACATATTCAGAAGAATTAAAAAATTATCTATCTAATGTGCATTATATGGATAAATACTTAGGTAAGTATTTGAATTTCTTAAAAGAAAATCATCTTTACCACAATTCTCTAATTATAATAGCCAGTGACCATTCCATTTCAAATGACTGGCTTAAATCCAAAGAAGAAGATAATGTTTCTTTTCAAATCCCATTGTATATTGTAAACTCTCCACAAAAGATCGACAAAACAAGCGATTATGTTATCACGCAAGCTGATTTATTTCCAACCCTTCTTGATTTGGGGGGTATTCATTCTGAATGGAGAGGAGTAGGAAATAGCTTACTTTGCCCTGATTCCATTTTGAACACCGAAAGAGAAAAAAAACGAATAATATATAGAGAAAAAATTTCTGATATTATATTAGATAGTGATTATTTTAAAGGAAAGAAAATATCTAAATAAATACAGCTATGAACGAAATCATCACTCTTTGTCTTGAAATAATTTTCTGGTTTGCCTTGTTCATTGTGTTCTACACATATCTGGGCTACGGAATTGTGCTTTACGTTCTCGTCAAGTTGAAAGAACTTTTCGTGAAGCCTGTGAAGCGTTCGTTGCCGGCATCGGACGCTGGTTTGCCGGAAGTGACTCTCTTCATTACAGCATTCAATGAAGAAGATGTTATAGACGAAAAGATGGAGAACAGTCTTGAACTGGACTACCCTGCGGACAAACTGCATATCGTATGGGTGACAGACGGAAGCAACGACGGTACGAACGAACGACTGAAAACCCGTTGGCAGGGAAAAGCGACCATACACTTCCAACCCCTACGACAGGGTAAGACAGCCGCAATGACACGTGGAATGACGCTGGTGGACACTCCGCTCGTCGTCTTTACGGATGCTAACACTATGGTAAACCGGGAAGCAATACAGGAAATCGTACTTGCTTTCCAAGACCCGAAAGTGGGCTGCGTGGCCGGCGAAAAACGGATCGCCGTACAGACCAAAGACGGAGCCGCTGCCGGTGGGGAAGGTATTTACTGGAAATACGAATCAACACTGAAAGCACTTGACGCCCGCCTCTATTCTGCTGTAGGAGCAGCAGGCGAACTATTTGCCGTGCGTCGTGAACTATTCGAAGCAATGGAACCGGATACGTTGCTCGATGATTTTATTCTTTCGCTCCGGATCACCATGAAAGGTTATACCATTGCTTATTGCACCAATGCTTACGCCATCGAAAGCGGTTCGGCAGATATGCGCGAAGAAGAAAAGCGGAAAGTGCGCATCGCTGCGGGAGGATTGCAGTCCATCTGGCGACTTCGTCCGTTGCTGAATCCTTTCCGCTACGGGACACTTAGCTTTCAATATACGTCTCACCGGGTATTGCGATGGTCTATTACTCCGTTCCTGTTGTTTGCTCTCTTCCCGCTGAATATTGCGATTCTGCTGTTAGGCGGTTCCGCGATATTCTACGGAGTGCTGCTTGCCATGCAGGTTCTTTTTTACGGATTGGGATATTGGGGATATTATCTATCCACCAAACAGATAAAAAACAAGTTGCTTTTTATCCCCTACTATTTCCTATTTATGAATGTCAATGTGCTGAAAGGCATCCGTTATCTGAAAAAGAAAAAAGGAAGCGGAGCCTGGGAAAAGGCGAAACGCGCTGAAAAGTAAAACAAATGCTATTATCTTTTGTTATCCTTACTATAAGACATTAGTCTCTATCATCTAATAAAAAACAGACATGAACAGAATATTACATGATGCGAATAACGCACAAAGAATATTGAAACTGACGGCAGATACAATGCTATTGGTTGACAGGCACGGAGTCTGCGTAGACATTGAGCCTCATTGTGATCTATGGTTTCTGCAAGAGGATATACTTTTAGGAAAAAATATATTTGAGCTTTTACCAGAATATACGAGAGAGAGGGTGATGCCCATCTTCCAGATTGTACTCGAAGAACAAAGAAGCATCAGCAAGAACTTCAAGTTGGTGCTGAAAGGCGAAACTTTTTACTTCAAATGCCTCATGTTCCCTTATGACGGTATGGTGCTTTGCCAATATCGCGACATCACGCAAAGAAGCAACGTAAAAAGACAGTTGGAACAGGCAAATCTCACCCTGCGGGCTATCCAAAAGGTAGCCCAGATAGGACAATGGACGTACAATACGAAACAGAATATTTTTCATTATCTTGGATATACCGGTGTTTTGTGCGAGGAAAATGTGCAAAACCTTGCCATTGAGAAATATGTGGAACTGATTGTAGAAGAAGACCGTCAGAGTTTTATGGAATGGTGTCGGGTGAACGAAAAAGAACTCAACATGGAAAGCATCAGCTACCGTGTCCGCCTGAACGGAGAAATCTTCTATATGCGTATCCAGACTTATCTGCGTGAACAACGCTCCGACGGTAGTTTCAATATCGAAGGCTATATCCAGAACATCACGGACATACAGCATCGTAGAAATGACATCAATACACTGACTCATGCCATCAACAACGCCAAAGAAAGTATCTTTGCCGCCAAGCCCGATGGCACGATTATCTTTGCCAACCGTCGTTTCCTGTACAATCATGGTATTTCAGAAAACGAAGACATCAGTCAATTAAAGATTTACAATGTCGCCGCAGATATGCCTACACAAGAGGCTTGGAACGAACGTTGCAAAGATGTCATACACGGTGGCAGCAGTAACTTTGTGGCTCATCACCCATCTAAAATCAATAAAGGTATATTGGCTTATGAAGGCACGATGTACAACGTGACCAATGATTCCGGAGAAGAAAGTTACTGGTCGTTTGCCCATGATATTTCCGAGAGGATTCGGTACGAAGCCCAAATCAAACGGCTCAACCAAATCATGGATACAACCATCAACAATCTCCCTGCCGGGATTGTAGTGAAGGAAATCAACAACGACTTCCGATACATTTACCGGAATCGGGAGGCCTACAACCGCGATCTTTATAAGAACGACCCTGTCGGCAAGAATGACTTCGATTTCTACCCGCCTATCGTAGCCGAAAAGAAGAGACAAGAAGATATCCAGGTGGCCACCACCGGAAAAGGTCTGCACTGGACTGCTGAAGGAAAGGACAGAAACGGAAACATGATTATCCTCGACAAACGGAAAATCCGGGTGGACGGTGACGAATTGTCTTCGCCTATCATCGTCAGCATCGAATGGGACATCACGGAGCTGGAAATGATAAAACGGGAACTTCAATCGTCGAAAGAGAAAGCGGAAATGTCTGATAGCCTGAAGTCGGCCTTCCTCGCCAATATGAGTCATGAAATACGTACGCCGCTGAATGCTATCGTAGGTTTCTCGCATCTCATTGCCGAAAGCGACGATGCGGAAGAACGGAAGACGTATTATAACATCGTAAACGCGAACAACGAACGTCTCCTGCAACTTATCAACGAGATTCTCGACCTCTCGAAGATTGAATCGGGAACCATCGAGTTTTCCTTCGGACCGGCTAGTCTCCATAATCTCTGCCGGGAAGTGCACGATGCTCATATATTCCGTACTCCGCAGGGAGTAAGCCTTGTCTATGAATCCTCGGACGAAAGTCTGATGATTGAAACGGACAAGAACCGGGTATTCCAGGTGATTTCAAATCTGATTGGAAATGCTGTCAAGTTTACGAAGGAAGGAAGCATCAGTTATGGTTACAAACTGGCGGACAATCAGATTGTATTCCACGTAACGGATACCGGAACAGGAATTGAACCGGAGAAAGTGGGGCGTGTGTTCGAGCGTTTCGCAAAGCTGAACAATCATGCGCAGGGTACAGGATTGGGGTTATCTATCTGTAAGTCTATTGTTGAACGGCTCGGTGGAAAGATTTCCGTCAACTCCGAATTTGGCAAGGGGACGACGTTTACATTTACTTTACCATACACGATTGCAAATCCTGCAAATGTGGATTCTTCAAAGAAAGAGAATGGTGAAGGGAACATTGCTGGAATAGCATCTGCCGGAAAAACTGCAGATTCGAGTGTTGACAGTTCTGCAAATACACGGCATGCCTGTATTTTGGTTGCCGAAGATACGGACAGTAACTTCGACTTATTGGAGGCTATTTTAGGTAAAGATCACCGGCTTATACGTGCGCATGACGGAATGGAAGCTGTCACGATGTTCGATGAAGTGAAACCGGATCTTATCTTGATGGATATCAAGATGCCGAATCTGGACGGACTGGAAGCTACAAAAATCATCCGTGAACTGTCTGCCACTGTTCCTATTATTGCTCAAAGTGCCTTTGCATACGAACAGGACCGGAAAGCGGCTGAAGAAGCGGGATGCAATGATTTTATAGCTAAACCAATAGCGGATGATAAGTTGAAAGCAATGATTCATAAATGGTTGCTTCCTTCGTAGAGAGCTTAATCCCTCATGATATAACCAGCAAATAATTTAGATTAAATGAAAGCCTTTTACAGACTGTTTTATTACATATCCATCGTGCTGACCAGTATTTTGGCAGGAGTTACCATTGCGGGTGCTTTCGTAGGCAATGCCGCACCGGATAGTTTCAAATTTATGCCTTTCATCGGTTTGATACTGCCGATACTTTTATTGGCTAATCTTGCTTCTGCTATCTACTGGACGATTCGTTGGCGGTGCTGGGTTTTCATCCCTCTGATTGCTATATTCAGCAATTGGGGGTATATGAGCTGTGTATTACAATCGCCTTTTTTCAGTCCGGCTTCGTCACCGATGGTTAAAATGAATGTATATACTCCGGGGGTGTTGACGGTTGCTACTTACAACGTCGATGCCTTTAACCACGAGCATACCGGCTACTCATGCAAGGAGATTGCTTCTTACATGAGAAACCTGCAAGCAGATATTCTCTGTTTTCAAGAATTTGGCATAAACGATGAGTTTGGCATCGATAGTATATCCGCAGCTCTTTCTAATTGGCCGTATCATTATATTCCTTCTTCGCCCGAAGGGAAAAATCTGTTGCAACTGGCTGTTTTCAGCCGTTATCCTATCAAGGAGGAGCATCTTATCATCTATCCTGATTCGAAAAATTGCAGTCTTGCATGTGATATTGAAATCAATGGTCGCACCATCCGCCTGTTCAACAATCATCTCCAAACAACGGAAGTAAGCCAGAACAAGCGCAAACTGGAAAAGGGACTTCGTACGGATGATTCCCAAAGAGTGGAACATGCTACCCTGGGACTTATCGACGGCTTACATGAGAATTTCCGGAAACGGGCCGTACAAGCTGATCTTCTCAAGCAACTGATAGCCGCCTCCCCCTATCCAACTCTAGTCTGCGGTGACTTTAACTCTCTGCCGTCTTCGTATGTTTATCACACTATAAAAGGTGATAAGTTGCAGGATGGCTTTCAAACGAGCGGACATGGGTATATGTATACTTTCAAGTACTTCAAGCATCTGTTGAGAATCGACTATATTCTCCATTCACCGGAACTGAATAGCACGGATTACTTCTCGCCGGATCTTAATTATAGCGACCATAATCCGGTGGTGATGAGGATGAAATAAAAAAGATGCTCCGTTTATTGAACGAAGCATCTTTTTATATAAATATTCTAGAATGTAAACTTAACGCCTAACTGCATCTGCCATGCACTACCTGTAGAAGCAGTATAATCCCATTTAGAATTTTTCTGGAACACCTCGCGAGAAGATGCATTCATCTGATAAGTAAGAGGTTCTCCTACCTTACTTGCTGTTTTTAACAACCTTACATTATCATAACTCTGCAAACCGCAAGAGCGATAAGCCCCCCACTTCGAATTTAATAAGTTACCAATATTCAACATATCAAGACTTACTTGAATACCGTACTTACGGCTACCAATCTTAGCATAAAAATCCTGTGCTATCTTCATGTCAAAACGGTGAATCCACGGTTCTAAAGAAGAAGCACGTTCTACATACTGCCCCTTGTGATCATTCAAATAAGAGTCATTATTTACATAGTTCCAAAAATCTTCTTGTTGGTCTACCGCCGAATAAGTCACATTATTTTGTTTATCTTTAATATCCACAAATGTCATTTCTTCTTTAGAAGCAGGCACATACATCAAATCGGAATAGTTTCCGTCACCGTTCATATCATTAGAATAGGTATAAGAAAAACGTCCTTGTTGGTAACCTGTATAGAACAAAGAAACAGTCGTTTTCATATTCGCATAAGCAACTTCATAAGAAGCATTAGCTATCAAACGATGCGGGGTAGAAAATAAAGAATAAGAGACACCCGGATCATTCAATGAATTAACTGCAACATTATTCTGCCATACTGAAGCCGCCGATGAACCTGGATTTGCCGTCATATCTTTAGCCATTGTATAAGTGTACCCAAATGAACCTGTAAAGCCAAAATCAAATTTCTTCGTTAATACTGCATTAAAAGAATATTGATAACCTTTTTCATCCCCATTAGTCAACTGTATAACGGTTTTCGTCTTAGGATTGTCATAGTAATTATTCTTAGTCCAATATACACGTCCCGGTTGTTCATTATAGGTTCCAGAAGGGGCCTTTTCGTTCATATTCTTCTGAACAACATTATATATATCACGTGTATACATAGCACCAACAGAAAGCATAAATCCATAAGGTAACTGAAACTCTGCATTTACATTACTACGCCAAACTTGAGGCATTTTAAAATTCGGATCCACATAAGCTATAGCACCGGGGACCTCATTTCCCGGAGTTGATGGAAACATATCCGGATTTTGGGTAAGAGTTTCTTTATAATTTGGATTAAAAGCAAAGTTTGCCGGTAATTCCGAAGTCTCAAATTCAACCATATTTTGCATCTGACCTGCATTTGTCGGTTGGTTAGTGAACCATACAAATGGTAATAACCCTGTAAACAAGCCTGTACCTCCAGTCAAAACAATAGAACGGTCACCTTTTATATCCCAATTAAATCCTAAACGAGGAGATATTAACAATTTACTTTTCGGCCATTCGGATACGTCAACATTCGTTCCATTAAATGACTGTTCTTTGATAGCCGCATTCCCTAACAAATCATCAAAATATAACGGTAAATCAAAGCGTAATCCATATGTCAATTTTAAATTAGGTGTAATAGAATATTCATCTTGTGCATAAGCTCCCAACATACCAAATGTCAGTTCAGCTCCCGGAGCGTCTTTTCCATTATATCCATAAGTAATGCCATACAGCATCGGTTTTTCTCCCGTCATAAAATCGTCCATTGAAGCATAACGATAATATCCATAAGGAGCACGTAAATATGAATTCATGAAATACTGTCTTTCAAATGTTGCACCGGCAGTTATCAAATGGTTTCCTTTATTAATAGTTACATTGTCAGTAACACTAAATACATTATTCTCGACATCATTAAAAGGAGTAAACAATTCTGTACCCAATGTCATATACTGCTTACCGTCCTTGTAAATATCAACCATTGGAAACGCATCTCCCTTAGTTGTACGAGAATCTCGGATATGGGTATAAGTCACTAATAATTTGTTTTGTACTGAGGAAGAAAAATTGCTATTCAACTCACCGGAAAGAGACGTTACAATATTTCTAAAACCATAGTTGGAATTTCCAAATGCAAATGCATCAACCCCATAACGGTTTGAATTAGCTTTAGTGATTACCGAAGAGGTTGAACTAATACTAGCATCATTTTCTGATTTCACTGTGTTAAAACGTAATGACAGTTTATGACTTTTATTAATATTCCAATCCAAACGAGCCATAAGCTTCCAATTTTTACTCTCGAAATCATCAAATTTATCATAACTTCCCGGATCATATCCATATTTATCCTTTACAAAATCACTTATTGTCTTCAAATCCTTTATCCAAGTTCTAGAAATATGATTTTGATTATCCCCACTTCCACCTTCTTCTTGACTAGGAGTCCACAAAATACCAGGGCTAGTACTATTTTCTAATTCTCCATTTACAAAAAAGAATAGTTTATTTTTTATTATCGGAGCTCCTAATGTAAAGCCATACAAACTGGATTTATAACTTTCCACATTAGGAACGTCAACATCGTTAATAGATTTTCCTATAAAATTCTTTGGTTTCTGATATGTATAAACTGTTCCCTTTAATTCGTTTGTACCACTCTTGGTTACAGCATTAATAGAAGCTCCCGTAAAATTGGAATACGTAACACTATAAGGAGAAACATTAACGCTAATTTCATCAATTGCATCAAGTGAAATAGGCTGCGCATCTCCACCCGGCAAATTATTAGTACTCAAACCAAAATTATTGTTCAAAGCTGCACCATCCACAGTTATTGTATTATAACGTCCATCACGTCCGGCAAAAGAATTACTGCCACCCGCATAAGGAGAAAGTTTAGTAAAGTCAGTAATACTACGATTAATAGTAGGCAATGTCGTTAACTGACGCTCACTCACATTCGTTACAGTCCCCATCTTCTCTACTGTTTTCTGTGCTGTTACTATAACTTCATCCAATAATTCAGAACTTTCCTTTAAAACTACATTTAAAGTGTATACTTCTCCTAACGATAAATTTACACCTTTATAAATAGCAGTCTGATAACCAACATAAGAAACTTCAACTTTGTAAGGACCACCGGTACGCATACCTTGCAAATTAAATTGACCACTGATATTAGTCACTGTACCATAACGTGTACCTGACGGCTCGTGGATTGCAACCACAGTCGCTCCAATGATAGGTTCATCTTGTGCTGTAACCTTACCACTCATACTAGAAGTGGTAACCTGCGCACTAACGGTAGCAATGACCATGAGCATCGCCGCTACTAAAAAAGATCGCATTCTCTTTAACATAAATGTAGTTGATTAGTTAATATAAATTGTTTGCTTTTAAAAACTGTGCACAAATATAATTAATAATATTTAGAACTACATTACGATTATACTACAATTTTTTAAGAGAGATAAACGTTTTCCCTTGTTATAAAACGATAAAGGCTCTACAATATTTGCAGAGCCTTTTATTTTGAAACAGAAAGCATTATAAATGCTTCAATCTATTACTTTATACTAGTCAGTCATTAACTTTCTATAACGAACGCGTTTTGGTTCTTCATTTCCCAAACGTTTCATTTTGTTTTCTTCATATTCTGAATATGAACCTTCGAAGTAGAATACATTGGAGTCTCCTTCAAAAGCAAGGATATGTGTACAGATACGGTCGAGGAACCAACGGTCGTGCGAGATAACTACTGCACAGCCGGCGAAATCTTCCAAACCTTCTTCCAAAGCACGCAGAGTGTTTACGTCGATATCATTGGTAGGCTCATCGAGCAACAGTACATTACCTTCTTCTTTCAAAGCCATCGCCAAGTGTAAACGGTTTCTTTCACCACCGGACAATACACCGCAGAGTTTTTCCTGATCGCCTCCGGAGAAATTGAAACGGGAAAGGTATGCACGCGCATTCACGTCACGTCCACCCATGCGGATCAACTCATTACCACCGGAAATTACCTGATATACGCTCTTATTCGGATCAATATCTCTGTGTTGCTGGTCTACATACGCCACCTTTACAGTCTCTCCTACTTCAAATTCTCCTTTATCCACTGTTTCCAATCCCATAATCAGGCGGAACAATGTCGTCTTTCCCGCACCATTAGGACCAATCACACCGACAATACCATTAGGAGGAAGCATAAAGTTCAAATCGTCAAACAACAATTTATCACCGTATGCTTTAGCCACATGTTTGGCTTCAATGACCTTATTACCCAGACGGGGACCATTCGGAATAAAGATTTCAAGTTTCTCTTCTTTCTCCTTCACGTCCTCATTCAGCAATTTGTCATAAGAGTTAAGACGTGCCTTACCTTTCGCCTGACGGGCTTTCGGAGCCATGCGTACCCATTCCAACTCACGTTCCAGTGTTTTACGACGTTTGCTGGCGGTCTTTTCTTCCATTTCCATACGTTTGGTCTTCTGTTCCAGCCAGGAAGAGTAGTTACCTTTCCAGGGGATACCTTCACCACGATCCAGTTCAAGAATCCATCCGGCAACGTGATCGAGGAAGTAACGGTCGTGCGTCACAGCAATAACCGTACCTTCATATTGTTGTAGATGTTGTTCCAACCAATCGATAGACTCTGCATCCAAGTGGTTGGTAGGTTCGTCCAGCAAAAGCACATCCGGTTTCTGCAGCAACAAACGGCAAAGAGCTACCCGGCGACGTTCACCTCCGGAGAGATTTTCTACCGGCTGATCTTCAGGCGGACAACGGAGAGCATCCATCGCACGCTCCAACTTGCTATCCAGATTCCATGCATCAGTTGCATCAATGATATCTTGCAATTCACCCTGGCGAGCAAAAAGAGCATCCATCTTATCCTGATCCTCATAATACTCCGGTAAACCAAATTTCTGATTGATCTCTTCGTATTCTGTCAGTGCGTCAACAATGGGTTGCACACCTTCCATCACTACTTCTTTTACTGTCTTTGTGTTGTCTAAATAAGGTTCCTGTGCCAAATACCCCACGGAATATCCCGGAGAAAACACCACTTCTCCCTGAAAGGATTTCTCCAAACCGGCGATGATCTTCAATAACGTTGATTTACCAGAACCGTTCAAACCGATAATACCGATTTTCGCTCCATAGAAAAACGACAGGTAAATGTCTTTCAGCACATTCTTATTAGGAGTGAATGCTTTGCTCACTCCTACCATTGAGAAGATAATTTTTTTATCGTCAGCAGCCATAATGTATGATTATATATTGTTGATAATGGCACAAAGATAAGAAAAATGTTTGAATTCTTTTGGAGTTATAAAAAAATGTTCTACCTTTGCACCCGCATTCGAAAGAAAGCACTGAAGGATTGATTCGCTAGCTCAGCAGGTAGAGCACAACACTTTTAATGTTGGGGTCCTGGGTTCGAGCCCCAGGCGGATCACGAAACATAAAATTAATCCCTTGATAATCAGTCGTTATCAAGGGATTTTTATTTTAATATTCTTCACATATACTTATTCTACAAGCATAGAGCGACACGGTAATTCGATTATAAAAGTAGTACCTATCCCCAGTTGGGAATCGACTAATATCCGCCCGTTCATCTTCTCGACGATCAATTTGCAGATAGGTAAGCCCAAACCGGCCCCTTGAGCAAAGGAATCCAATTTCTCAAACCTTTCGAATATCTTTTCAAGCATATTCTGCGGGATGCCCCGACCGGTATCTTTAACACCGATTCTGACAGATTGGTGATCTACCTCATAGAAGATTTCCACGTGTCCGGTGGTAGTGTTCTTTAAGGCATTCGAAAGGAAATTACTCAAGATCTGTTTGATACGCAGTCTATCCAGTTCTACCAGAGAATCATGTGCCGGATAGTTAGTCAGAAGTTCAACGCCGGATGGTACTTGATGAGCATACTCCGCTACACTCTCGTCAAGAAGCTCGGTAAGATTAACCCAGTCCGGACGCAATTCCAGATAACCGGATTCTATTTTAGAAAGATCAATTACATCATTAATCAGATTTAATAATAGTTTGTTGTTATGTCCAATCAGAGAATTATATAGTTCCTTTTCCGCTGCATTTTCCGTACTAGTCAACAGGCTTGAAAAGCCGACAATAGCATTTAAAGGAGTACGGATTTCGTGACTCATATTAGCCAGGAAAGCAGACTTTAACCGATCGGACGCTTCAGCTTTATCACGTGCCTTGACAAGCATTTCTTCTGTCCTTTTCAGTTCTGTGATATCATAATTGATGCTGATAATTTCGATAATCCGGTCTTGCGGGGCATATTTCTTCACTAACAGATTGACATGCGTCCATGTGTATGTGCCATCCTCCCTAAGGACACGCATCTCTTTGCTAAGTTGGGTGGTAAGTCCATTTCGTGCGTCGTCCAGAAAACGAATCAACAAGGCACGGTCATCGGGGTGGAAATGCCGGTATGTGCCAAAGATGTCGGACAACGGAGTTTCATACGCTTCACCCACATTTCTGTACCAACTTTTTTGGGCATAGCCGTGTCCACTCAAAATATTGAAGTGGGCATAACCGACCTTGGCATAAT
This sequence comes from Bacteroides sp. D1, assembly GCF_000157095.2. NCBI lineage: Bacteria > Pseudomonadati > Bacteroidota > Bacteroidia > Bacteroidales > Bacteroidaceae > Bacteroides > Bacteroides sp. D1. Next base: position 335,542 of record NZ_JH114350.1, read on the forward strand.
CACCGACCAGTTCAAAGAACTCCTCAAACTCCTGAATCTTATTATAGGCTACCGTTGTTTCTGTCTTATCCGCATTAATCAATAGATAGTTTATTGGCTGATGCTCACTATTATATAATGTAGTCACTTTAGTCATCAGATCAATCGTACCCTGTTTTTGGGTATTCTGATAATACGATCCGACCTTCGAGAAGTCATAACGGAAAGTAAAGTCGGCATCTTCATTTTTCTTCAGCCGTTCTTTCATTTCTTTCGGAAAAATAGGATTATCAAAAATATTGATACCCAATACGTCTTCTTTCTTCTCTATATGAAACATTTCTAATTCCTTATCGTTCAGATCCACCAATACCCCATCCATATCATATAACTCGATACCAATAGGCAAATACTTGAAAATGTTAGATAAGAGACGCTCACTGTATTGCAAAGCTTGGTAAGCAGATGCCATATCAGGACCATCTTGCACTTCAGATATACCATAGACGATTTCGTTTCCGTCTTCATCCGTTTCTTGAAAGCATACCTTGCTACGTACCCAAACAGATCCTTTCACCGTATCAAGCAAATACACCACCTCCGGCCGTTGATACACACCATAAGAATGAACAGTTGTAGAAAGTTGTTCCTCTTTCTGAATACGTTTATTGAAATCTTCAAAACTAATAACTCCGGTCTGATCCAGACCTAATAACTCTACTATAAAGTCAGAACATTCATAATTCGCAGTTGATAAATTGGCTTTCCACCATCCCATATTAGCGTTAGCCATCAACTGCGAGAAAAAGGTAAAATCTTGTAGTCTATTCATAACGCTATTTATCATTTTATTATTTTTCGGGCGCAAAAATATAGATTAGCGACAAATCTAACTTTCAGAAAGACACTTTTTTAGCATATTATAAGAAGATTATTTGTGATTAAACTAAAAAATTTCCGGTTGAAACTTTCTCTAAAAGAGATTATTTCAACCGGAAATTTTACAATCGTCAAGTTCCTTATTTTACTTTTTCAAGGACTGATAAACAGCTTTTGCCATCACTTTAGCCCCTTCTTCATTCGGATGGATCTTATCCGGAAACAATTGGGGCATTCCGTCCATTGCTGCGTGAAGATCGATGACAGACAAGTTATTTTTCTTGGCAACCTTCTTTATCATCGGAATGATTTGTTTAGAGATGATATCATCGTTGATATTATCACCGGTCTGATAGGCTTTAGAAGGATAACAAAGATAAATCTTCGGTTGAGCTGGCAGCGCTTTGAAAGCATCGACCATTGTTTGCAGATCTTTCGTGAAGTCGGCCTTATATTTCCAGTTGAATGATTTACTGTCATTCGTACCCAACTTGATAACAACGATATTAGGATTGAAAGCCAGCGCATCCTGATAAGCTTTTTCATTCATATAAGGATGATCGCCCTTGTTCAGCAGAGTGCGGGCACTGACTCCGAAATTCTTTACCCAATAAGCCTCTCCCAACATACGGCTCAACACGGCCGGATAACTGTCACGATCACGATTCTTGATACGTGCTCCATACGTAATACTATTTCCAATGCAAGCTACACGGATAGCATCTTTATGAGGAACTTTGAAACTACGGAGCCAAGACGTCAGTTCGTCCAACATTTCATTCTTATAGAGGAAACCCTCGCGAATTCCCCATCCATGTCCGCCGGAAGGGTAAATATGAAGTACCGAAGGAACATTGTTCTTGTTCAGCGCCAAATAATAATTAACTCCGTTAGCAGGCGGAACGACTTTATCATCATCACTATATACGATAAAAGCACGCGGTGTATCTTTCGTCACTTGCTTTTCATTAGAATATTCAAGTTCCAATTCAGCAGAAGCATCTTTTCCCAAAAGGTTGTCGTGAGAGCCCCTATGGGTATAAGATTTATCCATCGTAATCACAGGATAAAAAAGAATCTGAAAGTTCGGACGAAGTTCGGGCTTAGCATGAGTGGCAATGGTAGAAGCCAGATGTCCACCGGCAGAAGAGCCCATGATACCAATGTCATTCGGGTTCAAATTCCAGACATTGGCACTGTCACGCACCAATTTCATTGCTGCTTCAGCATCCGAAATGGGTAATGTACGATCACCGTTCGGCATCCGGTATTTTAGCACAATCAATGCAATACCTTGTTTATTGAAATAGGGCGCCCAATCACAGCCTTCGTGTTCGAATGCCAAATGTGAATATCCACCTCCCGGACACGCAACCACAGCACGTCCTGTAGCCAGTTCCGGCGCAGGAAGAAATACGCGAAGTGAAGGTTGTTCAATATCAAAAGGTTTCGGAGCATTTTGCGCTACCACTCGTGAACCAGCAAAAAAGAGAAGCAGCAAGATAAAAATAGTAGAGAATTTCTGTTTCATAGTATCTATGTACTTTGATTAATGAATAATTAGATGCGCGAAGATAGTAATTTTGCGTATCTTTGCAGCTCATTTTGATTAGAAAAATTATATGCAAGGAATAAAGAATCTGACACAAGGTCCTATCAATCGTCAACTATTTAATCTGGCAATGCCGATCATGGCAACGTCGTTTATCCAAATGGCATATAGCCTCACTGATATGGCGTGGGTAGGAAGACTGGGAAGTGAAGCCGTAGCCGCCATCGGTTCTGTCGGAATCCTGACCTGGATGTCCGGTTCTATCTCCTTATTAAATAAGGTAGGATCTGAAGTGAGTGTCGGACAGTCCATCGGTGCGCAAAGCCAAGAAGATGCCCGCAGTTTCGCGTCTCATAACATCACGATTGCTTTGATTATTTCCATCTGTTGGGGCACACTCCTTTTTATATTTGCAGAACCTATCATACGCATCTATGAACTCGAAGATCATATTACGGCCAATGCCATCCAATATCTACGGATTATTTCTACCGGATTGCCTTTTATTTTCCTTTCCGCTGCTTTCACCGGAATTTATAATGCGGCAGGGCGCAGTAAAGTCCCGTTCTTTATCAGCGGCACAGGATTGATACTGAACATCATTCTGGACCCGCTCTTCATTTTCGGTTTCGGGCTGGGAACCAATGGTGCGGCATACGCTACCTGGATTGCGGAAGCAAGCGTTTTCCTGATTTTCGTCTATCAGTTGCGTTGCCGGGATGCCCTGCTTGGCGGTTTCCCTTTCTTCACGCGGCTAAAGAAAAAATATACACGGAGAATCTTTAAACTGGGATTGCCCGTGGCTACTTTGAATACGTTATTTGCTTTCGTCAATATGTTCCTTTGCCGCACCGCCTCGGAACAGGGAGGACACATCGGACTGATGACTTTTACCACCGGAGGACAAATTGAAGCAATCACCTGGAATACCTCACAGGGATTCTCCACCGCTCTAAGTGCCTTCATCGCCCAAAACTACGCCGCCGGACGAGTGGAACGGGTACTTAGAGCCTGGTATACGACTTTATGGATGACGGGAATCTTCGGTACATTCTGCACATTACTATTCGTTTTCTTCGGGAATGAAGTTTTTGCCATATTCGTCCCCGAACAGGCGGCCTACGAAGCCGGAGGTGTGTTCCTCCGTATCGACGGATATTCGCAACTTTTTATGATGCTCGAAATCACCATGCAGGGAGTATTCTACGGCATCGGACGCACCATCCCTCCTGCCATTATCAGCATCAGTTGCAACTATATGCGTATTCCGCTTGCCATCCTGTTTGTACGGATGGGCATGGGAGTGGAAGGAATCTGGTGGGCAGTCTGCGTCACCACGGTTGCCAAAGGGTTAATTCTTTTGAGTTGGTTCATTATTATTAAAAAGAAGTGTTTGAGTGTTCCTTCAACGATAAAAGGATAATTATCATTTCCCTTTATTAACAAACAAAGGGGCTCTTCCGAGTTATTTTAACTTAAAAAGTACACGCTTGCCAAATAATATGTATCTTTGCATTGTTATTAATAATGCGAAGTGATTCGTATAAAAACATTTTTTATAAACCAATTAAAAAACATCAACATTATGAACAAGATGAAATTTATGGTTCTCTTCATGAGTATTGCCATGATATTTGGTAGCTGTGGAAGTATGAACAACACTGGTAAAGGTGCTGCTATCGGTGGTGGTTCGGGTGCTGCACTAGGTGCGATCCTGGGAGGTGTTATCGGTAAAGGTAAAGGTGCTGCTATCGGTGCTGCTATTGGTACGGCAGTAGGTGCAGGTACAGGTGCTCTTATCGGTAAGAAGATGGACAAAGCAGCAGCAGAAGCAAAACAAATTGAAGGCGCACAAGTAGAACAGATAACAGACAACAACGGATTGCAAGCCGTGAAAGTAACATTCGACTCGGGTATTCTTTTCACTACCGGTAATGCAAATCTAAGTGCTGCTGCTAAATCTGCTTTAAGCAAGTTTGCCAACAATGTGCTCAACCAGAACCGGGATATGGACGTGTCTATCTACGGATATACCGACAACCAGGGCTGGAAGAACAGTACTGCTGCACAAAGCCAGCAAAAGAACCTGAACTTATCACAAGAACGTGCGCAAAGTGTGTCCAGTTACTTGTTGAGTTGCGGTGTTTCCACCAATCAAATCAAGAGTGTACAAGGAATGGGTGAAAGCGATCCCGTTGCAAGCAATGACACTGCTGCCGGTCGCGAACAAAACCGTCGTGTAGAAGTATACATGTACGCAAGTGAACAAATGATTAGAGATGCACAAGCAGCTACTCATTAAAAAATTACTGCGCTATACGCGCAACCTGCTGATTTTCTTCTTTGCATCAACACTACTGGCAGTGATTATTTATCGTTTCATGCCGGTTTATGTAACTCCGTTGATGGTTATCCGAAGCGTTCAGCAAGTTTTTTCAGGAGATAAACCCACGTGGAAGCACACGTGGGTTTCTTTTGATAAGATATCTCCCAACCTGCCGATGGCGGTCATAGCCTCCGAAGACAACCGTTTTGCCGAACACAACGGGTTCGACCTCGTAGAAATCAAGAAAGCGATGAAAGAAAACGAAACACGCAAACGGAAACGGGGAGCAAGCACCATCAGTCAGCAGACAGCCAAGAATGTATTCTTATGGCCGCAATCTTCGTGGGTACGCAAAGGGCTCGAAGTCTACTTTACGTTTCTCATCGAACTCTTCTGGTCGAAAGAGCGAATCATGGAAGTCTATCTCAACTCTATAGAAATGGGAAATGGCATCTACGGCGCACAAGCAACCGCAAAAAATAAGTTCGGAACAACAGCCGACAAGCTGACCCGGGGACAATGTGCACTCATCGCCGCCACCCTCCCCAACCCAATACGATTTAACTCGGCGAAACCTTCGTCATACATACTAAAACGACAAAGTCAGATATTACGGCTGATGAATCTGGTTCCTAAATTCCCACCGGAAGAGAAGGCCGTTGAAAAGAAAAAAAGCAAAAAAAAGAAAAGCAAATAACAAGAAAGAATTTATAACCTAGTTTAATTTACGATTAGACGAATAGGTGATTTACGATTAGACAATTTACGATGTACGATTGAAATAACTTTTGGAATTATAAGTACTTATCTTTGCATAAGTATCTCCTCATTCACAATTCAAATTTCAATCGTACATCGTAAATCGTTTAATCGTAAATAAAATTAGGTTATAAAAAAGGAAGGAGCAATGAGAATCTATCTCTTTGCTCCTTCTGCTAATAAGCTTGTTTGTATGCGCTATCCTCATTTATACAAAATCTTTCAATTCCTGTTGTAAACGTTGACGTGTGAAGAATATGCGGCTCTTCACTGTGCCTAATGGTAATCCTAATTTCTCTGCGATTTCGCGGTATTTAAAACCAGATACGTGCATAGAGAAAGGAATCTTATACTCCCGGGGGAGTGCGTTGACGATACGGTGCATTTCTTTCAGGTCGTAAGCACCTTCTGTACTCTCAAATCCTGAATCTTGTGGCAGATTTAAGTGATAATAATTATCGGTTGTGTCAACAAAAGTTTGATCGCGTACTACTTTACGGTAGTTATTTATAAAGATGTTACGCATGATAGTGTACATCCATCCTTTGAAATTTGTGTCCGGAACATATTTTTCTTCATTATCTAATGCTTTTAAAGATGTTTCCTGCAATAAGTCATTTGCTTCTTCACGGTTGGCCGTCAATTTATAAGCAAAACGAAGCAACTCTTCCTGTACTCCAATTAAATCTTTTCTGAAACTTAAACTTTTCATACTTTAATGGTTTTATGGTTAATATTCGTTTTTCTCGATGTTTGCAAGTTTAAAGGTATTTTGCTTATCAAGCAGGGTAGAATCCGTTATTTTTTAGGGGGACATTCTATCAAATGACAGATTTTAGGTGCTTTCTGACAGTTTTTAGGTGGTATTTGCGAAATTTATCCCCTACTGCTTGGTTAAAAGAACCAAATAGATTACTTTTGATTTTATATTATTAAATAAAACAAAAAGCTATGACCATACTTATTATTGTAGGGATTATTGTATTACTGGGCATCATCTTTGCTTCCATGTACAACTCATTAGTGAAATTGAGAAACAATCGTGAAAATGCGTTCGCCGACATCGATGTACAGTTGAAACAACGCCATGATCTCATTCCCCAACTGGTAGACACCGTGAAAGGATATGCCGCACATGAAAAGGAAACGCTCGACCGGGTGATTCAGGCACGTAACGGTGCAGTGGGCGCAAAAACGATTGATGATAAGATAGCTGCCGAAAACCAGTTAAGCTCTGCTCTTGCAGGATTGAAAATCACTCTCGAGGCTTATCCCGATTTGAAAGCTAATCAAAATTTCTTGCAATTACAGGAAGAAATTGCTGATGTAGAGAATAAACTGGCTGCTGTCCGCCGTTACTTCAACTCGGCAACTAAAGAATATAATAACGCCGTACAGACATTCCCATCGAATATAGTAGCAGGAATGACCGGATTCCAAAGAGAAATCATGTTCGACCTGGGGAAGAATGAACGTGCGAATCTGGATCAGGCACCTAAAATAAGTTTCTAAACTCTTTATTCACACCGTCCACTCAATTACAAAAGTTGAACACGCATGCAATACGTCGGAATCCAAACACAGCAGAGCCGGAATAATCTGCGCTCTGCGTTTCTACTGTTCCTGTTTCCCTGTCTCGTGGCAGCACTCCTCTATTTATCCTGCTACCTGTTGGTTCTTTTTGGATACGGAAAGAGTATGGAAATAGAAATAATGCCAATGGTCAATCATTTCTTTCTCTCTTCGTTGCCATACAGCATGGGGATCGTAATCATCTGGTTTCTGATTGCCTACTGGGCCAACACAAGCATTATCAATTCTGCCACCGGTTCCAAACCGCTGGATCGTATAGAGAATAAGCGCGTTTACAACCTGGTAGAAAACCTATGTATGTCGCAAGGCATGAAGATGCCGAAAATCAATATCATCTATGACAGTTCTCTGAATGCATTTGCAAGCGGCATCAATGAACGTACATACACTGTTACCCTCTCGGAAGGTATCATCAAAAAACTGAATGATGAAGAACTGGAAGCAGTGATTGCGCATGAGCTAAGTCATATCCGCAACCGTGACGTGCGCTTGCTGATAATATCCATCGTCTTTGTCGGTATCTTTTCCATGCTGACAGAAATCACCCTATATACCATCACACACATACGTGTACGCAGCAACAGCAAAGGTAGTGGCGGCATTTTTCTTTTCATTCTACTCGCTTTAGTGATAGCCGCCATCGGTTATCTTTTCTCAAGCCTGATGCGTTTTGCCATTTCACGCAAACGCGAATACATGGCAGACGCGGGATCGGCAGAAATGACAAAGAATCCGTTGGCACTGGCCAGCGCTCTCCGCAAAATATCAGCAGATCCTGCTATCGAGGCAGTAGAGAGGAAAGACGTGGCGCAATTATTTATACAGAATCCTAAAAAGAAATCGAAAAGTATATTCAGCGGAATCAACGGATTGTTTGCCACTCATCCTCCCATTGAAAAACGAATTGAAATACTGGAACAGTTCTAAAAGCCTGTTCTAATTTTCTTCCCAAGCGTTTTTATTCAAAAGTTGATTATGCCCTTAATTGGTCTAAACTTATAAATAACAGGGATTTCTGTTTAATTTTCATTAAAGGAAACAGAACTATCCCTGTCTTTTTCTTATATTTGGTTGTTATACATATATACATCAACCTAAATACAACTGATATGAGAACGAAGAAACAAATCTTTATGCTGTTACTAGCCTTGCTAGTGGGCATCCCTACCCTTTCGGCTCAAAGTAAAAAGGAAAAGAAAGAACAGAAGAAAGAAGCCGTAAAGAAGCTGATTGAATCTGAAAACTACAAGATAGATGTCAACACCGCCATGCCGATGCGCGGACGCTCCATCCCTTTGACATCTTCCTACTCACTGGAAATCAGAAACGATTCGGTCATTTCTTATCTGCCTTATTATGGACGGGCTTACAGCATCCCCTATGGCGGAGGCGACGGGCTAAATTTTAAAGCTGTGCTCAAAGAATACAGTATGGAAATGGATAAGAAAGGAAATGCCGTCATCGAGTTTATCGCACGCAATCCCGAAGACAGGTATGAATACAGAGTCAAAGTATTCCCCAATGGTTCGGCAAGCATTGATGTCAATATGCAAAACCGTCAGTCCATTAGTTTTCAGGGGGAGCTGTATATAAAGGAAGAGAAGTAAGAAACAAAAAACAAGTAAGAAAAACGGGCTAAATAATTTTGTATTATTAGACGTGGATTGCACGGATTACACAGTTGTTAGAATGATGATTACCATACAGCAACCGTGTAATCCGTGCCTAATTTTATAATATAAACTATTAATTATTAGCTATCCGATAAAAATAAGATGAACACATTCACTCGGGCAATATTTTTTTTATTCTTCCGGCTCTTCCCCACCTTTTAATATAGGCAGGCAAATGTGATATTTCACAGCTAAGATGCGAGTCAGAAACACGGCTGATCCGCCAATCAACTGACAAGCGTAGGACTCCAGACCTGCGAGATCGCAAATCCAATATGCAATACCGCCTACGACGCAAGCCATTGCGTAAATCTCCTTTCGGAAGATAAGAGGTATTTCATTGATAAATACGTCACGAATCACCCCACCGGCTGCTCCCGTAATGCTACCCATGATAATCGCCACCCAAAAAGGATACCCCAGAGCAATGCTCTTGCCTACACCTACCACGGTAAACAGTGCCAGACCGATGGTATCGAAAATGAAGAAAGTATTATTGAGCCGGATGAGCCAGCGTCCGAAACAGATGACCCATAACAAAGCCAGTCCTGTACAAATCAGATAGATAGGGTCAGTCATCCATCCCGGTGTCACGTCGAGCAGTACATCACGGATGGTACCGCCGCCGATAGCCGTAGCAAGTCCTACCACATAAGCGCCGAACCAGTCGAAACGTTTCGCCGAAGCTAGCCGGATACCACTAATAGCAAAGGCAAATGTGCCTATAAAATCAAGAATTTGAACGAATGTGGGCATATATTTGTTATTTTGTATGCAAAGTAACGAATAAATTCCGTAAGAAAATGTACTTTTGCTTCACGAATTAAACCGAATTAGGTAGAAACAATATGAAAATAACAATTGTTGCGGGGGCACGCCCCAATTTTATGAAGATAGCTCCCATTACACGCGCTATTGAAGCCGCACGGGCGCTGGGTAAAAGTATCTCTTACCGACTGGTTTATACAGGAAGGAAAGACGATACGAGTCTGGATGCTTCTCTCTTTTCGGATCTCGACATGAAAGCTCCTGATGTATATCTGGGAGTGGAAAGCAGTAATCCAACGAGTTTGACAGCCGGAATCATGGTAGCCTTTGAACAAGAACTGACGGAAAATCCGGCACACGTAGTCCTTGTGGTAGACGACTTGACCGCAACCATGAGTTGTGCCATCGTTGCCAAGAAACAAGGCATCAAGGTAGCGCATCTCGTAGCCGGAACCCGTTCTTTCGATATGAAAATGCCGAAAGAAGTCAACCGCATGATTACAGACGGACTATCCGACTATCTGTTCACAGCCGGCATGGTTGCCAACCGCAACCTAAACCAGACGGGAACGGAAAGCGAAAACGTATATTATGTAGGCAACATTCTGATTGATGCCATCCGCTATAACCGGAACCGCTTGCTCAAACCGATATGGTTCTCCGTCCTGGGACTGCAAGAAGGAAATTATCTCCTATTTACTCTCAACCGTCGTGTATTACTCGGCAATAAGGAGAATCTGCGTCAGTTGATGAAAACAATCATCGACAAGTCCGCCGGTATGCCTATCGTTGCACCGCTACATACCTACGTACGTAATGCCATTAAAGAGTTGGACATCGAAGCTCCGAATCTCCATATCATGCCACCGCAGAACTACCTATTCTTCGGTTATCTGATAAACAAGGCGAAAGGAATCATAACAGATTCGGGAAACGTAGCCGAAGAAGCGACCTTCCTGGGTATTCCTTGTATCACACTCAACACGTATGCCGAACATCCGGAAACGTGGCGCATGGGCACCAACGAACTTGTCGGAGAAGATCCTGCCCTGCTTGCCAAAACCATGGATACACTGATGCACGGTGAATGGAAACGTGGCGAACTTCCCGAACGTTGGGACGGACGTACCGCAGAGCGTATTGTACAGATACTTACGAGCAAATAATATTTACCCGGCATGTTCCATTCCGTTTCCCGGCATGGGACTGTTAGTTTCAAGCAATGAAACTAATAGTTTCACACCGAGAAACAAAGTGTTTCACACCGAGAAACCAACAGTTTCATGCCGGGAAACAAAAAGTTTCAAGGGTCGAAACAAAAAGTGCCCTACAACGGGAGCAAAGGTTTCAAATACCGAAACCGGGAGAACGAAATGCGGAAACGCCCTTATCAAAAGGATTAACAGCGGGATGTTCCTTGAATTATCGGACGATATATGCTTGTAAACAACAAAAAACGATGGGTAAAAAAAGTTATATATTCTGTTATCCTTAGAGTTATTTGTTAACTTTGCAGCCCTACTACGAACGTTATGATACAACGATATAACAAAATACTTATACTGTTCTTACTCGTATTGGTAGCTTCCAATGCTTTTGCGCAGCAAATTAAAGGGGTAGTCACTGATTCGATTACCCACGAGCCATTGATGTATATCTCTGTTTACTACCAAGAAAAGAGAGATATGGGTACCATCACCAATATTGACGGAGAATACAGTCTTGACACCCGCAGAAACGGAGGAACACTGGTGTTCTCCGCTGTAGGTTATATCAGTAAAACGGTTCGGGTTGGTTCCAACAATCAGACAGTGAACGTTAAGTTAGCTCCGGATAATGTGCTCCTGAACGAGGTTGTCGTGAAACCTCAAAAGGAGAAATATTCCCGCAAGAACAATCCGGCAGTGGAATTCATGAAGAAGGTAATCGAACACAAAAAGGCACAAGTCCTCGAAGTGAACGAGTACTATCAGTACGACAAGTACGAGAAAATGAAAATGTCTATCAACGACCTCACACCGGAAAAGCTCGAAAAAGGTATCTACAAAAAATATTCATTCTTAAGAGACCAAGTGGAAGTGTCGGAAACAACCAATAAGTTGATTCTCCCTATTTCCGTACAGGAAACGTCCTCGCAAACCATCTACCGCAAAAATCCCGAAAACAAGAAAACGATTATCAAAGGAAAGAACTCCAATGGTATAGAAGAATTTTTCTCTACGGGAGATATGCTTGGCACCGTACTGAAAGACGTATTTGCCGACATCAATATCTACGATGATGATATCCGGTTGCTTCAGCAGCGTTTCGTCAGTCCGATCGGTAACAATGCCATCTCATTTTATAAATATTATCTGATGGACACATTGATGGTAAACAAACGCGAATGTGTCCACCTCACTTTTGTTCCGCAAAACTCGCAAGACTTCGGATTCACCGGACATCTGTATGTATTGAATGATTCTACATACGCCGTTCAGAAATGTACAATGAACCTGCCTAAAAAGACCGGAGTCAACTTTGTCAACCGCATGGACATCACGCAACAGTATGAGCAACTGCCCAACGGCAACTGGGTGTTGGCGGATGATGACATGACCGTAGACCTTTCCTGGAATTCTAACAAAACAGCAGGTGGATTGCAGGTGGAACGAACCACGAAATATAGTAACTATAAATTCGATCCTATTGAACAACGACTGTTCCGGTTGAAAGGCAGCGTGATAAAAGAAGCGGATATGCTCTCGAAAAGCGATGAGTACTGGGCGAGTGTCCGTCAAGTACCATTGACAAAGAAAGAAAGTTCGATGGACGTATTCGTCAACCGTCTCGAACAGATTCCGGGATTCAAATACATCATCTTCGGAGCGAAAGCACTGATTGAGAACTTTGTAGAGACAGGAAGCAAAGAGCATCCGAGCAAAGTGGACATCGGCCCTATCAACACCATGATTTCGAGCAATTACATTGATGGTACCCGTTTCCGGTTGAGCGGTATGACTACGGCTCATTTCGACAAGCACTGGTTCTTGAGCGGATACGGAGCGTACGGTCTGAAAGACGAACGCTGGAAATATAGCGGAACGGTGACTTATTCGTTCAACAAACGCGATTATGTGGTTTGGGAGTTCCCGAAACATTATCTTTCGGCAACGTACAGTTATGACGTAATGTCTCCGATGGACAAATTCCTGTTTACGGATAAAGATAATATCTTCCTGTCGGTCAAGACAACGACAGTAGACCAAATGTCGTATATGCGCGACGCCACCATTAATTATGAACTCGAAACGCTGACCGGATTCGGAGTGAAAGCCATGTTGCGACACCGTAACGACGAGCCTACCGGCAAACTGGAATATCTGCGTAATGATGCTGCACAAACCCGTGTGCACGATGTCACGACTTCCGAAGCTAGTCTGACGCTGCGCTATGCGCCGGGCGAATCATTTGTCAACTCCAAGCAACGCCGCGTGCCTGTGTCGCTGGACGCTCCTATCTTTACGATCACTCATGCCATGGGTTTCAAAGGAGTATTGGGTGGGGATTACAACTTTAACCGTACGGAAGCAAGTGTGTGGAAACGTTTCTGGCTCCCGGCTTCCTGGGGAAAGATTGATTGCAGCGTGAAAGCAGGTGCAGAATGGAACACAGTTCCTTTCCCGTTGTTAATCCTGCCGGAAGCCAACTTGTCCTACATCACCCAGCGCGAAACGTTCAACTTGATTAATAACATGGAATTCCTGAACGACCGTTACGCTTCCATGTCATTATCCTACGACATGAATGGAAAACTCTTCAACCGTATTCCTCTTATCAAGAACCTGAAATGGAGGGAAATGTTCCGTGTACGTGCTTTGTGGGGAACATTGACGGACAAGAATAATCCGTTCAAGAGCAACAATCCCGATTTGTTCCGTTTCCCGACACGTGACGGTAAGTTCACCAGTTTCGTGATGGACCCGAAAGTGCCGTATGTCGAAGCAAGTGTAGGTATCTACAACATTTTCAAGTTGCTGCACGTTGAGTATGTACATCGTTTCACTTATCGTGATAATCCGGGTATCAACAAAAACGGTATCCGCTTCATGGTATTAATGGTATTCTAAAAAATTATGCAACCACTAGCAGAACGGTTACGGCCAAAGACTTTGGATGATTATATCGGTCAGAAACATTTAGTTGGACCGGGGGCTATCTTGCGGAAAATGATTGACGCAGGACGCATCTCTTCGTTTATTCTCTGGGGACCTCCCGGAGTGGGTAAAACAACCCTTGCGCAAATCATTGCCAACAAACTGGAAACACCTTTCTATACGTTAAGTGCCGTGACTTCCGGTGTGAAGGATGTGCGCGAAGTGATAGAACGTGCCAAGAGCAACCGCTTCTTTTCACAGTCCAGCCCAATTCTGTTTATTGATGAAATCCATCGGTTCAGCAAGTCGCAGCAGGATTCTCTGTTGGGAGCGGTAGAGAACGGAACAGTCACGCTGATTGGCGCAACAACGGAGAATCCGTCGTTTGAGGTCATCCGCCCTCTCCTGTCCCGCTGCCAGCTTTATGTGCTCAAATCTTTGGAGAAAGAAGATTTATTGGAACTTCTGCAACGTGCCATCACCACGGATGCCGTATTGAAAGAGCGCAAAATTGAATTGAAAGAAACAACAGCCATGTTGCGCTTCTCCGGTGGAGACGCCCGCAAGCTGCTTAATATATTGGAACTCGTTGTGCAATCGGAAACGGAAGAGACTGTCGTCATCACCGATGAAATGGTGACCGAACGGTTGCAACAAAATCCGCTGGCATACGACAAGGATGGGGAGATGCATTATGACATTATCTCCGCTTTCATCAAATCTATTCGTGGCAGTGATCCCGATGGAGCGATCTACTGGCTTGCCCGTATGGTGGAAGGAGGCGAAGATCCTGCTTTCATTGCCCGCCGACTGGTGATTTCGGCTGCCGAGGACATTGGTTTGGCAAACCCGAACGCACTGCTTCTCGCTAACGCCTGCTTTGAAACATTGATGAAAATCGGCTGGCCCGAAGGACGGATTCCTTTGGCTGAAACAACGATTTATCTGGCTACCAGTCCGAAGAGTAATTCGGCATACAGCGCGATCAATGACGCACTGGAGTTAGTCCGTTCAACCGGTAATCTGCCTGTCCCCTTGCATCTGCGCAATGCTCCGACCAAACTGATGAAGCAACTGGGCTACGGACAGGAATATAAATATGCACACAGCTATGAAGGTAACTTTGTCAAACAGCAATTCCTTCCGGACGAACTGAAAGACAAACGGATATGGCAACCGCAAAACAATCCGGCAGAGCAGAAGCATGCCGAACGGATGATACAGTTGTGGGGAGACAAATTCAAGAAATGATATTTTCAGGCATAGATTACACGGATTACGCAGATGCTTCATGCAAAGCATATTTTAAGAAAACGTGAAATCCGTGTAATCCGCGCCTATAATATCAATATGTTGTTAAGAAAACACGTATAACTTATTATTAATATTGAAATTGAAATGAAGATTGTAGTTTTAGACGGCTTTGCCGCCAATCCCGGAGATTTATCCTGGGAAGGTATGAAAGTTCTTGGAGAATGTACAATTTATGATCGTACAGCTCCGGAAGAGGTATTAGAACGTGCAGCCGGTGCAGAAGCAATTCTGACTAACAAGGTAATCATCAATGCAGACCACATGGCTGCACTGCCCGAACTGAAATATATCGGTGTATTGGCTACCGGATACAACGTGGTAGACACAGCTGCTGCCAAAGAACGGGGAATCGTCGTTACTAATATTCCTTCATACAGCACCGCTTCCGTTGCTCAAATGGTATTTTCGCATATCCTGAACATCACTCAACAAGTGCAACACCACTCCGAAGAAGTGCACAAAGGCCGTTGGACAAACAACAAAGATTTCTGTTTTTGGGACACTCCGTTGATGGAACTTCGGGATAAGAAAATCGGTCTGGTAGGATTGGGAAACACCGGATATACCACAGCGCGTGTTGCTATCGGATTCGGTATGCAAGTGTACGCATTGACTTCTAAATCTCACTTTCAGTTGCCACCGGAAATCAAAAAGATGGATTTGGATCAATTGTTCAGCGAATGCGATATTATCAGTTTGCACTGCCCGCTTACACCGGATACACGCGAAATGGTGAATGCACGCCGTCTTGCTATGATGAAGCCGACAGCTATCTTAATCAATACCGGTCGCGGACCGCTTATCAACGAACAAGATCTTGCAGATGCTTTGAACAGCGGTAAGATTTATGCAGCCGGTGTAGACGTGCTTTCTACCGAACCGCCTTGTGCCGACAATCCATTGCTGACAGCAAAGAACTGCTACATCACTCCGCACATTGCCTGGGCAACCATAGAGGCTCGTGAACGTCTGATGAATATTGCAATCAGCAATCTTCAGGCTTACATTTCTGGCAAACCAGAGAATGTAGTCAATAAATAATTAGCATTAGTGTAATTCATAACGAGGGTGTCATAATGCCCGAAGTGTTTAGGCACACACGTTAAGTATAAAATATATAAAAAGCTCCCCTTATTTTATCTCTCTACCATGACTTAGAGTGATGTTAAATAAGGGGAGTTTATTTATTCCGACTAGAATCTCTATTTCGAAATTCTATATGGACAATGTATGAGTGTATGGACAAAGTTATTAGTACACAGACACAAGACTAATATACAAATAATATATTAGTATGAGTGTCCTCCTTCATCCATTTCTTTCTCGGTAATCTTATGCCGGTCGATACTACGCCAAGCGTAGAAAATATAAGCAATCACGAACGGAACAAGAATGGAAACATAAGCCATTGTCTTCAGTGTAAATTCACTGGAGCAGCTATTGGCTAATGTCAATGAGCTTTGCAGGTCGGTATATGACGGATAATAGGCAGTATTGTTGTACCCTGCTACCAGTAGCAAAGATAAAACAGTCAGCACCGTACCGATTCCTGCAAACCAGATACCTTTATCAAAAGTCTTTTTAAGCAATGTCTTTCCGATACCGAAAAGAACCAGTACCACCCCAATCAGGAATAAAGCCAGCACTACTGGCATCTCGATAAAGTTTGTGAGATACTTGTATGGCTGCATATAAATCTCCTGTGTTTCCGGGTTAACGGCAAAGCCTTCGGACACCAATGTACGAATGACAAACGACAAAAAGAATACAAGGAACAAGACTGTGTTATTGCGTACTGCACGACGACATTTGTCAGTCAGTTCTTTGTCATCAATATTATTAATGAAATAGAGTGCTCCCAATACACGGGCAAGGAAGAAGACAGCCAATCCGAGAATTACATTCCAGATATTCGTCAACGCATCCAACCCGTGCCAGCCATTTCCCCAATGACTGATTACCGGCATAATGGTATCTGTCATGTTGGCCTTATTAATATAGAAATCAGAACCGGTGAAGAAAGTAGCCACCGCCCCGCCAAGTAACACAGGACCCACTACCCCATTAATCACCAAGAAAGTCTGATATGTCTTTTTACCTAACAGATTTCCTGCCTTACTCTGAAACTCATAACTGACAGCCTGCAATACAAAACTGAAAAGTATAATCATCCAAAGCCAATAAGCACCACCGAAACTGGTACTGTAGAACAACGGGAAAGAAGCAAAGAAAGCTCCTCCAAACGTCACCAACGTAGTAAACGTAAACTCCCACTTACGCCCGGTAGAATTCACCATCATCTTACGATGCTCTTCGGTTTTACCCAGACAGAACAATAATGAATTACCTCCCTGCACAAACAATAAGAACACGAGTATGGCTCCCAGCAAGGAAACGACAAGCCACCAATATTGTTGCAAAAATATATACATAAAATTCAAGTATTAAGTAATAAGTATTAAGTATTATGCGTCCGGTCCTTTCTTGATAGCTTTCACCATAATTCCGACACCTGCAATCAGCATCACTGTAAACAGGAGCAGGAAGATAAAGAACGTAGTTTGCACGGAGCTTACATCCAGTTTGGAGATAGCAGCCATCGTAGGCAACATATCGCGGATAGCCCACGGCTGACGACCACATTCGGCAACCACCCATCCGGCTTGTCCGGCGATGTAACCCAAAGGAATTGTCAGCAGAGCAATCCAGTGCATCCAGCGCATCTTACTCAAATCCTTTTTATAGATAAAGAAAAGAACGACTATAAAGAACAAGATGAAATATCCGCCCAAGATTACCATTATACGGAATGCGTAGAAGTTGAGAGGAACATTCGGAACCAGTTGGTTCACATCTTTGATATATCCGTAGCCAAAATAGGGAATATTTTCCTGCAATACATTATATGCAATCTTCGCATCTTCCTCGTGTCCGGCACTCTTTGCAGCACGATAGGCGGCCAATGCGCCGATAGCCGTTTTACCACGTTCTATCTTCTCGGCAGCAGAGAGAGCCTTCGATCCGTCTTTCAACTGATACCCACCTTCGATGATATTCGTAATGCCCGGAACGTAGCCGTCCACATTACGCTCGGCAAGGAAAGAAAGCATACTCGGGATTTCAAAACGGAAGAGGAAAGGATCTTTTCCATCGTTGTAAGTCTTCTTTTCAGGGTTCAATACTCCTATTCCGACAAGACCGACATTCGTTCCGCCTTCATACAGACCTTCCACTGCTGCCAGTTTCATCGGTTGTGTCTGGGCAATCTGATAACCGGAACCATCGCCCGTCCAAACAGAAAGCAACGATGCTACCAGTCCGAAGATTGCACCAATCTTGATGCTGGCCAGTGCAAACTCACGATTACGTTTCTTCAACAAGTACCAACAACTGATACCGACTACAAAAATAGCACCCAACACCCAGCCGGACAGTACCGTGTGGAAGAACTTATTGACTGCTACAGGCGAGGTAGCCACCGCCCAAAAATCAACCATCTCATTACGGACAGTGTCAGGATTGAATTCCATGCCTACCGGATGCTGCATCCATGCGTTGGCAACGAGAATCCACCAGGCAGAAATCGTAGCTCCCAATCCCGTCAGCCAGGTGGAAGCCAAGTGGAAACGTTTACTTACTTTTCCCCATCCGAAAAACATAACCGCGATAAACGTAGCTTCCATAAAGAATGCCAAAATACCTTCAATAGCCAACGGAGCACCGAAGATATCCCCTACAAACCACGAATAATTGCTCCAGTTCGTACCGAATTCAAACTCCAGAATCAACCCCGTTGCCACACCGATGGCAAAGTTAATACCGAAAAGTTTCATCCAAAACTGGGCAGTCTTTTTCCAAAATTCGTTGCCTGTTTTATAATACAGCGTCTCCATGATTCCCATCACCACTGCCAGTCCGAGTGTGAGGGGAACAAAAATCCAGTGGTACATGGCTGTCATCGCAAATTGGGCTCTCGACCAATCGATCAGCGAGGTGTCAATACTTTCAATCATAATCCTATGTAGTTTAAGAGTTAAAAATCAGTAGATTTATCGGGGATGGCACGTTCTATCAGTTCATTTCCCACGTATGTACCTTTGTCGGCATCCGTTGGGTGGTCGCCGAGGAAATCAGGGAAAAAGAACATTTTGAGGATGAAGAACATGACGAATAATTTCAGCAAAATAATAACCCATAGAGTACGTCCTAAGGTCATACTACGGAAGCCCTCCAAATAGAAATTCCAGATCGTAAGCAGTGTATTCTTCATATGTTTACGTTATAATTTGTAATGAGTACAAATATACATTTTTTATAATTAAAACAAACAAGTAGTCAAAAAAGTTGCAAGATTTGTCGTGTTTTTCTTCAAAAACCGACCTATCGACAGAAAAAAATCATTTAACGGCGAAATAACGTCATCCGTCTATCGTTTTTGCGGCATATATAATATGTACGTACCTTCGCTAACAGTAAATCAATAGAAGTATGAATATGATAAATGTAAGAAGATTGACAGTGATGACATTTCTTGGAGCAAGTATGCTGTCCGGCATATCTGCCCAGGTTTCTCCGCTGCAAGTCGATACGCTGAAAGAAACGAAAATCCCGGATCAATGGGACTTGCAGTCATGCATCGACTATGCAAAGGAGCAGAACATTACAATTCGCAAAAACCGGATCACTGCGGTCAGCACGCAGATTGATGTGAAGACAGCTAAAGCTGCCTTGTTTCCCAGCCTTTCGTTTTCTACCGGCCAACAGGTGGTGAATCGTCCGTATCAGGAGACAAGTAGCCGGGTGAGCGGTAGCGAGATTATCAGTAGCAACAGCAAAACGAGCTACAACGGTAATTATGGACTGAATGCTTCGTGGACTCTATATAATGGTAATAAACGGTTGAAAACCATCCAACAGGAGAAGTTGAATAATCAGATGGCCGAGCTGGATGTGGCGACTTCCGAAAATAATATTCAGGAGTCCATCGCTCAAGTATATATCCAGATTCTTTATGCAGCCGAATCTGTGAAAGTAAACGAAAACACCCTGCAAGTTTCCATTGCGCAGCGCGACCGAGGACAGGAACTTCTGAATGCCGGAAGTATTGCCAAAAGTGACCTCGCGCAACTGGAAGCACAGGTGAGCACCGACCGATACCAACTTGTCACCGCGCAAGCCACTCTTGAAGATTACAAATTGCAACTGAAACAACTGCTCGAACTGGATGGGGAGAATGAAATGAACATCTACCTCCCTGCCCTGTCCGACGAAAATGTGCTGGCTCCGCTGCCTACCAAAAGAGATGTGTACATCAGCGCATTGAGCCTTCGTCCGGAGATTGAAGCGAGCAAACTGAATGTAGAGGCTTCTGAACTGGGTATCAATATCGCTAAATCGAGCTATTTCCCTACCATCAGCCTTAGCGCAGGAATCGGAACCAACCATACCAGCGGCAGCGACTTTACCTTCGGAGAACAAGTGAAGAACGGATGGAACAACTCTATCGGATTGTCTGTCAGTGTGCCTATCTTCAATAATCGTCAAACGAAAAGTGCCGTACAAAAAGCTAAATTGCAGTACGAAACGAGCATATTATCCTTGCTTGACGAACAAAAGGCACTGTACAAAACCATTGAAAGCCTTTGGCTGGATGCCAACAGCGCGCAACAGCGTTATGCTGCCGCAAACGAAAAGCTGAAAAGTACACAAATCAGCTATGAGTTGATTAGCGAACAGTTTAATCTGGGAATGAAGAATACCGTAGAACTCCTTACTGAAAAGAATAATTTGCTGCAAGCACAGCAGGAACAGCTTCAGGCTAAATATATGGCTATACTGAATACACAGTTGCTGAAGTTCTATCAGGGAGATCAATTAGCTTTATAAAGAGTATAAAATCAGCATTATAAATAAGTAAAAGCATAATAAACGAATGAAAACGAAAAAGATTATTCTAATCGCCGTAGTAGTCGTTGTGGTTGTAGGAGCAGGAATATGGCTCTTTGCCGGTTCACCCGCCAAACACAAAGTGACGTACGCCACCGCTACTGTCAGTAAAGGCGATATTTCAAATTCGGTGACTGCTACCGGAACGATCGAACCGGTGACGGAAGTAGAAGTCGGTACGCAGGTGTCCGGTATCATCGACAAAATTTACGTAGATTACAACTCGGTAGTAACCAAAGGACAACTGATTGCTGAGATGGACCGCGTCACATTGCAAAGTGAACTGGCCTCACAGCAGGCAACTTACGATGGTGCGAAAGCTGAATATGAATATCAGAAAAAGAATTATGAACGCAGCAAAGGCTTGCACGAAAAGTCACTGATTAGTGATACGGATTTCGAACAGGCACTCTACAATTATCAGAAAGCGAAAAGCAGCTATGACAGCAGTAAGGCATCGCTCGCGAAAGCGGAGCGTAACCTATCTTACGCTACCATTACTTCACCGATTGACGGAGTAGTCATCAGCCGTGATGTAGAAGCAGGACAAACCGTTGCTTCCGGATTCGAAACTCCGACACTGTTTACCATTGCTGCCGACCTGACACAGATGCAAGTAGTAGCCGACGTAGATGAAGCTGATATAGGTGGTATCATAGAAGGCCAACGTGCCAGCTTCACGGTAGATGCTTATCCGAATGATGTATTCGAAGGGATCGTTACCCAGATTCGTTTGGGCGACGCAAGCAGTACGAGCAGCACGAACAGCACTTCAACAGTAGTCACTTACGAAGTAGTCATCTCTGCCCCCAACCCCGACTTGAAACTGAAGCCGCGTTTGACGGCTAATGTCACGATCTATATCCTTGACAAAAAAGACGTATTGTCCGTTCCAAACAAAGCCTTACGATTCACACCGGAAAAACCGTTAATCGGCAATAATGACATCGTAAAAGATTGCGAAGGCGAACATAAACTTTGGACGCGCGAAGGAACTACATTCACCGCTCATCCGGTAGAAGTGGGAATCAGCAACGGCATATCCACCGAAATTATCAGTGGTATTCCCGAAGGGACAAAGGTGGTAACCGAAGCTACTATAGGTGTAATGCCCGGTGAAAACATGGGACCTGAAGGAAATATGGAAAATAGCGGAGAAAGAAGTCCGTTCATGCCGGGTCCTCCGGGAAGTAAGAAGAAAAAATAATTATTCAATGTGCCAATAACGAATTGGCGCATTAGCACATTATTGACGATGAAAAAAGTAATTGAAATACAAAATATCAAACGTAACTTTCAGGTAGGCGACGAGACCGTTCACGCATTGCGGGGCGTTTCGTTCAATATCAATGAAGGGGAGTTTGTCACCATCATGGGTACTTCCGGTTCGGGGAAGTCTACGCTGCTTAATATATTAGGCTGCCTAGACACCCCGACCAGCGGAGAGTATCTGCTCGACGATATTCCCGTACGTACGATGAGCAAGCCTCAACGTGCGGTACTAAGAAACCGGAAGATTGGATTCGTGTTCCAAAGCTACAATCTGTTGCCTAAAACAACGGCTGTGGAAAATGTGGAACTACCGCTGATGTATAACTCTGCCGTCAGTGCTTCCGAACGTCGTCGCCGCGCTATCGAGTCTTTACAGGCTGTAGGATTGGGGGATCGTCTGGAACACAAATCCAACCAGATGTCCGGCGGACAGATGCAACGGGTAGCCATTGCACGTGCGTTGGTCAACAACCCGGCAGTGATTCTTGCCGACGAAGCGACCGGAAACCTCGATAGCCGTACTTCCTTCGAGATACTTGTACTGTTTCAGAAACTTCATGCAGAGGGACGTACGATTATCTTTGTGACACATAATCCCGAACTTTCGCAATATAGCAGCCGGAATATCCGTCTGCGTGACGGGCAGGTTATCGAGGATACTGCCAATCCGAAAATTCTGTCTGCCGCCGAAGCACTGGCGGCATTGCCGAAGAATGACGAGGATTAATTAATGTGATAAGGAGTAATGAAGTTATAAGATGATATGCTTAGAGCATCATGCCAACATTTTACAGTCTCATAACTTTATAACCTTATAATAGCCTTATACCTTCAGAACCCCATTAATAACTCCATAACTTTATAAACATGAATGGAACTAATTTATTAAAGATAGCTCTCCGGGCATTGGCGAACAATAAGCTGCGTGCTTTTCTAACCATGCTCGGTATCATTATCGGTGTTGCTTCCGTCATCACGATGCTGGCTATCGGACAAGGTTCGAAGAAAAGCATCCAGCAGCAGATTTCCGAGATGGGATCGAACATGATTATGATTCATCCGGGAGCCGATATGCGTGGAGGTGTCCGGCAGGACCCGTCTGCGATGCAGACCTTGAAGCTTGCCGACTACGAGGCCTTGCGCGATGAGACCAGTTTCCTGTCTGCCATCAGTCCCAATGTTTCGTCATCGGGACAGCTTATTGCCGGTAACAACAACTATCCGGCTTCGGTGAACGGTGTCGGAACAGAATATCTCGATATTCGCCAACTGACTGTTGAGAACGGAGATATGTTTACAGAAGCTGACATACAGAGCTCGGCCAAAGTGTGCGTGATTGGAAAGACCATAGTCGACAATCTGTTTCCGGACGGAAGTGATCCGGTTGGTAAGATTATCCGTTTCAACAAAATACCTTTCCGTGTAGTAGGAGTGCTCAAAGCAAAAGGATACAACTCTATGGGACAAGACCAGGATGCCGTAGTGCTTGCGCCATATACCACCGTAATGAAACGTCTGCTTGCCGTTACGTATTTGCAGGGAGTGTTTGCCTCTGCCCTCACCGAGGATATGACGGACTATGCAACTGACGAAATCAGTACAATCCTCCGCCGCAACCATAAACTGAAGGCTTCGGATAACGATGATTTCACCATCCGTACCCAACAGGAATTGAGCACGATGCTCAACTCAACCACCGATTTGATGACTACCCTGCTTGCTTGCATCGCAGGTATTTCGCTGGTAGTGGGTGGTATCGGGATTATGAATATCATGTATGTATCCGTTACGGAGCGTACCCGTGAAATCGGTCTGCGTATGTCTGTCGGCGCACGCGGGGTCGACATTCTAAGTCAATTCCTCATCGAAGCCATCATGATTAGTATCACGGGAGGTATCATCGGAGTGATTATCGGCTGCGGAGCCAGTTGGATTGTCAAGAGCGTAGCGCATTGGCCTATCTATATCCAGCCGTGGAGCGTATTCCTCTCCTTCGCAGTATGTACAGTTACAGGAGTCTTCTTCGGATGGTATCCGGCTAAGAAAGCAGCAGATTTAGATCCGATAGAAGCCATCAGATACGAATAAAATGGATAATTACCAATAAAAGAATTATCTTTGTCTTTATGAAACAAACCTTTACATCCGCACGTCGTCCCCTGGAAGTACTGATACACATTATCAGCTGGGGGATTATGTTCGGTTTCCCGTTCTTCTTCGTCGAACGTGGAAACGGGAACATCAACTGGATGGCTTATACACGCCACCTTGCCGTACCACTCTCTTTCATGATTGTGTTCTACGTGAATTATTTCATTCTTGTGCCGCGCTATCTTTTCCAGAGTCAGGCCAAAAGATATGTGGTCTACAATATTATCTTTTTATGCGCCATCGGTGTGTTGCTTCATCTCTGGCAAAGTCTGACGTTCGATCCGTCATTCGCTCCCAAATCAAAAAGACCGGGGATGCCTCCGGGATGGTTGTTTTTCCTTAGGGATATGTTGAGTCTCGTATTCACTATCGGACTAAGTGCCGCTATCCGCATGAGTGCCCGATGGACACAGAATGAAGCTGCCCGAAAAGAGGCGGAACGGAACCGTGCGGAAGCGGAACTGAAGAACCTGCGGAACCAACTGAACCCGCACTTTCTGCTGAATACGCTGAATAACATCTATGCATTGATTGCATTTGATTCGGACAAGGCGCAACAGGCAGTTCAGGAGTTGAGCAAACTGCTTCGTTATGTGTTATATGATAACCAGCAGACATACGTTCCTCTCTGTAAGGAGGTCGATTTTATCCGCAATTACATCGAACTGATGCGCATCCGTCTGTCCGCCAACGTGCAGATGATTACTAAATTCGATATTCAGCCCGACAGTCAGACGCTCATTGCCCCGCTTATCTTTATCTCTTTGATAGAGAACGCTTTCAAGCATGGCATCTCCCCTACTGAATCGAGTTTCATCAGTATTCATATTTTGGAGAATGACAACGAAGTGGTGTGTGAAATCCGCAATAGTAATCATCCTAAGACAGTGGAGGATAAGAGTGGCTCGGGCGTGGGATTGGAACAAGTCAGCCGTCGGTTGGAGATACTTTATCCCGGAGCTTATACGTGGTTGAAAGGCGTCTCAAAAGATGAAAAGGTATACGAATCGAGATTAAGTATCAAGATTAGAGAGTAGAAAGAAAGACGTTCAGTATAAAACGTCAAGTACCAATGTTTAGTATAAAGCGTCAAGTACAAGATTTTGGATATAAAACTTTAGATATAAAATAGTATGATGTTACGTTGCGCAATCGTTGACGATGAACCTTTAGCTCTTAGCTTGTTAGAGAGTTATGTGAATAAGACTCCGTTCCTGCAACTTGCAGGAAAGTATTCCAGTGCGGTTCAGGCGATGAAAGAATTGCCGGGCGAAGAGGTCGACCTCCTGTTTCTGGACATTCAGATGCCGGAGCTTAACGGTCTGGAGTTCTCGAAGATGGTAGATCCGCATACGCGCATTGTATTTACCACCGCTTTCGGACAGTATGCCATCGACGGTTATCGTGTCAATGCACTCGATTACCTGCTGAAACCAATCTCATACGTTGATTTCCTGCAAGCTGCCAACAAAGCTCTCCAATGGTTCGAACTCGTACAGAAACCGGAAGAGATAGACAGTATCTTTGTGAAAAGTGACTACAAACTGGTACAAGTAGACTTGAAGAAAATCATGTATATCGAAGGACTGAAAGATTACATTAAAATATATACGGAAGACGCTCCCAAACCTATCCTGTCACTGATGAGTATGAAAGCCATGGAAGAGCTCTTGCCATCCAGTCGTTTCATACGTGTGCACCGCTCCTTTATCGTACAGAAAGATAAAATACGTGTGATTGACCGCGGACGTATCGTGTTTGACAAGACATATATTCCTATCAGCGATAGTTACAAGCAAGTTTTTCAGACTTTTCTTGACGAAAGGAGCTGATTATTCATTATTTTATCGGTAAAAAAGTGATTTTTGTCGATTATAGTTTGCCAAAATCCGTTTTATATCTACCTTTGCAAAGAACAGAAAGGGATTGTGAAATTCCAAGAATAGAATAGTTTAGTTAAGTCTAGTTTAGTTTTTGTGTTGATCGGAAGCCTGCGAGCGAGCATGAGCTTCCGATTTTTATTTTATTGATATACAGCATATTAAAAGCACAATCGAACTATTTTTCCTATCAATTAGTAGTCTATAATAGAGAGCAAAAACGTCACTTTTGACGCTATAAAATGGTCGGATTATGGTCGGAAAATTCCCGGATTAGAATCTGATTATAAGTAAATTACAATAGGATGTTAAAAAAATAATGGTCGAAAACGCCATTTTTACCCTAAAAACACAAATTATGGCTACATTAACATTGGTAATAGTTCCCGCAAAAAGGTTATCAGACGGGACACATAAAATAAGAATTCGAGTCGCACACAACTCTGAAACGAGATTCATCACCACGGATATAGTGGTAAGGGAAAACGAGTTTAAGAACGGTAAAATAGTACACCGTCCAGACAAGGATTTTCTCAATACAAAATTACAACAGCTATACAACCTTTATTTCAAGCGATACATGGAACTGGACTACCCTGATTCGCTCACGTGCACGCAATTAGTCAAAATGATAACTAACCCGTTAAACGGAGAAAAGCATCGTAAGTTCGAGGATATCGTGGATGAATATCTGTCCCAAATAGATGAAGAAGAACGTACCAAGACATACAAACTCTATCGGCTGGCCACAAACAAGTTTATGCAATTCATCGGGAACGGTTCTCTCATGGAACATATTACCCCTATCAGAATGAACCAGTACATATCATGGCTCAAAAAGACAAAGCTGTCAAGCACCACAATCAACATCTACATAACCCTCCTAAAGGTTATCATTAACTATGCTATAAAGATGAGATACGTCACCTACGATATCGACCCTTTCATCACAGCCAGAATTCCATCAGCCCAAAAGAGGGAAACGCAAATCACCGTCGAAGAACTCAAGACAATCAGGGACGCCAATTTAGAGCATTACAATCTCAACGTCACACGGGACATTTTCATGCTTACTTATTATCTTGCCGGCATGAACCTAGTAGACATACTAGCATACGATTTCCGGACGGATGAAATAAACTACATCCGAAAAAAGACCAAAAACACCAAAGAGGGGGACTCCCTGATTTCCTTTTCCATTCCCGAAGAAGCAAAGCCCATTATAAAAAAGTATATGAAAAAGAATACAGGGAAAATTATATTCGGGAAATACAAGAACTATACCTCCTGCTATAACCTGCTGGCTAGGAAAATCAGTCAATTAGGCAAGGTGGCAGGAATCAGGCATAAATTCACCCTATATTCAGCCCGCAAATCTTTCGTCCAACATGGATATGACCTGGGAATTCCTCTTAGTACACTGGAATACTGTATCGGGCAGTCAATGAAAGAAGATAGACCAATCTTCAACTATGTCACAATAATGAGAAAACACGCTGATAAAGCAATCAGGGAAATACTTGACAACTTGAAAAATGAATAATCACATATAAAATAAATCACTAAGAATTTGCATAATAACCAAATGCTTATTATCTTTGTAGTGTCAAATAAGAGTTCTTAATTTTAATGTTTAACTGATGAAAGATGAAGAAAAAAAAGAATTAGAACAAGAGTATGAGAATTTAAAACTTCTCGCTTCTTTTCACGAGGCCTATGGGGTTCCTGAAAATGCCAAAGAACGGGAAGCGCTTATAAATGACATACTCGATCGGATGAACGAAATCCAAGAGAAATTAAAAAAGTTGTAATTAACATCCCTCCCTTCGGGGAGGGACAAACATTAAAAGCTATGATAGATTGGAATGATTGCCTGCCAACAAAAGAAATGCAGGCTGACTTTGAAAGATTCAAAGAACTAAAAACCACAGAAGAAAAAGAAGCTTTCAAAAAGGAAATGCAGGATAAATATAATAAACTACCGGAAGCCCAAAAGGAAGCCTACAAAAAAGCATCTGAAGCTGGGCTAAAAGCAACGGTAAATGCCTGCAATGATTATATAGAAAGAGCGGAAGAAGCCATATTACGTGATAAACTTGGAGAATTGCCCGAAGCAATCTCATTCAGTTATATTGCAAAGAAATATTTTGGTAAAAGTAGAAACTGGCTATATCAGCGTATTAACGGAAATATAGTCAACGGGAAAAAGGCTCGCTTTACTGACAATGAACTCAAAACGTTCCTGAACGCTTTGAACGATGTTAGCGAAATGATTCATCAGACATCATTAAAAATCAGTTAAGCTCTTATTTGACACCATCCCTGCATTGAGCCGATGCAGGGATTTTTATTGTCTAATCGAAAAATAATTGTATCTTTGCAACATCAAGATAATACGGACATAATTCGGATTATTTTGGTTTGACTTTGGTGAGGGGGTGGTTCCCCTCACTTTTTTATTTCTACCGAACATTCTATAGTATATTATTTTCTGAAAGAGTCACATTGTACAATTTTTCCAACAAATTACTAGACATATATTCGTTTTTGTTTGCCTTTTGAAACAAGACTGGTGGAAAATGTATATATTCCATTCGGCGGGATACAGATTCATCATTTATCCCCTCTTTCAATCGCACATCTTTCAACTCAAGGTTATTGAACAAATCGGCATTCAAGTATAACCTTCGTGTCTCAATTGTTGATAATGAACTAAATGAGTTAAAAAACAACAACACAAGTTCATACTTTGACAGTTGCGCTCGAAATATATTCGAATATTTTAGGGGCGAAGTGAATTCCGAAGTCATTTCCAAAATATAATAAGCATTCCTAAAATATGTGCCAAGTTGATTTTTATATGGGGCAAAACAATGATCAGCGGCTTTAGCACAAGCTTCAGCTATGGGCTTGAAATTATTCTGTTCAAAATAGATCTTAATCGCATTTAAACAGAGGTAATCATAAGTGTTTATATGTACAGGATAAATATTAATCTTTCCTTTATGTATTCCAAATTCATGCTCTGAATAAATGTTGTTAATGGCAGCATTCAATTGACCATATATAAACATCCATTGCTCTTTAGACATATTTTGGGGAATAATCCTCCTTACAAATTCCTCTTTGGAAAAATTTTCAGGAATACCTCTTCTTATTTCCAAATAGAAAGTATGGTATAACTCTACATAAATCTGTCGATAAGTTTTTTCTGGTGTACAAAACTCATTGTAAGGAGTTATTTTCCATTCACATTGTTTTTCATCATATACCCAATCTATTCTTTTCACTCGCAAGGCATCCCGATATGAAATAAAAATCCTAAGCAACTCAAAAAAGACAGCTCTATCCTCGCTATTCAAGAATTGCTGTTTATTCTGTCTTAATGTAAATAAAACTCCGACGAATGCTATTAATCCTGCAATCGCTCCTAATAGACTTCCAAACTCACCCCAGTCGGTCTGTTTATCCGCAAACTTACCTTTGGTCTGAATAAAATAGAAAGCTAAAATGACTATTATAATTAATATGAGGATGACAGTTCCCCAAACGAGCCAACCTTTTACATTTCTTTTCATTCTTATCATAAATCAAAATCTAATAAGTTTTAAAACAATATTATCAATTCAAATATAATCATGATTTTGATAAATAAAAAATATTTCCAGAAATAATAGATTCCAAAGGTACTAAAGTTTGTTCTTATTTATCACAGCAAACAATATAATATAAGTGCTCACCAATTATAGCTATACTTGACTTAAAAGAAAAGTGCTCACTTTTTTATATCCTTACCGAACTTTTCAATTATATATTAGTACTATCTTATGTAACCCTTCTTGAGAGTTTGTTGATTCGTGTGTTGTTGATTGGAGGGATTACAAAACTAAGAGGTAGCCGAATAGCTACCTCTTATAAACTCTATTATGATTGCTACTTAGTGAGAAGAAAGCCCTAGAATAAATACTCTTAGTACTTTCTTACTTTCTGATGTCTTGAAAGAATATAACTAATAATTAAATCGATTGAACTTTTCCATTATCAATAAGCCAACGTTCTTGGAAACTTCTTCTTGCGGCCCAACATATATCATTTATAAAAGCAATATTCATAGTTGCACCAACACCGGCACCTATAAGAGGAATTGCTTGAATTGCCTTTCTTTTTGTGATATTAATACCAAGTTGTTTAGCTAGACTCTTGATTGTAATCAATATGGCTTCATTACAATACTTATTTACAGTAGCTTTTTCAGCCATTTTTTTCCAACTTTGTTTTACAAGAATAACATTTAATTGTTTAAGAGTAACTAATGCCATATTCTTTTCTTGCATAGAATTAGAACCGGCAACAGACATTATAGAATATACAAATTGAGTATCTTCTAATGTTAATGCTTTATAACCATAGCAAATTCCTATTTTATGTATTGTTCTTAATGCAATAGTTACAACCATAGGAATATCAACAAACATACCTGGTAAGCCAAAAAAGCCAGCGACTCCCCCTTCTAGACCAAGTCCGGCCAATGCCCAATTATGAACTTCATCTGCTAACTTATCGGACAATTGAAGATCTTTTGTTTTTAACTCAATTATTGAATTAACTTTTGCATCCCGTATAATATCTTGTTCATCAGTAATTAACTTTGCCAAAGTATTAGAACCTGTTAGAGCACCTTGTATCGCTTTTTGTGGGATAATCCTATTTGCAACCAGAACAATAGGCTTAGTCATATAACCTACAGCTTTGGAAACTACCGATGGTTCAGTAGCTTTCCAAATTTTAATATCTTTAATTTGACCTTCTTCGTATATATTCATCTTTTTACAAAACCTGTTTTACTACTTTATTAGTTTAATCCATTAAAAATAAATTTAATTTCTTTCCTTAGGTTAATTACCTCACAAACGCAATTGTGAGCATATTTATTTTCTTCTGCCATAGTAATTAGTCAGTGACCAAATAGACAGTATTTCCTAGTCTACGAAAAAGCTTATCGTAGTTTTTAGTACGCCCATGGATTTGAAAAGGAGTAATTTCACTTTTATCTTTCTTCAAATACCATTTATTTTCATTTAGAGCATTTGCAATCTCTGTTGTTGTCATAGGAGTACCCTTTTCTTTCAACAATTTAATAATAGCTTCGTGTAATGTCATATCTTTTTAATGCTGTTTTTGGTGTTTTTTATCATACATGAGTTTAGTTTGAAACTCTTTCGTTATTTCATCTTCTGAAATGATATTTTTTGATAAGGTCCAAATAATGATAGGACTTCCATCATCATAACGGATACCTACTCCAATTGCCAGCCAAATTTGGAGATGAAGTTCATAGCCAAAACTGATGCAAAGGTATAAGAAAGCCCCGAATCAAAGAGACGGGACAATATAAAAAGGACTTATCATTAATAGAACATAACTTATCTCTAAAATAATAAATCAATAATGATTGTTTGGTACAATTACTTTAGAATCTTTCATCATACTAATATATACTTTCAAAAATGCTTCAGCAGTATCAAGATTAGACTCAACATTAGAAGGGTTATATATTCCTATTCCATCTGCATCTTGCGGTTTTGTCAAATGACTTGTATACCAGTAATACAAACCACCTTCCTTTTCAATTCTTGCATACACAGTTACCATATTATCATATTTATCTTTCACCGCATAAGTGAATCTTTTTATTGTTTTAGCCATATGATGATTATATTTATAAGATATACAGATTATATACTCAATCTTAATTTCAAATTAGTTTTTGTAGGACAGCAAAATCTAGTAAGAACATCAATAGGCAAACTAAATGCAGTTGCCATTTCCTCATTTGAGTATTCCAATTCATTCTTATGAAGTTTATAAGCTTCATTGTACATATTCGGCATATCAATATATACACTCACAGGTTCGCTTTTTCTATATCCTCTTCTACTTAGTTCAATACTAAAATATTTATATTTTTCGTTAGTAATACATTTCAAATCTTTTGCCCTACGTACAATAGATGCCATGGAGGTTAACCAATATCTTTTTAATTCCACCAAATACTGCAGTTTTAGTCCACGTAAAGAATTTGATATAGCATCAGAAGGCATAAGGAATTCTGAAGCAAATCTATTTGCTTCATCTTCTTTATCCCTATATTCAGAGATTAGAAACTCATTTGAAGTATGCATGATCAAATGTCCCAGTTCATGTGCTAAAGTGAATCTTTTATGATCATTACTGAAATTCTTATTAATAATAATCACATAATATCCACCATCTGTCAAAAAAGAAACCCCGTCAAATAGATCCACATCATAATCCAATTCTATGATTATAATCCCATTTCTTTCCAGCAAAGAGAATATATTCCGAACCGGTTCATCTTTCAAGCCTAAATACTTCCTGGTGTACTGAGCCACGGTTTCGGGTGTATATCCATCTTCAAGGTCAATCATTCGAAATGACATATCTGGAAATTCCACAGACTCCCCCATTTGGTCTACAATATAACCTAATAACTTATTTGAAAGGTCTATTTGGGAACGTTCATTTTTAGTCATTCCTTTCTTCCTTCGGTAATGCGCATTTTCTGCAATATTTGAGATTTTCTTCTCATAAAAGTCAGTTGGAAATCCCAGAAAATCAATTATGCGATTAAGCACATCGGTAGATAAAGGACCAATACCCTTCTCATACTTAGATAAATTGGATTGTGACAATCCAACAATCTTAGAAGCAAGCTCGGTTTGTGAGTAACCTCGATATTCACGAGCAAATATTATCTGCTTATAGTTGATTTCCATTTTTGCTATCAGTATTGTTGTTTTCTAAAATAAATTCGGTGATGTATTATATTATTAATTATTTGTTCCTTCTTTCTTTTTGATATTTTGGCGTACAGAGAGAGACGCAGCGGCTGGCTGAACATCCATTGTTCTATTAACCGTAAAAATATCATTTTCAGAAATAGTCCATCTCACTCTGTTTTCATCGATATAAACCAATTTTGGATTTATAATCTCCCCAAAACGACTTTTATTATATCCAAAAAATAAAATAGGCTCTGTCCCGTTATCATACATATCAAACAAATAACCTTGCTCTTGGTTCTGAATAGATGATGAAAAACGAGTTGGAACATTCATTGGCATATTTTTACTATTTAATTTCTTAAAAAGCATAATATATCCATTAACTCTAAGCATAAATCTTTTGTACTTTCCAAATGTCCAGTCATCTTTAAAAACAGACTGAACACTTTGAATTATTTTTGAGTTTAAGAGGGAGGCTTCAAATCCTCGACAACGAGCTGTAAACGGGGTTTGTATTACCTCTTTTTCATAATTACGTACAGCATTCCAAAAAGCATCAAATAGCTTTTCTAACGACTCACGAAGTTCGTATTCACATTCTTTAGCGTTTATTATACGCTTCCTTTTGGCTGTTTCAGCCACATTCTTTATTTTTGCCATAAAAATAAAATTTTATATTTTTACATCACCGAATTTAAAGTTTATCTCTGCGCCAACAGAGATATTCTTTTGCTGCAAAGATATATATTATTTCCACAATATTGTATTTTATCACATATAATTTCGCCCCAAAATTGTATTTTCAATAAAAGAAAGGCTTATTTCTTAAATTTACACCCCAACCATCCCGCAAGAATCAAGCCAATGACATAGCAATAAACTTTATCTTTATGCAAATCCCACCAAGATAACTCGACTACCTTCTCTCTTTGATTTAGTAAAGCATTCACCTTGTTATTTATAGTATCAAGTCGATTCGAGAACTGCTGCAAAGTAATGGATAATGTTTCATCAACTTCACTCCGTTCTTGCTCCTGTTTGGAAGCGGTGGTAGTACTTTCTTTGACTAGATACTGTTTTCCGGTTGAATCCGGAAGCGACAAGTAAACTGTTTTATTCTCAATTTTCAGATCACTCAACTTGTCAGTAGTAACTTTCGTTTGCTTATTCACATCCAGCTGTAATGATTCAATTAAGTTTCGCAAATACAAAAAATCTCCTGAATAGTCAATCTGCTTTTGTGACTCAATGCTATGAGAAGTTTTGCAGGAAGTAAACCATATTCCTGACATCAGGAACATGGTTATATAGATTAGCATTTTCATACTTTCAGATATTTACAAATACCTTTCACATGAAGAGAGACAATAGTCCGTTTACCTTCTTCTGACAGCAGGAAATCCACATCCTCTTTGTTATCCTGAAACAGATTCTCCGTCAGAACAGCCGGACACTTCGTATGCTTTAAGATATAAAAACTACTCTCCTTATCTGGATCACCGTCTGCCATATCCTTCCGTATTTTCATTCCAAACAAACATTCTTCAGCAGTAGCATACAGACAGTCAGCCAGCTTATCGGCTTTTGTCTGTCCCACACTGGTCCATGCTTCCCAACCACGTGCTTGCATCCAATTTGAACCATTACCGGCTGCATTGCAATGGATAGAAATAAGAATTGCATCAGAAGTTTTATATTCATTCACTCGCCTACAACGTTCTGACAAAGGAACATCTATTTCCTCTTTCACGACCAGTTCCGCATCAATACCTAATTTACGCAATTCAAATACTACACGCCCAGCAATTTCACGGGTATAGGAGTATTCCCTTAACCTGCCATCTGGAGAACACTTACCCGGAGTATTACTACCGTGACCGTTATCAATCAATATTTTCATATCTTTCCTCTTTATCTAGTTCGTTTTCGATTCTATCAATAATTCCTTGTACATGTGTAGGCGTAGCCCGCTTAAATTCAAAACGTATTACATGGTAAATTATACGAAACCCTTTGTTTCTAGGATAAGCAATAATCAGATTCTTAAATGCGTTCTGAAGATATACATAAGAAAATACATACGTAATAGTCTTAATAACTAACAATGAATTCTCACCATCTCCTATCAAGCTCATAAAGGAGAAGACTACTTCAATGATTATAAGATAGAGGAGAAGTTCGACCAAGGCATTTTTAAACTTATCCCACTTAAAGTTTTTACAACGTATAATTGAAACACCATCAGCCCTCATTCCGCACCAAATATTAAATCCAAACATTACAACTAATGCTATAAGAAAACCTTTAGTCGGCGTTAAATAAGCAAGAAGAGAACTGAACATCGAAACGAAAATAATTCGTATCTGGTCTACATTAAATAACTCATATAACCATCTCATAATATTAATCATAAAGTTACTACCAATATTGAAAACACAGTAATCAGCCCAGGAAGCAAAACAGTAGCTAATGCGTCAAGCCAATCAAAGATGAACCCGCACTTTTTCTGAATGTACTCAACCACTATTGCGGCAATGGCGGTTGTCGTTAAAGAAACAATAGCAGATTTACAGAAATCAATGCCTAATAGAAGGAAACAGAAAATAAGCATTACAACAAAGACGAACATCCCGGCTTTGACGTGTGCCGGTCGGTTAGATTGCAAAAGCCAATCATACAATACTTTTATACCCATACTCATAGCGTTTAATTATTAATAAAATATTCTGTATGGAACAAATGTATTGAGTATAATAACGAGTTTTACAAAAATGGAAAATCTTGGAAATCAATTCTATGATAAATATCTATAAAACAAGACATTATAATTTTCACTTTTTCCATAAATAAAAAAGGGATGCTTGATAAGCACCCCTAAACAACCAACAGATTGAACTATTAATCCGTAAACATATACACGGAAAGATCAACCTTTTCTATTTCGTCTGAAATTGTATCTCCATACATTGTTAGACACACCCGATAACGGTCAATACTTCTTTGAATCTGTTGCAAGGTAGGTTTCTCGGGATATTCCGAACTGGCAAAAGTTACCAGTTCTTCACCATTCTCACTGGTACCAACCACCCGGAAGTGATGACGTACAATCCAAGTTCCGTCCGGCTGTTGCTCGATAGGCTTAGCAATCCCACGCGGTAAGATATTTTTTTGATCCATGTTTTTTGATATGTTTAATTAGTTGTTTTCTATGGTTATATTTATTCTTCAATACAAACTTTTCAAAATGTCCTTCGATATAAACATATTCCCACCATTCAGGAAGTAACATCGCTGCAATTTTACGACGGATATTGTACGTTGCAAAGTGTTTCATCAGGCCATAATAAGAGTTCATTGTACTCACAAACTTCTCAACATACGCTTCTGCAAATCCATTTTCAGCTATTCTATTAAATTTCCTGACAGCGTTATATGTGTTACCAACCACCCTGTTAGATACATAAATTCTACCCGGCAAAATGAACGCCCCAACAAACAAGACTCCTTTCTTATAATGCTGAAGATACAGCTTGCGTGGATGCAACCGTAAAAGGAGTTGTTCTTTCAGGAAACCATCAAGAAGATGGACTTTGGACAATATTTCTTCCGGAGATTTCACCACGATACAAAAGTCATCAACAAAGCGTACATAATGTCTGAATCCCAGTATTTCCATCACGAAATAATCATATACAGACGCCAGAAAGTTGGCTATGAGTTGCGACGGCAGGTTCCCGATAGCCACTCCCCTGTCAGGGTCATTATGAAACAGACTTTTATTACTGGGAAGTTTGTCCCACATGGAGACGGGAGAGCGTCTGATACACTTATTTTGTGGACAATGAAAGATAGTAACGGCTAGAAGGTAAAGCAAACATTCAATATCATCACCTTTATAATTGTCCCTTACGAATATGTTCAGCATTTCCCATACCAACGATTTCGAGATAGACATGAAGAAACTGAACAGGTCATCTTTGAAAATGTACGCATCGGCAGTATAATGCTCACTGACCTCGACTATCATGTTATTCAGATAGTGCACGGCAGACAAGCATCCCTCACCTTTCCGGCAGTTCTTGGAGACGTTTCCTTGTTCCCGGAAGCGTTCCTCTAAGATCGGCTCGATACGAAGAGCGATCCAGTGATGGACAACACGATCAATGAAAGCGGCGGCAAAAACCTCCCGATATACCGGGTAAGTCCGTATGAATACTTTTGAAAAGTCCGGTACATATTCACCGTAAATAATAGAATACCATAGCCGCACCAATGCGGACTGATAATCATTATAGAACTCAACACAATCCGTACTCGTTCTTTTCTGCCTGGCACAATCTTCGGATGCTTCGAAAATACTGCTAAGAAGTATGTCATAGATTATATTACCTGTTGCGGCGAGGGGACGAACCCGGCCCGCGCCCTGGCGGTTGCCCGTGCTGACGTTGCCGTTGTTGAAGTTCACGTTCCAACTGCTGGAAGCCGTTGCATCCGCTATCTTAGTCTTTCCCGGCTCATCACCGGGGGGATGCCCAATAAATAATTCTAATTGCTCACTCATAATCCCCTTGGCGATTATGACTCCGGCTTTGCGACTTGTTGCGATCCGTTAGCTTTTTGCCGTTGGAGATCTGCAACCGTTTTTTTGTACCAGCCGGTACTTTGCTTACCGATGCTCTCTGCAAGCAGACAGATTTCGGCAGTTTGAGTCAGGCTGGTCAAATGTCGTTCTTCACACACTCTTAGCAGTAATTTCAATGCATCAAACTCACACAAAAACTTCATCAGATAATCTGCACGGTGCTCAAGGTTCATATCTGTATTTGCATAACGGATATATTCGCAACAATGGACGGCAAGCATCATCAACTCCGTACCAAATTCATACCGGAACGCCTTGGGGAATTGTTGCCGGGCATCAATGATAAGGTTCAGAAGCTTATACATCGAATTTGATATAGGAAGGTCTTGTGTAAGTGCCATGTTAATTTTTTGATATTTTAATGTATGTATTAGAGGGCGCAAAGTTAATAACTGTAAAGCAATTAACACAATTTTAGCACAAAAAAGTGAATCTGAAAAGCCCCTACCGGGGCTTTTATTTAGCT
This sequence comes from Bacteroides sp. D1, assembly GCF_000157095.2. Taxonomy (NCBI): domain Bacteria; kingdom Pseudomonadati; phylum Bacteroidota; class Bacteroidia; order Bacteroidales; family Bacteroidaceae; genus Bacteroides; species Bacteroides sp. D1. Next base: position 373,684 of record NZ_JH114350.1, read on the forward strand.
AACTCTCTAAGGGATAAAGAATTAAAGGGACAAAGTGTTTATTGCGGCGAGGGGACGAACCCGGCCCGCGCCCTGGCGGAGGCCCGAGCTGACGCTGCCGCCGCTGAAGCTCACGTTCCAACTGCTGGAAGCGTCATATTCGGTACTAGACCAATACCAGTCGTTTGTAAATATATTTTGATTGCCAAGCATAGAAGTTATGAGCTCATTGATTTCGGTTTTATACTTGGCCATAAGCATAAGTTCACCCAATGCGGGCAGGTTCCACACGGTTGTATCTTCAATTCCGTCAGATTCAAGCGTACAGGCTTTATAGGCTCTGGCAACTTCGGCGGCAGGGGCGCCGACAGTTCCCTGGGTGTCCTTGACGCCTGCAAGGGTTTCTATTATAACATCGGTATTTTCCTTGCCGTCGAAGGTATCATAGAGTCCTTGGTTACCACTGCCGTAGTTTTTCAGGCCGCGTAGGTCAGTTCCGTAGCCACCCCATTTGAACGTTTTATTGCCGCCTGCGTCAACGCAGTCGCTTTTGGCGATAATGAACTGGTGGCATTCGGCGCGAAGTCGGATGCCGATACGGATATACTTGGAGCGATTATTCGCGCTCATGGAGTTCCATTCGGAAGCCGTGAAAAAGACTTGTTCACCGTCTTCAATCCGGAGCGTAGCCAAAGAAAGGTCAAGAAGCGTACCTGACCATTGCATATATTTGGCGATGTCGCTTGCGGGGGTGTTTTCATTCACGGTTGTAAAACCAATTGACTGTAAGGCTTCTATCTGGTCTTGTTTATTCAGGCGCAGAAGCATGGCACTGGCGATATTTTTATCCATTTTATTGTATAATATTAAGTTAATACTATTCGGAAGCAACAGCTCTCACATGGAGAAGATTTGAATTTTTGTTTTGATTCGTAATACGCCCGGTATTCAGTTCGAACGCCCAGGCGGAGTTTACATCCCAAATTGTTGATGACCAGTAGTATTTATCAGTCATCAGCATACTGTCACTACTCCAAAAGGTACGCATCATCTCATTGATTTTATCCCGGTAGCGGTACATCAGAAGCATTTGGCCGGATGAAGGAAGGAACCAGTTGGATTCATCCTCGATACCGTCACTTTCCAAAGTGTAGGCACGGTATGCACGGGCAGCTTCAGCAGCCGGCGCACCGATTACACCGCTATTGTTCTGGTCCTTCAGGCCGGTGATGATCAGCTCGGTATCTTCCTCACCCGTGAAGCAGCCGTACATGGCACCCAGTCCTTTTTGATTCAGGCCGTCTATGGCTTTACCCTGACCGCCCCAATAGAAGGTAGTAGTCATATCGGCATTATAGCACTCCTGGGCGGCGATTACGAAGGAGTGTCCGTGGGCACGGATACGAAGCCCGCGTTTGATGTACAGTTGCTTATTAGCAAGCGTAAGGGAATTCCATTCGGCAGCGGTAAAGTATGCCTTGGAGTTATCAGAAATACGGTTACAGGCAAGAGTAAGGTCAAACAGGCCGGCGGCCCACTTGATACGTTGTCCAAATTCAGATGCGCGGGAATTCTCGGTGATATCCGAGAATCCAACGGCGTTCAGTGCTGCTACTTGTGCCTGTTTGTTCAAGCGAAGCAGCGTGGCGCTTTGTTCATTAGTCATAGTTACTTGTTAATTAAATCATTAATATCCATATTGTCTTCAGCAAACCGTTCGAGATATTCCTCGTAGGTTTCGCCGTTATAATATTCAAGGACTTCATTGATGTTGTCCAGCGTTACGTTATCGTAGTACGGTTCCCCGCCATAAGACTCATTATTGAACCAGTTGATCAGGTCGATGTAGGCATCTATGACGGTAAGGATGACAAGGCCGTCGATACCGGATTCAAGGGATTCGATTTCATCCGTTTCACGGATAACCGTCAGTTCGTACGTGCCGTTGACTACCGGTTTATCCTGTCTGTTACCGTCCTCATCCATACCGGCGACTCCATATTCGAGAATGGCAAGAAGCTCGGAGCCGTCAGCCTTCAGTGTCATGTTCGAGATACGGAGCATGGAAAGTTTACGGGATGCCGCTTGTGAAGCGAGGACGTCACGGAGCATCTGAATGGCGTCAAGTTGAGGCGACGTTTCAAGACGCAGGCGTTGGACGTTCGGCATGGATTCTATTTGCAGGCCGGACGGGGCGGAAAGACCGGTATAGGTCAGTTCAGGAAGACCGACAAAACGGAGGCTTGTCATTGTTGGTGGAAGAGAGATGTCATTAATCGGAGAAGTCTCTGCAAGAGTGATGTTCTCCAGTTTGCTACCGGACGCATTGATATGGGCGATACGTGGGCATTTGTCGGTAACGAGCGTAGCGATTTGTGTGTTCCGGATATCGAGTGATACGAGGAAGGGCATTTCGCCGCAGTTCAGCGAGGTAAGCGGTGCGTAAGAACCGATGGATTGTTCTGTATGGGTGTCAGAGCCCAAGATAAGGGTTTCCACAAGTTGCATGGCGGAGAAGCTCACCGTACTTGACAGGGAGATTTCAGACAGGTCGAGCAGCTTCATGCGGTCAGCCTGATAGATATACAGCAAGGCGCCTTCCTCATGTGAGAAGTTGGTGAATACATATTCTTCGCCCGCTTCAAGGAAGCAGCTTTCGGAAAGGTTGCCGCTAGCGTCATTGCCGACACCGAAGTAACCGTTTTTAGCAGCGACAATCCGGATGGTGGCGTTTGATTTGGAAGATACGCGCCCGGAAATTACACCGCTGAAGAAATCACCAGTTTGGAAATAGCCGTCACGAATACGCCAACGTCTTTCGATGAAAGACGGAAGGGCGGTAAGTCCAAGACCTTGCAGGGCATAGAAGTAAATAGCATCAGAGGTGGCGGTATAGGAGATGTATTTCCGTTCACCGTCGTAAGAACTAACCAGTTTCTGCCATTTTTTGAGCCGTTTGTCAATGAAGAAATGCGTAGCTCCTTCGGGTGAGAACGGGTGCAGGGTGACGCCGTCAATGGTCGCCTGAACGTTACGCATGGCGGCGGCAACGGTACGCAGGGAGAGTTCCGTACCGGATGAGTCAGTCCACACTACTTGCTGGAGATAGATGTTATTAAACAGAACGGAGCCGTAGCCAGCATAAGGGTTAGTGAATGTTTCATCGCTCGTCCGGTTGGGGTCCACCTCGGTATCAACCGTGCAACCACCGTCATTGTCCTTGCTATTGAGCGTATCGCAGTCATAGATTTTATTCAGGTACATGCGCATGGCATCCTCGGAGCTGTACACACCGTCTGTTACGGAAGCATACTCTTCCAAGAACCACATCGGCTGCATATTCTTGGCGCGTTGGTCAGTGGCGGCAAGGTAGTCGGTGAAGATGTCATAACTCAAGACACTTTCTGGGCAGGCGTATTTATACAGGTTTTCCTTCCATGTTCTTTGCCAGTTCCCGCCTTTGGAGTAATCGCAGGAATCACAGAAGCGCAACCATCGGTAGAGGTTATAGGGCACTTTCTTACCCAAAGCGTAATCAATGGCGAGCTGGTCATCATCGACAAGCGATTCAAAGTAGTAAGTCCATGCCGGGAAGGTATCAGCAGAGATAGTTCCGTTATCCACGAGTTTTTGAACCCATGAGGACTTGTCCGTTTTCATGGCCATCATATCCTGAACAGAACCGACGCCCTGAAACCAGTCCATACCTTGGTAGTTAAGAAGTTCGAAACCTTCAACCGGATTCAGGACGTCACCGGTGACATTCCATTTGCCGTTTTCATACTTCATGGAACCGGACTGCTTTTTCCATGAGCTGTCCTGATACCTCATTATCCGGTACGAACTACCGCAATACAGGGAAAGCAGGTACACGCTGTCCGTATCGACTCCGTCAGTCTGTTTGAAGCGTATCTCAATTGCGTCTAAAGTTTCGTCAGGAGTACCGAAGAACTCTATGAAGTCACCATAATTCAGGCAACCTTTGTTATAGCCGGGGGTATCTTTGAAGCCGAGGGCGAACTGTTCCCCTTTGTCTTCTTTCCAGTTGCCTTTGGCATGGAAATAGACGTTTTGCAGGCTGTCATCCTTACACCGATAGGTGGCTACCGGGTGATTGGCGGTAGAGTGGTTCATCTGCAAGTCTTCGATATGCAAGTCACCGCTGTCAAATGTTCCGTCAAATGCACGTTGGACAGGTGTCATATAGTTACCACCTAAGGCACGGTATGTAACGTTCATCATTTCACAGGCGCCGCAGTCGTTCGCATTGCCGGAATCGGAGTAATCGACTTTTACGGTAATGACATCGACCGGGATTGTATTATCACCGACCTGTACTTTGTTGATGGCAGCCAAGGCTATTGCACGGCGTCCTTCCTCCGTCGTATCGTCCGGATTAAGTAGTATGATTCGAGTGTCCTTGTTTTTGCCTTTGCTCTTGGCGAGGTAGTAGCGTTTATTCTTTACCGGGCGTTTGGCAGAGGTGGTTCCCTGGTTGCGGGTTTGGACACTCACGGCCTTGAAGTTACGCCACGGGCGTTCGGGGTCAAAGTAATAGAGCGTGATGTATATCTTCGTACTGGTGGAAGTGGTGCCGTCCAGTGCTTCTATATCGGAGCCTTCATAGGGGCATTCGACAATGTAAGGCATACCGCGTGAATAGATTTCGGCAGCCGACGGGCGGCTTTGGGTACTACCCTCGGCTGTCTGGCTTTTAAGGATGTCCTCAAAGGCGTATTCCTTCACCATTACCTCTGTATCGGTCAGACGGACAAGGTAGTTCTTGAACGCCTGTGCCCATTCCATATAGGAGTTCCAGGCCATCATGTAATAAAGATACAAATCACCCAGTTTGCCGTCCATCGTTATATACTTGGTCTGAATCAGGGAGCCGCCGCCCGGAACATAACCAAGGCAGGCGACTTCCTCACCGTTGAGGAAGAGTTTCATCATGGAATACCGTGTGCCGTCACGTTCAACGTAGTTGTTTGCAGGTTCAACAACCACGGCTACGGTTATCTTTTCACCCTGTCGATAGGCGCGTTCTTCACGACGGGAAACGCCATTGTTACAGAAGATGCCGACCACCCGGCCGGTGACATAGAAGCCGGCACCGGACGTTTCGTCATAGCAGCTAAGGAGCAGGGCATCATCATCGGTCACGTTCTTGGAAGCGAAAGCGAACTGGATGGCGGCACCGTTGGATTCGATGGACGAGCCGGCAAACGGGGCATGGTTTAATGACACGCCCACATTCTCGGCTACGCGAAGGCAGTTCTCACCCAAGAATGTGCCAAAACCGTTGGTAGTCCAGTTGGCACCGTCCACTTTCATTTCATAATTACCGCTGACAATGCTATGGTCAGTTTCCTGATTGGTACGGGATGAGAAGTCAAAGTTATAGATGGCGCCTTCTTTTATGGCGGCGTCAATGGCGGAACCGCTAACTGTCACCCGGACAGGTTCGCTAGTCACGTCCTTGCATACGGCGGTATAGTTGACCGTATCGGTGCCGTCAGCCTTGTAGCCCTGCAGTTGTTGTTTGACCTGATAGGTTTTGTTACGACTGGCAGCAATTTGTGTTACCTGCACGTCATTGGCTTTCACGCTGACGGGTGAAGTCATTTCCAACGGGTCATAACAGGCAACATCAAGTTCTACGGTTTCGTACAGTCGGACTACTCCACCGTTTTTATCATCGTATCTCAAGGCGACAAGAGGTGTGGAACTATTCGGGTCAATTACCATGACAGCCGTGTAAATGACATTTCCTTTCACTCCGGATGCGACATCCGTTCCTTGGATGCGCAAGGAATAGGTACCGTGTTCTAGGCCGAGGGAAGCAGGACGGATTACGACGGAGTGCGAGTAGTTGTCATTGACAACGGCGGTAGACAAGGATTGCCATTCACCGTTAATCTTAATGTCAACCTGGGCACTGATACCTTTATCAGAGGTATTGTTTCCGAACTTATAGAGTGGAAGGCTGAAACTTTCAGTTGTCGGAGTAAGCAGAGTTTCAGGGGTATAGTTGAGCACCTGCACACAGGTACAGGTAATATCAACAGCTGTTACATTGACATTCTTGGAACCGGTATTGCCGCTTTCGTCAGTGGCTATCAGCTTGAATTTCCGAGTACCGGCAGCCGTAAAGTATGCGGTGAAGTCCAGTTCAAAGGAGAAGTCCTTCATGTCACCGGAAGATGCTTTGTTGACGGTTTCAGTCCAGACGGTAAGCCCGCTTTCACGGTCTACGAGTTCTAGTTTCTCAATCAGGTTGTCAGAGGATTCGACACCGTTCGAGGTCACGGAACGAATGGCGGCAAAGGTTCGTAGCGTGGAGCCGTAAGAGCCATAGACAGGTGTCGACTGGAAAGCAATGGCAACAATGGTACCGCCAGTTTGACCGCCGCCACCCGTGCCGATAGCGAACTGCACTTCATCGCCAAGGGTTTCACCGGCAGCGTTCTTCATCTGAAGTTTTACGATGCCTTCTGTTTCCACGTTTACGTCGAGGTTGGCCGGAACATAGGCATAGGCGCCACCAGTTGAAAAGGCATCCTTTCCCCCTTCCGCCGGTTCATCGGAAGTTTCAACAACGGAACCGCCACCACCATTCCCGAAGGGTTTCCAAAGAGAAGGGGTCGCAAAATCGGACACAGCACCCTGGAACTGCCGGGTTTCCATTTCATACTCGCCTGTTTTGTAAGTAATGATGAGACCCGTTCGCTCATATTTGACGCCAGATTCCTGTTGATAGGAGACAATGGCGGCAATAGCGGTTTCAAGGGTATAGTAGCCGTCTTTCAATGGGCGGATCTCATCAACAATGACGATGGGGTGTGTTACATCGTCAGCGGGCGTGCCGCTCTTCATATCCTCAAGGGCTTGCTTATCCTCGGCGGACAAAAGGCCGGCTTGTTCAAGGGTAGCAGAAGGCAGACGGAAGCTGTCGTCCGTTTCTTTACCGGTTGTTTTGGACACTTTCTTAAAATACACATTGAGATAGGAAGCGTCAGACAGGACGGAGAAAGAACCCGGTTTGATTATATCGGAAGGGATATTTTTCATTGTATCTTCCAAAGACTTTCCACGGTTGCCGGGGAAAGCTTCTTCTTCACCTTCCCCAAGAGACAACGGTTCAGGCAGACATTCAGAAGGAACTTTACTTTCTTCGTTCAAAGGAGCGATACCGTTCGCTTTTCCTATCCTTTCCTCAAAGTCATTTATTACAGAGGTCCATTTGCCCCATGTAACACTCTCATTGGAAACAATACCTATTCGTGAGATTGTACAAACTGTACCTAAATATACACCTTCGGCATTGTCTGACATGGTAGCCAGTTGTATACACGAAGTGAATGATTGACAAACCTTATCAAGCTCCAACCGTTCAATTTGTATATTTACAGGAATCTTAGACGAATCAACAGACAAAATACACCGATAATTCCCAATAGAAGAATCCCCGGAATACATTGTTTTTAATTTATCTTTAAAGCTACCAATAGTAGTAAAAGAGCCAATACTTTTAAATGGGTCAGTCAAAGGATTGGATTTATCAGACACTCCTGTTATACGTTTCAATAACTCGGCGTCTCCATCCGATAAATCTTTTGCAATCTTATTGACATTCTCCACTAATGCATCAAAATCCCCATTCACCATTTTAGCAATGGTACTTGAAAGTAAATCAATAGATATTTTCCGACCGCCACTAACTTCAACGTACATATCTTTGGATAGCTCTGTTGTATCAGTCAGTTGCTCTATTGTAAGACTGTTTGTCTTCAACGCTTGTAACACAAGGCTAATAATCTGTTGTTTTTCTGTTTCTGTCATAATTCTCTTTTTTAATCATTTTCATATACCCATACAAGCTCAATGGTCATACCAAGATTATCTATGTCGCAATCATAGACATTATCAAGATAAAGTTGGAACTCCTTCAGAGCACCAATATCTCCACCGTTAATACCTTTCAAGACACATACACCATCCCTACTGATTACACTCCCTTCAATGAGGTTAGTATACGAATCTCCTTTATATAGTACAGCACGCAAATTTATCGAACCGTTGTCCAAATCGTTCTTTAGTCTATCCAGTCCATTAACTGTAAGTTTACCGTAACCTCTTCTACCAATATACTTGTTATCTATGTCAGTCGTCTTGATTGCAATCAAATCCCAATATGAATTTTCATCAACACCTGGGTGATGAATACTGTTGACAGTAACCATAGTATCACTATTAATAGAAACTCCAGTATTAGGAATAGCCTTAGTCATATTGATATATGCTCCGACCTCTGCAACCTCACTTTCTGAACCATACTTGATACTACGCATTCCTTCATCATCTGCTATCCTATAAGCACCGCTTTGTACACACCTCATAGCAAGCTGGTTATTCCATTCCAAAACTGGATTCATCGTTCTTACCTTCTGTAACATTTGATTGAACACAAAACTCTTCAATCCCTCTATTTGCTGGTTAAGTTCCGGAACATTACTTTCCTTTCTGGTATATCGAACACCATCAAAGTAGACGTAATTACAGCATAAGACACGATTCAATAATTCAGCAAACCACACAGGGCATCCCATCCCATTTCCAAGCGTGAATAATACTGTTGTATATTCGTGGCTGAATAGCTCAACAATATCCTCATCAGAGGTCACGAACTGCTCATTATCCACACCGAACGTCCATCCGTTATCTTTGAAACCACCAGGAACGCGAAAATCAAAAAAGTATTGCATCCCATCTATCCACCAGACAGCATCAAGACGCTGCTTATTATCTTTCATTGAATACTGAATAAGGCTGGTTTCTGATAACTCACATTCATCGTCCGTAACTTTAAAAATCTCACTCGTATTCCCATTAACTGTTACAGTATAGTATCCACATGGAAGCAATGAAATGTTATAGAAATAAAGAATCTTATCATCATTCATCTTCCATGAGCTTAATGATACAGGTGTAGATATATTACTTAAAAGATTATTAATGTAAACTATAGGCTCCTGCTCTTTGGCTGTCAAAATCAATTCAACAAAAATCCTGTCTGTACGTGCGAATAATTGCACATATTTACTCTTCGCTCCAAATTTATCGGTAGACGGAGAAAAAAACAGTGGGGTAAACGGGCTTATAATCATATTTCTAGGCTTTTGTTATTGAACGGACAAATAAATCATACTTCACTCCCTCGTTTCTCTCAACTGTACTACTCACCTCTTTGATGTAGCCCTCGTAAACTAGATCATCTTTTAAGATTTTAATCGTTTCATCATCTGTTGGTGGAATATCTTCATTATAAGTTGTGAATGAAACATCTCCACAAGTTATAATACCACTTTCAACGTTAAAATCATCTTTCATTCCTATACCATTGACAACAACATCACTATTACCGTCAGAAGAAGAATAAGATAGTTTTTTAGTAAACATACCAATATAGCCGGCATTTGCTTGCAATATGCCTCCTTGCCAATACATGGTATTAAACATCGTTTCAGGATCAAGTACACCACTTATTTCCCAACCGCTCCTTATAAGCCTATACTCTTTATATGTTTGTACTCCGCCATTATCATGTAATGTAGTACTGGCACAAACAAAAAACACATCATTGTCACTTTCACTATCCGTTGTATCTTGGCCTCTCTTTTGCGATAAGAATTCAATTCCATAAACATCAGCACGGTAAGGGCTAATCAACTCTAATACATTATCAGTTATATCAATGCCAGTAGTATATTCAGTAGTAAATCGGAATTCGTCACGACCATTCATACTTTCATAGTCCTGTTTATCATATCCTACCCTAACCAAAGAATATATTCTTGATGAATCAACCTTATACTCAAAACTAGAAAAGCTGCTGTTTAAATCCTTTACATTGTTATCACTAAACAATTTGTCCCGGTGTTTAAAAAAAACAGTGACACCATTGATCACAGGCACAAAGCCAAAAACTGTTTCCATCCAGTTTTTAAACTTTGTATAAGAAGTATATAGCTTAGCTTGGGGGATTCCACGGATACTTTCAGCAGCTAATATCACGCAATTATCTAACCTTTCATCAACACCTGAAGCTATTTCACCATAGATACCTTCATTTCCACCATTCATGCTTTTAAGCAATCGGTTTAACACATCAATAGGTCTTATTGCATCCACATAGATAGGGTTAGCTCGAGAAGTAAAGCGTGTCTCAAATTTGAAATTACGAAAATAAATATTGCCAGTAGAAGCATTAACTCTGTTAAATGTTACATTCAAATCAAAAAATAAAGCCTGCCCTTTAGTCAGATGAATCTTGATGGATTCATTCAGATTACTTGGAGTAACATCCCCCTTATTATACCCCCATCTTTTCAACTCGACTAAACGACCATCTTCGTAACGCCCACCTAGAACAATTTCAGCTTTAGTTGTATACGCATCACTATAACTGATATAGTATTCAAAACTAAAATTCAATACTATATCAATGTCGGACAAGGCTTTAACAAATACATTTGGATCATCTTTCGATTCCTGTGGTACATCATAAAACTCAAGAGGTGAATCCCGTGACGGAAGTTCACCACCAGAAATATATAAGGGAAGCGAATATGTTATAGCTTCTACATATATTCCTTTGTCAATTACGATATATTGCAAAGAAGCATCATTTTCTACAGTATTACCACCTAATGTATGCGGTTGACTATAATTCATACTTACAGAATCATAATAAAGCTGATATGTATCTTTTATCTCATCTACCGAATATTCGTACTGCGTTCCTTTGTTAGCCTTTATGATATTAGCGACACTATCATCTATCGAATTAATAGAAACAGTATTTCCATCATAGGTCAATGAACCGAAATCCAGTCGGCAACTGAAGAATTCTTCATAAGTATGAGAATTAGTTATAGTATAAACAGTGATACTAGCATTAGAAGCTAGGTATTTGCTCAAATACTCCTCCAATATGAGATCATAGGCTTCTCCCACAAACTGGAATTTTGAAGTAAAGGTTCTAGTTATTCCTTCAAGTCCGGAGCGTTTACGGGAAAACTTTATTTCATCCCAATTCTGAATACAAGATTTGGGAATATCATAGGAAATACTATCAACGGTAAGTACATATTTACAAAGCATTTTAACTCCTTTTGAACGTTCACGAGCAAATATATAGAAAAAGCCAACCGGTTTTCCGATTGGCTAAATTCTTGAAAGTCTCCCCTTATCAAATCATCATATAATCATCTATTTATCAAAGGAATACATTATAAGAGAAGAAATTCTCATTTTAAAACTCCCTATATATAGTTATTTACTTTCAAAAGAAATATCGCCATTCGCATCACAGCTTCCTTTTTATACCGATATCTATATTAAAAAATTATCATAGCTTTCAAAAGTGAAAATATTTCATATTAGCATTCTTGTTTTCAATTTAATATTTATATCTTTGAAAAAAACAAATACAATAATCAAAATGGAACAGAAATTATCAAATGTCGATTTAATGAAGATTGCAATAGAAGAACAATCAAAATGTACTTCATTTCCTAAAGTTGGAGCTGTAATAGCAAAAGACGGAATCATATTGGCAAAAGCTTTTAAGGATGAAGAGTCCTCAAAACATGCTGAAAGAATAGCGATAGAGAAACTTGATAAATCTACTCTTAATGGAGCAACTTTAGTGACAACTCTAGAACCGTGCATAAATATAGCAAATAATCAGCCACTGCAATCCTGCACAGATTTAATCATAGAGAGTGGTATCAAAGATGTAATTATAGGAATATTAGACCCCAATGGGGCAATTTATTGCCAAGGTTATGAAAAACTACTTGAAAATAATATTAATGTTAGCTTTTTCACACCTAAACTAAGGAATAAAATTGAATCATCGACTTTTATTTATGGTGACTGTAATATTGGATATGGATCAGGTATAAGACGAGTAGCGGTAATTGGCAGTGGTAAAAATTTTGAAATAAAATTTTCTGAAAAAGATAATCGTTCCATCAAATTCAGATGGTGTACATTGCAATATGTACATGGGATCGTAGATTTAATGGGACCAAATGAATCAATTCGCAGTGCTAAAGGAGCCCAAAAATTTGAAGATATTACAGACCCTTTTGTGTTTAGAGAGCCTTCTCATTTTGCCAGAATGAAAGTTGGAGATATTGCAATTATTTCTCCAACGGATAGTACCTTTGTTATATTAATAAAGTTATTAGAGATGACTGAAACTGATATAACTTTTCAATGGCAAGTTAGAAACAGATAATAATTTAATAAATTACTGACAATCGGAAAAAATTATATAATATTTCTTTTCGATTGCCAGTAATCACTACAATAACATATAAAATTAATATTTAAGTTCTTGACATAATTGTTTTCGTCCAGAAGAAATACGACTTCTTACAGTTCCAACAGGAATGTTCAGGATTTCACTTATCTCATCATAAGAATATCCACTAGCATAATACATCACACTATCAATACAACGGGATTTTTTAGCACACCGTTGTATTGTGGAAACCAAATCATCAAACAGTATTGAATGAGCTGTACAGTTAGAAATGGCACTTCCGTCTACCATATCAAGCCCTGTAAAATGTATAAGGGAATTTCTATTGTATCTTATTATATAAGTATTCCTCATTATAATAAGGCACCACGGTTGAAGTGGTTTAGAACAATCAAATTTATCACGATTCACAAGTAGCTTATAAACTGTATCACCGGCTAAGTCTTCAGCATCTTGCATGGAACAGCAGAATTTTCTTGCCACCTTTAATATCCAAGGATATATTTCTGATAATTCCTTTTCAAAGTCCATTGTCAGCCCTCCTTATTAGGTGTATCTTCGGTTCGCCATTAATGCACCTTTCCACATATTTCCGGTGCATGATACTTTGTTCGTGCATTTCCTTAGCAGAACGCTCGATTGAACTAATAAGAGTGCCTATATCGGGGGGCAATAAGGCAATCATTTTTTTTACCTCGGACACTTCTGCTGTTATCCGATTACACTTCGTCTCTAATGTACGTAATTCTGACAATAAAACATTGTATAAATGCCTATTTATACAATGGATGCTGTTTTTTCTATTCATAAAAAAGTCGTTTGTGATTCTAAAGGAGATGTACAAACGACTGTATGAAATAATTCGCTTTAATTAAAAATTAATCGAATTACAGCATATATGTAGTACCAATATTATCATGTGCTTCTTTTTCTGATCGATATTTCAACATCAGCTTGATGAACGATATTTGCGTAGACAGCAGCACTAATTACACGAGAATCAATACTCATTTTAAAGAATGTCATTAGAAAAGCAATCTCAGCATCAAAAGAAGAACGAATTTGTTCAGGAGTAGCCTTACTTCCTTTATGTTCCTCACTGCGTCTTTCCTCATTCCGTTTTTGCTCAAAAATTGCAGAATGAAGTAAATAATCAATCTTCGATATTACTTGTTCATCACTCATATTTCGGGTATCTACATTTAGTTGACCCAATACCTGACGAACATCATCATAAAAGCCAAGAGAAACAAGAGCCTGACAAATACGAAGACTCAATAGTTTGGCACGTTCTTTCAGCATATCCTCTTTGTCCATTACCATAGCCTTCATATTCGAAGGATTAACAATACTTCTGTATTCGACAAGTAATTTAGACGCTATTTCTTTAAGCGTGCTTTCGGACATAGATTTGCAGTCCGAAAGCAAACAAGCATAGTTTCCGCATGAAAGTTCAATGAAATCACTCAATGTTATCTGATTTAATCTTTCAATCATGGCTATTTCAGTTTAGATAACTTATACAGTTCAAATTCACGGTTAGAAGCATCTTGGCGTTGCATTTTTAGACTCTTCATCAAAAGGAAATTTGTTCTATCAACCCTTTTTTCTAATCGGGAATAATCATTGAAAACAATGGTGTCACCGGAAGAAGATGCAAAATATGTCGGTGAAAATGTGGGAAAGTCCCAATCCGGTATATCAAAATTAGAGATATCTACCTTATCAACATCAGGAAAGACTTGCGCACCTTTAGGAATATCAACTAAAGTTGGAGTATCAGGAGTAATCCATGCTTTTCCAGAATACATGATAACTTCATGTTTACCGGCATCACCAACTAAAGCGGCACCGCCGGGATGCCTATCATTACCTTGAGTACCGTCTGCATAGGAAGGAATAGGAGTTGCAAGAATAGTTGCAACCTGAATTGCTCCCATGGCACCAATAACAATAGATAAAGGAATATTCGGTAAAGCTTCAGTTATTGCCAGTGCAGTGGCTATTCCAGCTTGAGCGACACTAGTCGCCTTTTCCCAAATGGCTTGTTTACGTGCCATTTCTTGTTTTTGTTTTTCAAGTTCAGCATTCTTAGCTTCAGTTCTTTCCTTGGCCGCACGCTTACGAGCTTCTGCTTCTTCTTCGGAGATTGCTCCCGAATCAGCTAGATTCTGTATTCGTTCTACATCCTTATCATATTTCTCATCATTAGCTTCCTGCTCTTCTTCTATTTTCTGAATCTGACCATCATAAATAGTAGAGACTAGATCACCAATAGCACCCACTGCTTGAGATGCAGTTTGAAGCCATTTTTTCAGATTCCTCTGACGTTCTTTCTGTGCTTTCTCATCCGCTTTAGTAACTTTATTGATAGCATCTATTTCCGCTTCTGCTTCTTGCTGGGAAAGGTCCGCTTTCAATTTCTGTAACTGCTCTGCAATCTTTGCCCTATCCTCTGCACTCAAATTTTCGTTTCGAAGTTCCAACTCCAACGCATCAATTGCAGCTTCGGTTGTTTTACGTACATAATCTAATTTTAACTGATACTCAAGTTCTGCATACTCTTGCTGGGTTATTTCCTTAGAAGCTAACTGTTTTTTAAGAGCAAGCGTATCCATAACATATGCAGCATCCCGGATTTCCTGCTCATGCGCTGCATTCTCTGCTATTAATTGCACCTGATCGGATGCATGTCTTTCGTAAAGTTCTTGTTTCTTTTTTGCATATTTGTCGTCAATGAGAAAAACATCTTCACCTGTTTTCTCTGCTGCATCAATTTCTGCTTCACGTTGCAATTCCAACTGGTGCAATTTCAAATCAAGTTCTTCCTGGGACCCCTTTTTTACAACAGCAAGAGCGTTCTCAACATCCTTCTTCTCACGATCAGAATTATACTTAATAGTAAACTCATCTAGCTTTTCCTGCATTTCCTTAGCTAAATTCTGACGTGTAGCAATTTCCTCTTTGCTATTACCCTTGACGGCAGCAATCTTCTTCGAGTAAGCAACACCAATTTTAGCAAGTTCTTTCTCCAGTCCCTCATCCATAAGAGCTAGTTCTGACTCCTGATAAGTTTCATGAATTTTCAGCTTCTCTTTGAGAGCTTTTTCCTGTTCACGTTTTTCTTTATCAGTAAGGACTGTTATACCTGAACCATTTTTGTCGTTACCCTTTGGACGGAACTTTTCTGCAATCACATCAAGTCCACGATTAAATTCATCGCTAGATGCTATTTTGAATAAGTTTTTAGAAAATTCCAACTGAGCCTTATCCGCTTTTTCTGCTTCCGATGTGTAATAGCCAAACATTTTAGCAGCACCATTCTTTATCCAAGACATATCTTCAAACTCTGATGTTGCATATTGAGCACGAGTTTTCATCCGTTTTAAAGCTTCTCTCTCTTGGGCCGTTACTTCAATACGTTTATTTTTCATTTGAATAACAGCTTTTGTGTATGCTTGTTCCTCTGTATCACCAGCATCAATAAGCCTCTTATATTCTGCCTGAAAATCTTTTTCTACTTCCAATAACTTTTTGTTCGCATCTTTTTTTGCAAGTGTTCTAAAATTATAATCTATCTTTTCTATTTTTTCTTCAGGAGATTTCAAATCATTGGCGATACC
Source organism: Bacteroides sp. D1 (assembly GCF_000157095.2). Classification (NCBI taxonomy): domain Bacteria; kingdom Pseudomonadati; phylum Bacteroidota; class Bacteroidia; order Bacteroidales; family Bacteroidaceae; genus Bacteroides; species Bacteroides sp. D1. The sequence continues at coordinate 389,620 of NZ_JH114350.1, forward strand.
TCTTATTTTATCAGCCATCCAATTAAGAAACTCCTTAGCAGGTCCCGTTGACTCGGAGAAAGAAAGCATAAACGCTTCCCATGCTGAAGATAAGTTAGCAAGAGCTCCATGAACATTATCTCCCATCGTGTGAGCCATATCGCCCAATTCACGTTCTACACCAGTAATCTGTTCTCTAAGTGGTAATATTTTATCAACAGCGGTGAGAAAGGCATTAAAAGCGGCAACACTACGCTTATCAGTTAATTCAAGAGTAGTATTCAAGTCTACCCCTTTTTCTTTTAGCGATTTCAATCCTTCAACTAACTCAGGCAATGTTTTAACGGGCTTACCTAACGCCTTTGCCAGCTTTCCATTACTATCAGCTAAATTTAGAAAAACATTACGGGTAGCAGTAGCAGCCATTGAAGCATCAAAGCCGGCATCCGATAATTTACCCAACAAAGCCAAAGTATCTTCAATACTGAAATTAAAGGCTTTTGCAACCGGTCCAACAATTGGTAATGCAGTAGCGAGATATGAAAACGACAATGCGCTTTTGGTTGTTGCGACAGCCATCGCAGACACATATCTTTCAGTTTCTCTTGTATCAGCATTAAACATACGAAGAGAAGCACCTGCCAATGAAGCCGCATCTGCTAATTCTGCCCCGGTAGCTTGTGCAAATTTTAGAACGTGCTCTGTTGCGTCTAATATTTCTTTTCGAGTAAAACCTAGTTTAGCAAGTTCTATTTGCAAATCCGTAGCTTCGGATGCAGTGTATTTCGTTGTAGCACCCAAACGTTGAGCATCCGCAGTTAACTCCTTCACTTTATCAGAAGTGGTTCCTAATATTGCAGCAAGCCTACTATTAGCTAATTCAAATTTAACAATATCACCTACTCCTTCACGCAGTTTTGTAAATAAAGCAACAACTCCACTAACAACAGCTTGTGCACCAATATATCCAGCAGCCCACCCTTTCAATCCTGCACCAACTTTGTTTAGCCCAGGAGCCATCTCCGTTTTAAGCATCATTCCAGCATTCCGGGCAATAATTCCCATGTTCTGCATGGACTTATTACCGTTCTGTATTTCAATCCATGCAGCCTTCACTTCTTCCCGGTATGCACCAATTGTCATTTTCTGTTGACTATATCGATCGGAATTTCGCTTTATGTAATCAGTGTTGATTCCAATAGTAGAATTAAGACGGGCAAGTGTACGAATATAGTTTTCATCCGTATCTTTCAAAACATCAACAGCCTTTTGCAGCTGCTTATTCATTTCCTTTGCTTGTGAACGGCTATGTACTTCCTGATTAGTCAAGGTAATAGCAGTTCTGATAAGTTTTAAACGTTCTTCTTCAGATAAAACAGCTTTCTTACGAGTAGTATTACCGGCATTCTGCGCTTTTGTCAAGTTAGCTTCCGCTTTAGCAGCCTTTTCCAAGGACGCAGCATTATCCGAGTTTGCCTTGGTTAGTTTCTTCAATTCAGCAGCAGATAATTTCTCTACATTTAGCTTTTCCTCTATCTTCTTACTGACAGTTTGAGTTATTTCAGACTGTTTTCTAAGAGCCTCGGTTAATTCAGCAGATGCAGAACCAGCCGTTTTTGCTTGAGTATTATAAAGATTACTCAACTTTTCAAGATCAGCAACGCCTTCTACATTTAGTTTCAAACCTTTTGCTAATTCTTTGGCCGCATTAACATAATCAGCCCTCACACGCTCAATAGTATTATCAAGCTCCACCAATTTCTGCAAATCGTTCTCATCAACGAAATCTTTTAATTTTAAATCTGCCATAATTACAGGTAATGTCTATATTCAACAATCTTTCCTTTTATCTCAACTCCTAGTTTATCAAAAGCATAGGTACCATCTTCTTTCTGATAAACGACATACATGCAACCATCCAAGACAGCTGCTTTCTTTGCAAGATCACTGATACGTTCCAGTTCACTCTGCATCTTTTTTATTTCGCAACTACAAGCCATTTTCTACAGATATCCACATTCTGAAAAGAAACGTTCCATCCAGGGACGGAGATACATAATATTAAAGTACTCTTTAGCTGTATCACCAATGCCTAAAATCTGCTCACCGTATTTCTTCTCAATAGAACTACCGTCCGTAAATCCTTTCGTTGAGAATCGAAGCCCGGAATCAATTCTATCGGCAGTTATGCTATCATAGAAAGTACCAGTAATAAAGAGGTTAGGTACCTCAATCGGACGCGGTGGCAAATAAAGCATCTCACTTCTAAGAGGTGGAGTTATCCTCTCCTTCCATCGTTTATATTGTTCCGCACGGTTCTGCCAGGGACCGGGCTCGTTAAAATAGGTGTCAGTATCATAATCAGGATTCAATAGATGTTCAGTACCGTCCAGACCGGAATATAATTGCTCCTGAATACAATCAACGAGCACATTCTTATGTTCTTCCATACACCTAATACATTCCTCTTCAAACCCGGATGCAATGGAATGAATAACTCTATGTAATTCATCAAAATCTGCCATACAGTAAAAATATAACGGGCTGGGCTGTAATCACACCCCAGCCCGTCGGTTACTTAGTTATCGCATCGTACACTTCCGAGAGCTTCTTCTTACGGTCAGCTTCCTTCAGTTCCTGCCACACGACTTTAATGTGTGCATTAATAAACTCTTCCTTCGTCATGCCCTTCACAGCAGCTTCGACGAACGTAACATTATCTACCTTCATGACACCTGCTCAATACCTCTGATTCCTTTTTCATACAATACAGAAGGAGCTTTCAACGAAGGAACCGCCCCGGCTTTAGGAACAATGGTAATGATACCATCCGAATACGTAGCAGAAGTTACGTTATTCATAACTTCAGCAGCACCATCAGCAATAAGACTGCCAAATTCTTCTGTACGGTCATAACCACCAACAACTTCAACTATTTTGTAAGTATTTTCGGCCTCCAACTTTTGAAACACAACATCAACCAAGCCTTTAACGAAATTCTTGGGATTGAAGTCTAACTGCACGTAGTCAAAGTGCAATTGGCTGTCTTCCACATCTTCATGTGAAAAACTAACAGTCATCGCAGACTTAGCACTACTGGTCGGGTACTGTGTCACGGTCGGATAAACAGTAGACATCGGAATACCGGCAAGGATATCAGTGTCATCATTATAACCGATCAACATATTATCCTGATTCCAAAAGTAAACGTCCCATCCTTTATTGGCACATTTCAGAAGCTGGGCATTCAAAACCTCATCAAATTTCTTCAAAGTGAAGGTGTCTGTTTGAGCGCTTAGCCCGTTGTATTCACTTGCACCGTACCCTACAGGATTAACTTGAGGCTCTCCACCATTCTTGGCATACTCCAGGAATGGCAAAATAGGGTAAATACGCCCGGGACGGTCTGCATGGCACAATTCGAGCAACTTCTCACCTGTTATATCAGCAGGGAGTTTGACACCATGTTCTGTCAAGATAGCACCTTTGACCTTTTTCCAGTCAATGCTACAAGCAGAACTACCAGTGTTCATCCGGGAACCCTTACACGTTCTAATCTTTCTCATTTTCTTCTACAATTAAGATTATTAATTTTTATTTCCATCGAGCGTATATTTATGGCATCAATCGGCTCGCTCACAGCCTCACCGGAATCTGTATAGGCTCCGTATCTGCCATATGAATAGTTTTCTGAATAACTATGTTTCACTTTTTCGTCATAGTCGCAGTCGAACCGAGAATCTTCATATAATACTTCCAATAAACGTTTATAGATTGGCCGAAGGATATTTTTAAAAGATGTGGTTCTGCGCATCTCATTGCTCCACTCTTTACAAGAAGAACATGCTATAATTAACGAAACCTTTGCTTTTGAAAAATAATCCGCGTCACCTCTATCCTCACTAATTGGAGTGAATAGTGCAACCAATGGAAACTTCCTTTCAGACTGGGCAGAAGACTTACTGTATTCATCTAAAATATCTTTGATATATTGACTGCTACCGAAGATGTAATTCAACCTTGGGGACTTCACAACTTTAGTTCCCCCTTTCCCATTTGGATAGAGGATTTCAAGCCCTTCTGGAAGTTCCTTTACAATCTCCTCAAACAGTTCTGTTATATCTAAATCTATCATAAATTGAAAGCATTAATTGGGGTCAAAAGATTCTTGGTTATTTGCACATCGAAAGGACAATCATTCGACATAGCCCATTCAACAAACTGTTTATTCTTCTCTACCATGCTATTCCATGTGCTTACTTGTCTCTTCAAAGGAGCTACATATTCATTAGCACATTTCAAACGGACAAGCCCGGTTATTGTAGCCTGGGTGTTTGCGTCACGAAGAATATGATAAAAGACATAGTCAGCGAACGGTTCACACAGCTTCTCGCATAATACTGCATATCCGGACTGGGGGGCTTCCTTCTCTTCTGAAATATCAACTTCATCTGAAGAATCTTCCTTTTCCCGTTCAATAAGCTCCAAATAATCTGTGATAGCTTGGGAAAGAGTCACACCAACAACATTCCGGAGAAATTCGGGCTGAAATGCCTTAATATACCCATTTATCACCTCATTCACAGCAAGAGATTGGGGCGAAGGCATTTCAGCGACCGAAACATTCTCAATATGCCTGGGACCTGACATAAAATATGAAACATCAATCAACATAGCGATAGTTATTTAGAAGTCTTGCTTTTCCCGGTTTTCTTTTCATCTTCCACGGAAACGGCTTTATCATCTGTAACAGTTACCTCCTTGGCATCTTCCTCTTGCAAATCTTTTGAATCGGCAACCGGAAGATTCTTTTCATCAGAAGGCACCTGTACTTCAAGTTCTGCAATGCGAGCTTTCATTGTTTCACGCTCTTCTGTCAGTTCAACAATTGTCTTATCTTTCTCTGCAATGGATGCAGTAAGCCTGCCAATCTCTTCATTTTTCTCTGCAAGCATACATTCCAATGTCTTTCGGGCATCTTCTTCTGTAACAAGACCACATTCGGAAATAGGGATGAGTTGAATCATCCCTCTATTAATCCGAATGCGTTGCTCTTTAAGCACATTGGTTACATCCTTATCGTTACCTCTAAGTATGTAATCCATAATCCTACGCTTTAGTTATTGCAGTCTTCAATGCGGCCAAATCCCCATAAGCGAAAGCCCACGGCATATAAATCGGGAAGATAACTTCTTCTTGTGCCATCAGCACAACCTCATTGCAAAGCTTGGTCTCCACATCTTCAGCCCATTCAAGTGTCAAAGTGGTATAATCAACCAAATTTGCGGCTTGGTTAAAGTCACCTAAAAGATACTTACCTGGAAGAATACCACCATACTCGATAATCGGACGACCGGCAATATATTTCACCCCATCAACCATTTTAACGATACCAAGATTACGTCCTGTCGTATCTTTTTCTGATTCCATACCGTTAACAGTCATTGGATTAAGAATAATAGCATTCGGAAAATACTGGGCATATGTCATTGCGGCGAAAGCTGTTTTCACTACATCTTCAGAGTTGGGTTCCTCAATGTTCTTAAAGCCGGCTTCATGAACACTGAATGTCATTTTATCCGTAGCCGTTTCAGCACCGGAGAACGCGACACCAGGAATAAGGATACGACCATCTTCCATTTTCACAAGAGCGTGTGTTTTGTTCAGTTCTGTAAGAACAGCGGCGCCAGCGAACGTGATACTCATTCCATCAAGAATCAAATCCTGTGGTTCTGCAAACTCTACAATCACATCCTTATCACCGTTATATCCGGTAATAGCTTTTACAGCACCAGCGGCACCTGTAACAATGGCTGTACTAATAATCTTCTCTACAGAAGTCACCCCAGTATTATTAATAATACCAAGCAAATTCTCACCATTACCGTCACCAAACAAAATGTTCCAGTCTTCTGCCATCCAAACAGCTTCAGGAAGCATGTTCAAGATGTAGGAACGAATGTACACTCTTGATTTCAACATACGTTTTGAGATACGGATATGAGTACCAAGGCGCTTAGTTCCTGTCTGTATCTCTTTTACCTTGATACTTGATTCCGGTAAACGACCGTTCTCTGTTACAAAACGGGCATTGCGGTTGAAAGCATATACTTGCGCATAGGCGAGTTGAGGATATGCAGGATCAGCTGTCAGCGTCGTTAATACATCACGCATATGCAACTTTTTGTTGGCAACCTGAGTCACAACACGTTTCTGTTGTTGAGTAATCAACAAATCACCGGTGTAATTGTCAGTCATGGAAACGACATCTTTCAAGGAGAAGCCGTCAAATTCTCCTGATTTGCGTGTTTTTCCTTCTGCGAAATCTCTGAATTTTTCAGAATCAAGCATCTCGTTCAACTTCTCATCGAACTTGTTGATAGCATTCATAGACAAGCCCTTTTGTTTCATTTTCTCAATACTTTCTCCAAGGGTCTTTACCTGGGCAACGAGTTCTTCATTGTCTTTAACCAATTGCTGAAACTTCTCATTGTCATAGGATTTCAGCAATTTATTAATATCGTCAAACTGTTTTGATACCTCATCCGGTGATGCAATTCCTTCAAGGGACTTGTTTACTACTTCACACATCATGCCGACGATGTTTTCCATAAACGCCTTCTGTTCTGCCGGCAAGCCGTCCGTTTTCAGATTAAAATCTGATACTGTAAATTTTCTAATTGGCATAAAATTTAAATTTTAAGTTATTTATTCTCGAAACAGCTATTCAAACTCTTAAAATCGAATAAAGTGCCATTATCAGCGGCTTTAATCGTCACTTCATCGTTCCCATTTTCCCCGTCATTCTTTTCTTGAGTGTCAACAGACGGCTCATTTTTTCCGGTGGTATCTTCAGAAGTGTTTTGCAGAATAGCATTCGAACGATATACTTTTCCCCAACAGTGGGGACATCTTACATAATTCATAAGGTCTTGTAGACCCTTTTGAGAAAATTCTTTCTTTTCTGATTTGACAGAATCAATAAGAGAAATTACTTGGGTTCTAATCTCCGGAGTGAGCTTCTCCATTTCTTCCCTTACAATGTCCTGTGTTATCCATCTCTGATAATCAGCAGCATAATCTAATACCTGTTGGGCAAAGGTATGCTCTGTTTCTGCATCATAATCAAATTGATGACCACAATGAGGACATGAGACAACGGCACCACCGTTGAGGCTCTTCAGTAATAAACTTAATTCCATATCGTATCCTTTTAAACGTTCATCACTATATCCATGCTGCAAGAACGCTTTCCGAACGAAATCAACAGCCTCCTTTACCTGGTCGGCAGTAGCAGACTTAATATTCACAAGGAAAGTCTGGGGATTACTCCCCCAACTTGTCAATGTTGAATATTCCATCATACGCCATTCAAGCACTTTACAGGGATCAACAGAATCTCTTTTAATGGCCTTGACCCCAATAGAATGTTCAAGTGTTCTGCCATTCTCTGCAAACAGTTTATAATCAGCTAACGTATCACGGCCAATCTGTTTTTCAAGATTTAACTGACCGACCATAACCAAATTACCTTCTGTTTCCTTACCACTCAACGGAACACCTAACAACTGGTCTGTACGATGATTCAGGAACCAACGCATCCGACCAATATTTTCTTTCAATGTCTTATTGAATGAGCCGGGCATAGATATGTCATTTTGTGAGTCCTTCACACCGATACCATTCACCGCAACGGTAACGATACCCTTCTCATCAACATCATTTGCCTTTGTCTTGTACTGAAGGCTTTTGATTTTCTCTTCCATCTTTTTCATCTCCACTTTTAGTGTTAAAAACTCGATTTACTTTATCCAGTTCCTCATCTGACATATCAAATTTCAATTTGTCAAACAAGGGATTTTCTATCATACTTTCACCTATTTGGGCACGCCAGTCATTGAGCGTTATAAGCCCACATGAGAATTGTTCACGACAACGTTTATTTATATTTGTCTTTACGTCCTCGGATTCTTTCAATCCTTCCTGCAAACAATCAACATCAGAGAAATCACAATCCAAATAATATCCCCCTCCTTCAAGACCAAGGAAAGCTGTAAAATCCTTGCAGAATTGTTTGGCCATAGGAATAACAGTTGAACAATATACGCTCTTTTCAGCAGTAGCCTGATTGCTAAATGTGGACTGGTCTTTTCGCGGAACAAGAACGGCAGGGATGCCGTATGCCCCTGCAATATTTATTGCATCAGCCAAAGTCTCTTCAAACGGCTGTAACTCTGCAATAGAAAGATTAGTACGAACAAAGTCAATATCTGCATCTGAAATACCATAAGGTACCTGGCCCTTCCTTACACCATACTTCTCAAAATTTTGCTTCAAAAGCTGTTCCTTTTCATCGTCAGTCAACGCTATTGAACCGGTAGCATCAGTTTTCTTACTTACAATAAAGCCCAATCCACCCCGCTTTACATAAATCACATTTCTAGCTTCATATACAGCTATTAGATTTGACATTGGCTTATTTTGGGAAGCAAGACGACTTTTGGACTTCAAGAACATAGCCCCTGAATAGAACTCTGCACTTCCGTCTCTATCATGCCATATTTGGTATGGAGGAATTTCCAAACTACCATTCCAACCATACTCCAAACGATAGCTACGAATAATATCTTCTGTTTGGGCAATACCAAACAATGGCATATTCCCGTAAACAGGTTCTACAATAGTCTTATCAGAAGGTAGCACCCAATAATTATCGCAATATCTCCATTTTTCAGCTGTAGAAAAGACATCAGGCATAGCGGCACGAATAAAGCTATTCCCTGTACACAATTTATAAATATGGTGCTGATAAATCAATTCTTTCCAACGCATCAAACAATTAGGACGACTAAGTATGCCATTCATTCGTTTATTCGCCCATACTATACTGTCATCCTTAGTTTTCTTCAATTGAAAATTAGCACCTGCAATTCGCGATGCAATATAATCGATCGGGAAAAAGACTTCAGGTATCGTACTGAATAGCGTTAGATAGTTACTGCCCGCTACAATAGGACTAGTAAGGTCCTCAATGTATGCAACTGACCATTTTTCAGCCTTGCCACTTTGAGTATCTATATCCTTATTTTCAGATGAAGTAACTATTTCAACTTCACCTTTAGTCTTAGATTTCTTTCCAAATAGATTATCAAAAAAAATATTCATTGGGTTCCTTTTTGAGCAAAACTAAGTAAAAAGGAAAACCGTTTTCCAAAACACTAAAATCTTGAAATTACGAAAACATAATATCAACAATACAACATCCTTATTTTCAATCACATATAACGCAATTCAATTCAAACCTAATTTTACAACGAACTGTACTAGCCCACTCAAAACAGCACTGGCCTCTTTTGTTTCACTATCTTTATTATAGTCCATCAGATTATTCATGAAGGCAACATATTCCGTATCAGATTCTACTTTTGATGCAGAAAAAAGAATACTATTTTTCACATAATCAGATGTTGCAGCAATACGCTTATCTACATCCGGAAACTCTTTCATTACACGAATCTCCTTGTTTGTACTAGAACGGAGTTCCCGGATAAAAGGGAAATAAGCATCTGTACATTCAATTACACATGAATCAGATTCATGGGACAAAATAGAAGAACGTATATCTTCTGTTGAAGTAGTATCCATAAATACGACATCAACAACATGCCATTTATTTCCACATCTAAACGCTTGTATAAGGACAAATTTCCCATTAACATTCGGCATCACATATAGAATCTTCTTAGTGTATTTACATTCGGTATCTGGATTGAAGAAATTAATAGTGCCATTACAAGCATACAAGTTTCTTTTTCGCCGGTTACTAAACTCTATATACTGCTCACTACACAAATCCACAACGACATATCGGAACGTATCAGACAGGTGCCCGTGCTCCTCATAAGTCTGCAAGGTAGTTTTATTCTTGACCTTAGTTTTAAGAATGGCACCGTTAGCATCTTTCTGTACGCTCATGTAGTCCTCAATAGATACCGAACATGATTCGTCAATGTATATCTCTATACCGGGAACAGTACAATCAAAAATGGCATTAACAAACTCACCGGTCATGGCAACACTCGGATTCTTGTTGCCTACCTTATCTTCAATCTCGAATCCTTCTTTCTGCAATGTATCTATGAATAAGTCCATCCAGGAACGCTTCTCATCGTCAATGCTGTTTGCCGCTTTCGTTGATGCATCACCATGTACATATAACCTATCAGAATATTGGATAGATTTCAGATACTTTGCAACAAGTTTGGAGGCTTTCTTTACTGTATTGTTTGGGCTTTCAGCGCACGTTTCATGGAATTGCCAAACCTTGGTACCAGTTGTGAAATCGACCTGCCAATATGATACACTGATATACGGAAGCACGTTGTTATCGACAGAGATATGAATAGGTAAGTCCGGAACATACTTATGTTCACCGGAATGTTTGCCACGATTGAAGGAACCGAAGAACTCACTACCGGTACGAATGACACCCCATTCTCCCAATGCGTACACATTGTAATAGTCCGGATCGTGAACTCTATCATACTCAAAGTCGGCAACACATTGCTCATCATAGAAACCATACGCACCGTCAGGACTACCGACCACCCAAAAATTATTCAAATAGGTAGATTGGATAATAACTGTATTAGGTGCCTGTTCCTCGATTTGCTTAGTACGAAGATTAAGTATTTGCCTGGGTGCATTCTTCTTTACGGATTTGACCTTGGTAAGTTCTTTCGGCAACTCTTTGCCGGCAATGGTAACCGTCATCGGTACATCATGCCATTTATCTTTATCAATAAACTCTTTCTTTATCCAATGGCTTTCACTAATCGGGTTGAAGGTACAAATAATCTGCTGCCCTTTCTTACCACGCAAACGCTTACGTAGCTGCTTGAAATCCGGATGCTCGAACTCTGACCATTCCTCTAACTGAACTCGCTTATAGTTAGAGATACCTTTTATCTTCTCCGGATCGTCAAGACCGGAGAAATCTATCTTCGCACCATTTACCAGACATTTAATAGTATTCTGTTGAAATTTGAACAAATGGGAGATGCCAAGACCGATCGCAGCGACCTTATAATCTTCATAAATGGTTTTGAGAATAGAAGCTCCTACCTTACGCATGACAAGAGTGTTCTCACCATCCTGTAATGTCTGTATCAGTATTGTTTGTGCCACACTATACGACTTACCGGAAGATGAACCTCCATAGAGAATGATAAAACGGATAGTCTCATCATTCAAGTACTTCAATAGATAGAATCCGTTAGGATTTAGCTTCTTATAATTTATAACCATATTGTTCTAAAAGTAAGGTTTCTCCGTAGGATGAATACCGGATTTTGCAGTTCAAATTGTTCTATTCTTCCGAATTCTCATTATCTTCAAATCCGATACGAAGTTCACCGACTTTATTTCCGTCTCCACCTTTGATATTGACATTCTTATCGGCTTCCCATCCATTCCAGGCACCAAGCAAACGAGCGGCTTCTGTTTTACCGTTGAACTCATAGACAACTTCTCCTCTCTTATTCTGAATCTTCTTCAATGCATTGCGTGTACGCTTTGGAAGCTGCGATGGACTTTTCATCTTTACCTTACCTGTTAGCTCATCGACAATATACAAGTCATTAGGATCAGAAGTTATGATATCCATCAGCACACGTTCCACAGTCTCACGTTTAACTTCAGATTCTTTCGCCCTCTTTTCTCTTATCTCTTTTATCCTTGATGTAACCTTGATGTTCTGCATAAGGGCATGAGCATTGCGCCAAACGCTCTCCTGCTTCATCTTAGTGCAGTCGTAAGCCATCCGGTATGCTTCACTTGCGTTGCCATCAATATCAACGTAATATTGACAGAACTTCTCTTGTTTCAATGTTAATACATTCTCTCTACTCATAGCTTCAAATTATTAAATTCCTGCATGAAGAAACAATGATAGTTACTCAACATGCAGGAATAAATTAGAATGGTTGTACATTCAAAGGATTTCTATTTCTCCGCCCCCGCATTTTTTTGAGAATTATCCTCTCTCCGCATGGCGAATACCTTTTTTACTCCGTCCTCGACTGACGTATAGGACAAAGGTACTAAATAGATATCCTGGTTCACCGATTGCTCCAAATTGTCAAAATCTCGTTTTTTATTAATCAACTCTATTTCAAGCGGTTTGTAGTATTTTACTAAAGATGCAAAATACATAGTAGTCACAGGTTGGACGTTACAAATATTGATAAGCTGCCGGTTACAGCCCACCGCATAAATAAGCCCTTCGACGACATCATCTATGTAAGTGAAGCACCGGATATTCTGACCACAATTGTATAAAGACACGTTTTCCTTTTCTATCAGGAACCAGAGAAGAGTTCTTTTTCGCGGATTAGGTCCATATACATTATGCAGCCGGCACCCGGTCGCAGCCTTACAATAGATAGATGCATACTGTTCATCGAAATACTTGCTTATTCCATACATGGAAGTGGTATTCTCCGGATTCGCCGTTGACGAACTGGCGTATACTAACTTCACATGATACTGGTTACATGCATCAGCTACTCGCATGAAAGTATCAATGTTATCCTTCCTGATCTGTTCCAGGTTTCCATTAAACACACTAGTTTGCGCCGCCAAATGGAACACACAATCAATACCCCCATTTTTCAGGAGCTCACATACTTTTGTGGCTTCAATACCAGACTTTCGATCAAGTCCTATGACTTCGACATCCCTTTTAGCTAATTCTCGGCAAAGGGCTTTACCAATAAATCCCTCACTGCCGGTTACAATCATTTTTCTCATCATCACAAAAACTAAAGGTGCATCTTGTTTAAAGACACACCTAGGTTCAACATAAAATCCTAAAGATTAAATCTTATTTTTGAAAATACTCCCTACACTTAAAACCCTTTCTAGGAGTAAAGTCTTTAAATTCACAGCTTCTAAACACCCACTTCTTATCAGCCCATCCGGCTAAATCCTTTTGCCATTGAGGAATAATTTGACGTGGATTATTCAAATCCCTATAAGGCTGGCAATGCGGTAAGAACCGACCGCCTTTGTTCTTCCAATGATTGACACGCTCAAACGATTCTTTGAAGTCACTGAGCAGGATACAATAAAAGAAGTATTCGCCTTTGTACCCGTACTTGTCAATCAAAGCTGTGGCACGCTCACATTCGGCAATCTGTCCCGGTGTGTCACAGCCGAACCGTATGCGCTTCATCCACTTTACTCTTGCCAGTAGCCGGGCGATGTCGTCTGTTACCAAGCGAGCATCTAAGCCCTGATTGAAGTCTACTCGTACGCCCATGGAGACAATCTTTTCAATCTGTTGTAATCCATAATCGGATGCAAGTACATTGTTATCCATGAGTATTACGTTCTTTCGCCCGGCAGATACTTCTTCTATATCCATGTATGGAGTTATGTTGCCTTCTTTGGCAGGAACGACACACCATTTGCAACGATTAGGACAGCCACGGGTAAGGAAGCCATAAGCCAGATTCTTATCAATATTATACAGGTTATAGTCGGGAACTATTTTATCAACTTCTACTGGAAGAACCTTGCTTATGTCATACCCTGTACCACCTTTCTCAACCTGATTGGTATTGATGTAATAGCCATAATCTGGAGTAAAGGAGAATACCTTTGCCGAATAAACTTTATCGTATGAGCACAAAGGGTTATACCATTCCACATTGTCGCCTCTTGCCTTGTGCCATGCACTTATCTTCATCAAAGCTAGATTAGGATAATTACTGTCAACTGCTAATATTCCGATGTTCATTACTAAAACAGTTATACTCCAATTATCTCATCATTGATACGAAATATGCTATCACTCACAAAATCGTATATCTTATACATAAGTTCCGGTTCTTCCTTTTTCGGAGAATAAACCATCACCTTTTTACCTGCACCTTTCATCCAACCCGCTTCTGTGTTAGCAGACCGACCACAAGGGAGAACCATAACGCAGACATCAGCCCACTGCATACCGTTGAAATCCGAATCAAAACCTTTCTGCGCAATTGGGTGATTAAGCGCTTCTCTATATTGCTCTGTTGTCCAGTTCTGCCAATCAGGATCTATATCAGACCATTGGAAACCACCATTACCATGTGGGGGATTCTTAAAATCGTAAACCTCATGTCCTAAATCACGGAGAATATCTACAACGTCCTGTTGAAATACATTTCTCCAACTACTTGCTACATAAATTTTTGCCATATTATTTTAAATTGTTACTTTTGGATGTCGTTTGCACGGTGCAAGCGACTTAATTTTATTTTTATGAAAAACATAATTTTAAAAGGACTCCTATAGCTTTACTACCGTGGGGCTATATGGATGTCCAAAATCAATTAGACGGTAGGATGGGAAGCATTTTTCAATCTCGTAAGTGACAGTTATTAGTTAATTGAATACGTGACAGAGTGTGTACCCATCTAAAATAAACAGGAGGCGGCTTTGCAACCCGCCTTTTGCTTTTATTCATTACAGACTGTATTTTGAGTGTTATTTAGAATATTGTTGACTCTTTGTGCAAGTTCCGGTTCCAAACGCACCAATCGGACAATCATCACAATAAAAGGTTACACTTCTATAATCTGCGCCACTTCCACATGGATGTTCACTAAGCTCCATAACTTTATCATTAAGAAGCTGTACTTCTTCTTTGAGCTTATTTACCTCACTAATAGGGGTCAAAGCTCTATATTCTTGTTCTGTTAATATGTATTGCATAATTTATTCCTTTCTGTTATTTTATTCCTCCAATAGTTTTAGCAGTGATTTTTTATACTCGTCTATTTCCTTAATAGCATCTTCTTGACCTGATTTTGCATCATTTATCATTAAATCTGCTACTCCCTCCATTATTTCATCCTTATGCCTATTCAGATATTTGATAAAGTATTCCTGCATCAAATCAGTATCCATATTTGCTATATCCGAATATGTGTCTCCACTTCCATAACTGCCAGAAAAAGAAAAATAACAAAGATTACTTATATTCATACTCTGAATACTCTCCCTTCTGCCAAATCCATCTGTATGCTTATCTATTCCACTATTGCTATGGCTTTGAAACTCTTCTCTGATTTTAGGGAGAGTTTCTTTAATAAACTTTTTCAGTTTTCTGCCAGTAGTGATTAACTTACTTAATTCTTTTGCTGTCATCATCAGTCTCCTTTCTTTTTAATCCGTTCTAGTACATCTCTGTTGGCTTCCAATATTTCATCGAAAGACAGAATAGGCATCCAACATATAACCTTAATATCATCCTTTTCGACACTTTTCCTAAATATGATATATCACTATCAGTAGTCCATATACCATTTTCATACGTGAATACATCTATATGCTTACGTGATTCAGCTTCTCTATCATCGTATTTATAGTAATATAAAAATCCGACTAAAACACGCTACTCTTCATCTGGTAATCGTTCTTCTACTCTTATCCATGGAGATTGCTTTTTCTGCCACTCAACACCAGACGCAAAAACTTTACGCATATATGTTTCAACCACATGCGGCTGATTGATGCGATTTGCTAATTGAGCTACCAATGATTTAAAATTCATATCTATCTTGTTTTGAGCCTAATTAGGCTACATCGTTAATACTAATTTCTCCTTTCAAAACTCGTTCTACCTGCCTGTCGATTATCTCTTGAAACTCTATCTGACAGATAAGCGAGCAATCCGGTATAATCTCTTCTACTGGGTCACCTCGCCATGTTGGGAGTTCGTCAAGGAAGATTCGTCCGTCTTTATCTTTTAGACAAGTTGCACCTACATCACGTTCAATCTGCGCCACCTCGTTAAATACATCCGGGAAGTCCTTTCGTATCTTATTCCAGTAGCCCATTCCGCCTTTCACGCAACCGATACAATTGTTGTTATTATAGCCCATCTTGTACATAGCGGGGATTTCAATACCGGCTTTCCAAAGCATTCCCATTGCATCCTGCTTCGTAATCTGCTTTTCAATAAGCGGGAATAGTGGCTTTGTGTCCGGGTACTGCTGTTTTAATCGGATAGCCCGGTTAATCTCTTTCGGGTCATAATCGAAACCCCAAACTTGACCGTCCCAGTGCTGCAATTCTTTTTCCAACTTGTAGCGGACTTTCTTTTTCAGTTCAAGAGTACAGGCGGCACCATGCGCGCCGTTGATATACCCCTTTCGCAACACATCAGACACACAGGTGTACTTGTCGCTTCGGATAATGTGGATAGATTGATTGTACCACTTTTCACAATCTGCCAAGAATCTAGTGTTATCGGGATGACCGGAACCAGTTTCAATATAGTAGATATGCACATCATCGTATAGGCTTAATGCTATCTTACAAGCAACTGCGGATGTAGCACCGCAACTGAACCATGCTATTATCATTTGATTCCTTTCTAATTTTATTTTAATTATTTTTTTGCAATATCATTCCAAAAAGCAACGCCTTCAGGAGTATTATTAAAAGGGAATGAAATAGTTAGAAACCAATGAAAACAGCAATCAACATCTAACAAATTGTTCATCCGCTCTTCATTTGTCATTGAGAAGTCAGGACACTCAATATTAAATGTCTCATTTGCTCTTTCTGTATTATATTTCCATTGATTGAAAATACCTAGTCTTTCTAATTTTGCTATTTTTTCATTCCTCTTCATATTGATTGACTTTTAGTTCTTTACATCTATAAAGGTAATCATTATTGACAAGTTTTACAAACAGAACATTCGCCAATTTAACGCCATTTTATGCTGCAACTGACCCTAGTTCACGTAACTTTTTACTAATACATTCACAGAGAACACGTGCCATGTTAACTTCGACTGCATTCCCTATGAATTTCTTTTGGTCAGCCTGTGTACCAATTAACACATAGTTTTCTGGAAATCCCATGATACGCTTTAGTTCAGGTATGCGTAGCATTCGCATTTTAATATCAATTATCCCGTATAAGCCCATGAACTCTTTTATTTTTTTTGTCATAGGGCTGTCGGTATCATAAATCTCGATTACTACATGTCCAGTTTCAGTTGCGATCAAATAAGGCGGCATTTTATCCATACGTGCTATGAGAGTGAAGCATGGATTATCAACGGAACCACCTGCACTATTAAATTGAGGGTTCATTAGGTAGTGCCACTTTCTATTTGCAGTGACTGTTTGTGCGGGCTCTTCTATGCTACTACCAACGTTGGAGAAGTTTGTATTCATAATCCACGGCTTGCAGCTAACAAGATTGTACTTAGGATTGGCGGTAATACATCCAAGCGGCTTTTCTGTAGATGAAGGTTTGCTGTTTCCATATTGCTGGTCTATGAAATATGGAGAAACGAGAGATAACCGATCCTTCGTTGTTACGGTTGCAGACGGTTCATTTATTGAGCGGTTAAATCCGTTACCGTAATGGGCTGATACAAACGCATGATGGTCTTTGCATGTAATTGTTCCGGCTGGTTCATTAATAGAAACATTCTTGCTTTCGGGGTGTCCACTGAACTGTTTTGAAAGAAAGCATACCTGCGCAACTCCCAGTCTGTTTTGCGTAGCTACTACCGGGCATGGTTCGTCAATCCCAGGGGCATTATATTTTCCAGTCCGGCTCATGGAATTATATTTGATAAGAAAAGCATCTTTGCCCCCGGCTACAAATTTTATCAGGCCGGCATAGATACGTTCCATTGTCTTTTCAGCAAGTGGCTTCTCACGAAAAATACTTGTTCCTTCATCGGAAAAATCCAGTATCTCTTTAACCGGGCGCCACTTTTCCAAACGACCAAACATATCTTGTTTACCGTTTTTACAGTGAGTGGGTTGTGGAAATACTATCGGTAATCCATTTTTGGCAAATATACCAAAGAAGCGTTTTCGAGTAGTATATGCACCATAGTCGGCAGCATTGAGAATACGGAAATCAAAGTTGTAGCCATACTTTCTTACGTTGCGTACCCATCTTTGATATAGTCTACCTTTATCCATGCTGATAGGCTTTCCGTTTTCGTCCATATCACCCCAACTCATAAATTCTTCAACGTTTTCAATCTGAATGTAATCCGGGCAAATAGCTTCAATGTACCGGAAAAGATGTTCAGCAAGTGTGCGACTATCAGCGTCCCGAGGTTGCCCACCTTTTGCTTTGGAGAAGTTCGTACATTCCAGGCTCGCCCAAAGAACGACCGCTGCACCCGGATATTGAGCCTTACATTTGGCAAGATGTTCAATTAGCGGGGAAAGTTCCAGCGTGCGAATATCTTCCGTAAAATGCAATGCATCCGGATGATTGGCCGCATGGCTTGCAATGGCGTTGGCATCGTGATTGACGCAGGCTATTACTTTAGCACACTGTTTACCATCAATTCTTGCAGATTCCACTCCTGTCGAGGTTCCACCTGCTCCACAAAACAGGTCAATATATAATAAATTTATACTACTCATTTCTTTTCTTCAAATTTCTTTGATTATTGATTTCAGACATACACATGCGGCACCAAGAAGTCAATAAATGATATTCCTTACCCTTTCTCACTACTATACGATTGTAGAACCGGTTCAAGTAGAAGTAATTTCCGCAGTGTGTACATTTTTTCATCTCACGTCCTGAAGCATCTATAATACGATTGCGAGGTTTGCGATGAATAAGAGTACAGTTTTTACACTCACCATCAGTTCCACGATGCCGCCGGCAATGTGATAAGGATTTTGCCCCACATTTAGCAAACACCCTACAATCTCTACGAGGTATTGATTGATACACATTCATGGCTTCCTCGCATTCAAGAATTTATTTACTACACGAGAAAGTACATCCTCATTCTCTGGCATCAGCCATTCTTTCGCAACGTTCCAAGCAATACTCATAGTTGGATTGAAGTTATCCTTCCTGACAGTGTGGTGAGACAAACGCCCTTCAGTGGGTTTCAAATCCTTATCATGTAAGATACACAGTCCATTTTCGAAGAAAGCACAAAACTCTTTGCCGGAAACAGGTTGAATCATCGGAATAGCAATATTAATAACCCCTAAGAATATACCAGCAGCCCAGTTTGTCAGTGCTAACCTGTCGGCATAACCAGCATCTATAATTCGTTCAATATCATCAGGAGTACCTAAACATGGCGTATGACATTGTTGTTTACAAACACTGCATGAGCATTGTACAGGTACACGACCTGAAGCCCTCATTACCCTTTGTAATGAGGTTTCTTTTGATAATTCTCTCATAGTAAATTATTTGAGATACTACAGATTATTAAACATCGCCCCACAGCTTTACTGCAAGGTCATAATTTTTTTTAGCCTCTTTTACTGCTTTATTGGCATAAGCCATAGCGTATGTATGCTCGCGTCGGTACTTACCGGACTTCAATCCTTCGTGATATTCTTTTGCTTGTTCCAACTTATGTTCATAGAAATCTATACTTTCCGGCATGGACAAGTTTATCGTATTAGCCCTTTTTTCCCAATACTTCGCAACTCTTTCATGTTCGGCAGCCTTATCGCTAAACTCAACGCTTTTCCCCATGTTATTCCAGGCATCATCTATCATTTTGCGATGTCCTCGTTCGCTATGGTGTCCAACTTTGATAGGCTCACCCAAAGAAAGGAAATCGCGATGTTTATTTGATTTCTGAAAATACTCATTACTTTTTTGTACTGCCGATGACGCCCATTCATGCCTGCGTTCCGCTCTTTGCTTAGCCCATTCTTGAACATTAAAGCCGTCAGCTCTAACGATGGAGTAATAGTAAAACCCATCTTTCTCGAAGATTAGGTTAAATACTATACTTTCGTTCTCCTTACCATACTTGGTGGTAACCTCAATAGTTTCACCTTTTTCGTGCTTCTCATCACACTTTGCCAAAAATACATTTGGCGCAAATTTGTAATACGTGTTCATTGTTTTAATTAAATTGGTTTGACTTATATGAAAAATGAGAAACCACAGCTACTTAGCCGTGGTTTCATCATTAAATAACTTTGGTTGACTGGGTTGAACCAAATCATCGAATAAACCAGGAACACGAGGTTGTAACGCCTTGTATTCTTCCTGAAAGAATTCTTCTTTGGTTCTCCCATGTTTTTTACCCTTTCGTGTATGTACATCGAAAGTGTAATCTGGAATAGGAATAGGATAACGCCTGACATCATTTATCCACTTTTCTATATCAATATCCTTTCTATCATAGATGAAGTTTTGCAAATGATCCGCATCACGATTCTTTCTACATTCACAAAGGAGAATAACAGCTTTACTGACAAATATCCTCCCTTTGGGTTCAGTAGCAGTCTTGTTTACCAGCTCATGCCCCTGCCACAATGCTTCTATCTCTTTAGTAATGATTCCATAGCAATCTTCAGCACTAATGGTAAACAGACGCTTCCACACATAGTCGCGGTACCCACTCGCCCAAAGTTCCAATGCAAAAAAGCCGGCTACCCCGGTGTCGGCTCGCCTAATGGCTTTCTGCATTGCAGAACTCACCTCAAAGAAATCATATCCGCAAACTGTTCTTATAATCATAATTCTAATTTAATGGTTTGACTTTTAGTTTATTACATCAGTAAAATTAGCTAAAAAAGGCGAATATGACAAACAGAATGGACGCCATTTAAACGCCTTTTTTACAGACTATTAGAATTTGAATTTGCATGATATATTATATTGAACGAGCTGCTTTGTTTTGTCTTTCCCATTAGTGGTTGCACTCTTTAGCAAAATACTATCACCAAAATTCTTTTTGATAAAGAGGATAGATTTACGTTCCTCTTCCTGATTCCTTATAGAAGCAAGCCCACCAGCGTTTACAAAAGTGTTCTTTTGCTCAAAATTATACCGCAAATCGGTTAAAACCTTACGTTCTTTGTACTTCATGTAACAAGAAATCCAAAAATCTTCCTTCAAACGTATTTCCTCATTCCACCAAGTGTTTTTGTTATAGATTACTCCATAACTGCAACCGGTTATCATTTTCGAAAGAGAAAGAAAAGCGGATTCATCATACATTACCGGCGATATCCGAGCGGTGAAGCCAAACAGATGTACATCCATCATACTGGCCATCTCAAATAATGACTGAATGATATTGGTTATCTTATCTTTATCCTTTATCCGGCTAGGTTCTCCTTTTTCCACATAAATAGGTTTGCAGGCATGGACATCATCATCAAGCATGAAAAGTTCTCCAAAATGCTTTGCCATCCAGTTACGTTTCGGGATGAGGCCCATAACATCGTCAGGATGAGTAACAATTTCACATTCCGGGTTAAATTGTTGATATAAGTCAGCTTGACTTTCAGCAACGCAAATGATAGGATCGTTCACCAACTTTTTAGCGAACACCCGGTCATGGCGCTTATGACTTGGTATTACTATTTTGCAAGGCATGGCGAACGTCTTTTATGTCGATTACATTACTCTTACTTACTTTCCCGGTCTTGTACGACTTCATGTGCTGCATATCCAGCCTTTCACGAAGCCAATTACTATCTACCTCATTACTTGAGGTGATGATAAACAACTCATGTTTTTCGTCATACTTTGGAATGAGAGGATAAATGGCTGTATCATCCGTGATGGCATCGAAGCGCTCTTTAAATTCATCCTCTTTCTTCTCCGGGGCAAATTCGATGCCCCAATCTTGGAGTTCCGCCTTATTCCACTCGTTTTCCATAACGTCCAAATCATTCTCACCAAAATTGACATTATCTTTAGTGGCATATTCCCTCAACTTCTTAACGGGGGTATCAGGTGCCAGAATTTTACAAGGCAGTTCTTTATAACCTAACTCCTTGCAAGCTCGCAAACGTAAATTACCACAAACAACAATATATCTGCCATCATTGTAGGGAAAAACTATAAGTTCTCGAAGTTCAAGCATCTCTGGCGAATCCTGAATGCTTTTCTTCATCGCTTCAAAGCGGTAATCACGAAAAAAACGTGGATTTTTCGGCAATCCCGTGAGCTGCCCCTTATTAAAATCAAGTAGGCAGACTTGAATAATCTCTGTCATAACTAACTATATTAAAATCAACAACACAAAATCAACAACACAAACAGTCAGTAACAACACCTAATCATTTTTTCTATCATCGAACTCTATCTTATCTTTGATAAGCTGTTCAATGTCCTCACAACCAAATCTTTTTAAATAGGCAACAAGGTAAATTATCATCTCGGCTGCCAATTCTTCATCTTCCGAATATTTAGGAAGATTATCACTCCTATATTTAGAAGCAATATCGAATTTTCTCCAAACGGCTTCAATTCTTATGCTAAACGCTTTTCTTGAGCTATGCTCATTCATCTTAAAGCGCTTCCTCATGATATTCAAGCATCTCTGGGCAAACCTATTCAATGTTATCATATCGATCGGGTTAAATTGTTAGACTAAGAATAATCTCACACTATTTAATAAAGGCGGTGGTCTGTTTTTATACAAATACATATCCATTCTTATTTAGATTAAATAGCTTCCATCAAATCAAATAGCGTCGGTGCATTCACTTCAATTTCAGCTTCATGCAAGTATGAAAGGCTGTCTTTCCAATAGTCATAATTCAACTCGGTAGAGAGCCCTTTACGCCCCAATCTAATAGCACAGTAAGGAACAGTACCGATACCGCCAAATGGGTCGAATACCAAGTCTCCTTTATTTGAATACCGTTCAATCAACCTCTCAACAATATCAAGCTGAAGAGGACAAATATGATTTTGACGTTTTTTCTGTGACTGCTTGGTATTGAGTGTACGCATCCGGGTAACGTCATCCCAAATCCAAGGTTTCTTACTTACAGGATCTACGGCCATAAATGTTTTTGGTAGTTTACCGTAAACTTCTAATTCTTCAGCGAAAGCAACATGTTCTTCATAATTGTATATATGTTCACGCTCATAGTTTCTAAACAAATGGCGTATCTTGTCAATACCGGCAACTTTCATATCTTCATAGCTTAACAAAGTATTACCTGAAGATTTCCAACTTGCATGAGCATCTATTTGCCAGCGGGCTAACGAATATTCATTCTTATTCTTGGTTACTGGCAAATCTGCATAGGCACGTGAAGTATCAGAAGGCAGTTTACGGAAAAGAAGCACATATTCAGGGCAACCAATACCCATCTTAGAACCATCTTTGCACATCTCTGTATAGCCAAGGCGGTAGGTCTGGTTATTCTCCCTTACCACATCGGTATCTACTGTGATACGCCCCATGTAGCGGAATCCGTGTTTCATGTAGTGAAATACCGTCATTTCGGAGAACGGGTCGATGGTGGGCATACCGTCACCTGTGGCATTACCGAACAATACACGGTCTTTCACATGGATGCAAGCCAGCCGCCCAGGCTTCAATATCCGCATCAGTTCTGGTGTGAGGTAGTCCATCTGCTCGAAGAACTTGTCGTTGCTTTCATTATGCCCGAAATCGTTATAGGTCGGCGTATATTCGTAATGATTGGAAAAAGGGATGCTGGTTACAACCAAATCCACCGAGTTGCTTTCCATTTTCTGACACTCCAAAACATTGTCGTTATTGATGGCTTTCCACAGTTTACCGGATTTTTCTTCACGGCTGGCAAACATCCAGCGCATCATCTTCTCCTCTGCCTGCAAACCGAACAGACCGTTCTCACGGACGATATCAGTCATTTTAGAAACCATTTCACGATGCTGCGCCCATTTCTGCATAAAGCTTTTGAATATCTCTCCTTCACTTTCTGCATAGACCAAGTAAAGGTCTACAGGATGTTTTTGCATGAAACGGTAGATACGGGCTATCGCCTGAAACTTGTCATTGAACCGGTAGTCGATGAACATGATAGCCTTATGACAATGGTACTGGAAGTTCAAACCCTCACCAAGCATTTCAGGCTTTGCGGCCAGGTATTTCAATCTCCCGTTTTTGAAGTCCGCTATCACCTTGTCGGCTTCCTCATCATCCTGCGAGCCATAAACAGCTTTGCAACCGGGGATAGCCTTGCAAAGGGCTTCCCGCTCACTCTCAAGGTCATGCCACAAAAGGAAATGCTCGTCCTTGTTTTCAGGACGATTAATAATCTCTACGACACGGGCAATCTTCTCTGCCATATTGTCCCGACGTTCTTTCGCTGCATCAGCAAGTCCGAGAGCAGCCTCACGAAACATCTTCACTTGTCCGTCACGGTCTGTACCGGCAGTGGAATTGTCAACGCTAACCACTTCTTCATGTACCCGCAGTTCCGGCAATTCATAGCCGGTATCAGGATAACCGAGGTCGGAAGGCTTGGTTAGGAACAATGCCCAAGTTGATACCCACAGCCAAAATTCTTTTTCTTTGTGTGGATAAAGCGTTAGATTATTAGCTTTGGTACTATCACGTTGAAAAAAACGTGTAAGGGCTTGACCTGTATCCATCACTCCAAGATATCCGGCATAATGTATCAGCTCCTTGTATCTGTTAGGTGACGGCGTGGCAGTGGCAACAAAGCGGAAAGGCACATCGGCGAACAGCGGTAGGAACTCTTGGTATGTCTTGGTGCCGAACCCTCTCAATACGCTTGCTTCATCCAATGAGGTAACGGTAAAAAAGGAAGGTTCTATTCTTACGCCGTCTTCTCCGTCACGGACACGCTCATAGTTGGTAATCATTATATCACACTTGCAGGCTCTGACTTCGCTCATGGTCTTGACATACTTAACTGTCATGTTCATGTGCTCCTTAGCTTGGGTGATAAACTCTACTACTACACGTTTAGGACAAACGATAAGAGCTTTACCAAAATACTGGTTGATTATAACTCTGCATATCTCCAATTGGGTTACTGTTTTCTGCATACCGAAACTGGAGAATATGGCACGGCAACCACCGGAAACCGCCCAACGAACGGTATCTCTCACATGAGGGTAAAGAGAAGTTGATATTTCATTAGGATTAACTTCAAATCCAGTATTGTGGCTAATAGCCATCTTGTCTTTTAGAAATTCTATATAGTCTTTCATTTTCATTTCAAATAAAGAGAGGAAACCGTTAGGCTTCCTCTGTGTTATCGTTATTAAGTTCTTCGAGTTGCTGTTTGAGCTTCATCTCTTTCTTGCTATATGAATCTGCAAGTTTCTTTGTTAGCGCATTGTAATCATCCGGATATTGTTCTGCAAAAAGGATTTTCTGACACTTTTGCAAATAGGAGCAGAAATTCACATTATTCGATGATAAGCATTCAGCAATAAAGGCTCTATACCATTGGTGTCGGTCAGCTTGGTTGTTCTTGACATAATTTACAAAATCACTCTCACCATTCCATTTTTTCAAATTCAGTTTTTCAAGATAAGTACTGCTACAACCGCTAAGAACCAGCACATCAAAAACAAGTTGTTCATTTTCAGAGAATTCTTTTGTTCTCTGATAATATGTTTTCTCTTGCGCCCACTTGCGCATTTCTTCAGCAGACTTCTCCTTGACTATATCCTTCGCTCTTTTTAATTGGGCGTTTATTTTTTCCCTTTCTATCTCTTTTAGATCGGCAACGGCGGAAGTAGAGGAAGCCGTTGCTTTTCTAACATAATAGAAACTAACGTTAAATTCGGGAGAATAATGTCCAAAAAATGAAAGACAACGATAAACTTCTCCATCTTCAAGCATTTTCAAAGTGCGTTCATCATCTTCTGAATACCAGCACTTACATCTAAAGATTTCATCAGGATCAACTATTTCAAATCCAAGTTGTTTAACAGCTTCCAAAGTTTTTTCATAGAAAACCTTTCTATCTTCTCCCCAATATGTATCGGGACGTCTAGCGATAATTACTGTTTTTCCAAATGAAAGAGGTTCGCCAACTTTAACAAGATGTTCATATTCTAGTTGAATTTTCCGCGTCACATAAGCAATCTGTTTTTTCTCATAGCAAGCAGCATTGATACATCTAGCATCCTTACTATTCATTTCATAGAACAAACAACCATGATTACACGTATTATTCTCACATTGAGAACATGATTTAATATCAGTATTTTCCCAATTATCGGAATCATCTTTAATCCAAGGTGCGTTACCAAGCTCCATGAAAGAATTACTCACAAATTCTCGAATCATAGCAGTAGTACATTGTTCTTCCTCCTCCTCATGAAACTCTTTTTGAGTATCTTCATCCAATTTAGAAAGAATCATAGCACCGGACAATGGTATATCTCCATTTCTTACCCGCTCTTTTAGTTCAGGAATAAGAGAATTCAATTTAATACGGTCAAATACAAACCGGGTAGACTTTCCTATTTTAAGAGCGATATCTTCCAAAGTTCGTCCTTTTTCAGCCAACTGCGCAAAGGCAAAAGCTTCTTCGATGGGATCAACATCTTTTCTTTGAAGATTCTCGGTAATCATCGCTTCAAAAGCCTCATCATCTGTCATTTCTCTGACAATGCAGGATATTGTCTGAAATTTTTCCGACTTTTTTCGATGGGCTTTGATTTTTGCAACATTCGCTTCATCTTCCTTTGCTTTCAAAAGTGACACAGCCCGGAAACGACGCTCACCGCAAACAATTTCGTATGTGTAAGGTAATGGGGTAACATCTCCGGTTTCTAGGTTAGTCATCTCCTCGGATTTAGCAACTCTGACAGTGACAGGTTGCAATAAACCTTGCTTTTCAATGTTGCTTGCAAGCTCTTCAAGAGCTGCTTCATCAAAAGTCTTTCTCGGATTCAAAGGAGAAGGACTGATAAGGTCAATTCTAATGTTTTGTACTTCCATAATTTAATTATATTGGTTTGACTTTTAATTCATTACATCAGTAAAATTATCGTAAAATGACAAGTTATGCAAACAGAAACTTCGCCATTTTAACGCCATTTTCATGCGGGCTTATTACGTATTTGAATGAAGCCACGTTTTTCCGTTTCCCGAAGCAATTCCATATCTTCCTCACGGATATAACAATCCGTTTCACCATTAACAGTTGTGTGATTAGGAATACCAAAACGCTCCCGTATTCTTCTTTTCACTTCAGGAATATCTTCAAGTTTGATATGCCTAGTGTTCCAGTAAATTGTCACCTTCTGCTTCTTGTTTGCCATTTTCTCTTTTGTTTAGATAAGAGATTATTTCATTTGAGAGACTTAACGCTTTAGCAGCTTCTTCATCTCCTTGCTCAACTCTAAGTTTGAGTTCGTTCCGGTATTCTTCATACGACAAGCCACTTGTATAACTCACTTCCTCCGACAAATTCTCTTTATGAAAATTCCATGACTGATTATCAGCAACAGCACAACGTTCTTTATTGTATTCACGAAGCCAACTCATGATGACCTGACCATCAATTCTATTATAGATATTGCCATATTTCATTTTCATTGCGTTCTTGAAACACAGTTTAAAATCATCAGTTTTCATATATGGATATTCTTCAATGATTAAATCTACTGTAGTAGCGACTTGTGTAGCCGACATTGGATTACCGACATTGAAAAACTCCAAGGCATCAGCTATCAATATGACCAACACTGCTCTGGCTTGCGGCTCACCAAACTTTCTTATAATAGTGCCAATAGAAGGTTCATCACTTTGAAATACATCTTCAACCTTCTTGGGGCATAGAGCTTTGCAATAGTTTTTCGGCGAGGTCCGTAAGACTGCTAACCGATTCTCTTCTTGTGGCCGCAGTATCAGTTCGTTTTCCATTGTAATTTCCTTCTAAAATTTTAGTAAAATTCGCAGACTTGAATATCCAGTCAAAAGTGCACCTCCAATTTTTATCGTTTTGTCCAAGCAAGAAAGGACTGTCTAAAACCAATTGGAACACATCGAATACAGCTTGCTTCCCGTATTGTGCGACACGTGCTTTAATAGCTTTCTTTCGTTTTGCATCTATGGACTTTATAGCAGGAAGTTTACCTTTAAACGTGGAATTAAAATAATCCATTAGCCCACCCCAATCAATCTTTTCCTCGGGGAACAAAGAAAGCTCGTCTTTCTTTGATTCTCCTTTAGGAGAAGTTTCTTTCTTTTTTAAATGAGAATCATTATCATCTACATAATCATTATCATATTCATTATCATTATCGGGTTTTGTGGGTTCTTTTGGGTTTCCAAATAACCCAGTGGGTTTTGTGGGTTCTTTGGGTTCTTTTGGGTTTTCACTTTTCGGACGTCCCCCCTTAGAACCATTGCTCTTATTCCTTTCCACAATAGACATATACTTTTCAGTATCCCTGTCTATATCTATCTTTATAAAGTTGAAAGCAATATTTGCCATAGGTTTCAACCCCCGAAGATTTCCCGTTGTCGCATACTCAATTATGCTTTCGTAAATCTCCAGCCTGACATCATCCGGCAAATCCTTGATTGCTTCTCTCCACCCTTTATAAAAGATGAATGAATTTCTTTCCATATTTTAAGGGATTATACTCCGATTAGTAATAAAACTCACAGACCTTTTGCTTCCTTCAGTTTTTTCGCTTCTTCCTTGTAATGAGTAATCAGCTTTTCTAATTGAAAGTCACTAAATTGCTTAGTAACATTTTTCTTGGCTTCCAGGATCAGCACATTTCGTTCACCATACTTGGCAACTAGACGTCTGCGATAATCCTGAATATTTCCTTCCATGAAGCGGTTACAATGTGAACATTGAGCATTGCAGTTCATTTCATCAAAGCGAGTACTCATGTGTTGGCGGTTGATGTAATGACCGCAATCTGCTTTATTGAAAGGCTTTATTTTACCACATGAAATACACTGAAAATATCCATTAGGCATCGTATCACGATAACGGATGAACAAACTAAATATTCTGTCTAGTTTATCGACAAGATCAGGTTTCTTCTTGACCTTAACACCTTCTACCTCGAAAAGAGGCTTTTTCTTTTCTTTCTTCTTGTAATTTCTCCACATGATAATTAAAATACTACATTGGTTAATTGACGGCCACGACTCATTATACACCATTTTCCCTTTTCAGGCTGTTCTATGCGTAACTCTTCAACACGCCCAAAACGCCGGAAATTCCCACTCAAATCAACAACCCAACCCTCTTTACCTTGGCAGGGACGAATAACACGACCGACCATTTGATAATAGAGGGAAAGGGATTTGGTTGGACGTGCAAGAACAACCGTATCAAGCTCCGGGTAATCGAATCCGGTTGTAAGTACTCCGACATTAGCAACAACTTTTATTCTTCCATCTTTAAAACCTTTCAGAATTCGTGCCCTTTCTTCCTTTGGAGTAGAACCGCTAACAATCGCACAATTAGGAATTTCGGAAGCCAGTTTTTCAGCTTCACGAATAAACCTCGTGAATATTAAAATACCTTTGCGTGGTATGCCCGATTTGGGGTTCAACAGACGTTTTGTCCATCCAACTATATCTTTGTATATGTCCACACGTTCAAACTCTTGCAGAAGACTTTTTTCATCGTAATCTGCACCAGTAGAATTAGTCCTGACTCTACTTAAATCCAACTTTGTAATATCATAGTATTTCAAACTTGCGAGAAATCCTTTAGCAAGTAGTTCACTCACCTGACAGTGATAAATAACATCAGTGAAAACCTTTGGCCGGGTACGAGTTATAAATTTAAGCATAGCACCACCTCTTCCTGAACATAATCTGTAAGGAGTCGCTGTCAGCCCAATAACTTTCCTTTGCTCATCTTCAAAGAATTCCTTATACATTCCTTTCTCCGGATTCACTAAATGACATTCATCAATCAGAACGTGCTTGAAATGTTTGAAGAAACTCATGTGTTTCATCACACTACCAATCATAGCAAACGTAATACGATTGATATCCTTTCTTCCGGCAGAAGCTGAATAAACTCCACAATCGAATATGCCGTATGATTGAAGTTTCGCAAAATTTTGTTCGAGTATTTCCTTGCTAGGCTGGAACACTATCAGCGGCCCGTCTATCCGTGCAGCTATATTGGCAATGACAAGGGACTTCCCGGCACCAGTGGGAAGAACTATCACGTAGTTTTTCTTTTCCTTGGATTTAAAAACGCTGACCGCTGCATCACTAGCACTTTTTTGGTAGTCTCTTAACTGGTATGTCATAATTTGATGTGATATTTATGAACTTTCGAATGACAGTCACCACAAAGGGTAACGAGACAATCAAGATGTTCAAGTTCATGACCAACGATTGATTTTCCGTTAACCCTGTATGTTTTGTGGTGAATCTCTAAATTGAAGTCTTTACCGCACATCTGGCATTTATGTCCATCCCTAATACGAACCTTACGCTTGGCTTCTTCCCAATCTGGATTATTCACAAGCCGCTTCACATAGTTGGACTTCCTGCCTTTTTTGTGCTGCAATCTACTCATCGTCTTCCGGTTCTTCTTCAGGAAGTTTATCAGACAGGTCTTCTTCGAACTTGTCCCCATAATCTTCTGTATCATCAATAGGACGTTCTACTTCAGGATATTCAATACCAAACAAATCAAGCATCGCTTTTCTGTTTCGATCTTCCTGTGCCCAAAGAGAACGTTTGTCCCAATCAGGAATTTTTTCAGCTTTCACAAGCTTAAACTCACCGTTCACCCATGAATAATACAGGAAATATCCATCAAGAGCAAACCGGATCGTATTCTTACTTGAAAGATGATACTCCCTCGTCCCCTTTTTGACCTCGGCAGCCAGGTCTTTAATTTCAGTCTTAATAGAAGCTAACCTGTCTTGTGCATCACTCTTAATTTTCTTTGCACGTTCAATGGCTTCCAACAGTTCACGTTCGCGTTTGGGGACCTCATTCTCTTGCTTGATGCAATACTCTTCACGAATTTCGGAAATCTCAAATTCATCCAGTAAACGTTGTGTCACCTCACTTTCAGGGAATGTAGCATTGAAATGCTCATTCACCAACTTTATCAATTCATCTACATTCGTAGAACCCTGAAATAAAACAGGGGGAAATTTTTCCCGAATAGAATCGGGAACTACAAACTCGATTGTCTCGGGTTCGTAGTTTCTCAAATTTGCAATCATAAATTATAAAAGGATTAATTAGT
The DNA here is from genome assembly GCF_000157095.2 of Bacteroides sp. D1. NCBI lineage: Bacteria > Pseudomonadati > Bacteroidota > Bacteroidia > Bacteroidales > Bacteroidaceae > Bacteroides > Bacteroides sp. D1. Next base: position 420,603 of record NZ_JH114350.1, read on the forward strand.
ACCGGTTTTGGTACTCATGAATAAAATCTAAGTAATGCTGGTCTTCAGGCAATGGAAGTGTAATACCAAACTCGGTGGCCGCATCTATTTTCACGCTTTCCATGAAATTATGCATCTCTAAAGTATTAAGTTTACTTGTTCCTCGCACAATAGTTTCCACCTTACCATTCACATGAACCTGTTTCACAAGAAACTTCTTACAATACAAGTCATGTATATCCTGAACTCCAGCAGCAGTGCTCCAATACTCTTCACCTGTGTATTCACGCAAACAGGCACCAATACACTGAAACCATTTCCACATGAGAGCATTTTGATTTAATGTTCTCGGCTGTGTTTTTTTCTTAATGGTTACAGTGTATTCTCCATTACGAAGTGTGCTGCACATGAACTCGAAAGACTTATCCATTTGGATTTTGCCATCTTTCTTCGTCAATGTTGCTTCCATAACCTATCAGAATGGCAAATCGTCCTTGGTCGGTGGTGGCGGTGGCGGGCACTCATTCACCGCACTTCGAGTCTGATTATTGGTGTGTTCCGGAAGAGGTGGCGGTGGTGGCGCTTGTTGAGGCTTAACAGAAAGCATCTCCATATTATCAACAAAAAGTTCTGTAATATACCGTTTAATTCCTCTGCTATCATCATAACTCCGAGTTCTTATCTTTCCTTCCAGATACAACTTGTCTCCCTTATGGACATACTTCTCAACAACATCGGCAAGACCACGCCAAACAACAATATTATGCCATTCAGTTCTTTCAGGAACCTGTGTTCCATTGGCAAGGGTATAACCTTTTTCAGTGGTGGCAAAGGAGAAAGTGGCCACTTTAGAACCAGCTTCCAAAATTCTAATATCGGGGTCTTTGCCAACATGCCCGATAAGCATCAATTTGTTTAAACTCATGATTTATCCTCCCTTATTGTTACACGGATACTATCAGCTTTAGGAACTGTTTTGATATACTTAGAATATAATTCCGGATAGTCAGCCTGAAACTTTTTAGTATCAAAATTGTCACTCGTAGAAGCGGGTGTATAACTAACTCGCAATCTTCCGGCATCCCATGACTTGACACCATTCTCACGCATAGCAGTTTTCAATTTTGCCTTATAATCTTTCTGAATCTTGGTTAGATCTGCAAGTTCTTCCTCAATTCCGATTATAGTATTTACAAGTTGCATTGGAATAAGTAACTTGTCATCATCAGGGGCAGGAACAGGAAGAATGGATAGATATTGCTCACCCTTCTTCTCGCATTCCATTAATTTCTTGACTTCTTTATCAGGCTTACGAGGAATTTCAACCAATTCATGTTTATCACCACGTACCCAAATGCCGAACAATTTATCAACTTTGAGTAATGGATTTTGTAGTTCAAACAGATAAGCATAAATTGACAACTGCCAACTCAAATACTCTTCGTCAAGATGCAGCGTAGTTTTGATGTCACCAAGACAGATTCTACCGGCTTTCTCCCAAACACAATCTATATTCGATGCAAAGTATTCGTTATCAGACACCGTGTACTCATTAGCAAAAGCCTTATATCCAGCTTTCGTCCGCTCTTTCAAATAATTCTCTGCTTCAATACTTTCAGGCGGTAAGCCTGTTGCATCAACAAACTGGCATTGAGCATGAATAAGGCTCCCCTTCTCAGCAGCTCTCTTCAATACAAAATCGGGGACATCTTTATATTTGTCAGGGAACAACTGCCGGCTAATCATACCGGTTATACCTTGCAACTGTTTTTCACCGAGCATATAAGTGTGGTTTTCCTCATTGAAAACCACACTGGATTTCACTAATTCTATCATTATTATCAATTTCTAGGGGGATATGTTTTCTGCATGTCAATAGTTATGTTTCTGAACTCCTTATTATTGTGAAGTTCGGGATGTTCAGCCCAAACTCTCTCAAGCTCTTCGCGGCTTTTAACACCAGTCATTTGTTTAATTGCACGATCCAGGTCTACACCAGTATATACTTTGCCCGAAGCGTTTGAAGCAGAAACATTGGGAGCATATACTTTTTCCTTTGTATTACCATAAGCAAAACGAACGCGGTTTTTATTGTCCACAATAACAAGTAAAATAATCTCCTTTTGCTCGTTATAACCAATCTCTTTTACACTGAATTTGGTGTATAGAGCAGGAGAACCTGTTTTGCTCTGATATATTTCATTTTTCTCAAGTGGAATCCAAATGAAAGGACCCGTATAAAGTTCACGCCCAATTCCCCAGTTAAATCCTGCACGTTTAAAGGCGTCCGAAGCCTGCCCTTTCTCTTTTTCTGTGCTAGATTCTGTCCCAACATCCTGTTTACTCACCCATTCCTTCTTTTCATTATCCCAAATGGACAACGTACAGAATAGATTCCCATTAACGACATCATGGTGCCGTTTCCAGTTCATTTCTCCGAACACTTCATCAAGTATTCTCATGTCTACTCGAGCATCCTTGTATAATAGCAAGGAGCAGCCCGAACCGTCCGGTTTCATAGTACCAACCCTACATTCAATTTCAGAAGCTAGAAGCGGTCTGATAGAATTTTTCTTCTTCTCTTCATTCTGAACCGTTGATACAGTGTTTTTTCTCGCTGTCATAATTCTAATTTAATGGTTTGACTTTTAGTTCATTACATCAGTAAAGGTAATCGTTATTGACAAGTTTAGCAAACAGAAACTTCGCCATTTTAACGCCATTTTCAGGTAGTAAAAACTGCCTGTACGATATTGTACAGGCAGAAAAATAAGAAAATGAATAATCCAATGTACCTTATGGAACGGCTACGCTTTGAAGGGTGTACGGCTCCCTGATTTATACATAATGTAAATGCTAGTGGACGGAACCGGAGTCGAACCGGTCTCACGGAATATTGGTGCACCTCACCGCAGTTTCAACCAACGATATACATATCCGCCCGATTAATTAAAAAGGTGCACTATCTTCACAGACCATACACCCCAATCACAAACACAAAACAAAACTCATGAACTACTATAATTTAATTAGGATCAGAAGGGTGAATGGCGTGGGGATCGAACCCACATCACGCATATCTGCGTATGCTGCCAATTACACCAGCCATCCGTTTTAAGTGAACTATTCTCACGAACCATTCACCTAGAACACAAACACAAAATAAAACACGACATTAACTATTAAATAGCACTCTCACGAGCTTTTGTGGGGCAGTTTAGGAGTCGAACCTAAATAATTGCAAATGCAATACATAAAGCACTTCGTACGCTTTCTTTATGCTCTCTTTACCATTGAGAATACCTCCCCTTGTTGCCACATCAACCCGTGATGTGGCTCAATTTTAAATTTAGAAATTTGAAAAAATCAATTCACTCTCACGAGCTTCTTGTTTCCGGATAGCCGTTCAAAGCACACCGGAATAGTATAGAACAATTAAAACTCAAATAACAGGGGCTTTAACCCTACAGCGTCCTTTTCGCTGGCAACATTAGTTAAACATAAAAAGAAAAATTCTCTGTGAAGGAACCCGGACTCGAACCGGGATGACAGATTACCTATGTATGACTTTCTTCAATCTATCTGCATACTTGCGTCTACCAATTCCGCCATTCCTTCAGGTCGTAGCCAGACGCTTCCGGCTACATTGATTGAATTGTTATTGATACAAACATAATTTTCCCCCTCACGGGTTACTTAACTCTGATTGAGTTGAGCCGGGAAACGGATTCGAACCGCTGACCTCATGTAGAAACATGCGCTCTAACCAACTGGACTATCCCGGCAGATGCCCGGCGAACCGGGCTAAATAAACATGACAAATACTAAAATTAAGCAATGCAGACCTTCACAGGCTATCTTTATTTTGTTTCCTATCTTCGTAGTATCGAAAACAGATATAATTCACTGATACGACAGTCACCAATACAAAAGCAGCAATAAATTCTTTCTTGCTAACTTCAATGCTATCTATAAGATACAGTGTTGTCCATAAGGCAATGAACATCATGGCATACTGTATCACTTTAATCTTTTTCATTTCTTCCGTTTTTTAGATTTAACTTTCCTTCCCGCACATCGGCAATGAAGTAATACTTGAGCAGCATTACAATGCCACTTGCCGTTTTGGACATTAGTGGGCTTATCACTTTCAATCTTACCCGCTTCTATAAGATTCATCAATTTCTTTTCCCCACCCACATAATACGCAGACTTATCTTTTCCAAACGTTTCTGTAGAAAACAGACGGAGAATATTATCTAGCAATATTTCAGCCATTTCACCTCTGATCATCTCAACAAGCAAGGTAGTTATGCAATTCTGGTTACTATAAACTGCATATTTTTTACATCTGACTTTGTTTTCCAAGCCATTCCTTCAGCTTTTTCTTTATAAAGCCGAGCATTCAATGTATTAGTTACAGACGGTTTCTGAACGATAGGAAATACTTCTATTGCACCAACATCCATACTCCGTAATACATCAATTACGTTACGTCTCTGAATATCCTTTTCCATACAATCTAATTTTAAATTAAACATTGAAGCGATGAGCGGATTCGAACCGCCGACCTCTGCTTGTGGTGCTCTTCCGTTAAGCTAAGAGTATTTCTTGAGAGACTCGAACTCTCAACCATCCACCACACACAGCGCTCTAACCTGCCTGAGCTACATCACCTTTATATACATAAAGCAAATACCTCGATTTGCCGACAAACGTCTAACTGATTTAGTTTTACAACGATACGGCTTGACCATTAACCACAGCATTATATCGTTGAGAAGCCCGCCTACGTCAGTAATCCCTTTCGGCACGTGTCGGCTTCCAAAACACCATTTTACCAATATGTCAAAGAACTCTTCTCTGTTGTTCCCAGTCTCCCTTCAAGGGCAGGCTCAAAGACCGGACTGGGTACCGGATAACCGGCGGTTTGGTTTGACTTTAGTGAGGGTTAGAGAATACTTTGGTTGTTCTTCAAAACTATGTCCATTAAGTTTCGTTGCGATTCAATAAATTTCTTCAAATCATCACATTGGGAAACTTTCTCTCTATAAAATCCACGTTCTGATTCTAAATCTCGTTTGAGTTTTTCATTTTCACCTCTCAAAGAGCTGATCAACGCGTCTCGTTCTTCAATCACAGCTTCATATTTGTCTCGCTGTATTTCTAGTTCGGTTCTTTTATCCATTGTTGTATAATTTGATTAATCTCCGACGTAATGTGCACCGTAATGAGTACTATTTGGGTTGTAGTAAGCGGAAGCGGGAATATTAAGGTTATTATATTCCTTGCTAGGTGTAGCTTTGGCAGTCTTGCTCATAGCTTCATGTCTTTCAGCTAAAAATTTATCAGTTCTTGATTTCACTGCTTCCGGTGAGAAACTTTCTTGGAGTTTTGCGAAGCTCCATGCAGATTTTAAACACTCTGAAAATGTTTTTCCACCCTTCTTGTAATTGCGGTGTGCAGACTTCATTATTTGTGATAAATTGTAGCTCATAATCGTTATTTTTTAATTGGTTTTATCAATCAATTTTTGTATGTTTGTATGATTGATTGATTTATGATGCAAATATATCCTCAAATGTGGATATATAAAAATTTAAAACCTATTTTATACCTTCATTTGTGGATATTTAACTTTTGATTGATTATGATAAACAGAATTAAAGAAGTAATAACCTATTCAGGGCTATCAGAGAGGGGATTTGCTATTAAGTGTGGATTAAAGCCCACAACTATTAATAATCAACTGATAGGAAAAAGAGAAATTAGCCTTGCAACAATAATAGCAATTTCATCCTCATTTGAGGAAATTTCCGCAGAATGGCTGTTAAGAGGAAAAGGTTCTATGCTTCTTCAAAAAGAAGAAACAGAACCAGGAATGGATAAATTGAAAAGTATAGTATATACCATCGCCAATTTACAAGATGAGATTAATGAAAAGACAGTGCTTACCCAACGGCTTTTGGAAGAAAATCAGAAATTAAAGGGTGAACTAGCTATGTTGAAGAATGAAAGAAATATAGGATAAACTTATATATGTATGAAAAAAAGATTTTTAATACTATCCTTCTTATTTGTGCTTATATTTAATTCATGCTCTGATGACAGTATTAATTTAGCAGGAACAACATGGACTTCTGCAAAAGACTGGTACGGAAAAACTCGATTGTCTTTTGAAGAAGGCACTCCTTATTTAAGATCTTTTTTTGCTATATCTTTTGACTTGAAATCTTTCACAATATATAATGTTGCAGATGATAATGAGGATTTAGAATATGAATGGAAAGAAACGGTATCAGGTAAATACTCTATAAACGACAATATTGTGAATCTAATAGTAGAAAAAGACAATTTAACAATTCCCTGCGAAATAGAAAAAGATATAATGTATTACAGTAATACTAGAATGAAACTATATAAACAATAGAATAAATATTTTTTCAAATATGCGCCCAATTAGAACTGTACCCCCAAAAGATGAAAGAGAATATCCTTTAGTTATAACAGCTGAAGAAAAGGATAAAGTATTAAATTATATTTTGGTTGTAGCAAACGGGAAAAGAACAGCTAAACTAAATTATAAAGATATACCAGACCTTAGGATCAGTAAAGAACAATATGAAATAGTTTTAGAGGAGTTCAAAAATAGGAGATTTATTGACTATAAAGGATATGGTATTGAATATCTTACGTTGAATTTTGAAATATTCAATTTTGCAGAAAAAGGGGGATTCACTGTTGAAAGAGACTTATATATATTAAGTTTTGATACATTTCAAATGCAGCTAGAACGATTAGAAAAGGAGTTAAGCCCTGATACAGCAGCGAAAGTTGATGATGTTGTCGGAAAAGCCAAAAATATAACTGAACTACTGATAGGGCTCTCTGCTCTAGCTGAAAAAATGAATCTCTAAGATTTATTATCAGGATCAGTTAATAGGAACTCCAATATAGAAGCTGCACGAAGCAGTCTTGAAGCATATAGAGTTGCATCTGCATCCGGGTTGTATTGATAACGCCTAGTCTGAAACTTTTTAAAAGTAACAAAGCCACTAGACATATCATTAGCAAGTGTTTTCAAGCTTGATATAGTTTCTTTTACATTTTGGTCATAAGACATTTTTATACGCATACGAGCGGAATCATCCACTTTTGCACAACACTGGGGATAAAAGGCTGTCGCATTATCTTCTTTAGAAGATTGTTTTTTACTTATCCTTCTTAGGACATTTTTTAATAACGATTTCATAAACGCACTATTTTAGTTTGACAATGCGCAAATATAATATTTAAAGTAATATAAAATATGAAATATAGAAATCTTGATAGTACATAAAACATCAAATGGTCGAATTATGGTCGAACCATAAAAAAAAGCAGGACTATATAATTGATATACAGAATATACAACTAGATTTCCAAAAATGTGTCTAGTTTAGTTTTTGTGTTGATAGCTCCCTCGTCGGCGGACGAACTAGGGAGCTATTTTTATATATTACAGGAATATTATTGCACAAAATATACATATTTTCCATAACTTTGCAGCGATAAAGTCTCACACAAATGGAATATAGCGTAGAAGAACTAAAAAATGCATTAATTGAGAGATGCGAAAAAGAGGGTATTCTATATGCAACGGTGGCAATGGATAGACGTACCAAAGAGATGATTCTTCCTGATACTTTAGAAGGAGCCCTGAAACATCCGGAATACTTTGTATGTACCTGCAGGAGAGTGAAAGATCAATATATAGTGGAGGAGATTACCAAAGTGTAATCCTCCTCCAATCTTTTATTCTTATTTTTCTTTTTTTATTCGCCCAATTCTCCCAGCAAATCGTAGGAAGGAGCAAAGAAAAGCGTTCCTGTTACAGCTGTGCTGAAGTCAAGCAAACGATCGGTATTCCCTACCGGATTGCCGATGAACATACTTTCCAACATCTGCCGGGTCGTACTGAACGTACTTGCATAACCGATGAAGTATGTGCCATATTCTCCCTTAGACGTATTGGCAAACGGCATGTTGGCACGTACAATTTTCAGGTCATCACCAATATTAGTGACGGCATTATGCGCATTTTGAGGTTTCTCCTCGTCAGACAGCTCGACATCGTTAAACTTACGACGACCGATCACTTTCTCCTGTTCTTCCACAGGCAGAGCGTTCCATGCAACCATATCGTGAATGTACTTCTGTACAAAAACATAACTTCCTCCTGCAAAATCAGCATCCTCCTCTCCTACCACCGCAAAATGATAAGGATTCTCATCAACTGCCGGATTCTCTGTTCCGTCTACAAAGCCGATAATAGCCTTGCCGTCCATATATCTGAAACCGTGAGTTTCATCGACAGGTTCAACTACGCCCTGGAGCTTCTCGTCAATGATGGAAGCAAACTCAAAACACAACCCCATCTGTTTTGCACGGATATGAAACAAGATGTCGCCCGGAGTAGAGACTGCCGTGTGCTTTCCGCCTTTGATCTCTTCAAAAGTGTTCAATTCTTTCGGCTTTCCCTTTTCCGGGAAAAGACGGCCCCAGGCATCGGCGCCAAAGCCCATCGTACAACTGAACATCAGTTCGGGGAAACGATTACGCATGCTGCGAATCATGCCCGAGAAATTAGCGCATACATCTTTTACTTTATCAAGAGTTTCGGGAGTATCTTTTAGAGTATAAACAATAAAAATGACATTTTCACCTTGTTTCCCGGCTACGTCCTGCGGGATATTACCTCCAAATGAATTTTGATAAGGATTCATATTTTTCTTTTTTTCTGTTAGTTTCGTCAACGAAACAGTTCTAATTCATTTTTTTATTACTATCGTCAATATATGCGGCAGCCGCTTTATCCACAAATAGCTCTACATTCTGCGCGTGATGAGCTATATAGGCTGCGGGACCAGTGTCTCCCGAATTACAGATTTCTTCTACTACGTCGACTTTATTTTTTCCGGTAATCAGGAAAATGACATAGCGGGCATTCTGAATGGGGTATCCCGTCATTGCGATGCGCTTCTGCCCGTTACGGGGATGGGCGCTGACTACATAAATAGAGTTTGAAGTCAGCAAATCTTCTTGTCCGGGAAAGATGGAAGACGTGTGTCCGTCGTCTCCGGCCCCCAACAGTACAATATCAAATTCGGGCCAGCCACGCTTCAACGGTACTTGCTGCCGGACTAACTCCGAATAACGGACCGCTTCTTTCGCAGGCTTCGCCTCTCCACGAATACGGAATACATTTTCATACAAAATAGGAGTCAAACCCAAAAGAAGGTTGCGCATCATTCCGTAATTACTGTCCGAATCATCGGGAGGCACACAACGTTCATCCACCCAATAAATCCGCATACGATCCCACGGGGTAATTTCCATGTATTCATTCGCCCATAAATCGAACATCAGAGCAGGTGTGTTGCCACCGCTGACTGCGATATTGAACACTCTGTCCGGCTCTTCATTCATGATTTCCACCAAGCGGAGTATCAATGCTCGTGAAGTTTCAATAGATGAGGGAAAAACTGATAGTTTCATAATTCACAATATTGATCTGTATTCGTCAAATTCTTACAAGGATTCGTCCAGTCGGCCCCATGTTCGTGCATCATCGCTTCGCTTTCCAGAGGTCCCCACGTACCTGCGGGATAACCGTAGAGAGGTGCGTCGGGGTTGTCTTTCCAATAACGGAGTACCGGATCGAAAAATTTCCATGAGGCTTCTACTGCGTCACTTCGAGTAAATAAAGTCGGATCACCCTGGATGCAGTCGTCTATCAGACGGGCATAAGCGTCGCCACTGGGTACGCCGCCCAACTGCGCATAACTGAAATCCATCGTCACCTGGCGCACTTCAAAACCTGCACCGGGTACTTTCATTCCGATTTTGAGCACGATTCCTTCATTCGGTTGCAAACGAAGAATCAATTTATTAGCCCGCGGACAGTTGCCACCGGCACAATGAAACATCTGATGAGGTGTCTCACGGAAATGAACGACGATTTCCGTTACTTTCGTCGGCATTTGTTTACCTGTACGAATGTAGAACGGAACGCCACTCCAGCGCCAGTTGCTAATGCCCAGTTTCATGGCAATATAAGTATCCGTACGCGAATCGGGAGCCACTCCTTTTTCTTCACGGTAGCCTTTTTTATTGCCGGAGGCTGTATATTGTCCACGAACGATATGTTCGTTCAAATCCACTTCATTCAACGGGGTGAGAGATTCGTAGACCTTCACCACTTCGTTGCGGAAATTGTCAGCATTGAAAACAGCGGGCGGTTCCATAGCCGTAAGGGCTACGAGCTGTATCAGGTGATTCTGCACCATATCGCGCAGTGCACCTGCCGTCTCATAGAATCCGCCACGTTGTTCGATACCCAGATTTTCTACGGCTGTGATTTCTACGTAGTCGATATAGTTACGGTTCCAGAGAGGTTCGAAGATACCGTTGGCAAAACGGAAAGCCAGTACATTCTGGGCTGTTTCCTTACCGAGAAAATGGTCGATACGGTAAATTTGATGCTCATTGAAAACAGAAGCATACGTTTTATTCAGTTCACGTGCCGATTCGAGATCATAACCGAAAGGTTTCTCGACGATGATACGTGAATGGGGAGTGTTGAGTCCGGCAGCTTTGAGGTATAAGGGCACTACTCCGTACAGTGACGGCGGAGTGGCTAGGTAGAACAGCAGGTTGTCCGGCTCTACCTCACCAGTTAAGTCGACCAGACGTTGGCGGAGTTGCGGGTAACCTTCTTCTTTTGCCGGGTCCATCGGTAGATAATAGAGATGGGAGACAAACGAAGCCATCAGAGCTGTGTCCTGTTCTTCGGACTTTACGAACTGTTGCAGTTCTTCTAATATATAGGAACGGTAGTTATCGTCAGAGTAGACCGTACGCCCGATACCCAATATAGAATACTCTCCGGTCAACCGCTTTTCACGGTAGAGGGAGTAAAGGGCGGGCATCAGCTTACGCTTGGTCAGATCACCCGACGCACCGAAAATTATCATTGCAAATTTATCCATTTTTCAAGAGTTGTTTTAATTTCTGTTTTGAGATGGTAAATGATAATTTTGCGGAGTGCCCTGAAAGGGCTTAATTATATAGCGTAGGGCAACGCCCTACGTAAAAACGACAATCTGAATTTGCGCCCTGAAAGGGCATAATTGTATACAGTTCCGCCCTTTCAGGGCTTGTGGCTGGTGTGTTTTTTTCGTAGGGCGTTGCCCTACGCTATATAATTAAGCCCTTTCAGGGCACCCCAATAAATATATAATTGTAAGGCTTTCAGCCTAACTGCAAAATTCCCATTTAACCGATAAATTCCCATTTAACCGCTAAATTCCCATTTATCATTTCAAATTCCCATTTATCATTTCAAAACTGTTTTCTATTTAAACATTATATGTACCCGATTTCGTATCTCCTCCGTGACCTGTCCAGTTCTCGTGGAAGAACTGTCCACGCAACTCGTCTTTGCGCTCGAAAGTGTGCGCACCGAAATAATCGCGTTGTGCCTGCACAAGATTGGCGGGCAGATCGGCAGATGTGAGCGAATAGAAATAGTTCAGCGCAGAAGAGAAAGCAGGAACGGGAAGTTCTTCTTTCATGGCTTCCGCCACCAAGTTCTTCCATCCGGGAAGCAATGTTTTCATTTCTTCTTTAAAATAAGGAGCCAACAACAAGTGTTTAGGCTTGTCGGTGGCTTCGAAGGCGGCAGCAATGTCGTTCAGGAATATACTGCGGATGATGCATCCTCCACGCCACATACGGGCAATGGAAGCCAGGTCGAGATGCCAGTCGAAAGCGTCGGAAGCACGTTGCAACACGGCGAATCCTTGAGCATAAGAGACGAGTTTGGAAGCATAAAGAGCAGAAAATATATTCTTTACGAGTTCTACCTTATTATATATAGGTTGTGTATGTTGACACTGATATTGTCTGGAAGCCAGATGACGCAAGTCTTTCTGTGCAGAAAGGCTTCGTTCGAATACCGCCGTGGCGATCAATCCCAACGGCATGCCGAGTTCCATAGCGTTGATGACCGACCATTTGCCGGTACCTTTCTGTCCGGCCGCATCCAAGATTTTATCAATCAGATACCCTCCGGATTTGTCTTTATGCCGCAGGATGTTGGCGGTGATTTCGACCAGGTAGCTGCGTAGTTTGCCTTCGTTCCAACGGGCAAAGACATCAGCCATTTCCTCATTGGTCAGATCCAGCAACTTTTTCATCACCCAATAGGCTTCGGCGATCAGCTGCATATCACCGTATTCGATACCGTTATGAATCATCTTCACAAAATGACCCGATCCGGCAGGGCCTACCCATTGGCAACAGGGAGTTCCGTCCGGTGCTTTTGCCGCAATGCTTTGAAGAATCGGTTTCACTTCCGGCCATGCTTGCTCCGAACCGCCGGGCATGATAGAAGCTCCATTCAAGGCTCCTTCTTCACCGCCGGACACTCCGCTACCAACAAAGAGAAATCCTTTCGACTCCGCCAGTTTGACGCGGCGGTTGGTATCTTCGTAATTGGAGTTACCACCATCAATAAGAATGTCTCCCGGTGAAAGCAACGGGAAAAGCTGGTCCATCAGTTCGTCAACCGGACTTCCGGCACGAACCATCATCATTATCTTACGGGGAATAGCTATCGAATCTACAAATGCTTTTATATCCGTGAATCCTTCGATGTTTTTACCTTTTGCACGACCATTCATAAAGCGATCTACCACTCCTTCCTCTACTCCGGGAACTGTACGGTTATAAACCGACACATGCCATCCCTTACTCTCCATGTTTAAAGCAAGATTCTCGCCCATCACAGCCAAGCCGATAAGTCCGATATCTGTTTTATTCTGATTTGCCATAACTTATATATTTTGAATATTCTTTATCTTAGTAACAGTTGAAATGCACATTTGTTCGCAATATTTTAGATTAAAATATTATTTTTGTGGTCTACAAATAAAATCAAGGATGAAGAAGATCAAAATCGGTTTGTTGGCACGCATCGTAATTGCCATCATTTTGGGTATTGCCATCGGCACTTTTTTCCCGGCTCCGCTAGTGCGAATATTCGTTACTTTCAACGGCATTTTCAGCGAGTTTCTCAATTTCTCTATCCCGCTGATTATCGTCGGACTGGTAACGGTGGCTATTGCCGACATCGGAAAAGGTGCAGGAAAAATGCTGCTCGTGACGGCTCTGATTGCTTATTTCGCCACCCTGTTTTCGGGATTCCTCTCCTACTTCACAGGAGTCACCGTATTTCCGTCACTCATCGAACCGGGAGCGCCGCTTGAAGAAGTGAGTGAAGCACAAGGAATCCTCCCCTACTTCTCCGTCTCCATCCCACCGCTGATGAACGTCATGACGGCCTTGGTATTGGCTTTCACCTTGGGCTTGGGCCTGGCGTCACTGAACAGCGACGCATTGAAAAACGTGGCACGTGATTTTCAGGAAATTATCGTACGAATGATTAGCGCAGTCATTCTGCCTTTGCTGCCGCTTTATATCTTTGGCATATTCCTCAACATGACACATTCGGGACAAGTATATTCCATCCTGATGGTGTTTATTAAAATTATCGGAGTCATCTTTGCTCTTCACATCTTCCTGTTAGTTTTTCAGTATTCCATTGCGGCACTGTTTGTACACAAAAACCCGTTTAAATTACTTAATAAAATGCTGCCGGCTTACTTCACGGCATTGGGCACACAATCTTCGGCAGCCACCATCCCTGTAACGCTGGAACAGACCAAAAAGAACGGGGTATCTGCCGAAGTGGCCGGTTTCGTGATTCCGCTCTGCGCTACCATTCACCTGTCGGGCAGCACACTGAAAATCGTAGCCTGCGCACTGGCATTGATGATGATGCAGGGAATACCGTTTGACTTCCCCTTGTTTGCCGGATTTATCTTCATGCTGGGCATCACAATGATAGCCGCTCCGGGGGTTCCGGGCGGAGCTATCATGGCCTCTCTGGGAATTCTTCAATCCATGCTCGGCTTCGACGAATCGGCACAGGCTTTAATGATTGCGCTTTACATCGCAATGGACAGTTTCGGCACAGCCTGCAACGTGACGGGCGACGGAGCTATCGCTTTGATTATCGACAAAATAATGGGGAAAAACCGTGCTGAATGACTGTGCTGAAAAATAATTGGGTAGTAGCTTGGCTGGCTCACAAAAAATGCCGACATTTGCACCCACATTTTCAATTATATTAAATAATAGCGTATGAAAAAAGCCCTAATTTCAGGCATCACCGGGCAGGATGGTTCTTATCTTGCCGAATTTCTATTGCAAAAAGGTTACGAAGTACACGGTATACTCCGTCGTTCTTCTTCGTTCAATACAGGACGTATTGAACATTTGTATTTTGACGAGTGGGTGCGCGACATGAAACAGAAACGTACGATCAATCTGCATTATGGGGATATGACAGATTCTAGTTCGTTAATTCGTATTATTCAACAGGTGCAACCGGATGAAATCTACAATCTCGCTGCTCAAAGCCACGTGAAGGTTTCATTCGACGTTCCGGAATACACGGCCGAAGCGGATGCTATCGGTACGTTGCGTATGCTCGAAGCGGTACGCATCCTGGGACTGGAAAAGAAAACCCGCATCTATCAGGCTTCTACTTCCGAATTGTTCGGTAAGGTGCAGGAAGTTCCACAAAAAGAGACAACTCCATTCTATCCCCGTTCTCCGTATGGGGTAGCCAAACAATATGGTTTCTGGATTACTAAAAACTACCGCGAAAGCTATGGTATGTTTGCCGTAAACGGAATCTTGTTCAATCACGAGAGTGAACGCCGTGGCGAGACATTCGTTACCCGTAAAATTTCGCTTGCTGCCGCACGTATCGCACAGGGCGAACAGGACAAACTGTATCTGGGTAATCTGGATGCACGTCGCGACTGGGGATATGCCAAGGATTACATCGAATGTATGTGGCTGATTCTGCAACATGACGTTCCCGAAGATTTCGTAATTGCTACCGGAGAAATGCACACAGTGCGCGAATTCGCAACGCTGGCATTCAAGGAAGCAGGCATCGAACTTCGTTGGGAAGGTGAAGGCGTGAATGAGAAAGGTATCGACGTAGCTACCGGAAAGTCTTTGGTAGAGGTTGATCCTAAATATTTCCGTCCGTCAGAGGTGGAACAACTGCTGGGTGACCCGACTAAAGCAAAAACATTGTTAGGATGGGATCCATGCAAAACATCATTCGAAGAACTGGTAAGTATCATGGTTCGCCACGATATGGAAAAAGTGAAGCGGATGATTGCTACCAAACATTAAATGAATTTCATTTCACCACAGAGGACGCAGAGGACACAGAGGATTTTATTTTTTCCTCTGTGCCCTCCGTGTCCTCTGTGGTGAAAATAATAAAAGATAGAATGGAAAAGAATGCAAAGATATATATAGCAGGACACCGCGGACTTGTGGGATCTGCTATCTGGAAGAATTTGCAGGATAAAGGATACACCAATCTGATAGGCCGCACGCACAAAGAGCTTGACCTGCTGGATGGAATGGCTGTCCGTAAATTCTTCGATGAAGAACAACCGGAATATGTATTCCTTGCCGCTGCCTTTGTGGGTGGTATCATGGCGAACAGCATCTACCGTGCCGACTTTATATACAAGAATCTGCAGATTCAACAGAACATTATCGGAGAGAGTTTCCGTCACAACGTGAAAAAGTTGCTCTTCCTCGGTAGTACGTGTATTTATCCACGCGATGCCGAACAGCCGATGAAGGAAGATGTATTGCTTACTTCACCGTTGGAATATACCAACGAGCCGTATGCAATCGCCAAAATTGCCGGACTGAAAATGTGCGAGAGCTTCAACCTGCAATATGGAACGAACTACATCGCCGTGATGCCGACAAACCTTTACGGGCCGAATGATAATTTCGATTTGGAACGCAGCCATGTATTGCCTGCCATGATTCGCAAGATTCATTTGGCACACTGTCTGAAAGAAGGAAACTGGGAAGCTGTACGCAAGGATATGAACCAGCGTCCGGTGGAAGGTGTCAACGGCGACAGCTCAAAAGAGGACATTCTGGCTATTCTGAAAAAATACGGAATCAGCGAAACAGAGGTCACTCTCTGGGGTACGGGTACTCCTCTTCGCGAATTCCTCTGGAGCGAAGAAATGGCGGATGCCAGTGTCTTCGTTATGGAGCACGTGGACTTTAAAGATACCTATAAAGAAGGTAGCAAAGATATCCGCAACTGCCATATCAACATCGGAACCGGTAAGGAAATCACCATCCGCCAACTGGCTGAACGGATCGTTGAAACAGTAGGTTATCAAGGTAAACTGACCTTCGACAGCAGCAAACCGGACGGCACAATGCGCAAGCTAACCGATCCTTCAAAACTGCATGCACTGGGCTGGCACCACAAAATTGAAATCGAGGAAGGCGTACAAAGAATGTACGAATGGTACTTGAAATAAGAAATGAAGTTACTGTAAATATGCTATTAGCTGAATGTTTTTTTGCTAATAGCATTATTTTTTTTAGCTATAATGATAATTAAATTAGCTATAATGATAATCAGTTTTGCTATAATGATAATCCAATTAGCTATAAGCATAATCTGTTGAGCTATGAGCATAATCTTTTTTATACTACGAGTCAATCTATTTTATTATAAGTTAATCCCTTTTGTGATAAGCCTTCATCCAACTAAGCATCATTTATTCAACCATAAGCACCATTCATTCAATTATAAGCCTCATCCATTGTATTTATAACGTATCGCCACACAAATTCCCCCACTACTCTCTCCTCCATTTCCAAAAAATCTTCACTCTTAATTCTTCATTCTTAATATAATTGCTATATTTGCACAATTTAATACCAAATGTGCAAAAAACAATGGAACAAAGTTTTATAGCCTATATTGAGAATAGTATCAAGAATAATTGGGACCTGGATGCCCTGACCGATTATAAAGGTGCAACTTTACAGTATAAAGACGTAGCTCGTAAAATCGAGAAACTCCATATCATCTTTGAAGAAAGCGGAATCCGCAAAGGAGACAAGATTGCCGTTTGTGGAAGAAACAGCTCTCACTGGGGAGTTACTTTCCTTGCCACACTGACGTATGGAGCCGTTATTGTACCTATTCTCCATGAATTTAAAGCAGATAACGTGCATAATATCGTCAACCACTCCGAAGCTAAATTACTGCTTGTAGGAGATATGGTATGGGAAAACCTGAACGAGTCGGCAATGCCGCTACTGGAAGGTATCCTGATGATGAACGACTTCACCCTATTAGTGTCACGCAGCGAACGACTCACGTATGCACGCGAACATCTGAACGAAATGTTCGGCAAAAAATATCCGAAGAATTTCCGTAAAGAGCATGTCGCTTATCACAAAGACGAACCGGAAGAACTGGCAGTTATCAATTATACTTCGGGAACAACGAGTTATTCCAAAGGAGTAATGCTCCCCTACCGCAGTCTGTGGTCGAATACCAAATTTGCTTTTGAAGTGTTGGAACTGGAAGCCGGAGATAAAATCGTTTCCATGCTTCCTATGGCACACATGTACGGATTGGCTTTTGAATTCCTTTATGAGTTCTCCGTAGGTTGCCACATCTACTTCCTCACCCGTATGCCAAGCCCTAAGATTATCTTCCAGGCTTTTGAAGAAGTGAAACCCAGTCTGATTGTTGCCGTACCACTCATCATCGAAAAGATAATCAAGAAAAGCGTACTTCCGAAGTTGGAAACTCCGGCGATGAAGATATTGCTGAAAGTGCCTATTATCAATGACAAGATAAAGGCAACAGTGCGCGAAGAGATGATTAAGGCATTTGGCGGAAACTTCAAGGCAGTCATCGTAGGAGGTGCAGCGTTCAATCAGGAAGTGGAACAGTTCTTGAAAATGATTGATTTCCCTTATACAGTTGGATATGGAATGACGGAATGTGGCCCGATTATCTGCTACGAAGATTGGAGAAAGTTCAAACCGGGTTCTTGCGGAAAGGCTGTGCCACGGATGGATGTACGGGTATTGTCATCTGATCCCGAAAATATTGTTGGTGAAATTGTATGTAAGGGCCCGAATGTGATGCTGGGCTATTACAAAAACAAAGAAGCCACTCAAGAAGTCATCGACAAGGACGGTTGGTTGCATACCGGCGACTTGGCTTTGATGGATGAAGAAGGTAATGTTACAATCAAAGGACGCAGCAAGAACCTGTTATTGAGCTCCAGCGGACAGAATATCTATCCTGAAGAAATTGAAGATAAGTTGAACAACCTGCCATACGTGGCTGAAAGCATTATCGTTCAGCAAAACGAGAAACTTGTCGGACTTGTTTATCCCGACTTCGACGATGCGTTCGCCCACGGCCTGAAAACTGAAGACATCGAACAAGTAATGGAAGAAAACCGCGTGACACTGAACACTATGTTACCGGCATACAGCCAAATATCCAAGATGAAAATCTATCCGGAAGAATTTGAAAAGACACCGAAGAAGAGCATCAAGCGTTATTTGTATCAGGAAGCAAAAGGCTGATAGATTGTCAGCTGCATAGAGAAAGATATAACTTAAACCGAAAAAGAGAAAGGAATGAAGATAAAAAAAACAATACTCACGGCAGCTATACTAATGGCTGCCGTTTCTTTACCGGCACAGAACAAGAGTGCAGGGATCAATATATCCATCTGGAAAGATATATGCACGCAACCGCATGACAGTACACAGACGACATACATAAACATCGGCCTCCTGTCTACCATGAACCGTCTGAACGGTGTGGGTATCAATGCGTTGGGAAGCGTGGTTCATGGTGACATGAACGGAGTACAAATCACCGGATTAGCCAACTTGGCAGGGGGTACTATGAGGGGCGTTCAGCTAGCCGGTATCAGTAATATCAGCGGCGATAACACCGTAGGGCTTTCTGCTGCCGGATTGGTAAATATCACCGGCGACAAAGCACAGGGAGTAGTCATATCCGGGCTAACGAGCATCGGAGGAGACAACAACTCGGGGTTAATGATTAGTGGTTTCATGAATGTGACGGGCAATATGGCTTCGGGCTTACACTTTTCCGGAATAGCAAATATAACCGGACAGAGCTTCGGTGGTCTGATGGCTTCGGGACTTTTAAATGTAGTAGGCGAACACATGAACGGTTTGCAGATAGCAGGAATTGCCAATATAACCGCATCAAAGCTGAATGGAGTGCAAGTAGCATTATGCAACTACGCAACGAAAGCGCGCGGACTTCAAATTGGTCTTGTCAATTACTACAAAGAAGATATGAAAGGTTTCCAACTTGGTTTGGTGAATGCAAATCCTGACACAAAAGTGCAAATGATGGTATACGGTGGAAATGCAACGCCTGCCAATATCGGGGTACGGTTCAAGAACCAGTTGTTTTATACCATATTGGGAGTGGGTTCCATGTATCAGGGATTGAATGATAAGTTTTCGGCGAGCGCATCCTATCGTGCCGGTCTGTCTTTCCCCCTTTACAAGGGGTTATCCATCAGCGGAGACCTCGGATATCAGCATATCGAGGCTTTTGACAACAAAGATGAGGTCATCCCGAAACGCCTGTACGCACTGCAGGCACGTGCAAATCTGGAATATCAATTTACCAAGAAGTTCGGCATCTTTGCAACAGGTGGATATGGGTTAACCAGATTCTATAATAAATCGAGCAATTACGATAAGGGAGCTATTATCGAAGCGGGTATTGTTCTTTTCTAAACTTATTCACCACAGAGGACGCAGAGGACACAGAGTTTTTTCTGCAAGTAAAACAGAGCGATAAATACGATTCTAAATACATGAGACTCTGTGTTACTCTATAGTGAATAAAAAATAGTAAAACTCTGCGTCCTCTGCGTCCTCTGTGGTGAATAAATTCAGAAACGTGCAACTTTGAGCATACTGATTACTAATTATACCTTTTCTTTTATCAGACCGGTACGATAAGCAACGAGCAATTTCTTCAAATCCTGTATTTGGGTCACCAGTTCTTTTCCTTTATCGGTATCTTTCACCATCATCCGTTGCGAATTGAATTCCAAGACAAAGTTGGTAGATTTGATATCAAGCCCCTCTTCGATAGCTTTCTGACGAGACTGGAACGGCTCGTGCTGCACAAGCTGCATACCATGAGAGTGATAAACAAGCGTATATCCCGCAATTCCCGTTTCCGGCTGATAAGCTTTTGAGAATCCGCCATCAATAACGAAAAGCTTGCCATTGGCTTTCATTGGCTGTTCTCCCTGAATCGTTTTCACAGGCACATGCCCGTTGATGATATGCGAGTGAGGGCCGGAAGCGCCAAACTCTGCCAAAATCTGATCGCAGACATCTTCCCGGTTACGCAATGTATAATAATAACCTTTCTTCTCTTTATGCAATTCTTTATCTTCTACGAAATAACGCTCAAAAGTTGCCATCTTATCCTTATCGAACAAGGGAGCTTCCGGACCACACCACATATACCAAATGTAATCCATAGCAAATTCCTTATCCTCCTCCCCTTCTTCATCGAAGTACGCAGTACGAATCAGTTGATCGGCTTTATCCAGCAATTTACGCCCCCAATATTCCTTACCACGTATTTTGACATGCTTAAAGCTGCCATCCTCATTCAGAGGGACAGAAGCGTGATAAAGAAGATTCGAATTTGAAACCAGATACATTCCGCCGTATGTAAACAGGCAACGCATGTGTTTCTTCAGCTTTTCACTATTCATAAATGAATAATGAATCTTTTCTACCAATTCGCGTTCTTCTTCCGTCAACCGGTAAGGATCGGCAGGATCTACGGTCGGGAAGTTGGTATCGCGCAAAGCATATTCTTTTCCTTCGTATACAAAGATGCCACGCTCAAAATCAATCTTTTCCAGCAGTTTACGGTTGGTCATCCCAAACTCCGGACGACGGTCGATAATTTCGGCTTCCAGCTTAAACTGGATAATGGTAATGGCTTTATGCATTTGAGTTATCAAGCGCAGAGTCTTCTCATTATAATGAGCGTCGGCAAAATTCATCTTCGGCATGAAGATGGTGCAAGGATCATCGGCATACGTATCCATTGCAAAAGTAGCCAATGGAAGCAGATTGATTCCGTATCCGTCTTCAAGCGTGCCCAGGTTGCCGTAGCGCATGGACATACGTATCACGTTGGCAATACAGCTGTCGTTACCGGAAGCTGCACCCATCCAGAGAATATCATGATTTCCCCATTGAATATCGAAGTTATGGTAATTGCACAACGTATCCATGATGATATGCGCGCCAGGACCACGGTCGTAAATATCGCCTACGATATGAAGAGAGTCAATAGTCAGACGCTGAATCAGATTGCACATAGCGATAATGAAATCGTCGGCACGCTTGGTAGTGATAATCGTACTGATAATTACATTGATATAGGCATGCTTGTTCGGCTCGATGGAAGATTCGTGCAATAATTCCTGAATAATATATGAGAACTCGGCAGGCAGCGATTTACGAACCTTCGAACGGGTATATTTGGAAGATACATTCTGACAGACCTTCACCAGTTGGTTCAGGGTAATCAGATACCAATCATCCAGGTCCTTTTCACGGGCTTTCACTAATTGAAGTTTCTCTTCGGGATAGTAAATCAACGTGCAGATTTCTTTCTTTTCAGCCTCGCGGAGAGTGTTGCCGAATATTTCATTTACTTTACGTTTTACCGCACCTGAAGCGTTTTTCAGTACGTGCTGAAAAGCTTCGTATTCTCCATGAATGTCAGTCAGGAAATGCTCTGTCCCTTTAGGTAGATTTAAGATAGCCTCCAGATTGATTATTTCCGTACTAGCATCGGCAATCGTAGGAAAACTTCGGGAAAGCAGTTGCAGGTAACGGAGATCGCCCACAATGCTTTCAGGAGTTATGTTACTTTGAGCAGTCATTTTATTTACTATTTTACTATTTACAATTTACTAGTTACTAATTACGATTCAGCAATGTACCATTCTCAATTTAACAAGAACATCAACAACACTTGGGCGATAATTACCCGCAGGAACATACATAGCGGATAAACAGTCGCATAGGCTACGGATGGGTTGTCGCCGGGGATTGTATCGTTTACATAGTTCAGTGCCATCGGATTTGCCATACTTCCGCACAACATACCGGATACAGAACCGAAATCGATCTTCATCATCTTGAAGGCCACGAATCCAACCAACACTGTTGGAATGATAGTCAATCCGGCTCCCAAACCAATCCATAATAAGCCTTCCGGACGGAATACGGTATCGAAAAAGTGAGCTCCGGCATCCAGTCCCAGACAAGCAAGGTACATGGAAAGTCCCAAGGCACGCAACATCAGGTTCGCACTACGGGTGGTATAGGTAATCATGTGTATCCGTGGTCCAAAAGTCCCCAGAAGGATACCGACAATGATCGGTCCGCCCGCTAATCCCAACTTCACAGGAGTACTGACACCCGGAAAAGAGAAAGGAATAGCCCCCAGTGCCAAACCAAGCACGATACCGATAAATATAACAACCAGATTGGGTTCTTTCAGGCTTTTCACGGCATTTCCCAATACTTTCTCCACATTCTGGATAGCAGCAGCCTCGCCCACTACTGTCAGGCGGTCGCCCAACTGAAGTATCAATCCCGGAGTAGCAAGCAGTTGCACCCCCGACCGGTAAACACGGCTGATGTTAATTCCGTAATGGTTTCTCAACCGGAGTGCACCGAGTTTCTTACCATTCAGTTCGGGACGGGTGACAACGATACGCTGCGAGATCAATTCGCTGTCAATCGCATTCCAGTCAATGTCCTCTTTATTCCAATCTGTATTTTCCTGTTCACCAAAAAGCACTGTCAGGGCCAAAGCGTCTTTTTCCGCAGTTACCACCAGCAGACGGTCGCCTTCTTTCAGAATCTTGTCTGAAGTCGGAATACTGACATGTCCGTCACGCCACAAACGGGATATGACAAACTTCGGGTAACTCATACGAGCTATATCCTTGATACTTTTATTGAAAATAGCAGGATTGTGTACTTGAAACGCTGCAATATAAGTTTTGTTCGCATCGTCTTTCTCTTTTATCTCCAAGTCTTCTTTGCGGACCAATACTTTGCGGATTAATAAAACGGCAAGAATTACGCCGACTACTCCCATCGGATAGGCCACCGCACATCCTAAAGCAGGCGTACTGCTGTTTATTCCCATCTGTTTCAGAGTTTGTTGCGCAGCTCCCAATGCCGGAGTGTTTGTCGTTGCTCCACAAAGGATGCCCACCATATCAGGAAGAGAGACACCCGTTGCATAACTAGCCACCACCGTCAACAACGTTCCCAGTAGAACTACTCCCAACGCCAACATATTCAGCGTTACCCCGCCTTTACGGAAAGAGCTAAAAAAACCGGGACCGACTTGTAGCCCGAGGGAATAAACGAAAATGACCAGTCCGAAACTTTCTGCGTAGTTTAACATCTGCGGATCGACCGAAAGCCCGAGATGGCCGGCCAGGATACCCGCAAAAAAAACAAAAGTGACTCCCAGGGAAACTCCCCAGAAATGCACTCTTCCCAAGCCCAAACCAATGGCAGAAATCAGTGAAAGTACCACAACAGCCTGTAAGGCAGAATGTTCGATGAATAGACTATATAACCACTCCATGTATATAAAAACTAATAGGGCGCAAAGATAAAAACTATTTAGTCCGGTTCAAAACTTTTAAGCTTTCATTTCGCGCCCCAATTATACCCTGATTCATATATCCTGAAATCTTATTGATTACCCTTTTACACTGTTACCTGTTATTTTGCTCCCAATACCTGTTATATTTCTATCTTAACAATCTTATCCTTTCTCTTTTTACCCGCATCTTGTTATCCTTCCAACGATGCTTTTTTACCTGTTTCTTCCTTTACGCTTACCTATCTCTTTATCTTTTTCTAATTTCTTTATCTCTCCTAATTTCTTAACCTTTTCTTTTTTCTTCCTGCTTCACGTTTCTTCCTGCTTTACGCTTCATCTTGCTTCACGTCTCATCTTTTCCCTTGAAACTCCACAAAGTTATTTCGTCCGTCCAGATAACCGCTCAATCTGTTTCCACCGATATATACATCATCCAGGTATGAAACATCATTCGGTCCGTATGACATACGAATGGAAGTCTGTGCATAATTTTCCCAACTCCAACGGAAATTATATTCATATTGATCGACTGCTCCATTAGGATATTCCACCCGTATATAGTCGATTCCGGTACGGTCTAAAAAGAAGTCCAGTTCCTGACGGCAATAGTTACCGTCCATGTCGCGGTAGAAACTAACCCAGGTACGGCTACATAAATCAGCCGAACGGTTATAGTACCCTGCACCATTATTATCATCATCATAGAAACTGTCTATTTCCACTTCGCAAGAGGTAAAACTTACCATCAATATAGCCATCAACGCCAAACCGAAGTATTTAAATGTGCTCGTTTTCATATTCCTTTATTTTTAATGGTTCTCTAATTATTATATATCATTTATCTTTCGATAGAACAAAAGTAGAGAATGATTTTTCCCCATGAAACTGAAAACTCCTACTTATCGGGAGGAAATTGCCTAAATCTAGGAGTAAATCCCTCCGGTGAAGTCTATTTCAAAGAATTCTTGTATCTTTGCCTCTTGCTAACAACACATGAAATTATCCGTCGCATGAAGTCTATCAAATCACATATCACCCAATTATTGAAGTCCCTCAACGAAGGAGTATTCGAAAAAGAGCATACCATCGCACTGTCTCTACTATCCGCCATGGCAGGGGAAAGTATCTTTCTGCTGGGCCCTCCGGGAGTAGCTAAAAGTTTGGTAGCACGCAGGCTCAAACTGGCATTTAAAGACGCAGATGCTTTTGAGTATCTGATGTCCCGCTTCAGTACACCGGACGAAATATTCGGCCCCGTCTCCATTTCAAAATTGAAGGATGAAGATACGTACGAACGCATCACAAAAGGATACCTGCCGACAGCATCAATTGTCTTTCTGGATGAAATATGGAAGGCCGGCCCTGCTATCCAAAATTCCCTTTTGACGGTAATCAATGAAAAGATATACCGCAACGGACAATTTACAGTGCGTGTACCCCTGAAAGCATTGATTGCCGCTTCCAACGAACTGCCGGCAAAAGGTGAAGGACTGGAAGCCTTATACGACCGTTTCCTGATCCGTCAGTTTGTCGGATGTATCGAACAGGAATATGCGTTCGATCAGATGATTTCTTCTACGCGGGAGATAGAACCTGAAATCCCGGAAAAACTCCAGGTGAACGATGAATTATACAACCAGATACAAGCTGAAAGCGAAAAAGTAGGTATTCACTATACTATCTTCGAGCTGATTCACAATATCAAACGAGAAATTGAACAATATAACACAGGACGGGATGAAAACACCCCTCCCATCTATGTATCCGACCGCCGCTGGAAGAAAATAGTAGGTCTGCTCCGCACATCGGCTTATCTGAATGAATCTCCGGGAATTCATTTCTCCGACTGCCTGTTAATGAGCGCCTGCCTATGGGATGAAATTTCGCAGCTCCCCATTATAGAAGAGATTGTAGAACAGTCGATAGCACGAGGCATCAACACCTATCTGTTAGGAGAAAAACGGTTGGAACAAAAATTGGACACACTGAAAGAAAACATGAAGTCCGAACACAGCCTGCGTGAACTTAGCGATCCGGGAATCCAGGTCGTAGACACCTTCTATCATCGCATAGAAGGTTATCACATTGCCGGAAATCTACTCATTTTTGCTTCCGATTACCAGTCTTTGAAGAAAGACAGCAACCGGCTATTTTATATCCAACAGGATAAATTCCGTCCGGTTAACAAAATCCTAAAAGCCTACGATTTTGTAAAAAACAGAAATATCGCGCAAAAGAATATCTATTCCCTCCGAAAAGGAAGACGGTCTGTTTTCGTCAACAATCAGGAATATCCGTTACTATGTTATGACAATTGTAATCCTTTGCCTGCACAACAGGATGGCAACACTCCGTTCGAATTTACATTGCAGGAAGTGATCGACTTGCTCCATCAAATGGAGGTGGAATATAAAACAATCTCCGAACGGGAAACAGCATATACAAAAGAGCATCTCTTCTTAAGCTCATCGCAAAAAAGCAAGATCAAACGAATTTTAGGAGAGACTGCACATATCATAGAGAATTACCGGAACGAACTCCGCATCATCGCTCATGCCCATGAACAAGAGAACAGAGAGTATTAGGCTCAAACACCTGCAAGACATTTATTATGAGAAATTGCAGGGAATAGCCTACGATGTGTACGACGAACAACTGCACAACCTGATTATCCGTCCCGAAGAACTGGATGCGGATATTCACCGGTATTTTCGTCACACGCAACCCTCCCTGCAAGATTTCTACTCCCACTACGCGTCGCAATGGGAATACTTTCATGAAATGAATGAAGCATCCGACACCAAGTTTCTCCATTTCCTGAAAAACAGCGCCTACACGTTCTCAATGAAATATCACCTGGTAGACCTCAACGTAAAATACTACCTCCAGCGTTTTGACGCAATCAGCCCACGCTCTAAAGAATGGAAAGCGTTGCGGACTCTCTTCTTCGACAAATGGCACACACTGCTCTCGAACAACGAGTTCAACTATCAGATGGAACATATCGAGCGGCTTTGTGATGATTTCTACCGTCTTCAGCTATCACTTGCCAAAAACCTTCCGGTGCGTGGCGGCTCACGCCTCGTCTGGTTACTCCGCAACCATAAACAGATAGCAGAACAGATTTTAGAATACGAAGAAACGATCAAACGAAATCCCGTTATCCGTGAACTGGTAGAAATCTTGGGCAAGAAACACCAAAGCAGCCGGAAACGTTTCAAAATGACTGCCGGTATTCATCGGGAACAAATTATATCTCATGCCACCCGAAGCGATATTACAGGTATTTGCGAAGGAAACGACTTAAACAGCCTTCTTCCCTTGGAATATTGTTATCTGGCCGAAAAAAGTCTGCAACCCATTTTCTTTGAGCGTTTCATTGAGAAGAGATTGCAAGTCATCGACTATCAATCACACGAAAAGCAAACCATCAACGACAAGAAAACAATAGGGAACGAAGTTTCCGAAGAAGCCGAAGGCCCTTTCATTGTTTGTCTGGACACTTCCGGTTCCATGGCAGGCGAACGGGAAAGAATCGCGAAATCCACCCTACTTGCCATTGCCGAACTGACGGAAGTGCAACACCGAAAATGTTACGTCATCCTGTTTTCCGATGATATCGAGTGCATTGAAATCACAGATTTAGGCGGCAGTTTCGATCGCCTGGTCGATTTCTTATGCCAATCCTTTCATGGCGGAACTGATATGGAACCTGTTATCACGCATGCTTTGCGGAAGATCAGCGAAGAAGGATATATGGAAGCGGACATTATCACCGTATCGGACTTTGAGATGCGTCCTGTCGATCAACTACTATCCCGGACCATCGAACACGCAAAAGCGAAACAGACAAAGATGTACGCTATTTCTTTAGGTGGCAAGAGTGCCGAGACCAGCTATCTGAAATTATGTGATAAATATTGGGAATATAGCATTCAAAACGCCGAAAGTCTTAATAAAAATAGAATTGAGGAATCAAATAATTAATCAATGTTATAAAACATCTCTTTTTTCTTGTTTTATTTGCAAAGTTGACAGAAGTCCGTATATTTGTACTGTGTTTTTCATAGTATTAGATTTAAGGTTAACAAAAAGATTGGCTGTCTGGGATAGATAGCCTTTTTTTATGTCCTTTTCTTACGTCAAATATACCGTCACTATCCCATCCGGATGTTTACCCTATCCCATGAAGATACCGTCACTATAATAAGCGGATAGCGTCAATATGTTTCAAGTTCCCATTCCATCGATAAAAATTAAAAGCTTTCGAAAAAAAAAATCTTCCGTTTAACATTTGAAACATAGCAGGTTATCTCATTTTACAAAAAACAGGTAAAAAAAATCTTGCTAAAAGATTTGCGTAGTCCAAAAGTTCCCCCTATATTTGCACCGCATTTGAGAGAGAATGCGGGTTCAAGGAAGTTTGGGTGAGTGGCTGAAACCACCAGTTTGCTAAACTGAC
Source organism: Bacteroides sp. D1 (assembly GCF_000157095.2). Lineage (NCBI taxonomy): Bacteria > Pseudomonadati > Bacteroidota > Bacteroidia > Bacteroidales > Bacteroidaceae > Bacteroides > Bacteroides sp. D1. Next base: position 448,760 of record NZ_JH114350.1, read on the forward strand.
GTACTCGTAAGGGTACCGGGGGTTCGAATCCCCCAGCTTCCGCAAAAAATCTCAATATAAAAAAGAGCTAAGTTTTAAAGACTTGGCTCTTTTTAATCTATCAAACTCCGGTGGGTTCGTCTAACGGTTAGGACACATGCCTCTCACGCATGTAATACGAGTTCGATTCTCGTACCCACTACTATCTGATTATCAGCCTCTTACTAACAAGTAAGGGGCTTTTTTATTGCCTTATATTTATCTCAAAATATCGTTTTTAAGCGATATAAAGAGGTATTTTCAAAAGAAAAATGCAAATTTTGCGCAAATTTTCATCTCGCATAGTTATCGTGCTATCCCATTAATGTACCTACCTACAAAGAAAAAGAGGAAATGCAGCTAAACTACATTTCCTCTTTTTCTTTATAGATCTCAAAGTAAGATTCTTTATCTATTCTCAACCGGACTCTTTCTTCCCTCTTCTGCCCAGCCAGGTTTACGAACAAGTTGAAATACAGTTGGCTGAAAGAAAGGTTGGAACGATCATAGGTTATATCAAACGTCCAGGTTCTACGGAAAGAATCGAAAGTAGCGAATGGTTGCTCACCTCCTTTACACATAAACACTTCCGGGAAAGACGTAGGCGGATAAGGCTGGAATAAGCCCGCTAATTGGGCATACATATAGTCAATCATCCATTCGTCTCCCGTTAAGGTCAGTTCCCCTTTCAAGCGGAGTTTGATTGCATAACTGGCAGTCACATCAGACGAGGTATAAACAGGGACTTGACTTTCTACCGGATAGTTACCGTCTTTATATCCAAGGCTCATCGTTAGTTCAGACCGGCCGACGCCATTAAATCCATCTACTTCCCGATCCGCCGACTGATTTTTCAGGTTAATCATAAATGTCAGTTTACCGAGAGTCGGGTCACCCGGATATTGCGCAAGCGTGTCCAACACATAATCTTCGGTATTATAACTTCGGGCTATCAAATCTCCCTTTCCTGCCTCCAAAGCCGGACCGCCTCTTTCCACATCCACGTTGCCAACCGGATAATAAATAGCATCATTATCCCTTACGCAGCCACTCAAACAAAACAGCAACACTGTCAAGCCTATTATCTTATTCATAATCACCTTACTTCTTGATTTTGCGGACAAAGATACATCTTTTTTATACCACCCTTGATTTATGTCAACCGTTTTTAGTATTTTTGCACACATCAAGACAGAAAAGACATGGATACACTATTAAGAGAGACTGTAAATGCTGTTGTCAATTCCCGCTTTCCGGAGATGAGTATAGAAGGAAGACGGCAGATAGAAAGCATACTGATTCGTGAAGAATTCCCCAAAGGAGCCATAGCGCTCAACGAAGGAGAAGTAGCCCACGAACTTGTTTTTGTAGGAAAAGGCATGCTTAGGCAGTACTATTACAAAAACGGGAAAGACGTGACCGAACATTTCTCATACGAAGGATGTATCGTGATGTGCATTGAAAGTTTTCTGAAACAAGTACCCACCCGGCTAATCGTAGAAACTCTTGAACCTTCCATTATTTACTTATTCCCCCGCGACATGATACAAAAATTAGCGAGGGAGAACTGGGAAATCAACATGTTCTATCAAAAGATATTGGAATACTCTTTAATTGTATCACAGGTTAAAGCAGACTCCTGGCGTTTCGAGTCCGCTCGCGAACGTTATAACCTCCTGCTCGAAACACATCCGGAAATCATCAAACGCGCGCCTCTGGCACACATCGCTTCCTATCTTCTAATGACACCGGAGACACTAAGCCGTGTACGCTCCGGTGTTCTATGATTTTAGCGGCTTTTCCGGTATTCTTTTGGAGACATACCGGTGTAATGCTTGAAATATTTCCCGAAGAAAGATTGGTTTGCAAAATTCAGCCGGTCGGCAATCTCCTGTATATTCATACTTGAAGAATTCAGGAGGGCTTTCGCTTCCAGAATCACCAACTCATCAATCCACTCTCCCACCGTTTTTCCGCTGACTTCTTTCACTACTCCCGAAAGATGTTTCGGCGTCAGACACAGTTGGTCGGCATAGTATTTTACGCTGCGTTCAGACTGGTAAGACTCCACTAGAGACTCATAAAAGCGTTCGAAGATATACTCTTTCCGGCTTTTGTTCCTCATCGTAGTAGCGTTTGCAGGCGCATGATTAGTAAAAATAGTGCAAAGTTCGAAAAAGAACCCCTGCATCAGTCCCATTACCACTTCCCTACGGTATAAAGCCTCCTTATTCCTCAACCGTTTCCTGATAAACGCGTGATACTCCTTCACCACCTCCTGCTCGTGCGGAGTGAGGTCGAAACACGGATAATCTTTCAGATAGAAAAACAAAGAAAGCACATTTCCGATCTTAGGCAACGTCTCCAGCAAGTTCTTCGACACAGCAAAGAAAATGCCTTTAAAATCGTGACTGAAATACCGCTGCTCGATAATCTGATTAGGCAGTGCTATCACCATCAATCCGGGACACAATTGAAATTCACGCAGACTGATCTTAAAAGTACCGGTACCCTCCAGACAAAGCCCCACCGTCAACACTTCCAGTTTGGTAGGCCCGTTATACAACGATATAACGCTCTCCGTATCGAAAAGCGCTATATCATTATCAACAACATCAATGTTGTCGGCATCTATATGTTTAGAATGAACTACCGAAGAAATACCTACTTTCGGAACACTTTGAATATCCATACTCTCTCTTTTTTTGGCGACAAATATACCAGCATTTAATCAGATATACAAGCCAATCGGGAGCATTATCGGACATAATGAACACTTTTAGATACTTATCGAACAGACCGGAACAGATATTCATAATCACGTTTGGCAGCCGGCACCGTCCACTTTTCCGGAACAAACTTCCACTGATTGAGCGCTTTCGGGTCCATCGTTCCTTTCTCCTCAATGTAATTCATCAGGTAGAAACGGAGATCCTTATCCGTAGAGAAAATAATGCGGTCTTTCAACTTCTCCTGCGGGATGCCCGACCCTTTCGTCAGCAATTCTCCGCCACCATTGCCACGATAAGAATTCAAGGCCACCTTATATATCTTATCCATGCGGAAAGGAGAACCATCAGCCATGCTTGTGATCGTTATCTTCTCGCCCTGCGGTTTAGTGACATCCACCGTATAAATAATGCCCGAAGCCGAGTCAAAATTAAAACTATAATTCTGGAAAGACGCTCTATCCTCCGCGCCTTCACGACGTTTCTCCTTGAACCAGAGCAGATGATCTTCCGGCGATTTCATCCGGTTCGTCCACATATAATAAGACATCTCCAAGAAATCCTTAATCTCCTTTCCGGACAGAGTCATCACATACAGCATGTTCTCATACTTATATAAATTGAACATATCACTCACAAATACATCCCCCTTCTTTATTTCCGAGTCAAACGAAAGCGGAGCGGCAAACGAGATGTCGGCACCGGTGATGTCGAGCTGCAAGGTATGTATCAGGTCGATAAAGGCAGAAGGGCCGAAGAAAGCAGGATGAGTGGAGATACTTTCGGTAAAAGTGCCGATCTTCTTTGAAACGAACTTCTGCACCGTTTCATATTGCGGGGCAAAACGCTTCATAAAGTCCTCGCTGATTCCGTAAGCCTCCGTTTCCGTCAAGACACCCTTGATATCCTTGCTCTGCACCTTTCCATCTTTCAGTTTCAAGGTCACATCTACATTAGACAAAACAATCCCATTGCTGGCCGGATCGATAATCAACACCGAGTCTCCGGCAACATTCATCACCTTCTTACATTCGCGGGAATGATCGTGCCCCATCAATACGATATCGAATCCCGGCACATTCTTCGCTACGTTGAGAGAAGCGTTCTCGTTGTATTTGCCCGACATTTTGAAAGCCTCCTGTCCGGCATGGAACAAGCCGATCACCAAATCCGGGTTCTCTTTTTCACGGATAACCTTCATCCATTTGCGTGCCGTCTCTTCCATATCGTCAAAACGCAATCCTTTCCACAGGTTTTCGGAGAGCCATGCAGGGATGGCAGGGGTAATCATTCCCAATACCACGATCTTCACGCCATCACGTTCCAACACTTTGTAAGGAGCCAGATGGGGCTGTCCCGTAGATGTATCTATGATGTTGGCACCCAACACTGGGAAATCACAAGTGGCGATCCAACGGTCGAAAACGGCACGTCCCGTTTCCACGTCATGGTTACCCATGTTGCCGGCATCATACTTCATATAATTCATCATTTCCGAGCAAAGATGGGGAGACACCGTATCTATATAATTATAGTAATAGGCAGTGGGCTGTCCCTGCAAAATATCGCCGTTATCCAGCAATATCAGATTCTCCTTATATTGTTCGCGCTCTTTCTGCACGAAAGAATAAACCCGTGCGAGACTCCCCTTCCATTCGTGGCGGGTTATAAAATTATAAGGATAATAATTGCCATGTACATCACTTGTTTCTACAATCTTCAGTTTCACCACCTTTTCCTGCGCCGCAACAGACAGAGCGAGGCAGAGAAGCAAGCCATAAATTAATACGATTCGTTTCATTCTTTTTCTATATTTAGATTTAACGGATGAGAGAATACAAACCGCGCCCCACCGGTATAGTCAGGGTCGATCCATATACTTCCTTTCCATTTGTGCACAATCAATTTACAGATAGACAATCCCAGTCCGGTACCCTGGGCATATTCATTCAGTTTCTCAAAACGCTCGAACACAAGTCCCTGTTTTTCTTTCGGGATACCGCATCCGGTGTCCGTCACCGAGAAGACAGCCATTTGCGTTTCCTCGTTCACAGAAAAGTCCAATGTGATCTTACCGCACTTCGTAAACTTGTTGGCGTTGGAAAGCAGGTTAATCATCACTTGCTGCATACGCTGCACATCCGTCACCATCCGGAAAGATTCGAAAGAAGTGGTAAACAAGAACTGGTTTTCCGACGACTGCCGCGAAAAACTAACAGACGCCACCACCTGGCTGCACAATTGCACCACGTCACATTCCTCCCAAGTCAGCGTCACCCGGTTGGCCTCCAGACGTGAAAGGTCGAGAATATCGTTAATCAGTCGAAGCAACAAATCCGAATTGGTTTTGATAATCTGATAATAAGACTGCTGTTCCTCCTCCGTGCTACCGCCAACGGCCAATACATCCGAGAATCCTACAATCGAATTCAACGGTGTCCGTATCTCATGGCTCATATTGGCAAGGAAAGCACTCTTCAGACGATTGGACTCTTCCGCCCTGTCTTTTGCTACGCGCAAGTCCTTCTCCGATTTCAGCAGCTCATCTTTCAGGCGTTTCGTACGGAAATAATAGAAGAGAGAGATGCACAAGCCGAGCACCAGTATCACAAACAAAGCACAGGCAGACCATATCTGATAAGTATATTGCTGATAGAACGAAACCGGCTGGTTGACAAGCTGCACTTTAAAAGGCAATACTGCCGGATCCAGCCCCCATTCCTTCACCTTCCGGCTATCCAATACCGCTTTGCAGCCGATTACCGAAAGATGTTTCACCGTATCCTGCGGGTGCGTATCCATCCGTACAGACTCCATAGCCATTTCTCCACCCACTTTCCGGTAGTCGGGCAACACCCCTCCTATCGCCCAATGACCGAGACTCACCGATGAAGGGGTAAAAGTCGGAATGGTAGGGGTAACTTCCATCATGGCATACGTGGCATTTCTCATGAAATACCCCTCGTTCATATCCACCCGCCACGTTCCTACCAGGATCACCGTGTTTTCGGGCAGTTGCCTCAACTCCTCAACGATGGTATAAATAGAATGTTTCCGTCCATCCATCAGAATCAAATCCAGATCGGGGAATTTCTTCATTTCTTTTCGCACCAATGCTTGCATGGTCACTCCGCCATACGTGTTGTCCGAAATAAAGGCAATGTGTTTCGTTTTCGGATAGAAGGCTTGAATCACCTGAATATTACCCTCTATATCATATTGGTTGATAAATCCCGATTTGAGTTCGGGGATATTCAGATGGTCATCGAAGAGATCGACAGATTCGGGCATCCAGCTATCCAGGCTTTCCACGGTATCTTCCGGCAATATCACCACGTTGCTACTGGCCAGACTGCACATCACGGGCACTTTCACCTGCATTTCATCCCGCTGCGACAAATAAGCGGCCCATGCTTCCTGACCTAACAAAATAATCTGCGCCGGATGCTTTTCCCCTTGATATTTAGCAAGAATCTGTGTCATCATTTTGCTCCATAGCGGAGCTTCCGAGAAGCTTTTACAGTTCATATTCTCGATGATGATGTCGCGCTGTCCTCCCAACTTACTATATTCATCCATATAATCGGAAATAGTGACCGATGTTTGGTGCGCTGCCGGATTATAAGAATAGATAATCAGAATAGGTTTCTTATCGTTAGAGACAGCCAAGACCTTCGATGACTGCAGGAGCCAAAGAAAACAGATAAAAAAATATCCAAGACGTCCCAGCATAATAATGCAGTTTTGATGTGTTAATTCATTAATTGAGTTGCAAATATAGTAAAACTTGTCGGGTTTAACAGATTTATATGTATTTTTGTCGCTCATTTACTGTCAAAAAATACAAATTATGGAATTATTTCACAAGATGATTTCCGGATTTCTGGGCATACCGGAAAGACAAATAAGCAGCACGCTCCATCTTTTGGGCGAAGGTGCTACGATTCCTTTCATCAGCCGATACCGCAAAGAAGCCACTGGCGGGCTGGATGAGGTGCAAATAGAGCAGATCAAAGAGCAACACGATAAGTTGTGCGACATAGCCAAACGGAAAGAAACGATTCTCGGCACCATCACCGAACAGGGCAAACTGACTGCGGAACTGGAGAAACGCATCAACGACACCTGGAACCCGACGGAACTGGAAGATATATACCTCCCTTACAAACCCAAACGGAAGACACGTGCCGAAGTGGCCCGCCAGAAAGGGCTGGAGCCGCTTGCCACCATCCTGCTGTTGCAACGGGAAAACAACCTTAGCGCCAAAGCTGCTTCCTTTGTAAAAGGTGAAGTGAAAGATGTGGAAGACGCGCTGAAAGGTGCGCGTGACATTATCGCGGAGCAGGTGAACGAAGACGAGCGTGCCCGCAACGCGGTACGTAACCAGTTTGGGCGACAGGCAGAGATTACGGCCAAACTAGTCAAAGGAAAAGAGGAAGAAGCAGCGAAATACCGCGATTATTTCGATTTCTCCGAGCCACTGAAACGTTGCACGTCCCACCGTCTGCTCGCCATCCGCCGGGCAGAGTCGGAAGGGTTGCTGAAAGTGTCTATCAATCCCGACGACGAGGCCTGCATCGAACGTTTGGAACGCCAATTCGTACGTGGCAACAACGAATGTAGCCGGCAAGTGGGCGAAGCCACGACGGATGCTTACAAACGGTTGCTCAAGCCTTCCATTGAGACAGAATTTGCCGCCCAATCCAAAGAGAAAGCCGACGATGAAGCGATTCGCGTATTCACCGAAAACCTCCGCCAACTTCTTCTCGCTCCGCCATTGGGACAAAAACGGGTGCTCGCCATCGACCCCGGATTCCGTACCGGATGTAAGGTGGTTTGTCTCGACGCACAAGGCAATCTGTTGCATAATGAGAATATCTATCCGCATCCTCCAATCAACAAGACCGGCGAGGCTGCTTCGAAACTTCGCAAGATGATTGAGGCCTACCAGATAGAAGCCATCTCCATCGGCAACGGAACGGCAAGCCGGGAGACGGAAGATTTCATCAACAGTCAGAGTTTCGACCGCCAGATACCCGTGTTTGTAGTCAGCGAGCAGGGGGCTTCCATTTATTCGGCTTCCAAAATTGCTCGTGACGAGTTTCCGGATTACGACGTAACGGTGCGTGGGGCAGTCTCCATCGGACGCCGCCTGATGGATCCGTTGGCAGAATTGGTGAAGATAGATCCCAAGTCCATCGGCGTGGGGCAATACCAGCACGATGTAGACCAGACGAAGCTGAAGAAAGCACTCGATCAGACGGTAGAGAATTGCGTGAACCTAGTCGGGGTAAATCTCAATACGGCAAGCAGTCATCTGCTCACTTATATATCCGGTCTGGGCCCCCAACTGGCACAGAACATTGTCAATTACCGGGCGGAAAACGGAGCTTTCAGTTCGCGGAAAGAACTGATGAAAGTGCCGCGCATGGGCGCCAAAGCCTTCGAGCAATGCGCAGGATTTCTTCGCATCCCCGGAGCTAAAAATCCGTTGGATCATACCGCCGTGCATCCGGAAAGTTACCACATCGTAGAGCAAATGGCCAAAGACCTGAAATGCACCATCGACGAGTTGATAGCCGACAAGGAACTTCGCCGGAAGATCAATATTTCCGACTACATCACTCCTACCGTCGGCCTGCCTACCTTACAGGACATTCTGCAGGAGCTCGACAAGCCGGGACGTGACCCGCGCAAGGCTATCAAAGTCTTCGAGTTCGACAAGAACGTACGCACCATAGCCGATTTGCGCGAAGGGATGATTCTTCCGGGCATTGTAGGCAATATCACCAATTTCGGGGCGTTTGTCGATATAGGAATTAAGGAGAACGGTCTTGTACACCTTTCTCAATTAGTGGAACGGTTCATTTCCGACCCGACAGAAGTGGTGTCCATCCATCAGCACGTCATGGTGAGGGTGATGAATGTAGATTATGACCGGAAACGAATTCAACTTAGCATGATCGGGGTACCGCAAGACTGATTGCTTCTCTTTTCTCTCCCCACCACACGATCAGAATCGTAAATACAATCATAAGTACTGTGCAAATGAGCGAGCCTTCAAAACCGAAGGCTCCGCCATTCAGTACGTTTTCTTCGGGCATACGCAAAGTCAGCATACTGGTGGTGAAGTTGTTTCCGCTTACCTGATAACCGAGGATGGGGCCTTGAATCCAATTCCAGAAAAGATGAAGCGAGATAGGGAAACACAAGTTCCGCGTATATAGATAGGAAGCTCCCAGCAGCATACCTGCCAGCAACAGGTTGAGCATAGGCAGGAAAGCTATTTCGGGATTGAAGATGTGCATAAAGGCGAATAACGCTGCCGAGACGAAAAGCGCCAGGAATTTATTCATGGTGGTATGCAATAGGCGTCCGAGGATATAGCCGCGCATCAGTATTTCTTCGAACAAGGCGACCAGCAGGAAAAACACCCACGAGCCCAGCAGCTCCAACGGCTTGAACTGGAAACTGGTGACTTCTATCTCTCCCAAAACGAACGAGATTCCGAAGCCGAACAGATAGAGCAGGATTGCCATCAGGAAGCCATACCACAGTCCCTTGACGTGTCCTTTTAAGGAGAGCCCCAAATCAGAAAACGGACGGCGTTCGAAGCGGAGCATAGGAATGGCGGCGGTTAGAACGGCGAGCAGCATACTGGCTTCGAGGATAATGTATCCCATCACTCCCGGATGGCGGGCTTCCACACCCAACACCAACGACAAACATCCGCGGGCCAGCGTACCATACAATCCAAGAAGGATGAAAAGTATCACAATAAACAGCGGGATACAAGCCCACACAGGAAGTCTTTTGGGTTCTTTGCCCCCAGCAATGTTGTCTGCCTCCATTTTTACAATTTGTTAATCCGGCTACAAAATTAGATATAAAACATAAAAAAACATCATGTATTCTCTATTTTTCCTATATTTGTCAGAACAAATCTACAAAATTATGAAAATAAAACTACTATTGATAAGTTTCTTATTGGCCGCTAATGCGTTAGGAGCAGCCGCCCAAGTGAGTAAAACGTATTATGTGAGTAAGCCCGGTACGCTGATTTCCATGATGACTGAAGAGGAAGCCAACAGTGTCACCCATCTCACACTGACCGGCAAACTGAACGCGGAGGACTTCCGCCATCTCCGTGACGAATTTGATAATCTGAAAGTATTGGATATTTCGAACGCTGAAATCAAGATGTACAGCGGAAAAGCGGGCACTTATCCCAACGGGAAATTCTATATTTATATGCCGAACTTCATTCCTGCATACGCTTTCTCGAATGTGGTGGACGGAGTGACCAAAGGCAAAGCCACGCTGGAGAAAGTGATTCTTTCGGAGAAAACAAAGAATATCGAAGATGCCGCCTTCAAAGGTTGCGAGAACCTGAAAATCTGCCAGATCCGCAAGAAGACAGCTCCCAACCTGTTGCCGGAAGCGTTGGCAGACAGCGTTACCGCTATCTTCGTCCCCCTGGGCAGCAGCGACTCTTACCGCTACAAGGACAGATGGCAGAACTTTGCGTTTATCGAGGGGGAACCGGTAGAGACTACCCTGCAAGTGGGCGCCATGGGCAAACTGGAAGAAGAGATCCTGAAAGCGGGACTGCAACCCAGAGACATCAACTTCCTGACCGTTGAGGGCAAGCTGGATAACGCCGACTTCAAACTGATCCGCGATTATATGCCGAATCTCGTCTCTGTCGATATTTCCAGAACGAACGCAACGGCTATCCCCGACTTCACTTTCGCACAGAAGAAGTATCTGTTGAATATGAAATTACCTCATAATCTGAAATCTATCGGACAGCGGGTATTTAGCAACTGCGGTCGCCTTTGCGGCACGTTGGAGCTGCCGGCCAGTGTGACGGCTATCGAGTTCGGTGCTTTTATGGGATGCGATAATCTCCGCTATGTGTTGGCTACCGGAAATAAGATTACGACGCTGGGTGATAATTTGTTCGGGGAGGGAGTTCCGAGTAAGTTGGTTTATAAGAAATAAAAAATCCCCTGATATGAATTAAACCGCTTGGTTATTCATATCAGGGGATAAAATTATCTTAGCGAGTATGAGATTCTTTCTTACTGACTTGCTTCTTTTTGCTAGTTTCATCCAATGAGTATTTATTCGCTCTCACTGCTATCTTATATCCGAGAAACATTCCCAGTAAAAGTAACATTAGATAATCAAATAATACAGATACCCGATCTAAATAAAAAATTGCATACGCTCCAAAAACATAACAATAGACTTGCATTATTATTTTATCTGATTTCAAATAAAATGTCCGAATGATTCCTTCTGCTTTCAATGGTCGTTTAGGAGTCCGTATATAGGGAAATAAATAACTCATCATTCCGCCTATTAATGTAATCGCCCAAAAAATTAAGAATATTATCTGTACACTGGATGACAGATAAGGAATCTTATATATATAAGGCAAGAAGATACGATAGGCAATTAGGATTATACTACCTAACAAAGCTGTTTTTTCATATATTGCTATTAAAAGATATCTCATATATTTATAAATTAAAAGTTTATTTTCCAATCAAAATACTCCTCCCATATAGTTGGACCATATATTTCTTTTTTTTCTACTTTTTTTGTATGGACTTCATAAGAATCTTGTGACGGATCAGGGTTGGTAACGTCTAATGTTTCCTTCGACAATGTTCCTATAGCCCCAAGAATCATACCTACCATTGTTTTCTTTCCTCCATCTTTTGGATTTCTTTTCGGAGCCGGGTCTCCATTAGGCATCATCCCCGATACATTAGTATCAATGCTTTTTGCGACATTCGCCTGATTCCTATCCAGTTCCTCTTTGCTTTTTCTTTCTCTATTTCGCTGATGCTCATATTCCGGACTAATAGCATTCTTCGCTTGATAGTATAAAAGAGTACCAAAAGCATAAGACATCCTAGGAGTATCTGTTATTATTTGTCCAACTTCTGCAAACTTTCCTGATGCATGTCTCATTATTTGTTGATCCGAAGGCAAATTATAACTTTGAGGATACGTTATCGGAGAATAGAATGGAAGAGGTGCATAAGGCATTGGAACAGGTATTACTTGCTTTCCATCTGGGTCAATAT
>NZ_JH114350.1:460707-912538 GCF_000157095.2 Bacteroides sp. D1
ATCATTCAAAGATACGAATCCGGCATCTGTCAATAAAGTCTTGGGAGTCCCATTTTCATAGATCACATTACCGCAATAATCGGTAGTAGTTGTATTTCCTGCGATACTATGTACAACACGTAGTTTTGTGCCTGCTGCATCATAAAGGTAAGAAATAGAGCTGCCATCTTCGAACTCTATACGGTCCGGTAAATTTAGGTAATTATATTGAATACCAGCAATCTTTTTATTCAAATCTTTCGATAAATTACCATTGGCGTCATAGAAAGACTCTATACTCTATTTAACTACGTTTTTCATATCTAAAAACGGAATCGAGTAAGTTGGCTTATAAGAAAGTTCCCCTGATGCAAACTACTCTATTATGATTATTTTGCACCAGAGGAAGATTCTAAGCTTTAAAAATATAAGAATTACCAAACTTCAAGCCAATAAACCACATAGTTCTTATAAAAAGTAAGCCCTTTAGTATAGCCATGCAACCATCTTTCAGGTAAGCCAATACCTGATCTAGAAAGATGATCTTTTTTCAAAAAGCGACCTTTTTCTGCATTTAGAACATACAGGACGGCATTATCATAGAAGTCGGAAGGAAACTTGCTCTCCCAAAGACGAAAATTAGGAATGGGTAATACATCAATAGATTCACAATTTTGTATTGAATCTAATGTAACTATCTCAAAAGTATCATAATTATAAGGAATAACCATTAAACAGGAATCTTTAATATGATATACCTCTTTTGCCTCTAGAGTCACTTTTTTCTTTAGTTTTTCAATATCCGAATCTTCGTAAGATATTGCCAAATGAATATAGCTTAAATACTTACCACGTGGAAATGTCAACGCCATAAGTCCGATCTTCTTGTCATCTATTTTTCTGGGAAAATGAGATACAAGAGATTTTGGATATAAACTTATTATCTCCTTATATTCCCGTTTATCACGTTCATCAGGGACAGTTTGAGATAAACAATTATTAAAACTGATAAAAAAAGAAACAAATAGTATTAGTATTGTTTTCATATAAGTTGGTTTATAAAAAATAAAAAAAGAAATTACCCTGATATAAATTAATTATTAGTTAACTTATGTCAGGGTAATACAGAGCATAAGTGAGAATAATAACATAAATAATATCTAAGTTTAGAATTTTTCATTTTATATCCTTTAATAATAGGTATAACAATCTGTGCTAATAATAATGGTAAAGTAAAAGTTATATTCTTCATGAAAGAAGACTCGTACTCATAGAAAAACAACGAGAATAGTATTTTTATAAGACATAGAATATACAGCATTTTTTGTATATACATAAGATATTTACCAACTCTTCCAAAAGACGTCATCTAATTTATTTTTAATAGGTTCAAGTATATCATAAGCATTATGTTCTTCGTTTATTTTTGATTGGGTGCCTGTTGCAGCATTACTCTAAACATACTATTTATTTTTAATTTCTTGTCCTCTTAGCGAGTATGAGATTCTTTCTTACTGGCTTGCTTCCTTCTGCTAGCTTCATCCAAAGAGTATTTATTTGATCTTATTGTTATCTTATATCCAAGAAATAATCCTATTAAAAACAATAACAAATAATTGTATAATGTAGACTTATATTCAATAGAAAAAGTTATATATACCACAAGAAACCAACAATATGCTTGTGTTATTATTCTATCAGATTTTAAATATAGTGCCCGAATTAAACCTTTCCCCTTCAATGACCGTTTGGGAATCTCTATATAAGGAAATAGATAACTCATCATTCCACCTATTACTATAATAGCTAATGCAATTGCAAGTATTACCCTAAAAATAAATATTAGAGTAGGATATTCAAATAAAAAAGAAGAAAAAATACAATAGGGGATCACCATAAAACTGAACCACAGAAGTGATTTTTTATATATTGCTATAAATAGATATCTCATATAGTAATAAGTTATTTGATAAAATTAGTTCATTTATTACATACCATCTTGTAGCTTATATCCCTCGACGTGAATTCACCATACCTTGGCTATTCACATCAAGGGGTATAATATTGAAGTTTTTAAGGAGTATTTTTTTTATTTGCTTGATCTACTATATATCGGTTAGCTCTTATTGCTATTTTTTTTCCAAGGTATAGTCCAAACAGAAGTAATATTAAATAAGCTATTGCTTTTTCGTGCCTATAGAAAACTAGATATATTGCAAAGAAAACGGCATATGTCATATCTATATCCTGTCTAAATTTCAAATATAAAAAATCAACAATATTATTTATTTTAGTATTCTTTTCTTTTCGCTCTTTATTACTTATCAATAAGTTTAACACCTTACCTATCAGCCATGCTATCCACGATATTAGCAACAATATTACAACCATATACATATAGTCAAATTCTCCAAAATCAGGATGGAATAAACAATGAACTATCATTAAAATACTATTGAGAATAGTAATCTTCTTAAATATCAGTATAAAAATATCTCCCATATATCATTTTTATTTAAATAATTCTTTTATCCAATTATAAATATTCCCTACATAATCTGTCGAATACTCTTTTTTACCTTCGACTTGATTTGTATGAGTTTCATAAGCATCTTGAGTGGGATCAGGATTTGTTAGTTCCATACATGCTCTATCTACAGCTAGACCTATTATTACTTTTCTCCCAACTTTGATTATTCTCCTTTTATCATTAGGGTCTATTTTCGGAGCCGGGTCTCCATTAGGCATCATCCCCGATACATTAGTATCAATGCTTTTTGCGACATTCGCCTGATTCCGGTCCAGTTCTTCTTTGCTTTTCCTTTCTCTATTTCGCTGATGCTCATATTCCGGACTAATAGCATTCTTCGCTTGATAGTATAAAAGAGTACCAAAAGCATAAGACATCCTAGGAGTATCTGTTATTATTTGTCCAACTTCTGCAAACTTTCCTGATGCATGTCTCATTATTTGTTGATCCGAAGGCAAATTATAACTTTGAGGATACGTTATCGGAGAATAGAATGGAAGAGGTGCATAAGGCATTGGAACAGGTATTACTTGCTTTCCATCTGGGTCAATATATTTAATTGTATTGTTCTGACAATAAACATACACGCTCCAACTATAATCCTTATCCGCCATCGGATCCACCACATGCCATCTACCCAACGCTGCATCATACATTCTCGCTCCATAATCATACCAATCCAGTCCGCCTTTTCTATCCAGTTCTTTTCCGTTGTACTTGTAGGGCTGAACAGAGGAAGTTGAAGCAAAGATACCGCCAAACGGATAATAATGATTCACTTCTTCCACTACTCCATCCTGCGATGCAACCACACGATTGTTACCTTGATGATCCTGCAAGTAATAATGATACTTATTATCATTCAAAGATACGAATCCGGCATCTGTCAATAAAGTCTTGGGAGTCCCATTTTCATAGATCACATTACCGCAATAATCGGTAGTAGTTGTATTTCCTGCGATACTATGTACAACACGTAGTTTTGTGCCTGCTGCATCATAAAGGTAAGAAATAGAGCTGCCATCTTCGAACTCTATACGGTCCGGTAAATTTAGGTAATTATATTGAATATTGATTATCTTTTTATTCAAATCTTTCGATAAATTACCATTGGCGTCATAAAAGTACTCTGTATTCTGTTTTACTCCGTCTTTAAAATTAAAATTATCACCAAAAGCGGAACCCGAAACAGAATCATCAACCCTTTTCAGTTGGTTGCCACTCAAGGTGACGGACAGATTATCTACTAATCCGTAACCATTGGCAGAAGTTTGTCCAGATCGTTTCAATCCCAAGATATTACCATTTTTGTCGTAACCCGTTATTTGCTCATTGAAGCGGTTGACATTCAGAGAGAGAGTTTCACCCTCACCATAGGTAGCATTTTTTAGCCGGGATAAAAGATCGTATTCAAAACGATAACCCCGAATGTCTGGGTTCGCACTGGTTTTCCAGGTCATACTACTGATATTTCCGTTATAACAAGGTATGCCGATACCATCCGTATAATATAGTTTCTGGGAAAATAACGGACTTTCGATAGAGGTCAGCCAACCACGTAAATTATAACGGTTGGTTGAGGTTAGTGAATGGTTCCCGTTCACTCTTTTGACATTGGCGATGTGTCCCAACTCATCATAATTATACCTAAGAGTATCAGATACCAAGTCATTCACCAAACGAGCTTCTGTCAACAGACGTCCGGCATGGTCATAAGTTTTAGTTTGGACAAGTGAGATATTTTCTACTTTGTCATTGGATGCTGTAATGTGGTCGCAGAAATCATACGCCATGTTCTGAACGTGCACCTTACCATTTATATCCGTGCTACGTACTTGCACCGGACGTTGAAAATAATCATAATAGGTACTGGTGCAAAGCATTTGATCTGTACCGATAATCCGTGTCATCACTCCAGTCTGCAAATTCTTGCAGTTCAGTTGTTCAGAGTCGTCTCCAAATCGATGTCCATAATCATTGCTATCTATATAATCCATTGCTGCAGTGAAGCAAGAATTAGCCTTTTTATATTGATAGGTATCATAATATGCCACCTTTTGGATATTCAGGCTGTCCATTTTTAAATAACTGCTAAAAAGATAACCATAATGGTTGTTTGGCTTATCCGGAGCAAACTCAACAGATGCAGAGCTGCTGTATGACATCATACCTTTATAAATGCCAGTCACTACTTCTCTTCTCAACTTATCATAAAAAGTACATTTCCATTCGTTCCTTTTGCGCATCTCCCCATCTCGACTTCTCAATAATTTTCCGTCCTTGTCGAAATACATGTCTATCCATTCCGCACCAGGAAGTTTCTTACCTCTATAATGGTTGAGCTCATCATAGCGATATTGATAGGCATAAAGATCTAATGCATCTTTCTGCCCAAGCGTCTGTAAACTGCTGACTGCCATCGGTGGAAGAACAAAAGCCAGATTCCCGAAATCATCATATACTTGATAAGTATCCAGCGTATCTGCACCACTGATGGTACGTGATACAATGGTTTGTTCCAATTTATTGGTATAGGTAAGTGTAGGAAGCCCTGCTTCATCTTTTTTTTCTTCCACTACCAATTCTCCGGTTGCATAAAATCCTTTTTGCGACAGAACGGGATTATCTTTTTCTCCGTTCACCTCAAATAGTCGAATCTGTGATGTTCCTGAATTTGTCTGATAAGAAACCTTTTCACTATGCCCCGTAGTATGCCAGTCTTTTCCAGGATTGTATTTCTCTGTCAATCGGTTCAGGGGTGAACCGTCATACAGAGATTTTTCACAAGCATACTCATCATTATACAATTCAAGAATATGCTTTCTGAAATCGGATGATGAAACATAGTCGCCCGAACCGGGACAAACAGCCGGAAGCCATGAACAACTATCACGATACATCCTATCGTACTCCTTTCTGTTTACCAGGCTGTTTAATGCAGGAGTTATACCGTATTGTATTGTCTGTTCTGTCCTGCCGAATGGATCAAGATAATCTATTTCACGAGTGGCGCTCAACGGTCCCTGCAAATCGGAAGCAAAAGGAGTGTTAATTATACTTTTCTCTGTTGACACATAATTCTTTATATCCGACAATTGTTGAACAGACTTTTTCCCTTTCACTTTTATAACAATAGTACCATTTCCTCCTTCTGTTACAAAAAAGTAAGTACCCGGAGATAACCCAAATACATCAAGACTTGTCAAGTAATCATCTTTCTCCTCTTTCCTAACTAGATGACGGGTAGAATCGTATAAGGTGATATTGTTCAGATACTCTTCTGATATGATGGATATATCCATCGTATCTTTTATTGTGAAACGATGATATACACAAGGCCTTGAAGAAGATCCCGAAGGAACAAACATATATGGATAATAGAAAGTGCTATAATCCAGGCTATCCGAAAAACTTCCGACCTCCAAAGGGTGTTCCCAATCAATTCCCGCATTATCAACAATACCTGTTACACGTAGTTTAGGTTTCCGATATGCAGAATCCGGATAGTAAGCATGAATATAAAAATCACCTACACCACATCTGAAATCTTTAATTTGCGGTAAAGAGTTCTCATTTAGTGGATATTCATTGCTACTAACCAACGATCGATAAAGAGTTTCCATTTTTAGAATGGGATTTACACCTATAGTGTCCAAAGGAACTACACTTATCATATTGATACTATCCAAACTAAATTTACAATATACATCTCCACCGCTAAAAGTTCCGAGTCTTATTTCTTGAGAAAAATTCCTCGTAAAATGTCCTATATCAACAGATGTATATTCATTTACTCCCACCGGAGATAAATAAATGTTGGTTTCAAGCCTCTTGGTAGGTTTTTTCGTATCCTCTGACGCTACACTATAAAGCTCATATTCGCCAGGTTCTAAGACTTCATACAATACAGGAGAGTGAAGATGTACTTGTGTAAGGTCTTCGTCAAAAGTAAAATTAAATTTATCCTGATTACTAAGTACCTCCTTTACTTTGTGACTATCACTACTATAACTTTTCTTTCTGAATCTACCGGTAGAGTTTAATGGTCTATAATTGAGACGGAACGAGGTATAATCCGTGTCAGTCCCCATCATATTAGCCATAAATAAAGTGGACCTGTCCTGTATGGTAAAAGTATAGATAACGTAATTATGAAGCTCACCTTCGTAGAATATATAACGAGGAACATCACTAAAATGAGCGATTTCCGGCTCTTTATAAATATCTGCAAAATGCATCCTTTTATCAACCAACTGTGGATTATTACGACCATCCACCGCCATTAATGCGCAAAACAAGAATAAGAAAAATATTAAATGCCTTTTCATAATTATCTGTTATTTAGAATAATGATATCTGTTATATTCCATCAATTGAATGTCTCCCTTTTCTCCTCTTCTAAACCTTTTTTTCAGACGCCCTTGAAGGTCATACTGGAAAAAAGAAGTTTTTCCATCAGGTTGAGAAGTATATTTCATACCAATCTGCTGCTTATAATCATAGATTGTTATCTGGGCATGCGGCAGAAGTCTGCGTAGTTGTTCTATATTCTTAATATTAGGTTCACTCTCTTCTGAAAGACTTTCCGGTTTTCTTTTTAAGGCAGACTTTACTTCATTATAAGTACTTCCTTTTATTTCAGCTATCGGATATTTACCGTAATATGACCATAGATAAATTGTAATATCATTATGAAAGTTTCTTAGCGTAATAAGATTTCCATATTTATCATAGTTGTCATAAGCTTCAATAAAAGACGTCAAGCTATCGGTTAAATAGCTTGTCAGATCCATATTTTCAGGTAATCTTTTTAGGAGGCTACTGCCCCGCAAAGTTCTTTTTTGAATACCTGCACTACTCGTTGGCTCATAATAGAGATATATAAAATCTATTATTTTCCGTTTTTCATCTTGTGACTTCTTCAAGTACTTTATAATGGCGACCGGTTCCTCTATTCTATTTAACCGGATTAAATTGTCATAATATATAGTTGATGGGAGATTAGATGATTCTCCCGGATGCACATACTTTAAATACACATGATCCCCATTACTATTGACAGTTTCTTTTTGTGTGACAAATCCATTTGCATTATATTCATAATTATGAAGAATTGACACTCCGTTTTCATCTGTCAGTTTTTCCTGAATCAACAAACAAGGGACAGTAAATATTTTACTCGCCAGAATAGCTCCAGTACCAGTATCTATCGAAACTTCATAATCGGCAGTTTTATTTTCTACGTTATAATGATACTCTTCCTCTGCTACTTTATGATAGCGATTGTTATAGGTCGTCTTAAACAGTAGTTTTCCCCTGAAGGCTGCCAGATCGTTAGGAGCATAGTTCAGAGCCTTATCTAATACCTGATAAAAGCCGAAACTTCTTCTGTTCAAATTGTCCGGTGTTCTAGTGACAGCTTGCCCAAACTCCGCATTATCAGGGATATCTGCCAATGAAGAGAAATGATAACGACAAAAACTTCCGTCGTCAAAAGTCTCAGTGACATAACTATAACCTATCGGATATTCGGATATATTATTGAATCGCCCCATACAGTTACTGCTGATTGAGTAAACATTCAGATTTTTGGTTTCCATATAATCATAATAGTTATAACTGTATACCATATCTTCTATAGGCATACGATAGCGTGGCAGTTCATGGGTTCTTCCACTTTCCATTCCTGTCGTAGGGTCAAGGTAGTTGAACGAACGTTGCCTGTCTTTTTTTGTAACAGGGTCATGCAATGTCAGATGTTTCACACGTACCCCACCCAACGGAGCATCATAAGTTGCCATATTGGTATCCCAAGCAAAAGAATCAGTTCTTTTGGTCAGGTAATGCCGGTAACGGTTGTATTCATAATCAATCTTTTCTTCCCCTTTGGTGGGATAAGTGATCGTATTCAGCATTGTACAGCTAGAAACACCTGTGTTGACAGCCTTTCTTTGTTCAAAATTCCCATCATAGAAAAACGTATTGGCATTGTCTATTTTTTCATAGCCACCATTCCAGAAGCCCCAATGATCGACGTTTGTAGTCAACGGATCCGGTAAATCATTACTCATATTATAGTCAAAAGAGTAAATAGCAGGGCCCTCACTTTGATCATGCAAGGTCACATTTTTCAGAAAGAAGTAGCGCCCTGATGTCTCATAATCAAATTTGCATGATTTTATAACTTGGGGGGCTTTTGTCATTGTTATACTTGAGAGATAGATTAAATCATTCCCATCCGAATCACCGAAAAAATTAACAGGGAAAGTCTCGGTAATAAAATTCACAAGCACACTTCCAGTGCTAATTGTCCTCAAAATAGGGGTATACACTTTATCTTCCATCAAGAAATGATCTGTATCTTTATCGTTTATACCTATTATTTCTGCTGGTTTAGTATATCCATTCTTATCAGGTTTATAATTTATCCATCTTGTTCCGGTTACATTAGAATTCATGAATAAGTGATACTTATTTTTTTGCAGACAACTTTGGTATGAAAAGGATATACCATTATTTTTTGTCTCATCCTGGATAGAACTTAGGTACCAGGAAGTAATCTGTACCGGTCTGCTTCTTAATCTACCGGGATTATTGGGTAGGCTGTATTCTAAACATGAGACGTCTCCTCCAAAATAGTAAAGATAGCCATCCGGTGTCGTGATCTTGATGACAGAGCGTTTAGGAGCATTTGTGGTACTATAATCCTGAACAGACATTTCACTTAAATCTATCCTATATCCGCCTCCTGATATACATTTGGCATTTCCACTATTGTCAATAATAAAACGTCCCTTGTGCGGTCCGAAATTAAAATCGAAGATATCGGGAGCCATATCATATTCAGTATCCGGATAAAGGCGGTCTTCAGTAGCATTGAAAATCTTCAGTTTGAGCAGATCTTCTTTACTGTACTGCTTAAACTTTCCGTCGCGGATAGCAGCCAGCAGACCGCTTTTCTGCTCCTGGCGAACATCATCAGGATTTCCCACTACATTTCTTGTAATAGCGCCTCCTACATTCAGTATCCAGTTATTACCTACCACCGAAGGACGCCGGCCCGGTTTGAAACCATCGGAAATATACTTGATAGACATGTTCAACTCAAAAGCCGTATCTTTGTAATCGAACAATGGGATATCCAGATCAAGCAACCCGTTGTAGTAGTTCACACGAGTGTTGCCATATTGTACGAATTCTGCTGTTTGCGGTGTAGAAAACCCGAGATTCTGCGGTGAAAAATAGTACCCTTGAAAATCGGTCGGAATAAATCCGGAACTGTTTTGCGCATATATATGTGTGCCTGTGCCTAACAGCAGGAGCAAACACAACATTTGTTCTATAAAATTCTTCTTTCTCATTTTTTATATGATTTATCTTATGAGTAATAAAAAAATAGAGAGGGTGAAATAGAAAACTTATACACCCTCTCTTCAAATGAACTAACCCCCTGTATCTTTACAGATTCATCGCATTACCGCCCAATACGCCCGCTACTGCTGACGCCACTGCGATGACTACTTTCAGAATCACATCCCAAAGGGATTTTTTAACTGCCATAACCTTACACACCTCCTTTCCATACTCTATTAATAATTGACTGATTTCAATAACCAATTACGTTTAATGATTAGTTACTTTCAATACCCTGTTACTTCCTGAAAACCTTCCTACCTCATATTCTCGTTATCCTATTGATAACTAATCCTTTACTCATCAGGAGTTCAAAACTCCGCTTTCACCTCAAAACATGGACACGCTTTGATCCATTCTTCCGGTTCAATCTCCCCGTTTCCGTTGCGGTCGGGACTTAAATCCCGATGACCGCACACCCGGCTACCGGGGAAAGTCTCAAGTAATTGATGTACCAGTAAGCGGAGTGCCGCCCGTTGTTCCGGTGTCCGCGTGTCTGCCGGACAACCGTGGGCATCCAAACCGCCTTCGTAGCAGATACCGACACTGTTCGAGTTGAATCCTTTCACGTGCGCACCGATACGTTCAATCGGTCGGGTGAGGTGCACTGTTCCATCCTTGCGGATGTAGTAGTGATAACCTGTTCCGTTAAATCCACGCCGACGGTGTTGCATCTCCAAGTCATCCGGGGTGAGAGAACGGTCGGCACGGGTGGCGGAACAGTGGATCACGATCAAATCAATCTTTCTCATCATAGTGCCACTATTTTTCTTATCAGTTGTAAACATTATCTGCACTCTACGAATTAAGCTGCCGGATCCGGAGCTTCACCGCTACCTCCACCGGAGTCTCCGCCACCTTCATCACCGGGATCTTCACCATCGGTTTTCTTTTTCTTGGGCGCGTCGAGATCCAGAAACTCGATTTTCTCACCGGCACGGGTAGACGTCAAATTAGGACGGACACTGCTCGAAGGACGGAAATTGATGTTCACCGTCTTGATGTTCTTCATCGTACACTCATCTTTCGTGTCCACTCCCCGCGTGGTAGCGGAAAGGCTGAATACACCAAAATCATGGATATTGACGGATTTACCGTCGAACAGCGCCGTACGCATCGCTTCTACGAGATTAGTCAGCACACTCTGAATGTCACCCAGCGACAGGGAACTTTTCTCTTTCATCGTGTAAGCAAGTTTATCCAGGTCTACACTCTGTCCCTGCGTCACAAGTTGCGGATGATACTTCACCACCCCATCAACCTTTCTCGGGTCTTTACGACCCATTCTTTTAAATGGTATTGCCATGATAAATTAAAAATTGAGAATTAATAATTGAAAAATAAATATTACAGATTGCGGTTGTCGCAATCAATATCGGAAGAGAGGAACGAGCTCTGTTTCTTTTTCTTTCGATACCTCAAAGATAGTGTATTATAAGGGGATGGAATGACGTACTTTGTCTTACTTTGACCTAGTTTGTCTTACTTTCATTCAGAATGTATTTACTTTTATTCAGAGTGATTTTATTTGACTTATATACTTGGACAAGCGGGAGATTTTCCGTATATTTGGAATACGATAAAATTAATTTTCCGAAGATATGAAAGCAGAAAAAGAAGAGATAGCAGAGGAGCCGTTTGTCATACGTCCGTATTTGAAATCGGAGCTGGCACATTTATATAATCCGTATGTACCGTTGGTGTATGCCATGCGAAAAATGAGGGAGTGGATCAGAAATAACAAGGAATTATATGACGCAATGTATAGCGGCGGCGAAGGAAAAAACGACCACACTTATAGTGCAAGGCAGGTGCGGCTCATCGTGAGGTATCTTGATGAGCCATGAATCTCTTTAGGGTAAGTGCTGATTAGCTATAACGAAAATAAAATTAGCTATAATGAAATCGAGATTAGCTATAATGAAATCAGAATTAGCTATAATGAAATCAAGATTAGCTATAATGAAATCAAGATTAGCTATAATGAAAACAAAAGCGGTTATGGGGGTATTCTGTCCGATATCTGTTTTATAATGCCAGCCCTGCAACCGTGCCCTGTCGATATTATGGTGGGACGCGGTGTAATACATGGTATCTTGAGGACAAACAGGCTGTGTGTTTTCTTATTGAATGCTGTTAGTTTTCTTATTTAACAATGTACACGTGCGCAGGCGCGAGAGAATATTCTTTTTATATAGAAAAAGCGTGTAATTGAGGTGGAGGGGTTCCACCTCAATTACACGCTTTTTTCCATCAAATAAAATATATAAAGAGAATAAAAAGTATAAGTAAACGATAGGAACAAAATAAAACGTACCTTTGCGTCTTTTTAGACCAACATTTTTTAACACTAGTCAAATAACACTTAAAATCATGAGAAAAAAGACATTTTTTCCGAAGGCTTCGTTTACCAGAACAAACAGGCTGTAACACTCGAAAAGGGAGAATTTCCCCAAATATCCCAGTTTATCACGCAAATGCTTGGCACTGTCAACAATTTGTATACCAACAGAATAGAGGTAAGTCCAGGCGACCGCAAGAAGTTTCTCCTCCCCTTTGTCCATCTCTGTTATGACCATGACTCTGTTTTTAACATTAAAAGCCCCAAATACTTTGCAGAGTTGTTGTTTATGGCTGTTGATTTCAAGAAATCAGATGATTCGGACGAATCATTAAGCGTGGAAGAGATTGATTGCGAGATACAAAGAATGAAAAGAACGCTTCTTGAGGATTAACACGAAAGAACCGACTGTTAAAAAACTGCTTTTTGAGTACCAAAAGCAGTTTTTTTATTCTACATGAAAAGCCGTCCTTTGCAGTGTGTCAATATTGACACGACTTACATTCATATCAATAATTAAAATGGAAAATATCTCAATAACGACATACAGGGGATTATCACTTGTATCAGGAAGTATCAGTATCCGGCAAATGTTCGAATTTATCCGGGGGGATGTCTACCGGGACAGAATCCGGAGACTCCGGGAAGCAATGGATGCAGGAGAAACGGTGAAAGCAGACCACATGAAGAAGCAACTGCCCTACTGCACCATCACGGCTACTTACGCCAAGGAAAGGCTGGCTTACAGTCTGGACACGTATCAGGACATCATCACGCTCGACTGTGACGATATGCCGGCAGAAAAGATCCCGGAATTCCGCCAACTAGTGAACGATTGCCCCGACACGCTAGGCAGCTTCGTCAGCCCCCGGATGCACGGGCTGAAGATCTTCGTCTATCTTACCGGCAATGAAGCGGAAGCCTTACGCACCGAACTGAACGCATTAGGAACCATAGACTTCCTCACCCTCGAACGCTACCACCACCGCATATACGCCCTGGCAAGCAGCCAATATGAAAAGCTGCTCAATACCAAAGTAGACACCAGCGGGAGCGACCCGGGACGCGGATTCTTCGTGTCGCACGATCCGGACGCTTTCCTCTCTACCGAACGACTGGAAAACGTGAAGCCGCTGACCGTAAAAGTGACACTGCCCACTGAAGAAGAATGTAAAAACAAGAAGCGCAAAAATCCGGGAAAACGATCCCCGCTCCTCCCCGTGCAGGAGAATGCGTCGCCCATCGACCTGCAAGTGCAACTTGACTTCCGCAAGGCGCTGGAGTACACCAAACGCAAAGAACGTCTCGAAATAGGCAACCGGGACAATTTCTTCTATTGTCTCGGCAATCAGTGTTACCACCGCCATATCACGGAAGAGGAAGCCGTCAGTCTGGCACACAGTCATTTCGGCGACCTACCCGACTTCGACCTCGAACTGCCCTTGCACAATGCTTACCAATACACCTCAAAGACCGATCAGGCGGAAGAAGAAAGCCAACAACCGAGAATATGCCAAGTCATCAAATTTATGGACGAACACTACGAAATCAGGAGAAACGTGGTGAAAGAGCAAATCGAGTTCCGGAAAATAATACCTGATCTCCCTAAAACAGAGCAGCCGCCTTTCAGTACATTGCGCACAAAGGATGTCAACACATTCTATATCAACGCACAGATGAAGAAGATATACAGTTCGCAAGCTAATTTGAAAGCACTGGTAGACTCGGACTATGCAAAGCCGTTCAACCCGTTTATTCATTATTTCACCTCACTCCAGACATGGGACGGGAAAACAGACCACATCGGCCAACTGACAAAAACAGTGAAAGCGGCAGACCAGGCTTTTTTTGAAGACAGCTTCCGCCGCTGGCTGGTGGGAATGGTGGCATGTGCCATCGACGACGAAGCGCAAAACCACCAGTTGATGCTGCTCCACGGCGCACAGGGAAAAGGCAAGAGTACTTTTGTCCGCCATCTCCTCCCACCGGAGCTGAAGGATTATTATCGCAACGGCATGATTAGTCCCGACAACAAAGACCATCTCCTGCAAATGTCGTCCTGCCTGCTCATCAATCTGGATGAGTTTGATACACTCTCTCCCGCACGCATGCAGGAGTTGAAAAGTCTCATCACGCAAGATGTAATGAACGAACGGAAGGTTTACGACATCCAGAATTATACGTTCATCCGCCGCGCATCATTCATCGCCAGCACCAACAATCCGCACTGTCTGCCGGACATCGGCGAGAACAGGCGCATCCTGTTCAATACGTTGCTGGAAATAGATTATCACACGCCTGTCAACCATCAGGGGATATATGCACAAGCATACGCACTCTACCGGCAGGGGTTTCAATATTGGTATGAGAACCAGGAGATTACGTTTCTCAACAACCGCAATGAGGCGTTCCGCCAAAAAGATCCGGTAGAGGAGAATCTTTTCTTCTATTTCCGGGCAGCCAGACCAAACGATATACAAGCAAAATGGTATCCTGCCTCCCAGCTGCTGTCGATATTGAGTATGAACGGGCGCACACAGGCCAACGCACAGATGAAACAAATGCTGGTCACGGTATTGGAAAACAACCATTTCCACTCACGGAAGACCTCCAACAATATCACGGAATATTGGGTGGTGGAGTATTCGGCCGAAGAGCGCAAAGAAAATTCAATACGCCCGCAGCTTCCGGTGCAGACGGGGTTGGAGTTGTAGTTTTCCCGCGAAATGGCAGTTTTCACACGGATAGTCGTTTTTCCACAAAATAGCTTTTTCCTCCAAATAGTCGTTTTTGCACGAAATAACAGATAAACGGATAAATTAGTGGCATTAAACGTGTCACTTTCATCCGTTTTTCCGTATATTTGCTCGATATGAATGATGAATAAAGAAAGGAATCGCAATATGATGAAGCAAATACCATACGGATTGACGGATTTCGGTCGCATCCAAAAAGAAAACTATTATTATGTAGATAAGACGATGTTTATCGAAAAGATAGAAATGCAACCGTCTTATCTGTTCCTGATCCGTCCCCGGCGCTTCGGGAAAAGTCTGACGCTGGCGATGCTGGAGGCTTATTATGACGTTCGGTATGCCGACCAGTTCGACGAATTGTTCGGCCATCTGTATATCGGGCAGCATCCTACGCCGATACATAACCAGTTTCTCATCATGAGATTCAATTTCTCGGAGGTGAGCTCGAATATCAATGAGGTGGAGGAATCTTTCCGGTTGCATTGTTGCGGGAAACTAAGACATTTTCTGCAAAAGTACGAACATATTTTGGGAAAGGAAATCTGGAACGTGCTGAACGAAGAAACGCTCGAAGAACCGGGAGCACTGCTATCCGCCATCAATTCGTATGCCACCCTCAAGGGAGACATCAAAATCTATCTCCTGATTGATGAATACGATAATTTCACGAATACCATTCTTTCTACTTACGGCACGGACTTATATCGAAAAGCGACGCATGGCGAAGGGTATATCCGCAGGTTTTTCAATGTAATCAAAGCCGCCACGACGGGAATGGGTTCTGCCGTCAACCGTTTGTTCATCACAGGAGTAAGCCCGGTGACGATGGACGACGTGACAAGCGGATTCAACATCGGAACGAATATCACCACCGACCCGTGGTTTAACGACCTTGTAGGTTTCAGCGAGAAGGAATTGCGCGAGATGCTGACGTATTATAAGGAACAAGGCGCTCTCCCGATGTCGGTAGACGATGCAGTGACAATGATGAAGCCTAACTATGACAATTATTGCTTCAGTAAAAATAAATTAGCAGATTGTATGTTCAACTCGGACATGGTGCTCTACTGCATGAAGTCATTGATATTGCACGGAGTAAAACCGGACGAGATTGTAGATCCCAATATCCGTACGGACTTTAACAAGCTTGCCTACCTTGTCCGTCTCGACCATGGACTGGGCGAAAACTTCTCCGTCATCAAGGAGATTGCGGAGCAAGGCGAGATAGTGACTGAAATAGTCACCCATTTCTCTGCACTGGAAATGACGGACGTGGGCAACTTCAAATCTCTGCTGTTCTATTTCGGACTGCTTTCTATCAAAGGGGTGGATATGATGGGGCGTCCCCTCCTGCACATTCCCAATCTGGTGGTTCGCGAACAGCTATTCAATTTCCTGATTCAGGGATATGCCCGTCATGACATCTTCAAGCTCGACGTGAACCGTCTGCGCACTCTGTTTGAAAATATGTCCTTCAAAGGAGACTGGAAACCGTTGTTCGAATTTCTAGCAGAGGCCATTCGGGAGCAGAGCCGGATAAGGGAGTACATAGAAGGGGAAGCTCATATCAAAGGATTCCTCCTCGCCTATCTAAGTATGTTCCGCTATTATCAACTATATCCGGAATATGAGATGAATAAGGGTTTTGCCGATTTCTTCTTTAAGCCCAGTCCGGCGGCACCTGTATCTCCACCGTACACGTATCTATTGGAGGTGAAGTATGCGAAAGCAGGAGCGTCGGAGAAAGAGATACGCGCACTTGCCGATGATGCACGGGAACAGTTGATTCGCTATAGCAAGGATGAATGTGTGGCAGAAGCTCGTGAGAAAGGGGGATTGAAACTGGCAACGATCGTATGGCGCAGTTGGGAATTGGTGCTGATGGAAGAGGTATAATAAAGTACTTGTCACATCACGAACACCGATTTAGGTATGCACTCACCTCCACATCTGATATTGGGCTAAATAAATAATCTCATCAGAACAGGTGAATGGAATCCTATCTATAAAAATCAGGCGCGGATTACACGAATTGCACGATTTCTTTAAAATCAGAAACGTGTTATCCGTGTAATTCGCGCCTAAGTTTTATACGATGGCTACGACGTCCAAGACGGGGAATTACTTATCCCCGTACATCTTCGCTCTCAATTCCTTGATGTGATCGGACGTGATATATTCGTCATACTCCATCATCTTGTCGATGATACCGTTCGGTGTCAGTTCGATGATGCGGTTGGCAACCGTCTGGATAAACTCGTGGTCATGAGAAGAGAAAAGGATGTTTCCCCTGTACGTCTTCAGGTTGTTGTTGAATGCCTGGATAGATTCCAAATCCAAATGGTTGGTCGGAGTGTCCAGAATCAGACAGTTTGCATTGCGGAGCTGCATACGGGCAATCATACAACGCATCTTCTCACCTCCGGAGAGTACGCTTACTTTCTTCAACACCTCTTCGCCGGAGAAAAGCATACGGCCGAGGAAACCTTTCATATACACTTCGTTTCCTTCGCCAAACTGGCTCAACCAGTCCACCAAGTTGAGGTCGGTATTGAAGAAATCGGTATTATCCAGCGGCAGGTAAGCAGTGGTGATGGTTACCCCCCAGTTGAAGGTACCGGCATCCGGCTTCATGTTTCCGTTGATGATTTCGAAGAACGCAGTCATCGCACGCGGGTTGCGCGACAGGAATACCACTTTGTCACCTTTCTCTACGTTGAAATTGACGTCGTTGAAAAGCACTACGCCTTCCTCCGTCTTCTTGCTCAATCCGGAAACTTCCAGAATCTGGTTGCCCGGCTCGCGTTCGGGAGTGAAGATGATGCCCGGATACTTACGTGAAGAAGGTTTGATTTCTTCTACGTTCAGTTTCTCCAACATCTTCTTACGGCTCGTGGTCTGCTTGCTCTTCGCTACGTTGGCGCTGAAACGGCGGATAAATTCTTCCAACTCTTTCTTCTTCTCTTCAGCCTTCGCCTTCTGGTTCTGCTGCTGACGAAGAGCCAACTGGCTGGATTCGTACCAGAAACTATAGTTACCGGCAAACATATTGATTTTTCCGTAGTCGATGTCTACGGTGTGCGTACATACAGAATCGAGGAAGTGACGGTCGTGGCTCACTACCAATACAGTATGCTCGAAGTTGGAGAGATACTCTTCCAACCAGGTCACTGTCTCCATATCCAAGTCATTGGTAGGCTCATCGAGCAAGAGGTTGTCCGGATTTCCGTACAATGCCTGCGCCAGCATGACACGCACTTTTTCCTTACCGCTCAACTCACCCATCAATACATAATGCTTATCTTCTTTCACGCCCAGTCCGCTCAACAGCATGGCTGCGTCGCTTTCCGCATTCCATCCGTCCAACTCGGCAAATTTCTCTTCCAACTCGGATACTTTCAGTCCGTCTTCATCTGTGAAATCTTCTTTCGCATACAATTCTTCGCGTTGCTTCATGATGTCCCACAACACAGTATGCCCCATCATCACAGTATCCATAACGGTATAAGAGTCCCACTTAAAGTGGTCCTGGCTCAACACCGAAAGGCGTTCGCCCGGTCCGAGCGCAATGGTACCCGTTGTCGGGTCCAAATCTCCGTAAATCGTACGAAGGAAGGTAGATTTTCCCGCACCGTTAGCACCAATAATACCATAACAATTACCACTCGTAAACTTCAAGTTTACGTCATTAAACAACACTCTTTTACCAAACTGTACCGAAACGTTCGAAACTGTAATCATCTTCTTTATTTACTATTTTACTAGTTACTATTTTACTATTTTGCTAGCTACTATTTTACTATTTCGTTAGTTACTATTTTAGTATTAACTATTTTAGCGTGCAAAGTTAGACATTTAAAATGAATTATGAGCTATCTGATATGTGCCAATCTGACATAAAAGTGTTACCTTTGCTGCGTTTTTTGGCAAAACAGCCAACTTGGCAAAGTTTTTGCAGACAAAATCAATGACATCCGGTCAGCCCGGTATGTTTATTGGCGTTATTCTAC
The DNA here is from genome assembly GCF_000157095.2 of Bacteroides sp. D1. NCBI lineage: Bacteria > Pseudomonadati > Bacteroidota > Bacteroidia > Bacteroidales > Bacteroidaceae > Bacteroides > Bacteroides sp. D1. Next base: position 479,737 of record NZ_JH114350.1, read on the forward strand.
CAAGTAAGATAACGTGTGTGTTAAATAGTAAATAGTAAAATAGTAAATACCAAGATGGATCCGAAAGAAAAAAAAGTGAAGGAAGAAGAACTGAACGTTGAGGAAACTCAAAACCATGCGGAAGAACAACCGCAAAACGAACAAGCGGAGGACGCCACTCCCCTGACTCATGAAGAAGAGTTGGAAAAAGAACTGGAAAAGGCCCAAGAGGAGATTGAAGAGCAGAAGGATAAATACCTGCGCTTGTCTGCCGAATTTGACAACTACCGGAAACGCACCATGAAGGAGAAGGCCGAACTGATTCTGAACGGTGGCGAAAAGAGTCTTAGCAGTATTCTTCCGGTGGTGGACGACTTCGAACGTGCCATCAAAACAATGGAAACGGCAACAGATGTCAATGCCGTAAAAGAAGGAGTAGAACTGATTTACAATAAATTTATGGCTGTCCTGGCACAAAACGGTGTGAAAGTCATCGAAACAAAAGACCAACCACTGGACACTGATTACCATGAAGCCATCGCGGTAATCCCCGCACCGTCGGAAGCACAGAAAGGTAAGATTCTGGACTGTGTGCAAACGGGATATACACTGAACGACAAAGTGCTCCGCCACGCTAAAGTGGTAGTAGGAGAATGAGGAGATTTATGAATTATGATTTATGATTTATGGCTGCGCTATTGGTCTGCAGAGTAAATCATAAATCAGAATTCATAAATCATAAATCTTTTCAATCATAAATCAATAAATGGGCATGGCAGAAAAAAGAGACTATTACGAAATATTGGAGGTGACGAAGACAGCCACAGTAGAAGAAATAAAGAAAGCATACCGTAAGAAAGCAATTCAGTATCACCCCGACAAGAATCCGGGCGACAAGGAAGCTGAAGAGAAATTTAAGGAGGCGGCCGAGGCATACGACGTGTTGAGCAATCCGGAAAAGCGCTCGCGTTACGATCAGTTCGGTCATGCGGGAGTGAGCGGTGCGGCAGGCAATGGCGGTCCGTTCGGTGGTTTCGGTGGCGAGGGAATGTCGATGGATGACATCTTCTCTATGTTTGGCGACATCTTCGGTGGCCGCGGCGGCGGTTTCGGGGGAGGCTTCGGAGGATTCAGCGGATTTGGCGGCGGTGGCGGTTCACAGCAACGCCGGTATCGCGGCAGTGACCTCCGTGTGAAAGTGAAGCTGACGTTGAAGGAAATCTCTACCGGAGTAGAAAAGAAATTTAAACTCAAAAAATATGTGCCGTGCGACCAGTGTCATGGCACGGGTGCCGAGGGTGACGGCGGATCGGAAACTTGTCCTACTTGTAAGGGTAGCGGATCGGTGATTCGTAACCAGCAGACCATTCTGGGCACGATGCAGACTCGCGTCACTTGTTCTACGTGTGGCGGCGAGGGAAAGATTATCAAGAATAAATGTAAGAAGTGTGGTGGCGACGGAATCGTTTACGGCGAGGAAGTGGTATCGGTGAATATCCCTGCTGGAGTGGCAGAGGGGATGCAGCTCTCTATGGGCGGCAAAGGAAATGCCGGCAAGCACAACGGTGTGGCAGGTGACTTATTGATCCTCGTTGAGGAAGAACCGCATCAGGACTTGATTCGCGACGAAAATGATTTGATTTATAATCTGTTGCTTAGTTTCCCGACGGCTGCACTGGGCGGTGCTGTGGAAATTCCGACAATCGACGGCAAAGTGAAAGTGAAGATTGATTCGGGTACTCAACCGGGCAAAGTGCTTCGTTTGCGTGGCAAGGGATTGCCGAATGTAAATGGGTATGGTACGGGAGATTTGCTGGTCAATATCAGTATCTATGTGCCGGAAGCTCTCAACAAGGAGGAAAAGAACACGCTCGAAAAGATGGAAGCTTCAGACAATTTCAAACCTAACACGTCGGTAAAAGAGAAGATTTTCAAGAAATTCAAGAGTTTCTTCGATTAGTCTTTTGGCTATCATATTATTATATATAAGGTATAAGTGGGCTGCAATCTTTTTGTGGCCCACTTTTTTTATGATATTCTCTAAATAGACTCCCTCTCGCACAATCTTTTCATATAGTTTACCTAAATAAGGCGCAATATAGGGCTATCCTAAAAAAAATGGCATATATTTGTATAACAAACAAATAGATCGGCATAAAATAATTATCAACACTTTAAAATTCAAATTATAAAAAACGAATTTATTAAAGAAACATTATTTAGTCGCTCCATAAAAAAACAATAACTGTTTAACTAAACTATATATTTAAAGAATGGCAGAACCTTTTAAAAACATGTTTAACGAGCAATTTTTCGATCTGTTTACGAAAGATTTGAAACTTGTTATCGACGATTTTGATGCTTGCGAGTTTGTATCTCAAGTGATGGACGATGAATGGGAAGGCAGGGAACTTAAACAACGCTGCATGCACATCACAACGGTGCTAAGAAAGTTTTTACCGGCAGATTACAAAGAGGCGATTGCTAAGATACTTGAATTGTTGGATCATATAAAAAAGACACGGCCTGATTTCTCGGTGATAGACGACACGAAGTTTGGTTTGACTTTAGAGTATGGGGGGATTCTGGATAATTATGTCGAACAATATGGGCTGGACGATTACGAAACTTCTGTCAAGGCGATAGAGAAAATCACGCAGTTCACAAGTTGCGAGTTTGTGGCTCATTCTTTTATTATCAAATATCCGGATCAGATGATGAAACAGATGTTGGTTTGGTCGAAACACGAACATTGGGGAGTCAGGCGGCTTGCGTCAGAAGGTTGTCGTCCGCGTCTTCCCTGGGCGATGGCGTTGCCGAACCTGAAAGAGAATCCTGCGCCTATCATTCCTATTCTGGAAAATCTAAAAAATGATCCGGCAAGATTTGTGCGGTTGAGCGTTGCCAATAATTTGAATGATATTGCGAAAGATAATCCCGAAACCGTCATTGATTTAGTGAAGAAATGGAAGGGAGAATCGAAAGAGGTGGATTGGATTATTAAACACGGTTGCCGGACGCTCTTAAAACAAGGCAATCCGGAGGTGATGGAGTTGTTTGGCTTCAACTCTACTATCAGCAATATCTGTGTGGAGGATTTCCAAATTTCAAGCCCGGAAGTGAAAGTCGGGGATTCGTTGGAGGTTAGTTTTAAACTGTTGAACAAGAACGATCAAACGACTAAGATACGACTCGAATATGGAATCTATTACCAAAAAGCAAATGGAACGTTGACGAAAAAAGTGCATAAAATCAGCGAGAAAGAATATGCCGGGAACTCGACCACGCGAATCACCCGAAAACATTCTTTCCGGGTGGTTACAACGAGGAAGCTCCATCTCGGACTTCATCAAATTGCTATGATTATCAACGGGAATGAACTTGAAAAATATAGTTTTGAGTTGATTGAATAATAACTGCTGTTAATACCCCGGATTCTGCTTCAACTTCGTATTCATCACCCGTATTTTCTCCGGTATAGGGAACACGGTAGTATATCCGTTTCCCTCATCCGGCAATTGCGGACGGCTACTGTAAGCTCTTGTAAACTTCCCGAAGCGAACCAAATCTTGACGTCTCCAACCTTCCCAAGCCAGTTCCAGTTGGCGTTCGGCAAGGATATTCTCTAAAGTGGCAGGACGGGAGGAGGCATTGACGCGGCTACGGACTTCATTCAGTTCTTCATCTCCACTGGCTCCATTGCGCACTTTCGCTTCACTCTTCATCAACAGAGCATCCGCGTAGCGGAACAGTACAATGTCATTCTCCATCAATTTACCGTCTTTTGTGGCAGTCGGGTCGACTTCGTACTTTTTCATGCGGGCTCCTGCTGTTTGTTCGTGCGGGGTATCTGTGATATCCAAAGCTACTTTCCAAGGCAGATACTCCAATACGGTGCCATCATCCAGCTTGATGATGTTTCCTTTCAGGTCGCGCACCACTCCCGCAAAATAGCAAATATCAAAGCGGGGATCTTGTTCGGCTGTTTCATAACCGAAGGTTTCGAGGGCTTCAATGGTTGCACTGGGGCCGTTCTCACCACTTAGGCCGTACGCCTTGGCATGATTGTAGTGGCGGGAGCGGAATAGATATTGCATTTGATTGGTGTACAAGGTTTTATTCATCGGAATGGTAAAAATATTCTCTATCGATGGTTCGTTGAATATGGAGAAATTGGTTTCGTATTCCGGTTCCAGTTTGTAGCCCAGCGCCTTTAGCTGGTCACAGTAGTAGATGACTGTTTCCCACGCATTGAGTTCGTTGCCGTTCACTGTAAACTTTATGTTTTTTCCGTCCGGACGTTGTCCGTCTGTCCAATCATTGTCCGTATAGACTTCGGAATTCAGAGCCAGTTTAGCCAATAGAAAAGTGGCTACCGGACGGGTGATACGACCATAATAAGGACCGGACTGGTTGCTGTGCGCATCGCTCAACAGAGGAGCCGCTTCCTGCAATTCCTTGAATACAAACTCAAAAACCGTTTTCCGTTCACTCTGGACAACCTCTTTCATTGCCACTGAAGAGGATTGAACCAACGGGATGCGTCCGAACAAATCCATCAGATAATAATAATACATGGCTCGCATGGCCTGCACTTCCGCCCGGTATGCCGGAAGTGCAGCATCGGAATGGGTTTCGGCAAACTTGTCTATCCGTTCGAGCGATTTGTTGCTTAGCATGACGACTTTGTAAAGATATTCCCATGTAGCTTGAATAGCGTCATTCTCTACTCCCCAATCGTGCAGGTAAAGTCCTTGCCAAAAGCCGCCATCGTACCAGTCGCCTCCACGGGTGGGGATGATAGCTTCGTCGGAAGTGAAAGTGTTCAGGTCGTAGACTCCCCTACCCGTTCCCTGCAATCCCTGACTGTCGCTATAACCGCCTACGTAGGTATAAAGTGAAGCTACCGCATTGAGATATACTTCCGAGATCGTATTGTAGACATCCTCTTCCGGTAGTTTGTCTTTCGGATTTTCCTGTAAGAACTTATCACAGGAAAATAAGGTCAGACTCGTCACCAGAAAAAATAATAATATTCTTGAAGGGTAGATTATTTGCTTTGAGATCTGCAAAAACTGATTTCTATTTTTCATATATCGTTTCATCCTCTCCTCCTCCATTAAAAGTTAATACTCAATCCTAAGGTGTACGTCCGTGCCAACGGATACCCCCGTTTATCGTCCACGCCCAACGTTGAGTTCACCGTGGAACTGTTAATCATGGGCGAAAGTCCCGAATAACCGGAGATGGTTGCCAGATTGTTGACAGTAAATGCCAAGCGCAGGGAACGGACATATTTCTTTAGCTTCTGCACCTTTTCAATCGGCACGTTCCAGCCCAGCGTCACATAGTCGAAGTTGACGTAATCTCCCTTTTCCAGCCAATAGTCGGTAGCGGTCTGATCCTTGATGTTCTGTTGCGGAGCTTTCTTCATTACGTTGTAGTCGGGGAATATATTCATGTTCATATAGGTCAGGGAAGTTCCGTTGTAGATTTTATGTCCGAAAGCTCCGTTGATTTGCAAAGACAGGTCGAAACGCTTGTAACGAAAACTGATGTTAGATCCCAGAATCGTTTTGGGTACGGCTTGCCCTGCCACGTAGCGGTCTTCACCATCTTCCAGACTGACGCCTCCGCCATTCAGGTCGGCGATGCCATAGGTATATCCACCGTTTCCATCGGACTCCAGTCCGGTGCTGTGAGGAAGATAGAACACGCCCAACGGTTGCCCCACCATCTGATAAACGATGTGGTTGTAGCCGCCGTGAAAGCCGGCTCCATCAAGGCTGGCAAGACTTTTATATTCGGAAGCGGAAAGCATTTCGCCGTTATACATACCGCTCAATGAAAGCAGTTTGTTGCGTTGAAAGGTGATGTTGGCATTGATATTCAGTTCCATGTCCTTCGTTTTCAAAGGGGTGATACCGATGGCGATTTCCGTACCCCAGTTGCGCATGGAGCCGATGTTGGCAAGCAAGGTGTTATAGGTGAAAGGGGGCACGCTTACGTTGTAAAGGTAAAGCATATCCGTGGTGCGGGAGTTGTAATAGTTGGCGGAAAGCAACAGGCGGTTGCCGAATAAAGCGATGTCGAAACCGGCATTAAAGGTATGTTTCACTTCCCATTTCAGATCGGGATTCGTATTCCGGAGATCTCCTAAAGATACGATGGCGGAGTTTCCGACGGGGACGACACCGTTCGGCTTGACGAGATTCAGCGTTGTGTATGAGTCAATCCCGCTTTGGTTACCTGCCAGACCGTAACCGATACGGAATTTCAGATTGTCTATCACGGGGAATTGCTTCATAAATTCTTCTTCACTAATCACCCATGCCGCGGACGCAGAGGGGAAAAAGCCCCATTTATGGTTGGCTCCGAATTTGGAGGAAGCATCTGTACGGGCATTCAACGTCAGTACGTAGCGGTCGGCGTATGTATAATTGAAGCGTCCCATGAAAGATGCCAGGCGCGGTTGCTCGTAGTAGGAATTAGTACCTTCCCACAAACGGAGCGCTCCTGCCTGAAGGTTATTATACCCGAACTTATCGGTGCTGAAATTGCTGACTGTGGTATAATAGCCGGTATAAGTCTCTTTCTGAAGTTCGGCAAGTGCGAGTACGTCAAAGAAATGCTTTTTCCAGTTTTTCTTATAGGTCAGCATCATGTTTCCCAATAAAGATTCGCGTTTTTTGGTTCCTTTGTATGCCTGACCGTTCGCCCAGACGGAAGTGGGGAGGTATTGCGAATTTTCTACGATATTGTAAGTATAAGCTCCGAACAGGCTTAGTTTCAGTCCTTCCATCAAATTGAAAGTGAGACGGGCGTGCGTACTGATGTGCGAAGTGGCATCATCGTCCTGCACTTCCATCCATGCCAACGGATTGGTGATTTGGCTGGCGGTCGTTATTCCGTCCCACGAATTGGTGACGGGGTCTTTATGATTGGGATAGGTAGGATTGAACGTAGCTGCCGAATAGAACGTTTTCTGATAATCTACCAGGTTATGATTCTTCTGAATGGAGCCGAACATTCCCAACTCGCAGTTCAGGAAGCCGTCGAACATTTTCTGATTCATGTTCATATTTGAAGTGAAGTTCTTCATGTCTTCATTCAGAATCACTCCCTGACGATCCATAAAACCGAGGGAAACACGATAACTGGACTCACTGGAACCGCCATAAAAGGCGATGTGATGATTCTGTTGCAGTCCTGTCTGCTCAATCTCTTTCTGGAAATCGGTATTGTTCCCTTTGTCCAGAATGGAAATGCCTCGTTCCGATGCTACACGACGGAATTCATCACCGGACAGCATTTTCAAATTCTTGTAGACGGTGGAAATCCCGAAGCTACCGTTGTAAGCTACTTGTGTTCTGCCGCTCATCCCTTTTTTGGTGGTGACTTCTATCACACCGGATGCACCTCGCGAACCGTATTGTGCGGTTTCGGAAGCGTCTTTCAGAATGGTAAAACTCTCAATATCCGTAGGGTAAATGGAGGTAAGCATACTCAAGTCGCCAAATACTCCGTCGACGATAATCAAAGGGTCGTTGCCGCTGGTCAGTGAGGTAGTTCCCCGCAGGCGCACCGCATCCAGAGCCGCCGGTCCGTTGGAGCCCCGTTGGATGGTCAAACCCGGCACACGTCCACGAATTGCTTCCAAAGGGTTCGTTATCTGGTCTTTGTTCATCTGTGTCTCCGTGATTTTCTCTACGGAGCCGGACAGAGTTTTCAAACTTCCGGTGGCATATCCTACGGTAATCAATGAGTCTATGGGCGCGACGGGAATCTTCTGTGCCAACGTGCCCTCGCACGGGATTACCAAAAGAAGAAGGCTGTAGAAAATGAGTCTAGCGTGTTGTACCATATTCTTAGTTTTTAAGGTAATAATACAAATATAACAAAAAAAGAGGGAATCTGGTTGAGTAGATTCCCTCTTTTATTTAAATGATATTGACAGGTTGAAATCAGCAAGTCCGGATGATACGGATTACACGGTTGCTTTAGGCCCGAATAATCCTAAAAAAGCGCATCATACGTATTATCCTTATGCTTTCAATATTTATTTCACAATAATCTCATCCGTAAATATCCAGCCTCCGAATTCACTTCCGGCCTGTGCCTGATAGCGTACGTATCTTCCTTTGGCTTCGCCCTGCCATGAAATATCCGTAAAGCGGATGGGTGTTTCTTTGCTCACTTCAAAGTGTTGTTTGCGCAACTCGGTGAAATGGGTTCCGTCATCGGAAATGGAAATCACCACAGTCTCCGGCAGGAATACTTCCGCACCTACCACCTGCATAAAGGCGGCAGTGACGGAATGGATGGAGGTTTCTTTTTCCATATCAATCGTCACATCGAGGCGGTTGTCCGAGATGAATCCTTGCCACGAGCCATCACCATAGGTCCAATCGCCACGTATGCCGTCCGTCAGAGCGGTGTTTCCTTGTGCCGGATAATGGGAGCTGTAAGGTGAATTATAAATCACCTTTTTACCCAATGCCAGATGGCTGACCGGTTGAAGCGACTCGGGACGGCTGCCGATTTCTTTTTTCAAATCGAAAGGATGGTATCCTTTTGCCTGCAAATCGGCCACTGCCGACAATGCACGGGTATGGAAATCCGGCCATGACTTACGTTCCGGAGCCGACCAGGCTGTTTCCGCCAATGCCAGGATTCGGGGGTAAATCATATACTCCACGTGTTCGGGAGTGGGAATATATTCCACCCATAGGTTGCCCTGCACACCGTAGACCAACTTCGCCTGTTCCGCAGTTAAAGAAGCGGGAACGGGATTGTAAGAATATACTTTCTTCAACGGCAGGTATCCACCGATGGCTTCCGGCTGCGAATATGGGGCATCCTGATAACTGTCCAGATAGCAGTAGGCACCCGGCGTCATGATGGCACGATGGCCGGAGGTTACGGCAGCGATACCACCCTCTTCTCCACGCCATGACATGACGGTTGCGTTGGGGGCAATGCCTCCTTGCAGAATCTCGTCCCATCCCAGCAGATGACGTCCATGATTGTTCAGGAACTTCTCAATGCGGTGTATCAGGTAGCTTTGCAGCTCGTCTACATTGGCAAGATGCTCGTCTTTCATTCTCTTCTGACATTTCGGGCAGGTCTTCCAAGCCGACTTGCCGGCCTCATCGCCACCGATATGAATGTATTCGGAAGGGAAAAGTTCCATGACTTCCGTCAGCACATTTTCCAGAAACGTGAAGGTTTCTTCATTGCCAACACAGAAATCGGAGTTCTTGTAAGGTTCGCCCGAACAGGATAACTGCGGGTAGGCTGCCAGCACTTCTTCCGAATGGGAGGGCATCTCAATCTCGGGAATCACCGTGATATAATGCTGACGGGCATATTCCAAGATTTCACGAATATCATCCTGGGTGTAATAACCGCCGTAAGCTCCGGGAGCATCGAAACGAACATATTTACGTCCGCCGTTCCACCATTGCTTCCAGGTGGGATCTGTACGCCAGGCCGCAAATTCGGTCAGCAAAGGGTATTTCTTGATTTCTAACCGCCAGCCTGCCGCATCGGTCAGATGCAGGTGCAGACGGTTGATTTTGTAATACGCCAGTGCGTCTATCTGTTTCTTTATAAATTCTTTGGTAGAAAAGTGGCGAGACACATCCAGCATCAGTCCCCGGTAAGCAAAACGGGGAGTGTCTTCTATCTCGACAGAGGCTATGGAATAGCTGCCTGCCCCCGAAGGTTGTGCCAACTGCAACAGGGTTTGCACACCATAGAATAATCCGGCTCCCGAAGTGGCGCGTATCAGGATTTGTTGCGGAGTAACGGAAAGGGTATAGCTTTCCGGTGATGGCAATTGGTGGTTCTTTTCAGTTATCAACAGAGAAAGCATATTCTGCGTATCCTTCTTTTTCCCTTTCTTCAAATGAACCGGCAATGCTTGCAAGCAATTTTCCAGAAGCTGCGCTTCTAAACCCTGCAAGTTTATATAAAGTTTTGTGTTCTCTGACAGTAAAAAACAGCCCGTCCCCTGCTCCATTTTTAATGGGACAGGTATGACGGACTGTGCTTTGAGGGAATGTGCGGTTAAGCACATTCCCAATACCCATAAGAAAAGACAAACTTTAGCGTATCTATTTCTTATATTCATTAATCTATCGTGATTTCGTCTACAAACAAAAATGCCGGACTATCTTTGCCGCCATGCCATGCCGGCATTTTACTTTCAGACAGGGCAACCACTTTCACGTATTGAGTTTTCACCGGGCTGAATGACAGTTTATGTTCATAGATACCATTCTTATCGCTTTCTTTCATAGCAGGATACTCCTCGGAAGCAACTTTGGTAAAGTTCTTGCCATCGTCCGAAACTTCTACGGAAAGTCCTCGCGCGTCAAACACCCAGTCGCCCTTCTCCACGCAAGTAGAAATAGCAACGCTCGAAATCTCGGTAGGCTGCTGAAGGTCGATAGTCATGTCCATATCGTTCTTGTAGAACGCAATCCAACGACCGGTTTTGTAATTGCCGTTTCCTTTCAAGCCGTCTACTAATGTAGATTCGCCTTTGAACATGTATTGCTTGTTGACCGGCTGGTTGGCTACAATCGGCTTCATGCTGGATTTGCTGAAATTAACCTTTTCAGAAACCACACGGCTGTTTCCGGTAGGACGGACAGCAATGGCAGAGAAAGTTACATTTTCCTTGATTTTCAGCGGGCTTTCATAAAGCGGAGAAGCAGCGGTAGGTTCCGTGCCGTCCAAGGTGTAATGGATAGGCGCATTGTCAATGGTAGACAAAGTGATGTCCAGTGTACCGTCCGTCGGGTTCGGCGTGTATTCGGCAGTTACATTAAATACATGTTTGGCATAGTTGTATCCTTCCGCATCGTACCATTTAATCAGGCGCGGCAGACGGGACAGGAAGTCTTCATAATTCTTCTTGTCGGGAGCCGACCACTGGATTTCGGACAAGGCAGCCCAACGGGGCAATACCATATACTGGGCATGAGAGAAAGTAGGAATGTATTCAGTCCAGAGGTTAGCCTGCACGCCTTTGATATATTTCTGTTCTTCCGGAGTGAGGGAAGCCGGCATCGGCTCGTAGCTGTACACTCTTTCAAGAGGCAGGTAACCACCAATACCGAGAGGTTCGTTCTCCGTATCTTTTGTCTGGTAGTAGTCGAAATACAGGTAAGTGTTCGGAGTCATGATAACATCGTGTTTCTGCTTGGCTGCTTCGATACCACCCTTTTCACCACGCCATGACATAACAGTAGCATTAGGAGCAAGTCCGCCTTCGAGGATTTCATCCCAACCGATGATCTGACGTCCGTGGTCGTTGAGGAATTTTTCGATATGGTTGATTACGAAGCTCTGCAGACGTTCTTCCTTGCTATGCTTATCATCCGATTTCAAGCCCAGCGCCTTGATACGTGCCTGACATTTCGGACATTTTTCCCAACGTACTTTCGGACATTCGTCACCACCTACATGAATATATTCTGAAGGGAAGATTTCAATCAATTCGCTATATACATCTTCGAGGAATTTCAAGACTTGATCGTTTCCGGCACAAAGCACATCTTCAGATACTCCCCATTGTCTCCATACTTCGTACGGGCCACCGGTACATCCCAATTCGGGGTAAGCGGCAAGGGCAGCTTGCATGTGTCCCGGAAGGTCGATTTCGGGAATAACTGTGATATAACGTTCGGCAGCATACGCTACTATTTCTTTCGCCTGCTCCTGGGTATAGAAGCCACCGTAAGGTTTGCCGTCGTATTCACCGGAGTTACGTCCGATGACTGTTTCTGTCCTCTTGGAACCGATTTCTGTCAGCTTCGGATATTTCTTGATTTCCAGACGCCAGCCCTGGTCTTCGGTAATATGCCAGTGAAAACGGTTCATATTGTGCAAAGCCATCATATCGATATATGTCTTCACTTCATCTACGGTAAAGAAATGGCGGCTGGTGTCGAAGTGGGCGCCACGATAGCCAAAGCGGGGAGCGTCATTGATTTCTACAGCGGGCATGGAAATGTCTGCACCGACAGCCACAGGCAATGATTTGCGCAGGGACTGGATGCCATAGAATACGCCGGCCTCGGTAGGACCAGTAATCGTGATTCCGTCACCGGCAACTTTCAACTGATAGGATTCCGGATTTTCGTTTGCCGTGCCCAATGTCAGTACGATTGCATTCTTACCTTCCGTTCCGGCTTCGATAGCGAAATCTTTTCCGGTAGCGGTTTTCAGATAGTCGGCCAGGAATTGTGCGTTGCGTTGCATCTTCTCGTTTCCTTCCGGATAGAGGATTTTCACACCGCTCTTCAGAATGAAGGGATTTCCTTGAGCTGTTACAATTTCTTGTGGCATGGGGATGATCTGGTAGTTGGCGTCCTGTTGCGCCGATTGGCAAGAGGCAAAAAGTCCTGCTAGTGCCAGACATCCGGTTAACTTTAAGAGTTGTTTCATAAACTAAAAAATTAAGTGTTAAGTTATTAATAAATTAATTATAGGTTTCACGAATATGTTTGATTGTCAAAGGCAACTCCTCTCCTTTCTTTATTTGGGGAGAAGTGATGACAACTGTCTTACGCTCTCCGGGAAGGAGGTCGAAAAAGTTGTCACTGAAACGGGCTCCCTGAATGGGGACCTCGATAAAGACGTCTTTGGCAAGACAGGGAGAAAGCAGGGTCAATTCGCACACGCCGTCTTTCTGTTTTATCTTGCAGGAAACAGTTGTCTTGGGCAGAAGCAGGTCTTTCGTCTTTCTAAAGAAGTGGACTGTTTCGGCTACCGTATGCCCGGACTTGTCTTTCAAGGTCAGTTGCATGAAGCAATGGCGCAGGTCATCCGCAAGCGGGCGCTTTGCAGGAAAAAACAAAGTGGTAAGCGAAGTGCGATATACACATTGGGAAGTGTTGGCTGGAAGAGTCAAAGAAGGAAGGACAACCGTTCTTCCGGCTTTCTTTCCTGCAAAATTCGTCAGTCTCATTTCCAGCGTCAGTTTCTCCCGGGTGTCAAGATGATCGGAAAGCAGGTAAACACACAGGTTGTCACCTTCCAGCAAAGGGTTGATATGAACGGGGGCAAATGCACGCTTTGCCTGATAATGCAAGGCTTTCCAGTTACCGTAGTAATCAATACCCGACCATGACACTACCGGCCAACTGTCATTCAATTGCCAATATAATGTACCCATACAATAGGGACGGTTGCGGCGGTGCGCTTCCAGACCGTGACGTATGCCATGTCCCTGCAATACTAGTCCGACATAGACAAAGTCTTCAAATTTTTCGGGAATGATATAGTCACGTTCCATATAGGTGCGAATCAGGGCATTGCCGATGCTGCTTTTCTGATGGGCATTCATCACCTCCGATTCGATTTGATAATCTTCAGGAGCCGCAAAGGTGGCAATAGTCTTCATCTCCGGGAAGGACTGGAAACCGAATTCGCTCATGAAACGAGGAAGATCTGTATCTAGTGATTCGAAAGTTTTTTTGGCCATACCATACTCCCCAGTTGTGGCTGTCTCCTATCCCCCATGATTCGGGACGTCCCCAATTGGCTAAATATGGGGAGCTGTGTATATAAAAACGGTCGGCATCCAGCTCTTTTACCTTGGTAGGAAGGAGTTGGTGGAACAGTTTGTCATAGCCTTGGAACATTTCCTGATAGATTTCCGGCGTGAATTTCTTGTCGAATCCCCAATATTTCAAGGCTTCCAGTATTTCATTATTGCCACACCACATCGCCAGGGAAGCATGATTGCGAAGACGGCGAATGTTGTAGCAAGCTTCTGCTTCTACTCTTTTCAGGAAGGTTGGATCGGACGGATAGGGAGTGCAGGCAAACATAAAGTCCTGCCATATCAGTATTCCGTTTTCATCTGCCAGGTCATAGAAACGGTCGTCTTCGTAGGTTCCGCCTCCCCACACACGAATGACATTCATGTTGGCTTCTTTGATGTCCCTAAATAAGGTTTGGTAGCGTTCGGTAGTGACGTTAGTCAATAGAGCATCCTGGGGAATATAGTTGGCTCCTTTGGCAAACATCGGAACGCCGTTTACTTCAAAATAGAAGGATTCTCCGTCCTGATCTTTTTCATTGACGAGGCGAACGGTACGCAGTCCTATCCGGTGGGATTGTTGAGCTACGACTTTATCTTCTACGATTATTTGAGCGGAGAAATCATACAAGGCGGGCTTTCCCCAGCCATTCGGCATCCAACGTACCGGAGACAGCACTTCGGAAGGAATAGATATATGATTGATTCCGGGCTGTAGGGTGATTGCCTGGCTAATGCCTTTTTCTGTGTTTCCTTCGAAAGAGGTATTGATTCTCACCTCTGCTTGAAGTGCTTGAGGGAGGATATTATTTATTTCCAATTCGTTGGATAGTTTTGCCAGTTGGTCGGTCAGCGAGAGTTGCTTTACGTGGTAGTCGCTGATAGAGGCTGCGTCGTAAAAACGGATGGTCACCGGACGCCAGATACCACTAGTCACCATGCGGATTCCCCAGTCCCAGCCATAACTGTAAGGGGCTTTACGGGAGAATACGCTTACATGTTTTTCATGATGATCGTTGTCTGCCGGATAGTTGAATCCGTTAGAGTTATATTGAGGCATTGTCTGCCGGATGGGTGAATGAAAATAGATGTGAAGAAGGTTTTCTCCGAGACGGAGTTGCGACTTGACGGGTATCGTATAGCCGACGAACATGTTATCGGCTTTCAACAACAGTGCTCCGTTGAGGTATACATCGGCGTATGTGTCAAGGCCTTCAAAGACTAATTGGGCGTCGTCCCGTTTCAGTTGCTCGGGAGTAACTGTAAAAGCAGTCCGGTACTCCCAGTCTTCATTTTCCACCCACTGAATCTTCTGTTCATTGATACCGTAAAAAGGATCGGGAATTTGTTTATGATAGATAAGATCCTGATGAACGGTGCCGGGAACCTGTGCCGGTCGCCATAGCTCCGTGCCTGCCTGGGAAAATTCCCAACCTGTATTTAAAACCACAACTTCGGAATTGTCATTGCTCTGCGCATATGCCATACTGCAACAGCATAGTAGTCCACATGCTATTTGAGTTTTTTTTCCGATTAAATTAATCATCATAGTGGGGGCATTAGATATTAACGGTTTCAAAGATATTACTTTTTCAGCAAATTTCACTGATAATTTAACAAAATATTTTGTTTTAGCGTGAGCTGTCCAGAAAGCCACAATTAAATCGCCTAAAATTTCAGCTTATAATTAGTTAAATAAAGAGTAGTATTCTGTCCTCAAATGTATGCTAAAATGGCGTTTTTTTTATTATAACGATATTCTTTTTCATTATAGCTAAATCTTTCTACCTATAAATCGTAAGCATAGACTTAAATCTTCGGACTTTCGGGACAGACTCTTTATTCCTTTATTATATCTGTCAATTTTATCGCTTGAAAGGTTATATGTGCGACGCTACTCTCATATAGTATACCAATTGTCTCTTTATCAATCATTGTCAGACAACTATACCCCCATCCTTCTGCCTCGTCGAGCATTAATTGATGTTCCGGCAACCAGGTAAGTCCTTTGTCCAGACTTGCTTTTATTGTTATATGATTACGTCCTTTGGTCGTATTCGGGTTCGAAAACAGCAGGATATCTTTATTTAATATGTTGTCTTTGGCATCTACATGAATCAGACTAGCCATGCATACCGGTTCCTGAAGTGCTTGGCGGGAAGATGGGTGTTCTGTCCATGTTTCTCCCAAATCTTTCGTTATGGCAATAGCCCGGCTTCCTCCTCTATTATCACGCATATTCAGCATCAATACTCCCGGTTCTATTTCCGCCACTTGCGCTTCCGTTGTATTGGTTCGTGCCATATTGTGCATTTTCCATGTTTTCCCCCGGTCTTTACTATACATGATTCCTGCATTCGGAACACGGGTAGAGTCTATAAATTGCGTTGGAAATACCAATGTGCCATCACTCATCGTTATTCCACGTCCGGGACCTTGAAGCAGGAAGTACCAGGAAGGATCTTTCATCTGCTCTGTTATATTGATAGGCTTCGACCAGGTTTTACCATCGTCTGTGCTTTTAGCCAATACTAACTGTGCCGTATGATTCAGATCCATTCCCGGATGGGAACTCCACCAGGCGCGTTGATTACCCATACCATGTGTCCATGCGGAAACCACCCAGACGGTATTCGTCTTAGTATCTACTAAAATAGAAGGGTCTCCTACCCCATTCTGTGCTTTAGGCAGACCACCATACTCGCCAAATGAAAGCGGAAGACGCATCTTCTCCCAATTCTTTCCTCCATCGATGCTACGGCTCAAACCCACGTCAACATATTCCTGTAAATCGACACTACTGTTGTATCGAACATCATACACGCCTAATAAGGTTCCTTTATTGGTAGTCACCAACCCGGGAATACGGAAAGAAGCAGAACCGTCATCACCGGCATGACGAACTCCAACTGCCATCCGGTGAACAATATTCTTTGGAGAAATAGATTTACAACATAGTTCTTTCCCATCTACTTTAACGGCACATAAGTCAGAGAGTATCTTAGTCTGCAAAGAGGCATCTTTTTTCATCTGCAAACTGATCCAAAAATAATTTACACCCGGAAATAAATTGTAATTACCTTTTAATACTACTTTTTCTGATGATCCCACCTCTGCACATTTGATCGAATAGGAAGGAATAGCCGCCAATGTCCCACCCGGACGGTGGCTGGATATGTACTCTACTGGAGCAAAGCGATTTTTGTCTTTGTCCTGCAACGCCTCTGTTCCTCCATAATAGAGTTTGATTGCCTGAATATCAGTCAGATTCGTACTTTTACTAAAATCTAAAATGATTTCATCGAGCTTCTTGCTTTCTTTTGCATCCAAACGAAGATAGAACAGAACATTGTCTTGCCGCTCTATCAAAACCGGGATTTGTGTTTCATGGATAAATACTGTGTCTGAAGCTTTTACGTCAAAAGAATATCCTAAAAGGATAAGGAAAAGTAAATAATAAATTCTTCTCATAATGGGGGTATTAGTTAGTTTAACGCGATAAAGATAAAACTTTTCTACTATAATATTACTATGCAAACAGTAAACTTTGATTTTACCAAGTTCTGGTAGGACTAGTCAATACTTTGACCACGGTTCTGGCTCTTGTCATCATCGATAAGGTGGGCCGCAAGAAGCTGGTTTATTATGGAGTTTCGGGTATGGTTGTTTCTCTGATTCTCATCGGCCTGTACTTCCTCTTCGGAGATTCCCTAGGAGTATCCAGCCTCTTCCTGCTCGTTTTCTTCCTGTTCTATGTATTCTGCTGTGCTGTATCCATCTGTGCCGTGGTGTTTGTACTCCTCTCGGAGATGTATCCCACCAAGGTTCGCGGACTGGCCATGTCGATAGCAGGATTTGCTCTGTGGATCGGGACGTACCTGATCGGACAGTTAACCCCCTGGATGCTCCAGAACCTTACCCCCGCCGGAACATTCTTCCTGTTTGCCGTTATGTGCGTACCGTATATGCTGATTGTCTGGAAACTCGTGCCGGAGACCACCGGGAAGTCGCTGGAGGAGATTGAAAGATACTGGACCCGTTCGGAATAAATATAAAACAGACCTTAATAACAATAAACTAACATTTTATAAATATGGATAGTAAGAATAACATTGGTCATTCAGCAGACATCTCTTTAACTGCTGAATTACCCATACCAATCTATAATGGAAATACGATTATGGATTTCAAAAAACTGGCAAGTCTGTACAAGGATGAGCTTCTGGACAACGTCCTTCCTTTCTGGCTTGAACATTCACAAGACCATGAGTATGGTGGTTACTTCACCTGTCTGGACCGTGAAGGAAAAGTATTCGATACGGATAAGTTTATTTGGCTGCAAAGTCGTGAAGTATGGATGTTCTCCATGCTTTACAACAAAGTGGAGAAACGTCAGGAATGGCTGGACTGCGCCATTCAGGGTGGCGAATTCCTAAAAAAATATGGACATGACGGCAATTATAATTGGTATTTTTCCCTTGACCGTTCGGGTAGACCATTGGTAGAACCGTACAATATCTTTTCATATACATTTGCTACCATGGCTTTCGGTCAGTTAAGTCTTGCCACCGGCAATCAGGAATATGCAGACATTGCCAGGAAAACCTTCGATATCATCTTGTCTAAAGTGGATAATCCGAAAGGCAAATGGAATAAGCTTCATCCGGGTACTCGCAATTTGAAGAACTTTGCTTTGCCGATGATCCTTTGTAACCTGGCTCTGGAAATAGAGCATCTTTTAGATGAAAGTTATCTAAAAGAAACAATGGAAACTTGTATCCACGAAGTAATGGAAGTTTTTTACCGTCCTGAACTCGGAGGGATCATTGTTGAAAATGTAGATATCGACGGTAGCCTGGTTGACTGCTTTGAAGGCCGTCAGGTAACTCCGGGACATGCCATTGAAGCGATGTGGTTTATCATGGATCTGGGCAAACGCCTGAACCGTCCGGAATTGATAGAGAAAGCCAAAGAGACCACCCTTACAATGCTTAATTATGGCTGGGATAAGAAATACGGAGGTGTCTATTATTTCATGGACCGTAACGGTTGTCCACCTCAACAATTGGAATGGGATCAGAAACTTTGGTGGGTGCATATTGAGACTTTGATATCTCTATTAAAAGGTTATCAGTTGACGGGAGATAAACAATGCCTGGGGTGGTTTGAGAAAGTACATGACTATACATGGACACATTTCAAGGATAAAGAATACCCTGAATGGTATGGATATCTGAATCGAAGAGGAGAAGTGTTACTCCCACTCAAAGGAGGAAAATGGAAAGGATGTTTCCATGTGCCAAGAGGGCTGTACCAGTGCTGGAAAACATTAGAAGAAATAACAAATATCGTATCCTAATTAGTTCTAAATTTAATATTATGAGAAAAATTCTATTTTTAATTTTAATGTTAAGTTCTGTCGGTATACAAGCACAGAATTTAATCGTAAAAGGAGTCGTCTCTGATGAGTCCGATGTATTGCCAGGAGTAAGTATCTTTGTTGAAGGTACATCTAAAGGAACAATTTCAGATATTAATGGAAAATACTCTATTGAAGTAAAAAAAGGAAGCAAACTAGTTTTCTCTTATGTAGGTTATCGCACAGAAGAGCTGATAGCAAATGCTCCTGTACTAAATGTGAAAATGAAAGCTGACGCTATTCAGTTGGAAGAAGCAATAGTAGTAGGGTATGCTAAACAGAAAAAAGCAACATTAACCGGAGCTGTATCTTCTGTTAGTTCTGAAACTATAACAAAAAGAAGTGTAGCATCTTTATCTACTGCCTTACAAGGTGCTATGCCGGGGGTGACTATTCAACAGACTTCAGGTGAACCTGGTGGTGATGGTGGTTCTATTCGTATTCGCGGTATCGGCTCTATTAATTCAAATACAGATCCGTTAGTTTTGGTTGATGGAATTGAAATGAGTATCGATCAAGTAGATGCTAACACAGTAGAAAGTATTTCTGTTTTAAAAGATGCTGCTTCTGCTTCAATATATGGTTCCCGGGCATCTAATGGTGTTATTCTTATTACAACCAAAAGAGGTCAAAAAGGAAAAATAACGACTACATATAGTGGTTACCTAACAATCCAGCGCCCAACTAATATGCCTGAACCTGTAGCTGCATGGGAATATTTACAAGCAGAACTAAATGCTTGGGATAATGCAGAAATTACAGTATCCGACGCGCAAAGAGCTCAACAACTGCAACAGATAGAAGAACAAAAAACATTACGTCCGGATAATTGGAACAGGTACGATACCGATTGGAAAGATGAAACGATGAAAAATCATTCAATCATGCACAACCATAATGTAACAATTAGTGGTGGTAGTGACAAACTGACTTTCTTTGGTTCTGGTACTTACCTATACCAAGATGGTTTGATACCTAATGATAATTATAGTCGTACTAACCTTCGTTTAAATGCAGATGCTCAAATACTTCCATGGGCTAAGTTTAGTATTGAAACAGCATTAAGACAAGGTAAAAAAGTAAATCCGGGTTTGAGTACTCCCAAACAGATTATCAATCAGTCTTTATATATGTTGCCCACTCTTTCTGCTGCCAGAGAGCTAGATGGGAATTGGGGATATGGAAAGAATGGTATGAATCCTACAGCTCAAGCATACGATAGTGGAGAAAAAATAACAAAAGGGACAGATGCTGTGGTAAACGGAACATTAACTCTTACTCCTATCAAAGGCTTAGAGCTTGTAGGACAATATTCTCGCCGTCAATCCACAAGTAGAGGGCGTACATTAATAACTCCATATACGACGTCTCTAAGAGGTCAAATCATGGGATCATACCCTACAGATGATTCACTGACAGAAAGCTGGAGTGAAACCGTTAGAAATTATTATCGTGCACAAGCTTCGTATGAAAATAAATTCTTTGACCATTATGGAAAAATATTAGTCGGCTTCCAGGCAGAAGATAATCTGAATACTTCCTTTTCTGGTGGAAAAAGAGGGTTCGATCTAGGGCGTTATTATTTAGGTAATGGAGATTCTGCAACCGCAACGTCCTCCGGTGGAGCAAATTCTTGGGCTATGATGTCATGGTATGCCCGCTTGAATTACAACTACAAACAACGTTATTTACTGGAGGTAAATGGTCGTTACGATGGCTCTTCCCGTTTTACCAGAGATAATCGATGGGGATTTTTCCCTTCGTTGTCTGCCGGTTGGGTAATATCTGAAGAGAACTTCATGAAATCTACTCGTAAAGTACTTGACTTCTTAAAAGTTCGTGCTTCTTACGGTCTTTTAGGAAATCAGAACATCGGTAATTATCCTTATGCTGCAACCATTGCAACCGGATATGGATACTATTTAGGTGGTGAAGAAGCAGATAAAGAATTAGTATCAGGTGTGGCTCAAACAACACTAGCCAATTCGGATATTAGTTGGGAAAAATCAAAGCAAATAAATTTTGGTATTGATTTTAGTTTGTGGAATGGTTTGTTAAGCGTTACAGCGGATTATTACATCAAAAATATTTATGATATGTTAATGAAGTTCCCATTACCATACTATGTAGGAATGAGTCCAGCATATACCAATGCAGGAGATATGTCCAACAAGGGTTGGGAAGTAAGTGTCAGTCATAAAAATAAATTAAATGACTTCACGTATGGGGTAACATTTACTTTAAGTGACAACCGCAACAAAATAACCAATCTAAACGGACTTAATTCTCAAGATAAAACAATGGTAGAGGGTTATCCTAACAAAGGTATTTGGGGATATGTGACTGATGGGTATTATAAAGATTGGGATGATGTTAACAATTCTCCTAAATTAGGGGATGCTCGTCCGGGATTCGTTAAGTATGTTAAAACTTATCAGGGTGAAGACTCTGACCCTATGACAATTGATACTCGTGACATGGTATATCTTGGTGACCCGTTCCCACACTTTGAATACGGTGTAACGTTAAATGCCGGTTGGAAGAATTTTGATTTCACAGCTTTCTTCCAAGGAGTCGGGCAACGTGTGAATTATATGAGTGGAGTTGGTCTTAAACCTTTTGCTAACGGTTCGAATCTTTTCAGACATCAAATGGATTCATGGACTCCGGATAATCAGGATGCAGCATACCCCATTTTGGTTCCTGAAGCTAATGCAGGTCCTAACTATCAAAAATCCGATAAATGGGTACGAGATGCCTCTTATTGTCGTTTGAAAAATGTTGTTTTAGGTTATACTTTACCTAATTCATGGACTAAGAAATTAAATATTGGTAGCTTGAGAGTGTATGCAAGCGGACAGAACCTATTTACCATCAGTAATTTCTATAAGGGATATGACCCCGAAGTTGCATATAGCGGCTCTGTTGGAGGGGAATTCTACCCCATTATGCAAACATTTACGTTTGGTATTGATTTAAAATTTTAAATAATCAAATATTATGAAAAAAGCAATCAAATATATATTTAATAACAAAGTTCTTGCAAGTGGGGCTTTGATATTATCACTAGGAATAGCAGGCTGTAGTGACTACTTGGATAAAGAGCCTATGAGCGAATATTTATCGTCCAATTTTTATAATAACGATGGCGCAATAGCACAAGGGGCTAATGGGTGTTACCAGCGTTTGCTGATGGATCATAGTAATACTAGTAGTATACCTTATTGTATATTATGGGATATGTATACGCCTTATGGCATCGAACGTGCGGACAACAGTTCTATTGGTGTTGGTAATATTGAGTTACGAACAAATTTCACAGTAGAACAAACATGGGCTATTTTATATACTTCTGTGGCAAGATGTAATTCTGTGTTGGATGGAGCTAAGCCTTTTTATAATGAATTAAGCGATAAGGCTAAAATTTATCTTGCAGAAATTCAAGTTTTGAGATCTCATTACTATATTCAACTAGTTTCTTTATGGGGGGATATTCCATATTTCACATCTGCAGTAACGGAAGAACAGACAAAGCAGGTTTCACGTACTCCCTGGAAAGAAGTTGTAGATGATATATTAAAAACATTGGACGAAGCTGCCGATATTTTACCTTGGACAGCGGCTAATTATGGACGTGTCGACAAATCAGTAGCATTAGGATTGAAAGCAAGATTGGCTTTATATGCCGGTTCATGGTGTAAATTTGGTTTTGGTATGGATGGTGAAAAAGATCAGGTTAAAGCTACAGAATATTTTAAGATTGCAGCAGCAGCTTCTAAAAAAGTTATAGACGAAAGTGGACGTGATTTGGCTACTAATTATGCAGATCTGTTTACACGGACAGGACAACTAAAAGAAGACGTAAAAAAAGAAACGATGTTATTTATGATGTTTTCAAACCAAATTCATTCGTTTACTCAATATATGTCTTTAGGTGAACAAGTTCGTATGATTGGACAGAGTGGACGTTTTCCTACCCAACAGTTAGTTGATACCTACGAAATGAAAAATGGTAAACGTATTGATGAGACTGGTTCCGGGTATGATCCTAAGAAACCGTTTGATAGTCGTGATCCTCGTTTAAAAGAAACAGTTTACACTCATCATGATGTTATCATCGGAAATACTGGGGGAGACAACAAAATGAAATTCCTGATGGAAGTCTATAATCCTCAAACGACCTCTTGGGATAAAGATGGTAATGAAAAGTTGGTTGCCAACTTAGATTATGCTGGTGCTGTTGCTCAATATGGTTACGTAAGTAGTGGTGTAGGATTTGCATGGAAAAAGTATAATCATTTCGATGATGAGGCAAATGCCAATCCTAGTTATAACATTCTGATCATGCGGTTTGCAGAAATTCTTTTGACTTACGCCGAGGCTAAAATAGAACTTAATGAATTAGATGCAACGGTTGTAAATGCAATTGATCGAGTTAGAGCTCGTGTAGATATGCCTGGTATCTTATCTGTTGATCCGACACGTGAGAATGATCAATTAAAGATGCGCCAAATTGTACGCCGTGAACGTAAAGTGGAATTGGCCAAAGAGGCGTTAATGTTATTTGATATGCGTCGTTGGAGAACTGGTGATATTCAAAATGCCGAACCCACTTATGGTTACCCTAAAGCAACAGGGGTAGATCCGACCACAGGAAAATATCCCGATGGGTATGAACAGGCTACTCCAGATATGGTTCCTTCTTATGGCGCTTCAGGATCGGACAGAGATATAAACGATATTGCCAGTTATGCTGCATACGGTGATAAACTAAGATCTCGTGATAAAGGTCGTAGCTGGAATAACAGACATTACTTATGGCCTATCCCGCAAACAGAGCGAAATAAATGCCCTTGGCTGGAACAGAATAAAGGATATGGTGAGTAATATATAACGCATTTAGTATGAATAGATTAATTATTTTATTATCATTACTGTTAGTGCCGGTTTTTATATCGGCACAGACCGTAGTGACAATTGAAGCTGCAAGTCCAGATCCGACATTAACTGTACGTGGTCTTGAGAAGCAGATAGACTTATTCAATAATCCTGTTTGGGAAAAGCAAGAAAAAGGTATTGTTTTATTATCTACGGAATATCAAAATGCTATAAAATCTACTCAAAGCATATATACGGCCGTAATAGTAAATAAAGATATGAAGGTAACAAAAGTCCTGAACGGCGTAATCTCTAAGAATATCCAACCTGTATTTAAGACTCCTTTAGATATAGAATTAGGACAAGCAGAGTTTGCATTAATTGGTTATGATGCTGATTACTCAAAGGATGGCTATCGTAAGTTTCTTGCTGAAAATTTCCATGTAGGAGATGTCGTAAAGCTAAGAATTAATGGAGAAATACATTCATTGGATAAAGTAATAGCTTTTTCCCAAGGCAGTATTCCGCCTCAAATAGAACTGGATAATGATTTTTTATTTACTGTTGTTGGAAGTAAGACTACATTAAGCGGTTGTATTGCTAATTATGATAGAAAAGCCGGTTATCAGTTGTTTATAGAGAGTCAAACAGAAATAAAGCCAGTGCCCCTTACAGCAAAAGGACTATTTCACAGTCAGTTAACTTTGAATAATGGCACTAATTTCTTTAACTGGATTTTGAAAAAAGGCGGGAAAGAAATTACTCGTAAGCCTGTTGTTGTCTTCTCTAAAGCTCCCGATCAACAACAGAGCGAACTGGTTATGTGGGTGGAGCAATTTCCTAATGCAAAAGTGTTGACTAATAGAGAAGCAGTAACCACTATGGTTAATAACGTAAAGAAAGCTGGATTCACTTCAATCGGGTTGGATGTAAAAGGACCGGAAGGATATGTTTCTTATCGCAAAAATGACCTTTCAAAGACTCCTTACCTGACAGCAACTAAAAATCCGAATAAACAAGTAAAGGATGATGGTTTCGATTTATTGGAAGTTGTACTTCAGGAGGCACACAAAATCGGATTGAAAGTTTATACTAGCTTTAATTTCTTCACGGAAGGAAATATAACTGTAAATGATTATGCAATTCTTCATGAGCATAAAGATTGGGAAGAAATAGTGCAACGTCCGGAAGATAAAGGCAAACTTCTGAAAATCACGGAAAGTACAAGAGGAAAAGAAGCAGCAAAAGGTAAGTTATTAGCTTTAGCTTTTGTGAATCCTTCTAATAAAGAGGTACAGGACTTTCAATTGTTGCGTGTAGAAGAAGTTCTAAAAAATTATGATATAGATGGCATTGTATTAGACCGCTGTCGATATGATAATTTATATGCCGACTTTAGTCATGTAACTCGAAACGCCTTTGAAGAATATCTGGAAAAAGAAGGAAAAGTTTTAGAGAATTTCCCTGCTGATGCTTTTAGAATAAATAAAGAAGGCGTATTAATAAAAGGCAAATTCTTTAAAGAATGGATTACTTTCCGATCTCAAACTATTTGTGATTTTACCAACCGGATTCGCTTATTAGTAGATAAGTATAAAGTTGAAAAGAATCCGGATTTGAAAATGGCAGCTTATGTCGGATCCTGGTATGAGGTGTATTATCAGAATGGAGTAAATTGGGCTAGTAACCAGTTTAAATATGATGATCGATTATCGTTCCCGGATAGTGAGATCTATGGAAAAAGTTATAATAGAACAAGCTATTTAGGTAATCTTGATTTTCTGATGATTGGCACCTATTATAAAACACCTAAAGAAGTTAATCGATATATTACTTTAGGGAATATTCTTACATGTGGACAAGTTCCATTGTTAGGTTCAATGAGCTTACCAGATTTAAGCGTTTCCGATCAGGGGAAGGTGTTTGGTGCTTCGTTAAAGAATTCATCAGGTCTGATGATTTTCGATAATTGTTATGTTGATTGGGAAACTTTCTTCGAACAAATGAAAATAGCTTTTTCCATTAAGAAAAAATAATGAACCATATAATACTCGTGAAAGATGAAAAAACTAATAAATTTAATATTCAGTATAATGTGCATCACTGCACTTTTCACTGTAACTTTTAGCTCTTGTTCAGATGATGACGAAAACAGAGCCTATGAATCTGTGCAGATAGTAGGAGTCAAAGTGAATAATGAATTGTACACGCCTTCTTCCGCCAGCGCAACTGAAACGACAGTATTGATTCCTGCTGGAGTCGATTTATCCAAAGCTAAACTACAATTGTTGGTTATAAACGGTACTGCCAATTTCATAAACGACCAAGAGTATGATGCCCGTACCCCCCTTGATTTGACATTAAATGGATTTGACGGAACTACGGTGCAGACAAAATTGCGTATTCAGTCTCCTCCTAAATTGGTGTCTTTTATAATAGAAGGAATGACTGTTCCCAATAGTGATATTCATACTGGTGAAGAATCATTGATTGTCCAGGTTCCGGAAGAGACTGACCTTACAGCACTAAAGGTTACCATGGAATATATCAATGGGACAATTATGGACTTTCAAAATGGTGTTGCATTGGACTATACTAATCCGAGAAGTTTTAAAATAAAAGGTGTAGATGAAGAAACAATTTATACTTATGAGTTTATTATTACTACGGAGAAAGTAGGTCCTGCATCTATAAAAGCGATGACTATCAATGGCATTGAAACTGATTATGTGCTTACAGATGATAAGAATGTAGCAGTTCCATATATTCCGGCATTGATGGATTTCACATCTGTAAATGTAGAACTGACTGCTGGATTCGGTAATAAAATAGACGAATCTTTCACTGGTCAAGGATTAAATTTGATGAATGGTAACAATAAGGTTTCAATCAAAGGAAGTAATGGAGTGACAACAGAGTTTACAATTGGTATACCTCAAATTTCTGCAGAACCTGTATTCAAAAAAGACTATACAGAATTAGCAGGATTTGGATCTGACAACTTAATTAGTGTAGGAATTAGTGATCCATATATTATTGCAGGTAACCATTCTTCAACTAAGAAAACCCCAGCATATTTTGATTATACAGGTAATAAGATTGAAAATTTGAATGACAAAGGGTTAAGTATTGCAGGACATGGTATACGTATAATGGCTACAGATGACAAGGGCAATATTCTTGGAACCTCATTGGCTTTATCAGGAGATAAACCTGTATTATATCGTTGGAGTAGTGTAACAGCAGAAGCTAAAGAATTTATTTCATATGATAAATCAGCTCTTGGTGAATCTGCGACTCCTCGTTTAGCTGGTATTGGTATCATAGGTGATTTAGATGGTGATGCCACAATAGTTGCTACTAAGGCACAGTCAGTAGATGTTTTTGTTTGGAAAGTTACAAATGGAGTCGTGAATCCCACTCCGCAAAAATATGCATTCCCTGTTGCTACTCCAAGTTACTATTGGAACGTGGTTCCAATGCCTGTAGGTATGACCGGATATATGGGATTCTTTAGTACAAGTGCAACTAATGGACTTATTTGGATGAACAGTACTATGGGAGAAGTTTCTAGAAGTTCCGGAGTTAGAACCAGTGGTGGAGATGTAATAACAATAAATGGCCGTGTGTATGTAGCATATACAGCATATTCGGGAGATCAAAAAGGTGTTATGCGTATCTGTGATATAACTGATGGTAAATATAATCAAATATTCAATTATACAATGGAAGCATCGGGAGCTAATGGTAATAGCACAGCTTCTGCTTGTTTAATGGTGAAAAACAATGAATTATATGCAGTATTTGGCTGCACCGGTTCCGGTTTATACTTCTACCGTATAGCATGTAAATAATAACTAATAAATAGGATCATGTCGCAGAGACATGGTCCTGTTTTATCTCTTTATTAATATGAAACAGAATTATAATTATATATTTCTTCTTACTTGTCTCATTATAGGAGGTACATCTTGTTCTCATAAATACAGAACATCCTCTCCCAAGTCAGTAGAAACATTTTTTAAGAATGAAGTGAAACCGGAAAAATTCATTGAATGTTTTCCCGGTGCCTATTACCGCAAGGTAAATTCCAGTAAGGATGTTTGGTTGGGAGTTGGAGGAACTGTTACTTTACCTCAATTATCATTCGATCAAACTAGAAAAAACACTAAGAAGCCGGGACAGTTTCTTGATAATCCATCTGTATATTTAGGAGGAAACATGGGAGATCAGGAGACTGACTTCGGATTAGCATGGGAAGTTATCCGGGAAAAAGATGGAAAACTATCCAAAGAGAGGAAAGCTTTTCGTCCATTTATGAGACGTAGTGAGCATATTAATGGACAAGAACCCAATTATGCGCAAGCACCACCGGAAGATAAATACTATTGGTATCCGGGCGAAAAAGTCACAATGTATTTTCAAGTGTTAGAAACTCGTAAAGTACATTTTGTGATAGAAGGAGCCGGAAAACGCTTTGAATGTGATTATGATTGTGAAGGTTATATTCCGGGAGAACTGGGAACCTTTAAACGTGTAAATGCAATTGATCAAGTTGCGAATGAAGGTAAACCAGCGCAAGCAACGAAAACAAAGGTTTTGAATAGTCGATGGGATGAGAGCTATTATTTTAGAAAATATAAAAATGAAATTGTGAAAGTACCGATTCACGAAGGCCGTTTCACAGATATGCGTTGTCCGGACAGTCATTTCTTTGAAGTAACATCAACTGATGAAGGTCGAAAGATAGGAGCAGAAACGATTAGTATTAATGGAAATGGGTATTGATCCTCAAAAGAATATTATTGATTTACAAAAAACTTATTTAAGATGAAAAAATATTTATTCTATTCATTATTTTTGAGTTTAGCTATGGGATTCTATAACTGTTCTGACAGTGACGATGGAGAACCGGAACCAGAACCCACAGATCCAATTAACACTTACTTTAAAGATGAGATAAAGCCACAAGCGAGTGTTGCCTGCTTTGCCGGTGCCTATTATCATAAAGCCGTAACAAGTAAAGATTTATGGCTAGGTATCGGAGGGACAATAAAATTGCCTACAGCAACTTTCGATGAAGATCGTAAGAATCCTAGTAAACCAGGACAATATCTTGATAATCCTTCTATATATTTAGGAGGGAATATGGGTGGACAAGAGACTGATATAGGCCTAACTTGGGAAGTTGTTAAGGATGAGCAAGGTAATATCAGTGCTGAAAGAAAAGCATTCCGTCCATTCATGAGACGTACAAGTCATTCGAGCGGACAAGCATCCAACTATTCAAATGCTCCTGCGCAGAAAGAATATTATTGGTATCCGGGTGAAGAAGTCACCATTTCTATTCAGATCATAAGAAGTGGGGTTCTCAAATTTATTGTAGACGGTAATGGTAAGCATTATGAGTCAGAATATGAATGTGCCGGATACAAACAAGGAACCCGTGGAGAATTCAAACGTGTAAATGCTATTGACCAAGTATCTAATGAAGGAAAACCGACACAAGCCACGAATACAAAAGTTGAAGGTGCTCAATGGAAGGAAAGTTTTTTATTCAGAATGTATGACGGTAAAATAGTAAAAGCTCCACTTCATACAGGAAGATACACTGATATGCGCTGTCCGGATGCAATGTATTTTGACATAAATTCATCAGAAGCAGAAAAGAAGACTGGTGCTGAATCTGTAAATATTAATGGTGCAGGATATTAATAAATATATATATTATTTCAAATAATAAGTCATGAATAAAAGAGCTTTCTCTCTTGATGCTTTAAGGGGATATGCCATTATTACTATGGTTTTATCAGGTACTATTGCTTCAGGAGTATTACCAGGATGGATGTATCACGCACAAGTAGGTCCCCGCTCTAATTTTGCATTTGACCCATCATTTTATGGAATTACATGGGTTGATCTAGTTTTTCCATTCTTTTTATTTGCAATGGGAGCGGCTTTTCCTTTTTCTATCGGCAATAAATTGGAAAAAGGAGAATCTAAATTAAGAATAGCATGGGATTGTCTATTACGTGGATTCCGGTTGACATTCTTTGCAATTTTTATTCAGCACATGTATCCTTGGGTAACATCTTCTCCGCAAGATGTGCGGTCATGGTTGTTAGCTCTGTTTGCATTTGTTCTGATGTTTCCCATGTTTATGAGAATTCCGGTTAAAATGTCTAAATGGTTACGTGGAGGGATACAACTATCTGCCTATGCGTTGGGCATTGTCATGTTGCTTACTGTAAATTATGCTAATGGTAGAGAATTTAGTCTGTCATATAGTAATATTATTATTCTGGTTCTGGCAAATATGTCCATTTTCGGTTCGCTGGCATACTTGTTTACAGCAAAAAACAAATGGGCTAGAATTGCAATTCTTCCATTTATTATGGCTGTCTTTTTAGGAAGTAAAACAGATGGTTCCTGGGTAAAGGCTTTGATGAACTATTCTCCAATCCCCTGGATGTATAGTTTTTATTATTTGAAATACTTGTTTATTATAATTCCCGGAAGCATTGCCGGAGAATACTTAAAAGAATGGTTACAAAGCAAAAGTGAGGCTGATTCCCCTTTAGAAGAAAAAAGGAGAATCCCCCTAATTTTATTATTAACTATCGGGATCATTATTTTTAATCTGTATGGCCTGTATACACGTCAGTTATTATTAAACTTGTGTGGCACAGTTGTTATTTTAGTTTGTATTTATTGGCTTCTGAAAACAAGAAGCAACAATATGGATTATTGGAGAAAACTATTTGTTGCTGGAGCTTATTTACTTATGCTGGGGTTGTTTTTTGAAGCATATGAAGGCGGAATTCGTAAGGACGATTCAACCTATAGTTACTATTTTGTTACTGCCGGCCTTGCTTTTATGGCTATGATTGCTTTTTCAATACTATGTGATATTTATAAGTGCCGCCAGCTGACACGTCCATTGGAAATGGCGGGACAAAACCCCATGATTGCTTATGTGGCCACTAATCTAGTAGTAATGCCCGTACTGAATTTAATAGGGGTAGCATCATATTTATCCTATCTGCAACAAAATGCCTGGCTTGGTTTCTTACGGGGAATTATTATCACCACATTGGCAGCATTAATAGCTATCATTTTTACAAAACTTAAATGGTTCTGGAGAACATAATAGAAATATGAAACTACTAATAAAAAAAATAACATGTGTCATCTTAATCTTGTGTTCCTATTGTTCTTATGGTGAAGCAAAAATTCAGCTCCCTTCTATTTTAGGTAATGGGATGGTGCTTCAACAAAAGTCGGAGGTAAAGCTATGGGGAAAAGCTACACCTAATAAGAAAGTTGTTGTATATACCTCATGGAACGCACAGCAGCAAGAAGTAGATAGTAATCAAAAGGGGGATTGGTCAGTGGCTGTCACAACTCCAGAAGCTGGAGGGCCATATACTATTCGCATTTCAGATGGTGAAGAACTTATATTGGATGATGTTTTAATTGGAGAAGTCTGGCTGTGTTCCGGACAATCAAATATGGAAATGCCAGTGAAAGGTTTTCGTGGTCAACCTGCCGCAGAATCACAGAATACGATAGTAAATGCAAATTCTAATCGTTCATTAAGATTATTTACAGTGCAGCGTGCCTACAGCAGTGTTCCACAGGAGAATGTTGCTGGTCAGTGGGAAAGGAATACTCCGAAGTCTGTTTCTACTTTTAGTGCCGTTGCTTATTATTATGGCGATCAATTACAGAAAGTTTTAGGAATACCGGTGGGACTGATTCATGCTTCTTGGAGTGGTTCTTCAATTGAGCCATGGATTAGTAAAGAAAACCTTCTACAATTTCCTGAAATAGATCTGACTCCGGCAGCAAATCCACAATCGAAATATGCAAATGGTACTCCTACTGTATTGTATAATGCCATGATTAAACCGCTGGAGAATTATAATATTAAGGGAATGATATGGTACCAAGGAGAGTCTAACTCTGCACGTCCGGAACAATATCAGCGTTTGTTTGCTGTGTGGGCTAAACAAAACAGGACATTGTTCCGTTCAAAAGACTTTCCCATTTATTATACAGAAATAGCTCCTGTTGCATCCCCTGTAGACAGACCGTTTCAAAGGGCTATTTTCCGAGAAGCACAGTTGGAAAGCATGTATGAAATCTCTAATACAGGTATGGCTTTCACAAACGATCTTGGTTCGGAGAAATTCATTCATGCTCCCCAAAAACGAGAAATCGGACAGCGTTTAGCGTATTGGGCATTAGCAAAAACATATCAGTTAAAGGGATTTGAATATAGTGGTCCTATCCATCGTTCATATATGAAAAATGGAAAGGTTATTGAGATTCTCTTTGATCATGCAGATGATGGACTAAATCCGGAGAATGAACCTTTAGTGGGCTTTGAGGTTGCAAGCGAAGATAGTATATTTTATCCTGCCAATGCCGAAATCATAAATGGAACCTCTCGAGTAAAAGTATGGAATGACAAAGTAATTCAACCGGTTTATGTACGCTACGCTTTTCGTAATTTTTTGCGTGGGAACCTGATAAACAATGCCGGATTACCAGCAACTCCTTTCCGAATGGATTTGCGAAAATTGGATTTTCAGAATCCTGAAAATCTAGGATGGACTCGCGTCACTACTTTTGGTAAATTACCTGAATACGTTAATGTTTATCATTCTCCAGAATGGATTGAAAGTACACGAACAAATGCTTATATAGCAGTTATAGATACAAAGAAAGGAGGAAGTTTAGATGTCGGAGGTGAAGAAAGTGGGATAAAGACCCCGACTGAATTTTACCAGTCAGAAAAAAGAAAACCAGTGATTGTATTAAATGGAGGATATTTTGCCAATGGCAAAACTGTTAGTCTCATATGTAAAGATGGAAGAATATTATCTGACAACATATCTGTTGTAAATCGTATTTTAGAGGGTAAAAAGACTGCATATTATCCTACCCGTTCTGTTTTTAGTCTTTATAAAGATGGAACATATCATGTTGACTGGATATATAAATCGAATCAACAGACCTATGCATATGATATGCCAGCCTTAAACAGTTCTACACGCCCTCCACTATCGGTTCCATCAAAAGGTTTTCCGAGAGGAGCAAAAGTCTGGAGTGCCGAAATGGGAATTGGCGCAGGTCCTGTGTTAATCAAGGATGGAATGATTCGTAATAGTTGGGTAGAAGAACTATTAGATGTTGCAAGTGGCATAAATCCACAGACTTGTCAACCTCGTTCTGCGGTAGGAATCACGCAAGATGGGAAACTAGTTTTGTTCGTTTGTGAAGGACGCGAACAAACACCGGATGTTCCAGGTATGACTTTAGACCAACTTGCCCGGTTGATGAAAGCATTTGGATGTGTAGACGCGCTTAATTTAGATGGCGGAGGTTCGAGTTGTATGTTGATTAATGGTAAAGAGACTATAAAACCGTGTAATAAAGATCATCAACAACGACCAGTTGCTACTGTGTTATTTGCAAGATAGTATAATCTAAAAACTATAATAAGATAAGAATAGTTAAGTTATCAATTAATCATTTTTTATTCATGAGTGAAAAGTTGAAGTTTTGTTTGTGTTTTGCAATCTTATTTATAAGCTTGCAAAGCATAGCAAAAAAAACAGAGCAAGGAATCCGTGGAGTCTGGGTTCCCGCTCCTCGTTTTACTTCCGTATTACATACCTATCAGGGAGTAAAAGATTTTGTGAAGACATTAGATGAGTTGAATATGAATTCTATATTCCTTGTATCTTATGCAGAAACTAAAACAATATATAAGAGTGATGTATTGATGCATTATTCTACTTATAAGACACAAGAAGAAAGCTATCTACTAAGCGGATATTCTAAACAATATCAAAGTCCAACTAATGATCCGGTACGTGATTTGATTGATGAGGCTCATAAACATGATATAAAAGTATTTTTCTGGTTCGAATATGGTTTTATGGGAGAGGGGCGTCCGATATCACTTGATAATCCTTTATTAGCAAAGAATCCTCACTGGTTAGGAATAGACAATCAGCAACACCCCGCCAATTACAATCAACATGATTATTACTTCAATGCCTATAATCCAGCTGTACAGAACTTCTTAATAGAACTAATAGAAGAGGCATTGACGCTTTATCCTGATTTAGATGGTATTCAAGGTGATGACCGCTTACCTGCTATGCCTCGAAACTCTGGATATGATACCTATACAGTCTCTCTTTATCAATCACAACATCAAGGAAAAAATCCTCCTGCAGATTATAATAATCCGGAATGGGTACGTTGGCGTTTGGATATTTTAAATACCTTTGCAAAACGATTATATAAAAGGATTAAAGCAAAGAGTCCGAATGTTATGATTAGTTTCGCCCCAAATCCTTATCCCTGGTGTGAAGAGAATCTGATGCAGGAATGGCCTCGTTGGTGTAAAGAGAAAGTTTGTGATTTGTTGGCTGTTCAGTGTTATCGTTATAGTATCGAAGCGTATCGTGCTACGGTTTCAGAAGTATTGAAATATATACATCAGAATAATCCAAACCAATTATTTGCACCTGGTATGATTCTGATGGAAGGGAGTAGTTCCAAAATGTCACCGGAACTGTTACGGGAGCAGCTCCGTGTAAACCGGGAGTTGGGGATTAATAGTGAGATTTATTTTTATAATAAGGGGATTGATAATCCTTCTGTTAGAGAGGTCTTGAAACAGGCATATCACCAGAAGATTAAATTCCCAGCAAATTAAATACTATGATGAGATATATTTTGATTGGACTTTTACTTTGTGGACAAGTTATAAGTTTTGCCCAAATTATATATCACGATGGATCAAACTTCCCTTTATTGGGAAAAGCTACAGAAGCTAATAGTGCACAATACGAAAGGTTTCCAGATTCACTAAGGAATATATCTCGTTCTCCTCTTTGGAATTTGAGCCGTAATTCGGCAGGAATGGCCATACGGTTTCGTAGCAATTCTACTCAAATAGCGGTGAAATGGGAAAATCTCTTTAATAATCATATGAATCATATGACTGATACAGGAGTAAAAGGTCTAGATTTATATTGTTTGGAGGGAAATTGTCTATGGAGATTTGTGAACAGTGCCCGACCAACAGGAAAGATAAATCAAGTAACGATCATTGCCAATATGCAACCGGAAGAGAGAGAGTATATGCTTTATCTTCCTCTTTACGATGGTCTTGTTTCTTTGGCTATAGGAGTGGATTCATTATCTACCATCGATCAGCCTTTAATTGATTATCCGATCCGCAAAAAGCCGGTTGTATTTTATGGCACCAGTATTCTTCAAGGAGGTTGTGCTTCACGTCCGGGGATGGCACATACCAATATCATATCGAGAAGATTGAACCGTGAATGTATCAACTTGGGATTTAGCGGAAACGCACTTTTAGACTTGGAAGTGGCTAAAGTGATAGCCGAAGTAGATGCCAGCGTTTTTGTTTTAGACTTTGTGCCTAATGCTTCTGTAGAACAGATGAAAGAACGAATGGAAACATTCTATCATATCATTCGTAGTAAACATCCGGATACGCCAGTCATTTTTATAGAAGATCCTATTTTCACTCATACACTTTATGATGAAAGAGTTTCTAAAGAAGTGCAAAAAAAGAATGATACGCTAAAGGAAATATTCAATCGGTTAAAGAAGGAAAATGAAAAGAATATCATTTTCATCTCTTCCAAAAATATGTTGGGAGAAGATGGAGAAGCTACTATAGACGGTATTCATTTCACAGATTTAGGCATGATGAGATACGCTGATTTAGTTTATCCAATCATTAAGAAAGCAATCAAATAAAATAGTGACGCTATCCACTCGGTATAGCGTCACTATATGCAGCTTATAGTAACGTTATCTTGTTGACATGGCGTCACTATTTCCAAAACATCTGCTAGATGGCTTTTTGTACGTTATATCAATAAAAACAAATCTTCAAATATCAAAATGATATTTTACCATTTTGATATTTGAATGATGCTATAATTAAGTTTATTCGGGCAAGCAGTCAGATATGGATAAGAATCGTATTGATTAGTCATTAGTATTATTCAGAAATTAAAGAAATCCTTCCCTTATGAAGCATAATCTTTATTTTTTTATATCATACATTGCATAGTGAATGTGTTTTTCAATTTATTTATGCTTTTTGTTCAATAAAGTAAGTTCATAAAAGCGCTTCTAATAAATCAAGTAATTTCATTTCTACAAGCAAAATACGTTCCTTTTAAACGTACTTAGCGTTTCTTTTAAACCAATGGGACGTTCCTTTAAAACCAACCTTATGTTTCATTACAACCAACCTTATGTTTTGAACAAATAATACGGTAATTTATATGCAAACAACAGCTATTTTATGCACAATTCTGTATATAAATTCTATATTTTAGTAGTTCCTCGCTCTAGTTTCATCTATTTATCAAAAGCATCAGTTATCGAAAGTGAAGAAAAAACAGCATAAAGACATTCTATTCAACATAAGACAGTCATATTGATTATCGATTTCTCAAATAATACCATGATACCCCGTATCTCTAGCTTTGATGCAAAGATCATAATAATGTGCATTACTCTTTCCCATATAGTTCGTTGTCAGACAAAGTTAATAGTGAATGAGCCATAAAACCACTATTTTTTAAGTAGCTTTTTAATCACTGGAGTCACCAAATCAGCATAACGCATCATACCCACATCGGTAAAATGAATGCCATCTACTGTTGCCTCACGATCGCTTCCAAGCATCCTCTTTGAGGATATATAGTATATGTTTTTCTCTTTTCCTTTTTTCAACTCATTAAATATACGACGCAAGGTGTCATTCAAAGTCTTAATTTTCCGGGCATTGGCGTTATTGTAGTAGGAGTCCATGAACTGTGGATCTTCAATAAAGATAACAGGTGTATGAGGGTGCCTGTCACGAAGTATACGGTAAAACTTCTCCATTCGCTCATTCATCTGCTCAACCGTGACATTAGGTACAAAATCAAGCACGAAAACACCGGCATCTACTCCAGCCATCACTTGAGCTACTCCAAGATCAAGAAAAGCGTTGCCACTAAACCCGAGATTGATACATTCCCGATTCAAACGGCGTGAGATTATATTGGTGTGAGCCATGCCTGGGCGGGAGGCACATCCGCCTTGAAGAATGCTGGTTCCATAAAATACTACAGGTTTTTCACGTACAGGACTTTCCATTGCGGGCTGATTGATACTGGCGCCAGCATCGATTCCAATCGACAAAGAAACCAGTCCGTCGTATAGCGGTAAATAAATCATAAACTCCCGTTCTTTGGCTTCCATACCGCTGATGAGGCTAGATTCCGTACTTTTTCCCATGGGACGGGCA
Organism: Bacteroides sp. D1; assembly: GCF_000157095.2. NCBI lineage: Bacteria > Pseudomonadati > Bacteroidota > Bacteroidia > Bacteroidales > Bacteroidaceae > Bacteroides > Bacteroides sp. D1. The sequence goes on from NZ_JH114350.1 coordinate 516,934, forward strand.
CTATTCACAAAATACCAGTTCTTTCCTTCCAGACAGTAGAGGTCAAGTCCTTTCACTGCTACATCAGTCATATGATCCATATGGAAATTAACCAACAATTCCCATTTTACTGCAACTTGAGTCGAATTGCTTCGGAAACGCACTGCCATACCCGATGAATTCCGACTTAGTTGCCACAACGGTAAGCGAGAAATATGTTCCAATGAATCAGGCAAACGTACATATCGCTCTGTGGTAGCAGCGGTAGCCTTTCCCAATAGTTGGAATTCAGCCGCATCATAGTAGGTTACCTGAGCTGACAGATTACTTGCCACAAGTAATAAAATAAGGTTTGCTATCTTCCTATAAACTGAAAATGACATAGTATATATAATTAAAGTTCTTTACTTCACTAATCTGATATTAATATTTTTGTGTCCTTTCACCTCCATTTGTTGAGTGATGAATCTTGCTTTGACAAAAGCTATGGAATCATCAGTCCGAAGGTTGATAGAATAAAATCCCTTTTCATCAGTTTGAGTCTCCTGACCGGATGAAATGGCACGAACCGTGACATAAGCTACCGGAGTGGCTTGTGCATCACGTACAAATCCCTGTACAGTAATAAACTCACCACTTGGCGTGACTTTAATGATTTGAGGAGAATCAACTACAGGAGTCTTCTCAAGTTTACTCCCTACTTCGATAGAAATACGATGGACTATGCGATCTGATGCAGTGCCCACTTTTATCTCAAAAGTCCCGGGTTCCAAGTAGCGATTACCGATATTATCGGTCAGGTAGAGTTCGTGTACGGGGACTTTCAATGTGATCTCTTTCGTTTCGGCCGGGTTCAAACTTATCTTTTCAAAAGCTTTCAGCTGCTTTACCGGTGTCATAACAGTACTGACAACATCACGTATGTAAAGTTGAACGACTTCTTTGCCGGCAACTTCTCCACTGTTTGCAATCTTTACTTTTACGGCTATGGTATCATGAGCTTGATAGTGAGTTTTATCGGCAATTGCTGAAACCAAATCAAATGTAGTATAACTCAATCCATGACCAAAAGCCCAAAGAGGGTTCGGAGAAGAAAATACATAATCTCGTCCCGGTGTTTCATAAGTTCCGGGCTCTTTATAGAATCCCTTGTCGGTGGTCAAATGATTGTAAAAAGCGGGAAGGTGACCGGAGCTTTGAGGAAAGGAAAAACTAATTTTCCCTGACGGATTTACTTTACCAAAGAGAATATCGGCAATGGAATTACCTGCTTGTTCTCCGGCATACCATTGAACTAAAATAGCCGGAACATTTTTCTTAGCGAAAGGTATAGCAAACGGTTTACCGGCTACCAATATTAGGACTACCGGTTTACCTGTTGCACAGACCGCTTCAATCAGTTCTTCTTGAGCACCAGTCAATTCAACACCACTTAAATCAATTCCCTCGCCACTAGTAGAAGGGGCACTGCTGTGGCGTACAAAAGCGGTACTTGAACTGCCAACAAACAGTAATGCAACATCACTCTGTTGAGCCGCACATACAGCTTCTTCAATGCCTGATTGATCAAACGAAGCGATAGAACAGCCTTGGGCATAGTTCACTTTCACCTTTTTGCCTGCCAAACGACAGATGCCTTGTAACGGTGTGATACCATCTTCTTTGTTTTTACTCCATGTATAATCGCCAAATTGCACACAGTCTGCATTAGGACCAATTACTGCCACCGACCGGAGTTTCTTTATATCCAATGGAAGTAAATTACCTTCGTTTTTCAGAAGTACTGTCGACTCATCAGCAATCTGACGTGAAAGTGAAACACACTCTTTGGCACGTAACGGCCAACGATATGAATTTTTCTCAAGGTAAGGGTCTTCAAACAAACCTAATTCAAATTTAGCACGTAACACACGTTTCACCGCCCGGTCGATATAGCGTACATCAAACTCACCAGCCAGCACTTTACTCTCAAGCGATTTGAAACAGAGACTCGACGCTTCAACATCCAAACCAGCCGTAAGTACTTGACTGGCAGCCTCAAAATCATTACCAGCTGTTTCGTGAAAGTTTTTCAACATATCAATAACTCCCCAATCAGAGTAAACATAGCCTCGGAAGCCAAAACGGTCACGTAAAATATCAGTTAGCATAAATTTTGAAGCAGAATTGGGTTCGCGGTTCCAAGCATTGTAGCTTGACATAACTGCTAAAATATCGGTTTCAGCCAGTATGGCTTCAAAAGGTTCCAGATAGACATCAAATAAATCACGAATGCCACACTCCACTGATGCCAGATTTAATCCGCCCAATGGATTTCCGTGCGGTCCGTAATGCTTTGCCATTGGTGAAATGCCATGATCCATATATCCTTTAACCTCTGCTACAGCCATACGAGCACAAAGGAAGGGGTCCTCACTAAACGATTCTTCCACTCTGCCCCAACGTAACTCACGAACTACATCTATACAAGGAGCTAGCACTTGTTTTACCCCAATTGTATTAAGTTCACCCGCAATATGCTTTGTCATTTCATAAGCCAATTCAGGATTAAATGTACTGCCTATAGCTATATTCTGCGGATAGATAGTAGAACCTTCATGCACCACTCCATGAAGTGACTCCGCTACCGAAAAACCCGGAATACCCAGACGTGTCTGCTCCAGCAAATAGGTTTGAATAATGCGGAAGTTCTTCCTGCATTGCGCTGCCGTGAGTGGAAAACCTTCGAAAAAGCCATACCCTTTATCACCACACATCTTTGCTAACTTGGCGGTATTGAGCTTTTGTCCGTCAAATACATCCCACGATTGCAAATGGCTGATTTGAGCTATTTTTTCCTGTAACGTCATACGGTTCAACAGATCGTTTACCCGTTCTTCAGTGGGAAGTGATGGATTCTTGTATGGAAATGCATGCTGTGCATTCAATGAAGAGGCACAACAAAATAAGCATATGATCAGAATATCTTTAATTATAAATTTCATAGTTACGAAAAATTAGTTAACAATTACGGATATAATGAGCAGAAGTCATCATCATATTTTAATATCAGTTCTTTAGCCAAAGATATTGGATTTTCTTCAGAAATGATTGGAAAATCTTCATTTTTCAATGTCCACTCATACTCAAACTGTGTAATATCCTGATGAAATTTCTCTTCATCAAAGTTTTTATGCCTGGTCATAGCGGCAATTACTTCTTCTGTGAAACGTTTCCAGCGTTCTCTGTAGAATGTACGTGTCAATCCTCCCCATCCTCTATTGGCATAATCGTTCAGCTGGGTATCTTTCTGTCCCCATACCGTAAGAATGCACCGTGCATTTTCTTCATAATATTTTTGTTCTTGTTCATTCACTGCAAAATCTCTGGCATCTTTTATCCATTTGCCTATTGAGAAAACAGGACTGCAGCAGAGCAATCGATCTACATCGAGCAAAAGTTGGTCCATACGCTGTCCCCACACCTTAGTTCCTTCCAAATCTTTTTTCCGATAGCAATCGGTAAACTTATCACGATAGTCAGCAAAAAGATTACCTAAAACTTGCCTTCCCACATTAATTACATCAAAATGATATTCAGAATGATATACTCCTTCAGCTTTCAGCAACTCTTTCCAGATTTCCCACAAATCGATATTTTTATAATCGTACCCGGGAAGTGTGTTCCATCCTTCTACACCTTCTAACTGTGGACGAGCATTCATTAATACTGCTTGTCCGCAAAGGGCTGCTGAAGTATAGATCTTCTCATATAGTTGCTTCCATGCTTTAACAATATGATTATCTACATTCCCCCCTCTGCATTGGGCCCAATTTGCAATCCACTGGTGGACAGGCATTGAATTTTGCCATGCACGTTCAAAAACGAATTCATACATTAAAGGATTTACATCAAGACCTTCAAGCGTCACTCCCAAACCATATACGTTATCGCCTCCTTCTTTGAAAAGCCGATCAATTTTAAAATCTACATCATTCAGGTCACCAGCTAAAAAAGTGTTTCCACCAAAATTCCCTAAATAACACCAAATATAAGGTTTCCCGTAGTATTGCTCTGTATCACGCCATATTTCTGTATAATCACAATAATAATCAAGTAAAATCAGTTTATCTTGAGGAACAGCATTTAAAAAGGATTTGATACGGGGTTGAGTCCACTTCTCTTTGGCATGATAAAACATCCACGTCATCTGTAACCATTGAGCAGCAGAATCCACACCTTGGATCGATTTATAAATTTTATCAGATACATTAGACAAAAACTCCTCGTTCCAGTTGGGTGAGTCTACTTCATTGAAAGGATCGATACCATAAATGTGGTTGGTGCCATACACTTTTGTCTGTTCCTCTAAAAAACGACGTTGAATGACTGAATAAAGCGAATCCATGGGATCAATGAAGTGACTACGATACTTTTCATCGTATCCTCCCCATTGACTCATTGTGTAGATCTTGGCTTCCGGATAAAGTTCTTTTAGTTCAGCGGGAACATGTCCTGCAAAAGCAGGTAGAATGGGAGTCATATCAAAAGCCCGTTCACGTTCAAGAATTAATTTCTGTAGTTTTTCTTGGTCTGCCAACCATGATTGAGGTAGCGGACTTTGCCAATAATCGACGTTTGACATACGATGCCAGGGAAGGTGAGCCGGACCTGTAAAATAAGTACGAACCTCCTCATCAGACAGTCCCATCTCCGTCCATACTTTATACCATATAGACTCTTGACCGGTGATAGCCAACGGCATGGTTACTCCATTCAGAGCCATCCAGTCAATAAGTCGTTCCCAATCACTCCATTTCCAGTAGGGCATAGAGTAGCCAAAGGTGCAATAATTAAGAAAGAAACGATTCTTACACTTTGAACGTAAAATAACGGGAGCTTCTACTTCAGGTAGTTGAGCAGGCATTACTACACTATCCGAAGCATACCAAGAGACATGTGCCTGACAGTAATACTTCAAATAATGGTTTAGTCCTACGGCCAATGAATTCCGGTTGTTTCCTTTAATCAGAATCTTCCCATTGTCAGACTCAAGTGTAAAGCGGTCTATATCTACAGAATCAGTCAGAAGTTGAAATTGGAAAGAGTGAGCATGTTGAGGAAACAAACGTTCGCACATTTCACTAAGTGTATTTGTAGCCGGATCTTGATTTCTTTGGCAACTCACCATAAAAAAAAGTAGTATAAGATAAAAGTATTTATTGTTCATAAGCATATCGTCTATTCAAATGCGAGGAAAATGTTTTTTTATAAGAATTTTAAGGGTGTCCTTCTTCGGACACCCTCGATTGCAAATGTGAAATATACTTGTTAATGTGAATCACGGATAGGACGTTCTATAACAAACTTGCAGAACTTATGATAAAGAGCCACGTCAGCCGGTTCACTAGAGTACTTCAAGGTAAGCAATGCGTTATTACTCTGATAGTAAGCCAAGCGGCATTTTTCCCATACACCATACTCCTTGAATTTTGCCATATAGTTTTCCAAACGGTAAGCTTTGCCGTGAGCTGCCAACACATCGTCCTCAAACTCTATCTCCATCTGCATATTACAACGCAAAGCTTCTTTGCAGGCTTCATCAAGACGTGTAAGAGGTATTTTATCATCAAAATAGTAGTTGGGCTGGTAGTAAGCATAGTGAAATCCCAGTTCTTTCCAAGACTCGTGACCATCGGAATTGAAGAACGGAATCCAGTTGAAACTATATTTCAGTTCGTTCAGATAGTTGGCAATGGGGGTAATGATATTTCCGGTATGTGAAGCATCCTCGGCAATCCAATAGAATCCGGCTAAGTCGACATATTGATACTCCTTCTCGCTGAAACGGGCACGCACTTGATCGATGAACCACTTACAAGCCTTCACACGGTCGGCAGGTTTGGAGAAGTCGAGCGACATATTATCAATCTCACCCCAATATACACTCGACGAACCTGACACCAATTCATTCTGTACGTCAATAGGCTCAGGAATGCCAATTATTACTTGGCGTTTGTACGCAGGCGCCCCCATGGTAGTCATTGCTTTCTTTACACCGGCTTCGATAGCTGCAATACCAGTTTCTGAATTAAAATAACAATCGATGAGTTTCATCCACTCAGCCTTGGTGGCTGATTCATAGCGCATCCCCTTGGTATACTCTCTCACCGTTTGCCAATTGTCGGAAGTATTGAGGATTTCAAGCATGAGGAAGCTATCAAAGAACCAGTGTGGAGTGTTTTGCTCGTCTACATAAGTAATATAGGGTTGAGCGCGTTCCTGCGTCCAAATGAGGCGTTGGTCACCACCCGAGTATAAAAGTACCATATCGGTATTAGCCAAGATTGACTGACGGTTGGTTTCCCAATCGTATTTCTGGTCGGGCTTAATTTCAATTTCTCCACTGCCGTCTTCTGGAAAAACAGGAACAGTGTGTTCCTCATCGGAACAAGCTACCAATACTGAGCATAAACCTCCCATCAGTAGTGATACAAAAGTAAGAACAATCTTTTTCATACATTTCTTATTCATTGTTTTATGATGTTTAAATAGTCGTTTGAATATCGTTTAAATGATATTAAAAATAACATTAGGTATCGTTTACAGGCCTTTGAACTTTGTGAGTTCGAAAGCTATCAAGCCATGATCGGTAGTAAGCATATATACCTGTACGGCTAATCCGTCCTGACTTTTAGCAAAAATCACATCACCTGTACAAGGAATATTCTCACCAAGCACACTGCTCACTCCATCGAACGCCCAAGGAGAGGTATATCCCGTAGCTGTGTAACCTGAACCCGGTACGCCACCCGGCACATCTGCATTTCCTATTGCATTGCCTTGCTGTGAATCAAAGATGAAGCCATCACTCATAGATTTAGCATTGGGATTCTTGGTGATGTCAGCCACATAAAGGCGTTGTGCTCCATTGAAGGAGCCTGAACCATTCTGAACAGCCAACAATCTCGCGCCATTAAAATCAACATAATCAATACCTTTAGTGAATCCTTGCCAACCCCAATAATGTGAATCGGGAACTGTAAAAGCAAAAGCTCTGTCTGCACTATCACCAACAGGAGCACAAATCACCATATTAGTTTCATTGGCTGGTGTAGATATGTAGCTGAAAGGTTTCTCCGTATTAGTTGTAAGGATCTTCGTATAGTCTTCTACACGTGCACCACTCACATTAGCAAATTCCACATGCGCCTTGTCGCTCATTATGCCATCGACAAAGCTGATAAATACCATGCGATATGAGAAAGGAGACGTAGTGGTTAGTACAGCTTTTCCACTAGTAATGTCGCCTGTGATGTGAATAGAACTACCCATATCAATATTATAGTTCCAGTTAACTCCCATAGGTGCTTGATCGAAAACTGGATCACTGAAAGGTTTATCAAGTATCAATGTGGGAGTGTTTTCTATACCATTTTTCCATACCCATACATTAACATCCGTATAAGGAGTGGCATAGCTTCCTGCACGAGTACTCACGTAAGCCATGGCTACCATGTGTCCATTATCATCGGAGGTAATAGCACGTATGATGCGATTAGATGGTATACCGTCCACATTTACCTTCACCTGATCAAGCAACTTGCCGTTATATCGGTTAAACACCGGCATATTGACGAAATTATTGCTATTACTAAGGATGAGATAATCATCTACTACAGCCATAGTACGATTGGCACCCACTTCAAAACCATGCGAATTTTCTTTCAAAGTTTGGAAACCAAAGAGCCCGGCCACATAACCTACACCATATTCCACAAACTCAGGAGTTTTGTACACTGTTTCGTATACCGTTTTCTTCACACCATCCTGTGCTGTGATAGTAACGGTAGGCATCACACTTAAATCGAGGATTTTTGTCATAGGATCGTAAGCATCCGATTCAATGGTCGCCCATGGAGCAATGGTAATAAGTGCATTTTGCAATTCTCCGTCGATACTTGACGAGGTCTTATAGATAATAATTTGTCCTTTTTTATCCTCTTCAACAGGATCAGCCACTACAATCTGAGCACGTACATTGGCTAGTTCGACCTTAATGATATTGGCACGTTCCGACTTTTTATAAATAGCTTTAAAAGTGTAGTTTTTCTTGGAACCATCGGCTTCAATTAAGGTAGAAGAAAATCCTTCTTTTAAATTGTGAATACCCGACAAAGGGGGATCAAAACGGGCACCTACAGGAAGTGTAGCTTTAAGTCTCATACGAGTAATATCGCCTTGAATAGGTTCTGTATCTGAGATGTAGTAAGGAGTCTGCACTACAGCAGTACCGTTGACACGGTCGATAACGGTTTCATATTCAATGTTCTCATTACCTGCAAATCGTCCGGTAATGATGAGTTGATCGGTGATTTCACTTTCGGTTCTTACCAAATCGTCAGGGTCAACACATCCCGCTAGGCAAAGCGAGAAAACCCAAAAACCGTTTATGATATGTTTTAGTTTCATATTATCTACTTATTTAGATGGTAACCATAATTATTTCCAATCAGGAGTTTGCTCACACATTGTGTTATTTCGAAGCTCACTGGAAGGTATCGGGAAAATATTATATTTCTTAGGGAACTTACGATCCTGCGTGTCACATTCTACACGGGTATAAAGAAAGCTTGAACCGGTTTTTTCAATCTTGATACCATGCAGTCGTTGCCCATTGAGTACCTTTTGAGCAATATCCCAACGAACAAGATCATACCAACGATGTCCTTCGAGTCCCAGTTCACATACACGTTCCTTCGAGAGATCTTTAAGATAATTGTCCCAGGTAGACTGCTGAGCTAAAATAGGCAATCCCACACGAGTACGAATCTTGTTGAGATAGTCGTAAGCTTCCTTAAACTTATCCAAACGGGCATAGGCTTCGGAAAGGATAAGAACAATCTCGGCATAACGCATCTCAATCCAGTAGGATGTACTTTCAATATCTACGTAGTTGATATTGTCGCTTTCATCCATAAATTTACGGAAGATATAACCGGTGGTACTAGTGCGCACATAGTCCTGACTTGCCGATGTAGAGAAATCCATGTATCCGTCTTTACCACCTACGTAAAGTTCAAGTTGACGTCCTATCCAATTGGCACCATTGTAGAGAATAGAAGCATAGAAACGTGGGTCGCGGTTTCCCCATGGTCCTTCGGAATATTCATTCAAATGAGTCCAATCAAACGATTTCCATTCCTGCCCCACCTTGATATCAAATGCAGAAGCATACTCATCGGTAGGCGTAGCGGCTGCACCCAACGTACCAGGTTGCAAGCCTGCTTTTTCTGTGTCATAGGGTGGGCAGAAGAAATGATTAAACATGTGTTGCTTAGTCTTTTGTTGAAAATAGACAGGCAAAATTAGCTCTTTATTATTCACAGTATTGAAAATTTGCATATAACTGTCCTTAGAAGTCCCTGAAAGAAGTTGATATACACCCTTTTTCTCCAGCTTTTCTACCTCTAATGCTGCATTAACAGCATCCTGCCAACGCTTGGCATAGAGAGCGGCACGGGCTTTCATACCATACGCAGCCCCCCTTGTAAGGCGGCCTGCCTCCGATCCTGTCCATTCTTCCGGTAGCACTTGGGCTGCTTTTTCATATTCGTCAAGGATAAAAGTCCAGCAATCGTCTTCTGACGAACGAGCTTGTGCGCGCTGGTTATGATCATCCACCCGGTCTTCGTTGATACGCAGGATTACACCGCCATGACGCAATACCAGCTCTTGATAAGCAAAAGCACGCATAAAACGAACTTCGGCTGTTCGAATGGCTAACTGATCGGAATCTAATTTATCAGCAAAGCCACTATGAACATCGTAAAAATACTCATTAAACCGACGAATCTGCTCGTACATGTCATCCCAATTAGAACGATAATTACCATCAGGACTCATCATATTGTCGTAATAAAAAAGTTTGTTCACGCTGCCCTCAGCTACATTGAACCAAGAATATTTAATGAGGTCACTCACACCATCGTCCATGGCTAGATTAGCTCCCACATTGATATCGGCATTGCTATAAAACACGCCATAGAAACTTTTGACATAAAGATCCAGGTTCTTGATAGAAGCATAGGCTGTAGATTCGCTATAAGTGTCAGTAGGATCGATATCAAGCACATTACACGATTGCAATGTGAGAGTCGACAGAGCCAATCCTAGTAATAGATTTTTTGTTTTCATGCTAATTTATTTTATTAGATGTTGTACACATAGAGTTTAGAACGTTACGTCTACACCAAACGTAAAGGTGCGTTGCTGCGGATAGTAACCTTGAATGACATTGGCCGACTCTGGGTCGAGGTACTTAAACTCGGTGAAAGTAAAAAGGTTGTGGCCGCTGGCAAACAGACGAAGATTGCTGATACCGGCTTTCTTTACCCATGACTGTGGCAAGGTATATCCCAAAGTCACATTCTTGAGGCGTACATAAGCACCATTACGCTTCCAGAAGTCAGATACTTGGGCATTATTAGCATAAGCCACTGTACTGAGACGCGGATATTCAGCATTGGTATTGTCGGGACGCCAGCTGTTCTCTACCAAGTAGTAAGGCGCGTTATCCCATCCGGCATAGAAAGGGCGCGTAAGTGGAGTCTGGTCACGTGCACCGTTATTCCATTCGCCACAAAGCAACTTGTCGCACAAGGCAGCACCTTGCAACTGAACAGAAAGGTCGAACCCTTTCCAGTTGGCGTCGGCCATCAACGAGAACATCATCTCAGGCGTGGTGGGGCGTGCAATCTTCACCTCATCATCCCAGCTAATGAGTCCATCGCCATTATAATCAAGATAACGAATGTCACCCAATCGGGGAGTTTCGCTAATGGGTAACGGAGCTGCGTCAATCTCGGTTTGTGTCTGATACAGACCTAGCGATTTCAACCCCCAAATGGCCCCTACCGATGTCCCCAGACGGTTCTGCCAAGGTTTAGTATTGTCAGCCTGCGTCATACGCAGTATTTTATTGTGGGCAAACGAAAGGTTACCATTCAGGCTGTAATTGAATTTGCCAATGTGATTACGGTGTTTTATTGTAATCTCGAATCCACGGTTATCAAATGTACCACTGTTTTCAATACTCGGATAATGGCCTCCCAGCGAAGGAGGATACACTCCACCAATGGGACGAAGGATGTCGTAAGTATATTTGTAGAAAACATCGAACTCAATGCCCAAAAGACCATTCCATGCCGAAAGTTCGAAACCAACGTTGATAGAACGACATTTCTCCCAAGTAAGATTCTCCATCGGGTAAGATACTTTATTATACAAGGTATTCACCGCTTGTGGAGTGGTACCGAAAACCGTATTGTTTTTGGACCATGCGTACTGTTTGCGATAGAGGAAAGGATCAACATTGTCGCTACCTAAGATACCGAAAGAGGCTCTTAATTTGAAGCGTTCCACTTGAGGAAAGAGTTCTTTGAAAAAATCTTCTTCAGAAGCAACCCAGCCCAATGAAGCCGATGGGAAGAATCCCCAGCGATTACCCTCTTTAAAGTGATAAGAGCCATCGTACCGGAAAGTAAATTCAGCCAAATAACGGTTATTATAAGCATAGTTGAAACGACCAACATAACCGGCATAGCCCTGGCGGATGCTGCTGGAGAAGTTACCATCGGTGGGATGAATAGTAGAGCCAAAAGGTAACTCGTCAATATCGAGTAGTGCGAAATCGGAGCGATAGCCTGTTAGCGTATTTCCTTTACGCTCAGTTTGTTCATAAAGGAATAGTGCACCAACATCATGTAAACCAAACTTTTGGTTGTATGAGATAGAAGGGCGTAATACCACTTGCTGTTCTTTCTCGTCACCGACTGACATCCCCCCTGTTGGCTGCAGATTAGAAGCATACTGACGTACATATTTCTTGGACTCGGGTTTATAAAGCATCAATTCGTAAGAGTATTTGAAGCTGCGTGAATCGCGATCTTGCCAGTCCCAACCCACAAACATACCAGCTTTCAAACCTTTGAGGAAGGGGAAAGAGTATTCTATCTTGGCCGATGTCTCCAGACGCATGGTGCGCGTTTTACTATAGCCCGAATGTCCGGCTGCATAATCAGGATTGGAAGCGCCACGATAACCAGATGCCGGCATCCCTTCATATTCGAGTGGAACAAACGGAGCAGCATAAAGCAATACCCCCACCACATTATTCGTCGTTTGATTCTCATAACTGTCGCCACCTGGCTGATAATAGTCGTTAATTTTACCGGCCACGTTAAGTGACACGCTAATATCTTTGGTTACTTGCGTATCGATATTCGAACGGAAGTTGCCACGTTCCAGCTCAAAACCTTTAATGAAGCCATTCTGTTTCATAAATCCACCACTGAGGAAGTAACGGGTTTTCTCGTTACCACCACTGATAGAAAGATTGTGCTGATGCATTAAAGTAGTACGATAAATAGGTTCCTGCCAATCGGTATTTTCAAAGCCATCGGTAGGATCTCCATTGGTAGTCATGGCAATTTCTTCATCGGTAAAGTAGACTTTCTCACCATCCATGCGGCGAGCATAGTTATACCACTGCATATAGTGTGTACCATTCATAAACTTGGGCAGTGTAGTAGCATGTGACAAAGTGAGCGACCCTTTATAATTAATGGTAGTTTTGCCCTCTGTTCCTCGTTTGGTAGTGACCAATATTACACCTGCAGCAGCTTTCATTCCATACACAGCACACGAGGCAGCATCTTTTAATATAGTAACTGATTCCACTTCATTGGGATTGATATACGCCATGCTGCGTTCTACACCATCTACCAGAATAAGGGGGCCGTCACCTCCATTATATGTGGAATGTCCACGAACCAACAATGAAACATCATCAGCTCCCGGGGCTCCGGTGGCTTGTTGAGATATCAATCCCGGCAACTTGCCGACCAAGGCTTGCGAAACGTTGCTTGTTGTTGACTTCAATAATTCTTTAGAAGATACCGAAGATATTGATCCTGTGAGATGGATCTTTTTCTGGGTACCATAACCGACTACTACCACCTCGTCGAGACTATTAATGTCTTCTTGAAGGGTAACATTAATCATAGAACGGCTGTTTACTTTTACCTCTTGTGTTATCATACCTATATATGATAGCACTAATGTAGCAGATCTGGGTGCATTCAAGGTAAAATGACCATTAAGATCAGTAGTTGTGCCCGTTGCGCTCCCCTTTACGGTCACACTGACTCCGGGTAACGGCAACCCTGTCGCATCTACGACGACTCCATTGACTGTACTTTGCGCATAACTATTCGATGCGCATACAAAAAGTATTGTTAATGAGAAGAATAATATTCTCATAGAACAAAAACGACCTTTTTGCATAGCTTTGTGTTTCATAAGTTAGAAGTTTATTAATAATATGTATATATCTTATTTAAAGTTGGCGTGTTATCATTTCCTCAATTACCTCACTGGCAACAGTAGAAACATCTTTTTGGTTAGCAATATCCCATAAGGATGAATCTTCTTCAAGAACAAACTGTGTACCCACAATCCAACTCTGAATCCATCCGGTAAGAGTGCTCCATACCCCCCATCCGGCATCAGCATTCGAAGCCCAATAATTCCAATCTTCATAATTGAAAGCCCTGAACCATGCACCATCTACGTTCTTGAATTTATCACTACGTACTTGAATACGAATCAAAAAATCGCGCATTTGATTTACAGCCTTTATGTAAGTAGTATCCTGAGTTGCCTTAGCAGCTTCACACAGACCCACAAAGGCAAAGTTTGTTGTATAAAGCATATCAGCAACCGGATCGCCATTGTCAAAAATTAGTGGTGCTTCGTTGTTGCCGTATTCCGCATTGGAAGGAGTACGACCAAAAAGACTTTTCGACTCATCACCCAGTTCTTCGCGAATACCTCCAAAAGGCACTTGATTTCTAAGAAGTTCATTTGTCATAAAATGCAGCCAATCCAAGTGTTCCTCTGTTGGTTCCACCCGATAGAGCCATGCTAGCGGCAGAATCATACGGGCACGTTCTTGTTGAATTCCATTAGTCCACGACCACTGTTCCGGATATCCTTCCATCATCATAGTTATTCCACGTTTCACACGTTCAAGCAGTGGCTGATAATGTGTTTGATTATAAAGCCAAAGATAGCAAGCCCAGTTCCAAGCCTCAAAGTGAGCATGCAGATTTACCAGGTTAGCATTATAGTATGATTTCCATCCGCGTTTCTGTAAATCAGACTCAAGAATATTTTGTCCTCTAAATCCATTTAATCCCGTAGTACGGAAATTACCTACAATGCCCTCAACAATTTGCTTATCCCATTTAGGGTTATTCATCAATGCTGATGAAGCGATAGAACCTAATAATGAACGGGCATTATCATCGCCATAATAAGTGCCTTTATGTGTATAAGCCCATCCTAACAGACCATATGATGGGGATTTTGGATCATTGCGTACTGAATCTCTATATTCAGTGAATGAATAGTCGAGTAAATTGGCAGCTACCTTTGTATATTGTGAATTATCCAGTAATATACCGGCAGCAGCAAAAGCGAACGAAGTTTCTCCTTGAACATCATCACGCATCCAGTAACGATACATCTGCGTACCGTCATATTTAATACCTGACATATGCCCTTCCAATACACCCAACGAACCATCACCATCAGGCATGTCAGCTGGCAATTCAGGACCAACCGGCATCAAACCATCACCCATATACTTATCTGCCCAATCTTTTTTCCAAGAAGGATGCACCAAGAAGTGACCATTATAATACCATTCCACTCCCTTAGCAATACTTTGTTTTCCAGCCTCCTCTGGTAACGGCTCGGTAGCAGTATAGGATGGTGACACATATGTCAACCAAGAAGAAAATGTTACACCTTCTTTATGCAGCAACCAGTTCATAATATATTCAAACATAGACTGCACACGCTGCTCAGGAAGATAACGACAAACTGCAAAATTACTGATACTAGTAGCAGCTACCATCAACTGATTATTCTGCTGATACAACAATGGATGGACCGGTGTATTGGCCAAGCCATATACCGCTTTATCAAAACCTGCTACCCTAGCAGCTACCAAATACGTACTATCAGGTGTTAAATCCAATTCCTTCAACACGCATCGGTGAAAAGCCATCAAAGCCATAGAAGGAAGTTGAGGAGTTAGTGAATCACAAACCACTATCCGCTCCAGTTCCATGGTATCCGTCTTTACACACAAATGTTCACCGATCTGCTGAGGAAAGTCCATGAAAACACGCAAAGACTTCGATTGAATCAAGGCTAAATCCTCGCTTGTCACCACTGTACCCTGTTCTGGATAAGAAGGACAAAGCAATAAAACCGGAGCTTGCTCAGAAGCTATCCGAAGAGCCTCTGTTACAGAAGTACAGAAATGTAATTGATATCCCTCATCTGTCAACAACTGAGCCAGATTGCTATGTGCATCGCCATAACACACAATCTTCTCCTTCTTCACTCCACAAGAGAATAAGAACAGACAAAAAAATAGGATTGATATAATTCTTAATTTATTCATTATTCTTTATTTTTGACTAATTGCTTCTAATGTTTTCCAGCACTGATACAAGCCTCTAGGTACGTGGAAACAGCCTTTCCATTTTCCTCCTTTTAATGAAAGTAACACTTCACCGCGGCGGTTCAGATAACCAAACCATTCAGGGTGTTCCTGATCCTTGAAGTGTTCCCAAGTATAGTTGTGCACCTTTTCGAACCATTCCAGACACTGTTTGTCTCCTGCAAATTGATATCCTTTTAATAAAGAAATAAGCGTCTCGATATGCACCCACCAAAGTTTCTGGTCCCATTCCAACTGTTGTGGTGGATAGCCATCACGATCCATGAAATAATAGATACCTCCATATTCTTTATCCCAACCATATTCAAGCATCGTAAGAGTGATGTTCTTAGCCTTTTCGATTAACTCCGGACGGTTTAAGCGTTTCTCCAAATCCATGATAAACCACATGGCTTCAATCGCGTGACCAGGGGTAATCTGCCGTCCTTCAAAGCAATCCATTAGATTACCATTCACATCTACATTCTCAACAATGATTCCACCAAGTTCGGGGCGACAAAAGACATCCATCACTTCATGGATGCAGGTATCCATAGCCTGTTCTAGGTAATCTTTCCCTAAAATATGCTCTATTTCCATAGCAAGATTGCAAAGAATCATCGGCAGGGCAAAGTTCTTCAAATTGCGGGTTCCCAGGTGAAGTTTGTTCCATTTGCCTTTCGGATTATCCACTTTAGACAAGATGATATCGAAGGTTTTCCTGGCAATGTCTGCATATTCCTGATTGCCGGTGGCAAGACTTAGCTGACCGAAAGCCATGGCAGCGAATGTATATGAAAAGATATTGTATGGTTCTACCAATGGTCTACCCGAACGGTCAAGGGAAAAATACCAGTTATAGTCTCCATCATGTCCATATTTTTTTAAAAATTCACCACCTTGAACGGCACAATCCAGCCATTCCTTACGTTTTTCCACTTTATTGTAAAGCATGGAAAACATCCACACCTCGCGGCCTTGCAGCCAGATAAACTTATCCGTATCGAAAACTTTTCCTTCACGGTCCAGACAGGTGAAGTAGCCTCCATATTCATGGTCTTGTGAGTTTTCAAGCCAGAAAGGAAGAACATTATCCAAGAGTTCATCCTTGTATTGATTTGCCAGTTTCTTAAAATCCATACATCTTTTATTATTAAGTTATTAAGGTCTTTTTTGTTTTACTATTCCGAACGGGTCCAGTATCTTTCAATCTCCTCCAGCGACTTCCCGGTGGTCTCGGGCACGAGTTTCCAGACAATCATCATATACGGCACGCACATGAGGGCGAACAGGAAGAATGTTCCGGCGGGGGTAAGGTTTTGGAGCATCCAGGGGGTTAACTGTCCGATCAGGTACGTTCCGATCCACAGAGCAAATCCTGCTATTGACATGGCCAGTCCGCGAACCTTGGTGGGATACATCTCCGAGAGGAGTACGAAAACCACGGCACAGATGGATACGGCACAGCAGAATACATAGAACAGGAAGAAAACGAGAAGGAAGAGGCTGGATACTCCCAGGGAATCTCCGAAGAGGAAGTAAAGACCGATAAGGACCAGAGAGAGCACCATACCCGAAACTCCATAATAAACCAGCTTCTTGCGGCCCACCTTATCGATGATGACAAGAGCCAGAACCGTGGTCAAAGTATTGACTAGTCCTACCAGAACTTGGTAAAAAAGAGAATCTCCTCCTGAAAGTCCTGCGTTTTCAAAGATAGAAGGGCCATAATAAAGTACTGCGTTCACACCCATAAACTGTCCTAAAATCGCAATACACACACCGATAATAACAGCTTTGAAGATTCCAGGCTTCATCAATAAAGACCATTCCGATTTTGTTTCAGAGGTCAGCACAGATTTCGTTTCATTTAATTGACTTTTCGCTTCTGTAATCGAATTATATATTTTCTCTAATATATTTACAGCTTTCAATTCCTTTCCACGTACGATTAACCAGCGGGGACTTTCCGGAATAAAAAATATGATAATGAAGAATAAGATTGCCGGCAATGTTTCCATACCCAACATACCTCTCCATACTTCAGTTATAAATATTTTATTCAACCAATCCACACTTAATTGCGTACCACTCTCCGCCCATGCCAATAATTGATAGTTAACTAAATAAGCTCCCAAAAAACCAACTGTTACAGCCAACTGATACAATGACACCAAACGTCCTCTATACTGCGCTACAGCTAGTTCTGATATATAAAGAGGAGAAACAATGGACACAACCCCTATTCCTACTCCACCTATAATCCGATAAACTACCAATTGGGCAAAATCGGCTGATAGAGCACATCCTAGAGCTGATGTGGAAAACAACACAGCTGATATAACCATCGTAAGTTTTCTTCCTAACTTATCGCTTAAGATTCCAGCAAAAAGAACACCTACGATAGAGCCTACTAAAGCACATCCTACATACCATCCCTGTTGTAGTGCATCTAATTGAAAAAGTTGAGTCACTTGGGCAATTGTTCCCGATATAACTGCGGTATCATATCCGAACAAGAAGCCTCCCAATGCTGCCACAACAGAAAGGAATATAAGATAACCAAAATTGATTGTAGACTTCATAACATTTATTTTATTTCAAAATATTCTTTATATCTGTCATATAAATGACCAGCTTGTAGATAGGCTGATTGCGGACTCATAAAATGAGAAAATTCAAAAGTAATAGCCTTATCATATCCGGCACGTTTGGCTGCTTCCAACTTCATCCGAAGTTTATCAAACTTAATGGGTAGAAAACGAATTGGCATATCACGGTCAAAAGATTCGGCATTTGTCCAACATTGCATACCATACTTGTCTGCTAATTTTTTATTGACAGAAAAGAACGCATCCAATTCGTCATAATCAATATGCCCATCTTGAAATGCACATGCATCTACCACATCATGAATTCCATCAAAAATTTCATCCCATTCTTTTTCGTGTTGTTGTACAGAAACGGCATCTTCTTTAGTCATTTTTGTCGTTCCCATGATTGCTTTTTTTCCATCAATCCAAGGCGATATAAAAGTCGGTAATCCATTAGATATATCCTTACATTGTTTTCCTAATGCATGGAAAGCACCAATCGCTCCTTTCGTTGCCCGGCTTATTTCACCACTGATATACCATCCTCCAAAACTTTTATACTTGGAACCATAATTTTCCCAAACTTCATCAATTACATATTTGTTATCTTCCACTTCCCAGGTCATATCTCCTGTGTCCCAGTATTTACCCGAATCGTATAGTCCAAAATAGAATTTCATTCCATACTTTTCAGCTAAACGTAAAAACATATCCACCAAGTCAACGGAAGGCATATAACAACCTTTCTTCAATAAATAAGGAGAAGGAAAAGTGATAAATTTACGATAACCAGAACGGATCATTATTACCGTATCAATTCCTATATTTTTCATGTGCTGAAAATCCAAGTCCCATTCTTTCTCACCCCAGTTCTGATGTGGAATATCATGTGATATTTCATCCAAAAAAGTTCCGGTAATTTTTAAGCCATTGTTTTTAGAAACAATGAGTTTACTTTCCAAACCATCAGTTGCCACTACTGTACTGGCACTAGCTTTTGAAGTACAAGATTCAAACAAAGTTGGTACAGTCAAGGCTGACGCGCTAGCCAATGTGGCTTTTTTTAGAAAGTCTCTTCGATCTAATGTTTTCATATTAGTTTAATTAAAACAGCAGTTAACACTTATATTATTATTACCTATTGAATATACTGTCCTGTAATATCTACTTTTTTATTATTGAAAGGATCTAATATCTGATCAATCAAAATAGCCATTTCACTTCGTAGGATGCCTCGATTCATATCAAAGTCCTTCAATTCAAATTCATTCCATATCTCTTCTACCCTACCCTCTTTCATCTCAAAACCTTCTTTTTCGGCAATTCCTCCTATTAACTCTGTAGCTTTCTGAATTGATATGGTATTATTACCTTCGAATACTTGCTTATTGACAAAAGGATAAACATCACCCAATCCTTTCAACTCATTTGCCAATAATAATGTATCCGCTCTGAACCACATTTGATTTGACCAGTCAACACTTTTACCTATACCTTTTAATATACCTGTAGAGCCGATACGTTGTAGTGACTTAAACATTGGGTGATCTAACTCAACATCTAAATAAGGCAATAAATATCCTTTTCCATCCAAAATCGCATTTTGTACTTCCCGAACAGATACTTCTCTCATATTTTTACCTTCTTTCACCGCAAGAGCTGCTAATGCTCCCGCTGCCTGCCCGATCTGCATAACCATCGGCTGCAAACGAGTGGTACCATTAATTATATTAGAAACAGATATTGATTTTTCAGCAACAATCAATCCTTCAACATCTTTCGGAATCAAAGTTCCTAAAGGTAAACCGTATGACGGTATCGGATGAAAATAAAGATTAGGCAACTCTTCATATCCATGATAACGCGTATGATGATGATCCACAGGATAATTCCCCACGGCAATACAAGTACGATAAAGAGGTTGAGACTGTCTGAACGGTTCACAAGCATGATTTAAATCAAAACGTACTAGCCCATGGATTCTCCTAGACTCTCTATGGTAAGGAATAAATGGCAATTTGTCGGCTGTAGGATATTCATCATCAGCTAAGCCCAATGTATTAAAACCTAATTCATGTTGCAGAAAATAAACGAAACACATCGTATAATGTTTTGCATATTTCAAGGCTTCTTCACGTTCCTCACGGGTCATTTCAATCAAGTTTACATAATAATCATTGCCTTCTATCGGCCAATTAATCATGTATTTATTATTAGGAAGTTTTCCATAAGTTATCATCATGTCTTTAGACCATACACGATCTGGTTCTTTAGGCGTGATACAAACGTGACTGGCACAAGCACAAGCAAATTCATCCTTATTATATCCTTCAGGACAAGGAATAGTCACATCTTTACCATAATCTTTCAAGATTGCTACGTATGTAATATCCTGAACTATATTATTTTTCTCTTCCGGAGCAATATCTTCTTTTGTATCATGACGGCTTTCCATACCGACATCATATTTCACCCCGCACATTTTTGCTATATCCCCCAATTCAGTACCATCAATCAATATTTTAGCATGTATTTTTTTGATTGTATTATCTTTCATCTGAATTTGAGCAATCCAAGCATCATTCTCTCTTTCCAACTTTACCAAAGTAGCATTATGCCATACTTTTAAATTTTTCTCCGCGTCAACCATTTCATGGAAAATTTTATTTCCGACTGAAGGTTCAAACAACACTGCACTCACCCAACCGGTTTTTAGAGAATCAAGCCCTCCATAATAATCTGCCAAATGTCCGCGAAACTCACCAAACAAGCCTGCCGGTAAATCATAGTTTCCGTCAACAGCACTTACACCTGCAGATGTAAGCATTCCACCCAGCCATTCTGTTTCTTCTACTATCAATGTTGCAGCCCCCATTCGAGCAGACTGAATACCAGCAGTCACTCCACTAGCGCCTCCACCAATAATTAGCACATCAACAGAATCATCTGAATGAGAGCATGCTGTAAAACACAAAGCAAATAATAAACACAGACCTAAAAAATAGTTTCTCATACTAAATTCATTTAAGGATATAGAGTTTTATTAATAATATCACGGCACAAATATAGCTATATTTATTAAATAAACAATAGATAATAAAATATTTTATTAATAAAATCATTATTTCTCGCATTATTAATTAATAGAAGGAGGAATTACCTCACAAATCATCTTATTTCATTTATTATATCCACAATCATCCATAGCTACATTATCCTATATATAAATCCATTACATAGTATATAGGAAATATAACATTCAAGATATTCTAATTTTCAAGGCTTCAAAACCACGTATTAATAAAAAAATTAATTATCTTTGTGTGAATTACCAAATATGCATAGTTATGAACCAACAATTCTTGAAAGAAATAGAAAAGGGCTCTAAAAGCGCTCTCGTCAAAAAGAGGATTATTACACATTATATATATAATGGAAGTTCTACAATTCCCGATCTTTCAAAAGAGCTGGATTTAAGTGTACCAACTGTCACCAAATTTATCGGTGAAATGTGTGATGACGGATATATTAATGATTATGGCAAATTGGAGACTAGTGGCGGACGCCATCCCAACCTCTATGGGCTTAATCCGGAATCCGGTTACTTTTTGGGTGTAGACATCAAAAGATTCGCCGTCAACATCGGACTGATAAATTTCAAAGGCGATATGGTAGAATTGAAAATGAATATACCTTATAAGTTTGAGAACTCAATCGAAGGGATGAATGAGTTATGCAAGCATATTCTCAATTTTATAAAGAAGCTCACTATTAATAAAGAGAAGATCTTAAATATTAATGTAAATGTGTCGGGACGTGTAAATCCTGAATCAGGGTATAGCTTCAGTCAATTCAATTTTGAGGAAAGGCCGTTGGCGGATGTATTATCCGAAAAATTGGGATATAAAGTAACCATTGATAATGACACACGCGCCATGACTTATGGCGAATACATGCAAGGCTGCGTGAAAGGAGAAAAGGATATCATTTTTGTAAATGTAAGCTGGGGAGTAGGTATCGGAATTATTATTGATGGTAAGATTTATACCGGAAAATCCGGATTCTCCGGTGAATTTGGACATATGAGTGCTTATGATAATGAGATAATCTGCCATTGCGGAAAAAAAGGTTGCTTGGAGACGGAAGCTTCCGGATCGGCACTTCATCGTATCTTATTAGAGCGTATTCAAAGTGGGGAAAGTTCCATTCTATCTACACGAATCGCCACAGAGGAAAACCCGATCACTCTTGATGAGATCATTGCCGCTGTGAATAAAGAAGACCTGCTTTGCATTGAAATTGTAGAAGAAATCGGACAGAAACTAGGCAAACAGATCGCCGGGCTAATCAATATCTTCAACCCGGAACTGGTCATTATAGGTGGAACTTTATCTTTAACCGGTGATTATATCACCCAGCCCATAAAAACAGCCGTACGCAAGTACTCTCTAAATCTGGTTAATAAAGATTCAGCCATCATCACATCTAAGCTGAAAGACAAAGCCGGCATCGTTGGCGCTTGTATGCTCGCACGCAGCAGAATGTTTGAAAGCTAGTTTTATCTTCTACGCTGGGAGAAAAAGTTATCTATAAAGCGAACGATATAGACTACGGCTACTCCGGCAACCACTAAAACAATAATACGACTCAACATAGATTACATTTTTATATTTCACATCTATTACATACGCAGGATTTCCCTTTTAAAATAAGAATAGGGAATCCTGTAAAAATTAGAACGCTGATTATTAATTAATAATCAGCGTTCTAATTTGAGAGCCGCTAGCCAGACTTGAACTGGCGACCTACGCGTTACGAATGCGTTGCTCTACCAACTGAGCTATAGCGGCGTTTGTCTCTCGTTTACGGCGTGCAAAATTACAGCTTTATTTGAGAAAACAAAAAGAATCCGATTATTTTTTGAGCATAATTTTTAAATCAACTTTTGTTGACGTAATCTAGAACTTTTCTTTGCGCTCAAATTTTCCGTCCTCGGTATAGTACTTCCATGTACCCTTCGGTTTATTATTTGCATACTTTCCACGAAGCTTCAATGTCCCATCTTCATAATATTCACGGTAACGACCGTGACGTTTTCCTTCCTTTACTTCCACTTCACTCTTCAACGCTCCCTCCGAATAAAACTCCCTCAAAACGTTTCCTTCAAACTTTTCGACATAGAAACGCTTCAATTCGCTCATCTGTTCTTTTTCAGTTTCAGCATCTTCGTTCATTTCCTCATCATCTTCATCGGCAGCAACGGCAACAACCTCCTCCGGTTGATATGGACTGTAATCCATCACATATTGCAAAGAAGCTGACCGTCCATCTCCTATAACCTGCATAGTCCAGTAAGGAAACGAATACAGAATATCTTTATTGGATTGTATTTCATTCCATGTGGCAGGATTCATCATAGGTTTCAGTTGGGAATAAAACTTGTGCACATCCGTATATAAGAAAATGGTAGAACTCGACTTTAAATAGGAAAGCGCATTTTCAAATCCCGGATTATTTTTCAATAAATTCTTCTGCTCGTAATCTTCCACAAAAGAGAGCAAAGATGCAGCCTTATTACTAAAAACTACATAATCATCGACATAAGTATAATATGGCTTTTCAAATTTATCAAATAGTTTTCCAAAGAACAGGCGGAAAAAGCCTTTCATTTCGATGTAATTAATCTCAAAATCTTTATAATTGACTGTTTTAATCTTAACCGGGCTGCGCCGCTTAATCTTCTTTTCTATTAATTCCATGTTCTTACGGGCATCTTTTATACTTTTAGCTCTGATAGCCAGAATTAGTTCTGGGTCATGCCCCAACAACCCCGGTTCGGATTGCGTAATAGCAAATTCTCCCGACATCCAACTCAAAAAGTTTTCTTCCAAAGATATCCCGAATAGCCCTTCAATCT
The DNA here is from genome assembly GCF_000157095.2 of Bacteroides sp. D1. Lineage (NCBI taxonomy): Bacteria > Pseudomonadati > Bacteroidota > Bacteroidia > Bacteroidales > Bacteroidaceae > Bacteroides > Bacteroides sp. D1. Next base: position 540,980 of record NZ_JH114350.1, read on the forward strand.
TTTTCCGGGAACTTTGATAAGAATCATACAATTGTTTATTATGAACCGACATCGCATTCTCCAGCTCTTTTACAAAAGTTACCGGGTTGTTGAAACCTATATTGGTATAAAGAGCCGTCCGCCCGGACAGAATCTCATGCGCTTTCATTTTATGTTTTCCCGAATTCAATAAAGCAGTGACATAAGGATCGGCAGAATCTTTTCTCAACGTATACCCTTTCACTTCCATCCGCTCCTTATCCGTATTTAGGTAAAGTCCGGCAAAATTCATAGAATTGCTAAACAGATCAATGTATTCGTTTCTTGCCCCCAGATAAATAGACATGAATTGAGGTACGCGCGCATAATTAATAAAGACTCTGACAAGCCCCTTGCCGGAAACCAACTTCTCTGTTTCAATAAAAGACTGGTCAAGTCCGATTTTGGGTTTATTACGCGAATCAATAGCCGATTCGACAAGCCCGGACGTATAAGATCCTACCAAATGATTATCCACAAAAGCAATATAGAAAATATCCCTTGTTTCGGAATCACGCATTTCAAGGATATTAATGCCGTTATGCATCCGGTTGGTGACAGTAAAGCCACTCATGACCAATACAGTTTCCACCTGGTCTTTCAATAAATCCATTTTCGATGTTTTCTGCATATCCAGAATCAGCAGAAAATCCCACTTTGTGGCACGAGTCTTGTGAAGCGAAATAAGCATATCCCGTTCACCAACAAGCGACAACAACACTTTATTGCTTTTGACTACCGAATCGAGCTTCTCTACACTCTCCGTTACTTCCTCGAAAGATTTCGCTTTCTTCAGACATTGCCATGTTTCACTTCCACTAAACTTTTCCCAATCTTCAATCGGGGCCGATGATTGAATGATAAACGCAGCATCTTCGGGAACCAGATAGATTTGCTGAATATTACGATCAGGCGAAACAAATAAATAAACTACGGAATATACAACATATACCGCCAAAGCTAATGCGGCCACAACTAAAGTTCTCTTTACAATTTTCGAGGTACTTTTTTTCTTCTCCGGGCCTGCATATTGCTCTTCTTGCCCGCAATTTAATTCATTCATTATTGATCTGTTATAAACTTGAGTGGACAAAGATACTAAAAAAACTATTCTGAATAAAACATAAACCATTGACTCGTATCGTAAATATGTACTAACTTTACAGCATGAAAAAGAAATTCCAACTCGAAGTTCCGGGAGGAGCCGATAAAGTCTTGCTTCATACTTGTTGTGCTCCTTGTTCATCAGCCATTATTGAATGTATGATGCAACATCATATCACCCCCGTCATTTATTATTGCAATCCTAATATTTATCCGCAGGAAGAGTATATGATAAGAAAAGAAGAATGTACGCGCTATGCCCAATCATTGGGATTGGAGATTATAGATGCTGATTACGATCATGAAAACTGGCGATGTCACATAATAGGAATGGAGCAGGAACCTGAAAGAGGAGCACGTTGCCTGCGTTGTTTTAAACTGCGTTTATTGGAGACAGCCCGTTACGCACACGAACATGGTTTCTCTGTAATTACCACGACACTTGCCTCCAGTCGTTGGAAAAGCCTGGAGCAGATCAATGAAGCCGGACAATATGCTACCGCCTCTTACCCGGATGTCACATACTGGGAACAGAATTGGCGGAAAGGGGGACTTAGCGAGCGACGTATTGCCATCATTAAAGAATACAACTTTTACAACCAACAATATTGCGGTTGCGAATTCAGCATGAGAAAAGAAGAATAAAACAAACCTGTCATCACCAGCCAATCAATGAATCGAAATAAAAAAGGTAAAAACAGAAAACTATTCAAAAAGAAATCACATTCTAATAATAGATTAGGATGTATCATCGCCATTATTGTGCTCATTCCTATTCTTTTTGGTGTTTATTTGTATTGCCAGCAGATTAATATCCAGAAAAATAACGAACCGCAAACTGATACTTCCTTTCAAATTCCACCCGGTAAAGATCTGGAGACACCTATATCACTAGTTCCCCGGCAAGAACAAATCATCCGCCATAGCGGATATACGGTATCATACAACAAAGATTTAAAAATTCCCAACTGGGTTTCTTACGAATTAACAAGAAAAGAAACCAAAGGAAAAGAAAAAAGAGGTAATCGCTTTATTACCGATCCACTAGTGACAGGTCCGATTGCCACAAATGCCGACTATACCCGTTCAGGATATGACAAAGGTCACATGGCTCCCGCCGCAGATATGAAATGGAGTCCTGAAGCCATGAAAGAATCATTTTATTTCAGCAATATGTGTCCGCAACATCCACAACTAAACAGAAGAGGATGGAAAAATCTGGAAGAAAAGATCCGGGATTGGGCCATAGCAGACAGCACCATCATTATTATATGTGGTCCTATTATTGAAAAATATCCCAAAACAATCGGAAAGAATAAAGTCGTAGTACCTCAAAAGTTTTTTAAAGTAGTCCTTTCTCCTTTTGTCAAGCCGATGCGAGCTATCGGTTTCTTATTCAATAATGAGCAGGCAGTAGAACCTCTATCATCCTATGCGGTAACAATAGATAGCATCGAGAGCCTGACTAACATGGATTTCTTCGCACCTCTGCCCGATGAGATAGAAAACAAAATAGAAGCAGATATTAATTACTCCCTGTGGCCTAATTAAGTAGCAAAACTCGTTTCTCTGAAATGAATTCATTTCCTTGTGCCAATGGCATTCTAGTTACAAACAGACTCTCACTTCAATAAAAGGGAGTTGTTGTATTACTCTCAAGGTTTCCCATTGTAACGTCAAGAGATTGTCTTATTCCCACATATTGTGGGAAAGTATTCTCTTATTTTATGAGAAAACATTCCCATATATTGCGGGAAAATAGTCCCACAATATATGGGAATAATGGAACTACTCTGGAAACAAAAAGATAATCACAATGAAAACAAAGAGACACAATAAGCAGCTGAATAAATCAAGCAAGGCAGACGTAACGTGAAAGAATGAATTCACAATCGCACCGAAAGAAAATATACTTTTGATGTAATCGCCTTATGATTCATCCTAAAAAGAGAACACTCCTATCCAAATTCTTTTTATCTTTGACGAACTTTTTAAATACACCTCAAAAGATGAAGAAAAAAAAGAGAAATATTCTACTATCAATTCTAATCGGAGCATTCCTCCTTTGTGCAGTTGCCGGAGGCACCTTTTATTATTATCTGTTTGCCCCCCAATTTCACCCATCTAAAACCGTATATATTTATGTAGACCGGGATGATACTGCCGATTCTATTTACCATAAAATAAAAGAATTCGGGCATGTCAATAAGTTCACCGGATTCCAGTGGATGGCAAAATACAAGGATTTCAATCAGAATATCCACACCGGTCGTTATGCCATTCGCCCCAATGACAACGTCTATCATGTATATAGCCGTTTTTCCAGAGGTTATCAGGAACCTATGAACCTTACTATCGGAAGCGTCCGGACATTAGACCGATTGGCGCGAAGCATCGGCAAGCAACTCATGATAGACTCTGCCGAAATCGCGAGCCAACTGTTCGACTCTACTTTCCTAGTTCAAATGGGATATACCAGTATAACACTCCCCAGCCTTTTCATACCGGAAACCTATCAGGTATATTGGGATATGAGCGTAGACGAATTCTTTAAACGAATAAAGGACGAACACAAACGCTTCTGGAATAAAGATCGCCTGTCACAAGCTACCGCCATCGGCATGACACCGGAAGAAGTCAGCACACTTGCTTCCATCGTTGAAGAAGAGACCAACAACAACGAAGAAAAGCCAATGGTAGCCGGATTGTATATCAACCGGTTACATCAAGATATGCCCTTACAAGCAGATCCCACCATCAAATTTGCCCTGCAGGATTTTGGCCTGCGCCGAATTACCAACGAGCATTTAAAAGTCAATTCTCCCTACAATACCTATATAAATACCGGATTACCTCCGGGTCCCATCCGTATTCCCTCTAAAAAGGGAATAGACAGCGTGTTGAACTATACCAAACATAACTATATCTACATGTGCGCCAAAGAAGATTTTTCCGGTACTCACAACTTTGCCTCCAATTACGCCGACCACATGGCAAATGCAAGAAAATACTGGAAAGCCCTGAATGAAAGAAAGATTTTCAAGTAAATTTGTGATAAAACGAACGGAAAAGCCTATCTTTGCCCGATAGATTAACAAACTGTGATCAACACTAAATAAAAGAAATAGATATGAGCAAGCAACTCTTACTTGGCGATGAAGCCATTGCACAAGCTGCACTGGATGCCGGACTTTCAGGCGTTTATGCCTATCCGGGTACTCCTTCAACTGAAATTACGGAATATATTCAAATGGCCCCTATAACGACCGAACAGAATATACACAACCGTTGGTGTGCCAATGAAAAAACAGCGATGGAAGCTGCGTTGGGTATGTCTTTCGTAGGTAAACGGGCATTAGTTTGTATGAAGCACGTAGGTATGAATGTAGCTGCCGACTGTTTTGTCAACTCTGCCATCACAGGCGTGAAAGGCGGATTGATTGTGATAGCCGCAGACGATCCCAGTATGCACTCCTCGCAGAACGAACAGGACAGCCGTTTCTACGGAGACTTCTCACTGATACCGATGTACGAACCAAGCAATCAGCAGGAAGCGTATGATATGGTATACAGTGGCTTCGAATTCTCTGAAAAGCTAGGCGAACCGATCCTGATGCGTATGGTAACCCGCCTGGCACACTCCCGTTCAGGAGTAGAACGCAAAGAGCAAAAGCCGCAGAACAGCATCTCTTTCAGCGAAGATCCGCGTCAGTTCATCTTGTTGCCGGGAAATGCCCGCAAACGCTACAAAGTATTGCTTGCCCGCCAAGACGAATTTATCAAAGCTTCAGAAGAATCGCCCTATAATAAATATACAGACGGTCCTAACAAAAAGCTGGGAATCGTAGCTTGTGGTATCGGTTACAATTATCTGATGGAAAACTATCCGGAAGGTTGCGAATATCCGGTACTCAAGATCGGCCAATATCCATTGCCTAAAAAACAATTGCATCAATTGATCGAGTCTTGTGACGAAATCCTAGTTCTGGAAGACGGACAACCCTTTGTAGAAAAACAATTGAAAGGTTATCTGGGTATCGGCGTTAAAGTAAAAGGACGCCTCGACGGTACTCTGTCACAGGACGGAGAGTTAAATCCGGACTCTGTAGCCCGTGCCGTAGGTAAAGAGAATAAATCGGAATTCGGTATTCCTTCTGTTGTAGAAATGCGCCCGCCTGCACTTTGCGAAGGCTGTGGACACCGCGATATGTATATCACGCTGACCGAAGTTCTGAAAGAAGAATATCCATCTCATAAAGTATTCAGCGATATCGGCTGTTATACATTAGGTGCAAATGCTCCTTTCAATGCAATTAATTCATGCGTGGATATGGGTGCTTCCATTACGATGGCAAAAGGTGCCGCTGACGGAGGTCTTTTCCCGGCTGTAGCTGTCATCGGCGACTCAACGTTCACCCATTCCGGAATGACCGGACTGTTAGATTGCGTGAACGAGAACGCCAGTGTAACCATCGTCATCTCCGACAATGAAACCACCGCCATGACAGGTGGACAGGATTCTGCCGGAACCGGACGCATCGAAGCGATCTGTGCAGGTATCGGAGTAGATCCGGCCCATATCCGTGTAGTTACTCCATTGAAGAAGAACTATGAGGAAATGAAGCAAATCATTCGCGAAGAAATCGAATATCGTGGTGTATCTGTCATTATCCCACGCAGAGAGTGTATCCAGACATTAGCACGCAAAAAAAGAAGTAAGTAAGCCATGAAAAAAGACATTATATTATCAGGAGTCGGCGGACAGGGAATTCTGTCCATTGCCACAGTAATCGGCAAAGCTGCCTTGAAAGAAGGATTATACATGAAACAAGCGGAAGTGCACGGAATGAGTCAACGCGGAGGAGATGTCCAATCCAATCTCCGCATCAGCGACCAGCCGATTGCTTCAGACCTGATCCCATCAGGCAAATGTGATCTCATCATCTCATTGGAACCGATGGAAGGATTGCGTTACCTCCCCTACCTTAGCCCTACCGGCTGGTTGGTGACTAACGAAACTCCGTTTGTCAACATCCCCAATTATCCGGAAACAGACAAAGTGATGGCAGAAATCAACAAACTGCCTCATAAAATAGTATTGAACGTAGACAAAGTGGCAAAAGAAGTAGGCTCCGCCCGCGTTGCCAACATTGTCTTACTGGGAGCAACAATCCCATTCCTGGGTATTGATTACGAAAAAGTGCAAGACAGCATCCGCGAAATCTTCCTGCGTAAGGGAGAAGCAATTGTAGAAATGAATCTTAAAGCATTGGCAGCCGGCAAAGAAATTGCGGAAAAGCTGATGCAATAAAAGGCATTACCATGAGTACACAATACTGGGAAGAAGAATTAGAAACCATGAGCCGGGAGAAGTTGCAGGAATTGCAGCTTCAACGGCTTAAAAAAACAATTAATATAGCTGCGAACGCTCCATATTACAAAGAAGTTTTCAGCAAACATGGCATCACAGCAGATAGCATACAGTCATTGGATGATATCCGCAAAGTACCTTTCACTACCAAATCTGACATGCGCGCCCACTACCCGTTCGGACTGGTGGCAGGTGATATGAGCAATGATGGTGTACGTATTCACTCTTCCAGTGGTACCACCGGAAACCCGACTGTTATCGTTCACTCACAGCACGACCTCGATTCTTGGGCCAATCTGGTAGCCCGCTGTCTGTACGCAGTAGGAATACGCAAGACTGACGTTTTCCAAAACAGCTCCGGATACGGTATGTTTACAGGAGGTTTAGGCTTCCAATACGGCGCAGAACGCTTGGGCTGCCTGACAGTCCCTGCCGCTGCAGGAAACAGTAAACGACAGATTAAATTCATCAACGACTTTAAGACTACCGCTTTACATGCTATCCCCAGCTATGCCATCCGCCTTGCAGAAGTCTTCCAGGAAGAAGGTCTCGATCCCAAAGGAACCACACTGAAAACCCTGGTTATCGGCGCCGAACCCCACACCGACGAACAACGCCGGAAAATAGAAAAGATGCTGGGGGTAAAAGCATACAACAGCTTCGGTATGACAGAGATGAACGGCCCCGGTGTTGCCTTCGAATGTCAGGAACAGAATGGAATGCACTTCTGGGAAGACTGTTATCTGGTAGAAATTATCGACCCGGAAACAGGCGAACCTGTTCCGGAAGGAGAAATCGGAGAATTAGTACTTACGACTCTTGATCGTGAAATGATGCCGTTAATTCGCTATCGTACCCGCGATTTAACCCGTATTCTTCCCGGAAAATGCCCATGTGGCCGTACCCATATCCGTATCGACCGTATCAAGGGACGTAGTGATGATATGTTCATTATCAAGGGAGTAAACATCTTCCCGATGCAAGTAGAAAAGATTCTCGTACAATTCCCCGAATTAGGCAGCAACTACCTGATTACGCTGGAAACTGTCAACAACCAAGACGAAATGATCGTCGAAGTAGAATTAAGCGACCTTTCTACCGACAATTATATTGAACTGGAGAAGATCCGCAAGGATATTACCCGCCAATTGAAGGATGAAATATTGGTGACTCCTAAAGTTAAACTGGTAAAGAAAGGCTCTCTCCCGCAAAGCGAAGGAAAAGCCGTCCGGGTGAAAGACTTAAGAGACAACAAGTAACGATTCAAATATCCATGTGCTAATATACCAACCGCCGTTTTCACCATGCGGAATGGAATATTAGCACATTATTAATTAATATCATACAGCATGCAATTACTTAAAAAAAGAATTCTGCAAGACGGAAAATGCTACGAAGGAGGTATCCTGAAAGTAGACGGTTTTATTAATCATCAAATGGACCCTGTCCTGATGAAATCAATCGGAGTCGAGTTTGTCCGTCGTTTTGCAGCCACAAACGTAAATAAGATTATGACAATCGAAGCCAGCGGCATCGCCCCGGCTATCATGACAGGCTACCTAATGGATTTACCAGTTGTATTTGCAAAGAAAAAGTCTCCTAAAACCATCCAGAATGCACTAAGCACCACTGTGCACTCATTCACTAAAGATCGTGATTATGAAGTCGTTATCAGTGCCGATTTCCTCACTCCAAATGACAATGTTCTTTTCGTGGATGACTTCCTCGCGTATGGCAATGCCGCATTAGGCATTATCGACCTCATCAAGCAATCCGGAGCAAATTTGGTAGGAATGGGATTCATTATTGAAAAAGCCTTCCAAAATGGGCGTAAAAAACTTGAGGAGCAAGGTGTCAGAGTAGAAAGCCTGGCTATCATTGAAGACTTATCCAATTGCTGCATTAAAATCAAAGACGAGTAGATTAATTGGCGAGTAGATTAATTAGGATTGAAATACTGCCCTTTATCTTTCGTTCTTTTCCCATATTGCACCGCATGCTGCGGACAAACATGATAACATGCCAGGCATGAGGTGCAATCCATCCCCCAAACAGGCTTTCTGCCCACCATCATAATATTCCCTACCGGACAACTCTTCTCACAACGCTTACATCCAATACAAGCATCCGTAGTATAAAAATTCTCGGGAGACATCTGAAAGCGATTAAATAAAGGATTGATAATCCTCGTCTTAATAAAAGGAATACTCCCTTCATGACAAAGAAACAACTCCTCTCTCCTACTTATCGAAGCATTTATTTGATTGAGAGTCGGAATAGCATCTGCCAGCTTTTTCTCCTCCAGTTCTTTCTTATCTACGTCAAAACCGGGAAGCAACACATAATTATTGGGCATAGTCACAGAAAAGCCTGCATGACACTTCCAGCCTTTATGACTCAAAGCCTTCTCCAGCACCTGCTGCGTAAGCCCGGTATCATCCCCACAGGAACAAACAAAAAACAAATATTGTCTTTTATACCCCTTTAAAGAGAGTTGCCGAATAAAATTAAGTACGATTTCAGGAGGAGCCCACGAATAGATAGGAAATACAAAACCGATCTTTTCATCTTCCCGCAAACAAAACTCAAACGTTCTGTTCTTTAACGCATCGGGAATAAAAACCAATTCTTCTTTTTGCTCTTTGGAAAGCTGATTTGCAATCCATTTAGAATTACCTGTACCGGAGAAATAGAATATCATAGAAAAGTATATAAAAAAGCCGCATCGACGATGTGATGAAACTCTGATAGAACAAGATTTGAGCGCTCGCCCTCTTTGTAATCCACCGGCTTAAAGCTGTCCCGAAGGATGTGGCCCGCCATTGAAGAACGAAGCTTTCTCGGTGCATCAGATTAATTTGAAGAGTTTCCCGATCCAGTCGATACGGCTAATATTTTAGTATCACAAATGTAATAAGAATACATGAAACTAACAAGAAAAAAAAGGATTTTGTTTGCCAACTAACATTTTTTTTATTCCCTTTCATCTGCCTAACAAAAGAAAAGTGCCAGTTACTAGCTTAGTAACTGACACTTTGTAACTCGTAAACTATTGATGCTTAAGCAGCTTTTGCTTTTGCAACTACAGCTTTGAAAGCTTCCGGGTGATTCATAGCTAAATCAGCCAAAACCTTACGGTTTATTTCAATACCGGCTTTGTGCAGACCGCCCATCAATTTAGAATAAGACATTCCTTCAAGACGTGCAGCAGCGTTGATACGTTGTATCCAAAGAGCGCGGAAGTTTCTTTTCTTATTTCTACGGTCACGGAACGCGTAAGTCAAACCCTTTTCCCAAGTGTTTTTAGCTACGGTCCATACATTCTTTCTTGCACCAAAGTAACCTCTGGTTAATTTCAAAATTTTCTTTCTTCTTGCTTTTGAAGCAACATGATTTACTGATCTTGGCATAGTTTTACTTTTTTTGAATGTTAGCGCCGCTACTTCACGCAGCGAACTTCAGGCTAATGCATTCGGTTAATACTTTAATAATACTTTTACGCTTTTGATTACTTCATTGCTAAGAGTTCCTTAACCTGGCTTACATTTGTTGTATCAACAGTTGTAGAGTAGCACAGATTTCTTTTTCTCTTCTTAGTTTTCTTAGTCAAAATGTGACTGTGAAAAGCGTGCTTTCTTTTGATTTTACCTGTTCCGGTAAGGGTAAACCTTTTTTTAGAACCGGAGTTAGTCTTCATCTTTGGCATCTTACTTGTTTTTAAATTATTAAATATATAATGGCAACGCACTATACCTGCACGTTACGCATCCTTTCTTATTCTTCGCCCTTTTCCGGCTTCTCTGCTTTTTGTGCAGGAGCAGCAGGTTTCGGTGTTCCAGCTGTTGCCGGCTTTTTAGAAGCTTCTTTCTTTTTCGGAGAAAGCTGAATAGTCATGCGCTTACCTTCCAGTATCGGCATTTGATCTACTTTAGCGTAATCTTCCAGGTCATTTGCAAAACGAAGCAAAAGCACTTCACCTTGCTCCTTGAAAAGGATGGAGCGACCTTTAAAGAATACATAAGCCTTCACCTTATCGCCATCTTCCAAAAATCCTTTAGCATGCTTCAACTTAAAGTTGTAATCATGGTCGTCTGTCTGGGGTCCGAAACGGATTTCCTTCACATTAACCTTAACCTGCTTCGCTTTCTGTTCCTTCTGGCGTTTCTTTAATTGATAAAGAAATTTAGAATAATCAATAATACGACAAACAGGGGGTTGAGCATTAGGAGAAATTTCCACTAAATCCAATTCTCTCTCTTCAGCCATTTTCAGAGCCTGAAAGATTGGATATACTTTCGGTTCAATATCATCGCTTACTATGCGAACTTCCTTGGCACGAATCTGTTCATTGATTCTGTATTGCCCTTTTAGAGTGTCATTCTTCATTAAAAACGTTTACTTCCTAGTTTGATCTTTTTATTGTTATACTAAATATTTTATTCTGAAACGGCTGCAAAGTTACCATTTATTTATCATATTCTGAACTTCTTCGTTCAAAATTTTAGCAAATTCTTCAAATTTCATAGTTCCTTTGTCACCTTCGCCTTGTCTACGAACAGAAACTTCTCCATTTTCTGCTTCTTTTTCGCCGACAATCAGCATATAAGGAATACGTTTCATCTCATTATCACGAATCTTACGGCCGATCTTCTCGTTACGATCATCTACAATCGCACGGATTTCGTGTATCTTCAGATACATCTTCACCTGCTCTGCATATTCATTGAACTTCTCACTGATTGGCAGAATAACTACCTGTTCCGGTGTCAGCCACAATGGGAATTTACCGGCAGTATGTTCAATCAGTACGGCAACAAAACGTTCCATTGATCCGAACGGAGCACGGTGAATCATTACCGGGCGATGCTTCTGATTGTCAGAACCCATATATTCAAGTTCAAAACGTTCCGGCAAGTTGTAGTCAACCTGGATCGTACCCAGCTGCCAACGACGACCGATAGCGTCTTTCACCATAAAGTCAAGTTTAGGACCATAGAAAGCTGCTTCTCCATACTCAATCTTAGCAGGCAAGCCTTTTTCCGCACAAGCCTCAATAATAGCCTGTTCAGCCTTTTCCCAGTTATCATCGCTACCGATGTACTTTTCACGGTTCACTTTATCACGCAAGGATATCTGTGCTTCAAAATTCTGGAAATCCATAGAACGGAACACGATAGATATGATATCCATCACACGAAGGAATTCATCTTTCACTTGTTCCGGACGGCAGAAGATATGCGCATCATCCTGTGTAAAGCTACGTACACGAGTTAAACCATGTAACTCACCACTTTGTTCATAACGACAAACCGTACCAAATTCTGCAATACGCAATGGAAGGTCCTTATATGAACGTGGGAAGTTCTTGTAAATCTCACAGTGGTGAGGGCAGTTCATTGGTTTCAAGAAATACTCTTCACCCTCTTCCGGAGTATGAATAGGCTGGAATGCATCCTTACCATATTTTGCATAGTGACCTGAAGTCACATACAGCAATTTATTACCAATTGGCGGAGTGATTACTTCCTGATAATCGTAACGTGTCTGAATACGACGCAAGAACTCTTGCAGACGCAGACGCAATGCAGTACCTTTTGGCAACCACATAGGAAGTCCCTTACCTACAGTTTCGGAGAACATAAACAACTGCATCTCCTTACCGATCTTACGGTGGTCACGCTTCTTCGCTTCTTCCAGCAATATCAGATATTCATCCAGCATTTTTTTCTTCGGGAACGTGATACCATAAATACGGGTCAGCATCTTACGATCTTCATGACCACGCCAGTAAGCACCAGCCACTGAAGTCAACTTGATAGCCTTGATCGGAGCAGTCGTCATCAAGTGAGGACCACGACAAAGGTCAGTAAATGCACCCTGGGTATAAGTTGTAATGTGTCCGTCTTCCAGTTCAGAGATCAATTCACATTTGTATGTTTCGCCACGATCGCCAAACATTTTCAGAGCATCTGTCTTTGCGATGCTTTTTCTGACTACCTCTTCTTTCTTTGCAGCCAGTTCCAACATTTTAGCTTCAATGGCTGGAAGGTCGCTTTCTTTAATCACAGCTTCACCCGGATCCACATCATAGTAGAATCCGTTCTCGATAGCCGGTCCGATACCAAACTGGATACCCGGATAAAGTTCCTGCAAAGCTTCCGCCAGCAAATGTGCACTTGTATGCCAAAACGCATGTTTACCTTCTTCATCATCCCATTTATAAAGAACAAAATTAGCATCTTCATTAATAGGACGTCCTAAATCATAAGTCTCGCCGTTCACTCCACATGCCAGCACTTCCTGTGCCAGACGCGAGCTGATACTTTCAGCAATCTGTAAACCGTTCACTCCTTCGTTATATTCACGAACGGAGCCATCGGGAAATGTTATCTTTATCATAATATGATGATGTTATATTTTCATAATTTGAACGCAAAAGTAACTAAATCTTTTGAGTTTTCTATTTTTTATCAAAAAAATGTTATTCCGATTGATCCGTAAAACGTTTGATAACATTATAAGCAGAAACAATCCCCAACTCACCGGCTTTACTCAAATCAGAAATACCCAGCTTATTATTTCCTAAGAAAATATGAGTCAGTCCACGATTGAAGTAAGCGTCTGCAAAATCAGGATTCAGCTCGATCGCCTTATCATAGTCGACAATTGCAGCCCGGTAATCTTTCAACATGGCAGAAACATTGGCACGATTATAATATGCATATACAAAGTCCGGAGCCAGATTTATCACCTTATCCAAATCTTTTCTCACCACCTCATAATCTACTGCGGTAATCTCTTTACGCTTATTATCGCCAGGAACAACATCTGTTTCGACAGCTTGTTCCGCTTTCTGATATTCCAACTGTTTACAACGAATCAATGCACGCATAAAATATGCCGGGAAGAAATCACCATCCAGCAAGATTGTCTGAGTCAAATCAGAGACCGCACTCGAGAAGTCCTGCACCAAATAAAAATCAATTGCACGGGCAAAACGTTTTGAGGCATTCTTATCATCTTCCACAATAGCCGATGTATGTGTATCGATCAAGGCAAAATGCACTTTCACCTGTTCTTCCGTCAACGGAGCTTCCATATTCGTGATGCGAAGACGTTTCGGAAGTATACCTGTACGGTTTAAACCCTCAATATATTTGTGAAAGTTCACCGAACGCTTCACGTCACTCATCTTCTCATAATAAGTCAAAGCGAACATCGGTTCCAGTTTTATATTTACGTTCTTATCCTGCACACGTCCACGATAATCACTTGTATAGCGTTGTTCAGCTTCGGAATCATCGGCAATCACTATCTTACGATAGTTATTCATATTCTTATCTGATTTCTTACGGGTCTTCTCTCCGCCTTCCTCTTCGTTTTCCTTATCCTTATTCTGTGCTACATCTTTATTCGTCACACCGTTCTGCTTATCTATTTGAGCTTTCATGACTTTAAACTCGTCCTGCTCCGCTCCTTTCTTGTCGCCAATCTTTCTGCGAGCTTCCGAACGCTGGTAATATCCGGCAAGGAAGTTCGGATACTGGTTGATAACAGTTGTGTAATCTTGTATTGCCCCGCGATAATCACCCGTTTGGGCACGTAGCAATCCACGGTTAAAGACAGCCATCATATTATCCGGCTCCATCTTGATGACAAAGTCAAAATCTTCAATAGCCCGGTTGTCATCTCCTACCCGAGCACGCAACAAACCACGGTTATAATGACCGATAAAGTTATTCGGATCAATATCCAACGCCAGATCATAATCGCTCATAGCGCCTCTCAAATTATTCTGATGAAAGCGTGCCAATGCACGGTTTATATAATTTCCCGCATTCTTAGCGCTCAAAGGAATAGCACGGTTGAAATCCGCTTCAGCTTCCGCATACTTAGCCTGCTGTAATTTAACGATCGCTCTTGCAGACCATGCGTCCGGATCATATTTATCCAGTTCAAGAGCCTTATTGAAGTCGTTCAAAGCAGCAATCGTATCTTTCTGTTGCAAGGACACTTCCCCCCTCATCAAATAAGCGCGGGTATAACGCGGAGATACTTTCAGCAAACTTTCCAAATCCTCTTTCGCAGCATCATAATCTTTCTTCTGGATATGAGATAATGTCAGATTATGCCATAAGGTAATATTCTCCGGATCATAATGCAATGCTTTCTTGTAATCTTCAATCGCTCCATCAAATTTACTCTGACGAATCCTTGCCAAACCACGAATCTGATAAGCACCCACCACAAACGGATTGCGTTGGATAGCTGCATCACAGTCTGTTTCAGCACCCTGGAAATCCTCCAGATTTAGTTTTGCCAATGCCCTGAAGAAATAGGGCTCATACAGATAAGGTTTAGCGTTAATAACCTGGTTAAAGTACTGAATAGAAAGTACATAGTCCTCAAAATAAAGAGCGTTTCGGGCAATAGTCATCACCCGATCCGTATTTATCTGAGCACACACCAGCGTTGGGAACAGTAATAAAACTGTTAAGATTCTTTTTACCATTGATATTTTATGCTTGTAAACGAAGCAAAAATAATGCTTTTCGCTTACTTAACAGGGATATAAACGTTTTTTATCTTTATTTCACCTGTTTCATCTTATAAGAACTGCGTGCTTTTCCCTTCAACATCGTATTCAGCTTTCCTTTAATCATCTGCTTACGAAGCGGTGAGATATGGTCGATAAACATCTTACCATCCAAATGATCGAATTCATGCTGCATCACCCGAGCCAGATAACCCTCTACCTCTTCTTCATGCTCCACAAAATTCTCGTCCATATATTTCACGCGAATTTTATCACCTCTTTTCACTGTTTCATGAATACCGGGAAGACTGAGACAGCCCTCTTCCATGTTCACTTCTTCGCCCCCGACTTCCAGAATGTGGGGATTGATATAAGCCTTATTGAAGTCTTTAAATTCAGGATACTCCTCCGAAAGCGGATCCAACGTAATAGTAACCACGCGAATAGGCAAACCAATCTGCGGAGCAGCCAGTCCTACGCCATCGGCGTGCACCATTGTTTCAAACATGTTTTCAATCAACTCTTTCAGGTTCGGATAATCCGGTGTTATGTCCTCTGCAACCTTTCTCAATACAGGCTGACCATATACATAAATAGGTAAAATCATATTTTTATACTCTACTAAAAATTAAGTTATTCAATATCTTCTATTAAAAACGTTTACTTTCCAAATATGTTTGCAAAATAATAGTAGCACTTATCTCATCCACCAATGCTTTGTTTTGGCGGTCCTTTTTCTTCAGACCGGCCTCCAACATGGTACGATGCGCAAGAACAGAAGTGAACCGTTCGTCCACATACTCGACCGGAAGATCCGGATATCGTTTCTTCAGCGAACGAACAAAAGGTTCTATATTCTTCATATTCTCCGAAACCTCATTATTCATTTGCTTTGGCAATCCAATAATAATCCGCTCCACCGGTTCTTTAGCCATATATTCACCGATAAAGTTCAGAAGTTCATGCGTAGGCACTGTTGTCAATCCGTTTGCGATCAGCTGCATAGTATCGCTCACAGCTATCCCAGTACGCTTTCTTCCATAATCTATTGCTACTATTCTGCTCATGGGGTACAAAAATACAAAAAAGACGCTTCCTGTGAAAGGAAACGTCTCTTTTATTCTATTATTTAAAATGTATATTATTCTTCAACAATAGCTACACGGCTTAACTTAGCATCATCATAGAACATGTTGCCTACGCCACCCTTGTAATCAACTTTCAACTGAGAAGCAGGAACACCGAATTCATTAACCATCAGGTCACGAACTGCTTCAGCTCTCTTCTTACTCAATTTCATGTTATATTCAGCAGAACCAGTACCTTTATCAGCATAACCTGTTACAGTAAATACTTTATCAGTTGCTTTGATACCTTTAGCCATAGCTTCGATATTCATATACTCTCTCTTGCTGATGTTGCTCTTTCCGATATTAAATACAACAACATAACGTGGAATGAAACCAGCTTCTTTCTTAACGATCACTTCCGGTTTTTTGTTACGTGCTTCAACCAAGTCACGTTTCAAAGATTCGTTTTCACCCTTCAGAGCGTTTACTCTGTCTCTCATGTCGTTCAACTGACTTTCCGGAACCATCGGTACAGTAGGAACAGCATCCCAACCACGTTTCTTGAACTTGTAAGTAACACCTACAGTCAGACCAGCCAATCCTTCAGGACCTGAGTTACCAAATGCGCCTTTCATCAAAAGTCCACGCAATTCAACGTTAAGATCCAAAGCTGAAGAGAGACGGAAGCGGTTGATCAAACCGGCATTGATACCCAGTTCATCATAACCCGGACCTTTACCTGTGTGTACGAATCCAGCACCTACATAAGGAATGAATGAGTACAGACGATCTTCTTTATAACCACAGAACATATTGGTAAGGTTCAACAATACGTCTCCGTGAAGGTTAACAACATTCCATTTTTCTTTGTAGTAACCATTAGAGTACTGTCCTCCGTCTACAAGCGGACCGTTAGCATAAGGAGTAGCACCTTTAGCCTGAAGACCGTTGTAAGCCACGCGTAATCCGATACCTGGAGTAAACCACTTACCTACAGCAATGTCAAGTGCCGGAGCAAGACGTTTTCCGAAGTCGGCTTTACCATCATTGTCGCCAAAATACATTTGTGCGCCAACGCCACCACTAATAAACCAGTTAGCACCAAAGCGGTTAGTTTCCACTCTATAACTCTTTGCTGCATTTTCTTTTTCTTGTGCAGGCAAACATACAGATGCTGCTGCCAATAAAATAAACAATAAACCCTTTTTCATCTCAATTTATTTTAGTAAATAATATATTTCAATTGTCTTACAGGATAGATACACAACCCAAATGTTCTACACCTGACTAAGAGACAATAAACGTCATTCTTCTTTCTAAATTTGGTGCAAATATAGATATTTAATATAACACAAACAAAAAAACACGTAAATTTTCATTCATTCATAGATTTTTATAGAGCGATAAAAGTCTTAGATAACTCCAGAAGGCATCTGAAAGGGTTTGTGACAAAAGAATTAAAACAAAAAAAATAGTCAATGATAAATGATATCACTGACTATTTCTCTTCTTTGTCTATATACTTTGTTAATATACCAGTTTTACATTGTCAACCCATAATGTATTTCCCGGAGAACCGATATAAGCTCCTCCATGACTGGATGTAAATTGAATATACATATGAGTCGGAACATCATTTTCATCTCCCCAGGCCACTTCGTGGATAGGCACGCTTTCACCCTTGCTGTTCACCGTATAACTTTCGGTTGCTTGCAGACGCATCATGTGCGCCTTGTACTCCGGACGATTCGTTATATCACCATACATAATCTCATAAGTTACATTATTTTTCCAGTCCGTAGAGTGATAATAATAAGTCACCATTGTCCCTATCCGTTTCGCATACACATTTCCATTGGCATCTTCCCAACGTTTTTGCAGTAACAGGATAGCTGCCGGATAATCTTTTCCGGGCACATCCGTAATCTTACTGAAACCGGTAGCACGAATACGATTCTCCCGGTCAGACATCTTCACCTTGTAATCAAACTGAAGAGCAACCGGTTTTTTTGTAAACGGAATACCCGTCTGCAGCATTTTCTGCGGATTTTTAGTGCCCTTAATCGGCTCATGCACCGAACCGGTAAAGATAGACCCTGCCGCCAACACTGTAATATTAACCAATCCCAGCACTTTCACACTTTCCATGCGTGTATCCAAACGGGCACAGTATCCATCTCCCCGCTTCTCCGGAAAGACCGAAGTATTAGTTTTCGTAATACCGGCCACTTTCGCCATCACATTCGAAGTAGCCCAAGGCGAACCACCCATATTCTTATAAACCTGATCCCCCTTGATCACCGACGTCGGCCCTATCGCATATACATTCTTAGTATTCCCGCCAATAATGCTCGACTCCTTTATCTGACGGTCCACCCATTGATTCATGTCCCCGAAAGGAACCACCTCAACTTTATGTTGCGCCATCAAAGACAAGGAAGAAATAAATGCAACGAAACCTGTCATCAACAGGCGATGAATGCTTTTCTGAATCATCAATACTTTTCCTTTCTTTTTCTTCTTATAATTTATAATCCCATTGTTTCAAAGCAAAATCCCAGTTCTTTTCTACCAATTGAATCGTACGGTCGTCATATTTATATTTATTCTTCTTATATCCCTTCTTTCCGCCCACGTATTTTTCTATATCGCTACGTGCTTCAGCAAATCCGGGGATAGAAAGAGACTTATAAATAGTTTCCGTCATGCCCATCGCATCCGCTTCGAAATCTTCAAATTTCACTTCCATCAGGTTACCTTCCGGAATAAACTTCTTATCCGATTCATACTTATGATAAAGCTTTGCATAGATAGAAAGGATATTTTCCTCCAATTGTTCATTGCTAACATCCTGCAATTTCAACGGCTGAATCGTATTTGTAAAGAAACTGCGTGTAGATTCGAATACAGTATACGGGTTACGCACCAGGTAGATAAACTTAGCATTCGGGAACATTTTCACCAATTCCTTCACCCTTCCGGTATGCGGAGGGTTCTTACTAAGAAATTGAGTACCGTGAGTATTCCACAAAGAAATCTTAATCAATTTAGTGAACACCTCTTCAAACACCTTCAATTCGGCATCCGTTATGTCATCAAACAAAAGATATTTATCAGCGTACTCCTGCTGATACTTCGGCAGAAACCAGAAATTATAATAGGTATAAGGCATCATGTTCGACAAAGCAAACTCCTCTTCCTGGGGAAGATCCACTGCCAGTTCCATATTATCCGTCGGACGCTTATCCGGCATCAGCCAACTCATATTCTTTTTGAAGAAAGGTTGTCCCCACATCATCAGATGAGGAAATACAGTCTGATAAGTAGTGTTATACCCAAAATGCTTATCACAAGAGAATACATTATGTACAAACGTAGTTCCGCTTCGCCAGTGTCCCAGGATAAATACCGGGTCATGCTCCAACGGCTGATTAGCGAGCAGTTTCTCGTAACGCTTGTCCTGCAATGACGCCAATGGAGAAAGCAAGCGACACACAGCCTTGGTCAATCGATATTTCCCCTTGTAGGCTGCATCAATTTCACGACCGGCAGTAATAGCCTTGAATGTCTTCCAGTCGGCACCTACCAATGTATTAATCGGAAGTTTATTAAATTCGAGTAATCCCACTTTATTAATTAAAAATTAAAAATCGAAAATTAGAAATGACAGTAAAACCATCATTTCCAACTTCCAAATTATTGTTTAACAATCTATTTTATTAGTCGTACGGCCAAGCCCTGGCGTTCCAACTCCTTCACTGCTTTTTCTACCGCTTCATAATGTTCCGGAGCAATTCCCAGCTTCGTCATATCCAATACCGGCACATCTTCCGTGTCACTCATATCTTTCATTTCCACCCGGTCGATAATCATACCTACCGCAGAAGTATTATTGGTGATCGGGTCAATCAAGATAAAGGAACCGCACGATTTATTTTTCTTATAAGGATCAAAGAACAGCTCTTTAGCCGTAGTCAATACCACGCGGGCAATCTGATTCAATTGCAAAGGCAAAGTCTCTTTGGTCAACTGGCCATTCTCCAGAGACAGATGTTCCATTGTATTCACATCCACCTTATACTTTATTGTATCGATGCGCGTACGGCTCAAATTGGTAGTCTGTTTAATAAAGAACGATTTATTAATATCCATCGGTTCTTCATCCATCCAAACCATCATCGCTTCAAAGTTACGATCCACAGTCGGCAGATTGTCAGGATGCACCAACATTTCACCACGTGACACGTCGATTTCATCTTCCAGCGTCAATGTCACAGACTGCGGTGGGAAAGCATAATCCAACTCTCCGTCATAAGTCACGATACTCTTCACCTTAGATGTTTTTCCGGAAGGAAGTGCCATCACTGTATCGCCTTTGCGAACAATACCCGACGCCACTTTACCGCAGAATCCTCTGAAGTCCAAATTCGGACGAAGCACATACTGAACCGGGAAACGGAAATCCGTAAAGTTGTGGTCATTGTCGATATGAACCGTTTCAAGGAAATCAAGTAAAGAAATCCCCTTATACCACGGAGTACGTTCAGACTTATCCACCACATTATCCCCATCCAATGCAGAAAGAGGAATGCAGTTTACGTCCGGAATACCCAGCGGAGTAACAAACGTCTTATAGTCAGCCACAATCTCATTAAAACGCTCTTCCGAGAAGTCCACCAAGTCCATCTTGTTGACAGCCAATACCACATGCTTGATCCCCAGCAAAGACACCAGAAAAGTGTGACGACGAGTCTGGGTAATCACTCCCGTGCGGGCATCCACCAAGATGATAGCCAGGTTTGCCGTAGATCCGCCGGTAATCATGTTACGTGTGTATTGTTCGTGTCCCGGAGTATCCGCGATGATAAACTTACGACCATTAGTAGAAAAATAGCGATAAGCCACATCAATTGTAATTCCCTGTTCACGTTCAGCCTTCAAACCATCCAGCAATAACGCATAGTCGATATGCTCACCTGCATTTCCTACACGCTTACTATCACGTTCCAGTGCATCCAGTTGATCTTCATACAATTTCTTACTGTCAAACAACAAGCGTCCGATCAATGTTGATTTTCCGTCATCCACCGAACCCGCCGTCAACAGTCTCAATAAGTCTTTCTGTTCATCCTTGTCCAGAAAAGCTTTTATATCTAATTTATTATCTGCCATTACTAGTTACAATTAAAAGTATCCTTCACGTTTCTTTTGTTCCATACTACCCTCCTGGTCAAAGTCAATCACACGGGTAGTACGCTCACTCTTGGTGGTAGTCATCATTTCTTCCACAATCTCTTCGATTGTAGCAGCTCCGCTTTCCACTGCCCCAGTCAGAGGCCAGCAGCCCAACGTACGGAAACGCACCATCTTCATTTCAATCTGATCCCGGTACTTTTCAGGCAAACGCTCATCATCTGCCATAATAATATTACCATCCAAATTAATCACCGGACGTTCCTTAGCATAATAAAGCGGAACAATCGGAATATTCTCCAGACGAATATACTGCCAGATGTCCAACTCTGTCCAGTTACTAATCGGGAATACACGGATACTTTCCCCCTTGTGCACACGGGCATTATAAATATCCCACAATTCAGGACGCTGATTTTTCGGGTCCCATTGATGAAATTTATCCCGGAAAGAGAAAAT
Organism: Bacteroides sp. D1; assembly: GCF_000157095.2. NCBI lineage: Bacteria > Pseudomonadati > Bacteroidota > Bacteroidia > Bacteroidales > Bacteroidaceae > Bacteroides > Bacteroides sp. D1. The sequence continues at coordinate 562,731 of NZ_JH114350.1, forward strand.
ACGTTCCTTCGCGCGTGACTTTTCCTCATCGCGGCGGGCCCCACCAAATGCTGCATCAAACTTATATTTATCCAGCGCATGAAGCAATGCCTGCGTCTTCATCAAGTCTGTATGCACTTTACTTCCATGCGTAAAAGGTCCTACCCCTGCATGAAAAGCCTCCATATTACTTTCCACGATCAGATTCCATCCGTACTTCTTCGCATATTCATCACGGAACTGAATCATCTCCTTGAATTTCCATTTCGAGTCGATGTGCATCAATGGGAATGGCACTTTACCCGGATAAAACGCTTTTTCAGCCAAGCGTACCATCACCGAAGAATCCTTTCCGATACTGTAAAGCATCACCGGATTCTCAAATTCCGCCGCCACCTCGCGGATGATATGAATAGACTCGGCTTCGAGTTCCTTCAAGTGGCTTAATTTATATTCTTCCATTATTTTTAAAATTATGAATTACGAATTATGAATTTGCTGATAACCGCATACTAATTCTTCATCCCTAATTCCTCATTCTTCATTTTATACTCTTCACTTTTGGCAAAACAAGCTCCAACAAACGGTTCACCGATTCCTCCAAAGTCAATTTGGAAGTATCCAGTGACAAAGCCGGATGTTCCGGAACCTCGAATGGTGCGGAAATTCCTGTAAAATTCTGAATCTCCCCTTTCCGTGCCTTCGCATATAAGCCTTTCACATCACGTTTCTCACACTCCTCCAACGGAGTGCTAACGAAAATTTCCAGAAAATCATCCTTACCGATAATATTCGCAGCCATTTCGCGAATATCATTATTAGGGCTGATAAATGCAGCAATCGTAATGATGCCACTATCCAAAAACAGCTTAGACACTTCAGCTATACGACGAATATTTTCCACCCGGTCCGTTTCGGAAAATCCCAGGTTATTATTAATTCCACTACGGATATTATCCCCATCCAAGATACGGCAAAGCAATCCGCGCTTATGGAGTTCACGTTCCAATGCAATAGCAATCGTGCTCTTTCCGGAACCGCTCAATCCGGTAAACCAGATCATCACACTGTGTTGCCCTAAAAGTTCTTCTTTATCCTGCCGCGTCATCATGCGGTCAAATATCGGATATATATGGTTCTTTTCTTCCATTTACAGATTTATTTATTAAAAGTTCCAGATCAATGGGATCAGGATAATAGATATTAAGAAAGTTATAATATTAAGCGGCAAACCGATACGTACAAAATCCGTAAACTTATAGTTACCGATACCTTGCACAATCAGATTCGTTTGATAACCGATAGGCGTTGAAAAGCTGGCAGATGCAGCCATACAAATCACCACAAAGAAGGGCGTCGGACTTACCCCTAATTGCGCAGAGATTGACAATGCCAAAGGAAAAGCCAAAGCCGCTGCTGCATTATTAGTAATCAATTCCGTAAACAAATTCGTGATAATAAATACCATGGCGAGCAATACGTGCGGACCATAATCATCACTCAATCCGATAATAAACTTCGCAACGCTATCCGCCACACCGGAGTTCACCATCGCCTTACTGATAGCAAATGCACAAGCAATCGTAATCAATATATCCCACGAAATATATTTAGTGTATTTACGGGCAGGGAACAGATTTGTCCATGCCATAATAATAGTAGTAATAGACACAAAGAAAAACATATCCAACTTGATACCCGGAAACATCTCCTTTGTTATCGGAAGCTCACCCACCGTTGCGCCCACAATCATCAGAACCAATAACAGCAAAGCAAACCAACGTTTTTTCTTTCCGGTAGTATCCGGTTCATTTCCATTCGTCAACAAGACAAACACAGAAGACTCACCCCACGTAGGAATAAATGTATCATCAGCCATCACAACTAACGTATCTCCTTCATGAAGCACCACATCATCCAGATTTGTTACGAAACGCTGTCCATTACGCGTCTTGATTTCTTTTACTTCGGCACCATAATGACGTTGAAAATTAAAATCTTTCAGCTTTTTATTAATACCGGGAAAGCGAGCCCCCAAAACAGCCTCTACCCGATGCAACTTCTCCCCCTCTTCTACTTCTTCATCCGGCACAGCCGTGTCCGGACGCGCATCCGGCAAAAGACGCTTGGAAAAAAGAAATATATAAATAATTCCGGCAATAGCGATGAATATTCCCACCTTTCCGAGTTCGAACATGGAGAAGCCTTCAAATCCGGCTTCCAATATCATTCCATGCACCACCAGGTTAGTAGAAGTACCGATCAATGTACAGATACCTCCCAAAATAGTCACATAAGAAAGAGGAATCAGGAACTTCGTAGCCGGGAGATTCACCGATTTAGCCCAATGCTTGATAATCGGAGCAAAAATAACCACGACAGGCGTATTATTCAGAAAGGCAGAAATAAAAGCCACCGAAGGCAAGATACGCAACTGTGCTTTAAACACCGTTGTCTTTCCCTGCGGAAGCAACTTCTTAATCACTTGTCCCAGTGTACCCGACTGACGAATACCTTCACTCACCAAAAACAGCAGAGCAACGGTAATCATCCCTTTATTACTAAACCCTTCCAGCATCTCCTTAGGAGTCAGAATGCCGGCACACAGAAACAAAACCACTACCGAAAAAAGTATCATGCCCGGACGCATCTTGTCTGCTACCAAAGCCGCTACCATTCCTAATAGGGATAATAGTACAAATACAATTTCAAATGTCATATAAACATTATTTAGTGTTCTCTTTTTGGCTCAACAACAAACCACGGATTCAATAAATCCTCCTTGTTATATCGTAGAGGTTCTTCCTTGCCAGCCTGATATACTTCCATCCCTGCGGCACGGGCTATCGCATGCCCTGCAGCCGTATCCCACTCCATCGTCGGAGCGAAACGCGGATATACATCAGCCTTTCCTTCAGCAACCAGACAGATTTTAATAGAACTTCCACTCGAAATCAACTCCACACTGCCGTGTTTCTTCTTTAAATCTGCAATATATGATTCTGTTTCAGGCGACAGGTGCGAACGTGAAGCAACCACAATCAGATGATCGTGCACTTCCTTCAAAGGTAACCGTTCCGATTTCGCAACCAGTTCTTCCAATGCCACGCCGTCACCTTCCCAACTGACAATACCGGAACATTTATAAGCCCCTGCACCTTCAATCCCGAAATAAAGTTCTTTTTTCACAGGCACATAAATAACACCGAACACAGGCACAGAATTCTGCACCAAAGCGATATTTACCGTAAATTCTCCATTACGCTTAATAAACTCCTTCGTTCCATCCAGCGGATCTACAATCCATAAAGTATCCCACTCACGTCGAGTCTCATACCCTAAATGCTTCCCTTCTTCACTAAGAACAGGAAAAGGAGTATCATTCAGAATAGCCACAATTGCTTCATGCGCTTTTCTGTCTGCTATAGTTAGCGGAGAGTTATCGGCCTTTCTCTCTATTTCAAAGTCCGATGCCGGATCATTATAAATAGAAAGAATCTTTTCACCTGCTTTTAAAGCCGCGTCGATAGCAGCCATTACATATTTTTGTTCCATTCAATCTCTAAATTAATGCCCTATTCACATTCAGGCAATACATTCTCCAAATTAAGAATTGACAAAAGTAAAAACTTTCTTTGCTATAAAAGTTTCCCTCCTATCATTTATAACTTCTTTTAGTAGAAAGATAAAAATATCTAAACGAAGAAGTCACTCATTTTCAATAAAAAAGCAGTAACTTCCCAGTTACCGCCTTCTTATTCGGAAAAAAACGTTCGTTCTTTCCAATATATATTACCAAAAAGAAATCAATATACGCGATACAGCAACCAAGCACCCTGGAAATCCGAACGGTTCGGATATTTAGCCTTGAATGCGTCGCGAGCTTCAGCAGCAGCAGCCTTATCAGCAAATGAATTCACGATAACGCGATACATTGCCTTGTCAGCATTAAATGCAATCGTAGAGTGATATCCTTGTCCATCCAACCAATCTTTCAGGCCTTCAGCATTCGCTTTCACACCAAAGCTACCTGCTACGATGCTATAATCTTTCAACCCTTCGTTGCCGGAAACCACTGTAACCTTTTCCTGACGAACGCCGGATGTATCTGCCACTTTAGTAGTTGTCACAGGAGCTGCAACCACCGGAGTTACTTCTACCGGAGCTTCCACCTGCGGTTCTGCCAATTCTTGTTGTTTCGCTTTTTCGTAAGCTTTCTTATAGGCACTTTCGCTGGATTTACAAGATGCAAATGCTAGCACCAAGCATACTCCCATTCCTAATACGACTAATTTTTTCATAATCCTATACTCTGTTTTAATTAATAATTCAATATTTTCGTCTATTACATTTAGTTTCGGGCAACAAAATAATAGAAATTTTATCATCCGGCAAAGAAATCCGTCAAAAAAACATCTATTCCGGCTTTTTCTTATACGAAATAGTACCCGTTGCCTGATAAGTAGGCATCAAAAGTACCTCCGCAATCTGAATATGCGCAGGAGCCGACGCGGCAAAATAAACTGTTTCCGCAATGTCATCTCCCGTCAACGGACGAATCCCTTTATAAAAATTATCGGCAGCTTCCTTATCTCCCCGATAACGCACCACTGTAAAGTTTGTCTCCACCATTCCCGGTTTGATGTTCGTCACTCTCAACGGAGTATCCACCAAATCAATCCGGAGTCCGTCCGAAAGAGCCTTCACGGCAGCTTTCGTTGCGCAATACACACTCCCACCCGGATAAGCGGCATCACCGGCAATAGATCCGATATTAATAATATGTCCGCGCCCGCGTTCTACCATACCGGGAACCACCAAACGCGTCATTGCCAGCAATCCTCTTATATTCGTATCGATCATGATATCCCATTCATCCAGGTTACCCTCGAATTCCTTATCCACACCGATCACCAGCCCGGCGTTGTTCACCAACACATCAATCGCCTTCCATTCTTCGGGCAATGATTCTAAAGAGGCGGCAGCCAGCTTCCGGTCGCGCACATCAAAGGGCAATATATAGACCCGTACACCATGCGTCGCTTCCAGTTCAGCTTTCAGTTCTTCCAGTTTCGAAACGGTACGGGCATTCAGAATCAGATTCCATCCCTCCTTCGCAAATTTACGGGCACAACCTTCGCCAATTCCGCTACTGGCACCGGTTATAAAAACAATCTTAGCTTCCATTATGTTTTGATTTACAATATTCGAAAACAAAAGTACGCCTTAACCTTCAAAGGTTAGCTACGAAAGTCAGTTAAATAAGATTAAACCATAAAAGAAAAAAAGAATTATAAAACGTAGCAAAAAATTTCAGTTTTCACGAACAACCTTTCCATAAAAATGTTATATTTGTTGTATCATAATCATTTTAAACATTATACATTATGAAAGGATTGAATGTTTTAGCAGCTTTTCTGGGTGGTGCAGCCGTAGGCGCAGCCCTTGGTATTTTATTTGCTCCTGAAAAAGGAGAAGACACCCGTCACAAAATCGCAGAGATTCTTCGTAAAAAGGGAATCAAACTGAATCGCAGCGAAATGGAAACTCTCGTTGATGAGATTGCTGCGGAGATGAAAGGAGAAATAGCAGAATAAGTGAGTAATCAAAGACTAAAAACAGAGCGACCATGTTTGCAGACGATAAAAGTATTGAGAATTTTCAGCAGTTGTTTTTCGAGTTCAAGAAATATCTAGAGCTTCAAAAAGAATATACCAAATTAGAATTGACGGAGAAGTTAACCATACTTTTTTCCACGTTAATTATGATATTAATACTTATTATCCTTGGCATGGTGGCTCTGTTTTATCTGCTTTTTGCTCTTGCTTATATATTGGAGCCTTTAGTGGGCGGTCTGATGTCGAGTTTCGCCATCATTGCAGGCATCAATGTTGTTCTCATCGCCCTGGTTATTATTTTCCGCAAGCAGCTCATCATTTCTCCGATGGTGAACTTCCTCGCTAATTTATTTTTAACTGATTCAAATAAATAAATTATGAATGCGCAGACCCCGCAGAAATTTACATTAGAAGAGATTGCCGAACGTAAAAAAAAGCTTTTAAATGAGATCCATGCTCAAAAAAAGGCCATGACAGCTACTACACGCGAAATATTTGCCCCACTTGCTCCGGCAACCAATAAGGCGGATGCAATCATGCGTTCGTTCAATACCGGTATGGCTGTATTCGATGGCGTAGTGATGGGAATCAAGATTATGCGGAAGATACGGGCGTATTTTAGGAATTTGAAATAAAAGGAACTACTCTTCCACTATCCATTTTTCTATATTTCTTGTTTGCGAACTAAAGTTCACACCCACTTTAAAAAGCTTACGATTATCCGCTTCAAAAGGAAGTGAATAATGTTTCTCATTAATCTGTTTCAGGGCTTCTTCTGCCGTACCATTCAGTTTAAATTCCATGACATATATAAATTTATCCGTTTGCAACACAAGGTCGATACGCCCTTCGCTTGTATGATATTCCACTTTAGTATAAAAGCCCACGAGTTTGAAAACGATAAAAAGCACATTTTCGTAATGTAACTCCTGCTCGCGAATCACGTCATAACCAGTGTCCGCAAAGAAACTTTGCAGCCGTCGGAAGAAAGAGTTATAGTCACCGGAACGTACTTCACGGACAAACTTCTGAATTTCAAAAGGAGACTCCACCTTATTTACGTTCGCATAATAAGGAAGTAAGAAACGGACAAACCCCTCTTCCACTTCACGATTCGGAAAACCTAAACGGTATATGCCAAACTCTTCGTCATACCCCTTAATGGTAAGATATCCGCTCTGATAAATCACTGGAATGGGATTACTAGATTCCGAGTCGATACTGTTCAACACCTGTTCGTCTGTTTCCTCATGAGCCATCCGTTCCAAATCATAGTGATGCTTCTTCAACAAGTTCACTAGATAAGTGGGTGTCCCCGTCTCAAACCAGTAGCTGCCGAACTTCATCTTATCAAACGTGTTCAACAGACTGAAAGGGTTATAGATCCCGATGGTATGTTCCATAAAGTGGTAACCATCATAACATTCTTTCAATTCTGCGCACACCTGCTCATAACTCATCTTCTGCTTTTCTGCCAACTGATGCAATTCCTCCTCCAGGTTGTCATGTATTTCTTTCTCCGTGATGCCGCAAATATCCACAAAGCGTTCATCCATTGAAATATCCTTCAAGTTATTCAAGTCGCTGAACACGCTCACCTTGCCAAATTTTGTCACCCCGGTCAACAACGCAAACTTGATGCAGCCGTCCATCGTCTTCAAAGCTCCGTAGAAAGGCTTCAACGTATCCCGGAATTGCTTCTGTAAGTCCTCATTGCCAATGGCCTGCAGCATCGGCTTGTCATATTCATCCACCAGAATAACTACCCGTTGTCCGGTCTTCTGGCAAGCACGCTCTATAATACCGGCAAAGCGTAGGGAGAACGAACGTTCCGATGGTTCGGCACCATAAAGTTTTTCCCAAGCGGTCAACGATTTATCTAGAATATTATCCAGACTCTCCAAAGCATCATACTTCTCGATATTAAGGTCAAGATGCAAAATTGGATGTTCTATCCAATCTTTTTCGAGCTTCTCCACCATCAGTCCCGTAAACAGTTCCTTCTTCCCTTGAAAATATGCTTCCAAAGTAGAGATCAGCAGACTCTTTCCAAAACGTCGCGGACGACTCAAAAAGTAATAACTCCCGGTCTTTACCATTTGATACATCAAGGCCGTTTTATCAACATAGAAATAACCGTCTTGACGGATTTTCTCGAAGTTCTGGATACCAATAGGATATATTTTATTGCTCATACATGTACAACCTTTTAATTATGGTGCATACAAATATACAGCTTTCATTCTATAACACAAAGCTAGCAGTGATTTTAATTCTATGATAGAAAAAACTTTTAGATGAGCTATATTCAGGAACAGAAGTTGCAAGCGTATTTCAATTAGAATCTTATATTCTTGGGATTTATTCGAGCATCTTCAAGTGATAATATAATAATATCTTCTCCTTGAACTGAATAATATAATTTACTTAATGGAGTAACTAAACATTGTCGCACAATCATATTATCTTATATATAAGGAAAAGTGAAAGGATTTATTTCTATAATTTTAAAACAATGTTTTAACTCTGCAATATTTTTTTTGCTGCGACTGAAATCCCCACTCAATTAATAAAAAATCAATTACCGAATCAATGCGTTCCTCTGCTCTAGGAGATATAATGAGATTATACTGACTCATTTCTCATACTTATTCATAAAAGAAGAAATACTACGACATTCTCCCCTCTTATACTGTTCTAATCCAATACGGATATCTTCTTTCACATAATCAGGTGTCTCTTAAAACTCAATCCATTTTCCTCTTTTTATTTCTATAAATTTTAAATAGAAATAAAGTATCAAACATCATACCCTCTAAAAGCAATATATCAACGATCTTCACAGACAGTTGATATATTTAGAATACATATCAGCATTTTGCTAATATGAGGGGGACAGATCAGGAATATACCGCTGTATTTTTCCCAACCTGCAAAATGTAGGGGGATTCATGTGTGTAGCATGAAGTTAGGGACCTACATGTATCGTTATATTATAAGCTAATAATCTTCAGGAGCTATTTTTAGAAAATAGCTAGTTACTCTGCACAAATCAGCAACCAATCTCATTTAATTGCCATTATCCTTTCAATAATGCCAACACAAACTGTGGTACTTTCCATGCCATCTTCTCTAATTTAGTCAGAGTAGGCCATAGACCGTGAGAGGAATACACTCTAATGTCTTCTCCCCACATTTTCTTACGCTTAGCACTATCGGTAGAAAGTCCGCCCATGCGCATACGTACAACATACTCTTTCAAATAAGTAACAGAAAGTCCGCCCGTCATCAGATAACGCACCAACAGTTCACTATCCGCAGCAATCTTATAACTTTCGTTATAGAGACCTAGTCTCATCATTACCTCGCGGCGAATATAACAAGTAGGATGTAATGGAAGCCAGCCATGGCGTACCTTCCATAAACGATAATCACCGCCAATCCAGTTACGTACCACCTTGTCTGTATTATCAGGATTCACAAAAAGTCCATCACCATACAGAAAATCTGCTCGAGTAGTCTTCATGTGTTCCACAATGCGGCTTATGACCCCATTATCATAGAAGAAATCATCCGAATGTAGTAATCCAATTACATCACCTGTAGCCACACGAATTCCCTTATTGATGGCTTCATACATTCCATGATCGGGCTCCGAGATAATAGTTGAGATACGACCTTCATATTCTCTAATAATCTCTAACGAACCATCCGTACTCGCCCCATCTACAACAATAAACTCTATGTTATTATAATCTTGTGCCAAGACACTCTCTATGGCACCACGAATCGTCGCCGCACGATTAAAGCACGACGTTATTATAGATACTTTCATAAGATTCTATTTTGAACTCGCTAATTATTGTCATCTCGGAAACCACTCCTGCAGTTTCTTCTCAATCAGTTTCTGTGCGTCTCCTTTCTCTATTTGCTTAAACTCAAATGTTTTTGCCTGTTCCATTTTTGCAGCAAGCTCCCTTTCGTCAAATACCCCTAGCACACATCCCAAAGTATCCAATTTCCTAATTAATTGAAACTGGTCATGGATATGCTCTACCTTGTCATATCTTGGTATCACAACTATTCTTTTCCTCAATTCCATCGCTTCCGATATTGCTCCCCAACCACCTTGAAGTATTAATATATCAGCTCTAGAAATATACCCCTTCATCTGCTCCTTTGTACAAAATTTAAAAGCTTTCGCATGTTTGTAGGGATAATCTGTATACCCAGTTTGTACTATTACCTCATCCTTAGTTATAGCTGCCCATTCATCCACGGCTTTTGCCATACGATTGAAGGCTATGTTCATTGTACCTAAACTAGCAAAAATCATAAAACACCACAACAAATTGAATTAGGGAATAATTGCCGCATCTCTTCCCATTGGACCAAAAACAGATCACTATACCGTTCTATCCATACGGGAGTTTTAGAAGCATGTGTCACATCAGCAGCCGAATTAACAAATATCACTTTTGTCCCCAACAGTTTTTTTGCGAAAAAAACCGTAGGTACAGTCACACCAGCTCCTGTAGTAATGATTACATCTGGGCGTTTCACCAGCACCCAGAATATTGCTTGCAAACAGTTCACTATCAGTGTCCATTTCTTTGCTGGTTGAAAATTCACTAAAAATACATGTTCCTTGTCTGCCATAAAAGCTTTAGTTGATGTCGTTTTTAAGGTAAGCCAATAGCAATCCCATTGCTCGGGAATAGCACCGATAGCCAATTGTAGCTCACGTAAATGCCCGCCTGCCGAACAAGCTAAACAGATTTTAGGAGATTTATGCAACATAAGAGCCACCATAATAATGATTATTCACCATAAATATTTCTTTCTTTTATAAATCTTGCAGGGTTACCTGCATAAATGCCAAAATCAGTAGTATTTTTGGTAAGTACTGCGCCAGCACCAACAACCGAATATCGACAAAGATGTAATCCTGGCAGAATTATGGCTCTTGCTCCAATAAACACATCATTGTCAATAACCACATCACCTACAACCAGAGGTAATTTATTATCAGATAAATCATGGGATCCATTACATATATAAGCATACTGCGCTATGGTTACTCTCTCTTTTATAATAACAGGTCCCAAATTATATATTTCGCTTCGAGTCGCTATACAAGACCTATCTCCTACGGTTAAAAGCCATGGGGCATATATACGGGCAGTAGGCGCAATAAAAGGATGACCACTAATATGTGCCCCAAACAACTTCAATAGAAATATATGCCACCGATAAAAAGGCTTTGGCAGCCACCTTACAAAAAGCGTCCAAACCACTTCCCATATACGAATCATGATTGCTTCTTTCTTTGGCCATGGGCTAGAATACGCATCACGTTGGTTTTTATTTTTATGATAAAGCTTACTCACCACCTAATACTTTTTTAAAAATACTCATATACATATCAGACACTCTACTCACACTAAAACCTGCAGACTTTTTAATTGCTTTCGCTGACATTTCTGAATACATTTTTTCATCTGATAATAAGCGCATTAAACAATTAGCTAACAATTCATCACATCGTACATCAGTATGATCAAAGACCAATCCGTTCTCATTATCCACTATAAAGTCCTTAAAACAATCTAAATTCGAAACAATAGGAACCAATCCTAAGCCCATTGCCTCAAGAGGGGCTACACCGAATGTCTCACCTAATCCAGCTATAGAAGGATAGCAAAAAATATCACCTTTACGTATTTCTTTTGCCAACAAACTAGGTGAGAAAATAGGTTCCACCCATGTTATCCTGTATCCTCTTACCAAAGATTCTAAATAATCTACATAGTCTTCACCGCTACCTCCGTCTTCTATTTTCGTTGCACCAATTATCCGTAATCCAACAGATACCCCCACCTCATGGAGTCTTGTCACTGCTTTTACTAATATATCCAGTCCCTTTTCTTTATGTACTCTGCCAGAATAAACCACTTCCGGACTATCTGAAAGAGTTTTTACCATGTGTTCATTACAGAATATATGAGTATCAATCGGATTGGGTATGACACAAGCCCTAGATTTCATACTCGGACTCTGTTCTATTAATGCATTGTAAACTGCAGTTGACACACATGCCAAACTACTCATAGCAAAATACGCCCCCATCTGTTTCTTCGGAAATCGTGCCACATTATATAAAGCCCTACGATACTTCCATTTAAATAATAGACAAAGAATAGGGCTCCATATTGAATTAAGCACAAGCATATCACATTTAGGCATTTTACTTAATGCCTTTATTGAAAAAACAAAATCCAGAACAAAGTCTTTTACCCAAGATCCAGTTCTTTCATAGCCATGCAGAAGAAGATTATCATCCATAGAACTCTCTTTTAGTGGCTTCTTAGATATAAAGATGACTTGATGTCCCTTATTTCTCATATCTGTACCGATAGAGTACCATAATTTTTCCACTGCTCCAATAGCATATGGGGGTAGACAGCCAAAAGGCCCTGTTATTATATTTACTTTCATGTCAGCTCAATTATATTATGCAGCATCAAGCTAACTGATTATATAAAATAAGAGACAAGGGTGTCCTGTTGATATTTATTAACATCCTTTTCTTTATAAACTTTGCCGGATTCCCCCCCAACCACAGTCCATGATTCAACATCTTTAATCACTACTGCACGTGCTGCACATACAGCACCTTCTCCTACAGTCACTCCTTGTCCCACAAAAGCTTCGGCACACACCCAAGCCCTATCTTCAATCACTATCGAAGCATTGGTCTGATGATAACGTGAGTCGGTAATGTCATGTCCTGAAGTGCAAAGGAAAGCCCGCTGACTGACCGTAGCATTACGCCCAATCCGAATGGGTACTGTATTGTAGCAATCTACTCCCTCGGCCAAACAGGGGTAATCATCCATTGCCAGCAACCAAGATTGGAACACTTTAGCAATAGCATACACTGCAGCCGTAGATGCAATCTTTGCCCAAAAAGCACGAAGCAGCATACGTTTCCATCCCATTGCCATAGAGCGGGGAAACGGACGGGCAAGACAAGTCCAAACCATACTCCATATCAATCTGCGAAACTTATTCCTCTTCGAATATAGAGTTTTAAATCCCATCAAATCCTTTTTCATAAAATTGATTTATACATTTCCACAAACTCCTCTGCCACCTTACGTGCCGAATACTTCTCCTCTACCAGTTTACGACCATTACGTCCCATCTTCTCCAACTCATTTTCAGTAAGCGATAAAAAGTTACGAAGTGCTTGTACGGTTGCCTCTGTACCAACTTTCGTCCACCAGCCACACCGTCGACTCTCTAACTCACTCCATGGTGTACCCATTGTTGTTACCGCAGGTGTACCACTAGCTAATGCCTCTGCCACCACAATACCAAAATTCTCGCTATGTGTAGGTAATATAAAAAGATCCGCTTGACGGAATAATTCCCATTTACGATTACCATATACACCACCTTCAAAGAAGACTAGTTTTGATATACCAAGACGTTCTGTTAATTGCTTTAACTCATCAATGTAGATAGCATCTCCTTCACCAGCAATACGTATCACATACCCCTCTACCTGTTCCCTCAATTGAGCAACTGCCTCAAGAAGAAAATTAATTCCCTTCTTCACATGTACACGACTCAAGAAAAGAATCTCCTTATTCCGCTTCCATGATGACTTCATCTCTATATTCTCTACATCAATACCGTTAGCAATGATCTTAATCCTATTGTTATAGCCCAACTTCAGTAAATTCTCCTTCTCGCTTTCTGCAGTAGCGTGCAATACATCCGCCTTCATCACTGCCGCCTTTTGATAAAACCACAGTGCCGGTAATTTACGAGTCCAATAATGACGCGCCATAATCCACGGCTCTAACATACCATGAGGTGTTAGCACCACTTTATACCCCAATGCCTGTGCCCACTTTTGTATAAAGGCACAAGCAGGCATCCAACAACAGTTTACATGCACCACGTCAGGCTGTAATTGAGTTAACAATATTCTCCACTGTCGTTTCATCCCCATGAAGTTTCTAAATTCAGGAATGAAATACACCGTACAATTATCTATTACTACAGGATTCTCACTAGCATGGCTCACTACATAGAGTTCTACCAACCGTGTCAATTCTTTAGTCAATAACTGCATATAGGCAGTTGTACCACCTGAAGAACGGTCTAGACTAGGAATATAATGTATTACTTTCATAAGCGTTTATTTATAAATTTTGGACTATATAGTTCGCCACTGCTTTACCCGAGATGTAGTTTTTGCTCCATGTAATACGCTCATTTACCGTCTCCCTTATCCAATCTTTTTTTGCAATACAAACATCAGCCACGTTGCTTAAACTCTGTGCCTCTTCTAAAGTAAATATCATACCCTGTTGCTTATCTTTTAATAGATACGAAGCTCCACAATGATTACTTGTTATCACATATAGTCCAAGTATCAACGCCTCATTCACAACAGCTCCCCACCCATCATGCTTCGAAGGCAAAATCAGTACGTCATATTGTTGCATAATATCCGAGATCCTCTCCATCGGTTGCATACCATAAAGCACTACTTCTGTATTAGCCTGCATACTCATCTCCTCAATTTGTGCTCGCTTCTCACCGTCACCTACAATACCAAGCTCTAAATCAGTCTTTTGACACAACACTTGAAACATCTCCACCACATTCTTTCTATCTGACAAACTACCCACATAGAGTACCTTAAGCTTCTCTGAAGTCGGTATAGGATATATACGTTCTCTCCACTCTGTACAATATACAAAAGGTAATACTTTCCATTTTTTACTCCAAAAGCGATAATAAGGCACAAATTCATCGCCCATCACCAATAAATAGTCAAAATACTTTACGTATCGCCAATCTTTCAATGCAAATCTTAGTTTATGCAACCATAGTGGATGATTATAGAGTAATGGTGGCTCGGTTATTACTCCTCGCTTAAAAGAATAATTGAATGAGAGTTTCATCCATGGCACAATTTCAGGAAAAGCATTGATACCAGAAAAAAAACAAAACGTTTCAATACCTTTGCATTCCTCATATAGTCTTTGCACTACTTTCATAGTAGGAGTAATCAAAAACTCTATACCTTTTGTCTCAAGCAATTTTGATGTCTTCCATCCCATCAGCTTTCGATCATCGTAATCCACACGAGGAGCTATCACCACTACCCTATCAACATCTGTAAAAACTGACAGTTCTTCGATAAAAGGTATCTGATGCGGACTAATACAATTTTGGAAAAAAAATAAGTTCATTTCAAAACAAGATTTTGCAAATAAAAAAGATCATAACAAATAAGCTATTAACACATGAACATCAACTGAATGAAGACAGAATGACATCAAATATTATAAACAGATTCAAGCCCGTCACAATCAATACAAAAGAACAATACACTATAAACAAAAGTATCCAAAGAAAACATTTTCATGATTCAAAATTTAATTTGTACTTCTTCACCATATCCGGATAACATATTATATGAGAAATTAGAAGCCAAAATACAAAACCTATATAATAACCGACAGTTAATAAATACCCCTCAAAACAAGAATGCAAACACAGAAAAAGTAAAGAAATAACAAACAATTGTAACCTTCGATCATGTCTAATATATTTAAAAACTCGAGTTACTTTCTTTAGAATGAATAACATTATTATTGCACCTAAGGCACCTAATTGAAATAATATAGACAACCATCCGCTACCACTCTCCAATCGACCTTTATGAAGTACGCCTCTATACCAAGCCGTTGCAAATCCACTTCCAATAAGAGGAGATTCATTTAATTTATCAAACCCCTCTCCAAAATGGGCAGAGCGAGAACCATATTTTTCACCTTTTCCCCCTTCAAACTTATTTTGTATTTGAGTTGAATGCTCAAGATATACAGGAATCGATATTGTTGCAAGAAATCCTATAACTAACAAATACAATATTATTTTTTTTACATTTCTTGCATTGTATACAATGTATAACACCATGGTTATCACGGATGCAAAAAGAGCAGTACGAGAGGCAGCAACAACAGTGACATAAATAGACAGTAACAAAATAGACAACACAATACATCTGAAACATTTATTTTGTAACTGAAATAGACACCACAACAAAATAACATTAGCTAATCCTGCAATAGGAGCTAACCACATAGGATGATAATAAATAGCCGAAAAAGAGAGGTCAATATGTACCCCCTCCTGTGCAAAGGCATTTATGCCTTTTAGATAGCAATACATAGCTATCATTGATACAACAGGAAAAAATAATAAAATTACAGATAAAATTTTGCGTTCAAATAAGAAGACTTTTTTAGATACATAAAATGGTGCACAAATAAGCATCATCCCAGTAAACATAAGAATGCGATAATCGATATATAAATTTGAAAATACAGAAATATAGCAGGCTAAAAGAAGTAAGATATTTAGTTTTGAATATTTAATGGTAAAGGTTCCATATCTAATTTTGTAAAATGCCACATACCCAAATGCAATGAGTAATGTATATATACCAGGAAAAATAATTGAATTTGAACAAATAAGAAAAAAAGCCATTAAGGAAGGAAAACAATATTCCTTAATATCACGATTAATTATTACCAAGCTAAGACCCAACATATAATAATAAAATTTACTAGAAATTATGCACTCCTATATGGCTATAATACCCAATGTTCTACAAACACACATTTTCACCCTTCAATAGAACTGGCTGGAATTTTAGAATATTAGCACAATATTCTTTATAATCATTATCTGAAACAGCAGAAATTCTAGCAGAAATCTCTGAAAGCGATGTCACGGTAATACCAAGATTCTTCATCTCTACCAATTTCGCCATCGCCGAATCCTTCCATACTATTAATGGTAATCCAGCTAACACATATAACGAAAATTTATGAGGTGCAATAATTTTAAGATAACTCCCCCATGTACCAGAGCAGGTTTCTGTGGAATCTCCGTCCCAAACAAGTCCCCAACTCCCTTCTAAGTGACCAATCATATCAGGCTTAAAAACTCCTTTATACTCATATTTATTCTTCATAGCATTATTTGAGGAACAAGAACCATATACTATAAGATCTAAATCTTTATTCTCAAAAACAAAATCACTAAAAAACACGCTCTTATCTATATTACCTGCGAAACAAACCTGCTTACTTAACTGACGTGCTTCTTTATCTGGGACTGCAATATAAGGGAAACAACCTAAATAATGATATTTAATGCCCGGTCTCAATCGCTGCTCAAAATAAGTTTGCATTTCAGGTGTATGCACAATTATTTCATCAAAATTTGACAAAACCTTATTCTCAAAGCCCGATAGCTCCCCTTTTTCTCTTACAGAATTAATATCATGCAACAATGTTATCAGATATTTTTTTTTCAAGAAAGGAAAAATAAAATAAAGCATTTTAGGATTTAAGCTTGGATACTGAATCAACAATGTTGCACCATTAGGTAAATTGATAGCAAGACGAATCATTTTTAGGAATAAAACAACAATAAAAAGTAGCTTATTCTTATACCCTCTCAAAATGATAGGATATTCTTCATAACCATTTTGTAAAGCAATTTTATGTATATCTTGAGGAGCCTTAACACTTGCTCCACCACCTATTAAAGATTTACTAAGTTTATCATTTGCTATAGTTTTAATAATAAGTATGTATTTCTTCATTTTTATAAACCTTGTGATCTAACTACTTCAAAAGCCCTTTTCACAATAGGAGCCATATCATAATATTTATATTCAGCCAATCGACCTCCAAAGATGATATCTTTTTCATGAGCTGCCAACGCACGATATTTATCGGCTAAATCATTATTCAGAGTATCATTTACCGGATAATAGGGCTCCATACCGGGTTTCCATTCTGCAGAATACTCTTTGCTAACTACAGTTTTCGGACAATCAAAAAGTTGCTGACCGAACATCTCAAAATGTTTATGCTCAATGATACGAGTATAGGGTACTCCTCGGTCAGTATAATTCACTACAGCATTACCTTGATAGTTAGCAGTATCATAGATCTCTGTTTCAAAAGATACGGTGCGATATTGCAAACGCCCCAAACGATAACCATAGAACTCATCTATTGCACCTGTATAAACAATCTTATCGGCAAGAGCTGTCAGTTCTTCACGGTTCTCCCCAAAATCACAATTTAGACGACACTCCACACCATCCAATAGGACTTCAATCAGCTTATTATACCCACCAATTGGAATTCCTTGATATTTGTCATTAAAATAGTTATTATCGAATACCATACGTACCGGCAATCTACGAATGATAAAAGCAGGCAATTCTGTACAAGGTCGTCCCCATTGTTTTTCAGTATATCCCATGATGAGTGTTTCATAAATATCTTTTCCAATAAGAAGCTGCGCCTGTTCTTCCAAATTTTCAGGTTCACGACCATTAAGAGCAACTTTTGCTTCCGTCCGCTGTTCTTCCAATTTAGCTTCAGCTTCGAGAGGGGTTGTCACGCCCCACATCTGGTAGAAGGTATTCATATTAAAGGGGAGATTATAAAGTTTGCCTTTATAATTAGCCACCGGTGAATTGGTATATCGGTTAAACTCCACTATAGAGTTGACAAAATCCCACACTTCTTTGTTTGAAGTATGAAAGATATGCGCTCCATATTGGTGAACATTTATCCCTTCTATATTTTCACAATAAAGATTGCCACCCAGCTGTGGACGCTTATCAATGACCAAACATTTCTTACCTTGTCGTTTAGCCATACAGGCAAAGGTGGATCCAAAAAGTCCGGAACCCACTATCAAATAATCATATTGTTTCATAATATGTTAGTTTTTTCTATTCTGATTTTTTCACAGATATTTTTTATCTTTCTATGAATTTATATCGCTGTTTACGTTGTAGTTCTCTGATTGCACATCTCACCCTTTCCGGCAGTTTTTTTCCTAAACGCATGAAGAAAGGCACTTTTACTTTAGGTATACATTTATATGGTGATGGAAGGCTGTTCAATTCAGCTTCACGCGCTTCAACTTTCTTAATCATTTGTTGTACAGAAATGTCTATCTCACGCATTGATTCATCCTGCTTCCACAAATCATGCAATATTTTACCATATCGATTCAGAATATCCATCTTATCAAGCCCCTCTCGTTGAGGTCCAAAAGCGAAATGAGCAATCAGAGCATCGCCATTAAAACAGTTAGCCTTACCTAATTGAGTTGGTTTGATACAACTCAAAAACTCTTCATCATCTCCTGGCACTTCACCTTTAAATTCAGCCATTTCATTACCAAACCATAAAACACAGTTGATTGAAAAACGAGCCATCCCCATAGGATGCTTACCAACATACAGCTCTTGATATTTACCGGCAATAAGATATTTCTCCATGAACCAATCGTGCAAATCTGCCGCAAACCAGCCATCAAAGCAGATAGTTCTCTCCCCACAGATACTCATATAATACTTATCCAACTTGATTTTATTATGCACCTGTAAAAGATAAGTAGACAAAGCGTTATTGATTACGAGCGGTGATACTAAAAAATACTCTGGGTTATCCACACGAAACTTCACCATCTTCTCAAACAGTTCGGGTTCAAACCATACCACATCATCATCAAGTTTCATGTAAATAGTATCTTTGTCGCAGCAATCACGATAAAATGCATTAATGCTCGCAATGCCATTAACAACTCCGTCCGGTTGCCACACCAAATTAACTTTCGGATATTTCTGCGCAAGCTTTTTAAAGAACTCAATATCCACCATATTGCGAGTATTAACCCATATATCATACCGATCCACAATATCAGCATTCAAAATGGGAGGAACCAAATATTGCATATAACGGCGGCGACCTGCAGCCGTATTCACTACAACTTTATAATTTTGATACATATCATCTGAATTTTAGGATTAAATTACGTAAGAGGCACATCATAAGTACACCTACAGGACTCGAGAACTGCATCAGTATTTTTCTCCTGCCTAGATACTTCTTGAATTCAGTCTTGAAACCAAACGTCTCGATTTCCCTCAAAAGTATGCGTATATATTGTAATCTTTGCTTTATGCCACGGCTGCTATCAACCGCATGAAGCATGTTATTATAGTATTCAAGAATTGTATATTGAGTCAGTTCATCACTTTGAGGAAGTAAGTCACTTCGCCTCTTCAATTCACGAGCTACTTCAACCACCACCTCCGGTGCAGTATATTTTCCGCCTAAATGTTCCCCCGGATGATGCACATAATTATAAGGAGCCTGCTCAATCACTCCTACAGATTTTGCTTTACCCAGACAATCAAGAGCAAAGAGGCAATCCTCAAAATAGTGAATATTTGTCAAAAATCGATGTTTCCGATTTTCAATAGAATTAAAAATTTTGTTGATAACCGAAAACATCAGATAGTTTTTCTTCATATCTAAATACAATTGCGCCAATGATTCAGTATCATCACAACGACATTGTTTCAACCTATGCCCATCGCTACTATTAAGAGGATAATCCTTATAACCAAATAAATATACGTCTGAAGGAGTTTGACGATGCAACCTTAACACCTCTTTATAGAAACCGGGATCAATAAAATCATCCGAGTCTATAAAAGTAAAGTATTCACCTTGAACATGTTCAATACCATAATTACGCGCATTGCCTACTCCTCCGTTGGGAATATGAAAAGCATGAATCCAACTATACTTCGATGCATATTCATCACATATTGCCCCCGATGCATCTTTGCTGCCATCATCCACCAACAGCAATTCTATTTCATCACTCATATCTTGGGCTATGACACTATCAATACAACGATGCAAATAAGGTTCTACGTTGTATACAGGAATAATAACTGAAAGAAACATATTTAATTAAAGTGAACGATGTTTTATCCCTTTACCGGCTAGTACAGGAATGTATTTATTGATTAGTGGTATCATTATCAAACAGCAGGAAAATACAAAAATAAACTGAACTAACTTACCGATAGCAAACGACGGTATCAATGGACGCAAAAAATAATCAGCTAATGATATAAATATACCCTGAACAGACATAATTATCAATGTATTTCTACCTATATATATCAATACATTTCCTAATTTAGGCATTCTTTTGAGAGAAAAAACCGAGAATGAAGCTACACCGACAATAGCGCTGAAACAAGCAAGAACCATCCCTATCTCAAAATAGTTCAAAATTTCCTGACTATGTTTTAACGCATCAGTTCTCACATATACATAAGTCAAAACACACCCCAACAAACCCAACAAACAATATTTCCACAAAGACATCCAATTGCTATTCATCAAAAACCTTTCAACAATAGCATATTTTCTCAATGAATTTCCTATTAGATAGAACAAAAGACACATTGGAATTTGAATAAGCCTATATGTTAAAGGGAATTCCCAAAAACGAAAGCAAGCAGCTAAGACCACGCATAACAATATGACAAATATTTTTACCCCCCCTTAAAGCGAGCCACGTTATACCCTAGAACTTCTACTATAAATAATATTGGAAGAAACCAAAGTGCGCCGGGAAGCAATGTCTTCAGTTCATAATATCTCCCTTCACAAATATATTCCGGAGAAACTACAAGACTAACCACCGTATATAGAACACAAGGAACGAGAAGTGTCCAAACCCTACTTACAGCAAACGGTAACAATTGAGGATGCTTCGCTATATTGAAGCAGTATCCCGATAGCATGAAAAAAAGAGGCATGTGAAATGCATATATCCATGGACGGATATATAGTTGATTCCCAATCATGTGACCAACTACCACAAGGATAATACCTATTCCTTTTAAAATATCAAGTGAATCTATACGCATAATAAAAATACAAATTATTTCAAAGTTCCTCTAGTTTTGCCGCCTCTCAAATGTAATCTGAAAAGTATGTTTTTGATTATTTCTTTCATATACTGCACAGCATACGCCATTGATGAGGAAGGCATCCAACGCCAACTACCGGCACAGCAATGTATTGCAACGGCTTTCCCTGTTATAAGCTCCATATTACTTGCAAACAAACTTGACGAATAAATTTTTAATCCACTCTTCAAATCCTGTTCTTCATCCTTAAATTTGAAACCATAATCAATCGCAATATTTGCAAAAATAAAAGGAGAAATAATTTTATTATTCAATGAACCATCCGGCAATATAAAATGCTTATCATGATAATAGTTCATACAATCCCTCATAAAAGGATGTCCTTTTTCCGCACCAAGAATAGCCGCCTGAATCTGAATTCCGTCTATATATTGAATATCTTTTCTTTTGTTACCTTCCGCATCAACCGACCCTTCAGCATAAATTTTCTCCACTAAGTCCGGATAACACTCTACCGCACTAAATGCCCTGTTAGCAAGACAAAAGTCTAAACTATTCCTGACAAAAACATCTGAATCCATATATATTCCCCCTTCCGTATAAAGTACATATACACGAATATAATCACAAGCAAATGCCCATTTTCGCATCTTACATGCTTCTGCTACAAAAGGGATGGAATAAATATCAAAATTGTGTGTATCCCATTTCTTTATTTTATAATCAGGAAGCTTTCTCTTCCAACTTTTAATGCAACGTTTGAGCTCTGCAGGCATCGGGTCGTTACTCAACCAACAATAATGTATTATTTTAGGTATCATATTAGAATGTTAAAAAATGGCTAGTCCTCTCAAACAGTCAATGTGTTCAATTCTCGAGTTCATCATTTTCTTTTTAATAACTTTATCTTAATATTGTTTTGTATTCTCTTACGTATGCCATCATCCAAACCCAAAAACCAAACAGCCAAAGCTACGCAAACTACGCCGCTTATTGAGAGGATAAAAAAATCCAAATATGGCGTGTGAAACAATGTATTTCTAAATATATATAACAGTAATGGTATAGGCACAGAAACAACAGTTACTATGATACAAGATTTAAATAAAACAAAAATATCTGTCCACGTATATCCCATAATTTTCACCAGTAGGAAAGGCTTTATAAAAATAGCGAGTATCAGAGATGAAAATAACATGACCCAGGACAATGAAACTGGAGAATAACCTAACTTGAACAAAACATAGATGACAGGAAAGGATAAATAGCCGACACAAATGGAACATATAGTAGTTTCCTTTATCTGACCTTTTGCTGTAAACGCACTGTAAAACGATTGGTCAAACACTCCAAAAAGCGTAGTAACAATTGCGAATTGCAGAAATACAACAGAATAATCAGGTATTTGTCCCAGCCAAAGATATAATAATTGCTTTGCAACTAAAAAGACTGGAAATGCTAATATCAACATTAAAAAATATGAATATTTTGTTGATATTAGCAATAAATGCTTACTGCCATCAAAATCATTTGCCGAAAACCTCTTAACGATCTGCGGATTTGCTGCTGTTCGGAAATTGTTAACAAATGAATTAGCTGTCATAGAAACAATATTGGCCACTGAACGTCCTGTCACTATGCCCGAATTAAAAAACATATTAAGAAGAATAGTAGTACCTTGAGCATTTAATGAAATAGAAGTGTTTTCTACCAAATTCCACGATGAAAAGCCGAGTACTTTCTTTATAATAGACTTGTCAAAAGAGAAATGGTAATGAGATTCCTCATAATGACGAATACAGTAATAACGATAAAAAAAAGTAATACCACATTGAACCACAAAAAGCAATGAAGCGCAAAGCATTAATTTATCCCAATCGGAAACCATGAGTATATATACAAGCAGTAATTTCAATATAGCTTCAATAATGCTCGTATAAGCATATATATTCATTTTCTCATGTCCAATAATCACAGCGGTATATGGCACCTGCGTAATACCGACAATAGACATTAATATAGATAAATGATATGTAAATACAGCAGCGGAAAATCGTTCCGGGGGAATGACTAATTTATTATATAAAAACCATAATCCGATAGTTTCTGCCAATAAAGCAACGACCACGCCGAATAATAGATGTACAGTCAATAAAGAGGAAAAAGTATCACTTAGCTTTCCCTTATCTCTCCTCCCCATTTC
This sequence comes from Bacteroides sp. D1, assembly GCF_000157095.2. Classification (NCBI taxonomy): domain Bacteria; kingdom Pseudomonadati; phylum Bacteroidota; class Bacteroidia; order Bacteroidales; family Bacteroidaceae; genus Bacteroides; species Bacteroides sp. D1. Next base: position 586,399 of record NZ_JH114350.1, read on the forward strand.
AAATGTAATAAATCGCGATGAACCGGATGCCAATGAACCATTAATAATATAACTTAATAAACCTGCTACTCCACCCACAGTTTGATAAATACCATAATCATTGACACCCAATGTTTGGAGAATAATTCGTGATGTATATAATGATACGACTATTGTACACAACATTCTAAAATATAAGAATATTGTATTCTTTGCGATTCTATCGTTTCCTGACATTAAGGTAAAATTTTGTTTTTATCTATAAACGGACAGACAGACAACAATTTTTGAGCATCAAAAGTAATAGGAGAATAACTATCTTTATATTGAAGCAAATCCGATAAATCCAAACGTGATCGTATGATTAGTGGTCTATCGATCGGCCTTTTCACAGAAGCGAAATAATCCAAATATTTAAAACTTCCATCAAAGGTTTCATCAGAGAATTTAATCCAAATATTGGGAATATGATACGCATCAGACAGAATCAGACCATGCAATGAGCTAGATATAATCATTTCACATTCTACGATCTCTTTTATCACTTGCCTCCAATCCTTATAATGTTTAATATCAATCTGTCTCGCCTTGTTTCTTTCTCTTTCAATAAATTCCTTTATAATAGAATTACCTAGATCATTTTTATGTAAAATCACCCCTATTAGGTATTTTTTTATTTACAAATGGAAGAGGGTAAATCTTAGGTAACAATAAAGCGGGATCTCCATATATCTCCGGGCACTCCACCCCTTGTGAGATCAAGTATTTGCGTGTAAGCGGCCCCCTAACAGCCAATACCTTACGAGGAATAGCTGGCAAAGGATTATCCGGTTCCCGCACTCCGCTCCCCCAAATGATACTATCTTTATTTGTCATCCAACCTATTATCGAACCTATAACCATAAAATTAGGCTGCTCCCGTAGATTGAAAAAATCCCAATAATTCAATATACGTTTATGACTCAATTCTTTTATAAGATAATAGTTTATGTCATCACCTATATTACTATGAAACACTTTATTACACAACAAATTCATAGACACATTAAGTACAATCTCATCTGCTCTTTTATGCAAAAGCATATAACCTGTATTTACAATAAGCCTAAATAATCTTATGATTCTACCTTTTATGCGTAATTGTTTAATTCTCATATTATATAATTCATTTGTCTTCTCCAAAATCACATTCGTCTATTCTTCTGTCCTTTCTCCCTTACCACCATGGTGTGTCTCCCCATAGCCATAACCATAGCCATAACGCTTACCATAGCCATAATATTTGCCATACTTACCGTAACCGTAATAATAGCCGTACTTTTTCTTCTGAAGATCCAAACCATTGATTACAGTACAAAGATTAGGCAACTTATTACTATCAGCCAATTCATTAATCAAGGTAAACTCTGCTTTCCGAGTATAGTCTGCCCGACATACGTAAACTGACAAATCAGCCACACGACCTACGAGCAAAGTATCAGTTACCATACCAACCGGGGCAGTATCCAAAATTATATAATCAAAGTTCTTTTTCAATACCTCAATCGCTTTATCCAAACTATCACGAGCTAATAACTCTGTTGGATTAGGTGGTACAGTTCCTCCTGGAAGAATAAACAAATTCTTACTAACATCCGAAGGCTGAACGAAATCCATCAGATTCTTGTCCGGATTCGACAGATATTGAGTAATTCCCTGCTCTTTCCTCGGAATATTAAAAATTTTATTCAAACCGGGCTTGCGAATGTCAAGCCCCACAATCACTACTTTCTTTCCTAATAAAGAAAGACTTATTGCTAGATTGGAAGAAATAAAAGATTTACCTTCACCACTAACTGTCGAAGTCACTAAAATCACTTTCTGATCATTCTCAAGCATAAACTGAAGATTAGTACGGAGATTACGGAAAGTTTCACTCATTAAAGTATTCTGATTCTCAAACACAGCAATAGAACCATTTGCTTCTTCTGTCAACGGTACATCACCTACAATAGGCAGACTTGTTAACTTCTCTACATCACCACGCCCTTCTATTTTAAATTTAGTCAAACCAATTAAAAAAATAATACTAACAGGCAATCCCACTCCTACCACTAAAGCAATTAAGTAGATTATCCTAGGCTTAGGAGAAACTGGAGCACCTTCAGCTGCTGGCTCATCAATAATCTTCGCATTATTCGCAGTAGCGGCTAAAGTAATAGCATTCTCTTCACGTTTCTGCAAAAGCATCAGATAAAGCCCAGCCTTGATTTCCTGCTGACGTGCAATACTTACATACTGGCGCTCCTGTCCCGGAGCATCACTGATACGACGGGAAAAACGACTGGACTCACGATCCAGATCAGCCTTCACGATAAGCAAGCCTTGTAAAGTCCCATCAATAGCAGCTTTTACATTTGCTTTCATGGCACGAATACTTGTATCCAGATTTACAATCATCGGGTTGCTTTCCGTAGAAGTACGAAGTAAACGCTTACGTTCAATAATCAATTCATTATAACGATCTATTTGAGTAGTTAAACCATTATCGGATAAACCAATATTACTAGGTAATACTTCATACTCATTCGACGGATTATTGATATATTTATTAAGATCACGAACTAAATTAATTTGAGTTCCATTTTCTACACGTTTTCTTTCATATTCAGCATTTCCCGATACTGCTAATTGGGCATCACTACTGATATCCGTCAATCCTGCATTTCTTTTAAAAGCTTCCAGCTTATCCTCTGTAGTGCCAAGTTCCTCATCAATAATCTTAATACGTTCATTGATAAACTCTCTCGTCTTTTCGGCAACCTCATTTTTATCATTATTCGTATTCCGATTATACATTTCCATTAACTTATTAATAAAGTCCTGTCCCCGCTGTATATTCGTATTCATCAATGAAACAACTGCTACAGAAGTCGTTTTTGAGGTAGGTGCTATTTCCAATGCCCACTGATATCCTTTTGCCACCCCAAAAGGCTGACTAACTACAGCGCTGATATTTCGTACTACACTTTGCCCTACTATCTTCCCATTTGATAAAGAATCTTTCAATGTAAACCCAAATGTACCTGCATCCGTAGGTAACACTGCTGGAAGTTTATCAAAATGCTTATTATATTCATTCAAGCCTATCTTTAGATTCACATCCAGACCACCCTCTGGAGATAACTTCATATCAACCAAAGCTACATTTGGCAATTTATCCGCCTCTTGTGCCGTCAAATTCACAATTACGGGAGAGGTTTTATACAGTTCCTTTTTAGGAAACTCATCCTCATCATAGTAAGTAATATAAAGTTCCAGATTATTAACGACCTCTTTCAGTATTGTTTTTGAGCGTAGCACTTCTATCTCATTATCAATACTCTGCGTAGAAGTAATCACTCCACCTAATCCCAAACTTTCCAAATCTGCAGTATTTCCACCACCATTCTTTTTATCATTCTTTATCATGATAGAAGCAGAAACCTGATACACGGGAGTTTGAAAATGCAAATACATCCAAGCACCAATAAAACAAGCTAAAACCGAAGCAACAAACCAAGGCCAATGAATTATATACTTAAAGAGAAGTTCCTGATAATTAACTTTCTCTTCGTCTAATTCACTCATATTATTGTCATACGAATTCTCTTTCATTACTAATTACTTATTTAATAAAATTACCAATATGTTTGCAAGTGAAACCAAGATAGAAGTGGCAGAGACCCACAATCCCGTATTAGTTCCTATATCCGAATTCTTAGCCTTAGTCTTATTAGGTGTCACGTAAATAATATCATTCTGCTGTAACTGATAATAAGGAGACAATACCGTTTCAGCCTTATTCAAGTCCATAGTAATAATTTCCTGCTTGTTATCTTGCCCTGTCCGGATTAATTTCACATTATCACGCATACCATAAATAGTCAAATCACCAGCCATAGCGAGCGCTTCCAGCAAATTAATCTTCTCGTTAGAGACTACAAAGCTTCCTGGCTTAGTAACCTCTCCCAATACCGAAATCCGGTAATTAACAATACGCACAGTTACAAGCGGTGCTTCTTTCAAATAAACCTTCAACTTATCTATAATCAGATTTTCTATCTCCAGTTTAGTCAATCCACCTACATGAATCTCGCCCAATACTGGAAAGTTGATATTCCCCTGATTATCTACTAAATATTGCTTTAGAGCAGATGACGCGTTTCTTTGTCCTACCGTCTTTCCCTCCGTTCCACTAGCAGTACCCGAATTTACCAGATTGAAAGGTGCAGCCAGTTCCGGAGTAGAACAAGATACGGCAATCGTCAACAAATCCTTGGGCATAACCTTCACACCTGTCTGACGAACACTCTGTTCTGTATCATTCACAAAAGCCGTATCCTGCAAATAAGGCACTTTCTTATATGATTGGCAGGATACCAGCAAAAAAGCAAGTAACGCACCCAAAGTCAATCGTTTCAATTTTCTCATAACCACCTACTCATGTAATTTTACAACTATTGATTTAATCTTTATTCAATTTCCAATTCTTCACCTAATAAGCCTCTTTATCCCCGCGGATTACGTTATACACAGTCTTATACATGATATATAAATCCAAAAGAAACGTCCAATGCTCAATATACCAGATGTCACGTTGCACACGTCCTTCCATCTGCCAAAGCTCCTTCGTTTCTCCACGGAAACCTGTCACTTGTGCCCAACCTGTAATACCAGGCTTTACAAAATGACGAACCATATATTTATTTATTAAATGAGAATATTCTTCTGTGTGCTTCAACATGTGCGGACGGGGACCCACTAAAGACATATCCCCTTTCAGGACATTAATAAATTGAGGAAGTTCATCCACATTCGTCTTACGAATCAGATCACCGATTCGGGTTTTACGAGGATCATGTTCTGTAGCTTGTAATGTATCACATTGAGCATTTACCCGCATTGAACGAAACTTATAACACCAGAATTCACGACCATCCTCCCCACTTCGTTTCTGTTTGAAAAAAACAGGTCCAGGTGAACTTATCTTTATAGCCAGCCCTACAATGACGTATATAATCGGGAAAAGGATACAAAGAAACAGTAGCGAGCAAATAATATCAAAGCCACGTTTCATCATACGGTTCTCCAATAACTCAAGTGGCTCACGACGGATAGAAAGTACCGGGACATTACCTAACATTTCAAAATACATTCTCCGTTTCAGATAGTTCCGGACATTGGGAACGCTAAAGAAACGAATCAGATGATTCTCACAATAGTTGATAATCGGCACTATTTCAGCACTACGGGCGGAAGGAAGACTACAATAAAGTTGGTCTACCTTTCCCGCATTACGAGTCAAATAATCAACAGCTTCACACGGCTGTCCCAAATAAGCTATATTCATAGGATAGCGGTCTGACGGAAAATCTTCAAAATATCCCAATACACGATACCCGGATGTCGGATCATCCGTCATAGAATGATAAAGTTCCTGCATATTTTCATGGCTACCCACCAGCACTACCTTTCGGACATTTTTCCCACTTTTGCGATAAAGCTCCAGAATAGATCGGAACGTCAGACGATAGGAAATGATAACGATAATGAGAACTATATAAAATACCCCTAACTGACGCAGATTGACACATTCAAAATGGAATATGTATGAAAGCCCAAAGACTATCAACACAAAAGGAATCATATTCCGGGCCACCCGAAGCATAATTTGTTCCGGGCGAACCACCGGACGATGAAGAATCACTCCTGAACGGATGTTGCAAACCAGATAACATAAAGTCATCAGAGCCATGTTCTGGAGAAGAGGCATTGAATACTCAAATGGAGACCGGTTTTCCCAGATCGAAGTAAACATCCATAACAGCAAGTTCAATAAGATGATGTCCCCTAGAAGGACAAAAGATTTTAGGACTTTATTGAAACGTTGGACTTCCTGCATTATTTTATTATCAACTGATTAAATTTCTTTCCCATCACCCGTGTTTCTCACGATAATCAATATAACGGTCGACCCATTCAATTGCTTTGGCTCGAAATTCCTCTTTGGTATGACAGTCATAGAAGTAAGCCAAAAGACGGGTGAAATGGCTTAAACGAACGTCTCCCCTTTTATAACCTTTGCATAGTAGACAGCTTTGCCCAAACCTATTTCAGCGCACATGGGAGCTATCTTCACACCTGCTTTCTTAAACTGCTCGGCGATGAAAAGACCGAGTGCTACATGAGAGTACTTTTTCATTTTTGTAATTCTGTTAATTGTTAAAGTTATTAAATAATACATGATTCTACCTATAACTGTTCTGATATGTCAGAACAGTTGATTTAAAAGCTATTCCTACCTTCGCCCCGCGTTTTGAAAATTCAAGGCGATAATCAAATAATTAGATACGTTATGACAAACGATTTTAGAATGTCTTATTTCATGCCTCCCATTGCGCCCATTAAAGACGAACACGGACAACTAGTTACTCCTCCTACGCTTATTCCCTGCTGCGAAGTCTCCGTAGAGCAAGTCTTTCAAATGATTACCTGCAACGAGAATCTCAAAGTTCTGACCGAACAAGTACGCAACTCCGAAGATATACGGACGGCAAAAGTATCACTATTACCATACGTGACTCCCTGTGGTACATTCTCGCGTCGCAGCAGCAAATGCCTCATAGATCCTTCCCTCCTAACAGTAGTAGATATAGACTATCTCACCTCCTATCAGGAAGCAGTGGAGATGCGTAAGACGTTGTTCAATGATCCTCTTCTCCACCCTGTGCTCACGTTTATCAGTCCTAGCGGACGGGGCGTAAAAGCCTTCATACCCTATAATCATTTACCCATGGCCGATGACGCAAACTGTATTACGGAAAAAATGAAGTTAGCAATGTTATACACTGTGATGATCTATGGTACAGGAACACCTCCTCCTTTCGGAGAAAAGAAAAAAGGTGTGGACTTTTCCGGTAAAGACATTGTGAGATCCTGCTTCCTTTGCCATGATCCGGGAGCATTATTTAGAGCCACCAACGAATAACCATAAATTATAAATTATAAATCATAAATCATAAATCAAAATAATGACTGATATTGAATCTTTACGCCGCCTCACTGAAGCGGTTGAAACTGCAGGAGCGGATATTGCTCCTACCTATGCTGAATATGTACAACTGGCGTTTGCCATCGCAACAGATTGCGGAGAAGCGGGACGCGAGTTTTTCCACCGTTTGTGCCGGACGTCCGCCAAGTACCAACGTGAACATGCCGAACGGATATTCTCCAATGCTCTCACTACCCGGCATGGGGAAGTACACCTGGGTACGGCTTTCCATCTTGCCGAAATGGCCAATGTGAAACTCTGTAATACGGAAGTTATGAACAACCGTAGAAATACAGAAAATACGGAAAATACACCATCCAAAGTTCTCACACACGCACACGTATATAATAAGGTGGAGAATGACGAACCGGACGAATCCGAAGAGCTGCTGAACGGTAGTGACCCGAACCAGCCATTGCCCACTTTCCCCGAAGCGGACTGGCCGAAAATCCTCTTGCTCATCATGAGCTATGCCACCAGCCCTACCCAGCGTGACGTCATGCTGCTCGGAGCATTGACTGCCATAGGTGCCAGCATGGAACGATATGTGAGATGTCCATACGCCGGCAAACTCCAGTCTCCTTGCCTGCAAAGTTTTATCGTGGCTCCTTCTGCCTCGGGTAAGGGAATTCTTTCGCTTATCCGTCTGCTCGTCGAACCTATCCATGACGAGATCCGCCAGCAAGTAGCGACAGAGGTCAAGGCTTACAAAAAAGAGAAAGCCGCCTACGACGTCATGGGAAAAGAGCGTAGCAAAGTGGAAGCTCCCCAAATGCCCAAAAACAGAATGTTTCTCATCTCGGGCAATAACACCGGAACAGGTATTCTGCAAAATATCATGGATGCCAACGGCACAGGACTTATCTGCGAAACGAAAGCAGATACTATTTCTGCTGCCATCGGCTCGGAATACGGACACTGGAGCGACACGCTCCGCAAAGCGTTCGACCATGACCGTTTGTCGTACAACCGGCGTACCGACCAGGAATACCGGGAAGTAAAGAAAAGCTATCTGTCCGTCCTGCTTTCCGGTACGCCCGCACAAGTGAAACCACTTATTCCCTCGACAGAGAACGGTTTGTTCTCGCGCCAACTGTTTTATTACATGCATGGTATATGGGCATGGATCAATCAGTTTGAAAGTGGCGAAGCCGATCTGGAAGCTATCTTCACAGACATAGGCCTGGAATGGAAAAAGCAACTCGACCTGATGAAAACACATGGAGTCCATACGCTCCGGCTCACCGACGAGCAAAAGCAAGAGTTCAACACTCTCTTTTCCGATTTGTTCTTCCGTTCGGGACTTGCCAACGACAACGAAATGAGCAGTTCCATCGCCCGACTGGCTGTCAACACGTGCCGTATCATGGCAGAAGTAGCTATGATACGTGCATTGGAATGTGATCAACCTTACCAATTCAAGAATTCTTCTATCCATCTGCTTACTCCTGATAAGGAGATTGCCACTGATAATATCAAAGACGGCATTATCACCCGTTGGGATGTAACGATCACCGCTGAAGATTTTAAAGCGGTTCTGGAGCTTGTAACTCCGCTTTATCGTCATGCCACGCATATCTTGTCTTTTCTTCCCTCCACAGAAGTCAAGCATAGAGCCAATGCCGACCGGGATGCACTTTTCGAAGCAATGGGCAACCAATTCACCCGTGCACAGTTGTCGGAGCAGGCTACAATCATGAAAATCAAACCTAACACCGCTTTCGGCTGGCTAAATCGTCTGATTAAAAAAGGATTGTTTACCAACGCAGACGATAAAGGCATCTATACGCGCACGCACGTGTGCGTGTGTTAGGGAGAGGGGGGTAAAAGTGTATTTCTTGTATTTTAATAAAGCATCGCTTTAGCGTTCGTAAAGCATAGGTTTAGCAACCATAAAGCGCCGCTTTATCCCACACAAACCGCCTCTATTCCTCTCTCCATCTCCCACTTTCATTTTTCAACTCTCAATTCTCAACTCTCAACTTCTTCAAGGTTCTCCCAAAGCGTCCACAATCACTCTCACCTCCAACGGTGTGAATGAGCGACGCTTTGATTCGTACCCTAAGTCGTACAGACGTTGCAGAAGTCCGGGACATAAAGAGATCCATTTCTTCATTTTTCGATAAGCAGCAATGTCGGTAAGTGTCGGAGAATAAAGTTGCGCCAGTTCCATGCGCCCATAGGCACGTATTTTGAATTCGGTCATAATGGATAAAATTTTGATTTACAGTTACAAAAATAACAAAATAGTACCACATAACCAACGCTTTTCCATTGAATAAACGACCATTACGACATATAATTGACAACAATCGTGTGCAATCGCAAACAATTGATTTATCGATGTTTCAGGGTAGTATCTTTGTATTGTCGGAAGGGGAAAAGAATCCCCGGACAATATGTTTAACCCTTTAATTTATTGTTTTATGATTCGTTACAAAATTTATCAAAACCAACAGCAGAAAGGCCTGAATGCAGGCAAGTGGTTCGCCCGTGCGGTAAGCGACGAGACGTTTGATTTGGCCAAGCTTGCCGAACACATGTCGAAACACAATTCACCGTATTCCGGTGGTGTCATCAAAGGTGTACTTTCTGACATGGTAGACTGCATCAAAGAATTGCTGCTCGACGGCAAATGCGTGAAAATCGACGACCTTGCCATCTTTGGGGTAGGCATCCGAAGTAAGGCGGCTGAAACACTGGAAGATTTTTCGTTAGAGAAAAACATCACTGGTATGCGCCTTAAAGCTCGTGCCACCGGTAATTTGTCGACTACCAACCTGAAACTCGACAGTCAACTGAAGCAGCAAGCGGAGTATCAGAAACCAACCACCCCTGGTGGAGATTCCGATTCAGGCAATACGCCGAATCCGAATCCGGGCGGAAGCGGTGAAGCACCTGACCCGGCTGCCTAAGGGAATATTATTAATTTATTTAAAACCTCTTATTTATGAGTAATTCATCTTCTCCCCGCTCCGTATGGAGCTTCATTATCAAAGTGATTATCACCGTTGCCACCGCTATCGGAGGCCTGATTGGAGTACAAAGTTGTATGTAGCTCATGCGCACCATTACGCTGATTATCATTCATTGCAGTGCCACGCCGGAAGGAAAATTCCTTTCGGCGGAGGCTTGCCGACAAGATCATATCCAACACCGTGGGTTCCGTGACATTGGTTACCATTTCTACATCACCCGCGATGGAGAAATTTGCCAGGGCCGTCCTCTGGAAAAGGTCGGGGCACACTGCCGTGACCATAACACCCATTCGATAGGTATTTGTTACGAAGGAGGGCTGGATATTGCCGGACGTCCCCAAGACACACGTACATTGGCGCAACGAGGTTCCTTGCTCGCTTTGCTCCGCGAATTGAGGAAAAGATTCCCCAAAGCATTGATTGTAGGCCATCATGATTTAAATCCGATGAAGGAATGTCCGTGTTTTAACTGTATCAAAGAATATGGAGAGTTGTAAGGATCATCTAAGTATATTGACCAGCAGACTGGCAATAGACACTAAGATAGAAAATCCCGAAATCCACATCGTGGTACTTGTTCCGATGTCCGCGCTCTGTGCTTTGGTTTTATTGGGAGTGACATACAGGATGTCATTCTGTTGCAACTGATAGTAAGGAGATAATAACAAATCCGCGTCGTTCAGATTGAGTGTAACAAACTGTTTATGCCCGTTCTTGTCTTCGCGGATTAGTTTCACATTATCACGAACACCATAAATGGTCAAATCTCCTGCCATGGCAAGGGCTTCGAGTACATTGAGCTGCTCATTCACCACCGGATAAACACCCGGAGAGGCCACTTCTCCCAAAACCGAAACTTTAAAACCGGACATGCGGACTACTACCGTAGGTCTTTCTTTCACGTAAGATTTCAGTCGCTCCGTTATCAGGTTTTCAGCTTCGCGACTCGTTAATCCGTTTAAAGGGAGTTTACCTAAAACCGGATAATTGATATTTCCCTGGTCATCCAACAAAAAGGTACTGCCTTGTGCATTGAATGGCTGCGAAACAACCGGATCGGAAGTAGAAACAAGAATGGAAACCTCATCTCCCGGTATCAACCTGGCGTCCTGAACAGGGGAAACTTGCGTATTCACCTGTTTCAAAACCTCCGCATCCTGCAAATAAGGTACTTTCTTATAGGATTGACAAGCTGAAAAGAAGAAGAAAGAGAATATCAGTGCAAAAGCACAAGAAAACTTCATATTCATGTAATTTGTGGATAAATGATGACGAGTACTAGTTTTTCTCGCAGATAGCTTCGACATAACCAATAGGCATATTCACGCAAGCGCATCCCAGCATATTCAGCCGGACGGCAATCTTGCTTTTGCCATCTACATTAACCAGTTCACCAACCAGCCCGGTCAGAGGTCCTTTCACAACACGAACCTTCTCACCACGTGCCAAAGGAGAGCTGTTCATACAAATAGCTTCCTCTGAATAGTCGAGCATGAAACGAAAACGAGCCATCTGCTCATCTGGAATCACCGCTGGAGAGCTCTCACCACGCATCACCATATAACGGCTCACTGTAGAAAAACTTAAAACTTCTTTGCGTTCTTTCGGATTAACGTGTACAAACACCATCATTGGAAGAAGGACAGACTCAACCATCTTGCGCCGGTCACTCCACTGATGAATTTCCTGCTGAACAGGAACAAAATTCTCAATCCCTATTTTATCTAAACGTTCGGCTACTTTCTTCTCATGATGCATACGAACCAGAGCAACATACCAGCGTTTAGAGTGTGCTACGCCTTCCCCTGTCCCATCGCTAGGCCCAGCACTAATTGATTTCGGCTTTGTTAAAATCATGTTTTTTTACCTCATGTTCTTCCGTTACTTCTTAGGTAACGGACAATACATACACAGGACACACATCTCAACAAAAAATGGAAATCACATATAGAAATAGGGCATAAGAAGGAAACAGCCTAATACTCAACGGGAAGAATTCAGAGATTAGGCAATAAAAAGTATAGGGCATGAAAATAATCTTATTTCATGTTCGGATAGTTTTTTTCCTATATTTTAGATAAAACGAAAAAAAATGGAAGAATATTTGCTTACTATTTATGTTTTTGTCTATCTTTGCGTCAAATTTAAGTTCCGTTACCTAAGAAGTAACACACATATATCAGTCCTGATTATTAGAACTTTACACTTTTATTTCTGCCTACACAACAGTTTCTTACGTAAGATAAATTCCCTTTATTTACCTCCGTACGTTCTTTAAGCTCAAAGCCTTTCAAATAGATTTGTGTGGTTTTTATAGATTTATGGCCCAATGATTCACTAATCATTTCAATGGAGACTCCCCGATACTTCGCAGTCGTTGCCCAGGAATGACGAAGCGTATAGGAAGTGACAGGAGATTGCAAATGCAAGGTTCTTGCCAAATCCTTCAGATTATTATTAAATCGACGAAGAGCGGACTGATATTCCCGATAACCTCTTTCATCTTTCCGTTTCTTATCCCCACGAAGAATATCAAACAGATAATCCGGACAATCGGGGTGAGAACTTTCCTTACTACGGAGCTGGTTAATCATTTCCTTTGCTGTATTCAGCACTTCCACGCTCATCGGAGTTTTGGTTTTGATACGGTTGTATCGCAACACATTCTGATTCAAAGCCGACTTCTCCAAATGGGCTAAATCGGCAAATGACATTCCACAAAACTGAAACATCAAGGCAGCGATAGCTTGCGTACGACGTAAACGCTCCGATTTTGGATCTTCATACAGAAGCTTATGCAATTCCGTAGCAGGCAGAGCCTTTTTCTGGCGGACATCCACACCTGTATAAACATCATGAAACAGTCGCGGCACGTATGGCGCACTGCCCGCTTCCACTCCACGGTTATAGATACTACGAAGCATACGCATATACGTAGAAATCGTATTGGGCTTCAAGCCACACTCATAAAGATACTGACCGTAACGCCGTAAACGCTCACGGGTGACCAGTCTGAACGACACGTTAGACGTGCCGCAAAATTTGCTGAAAGAAAAGAGGGCATTCTTGTAGACATGCGCCGTAGAATGCCGTCCCTCCTTTCGCAAACGACCGATGTAGAATTCCGCACACCGGCTAAATCCATTTTTGTTCCTCATTACATCATTAATTATTTGGTATATTATGCCATTTGGCAAGTGGCAAAAGAACGAAAAACTTTCTAATTCTTTCCTATTTCAAACGAAAATCTTATCTTTGCAGCAAGGAAAGTATGCTATTACATAAATTGAATTTAGCAAGCTGGTTAAGAAATTAACAGATCGGCTTGATGTCTTCTTCGGAAGACTATAGGTTTTATCATTTGCCGTAGTCGCAGACTGCTCTGCGTGCTCGTTTATACATAAAGAATTTTTTAGTATACTTTCCTCTATTAATGACAGAGCAAGAAATTAAGATACGTCAGCAAGTAGCTCAGTCTTTTCAAGATATAAAGACTGTTGCAGATTTGACTAAACTGATGAATGAGGTTTGGTCATACTTATGCAAAGGTGTACATAAAAGAATTCCACTAAAAGACGTGACCTATTTTAGTAATTATAAATTGGCTAAAGATGCATATTACAAGTTTTTAATTCCTAAAAAAAGCGGAAAAACACGTGAAATACAAGCACCCATAAAAGATTTAAAACGTCTGCAAATATGTCTGAACTTTATCCTGTCCAGTCTCTATCACCCTCATCCTTCCGCTAAGGGTTTTATTTTGGGACAAAACATAGGTGACGCAGCAAAACCACATGTAAGAATGCCTTATGTTTTTCATTTAGATTTAAAAGACTTTTTTACTTCTATTTCTCTTTATCGGGTAAAGGCCTGTCTTACATTACCTCCATTCAATCTGAATGGAGATAAAGAAAGAATAGCTTATTGTATTGCCAATATATGTTGTACTAATGACGGCAACAGAGCCTTCTTACCTCAAGGCGCACCGACTTCTCCCATTTTATCTAACATTGTAAGTCTGCGTCTGGATCGTAAACTTACCGGACTTGCCAAAAGATTCAGTGCTAGATATACACGCTATGCAGATGATATAACTTTTTCATCCTATCAGGACATCGCAAACAACACAGAGTTCCAGCAAGAACTAGTCAGGATCATTTCGGGACAGAACTTCCAAATTCAACCTTCCAAAACCAGAGCAGAAGGCAGAGGCTACAGACAGACTGTTTGCGGCTTAACGATCAATGAAAAGGTAAATGTCTCAAAATCGTATGTCAAAGAGATTCGGTTATATTTATATTTATGGGAACGATATGGATACGAACGCGCGCAGATGTATCTCGATTCAGATATAAAGAAAACGAAAGACAACTGTTCTGACATTCCTCAATTATCCAACTATTTAAGTGGAAAAATCCAATATATGCGGATGATAAAAGGAAATGGTGATACTACTTATAAAACATTGCAAAATAAATTTATTTACTTATATATTCCTCAGTGGAAAGAATGGAAAAAGAATATACTCGACTTCTGTGATGCGGTACAGAACTCTAAATTAAGTATAGAAGAGCTAAATAAATGGTATAAAACAATTAGTACAAACATCAACATACACCTGCTAAAAGACACACCCCTCTATACTTCACTTACCAAAGCTCTGTCTTGTTTAACTTTAAAAGCATCTGATACTCCCACACAGACTGTCTTTAAGGAACAAATACACAATGCCACACTACTACCATCCTTTTTATATGAGAATTTCAGCAAAAACGATCCGCTCAAATTTATCACTCATATCTGGGATGGAAATGCTGACAATTGCAAATTTGAAGGATATGAGGATTTTATCCGAAAGGAACAAATTGCATTTAAAGAGATAACCGAACGTTTTAAAACAATAGATAAGAATCTTTTTTACTGTTTTTACGGTTTTCTACATAATCCCCTCAACAACAGAGGATGGGGGCAATATAAAATAAAATCCGGATGGAGTTCTTCATGGCTAAAAGCATGGTGTTCTGAACATCCGGAACGTTCTCCTTTCGATTGCCCGATTCCGGAAAATAAACGCGAAATAGCAAAAAATGTAAAATTGAACTATTTCAGTGATATCGTAGAACTATTTAAGTCTGAATTTCAGTTCAGGCTGGAGACACATCAACTAAAGAAACTTCTGCGAGAACTAGTCAAGCAATATTTAAATTTCGATTTTCATGTTACTTTTGAACTAACAGACACCAAATTATACACAAACGTATATATGATACGTAATATTCTATCCGACATACTACATGACATGGCACAAAGGAAGCAGTTTCCCAACATTCTCGTAAAAGTAGAAGACCTTGGTTCTGATTATGTAGACATCTTACTTAGTCAACAAGATTCGAATTATTACGCCACTCACCAACAACTGATGCAGGAAATTGAATCAGGAGATTTTTGTGAATGGAAAAGAAAAATGATAAACTTATGCGACTGGTATGTGGAAGCACAATGTAAAGATGGAGTATTCCGCATCAAGTATTTAAATAGTATTCAGTCTGATCGGACAATAGCAGAACCTTTACTTTTAGATGGAGTAAAGGGATTCACTCACCGAATCCGTATATATAAACATTATGCTTATGAAAATCCTAATTATAGATGAAAAGAAAACACGGCGAGAAGAGCTTGCTTCAATAAATAAGGAAGTAAACAACATATTGAAGAACTGTGACCAGCTTCACATCCTGACAGGGAACGAATGTACTTCTTTTATTGAAGAAATTCGTTCCAACAAAGAGACATCCCATATTGCGAAGTATGCAATCATTTGTTGCCACCACACATTTGTGGAAAAAATAGAAGATCAGCTAAAAAAGATATGCCGGAAAAACAGTATTCCACTAATTTTCTTTTCCGGACGTTATTCCTACTCCTACATGAGTGATAATGTATTGCAACTGAGCGTCGACAAATTTTACACACAGGCATTGCCATGCATAGTGCAAGATATAAAAGCAGAAAATCCGCTGATACTTGAAAAAATAGAATTCGGAGAAGATTATGAAGTTGCCATATTAATGAACACAAGAAATAAATTGATAGAATGGCTTGAAGCTGAAGACGACACGCAGACATATTCAGAACTTGATTTAGACAGTTATGTATTAGAATTAGCCAACGATGCTTCGTTAACCGAATGTGTGCATGAAGATAAAGGGTATAATCCGACCCTATTACGCGAACAGATTAATAGTATATCCTCACTTATAAAACAAAAAATATGAAACCTGCCTTGATTTACTATAAAGAAAATGTATTTTCTCAACTTGATTATTTTCAAAACATCCGTTTAGCCACTTCCGGACACACTGTTGATGAAAGATTTTATCTGACATTCAATGACTTATCAGAAAGCTACAACAAAGAAGAAATCACAGCCATTTTCATTATGAACACATTATCTGATAATGCTATAGAATTGCAAGGACTTCAGATGGCACACTATATACGTATTATAACCAGAGGCGAAGGAGTAGGAAAGCTGCCCATTTTCTTAATTGGTTCAGAAAATATCACCGAATTATTACGTCTTTCAGATTATTCCTCCATTCTACAGACTCCGGCGGTGGAACTTTTACCTTATTCTAAAGAAAAAGTGAAAAATGTCATTGACAATATTCATACCTATAAACATCTGGAAAATTATGAAGGATATCTAAAAAAAACTCATATACCTCAACCTAACAACTATCTTTCCCATCATTCTATAACAAGCGAGTGGTCTCTCTACCAATGGTCTAAATGTCTGAATATCAAATCGGCTATAGAAAATCATATTGAAAGGAATTTATATTACAGGTATGTTACATCACAACACCCCGAGTGCGGCGATAAAGTAACGATTGATTATCCTCCATATCCATCAGAATCAGAGTCGGAAAAAAAACGCATTCTTATTATTGATGATGAAGCAGATAAAGGATGGGGTGAACTTTATAAGAGACTATTTTCCCACTACTCCAACATTGAAGTAAATACGCTGAAAGGCTTTGATTATG
Organism: Bacteroides sp. D1; assembly: GCF_000157095.2. Lineage (NCBI taxonomy): Bacteria > Pseudomonadati > Bacteroidota > Bacteroidia > Bacteroidales > Bacteroidaceae > Bacteroides > Bacteroides sp. D1. The sequence continues at coordinate 603,477 of NZ_JH114350.1, forward strand.
CATCTGACACCAAAGAAGCCTTACTTCCAAAAGTAAAGGAGACGATTGAAGAAAAACCGTTTGAACCATACCATTTAGTATTACTTGACATCCGGCTACTGCAAGATGACTTTAACAAGAAAACAGACTTCTCCAGCTTTGATGTTATCAATATGTTGCAAACACTTAATAAGGGAATCCAAATTATCATCGTGACAGCCTCCAATAAGGCATGGAACCTACAATATACTTTAAACAAAAATGTATTTGCTTATATCACTAAAGAATCTATTTTTGATAAAAGTTGCTCTAAAGAAAAACTGGAAGAGTTATTAAAACAATCTGTCAATGCAATCTCTAAAAGTCATTTTCTCAAGAAAGTGGCAGAAAATGAAAAAAAGATTTTGGACAGATTAAACGATAAAACAAGCACAATAAGTGTTCCTATTAGAAAAAAGATGCTTGATAATATAAGGGAACAAATAGAAATAGCATGGATCATGTTAACAAATTACCGCTTTGATGAAAGATATCTACGATATGCTTACTTGTCATATTATCAGATTCTAGAACTTTTTGCAGAACCAAGCCCTGATATGTATATCAAAATCAAAAACAAAAAGGATATTTATTGCGAAGATATAAACGGAAATGATATTAATTGTTCTGAAAAGCTAAAAATGATATATGATAAAACCTGGAAGGGCAATTTGATTCAACAAACACAAGGTACTCATAAAGAAAAAGAGTTAGAACTGACACCATACGCACGCATTGGTTCATGGATGTTTGCCCGTACCACAAACCGACATTTCATGACATTATTGGAATTAAACTCTACAAGAAACAACAACACCCATGGAGGAAGTAGCACTTCCAATATTGATTTGGAAAAAAGACTTCTAAAAATGATGGCTCTCATCATCGATTTCATGGATAATGCATAACATTCTACACATTTTATTGCCAATTTTTCCACTTTGCCAAATAATAAGGGACATCCTTCAAAAGAATGCCCCTTTATACTTCCTGTTTCCTAGTTTTATACGTATGTTTCCAACAATTTCACATTTCCTCCTTCAGGAGTGATTGTGATGTCTTGTGTAGTTGCAGGCAACAAAATAGATTCTCCAGCACTAACAGTCAGTTCATTGCCTTCATTGTCTCTCATCTTGCAGGATCCTTCCATACAGATAAAGATCACGAATGAATCGAGTTCGGAATAGTCGCAACTGATTTCTTCAGTCATGTCATACAGAGAAGTCGTAAAGTAGGTGCAGGCAACCAGTTCTACCGGCTCATCCTTCAACGGTTCGTATTTAGTGCGATAGTCATCCAATACTTCGTAGTTGATGGCTTCACGGGCTAAGTCGGTGTGAAGTTCGCGGGTTTTGCCATTCGCATCTTTACGGTTGAAGTCGTAAATACGATAAGTAATATCAGAGGTTTGCTGAATCTCGGCGATGAAAGAACCTGCCCCGATGCTGTGTACGCGTCCGGCAGGAAGGAAAAACACATCACCCGGATGGATCTCATATTCCTGCAATACGTCGGTAATCGTATTGTTCAACACGCGTTCTTTATATTCTTTCGGGGTAATCTGTTCAGAGAATCCTGAACGCAATTTAGCTCCTTTGTCGGCATCTACCACATACCACATCTCGGTTTTTCCCATCGAATTATGGCGTTTCTTCGCCAACTCATCTGTTGGGTGTACCTGGATTGACAAATCCTGTTTGGCGTCGATGAACTTAATGAGCAACGGAAATTTGTTGCCGAAACGGGCATAATTCGCTTCACCAACCAGTTCCTCACGATACTTTCTTACCATATCGGCTAAGGTTAAACCTTTATCCGGGCCATTAGCCACTACGGATTCATTGTCCTCAACACCGGAAATCTCCCAGCTTTCTCCTACTCCTTTCAAGTCAGAGTTCAAATGCTTGAACGGAATAATTTTGTCGCCCCCCCAAAGCGTCTGCTTCAGAATTGGTTCGAATTTTAATGGATACATTTTTGTTTTTCTTGTTATAAACCTAGATTAAATTCGCTCGGATTGTTACAATCCGGGAACAAACATACAAAAAATTGTTCAGTTTTTAAGAAAAGGAGGATGAAAATTCATTTAAGAAAGATTCTTTCGTTTTTATATCGAATATTTTTCAATTCCAATTCTGTATTAACGGCAAGACTTTTGTCATTTCCGAAAAAAACATGAAGTAATAAAGCTAAACTTTCCTAAAGTACCTGTTATATTTAGTCGGAATAATTTGTGAGTAAGAAAGAATTTCCCTTTATTTGCAGGAAATTTTTAATAATACCAGTTTAATAATACCAGACATGAATAACACATTCCCAACAGAAGGGAATCTATCAGGGCTCAGCCGGAAAGATTTCCAAAAGGATATAAATGATAAGAAAACTGATTTATTTATCCTCAAAAACACAAAGGGAATGGAAGTAGCTGTAACAAATTACGGATGCGCCATTCTTTCTATCATGGTACCGGACAAAAACGGTAAGTATGCCAATGTAATCCTCGGACACGACAGCATCGACCACGTCATCAACAGCCCGGAACCTTTCCTAAGCACTACTATCGGACGCTACGGCAACCGCATCGCCAAAGGAAAATTCACTCTGTTCGGCGAAGAACATGAACTCACAATCAACAACGGACCTAACTCTCTGCATGGTGGACCTACCGGTTTCCACGCCCGTGTTTGGGATGCTGTCCAGATTGATGAGAGCACAGTGCAATTCAACTATGTTTCTGCTGACGGCGAAGAGGGATTCCCCGGCAATCTGGAAGTGGAAATGACTTACCGCCTGGAAAATGAAGTAAATGCACTGACTATCGAATACCGCGCTACCACCGACAAAGCTACAGTCGTTAACTTGACTAACCACGGTTTCTTCAACCTCGCCGGTATTTCCAACCCTACTCCTACCGTTAACAACCACATCGTTACGATCAACGCTGATTTCTATACTCCTATCGACGAAGTTTCTATCCCTACCGGTGAAATTGCCAAAGTAGAAGGTACTCCGATGGATTTCCGTGCTCCGCACACTGTAGGCGAACGTATCGACGACAAATTCCAGCAACTGATTTTCGGTGCAGGATATGACCACTGTTATGTACTGAACAAGATGGAAAGCGGTTCGCTCGACCTGGCTGCCACTTGCAAGGACCCGGAAAGCGGACGTATCATGGAAGTATATACCACCGAAGCGGGTGTACAACTCTATACGGGCAACTGGCTCAATGGATTTGAAGGTGCACACGGAGCTACATTCCCTGCCAGAAGCGCTATCTGCTTTGAAGCACAGTGTTTCCCGGATACTCCGAACAAACCTCATTTCCCATCGGCTACCTTGCTGCCGGGTGATGAATACCAACAGATCACTGTCTACAAATTTACGGTAGAAGAATAAGATTTGAAAAATAACTAACCTAATTTTATAAACTAACATTTTTTTTGAACCATGACACAAGAAAAAAAGAACGGTAATCTCGTCGCAATTATCACGATGTTCTTCATCTTTGCGATGATCTCTTTCGTAACAAACCTCGCTGCTCCATTCGGAACAATCTGGAGAAATGAATATGCGGGTTCGAACACTTTAGGTATGATGGGAAATATGATGAACTTCCTGGCTTACCTGTTTATGGGAATTCCTGCCGGTAACATGCTCGTTAAGATCGGTTACAAGAAGACTGCTTTGATTGCAATGGCAGTCGGTTTCCTCGGTTTGTTCACACAGTATCTTTCCAGCTTATTCGGAGCAGGTGCTGAAGTATTTGCATTCGGTGAGTATGTTATCAAATTAAACTTTGTAATCTATCTGCTTGGTGCATTTATCTGCGGTTTCTGCGTTTGTATGCTTAACACAGTGGTAAACCCGATGTTGAACCTTCTCGGTGGCGGTGGTAACAAAGGTAACCAGTTGATTCAGACTGGTGGAGCTCTTAATTCTTTGTCTGGTACATTGACTCCGCTTTTCGTAGGTGCTTTGATCGGTACTGTTACTTCAAGTACTGCTATGTCTGACGTTGCTCCTCTGCTCTTCGTTGCTATGGGTGTATTCGTTGCTGCATTTATCGTTATCTCATTTGTTGCTATTCCTGAACCACACCTTCAGAAAGGTGGAGTGAAGAAAGAAAAATTCTCTCACAGTCCATGGAGCTTCCGTCACACTTTACTGGGTGTAATCGGTATCTTTATTTATGTAGGTATTGAAATTGGTATCCCGGGTACACTGAACTTCTATCTTGCCGATTCAAGCGATAAAGGTGCCGGTATCATGATGAACGGTGCTGCTATCGGTGGTGCTATCGCTGCTATCTATTGGTTGCTGATGCTTGTGGGACGTACTGCAAGTAGTGCTATCAGTGGTAAGGTTTCCAGCCGTGCACAGTTGATCGCTGTTTCTGCTACTGCTATCATTTTCGTATTGATCGCTATCTTCACTCCGAAAGATGTAACGGTTTCAATGCCGGGTTATACTGTAGGTGAAGGCTTTATGATGGCACAGGTTCCTGTAAGTGCCTTGTTCCTTGTACTTTGCGGTCTTTGTACTTCTGTAATGTGGGGTGGTATCTTCAACCTTGCAGTAGAAGGCTTAGGAAAATATACAGCACAGGCTTCCGGTATCTTTATGATGATGGTTGTTGGTGGTGGTGTATTGCCGTTGATCCAACAAAGTATCTCTGACTCTGTAGGTTATATGGCTAGCTACTGGTTGATTATCGCTGCTCTGGCTTACCTGTTGTTCTACGGCTTGGTAGGTTGCAAGAATGTAAATAAGGATATTCCTGTGGAATAATCACATAGAATAGAATTCAATTTATTCACCTTTAAAATATAAATATCATGGATACAGAATACGTAAGAAGTCGCTTCATTAAACACTTTGACGGAACTACTGGATTTTTATATGCTTCTCCGGGCCGTATCAACCTGATCGGCGAACACACTGACTACAACGGTGGATTCGTATTTCCGGGAGCCGTAGACAAAGGCATGATTGCTGAAATCAAACCAAACGGCACTGACAAGGTTAAAGCTTACTCTATCGACTTGAAAGACTATGTAGAATTTGGTCTGAACGAAGAGGATGCTCCACGTGCCAGCTGGGCAAGATATATTTTCGGTGTATGCCGTGAAATGATTAAACGTGGCGTTGACGTGAAGGGATTCAATACTGCTTTTGCAGGTGATGTGCCTCTGGGTGCAGGTATGTCTTCTTCTGCTGCTTTGGAAAGTACGTATGCTTTCGCATTGAACGAACTGTTCGGTGAAAACAAAATAGATAAATTTGAATTGGCTAAAGTGGGCCAGGCAACAGAACACAACTACTGCGGTGTTAACTGCGGTATCATGGACCAGTTTGCTTCTGTGTTCGGTAAAGCAGGCAGCTTGATCCGTCTGGATTGCCGTTCACTGGAATATCAGTATTTCCCATTCCATCCGGAAGGCTATCGTCTGGTTCTGATGGATTCAGTGGTTAAACACGAACTGGCTTCTTCTGCTTACAACAAGCGTCGCCAAAGCTGTGAAGCTGCTGTTGCCGCTATCCAGAAAAAACATCCGCACGTAGAATTCCTGCGCGACTGTACGATGGCTATGCTGGAAGAAGCGAAAGCTGATATCAGCGCTGAAGACTATATGCGTGCAGAATATGTAATTGAAGAAATCCAACGTGTACTCGATGTTTGCGAAGCATTGGAAAAGGATGATTACGAAACTGTTGGCCAGAAGATGTACGAAACTCATCACGGCATGAGCAAGCTGTACGAAGTAAGCTGCGAAGAACTCGACTTCCTGAATGACTGCGCTAAAGAATACGGCGTAACCGGTTCACGCGTAATGGGTGGTGGCTTCGGTGGTTGTACGATCAACCTTGTTAAGGATGAGTTGTATGACAACTTCGTTGAAAAAACAAAAGCTGCTTTCAAAGCTAAATTCGGCAGAAGCCCGAAAGTGTATGACGTAGTAATCGGTGACGGTTCTCGTAGATTGGAATAAGAATTTATTCGTTATTAAATAAGTAATAAGGGCGGCTTCCGTGATAGGAGCCGCCCTTATTTTTTACACGGCATAATAACACACAATCTCAACTCTATTCTCTTAAAATGAGAAAAATTCTCATTTTAAGAGAATTATCTAAAACTATTCGTATCTTTGCCATGTTCTATAGAATAGACAACTTAATATAAAAACAATATGATAATCAATTTTACAGTAGGCAACTATCGTTCGTTCAAAGACAAAAAGGTTTTGAGCATGGAAGCTACCGCTATTAAAGAATTGAATGAATCTGTTATAGAAAAAGAAGGATATAGACTACTTCCATCAGCTGTTATTTATGGAGCTAACTCAAGTGGAAAAAGTAACTTTTTAAAAGCGATTGGCAAATTTGGAGAGATAGTCAACTATTCTTCTAAAATGAGTTCTACAGATAAATTAAATATTACTCCTTTCTTATTAAACCAAAAATCAACTCAAGAACCATCATTTTTTGAAATAGAAATACTGATAGATAACCAAACATATACGTATGGCTTTACCGCAGACAATCTGAAGGTTTATGAAGAGTGGTTATATATAAAAGAGGGAAAAGCAAAAAAGGAAAAATGCTTATTTGTTCGTACAGAAGAAGGAATCGGAATAGCTGACGAGTATAATGAAGGCAAAGGTTTGGAAGAAAAGGTACGTGACAATGGACTATTTTTATCTACAATTGATTCTTTTAACGGTGAAATTGCCAAAAAAATTATTCATAAAATTGACTGTATCTGGGTAATATCAGGTATCGACCATGAATCTTGGTCTGTATTTACAAATGATATGTGTAATAATAAAAATCCAGAACTTAGCTTTCAACAAGAGATTCAAGATTTCTTGAAATCTATGAATGTAGGGTTTAACAGATTTGAACTTCCCGAAGATGAAAAGTTGGCAAAAGAAGTAAAAGCATACACCATACATAATTTGTATAATGAACAGGAAGAAGTCATTGGAGAAACCCGCTTTTCCATGAAAGAGCATGAGTCATCGGGTACTAACAAACTATTCGATTTGGCCGCCTTAGTTATTGGTCAATTGGCGTTGGGAGGTCTACTAGTTATAGACGAACTCGATTCCAAGCTCCATCCATTACTGACTCAACATATTATTAAACTTTTCAACAATCCAAAAACAAATCCCAAGGGAGCTCAACTAATATTTGCTACCCACGACACCAATTTACTGAATGTAAAAACATTCCGTAGGGATCAGATTTGGTTTACGGAAAAAGATCATTCGGAAGCTACCGACCTCTATTCATTAGCAGAATTCAGAGAACCGGAAGGAAACAAGATTCGGAAAGACCGTAGTTTTGAAAAAGATTATATCAACGGACGTTACGGCGCAATTCCATATATTAAAGATTAATACACAATGAGTAGACTGCTGCCGAAACATCGGTTTGAGGAAATAAAAAGAGAACAAAGACAGGCAAAACTGGATAAAAGAAGAAAAGTAGCAGTACGCAATGTATCTGTTAGTTTCCTTATCGTATGTGAAGGTGAAAGAACTGAACCTAACTATTTCAAGGCTTTAATAAAAGACCGTTATTCGGATATCCGTGAGGTTACAATTGAAGGTAAGGGACAAGGTACAGTCAGTCTTATCAAAGAAACCATAGCTATTCGTGATAAATCAAATAAAGAGTTTGACAGGGTATGGGCTGTTTTTGATAAGGATGACTTTAATGATTTCAATGACGCCATACAGCTTGCAAAAAAGAATCATATTCTTTGCGCATGGTCTAATGAGTCATTCGAACTTTGGTATTATCTACATTTTCAATATTTGGATACCGGCATATCCCGTTCTCAATACATTGAGAAAATAGAAAGGGAAATACAAAATAGAACAAATGATTCAAACTACCGATATAAAAAGAAATCACCGGAAACTTTCGACATATTACAACGTATAGGAGATGAATCATTAGCTATCAAACACGCTCAACGCTTAAGAGAATCATTTTCGGGAACAGATTATGCGGCTCACAAGCCTTGTACTACTGTATATGAGCTAGTAGAAGAACTAACTCATCCTGAAAAGTTATTATGATCATAACATAACTATACATCAAGAAGGGCGGCTTCCGTGATGGGAGCCGCCCTTACTTTTTACAATTAACAAAAATCTAGAACCTATTGGTCTAATAACATCTAATTAGTTCTACTTATTTCTTCGTGAACTTATATACCGCGAACGTAGTGGGTTCCAGTTCGGTAGTAAACACGTTGCCTTCAATAGATACCGGAGTTTCCTGCGGAACGATGGCAAAAGGTTGCTCAAGTGTATTATCCTTATCCAAATCAATCGAACGAAGTTTGATACAACGGCCATCAGACAGTACATCTTGTTTTTTCAATCCTTCAAAATTCAAGGAAATTGGCTGTATTGTGGCGGAAGTATTGGCAACCTTTACAATCAGTTCATTCTTATCCTTATCGTAAACAGCACTGGCAAAGAGTCCGTTCTGTCCTTCGGCTCCCGTTACATTTTTCTTGTTCATGGTAAGGGGAAGAACATTTGTTCCTTTGTTTTGTGCATACAGTTGTTGTACATAATAGCTAGTGGTACGCACAGAGTTCAGGTTATCGAACCAAATCATATCAGGACGCCATTGCCATCCTTCCACATGAGCGAAAAGCGGAGCATAGGTGGCCATGTGAACGATGTCAGCATTACGTTCCAATCCGGTCATGAAAGCAGCTTCGAGCAAAGCAGCATGATAATGGTTCCATTTCTTTCCTTTTCCATGGCAGGCATATTCGCCGGCAAAGACTTTCGGACCTTTACGATCGTAGTTGTCATAGCGGGCACCTTGTGCCAGGAACCAACTTTCGGGACGATAGAAATGTTCATCCACCAAATCGGCTTTCAGACGTTTCATTTCAGGCCACAAGTAATCAAATTCTTTTCCTTCGGAATTCGGACCGGAGCTACCTACTATTTTAATTTCCGGGTGAGCTTTACGAATGGCTTTGATAAACGGTTCGAGACGTTCGGGATATTCTTTTCCCCATTGTTCGTTACCGATACCGACAAACTTCAGGTTAAACGGTGCAGGATGTCCCATATCGGCACGTACCTTTCCCCATTTGGTATTCACGTCTCCATTAGCAAACTCAATCAGATCGAGTGCATCCTGAATATAGTTATCCAAATCACAAACGGCTACGTGAGCTTTCGGATCATTATTCTGATATTGGCAGGAAAGTCCGCAATTCAGAATCGGCAGAGGTGCCGCACCCATTTCTTCAGACAGCAGGAAATATTCGTAGAATCCCAATCCATAGCTTTGATAATAATCAGGGAAGAATCGGTGAGTAAAAGTATACTGCCAACGATTTTCATTTAAGGGACGGTTCTCTACCGGGCCAACTGATTTTTTCCAGTCGTAACGAGTCTCCAGGTCGGTACCTTCTACAATGCAACCACCGGGAAAGCGAAAGACTCCGGGATGAATATCCGCCAATGCTTGTGCCAAATCTTTACGAAGACCATTTTCGTGTCCCTTCCAAGTATCAACCGGGAAAAGAGAGACGTGCTCCAAATCTACTGTTCCTTTGGAAGTAAGGAAAATACGAAGTACGGATTTCGGATGAGTACTGCCGGGCTTCAAGATTATCTGGTATTTTTTCCAGTCCTTAGAATCAATCGTAAGATTCCCTGCGACAAGCGCCTGACGTTCGCCCATTGATTGGGTATCTACAAGTTCGATTCTCAATGTTTCTTTCGTACTTCCTTGCGGCAAACGCGCCCAAACGGAGAAGCGATACTCCTCCCCCTTCTTGACACCGATACCAAAGAAACCTTCGTTATCCAATCCGGTATGTTTATGTGCATGTCCGGGGTTAGAAAGGCGCACGTAATGCGGATTGCGTTCAAAAGGGCCATCATTCATTAAGGATACTTTTCCATACGTTTTCCATCCCATCAGGTGTTGTGGAAATTCAAAGGAACGATTCTTCACCAGTTCGGCATAAAGTCCGCCGTCGGCAGCATAGTTGATGTCCTCAAAAAAGAGTCCGTACATAGTAGGTTGGATTTCTGCACCCAGCTTCTTCGTCTGTATCACCAACTCATTAGTTTGCGCATGAAGCGCAAGGTTAGTAGACAAGGCTAATACTGCCAATAAATTTGCGTATCTTCTCATGGTTCTCAATAAAAAATTATATATAGTTAAAATGCAAAGATAATCAGATTCTCTATTTTCCCCGTACCCGATTTTATCATTAACAGGTGTATATCGGTCAAAAAGGATCAAATTCCATTCATTTGCACAATTTTCCATCCGTATCTGATATTTATAATACGAAACCAGATCAAAAAATACCTATTAACCCGCTCTATTATATGAAAAATAAACGGATGGAAAGCGTACATTTATATATATAATAAGGTGTATGGGAAATCATAAAATATACCGTTTATGCTGCATAACATACAAGAGTGTATTTGATACACCAAACAAAAGTGTTACTTTTACACCCAAAATAAGATAAATATCTCATTTACATTAAAAATAAAGCCATGAAAAAACATTTTCTACTTGCAGGATTTGCCGCGCTGATGCTGGTTGCGTGCAATAACAAGCCGGCTTCCGAGCTGACCTTGTCCGGTCTTGACCCGGTAAAATTTCAAACAGAAGTGAACAATGCCAAAACAGCTCTTTACACCTTAAAGAACAAGGCAGGCATGGAAGTATGCATCACTAACTTCGGAGGACGTATCGTGTCTGTCATGGTACCCGACAAGAACGGTAAAATGCAAGATGTAGTTTTAGGTTTTGACAGCATTGCTGACTATATTAATGTACCCAGCGACTTCGGTGCTTCTATCGGACGCTATGCAAACCGTATCAACCAAGGACGTTTCGCATTGGACGGTGACACGATCCAACTGCCGCAAAACAATTTCGGCCACTGCCTGCACGGAGGTCCGAAAGGTTGGCAATACAAAGTTTATGAAGCTAATTTGATTGATCCGACAACGCTGGAACTGACACTTGTCTCACCGGACGGAGACGAAAACTTCCCGGGTAATGTGACAGCTAAAGTGACTTACAAACTGACTGAAGACAACGCTATCGACATCAAATATAGCGCAACAACCGATAAAAAGACGATCATCAATATGACCAACCACTCTTACTTCAACCTGGCTGGTGATCCGTCAAAAGCTTCAACCGACAATATATTGTATGTGAACGCAGACTATTATACTCCGGTAGACAGTACCTTTATGACTACAGGCGAAATCGCTTCGGTAAAAGACACTCCGATGGACTTCACCACTCCGAAAGCTGTAGGCAAAGAGATCGACAACTACGATTTCGTTCAACTGAAGAACGGAAAAGGATATGACCACAACTGGGTACTCAACACAAAGGGAGATCTTTCGCAAGTTGCCGCAAAACTCACCTCACCTGAAAGCGGTATTACTCTGGAAGTATATACCAACGAACCGGGTGTACAGGTTTACACAGGAAACTTCCTCGACGGAACCGTAACCGGAAAGAAAGGCATCGTTTACAACCAACGTGCTTCTGTGTGTCTGGAGACACAACATTATCCTGACAGCCCTAACAAGGCAGACTGGCCTTCTGTTGTACTGGAACCGGGACAAACTTATAATAGTGAATGTATTTTCAAATTCTCTGTAGAGAAATAATATTAACTCATAAATCATATTTATTGTGGAAGCATTAGATTGGCTAGTAATCGGAGTCTTTTTTCTGGCTCTGATCGGTATTATTGTTTGGGTAGTCAGACAAAAACAAAATGACTCGGCAGATTATTTCTTGGGCGGACGCGACGCAACATGGCTTGCGATCGGTGCCTCTATTTTCGCATCCAACATCGGTTCGGAACACTTGATCGGACTGGCAGGAGCCGGTGCATCCAGTGGTATGGCTATGGCACACTGGGAAATTCAGGGATGGATGATCTTGATTCTGGGATGGGTGTTTGTACCCTTCTACACACGAAGCATGGTATATACAATGCCGGAATTTCTGGAACGCCGCTATAATCCTCAATCACGTACCATCCTGTCGGTCATCTCTTTGGTGAGTTATGTGTTAACCAAAGTAGCCGTGACTGTATATGCCGGTGGTCTTGTATTCCAACAAGTATTCGGTATCAAAGAGCTTTGGGGAATTGATTTCTTCTGGATTGCAGCTATCGGTCTGGTAGTGTTAACTGCACTTTATACGATCTTCGGTGGTATGAAATCAGTTCTTTACACTTCTGTTCTTCAAACCCCTATCCTACTGCTAGGATCATTAATCATTCTGGTACTCGGCTTCAAAGAATTAGGTGGATGGGACGAAATGATGAGAGTCTGTGGGGCTGTTACCGTAAATGATTACGGTGATACAATGACTAACCTGATCCGTAGCAATGATGATGCAAACTTCCCTTGGTTGGGCGCTTTGATCGGTTCGGCTATTATCGGTTTCTGGTACTGGTGTACCGACCAGTTCATCGTACAACGTGTACTTTCAGGTAAAAATGAAATGGAAGCTCGTCGTGGTACTATTTTCGGTGCTTATCTGAAATTGTTGCCTGTATTCCTTTTCTTGATTCCTGGTATGATCGCATTTGCATTACATCAAAAATATATCGGTGCCGGTGGCGAAGGTTTCTTGCCGATGCTGGCCAACGGAACAGCAAATGCTGATGCCGCTTTCCCGACATTAGTAGCCAAATTACTTCCTGCCGGTGTGAAAGGTTTGGTAGTATGTGGTATTCTTGCCGCCTTGATGAGTTCTCTTGCATCTCTGTTTAACTCGTCAGCCATGTTGTTTACTATCGACTTCTACAAACGTTTCAGACCGGAAACTCCGGAGAAGAAACTGGTAGGTATCGGTCAGGTTGCAACGGTTGTAATCGTTATTTTAGGTATTCTCTGGATTCCTATCATGCGTAGTGTAGGCGATGTACTTTATACTTATTTGCAGGACGTTCAATCCGTACTGGCGCCAGGTATCGCTGCTGCTTTCTTACTGGGTATCTGTTGGAAACGTACTTCCGCCCAAGGTGGTATGTGGGGATTAATCGCCGGTATGGTAATCGGGTTGACTCGCCTCGGTGCAAAAGTATATTACAGCAATGCGGGCGAAGTAGCAGATTCTACATTCAAATATTTATTCTATGATATGAACTGGTTATTCTTCTGTGGATGGATGTTCTTGTTCTGCATTATTGTAGTAATCGTAGTCAGCCTGGCAACCAAAGCTCCGACTGCAGAAAAGATTCAGGGACTGGTATTCGGTACGGCTACTAAAGAACAAAAAGCTGCTACACGTGCAAGCTGGAATCACTGGGATATTATTCATACTGTAATTATTCTGGCTATTACAGGTGCTTTCTACTGGTATTTCTGGTAAAAAATAAGCCCTTCCTTCAACCTTCTCTTTGAGAAAGGTTGAAGGAATCTAAAAATAGTCTTGCCAACGGAAAGACTGGTTTATTATAACTAAAATCACAATCTAAATGGATAAAGATAATTCACAAGAGTCAATGATAAGCTCAAACTCCCTCTCTTTTGGAAAGAACCGGGGGGAGGCTTATTACAGCTCGAATCCCACCTTTTATGTCGGCATCGACTGTATCATCTTTGGTTTCAACGAAGGGGAAATCAGCTTGCTATTGTTAAAGAGAAACTTCGAGCCGGCAATGGGTGAATGGTCACTGATGGGAGGATTTGTGCAAAACAATGAAAGTGTGGATGATGCCGCCAAACGTGTATTGCATGAGCTTACCGGATTGGAAAACGTTTACATGGAACAGGTAGGAACTTTCGGAGCAATCGACCGCGATCCGGGTGAACGGGTTATCTCCGTGGCTTACTATGCATTGATTAACATCAATGAGTATGACCGGAAACTGGTTCAAAAGCACAATGCTTACTGGGTGAATATGAACGAACTTCCCCCGCTTATCTTCGACCATCCTGAAATGGTAGAAAAAGCACGGGAACTGATGAAACAGAAAGCATCCGTAGAACCTATCGGATTCAATCTGCTTCCGAAACTCTTTACATTATCCCAATTACAAAGTTTATATGAGGCCATTTACGGTGAAACAATGGATAAACGGAATTTCCGTAAAAGAGTGGCTGAAATGGATTATATAGAAAAGACTGATAAAATTGATAAACTGGGTTCCAAACGGGGGGCTGCCTTGTATAAGTTCAACGGCAAGGCTTACCGCAAAGACCCGAAATTTAAAATATAATCATTATGCTGGAAGAACTAAAAGAAAAAGTATTTCATGCCAATCTTGAATTGGTAAAGCATGGATTAGTCATCTTTACCTGGGGCAATGTCTCTGCTATCGACCGTGAAAGCGGATTGGTAGTAATCAAACCCAGTGGTGTAAGTTATGATGATATGAAAGCCGAAGATATGGTAGTAGTGGATTTGGATGGCAAGGTCGTTGAAGGACGACTGAAGCCATCCTCGGATACTCCTACTCACGTAGTACTTTACAAAGCATTTCCGGAGATTGGCGGAGTGGTACACACCCACTCTACTTATGCGACTGCCTGGGCACAGGCGGGATGCGACATTCCGAACATCGGAACGACTCACGCGGATTATTTCCATGACGCCATTCCCTGCACGGCAGATATGACGGAAGCGGAAGTGAAAGGCGCTTACGAACTGGAAACCGGTAATGTGATAGTGAAACGTTTTGAAGGATTGAATCCTGTACATACACCGGGAGTATTGGTGAAGAATCACGGTCCTTTCTCTTGGGGAAAAGATGCGCACGATGCTGTACACAACGCCGTGGTAATGGAACAGGTAGCCAAAATGGCAAGTATCGCTTATGCGGTAAACCCGAATTTAACAATGAACCCGCTGCTGGTAGAAAAACATTTCAGCCGCAAGCATGGTCCGAATGCTTATTATGGACAGTAACAATAAAAAAAACAGATATTAAAAATTAAAGCAATAACATTATGAATAACGTATTTGATCAATATGAAGTATGGTTCGTAACAGGAGCACAGCTTCTGTACGGAGGTGACGCAGTAATCGCAGTAGACGCACACTCTAATGAAATGGTAAACGGACTGAATGAATCCGGTAAACTCCCTGTCAAGGTGGTATACAAAGGTACTGCCAACTCTTCTAAAGAAGTGGAAACTGTATTCAAAGCAGCCAATAACGATGAAAAATGTATCGGTGTAATCACTTGGATGCATACTTTCTCTCCTGCTAAGATGTGGATTCATGGTCTGCAACAGTTGAAGAAACCATTGTTACACCTGCACACACAGTTCAACAAGGAAATTCCTTGGGATACAATGGACATGGACTTCATGAACCTGAACCAGTCAGCTCACGGTGACCGCGAATTCGGACATATCTGTACCCGTATGCGCATCCGTCGTAAAGTAGTGGTAGGTTACTGGAAAGAGGAAGACACTTTGCACAAGATCGCTGTCTGGATGCGTGTTTGTGCCGGTTGGGCAGACTCACAGGATATGCTGATTATCCGTTTCGGCGACCAGATGAACAATGTAGCTGTAACTGACGGTGATAAAGTGGAAGCTGAACAACGTATGGGTTACCATGTAGATTATTGCCCGGTAAGCGAATTGATGGAATACCACAAAGAAATCAAAAATGAAGATGTAGATGCATTGGTAGCTACCTACTTCAAAGAATACGACCACGATGCTTCTTTGGAAGACAAATCGACTGAAGCTTATCAGAAAGTATGGAATGCCGCTAAAGCAGAACTTGCCATGCGTGCTATCCTGAAATCTAAAGGCGCTAAAGGATTTACGACCAACTTCGACGATTTGGGCGACATCGAATACAATGGTTTCGATCAGATCCCGGGGCTTGCTTCACAACGTCTGATGGCGGAAGGTTACGGATTCGGCGCTGAAGGAGACTGGAAATCGGCTGCTCTTTACCGTACGGTATGGGTAATGAATCAGGGACTTCCCAAAGGTTGTTCATTCTTGGAAGACTATACACTGAACTTCGACGGTGCCAACAGCTCTATCCTGCAGTCACACATGTTGGAAATCTGCCCGCTTATCGCAGCCAACAAACCGCGCCTGGAAGTACACTTCCTCGGTATAGGTATCCGCAAAAGCCAGACAGCAAGATTGGTATTTACTTCAAAGACAGGCGCAGGATGCACTGCTACAGTAGTAGATATGGGTAACCGCTTCCGTCTGATTGTGAACGATGTGGAATGTATCGAACCGAAACCGCTGCCTAAGTTGCCGGTTGCTTCTGCTCTCTGGATTCCGATGCCTAACCTCGAAGTAGGTGCAGGTGCATGGATTCTGGCTGGTGGAACTCACCACTCTTGCTTCTCTTACGACCTGACAGCAGAATATTGGGAAGATTATGCTGAAATCGCAGGTATCGAAATGGTACATATCAACAAGGATACTACGATCAGCTGCTTCAAGAAAGAACTGCGCATGAACGAAGTTTATTACATGTTGAATAAAGCGCTTTGCTAAAAAGCCGATCTCTCAAGTTTCGCAAGAGCTTAATCCAATTATTAAGCACCTGCGAAACTTGATTTTTTCTATCATTATCGTTATACCTTAAAATATTGATTTCAACATGAAATTAGATGCAAAATCAACCATCGAAGCAGGCAAAGCCATTCTTGGTATAGAACTGGGATCAACACGAATTAAAGCAGTTTTGATTGACCAGGAAAACAAGCCGATTGCTCAAGGTAGCCACACTTGGGAAAACCAGTTAGTTGACGGACTTTGGACTTATAATATTGAAGCTATCTGGTCAGGACTGCAAGATTGCTATGCTGATCTTCGCGCTAACGTAAAGAACTTATACGGCATAGAGATTGAGACGCTGGCTGCTATCGGTGTCAGCGCCATGATGCATGGTTATATGCCGTTCAACAAAAAAGAAGAAATCCTCGTGCCTTTCCGCACTTGGAGAAATACGAATACAGGTCGGGCAGCAGCAGTTTTATCAGAACTGTTTGTCTACAACATTCCGCTGCGATGGAGCATTTCTCATTTGTACCAGGCTATCCTGGACAATGAAGCGCATGTGAATGACATTGATTTCCTGACTACTCTAGCAGGTTATGTGCATTGGCAGATAACTGGCGAAAAGGTATTGGGTATCGGTGACGCATCGGGTATGCTCCCTATCGATCCGACAACCCACAACTATTCGGCTGAAATGGTGGATAAGTTCGATAAACTGATTGCTCCGAAAGAATATAGCTGGAAACTGGAAGATATTCTGCCTAAAGTATTGTCGGCAGGTGAAAATGCTGGTGTCCTCACTCCGGAAGGAAGTAAAAAGCTCGATGTATCGGGTCATTTGAAGGCAGGAATACCGGTTTGTCCGCCGGAAGGAGACGCAGGTACCGGAATGGTGGCAACCAATGCAGTCAAACAACGCACCGGAAATGTATCGGCAGGTACTTCTTCATTCTCTATGATCGTATTGGAGAAAGATTTGTCGAAGCCATACGAAATGATTGACATGGTGACCACTCCTGACGGAAGTCTGGTAGCCATGGTGCATTGCAACAACTGTACTTCTGATCTCAACGCATGGGTCAACCTGTTCAAGGAATATCAGGAGCTTCTGGGCATACCTGTAAATATGGATGAAATCTATAGCAAACTTTACAATATTGCACTCACCGGTGATACCGATTGCGGAGGTTTGCTTTCATACAATTATATTTCAGGCGAACCTGTAACTGGATTTGCTGACGGAAGACCGTTGTTTGTACGTTCGGCAAATGACAAATTCAACCTGGCAAACTTTATGCGGACTCACCTATATGCTTCAGTAGGAGTACTCAAGATTGGCAACGATATCCTGTTCAACGAAGAAAAAATCAAAGTGGACAGAATTACTGGTCACGGAGGATTATTCAGAACCAAAGGAGTAGGTCAAAGAATACTTGCTGCAGCTATCAACTCGCCTATTTCTGTGATGGAAACAGCCGGCGAAGGTGGTGCCTGGGGTATTGCCCTGTTAGGTTCTTACCTCGTGAACAATGAAAAGAAACAATCTCTTGCCGATTTTCTGGATGAAAGCGTATTTGTCGGTGACGCGGGTATCGAGGTATCACCTACACCCGAAGATGTAGCCGGCTTCAATACATACATCGAAAACTATAAGGCAGGATTGCCTATCGAAGAGGCAGCAGTCAAATTTAAATAATTGACAGTCGGCAATCCATTGTTGTTCATCAAAGATTGCCGATAAATCGCTGTTTATCAAGAGTCAATTCTAACTAAGTATTAACATTAATTATCTCCACCCCTCTCCTCTTTTGGAGAGGGAGATGGGGAGACTATTATCATGAAAACCACCTCGTTCATACTTGCACTTCTCCTGTCCACCTCACTGGGCAAAGCTCAAAACGCCCCACAAGTGTCTTACTTCCCTTTACAGAATGTGAAACTATTGGATAGTCCGTTTCTGCAAGCTCAACAGACTGATTTACATTACATACTTGCATTAGACCCCGACCGTCTGCTCGCTCCTTTTCTCCGCGAAGCAGGGTTACAGCCTAAAGCCCCCAGCTACACCAATTGGGAAAATACCGGATTGGACGGACATATCGGCGGACATTATTTATCCGCACTTTCCATGATGTATGCCGCCACCGGAGATACAGCAGTCTATAATCGCCTCAACTACATGCTGAATGAGTTGAACCGGGCACAACAAACTGTCGGCACAGGATTCATCGGAGGAACTCCGGGAAGCCTTCAACTTTGGAAAGATATAAAAGCAGGAAAGATCCGTGCCGGAGGTTTCGACCTTAACGGCAAATGGGTACCTCTATACAATATACATAAGACTTACGCCGGATTGCGGGATGCATATATCTATGCAGGAAGCGACCTTGCACGCCAAATGCTTATCGCTTTTACAGATTGGATGATCGATATCACTTCCGGCTTGAGCGACGAACAAATGCAGGATATGCTTCGTAGCGAACATGGCGGATTAAACGAAACGTTCGCTGACGTAGCCGAAATCACAGGCGACAAGAAGTATCTGGAACTGGCACGCCGTTTCTCTCACAAGCTCATCTTAGACCCGCTTATCAAAGAAGAAGACAAATTGACGGGGATGCACGCCAACACACAGATTCCGAAAGTGATCGGCTACAAGCGAATAGCCGAACTTTCACAAGACGACAAGAATTGGAATCATGCTGCAGAATGGGATCATGCCGCCCGTTTTTTCTGGAACACGGTAGTCAATCACCGTTCTGTCTGCATCGGAGGAAATAGCGTCCGCGAACATTTCCATCCGTCGGATAACTTCACGTCCATGCTGAACGACGTTCAAGGACCGGAGACCTGTAATACTTACAACATACTCCGTCTTACCAAAATGCTTTATCAGAATTCTCACAATCCGAATCAAACAAACGAACCTGATCCCAACTACGTAAACTATTACGAACGTGCGCTTTACAATCATATTCTAGCGTCACAAGAGCCGGATAAAGGTGGATTTGTCTACTTCACTCCTATGCGTCCGGGACACTATCGTGTGTACTCACAACCGGAAACATCAATGTGGTGCTGTGTAGGTTCAGGCTTGGAGAATCATACCAAATACGGTGAATTTATCTATGCGTATCGGAAAGACACTCTTTATGTCAATCTCTTCATTCCTTCACAACTGACCTGGAAAGAGCAAGGCATTACTTTGACACAGGAAACCTGTTTCCCTGATGACGGCAAGGTAACTTTGCGAATAGATGAAGCGCCTAAGAAAAAACGTACTTTAATGATACGTATTCCGGAATGGGCGAACCAATCCAAAGGATATAGCGTCAGCATCAATGGAAAAAGAAAAATGTTCATTATGGCAAAAGGTAACCAATATCTTCCTCTCTCCCGCAAATGGAAAAAAGGAGATGTCGTTACTTTCCACTTGCCTATGAAAGTCAGCGTGGAACAGATTCCCGACAAGAAAGATTATTATGCTTTCTTATATGGTCCGATCGTTCTTGCAGCTTCCACAGGCACAGAACATCTTGACGGTTTATATGCCGATGACAGCCGTGGCGGACATATCGCTCATGGCAAACAAATTCCTTTGCAAGAAGTCCCGATGCTGATAGGAAATCCAGATTCAATCTGCAAATCTCTTCAGAAAGAACAGAATAGCCGGATTACTTTCAACTATAACGGAGAGGTTTATCCTGCACAAGGCAAAGCATTGGAACTCGTCCCGTTCTTCCGCCTGCATAATTCCCGTTATGCCGTTTATTTCCGGCAGGCAAGCGAAGAGCAGTTTAAAGCGATTCAGGAAGAGATGGCAACGGCTGAACGAAAAGCAACGGAATTAGCTAATCAAACCATTGACCTGATCTTCCCTGGCGAACAGCAGCCGGAGTCTGATCATGGCATCCAGTATGAGCAGGCAGAAACAGGGACGAATAAAGACCGGCATTTCCGACGTGCTAAAGGTTGGTTCGGCTATCAGTTGAAAGTGAAAGAAGAAGCAAGCCGCCTCCTGATTACGGTACGGAAAGATGACCGCAATAAAGTGGCTATTCTTTTGAATAACGAAAAGTTGGCTGTTCATCCAACTGTCAGTGAAGCGGATAAAGACGGTTTCATAACCCTTTCATACGTTTTGCCTCAAAAATTGAATACGGGTAGTTGTCCGATACGTTTTATCCCTGACGGGACGGAATGGACCTCTGCCGTTTATGAAGTTCGTTTACTAAAATAGAAGTCACCACAGATTACACGGATTAACACAGATTATTTATGGGTTATAACATGATAGTAGTCAGAATAAAATCAATCTGTGATAATCTGCGTAATCTGTGGTAAAAAATAATCATTAAACAAATACCATTTATGAAAGCAAAACTATTAGTCAGCACGGCTTTTCTGGCAGCATCTGTATCTCTTTCTGCACAAAAGAGTGCTACCATAACCGTACATGCCGACCAAGGCAAAGAAATCATACCGAAGGAAATTTACGGCCAGTTTGCCGAACACCTGGGTTCATGTATCTACGGCGGTCTTTGGGTAGGCGAAAACTCGAATATTCCTAATATCAAGGGATATCGCACAGACGTATTCAATGCACTGAAAGACTTGTCCGTTCCCGTTCTTCGCTGGCCGGGCGGATGCTTTGCCGATGAATACCACTGGATGGACGGCATTGGTCCGAAAGAGAACCGTCCGAAGATGGTGAACAACAACTGGGGCGGAACCATTGAAGACAACAGTTTCGGAACCCACGAGTTTTTGAATCTTTGCGAGATGCTGGGTTGCGAACCATACGTGAGTGGAAATGTAGGTAGCGGCACAGTGGAAGAGCTTGCCAAATGGGTGGAATATATGACTTCTGACGGAGACTCGCCTATGGCCAACCTTCGCCGTAAGAATGGTCGCGACAAAGCATGGAAATTGAAATATCTCGGCGTAGGAAATGAAAGCTGGGGGTGCGGTGGCAGCATGCGTCCGGAATATTACGCAGACTTATATCGTCGTTATTCTACTTATTGCCGTAATTATGACGGCAACCGTCTGTTCAAGATTGCCAGTGGCGCAAGTGACTATGATTACAAATGGACAGATGTATTGATGAATCGCGTAGGACACCGGATGGACGGTCTTTCTCTGCACTATTATACCGTAACCGGATGGAGTGGCAGCAAAGGATCAGCCACTCAATTCAACAAGGATGATTATTACTGGACGATGGGCAAATGTCTGGAAGTGGAAGATGTACTCAAGAAACATTGTACCATCATGGACAAATATGACAAGGACAAGAAAATCGCCCTCTTACTGGACGAATGGGGAACCTGGTGGGATGAAGAACCGGGAACCATCAAAGGACATCTGTATCAGCAGAACACACTTCGTGATGCTTTCGTGGCTTCTTTAAGTCTTGATGTATTCCATAAATATACAGACCGCCTGAAGATGGCAAATATCGCACAAATTGTCAACGTACTTCAATCGATGATTCTGACGAAAGACAAAGAAATGGTATTGACGCCTACTTATTATGTCTTCAAGATGTATAAAGTACACCAGGATGCCACTTATCTTCCTATCGACCTGACCTGCGAAAAGATAAGTGTACGTGATAATCGCACTGTACCGATGGTGAGCGCCACAGCTTCCAAAAATAAAGATGGGGTGATCCATATTTCTCTTTCCAATGTAGATGCTGATGAAGTGCAGGAAATCACCATCAATCTGGGTGATACGAAAGCCAAGAAAGCTATTGGAGAGATTCTGACCGCTTCTAAACTGACCGATTACAATTCTTTTGAAAAACCTAATATTGTAAAACCGGCACCTTTCAAAGAGGTAAAAATCAATAAAGGTACAATGAAGGTAAAACTTCCTGCTAAGTCCATTGTTACTTTAGAATTACAGTAATTTTAGAGTAATTACTTATTGTATCACAAACAAGAAGACCGTAAAATTGTCGATAAAAAAGATAGCTCTTTTGGATTGTTAAATCCACATAAAGAGTTATCTTTGCGAACAATCTGACAGAAATCAATTAAATTTTAATGATATGAACGATAACAAACTTATGAATCGTGCAGCGGATAACATCCGTATTCTTGCTGCTTCAATGGTTGAGAAAGCCAATTCCGGTCACCCGGGTGGCGCCATGGGTGGTGCTGATTTTGTAAATGTACTCTTCTCTGAGTTTCTAGTATACGATCCTGAAAATCCCCGTTGGGAAGGACGTGACCGCTTCTTCCTCGACCCGGGCCACATGTCTCCGATGCTTTATTCTACGTTGGCATTGACAGGAAAATTCACGCTGGACGAGCTGAAAGAATTCCGTCAATGGGGAAGCCCTACTCCGGGACACCCTGAAGTGGACATCATGCGTGGCATCGAAAACACTTCCGGTCCGCTGGGACAGGGACACACTTTTGCAGTAGGTGCTGCTATCGCTGCCAAATTCTTGAAAGCCCGTTTCGACGAGGTGATGAATCAGACCATTTACGCTTACATCTCTGACGGTGGTATTCAGGAAGAAATCTCTCAAGGTTCCGGACGTATTGCCGGTGCACTGGGATTGGACAACCTGATTATGTTCTATGACTCCAACGATATTCAGCTTTCTACAGAAACGAAAGACGTAACCGTTGAAGACACTGCCATGAAATATGAAGCATGGGGATGGAACGTACTTAATATCAACGGTAATGATCCTGACGAAATCCGTGCGGCAATCAAAGAAGCACAAGCTGAAAAAGAACGTCCGACACTGATTATCGGTAAAACCGTAATGGGTAAAGGTGCACGCAAGGCGGACGGCAGCAGCTATGAAGCTAACTGCGCTACACACGGTGCTCCTCTCGGTGGCGACGCTTATGTAAATACAATCAAGAATCTGGGTGGTGATCCTACTAACCCGTTTGTTATATTCCCGGAAGTAGCCGAACTGTATGCAAAACGTGCAGAAGAACTGAAGAAGATCGTTGCTGAAAAGTATGCAAAGAAAGCTGCATGGGCGAAAGCAAACCCGGAACTGGCAGCAAAACTGGAACTCTTCTTCTCGGGCAAAGCTCCGAAAGTGGACTGGGCTGCTATCGAACAGAAAGCAGGTAGCGCTACTCGTGCTGCATCTGCAACCGTATTGGGCGCACTTGCTACACAGGTAGAAAACATGATCGTTGCTTCGGCCGACCTTTCTAACTCTGACAAGACTGACGGTTTCCTGAAAAAGACTCATTCTTTCAAGAAAGGTGATTTCAGCGGAGCATTCTTCCAAGCAGGTGTATCTGAATTGTCAATGGCTTGTATCTGTATCGGTATGTCTCTCCACGGTGGTGTGATCGCTGCTTGCGGTACATTCTTCGTATTCTCCGATTACATGAAACCTGCCGTACGTATGGCTGCTTTGATGGAACAACCGGTGAAATTCATCTGGACACACGACGCATTCCGCGTAGGTGAAGACGGTCCTACTCACGAACCGGTAGAACAGGAAGCACAAATCCGCCTGATGGAAAAACTGAAAAATCATAAGGGACACAACTCTATGTTGGTACTTCGTCCGGCTGATGCAGAAGAGACAACCATCGCTTGGAAACTTGCTATGGAAAATATGTCTACTCCTACAGGATTGATCTTCTCTCGCCAGAATATTGCCAACTTACCGGCAGGAACAGATTACGAACAAGCAGCCAAGGGTGCTTATATCGTAGCAGGTTCCGACGAAAATCCGGATGTTATCCTGGTAGCTTCAGGTTCTGAAGTGTCTACATTAGTAGCCGGCACAGAGTTGCTTCGCAAAGATGGCGTGAAGGTACGCATTGTATCTGCTCCGTCTGAAGGTCTGTTCCGCAACCAACCGAAAGAATATCAGGAAGCTATCCTTCCGGCAGATGCGAAGATTTTCGGTATGACTGCCGGCCTGCCTGTCACTCTTCAAGGTCTGGTAGGTTGCCACGGTAAAGTTTGGGGATTGGAATCTTTCGGTTTCTCTGCTCCTTATAAAGTATTGGATGAGAAACTTGGATTTACTGCCGAGAACGTATATAATCAAGTAAAAGCAATGCTCTAATGAAAACAATCGGATTAGCATGCGACCATGCCGGTTTTGAACTGAAAGAATATGTTCGCGGCTGGCTGGAAGCAAAAGGCTGGGCTTACAAGGATTTCGGAACTAACTCTACCGCAAGCGTAGACTATCCGGATTATGCTCATCCGCTGGCTCTTGCAGTGGAATCGGGAGAATGTTATCCCGGTATCGCTATCTGCGGCAGTGGAAACGGAATCAATATGACGCTGAACAAGCACCAAGGGGTTCGTGCCGCTCTCTGCTGGAATGCAGAAATCGCACACCTGGCTCGTCAGCACAATGACGCTAATGTATTGGTTATGCCAGGACGCTTCATCAGCACTGAAGAAGCGGACATGATTTTGACAGAGTTCTTCTCTACCAAATTTGACGGCGGACGCCATCAGAACCGTATTGATAAGATTCCGGTAAAATAAAGCTCGAAGATAAATCAAATAGGTGTAAAGCTGTTCTTCTTTTTGAAGGACAGCTTTATTTTTATACCGGTATAAGATTTTATCATATACGAGATTACAAAAGAAGGGCAACTTCGTCTTTATTACAAGACGATATTAAAAACTGAAATTATGGGTAAACTGAATATGAAAGAATGGATCAGCCAAACGATCCAACGTAAGGAAACGATTGCAATTCCGATCATGACACATCCAGGTATCGAATTTATTGGGAAAACGGTGCATGATGCGGTAACAAACGGACAGGTTCATTATGAGGCTATCAAAGCTCTTTGTGACAAGTATCCGGCTGCGGCAGCAACCGTTATCATGGATCTGACGGTAGAAGCGGAAGCTTTCGGAGCAGAGATTATCTTTCCGGAAAATGAGGTGCCCAGTGTGTCCGGCCGTTTACTGGCCGATGAAGCTGCTATTGAAAAGCTGGAAGTTCCGGCGTTGAATAAAGGAAGAATCCCGGAATATCTTAAAGCGAATATGCTGACAGCCAGAAATGTAACAGACCGTCCGGTTTTTGCCGGTTGCATCGGTCCTTATTCGCTGGCTGGACGTTTGTATGATATGTCGGAAATCATGATGCTGATTTATATTAATCCCGATGCAGCCAATACGTTATTAAGAAAATGCAGTGACTTCATCACCCGCTATTGCATGGCATTGAAAGCAACCGGTGTGAACGGTGTAGTCATGGCTGAACCTGCTGCAGGACTGTTATCCAACGAAGATTGCCTGCAATATTCTTCTTTATTCGTGAAGGAAATAATAGAGAAGGTACAGGATGATCACTTTGCCGTAGTACTTCATAATTGCGGAAACACAGGGAATTGCACACAAGCGATGGTTTATACCGGTGCAGCCGCTTATCATTTCGGGAATAAAATTAAGATGGAGGAAGCGTTGAAAGAGGTTCCGGCCGATGCACTGGCAATGGGAAATCTGGACCCGGTGAGCCTTTTCAAGATGGCAGGTCCGGAGACTATGAAAGAAGCGACTTTGCAACTATTGGAGGCTACCTGTGCATATCCGAACTTCGTATTGTCAAGTGGTTGTGATATTCCGCCACATACGCCTTCTGTTAATATAGACGTATTTTATACCGCATTGGAAGAGTTCAATAATGGTTGAACAGGAACTTACTTACCAGAAACTGCAAATCCCATCGTCCGATATATACGAGGCGATGGGATATAAAGATTCTATGCCGGATGGAATGGTCATAGAAGAAATAAATACGTTACTTGACCGTATCACTCCCCTTCTTCGTCCCCGTTTTTTCTTTTTCCTCACTGACGGACTGCTTGACACTGAAAAAGCAACACTGACTGTAAAAGATACGGTTCTCTCAACCGGTAAAACCATTGCCCGCCAACTACGGGGTTCGGAAGCCTTTGCCTTTTTTACCGCCACTGCGGGAGTTGAATTTGAGGAGTTTCAACATCTGCTTCAGCAAGAGGACGACATGGTGAAAGTATATATAGCAGACTCATTGGGGAGCATCATTGCAGAAAAGGCTGCTGATTGCATGGAAGAGGAGTTGGCTGCATTTATCGAAAAGAGAGGTTGGAAGCACACTAACAGATACAGCCCCGGTTATTGCGGATGGCACGTATCGGAACAACAAAAACTATTCTCCTTATTTCCGGTCGCTTCGCCCTGTGGTATTCAGTTGACAGATTCCAGCCTAATGATTCCCATCAAATCTGTAAGTGGTATTATTGGAGTGGGTTCTCATGTCCGTAAGCTGGAATATACTTGCGGGCTGTGTACGTATGAGAATTGTTTTCGCAGAAAATAGTTTCACCACAGAGAACGCAGAGGACACAGAGTCTTTTATTATTAGATAATAATCTCTGTGTCCTCTGTGGTGAATAAAAACTAGTGGCCATTGAAGAAGATGTAAAGCCCGATCATGGTCACAATAAGTAATCCCCATAGAATAAGAACAATTCGTGCAGGTTTGTCCTCTATCTTTTCCATATTCAAGATGCCCAATTGCGGAGACTTATCCCACAGGCTGACTACTATCATGCCTATTCCGATGATAACGAATAAGTAGAAGGAAAGCAGCATAAAATGAGGCCATGCATCATATTGTTCTGCCGGAAACACCCATAAATACAAGATTCCTACTCCGATACTGAACACTGTTCCCAATGTTAGAGCCATATTAGCTGCCAGAGTAGTGGTGCGTTTCCAGAACACGCCAAAGAGAAATACAGCTGCCATCGGAGGAGCTATAAATCCCAGTACAGACTGGAAAACATTAAACAGATTCAGTCCCTTGATGCTGTCGATCGCTATGGTTATTATCACAGAGATCAGTGCACCGACTACCGTAACCACTTGTCCCACTCTGATAATCTCTCTCTGTTTGGCCTGCGGTCGGATTTTCTTCACATAGATATCCATCGTGAATACCGTACTTAATGCATTCAATGCAGAGCCGACAGTACTTACCAATGCTGCTGTCAATACAGCCAATACCAAGCCGACCATTCCTGTCGGGAACAGATGAGTCACCATTGTCATGTAAGCCTCATCGGGATTCTCCAATTGTGGGAATAAAGCGAGGCAGATAATGCCGGGAAGAATGTAAAGAGGTACATCTAATATTTTCAACCATCCGGTAAAGTTGGTTCCCATCTGACCTTCTTTGAGATTCCTGGCAGCAAGAACCGGTTGCACCATCGACTGATCCGTACACCAAAACCAAACTCCCATAATAGGATAACCCAGGATAATAGGTAGCCAAGGAAAAGCCGGGTCATCATTTGGATGGAAAAGATTCCAGTAATCCGCCGGAACGGCATCCACCAGTGCGCCTACACCGCCCACTTTATAGATTCCCATGATAGCCAGTGTGGCTGATACTACAATCAACAGTATCATTTGATATACATTCGTGTAGGCCACAGCTTTCAGTCCGCCGAGCATCGTGAAGAAAGCGGAGATGACAAGTAACAGCAATGCCGATTGCCACATAGGAATATCGAAGACTTGACGGATCAGGACTCCACCGGCAAATAAAGTCAATGCAAGCCATGAAATAAGAATGGTAATAATGGTATACCAGGCAAGGATGTTACGGGTAGATTGTCCGAAACGTTTTCCCATAAATTCGGGCAATGTCGTGATGCGACTACCCAAATATCGGGGAGCAAAGACAAAAGCAAGCAGACATATAAAGACAAATGCATACCAGGCATAATTCCCCGAAACAATACCAGTAGTAAATCCGGCACTTGCGGAAGCTATCAACATAGAAGGTCCGACATTTGTCCCCCACATGGAGAAGCCGATATGATACCATCTCAACGAATTCTCCGCAAGGAAAAGACTACTCCCCTTTTTTCGTTTAGAACTTGCCCATATACCAATAGCTATCAAAATAAGGAAGTAGGCAATCAGAATACTCCAATCTAATGTCTCTAAGAATTTCACATGCATAATTCAAGTATTAAATAAGTAACGTAAGTTTAAATCTAATTTTCTTTCAGGCAAGGATTACATGGATTTCACGGTTTTAATAGGCTATGTAATTAAGAGCCGTGTTGATCCGTGTAATCCGTGCCTTTTTATTCTATTTTTTATTTCCAATCAGTTCTTTGGCAACTGCTACGGCTGTATTCGCATTATCACTATATCCGTCCGCACCGATTTCGTCAGCAAACCCCTGACTGACGGGTGCTCCGCCAATCATCACTTTCACTTGATTACGAATACCGGCCTCTTCTAATGCCTGGATAACCTCTTTCATATACGTCATGGTAGTAGTCAGCAATGCGCTCATGCACAAGATGTCAGCATGGTTTTCCTTCACAGCTTCCACAAACTTGTCACAAGTCACATCAATACCAATATTTATGACTTCAAAGCCGCAACCCTCCAGCATGGAAGCCACCAGGTTTTTACCAATATCATGGAGATCTCCTTTCACTGTACCGATGACAATCTTACCGATTGTAGTGGAAGCACTTCCTGCCAATAAAGGTTTCAGTAGCTCCAAAGCCCCTTTCATGGCACGTCCTGCCATCAACAGTTGAGGAACAAAAGCTTTTCCATCCTGGAAACGTTGTCCCACTTCGCCCATTGCTTTAATCATATAATTATTGATAATCATTTGAGGAGCTACTCCTTCCGCAATGGCTTGCCGGGTGATTTCAACCGCAGGTTCCAGTTTCCCGGCAACAATGGCTTCATACAGAGGTTTCAGTTTATCCTCTTCCCGATGTTGTTCTTCCCGTATACAAATACGTTCCTGTCCGGTAGCTGCCAAGTCGGCATCCTGTTGATGCTTATTGGTATTTACAGCGGTAGAAGAACCGGTATATTCTTCGACAATCCGCATGGCCTGTTCCACTTCCTTTTCGTTATGGAAATCCATTTCCAAATGTACACCGTCCGCGCCGATATGATCCAATAGAGGTTTTAGTTCGTCTAATGTCACCCAGCAAGCCATCACGCTCTTTCCTCCTGCCAGAATCTTCTTATACAGATCGTACCATTTGGGAGATCCTCCTTGTGGTTCGCCCACTCCGGGGGTCCATTGAATCGCATTCAATTCTTCAATTTCAAGCAAGGCAGGCAGGTGATGCATGGCTCCCACTCCATCCAGATGATAAAGGGTATAATCAATCTTCTGACATTGTTCACGAATAAAAGGTTGCACAAACCGGCGATAATCATCCTGACTAATCATGGTTGAAATATCACTTTGCAGTTTACTCATCTTTCCGGGAGCCCAGGACGAGAAATAACAGAAAGCCATCTCGTCGCCTTCACGGATGATGTCGTATAGTTCATCAAATACTTTGAAGTAGATGTCGTTGATTTGCTGCATCTGTTGTTCCAAGATTTCGGGCTGCATCACTGTGTCCAGTAATACCCTATCCGTTCCTTTCAGTGCGGCCAGAACATCCAATCCTTCCATCAGGTCGGGCATACCGACAAAGTAGTGTCCGTTGGCTTTCGCTTTGCAGGCTTTCAGGAGTTCTTTATGAAGAATCCAGTTCGGGTGTTCAAGGTTAAAGACTATTTCATCGGTGAAATCCGGGTTGGGATGAATCCAAATGGTGTCTTCCCCGCCTTCAAACACTCCGCCTAAAATGGCGGCTAGAGAACCGGGACCCAGTTGGGTATTCGCAACCGGAAGAATATCCGCTTTCAGACTGCTGTGCGCTACGTACCAGTCCAGATATTCAGCCCTCCATTGAGGGTCGAACCATTTTTGCGACAAATCTTTTGCCGGCGCGGGAGGCATTATCTCTGCATGTGGTTGCACTCCTTCCTGGAAGTGTTCCCACATATTGAGAATGATTCCTTTATGGTTCCACCAATTTATATAACGTTGTTTTGTTTCTTCTAAATTACTCTTCCATGTTTTCATACTCTGCCATTTTTTATTTATTCTACTCAAGTTTCGGAAGTAATTTATTAGGTTGAAAGCCTCTTGCTATATAGCGTAAGGTATCACTCTACGCAATATTATGTAAGCCTTTCAGGCTACTTACAAAACTTGAGTTATTTCTATTTATCTATTCCAAAATCCTTTATAATCATTATCTATGCGTAAAGCCATGCTCTTGCTTAAATCCATTTCATCCGTACAGTCCACGTCTTCCGGATAGATGGGGATCACGGCATTTGCACGCACATATACGGGCATTTCTTCCAATGGAACGTATACGTCTTTCAGCCAGCATGCTCCTTCCAGACGTTCTCCCGTAAAGAAGTTCACCCATTTTCCTTCGGGAAGATAGATATCCCGACGGTTCTCGCTGTTCATCACCGGAGCTACCAGGAAATCATTGCCGAAATAGTATTCATCATCTATATGCCAACAAAGTTTATCTTCCGGATGATGCAGAATGAGTGCCTGCAAGAGCGGATAGCCGCTTTCTATGGCTAGTTTACTTTGTTCTACGATGTATGGAATGAGCGAATAACGCAATTTCCACCACTTTTTCACCAACGGAGCTATGGCCGGATAGTGCCAGGGTTCACGCTTATTGGTTCCGTGATAACGGATATGCGATGTGAATACGCCGAATTGAGTCCAACGCATGTACACATCATCTGCTACTACCGAGTTCATAAAATTGGGCAATGTATGGAAGCCGGGAACATCATGGCTCCAAAAAGCAAATCCCGACAGACCGAAATGCAGACCACCTTTCAGAGAACCTGCCATTCCATCCCAAGAACTACAGGAATCGCCTCCCCAATGCAAAGGATAACGCTGGCATCCCGCCCATGCGGAACGTGCCCAGACAATGCCGTCACCTGTCACTTCTTTCGTAATTTCGTAAGCAGCCTTTTGATAAAGCAGGGCATACAGGTTGTTCAACAATTCCGGCTTCATACCTTTATAGAGGGCGTCCATGTGAATGTTTTCACCGAAATCGGTTTTGATACAGGTTACTCCCATATTCAGGAGTTGTTTCAATAGTCCTTTGTACCATTCGGTTGCTTTCGGATAAGTAAAGTCGATTGTTCCGGCATAATCCAGGGCGGAGAAGTTGGAACCATCGGTCGCTTGTTGTTTGGTCAATGGGGCTATATAATCATTGGCTCTGGCTTCATCAATCTGCTCTGCATTTTCCGCAACGTATGGAAGTTGCCATAAAGAGACACGATAGCCATTCTTTTTCAACCGTCCGATGAATCCTTTCGGATCGGGGAACCGTTCTTCATTGAATTTCCATTCGCAGAG
This sequence comes from Bacteroides sp. D1, assembly GCF_000157095.2. Lineage (NCBI taxonomy): Bacteria > Pseudomonadati > Bacteroidota > Bacteroidia > Bacteroidales > Bacteroidaceae > Bacteroides > Bacteroides sp. D1. Next base: position 635,286 of record NZ_JH114350.1, read on the forward strand.
CCAATCGGTACGGAACCAGCCCGTATCCAGATGAATTACATCACAGGGATAGTGTTCGGCACGCATGCGGTCGCATATTTCGTCTACTTCATCGGCACTGAAATAAGTCATACGGCTCATCCAAACGCCAAAACTCCAAAGAGGAGGCATAGACGGATAGCCGGTCAGGTCACGATAACCGCGAAGAATATCTTCCATCGTATCACCGCCTATTACGAATACATCAAGCAATGCCTGGTCGCTTAGAAACTGTACGGAACGGGTGGAATGTCCGGCCAGCGAGAGCTTGCTATGAGCACATGTATGGTAGAATGTTCCATACATGCGGCTGGATAGATAGAAAGGGATATTCTTATAAGTACGCCGGTTATTGACTCCTTGCCCGTCCTGGTTTTTCAGGAAGAAAGTCTGTCCACTCAAGTCCATTTTAAAGAAACGTTCTCCGGTTCCGGCAAAACATTCATCGGGCTTACATTCAAAAGAAAGCGTTGCACGTTCTTTCCGACCGTCGCGTTTGCAAAAGGCAACAGGTAGCGCATCGTAGCGGGGAGGCGAAAAATGGTCATAGGCTGACAAGCGGATTTCACGCTTTCCGTCAGGGTATAAAGTGATGTCAAGCGTTTCTTGAGGGTCGGGAAGCAATTCGCTCCATCGGTCTAATAGAGGCTCTTCCACATTGATAACGGCACGCTTCGTTCCGTCCTCCGTCGAAAGAATCCATTTTCCTTTTTGTTCTTTTATAAACAGGGGCACTTTCTGAATCCGGTCACTGAATTGTAGCATTTCCGACTCATCTGTCAGTACATAATCACCGAAGCCAAGAAACAGACGGGTGATGCCGATGTTATACTGACGGATGATTAACGTGTATTCCTCCTGGGGAACATCGGTATCCGCCATCATATCGTTAGCCAGCTTTTGCTTCTGAAAGGGAACTGTTACGTAAATATCTCCTTCCTTTTCATAAACAGCCGTTGGCTTGTATGCTTTCCAAAGCGACTCATTCCTTGATAACTCGGTATCGAAATCAAGGAAATCAAATAAATGGTAATTCGTTGGTTTCATCTATTTTATTGATTAAATATCGTTTATTGATTACTATAATTATCATATTAGTTTGAATGATTACCATAGTAGTCTAGTTCTAATGATTATTACACTTGTTTATTGATTGCTATACTAGTACATTGATGACTATGTTAATCCATTGATTTGTTTCAATCTTGCTTTATTCTTCCGGCTTTGTATTTAATACTGTCCGCCACTTGAGGGCCGTTATTCTTCCACACGTTCTTTTTCCCGGGGCGGTTCGAATCAAAACGTTCAGTGGGACACCAGTTGTTTTCCATTGTATATCCGTCCGTAGCTTCATCCAGATAGATATAAAAAGCACGGTCATTCGTAGCGTAGGGGGCTTCGATTAAATGTTCGATCCGGTTATTTCGCATGACGGAACCCGGCTGGTTGGAAAGAGTATACAGGCCGCCTGCATCGTATAGCCGACGGGCAAAGTGATGTACATAGTTTGCTTCTATCCGGTTATTGCACATTCCGCTCTCCAGCGATGTCCATCCCCAGCCTACACAAATCCCTGAATAGTTCAGATGGCAGACTTCATTATGAGAAATATCCATGTTTCTGACATATCCGGCGCCGATACCTACACATCCCCAGTCTTCATTAGTCACATTACTGATGAAATTGTTTCTGATAGTAATATGGGAACATAATTCCCGTACGTCAACAGGAATAAAAGGGACGTGCGTCTCAAATCCTCCGTCCGGAAACGCGCCGACCAGTAAAGCCGTTCCTCCAATATCCGTAAATTGACAATCTTCGACGCTCGATGCTGTGACTGCCCATTCATAATCCAGTCCGGTGGATGATAAATGACGGAACGTGCAATGCTTGAAATCAATATGTTCGGCACCTTTTACACGTATCGCTGTTTCGGGACGGGTGATCCAGGCTTGGTTCTCCAGTTCCGCTTTTTCCGGAAGCCCCGGTTCTTGTAGTTTATAGGCATCCAATAAAGGAAATCCCCCTTGCAAGGTGACGTGCCCCTGAAAAGAAGGACGCATCCAGGAGGTATGCGCAAAAGTAATTCCGTTAAATTGTATATGTTTTACCGGACGAGACAATGTACCGTCTATGGTCACTAAAGTTTCCAAGGCAGGGATAATCACTTCAGCTGTTTCCATATTTTCGCCCGCCTGCGGATAATAGTAAATCGTGCCGGAAGGATATTCCTGGAACCATTCACCGGGTTGGTCCAGCAATTCCAGTGCATTGGTCAGGCAAAAGGAAGAATTTCCTTTCTCTCCTCCGATGACGGGTTGCGGCCAGGGATGAGCAAACTCCAGGTGACTTTCGGGTTCATGGAAGCGAACTACAGCTTGTCCGTCTTTCGCGTCTATACTTTTCACGCGCAAAATAGCAATCGCCCAGCGTTGATGGACAATCATTTCCAGTTGGCCGGCATTTTGTAGTCTCTTCGGATTTACACTTTGAGAAACGGGGATCGTTATTGTTTGTTCTTCCGGATTGAAGTCAATCATTCGTTCCAATCCTCCGTCAGGAAATTGCGCAGCTCTTTGAACTTTATGACCGTTCACCCACATTTGCCGGGTTTCTACCCTTCTATTTCCTATTAGGGGAGCCTCTGCCGACCATATCTTCTGCTTTAGCTTTTCAGGAATTGCCGGATGATTACATCCACGCTTCCACCCCGTAACAGCAACTCCACCACTAATCACAGGATGAGCACCATCTACTGCACAAATCACTGTTGGAGAATCGGGTGTCCCACTATCTTCTGGACGAAGAAATAGAGAATTGCGCTGGGCATAAACACCCTCTTCCAAACGAATATAAATTCCTCCGGCTACTTCCGGCCGATTCAGTCTACGCCATTCACGAGCCTGCTTGATTGCCCGGTTTAATGTATAAAACGGAGCTTCCTTTGTCCCGGAATTCTTATCATTCCCCTGCAGGGATACATAAATTTCTCCCGCAAAAAGCGAGGGAAACCACCCCAAGAAAATGATAAAAGAAAGATAAATAAAAGTCTTTTTCATGGTACTACCTCAATGTGCTACTTCAATAAAGACGAACACACATCGATTTAGTACTCTATGTAAAGGCAATAGATAGGTTATTCTTACGAATGTTTTACAACATCAAATAGGTTACCGAATAAGACCTATGATAAATTGATAGCAAAAATAACCACAGACAACGAACTTCAGTAAAGTTCCGAATATAAATCCGAGTAAAGAGCCCACACCTGATTTAAGTGCCTGCGAGAACTCTTTATTTCCTAATAGTTCACCAATCACCGCCCCTAGAAACGGACCGAGAATAATGCCCCAAGGCAAGAAAAAAAGACCGACAAGAGTTCCTATGATACATCCCCAATTACCCCATTTACTACCGCCACTATATTTACTTCCCAGCATCGGAGTGAAATAATCCAATACCTGCAAAACAGCTACAATCAATAACCATACGATTAATTGTGTCGTAGAATATTGTACCTTATCCGTGAAGTGCAGAATGACCAACCCCACATAAGCAATAGGAGGACCGGGAAGAAACGGCAGAATACAGCCTGCTAACCCGGCTATCATACAAAGGGCACTAATTACGATCAAAATAATGTCCAACATAGTCTGTTCTTTTTTTAGTTCTGCACAAAAATACAGTATCTTTCAGTAAATACAAGCTAACCCCGAGAATTATTTCCACCCCTTCACTGCTGTTTCAAAATAGCTTTGCCAGGGCTGCAGTTCTTAGTGTGAATGAGTTTTTCCAATACTTTTTTGAGGATGCCTCGTACCCAACAAGAACTTTTACTATCTTTGTGTCGTTAACGCTATTAATAAGCAAGTTATAAAATAAGAAATCAGCAGGAGGACAGAAGATGGATCCAATGGAATATATAGTACCCAACAGAAAGCGTTTGCCTTACGGTATGATGAACTTCGCAGTCATCCGCCGCGAAGACTATTATTATGTAGACAAAACCCGCTTCATTCCTATGATAGAGCAGGCAGACCGGTTCTTTTTCTTCATCCGTCCCCGCCGCTTCGGCAAAAGCCTCACGCTGAACGTACTGCAACACTACTACGATGTGCGTACCCGCGATAAGTTCAACGACTTATTCGGCGATCTCTACATCGGGAAGCATCCCACAGCAAACCGCAACAGCTATCTGGTGCTTTACCTCAACTTTTCAGGTATCACCGGCGAACTGAACGATTATCGAAAGGGACTGGATGCACATTGCAGCATTACTTTCATGAACTTCTGCAAGAGATATGCCGACCTTCTGCCACCGGAGACTCTGGAAGAACTACGCCAAGTGAATGGGGCCGTAGAGCAGTTGGACTACCTCTATCAAGCCTGCGAACGTGCCGGACAGAAAATGTATCTCTTCATCGACGAATACGACCACTTCACCAACGCCATCCTTTCTGATGCCAAAAGCTTGCACCGCTACACTGATGAAACGCATGGCGAAGGTTATCTGCGTGCTTTCTTCAATAAGGTGAAGGCAGGAACTTATTCCAGCATAGAGCGTTGTTTCATCACCGGTGTAAGCCCCGTAACGATGGATGACCTGACGAGTGGCTTCAACATCGGCACGAACTACTCACTTACCCCCCAATTTAACCAAATGATGGGGTTCACCGAAGAAGAAGTGCGCGAAATGCTGACTTATTATTCAACGAACAGTCCTTTCCGCCATACTGTTGACGAACTGATGGAAATAATGAAACCATGGTACGACAATTATTGCTTCGCACAGGATTGTTACGGTGAAACTACCATGTACAACTCCAACATGGTGCTCTACTTCGTGAAGAATTACATAGATAACGGCAAAGCACCACGAGAAATGATAGAAGATAATATACGTATCGACTATGAAAAGCTGCGTATGCTCATTCGAAAGGATAAGGAGTTTGCACACGATGCTTCCGTCATTCAAACTTTAGTGAGTCAAGGTTATATCACTGGCGAACTGAAGAAAGGTTTCCCTGCCGTCAACATCACCAATCCGGACAATTTTATAAGCCTGCTCTACTATTTCGGAATGTTGACCATTAGCGGAATAGATAAAGGCAAGACCAAACTGACCATTCCGAACCTGGTGGTTCAAGAGCAGCTCTACACTTATTTGCTGAATACCTACAACGACGCAGACTTGAATTTCAGCAGCTACGAAAAGAGCGAACTTTCAAGCCAGCTCGCCTATGATGGCAATTGGCAAGCCTATTTCGATTACATTGCCGACTGCCTGAAACGTTATGCATCCCAGCGTGACAAGCAAAAGGGCGAATTCTTCGTTCACGGCTTCACCTTGGCCATGACTGCGCAAAACCGCTTCTACCGTCCTATCTCCGAGCAAGATACACAAGCGGGTTACGTCGATATTTTCCTCTGTCCCATGTTGGACATATATTCTGACATGAAGCACAGCTACATCGTTGAGTTGAAGTACGCCAAATATCGCGATTCTGAAAACCGTGTGGAGGAATTGCGTCAAGAAGCCATCGCCCAAGCCAACCGCTATGCCGACACGGACACGGTGAAACAAGCTATTGGCTCCACGCAACTACACAAGATTGTAGTGGTATATAAAGGTATGGAAATGCGGGTATGCGAAGAGTTATAATGAACAATCTCTTCACCCTTCACTTTTCCTTGTATTATCCTATCTATAAGCAGTTTATAGGTGAAGGGTGTTCCCTTCACCCATCCTTTCACGTTTTTTCTTTTTCAAATTGTACCTTTCCACAATAAAAGCACTACCTTTGTCAATCATGTATGTAATATACAATATAAAATGAACGACAATAAATTAAAAAACAAAACAGTCCCTTTCAACTACGCCCGCTGCTACAACGAGCAATGTCCGAAAGCTTGTAACTGCCTGCGTCGGGTGGCTGCACTTCTCACTACCGCTGACACGTCCTACATCAGCATCGTAAACCCAATGTGTATTCCGGCCACCGGAATTGACTGTCCCCACTTCCAAAACGCAGAAAAGATACATGTGGCATGGGGTATCAGCCACCTGCTGGACAACGTACCTTATAAGGACGGAACAAACATCAAGCAACAACTGATCGGGCATTTCGGAAAAACGCTTTACTATCGCTTTTATCGCGAAGAACGCTTCCTAAGCCCCGCAGACCAAAACTATATCCGCCAGCTTTTTCGCCGGAAAGGTATCACCGAAGAACCGGTCTTTGACAGTTACACGGATGAGTATAATTGGTAAAGCTGCGTTCTAACTAGTTTCAAAGGGTGAAACGATTCGTTTCACACCGAGAAACAAACTGTTTCACTACGGGAAACCATTCGTTTCAAGGTATGAAACAAAAAATGGAACTAGTTGAAACATCTTTTGTTTTCTTCGCCCATAAAATTCTTTATCTTGCATCCATAAACATTTCCCCAGTAGGTCTGTTTCAAAAAAGACCGCGGGATGCGGAAATTAAAATTTAAATTTATGGATAAAGAAGAAAAGAATGTTGAGATGGTGCATCTGTCACCATACATGAAGTCGGTCATTGAAAGGTTGACGGCAGACAAAAAACGCCCGGCAGTACATACTTATAATGCCACGCTAAACTCTTTTACGAAGTTTTTCGGCGGACAGGGCACAGAAGAAATGCTGGTAACGGACGTTTTTACGGCAGGCAAGCTGAAAGAGTACGAAGCATGGCTGCGAAGCAGAAATGCAAGTTGGAACACGGTTTCCACCTATATGCGAGTGCTTAAAGCGGTTTACAACAGGCTCGTGGAAGCAAAGCGCCTGACTTATGATGCCAGACTGTTTGATAGTGTATATACAAAGGTGGAGGCACAGTCCAAACGGTCGCTTACAGAAGAGCAAATGAATACATTACTGCACACGGATTTTGAAAAATTGCCCGAAGACGTACAAAATGTACTCGCTTATTTTCTGTTGATGTTTCTTTTCCGTGGAATGCCATTCATCGATATGGCCTACCTGCGCAAACAAGACCTAAAGGAACACTGTATCACCTACTGCCGTCACAAAACCGGAAAGAAAATGGTAGTACGCATTCCGCATGAAGCAACTGCTCTGTTTGAGAAATGCCGGAACAAGAAAACTGATTCCGGTTATCTCTTTCCTATTCTTGACGAAACAACAGAAAACGACAAGAAACTATACGAGAATTATCGTCAGGCTTTACGCACATTCAACCGCAAGCTAGCCAAAATGGCCGCATTGCTGCTCCCCGGCACTAATATCAGTTCGTACACCGCACGACACACCTGGGCAACACTAGCCTTTTACTCAGGCATTCCCATCGGTATCATAAGCAAAGCCCTGGGACACTCGTCCATCAAGGTAACAGAAACTTATCTGAAACCTTTCGAAAATGAAAAGGTAGATGCCGCAAATGATGAACTGATAATGTCGGTTGTAAAACGTTCTAAAGAAAAGATAGTAGCGTAAACGACCAAATAACAACAGATTAGAAGAGAAACTATTACTTACCAAGTAACGGACGTTTTACGATGCAAAGTAGTGAATATTTCTTCATATATCCAAATATATATTGTAAAATCTTCTTTTATTTTCAATATTAAAGAACTATATACTGACACAAAACCTGACAAAACAACATATTATCACGACTATGCTTCTTAAGGGCATACGCCCCCAGTTCATTTCTGTACTCCAAAAATGAAACATTCTTTCATGCACTTTTCCCGCCAGAAAAGTCTTTCTATTATAAATCAAGCCTACGAAAAAACGCTTTTCACCGCTGCTTAATTATGAACAACAGCCGTTACTTGGTAAGTAATTCAGACTGGTATTTCCGTTACTTGGTAAGTAACAGATAAATTAAAACGCAAAGTATGTTAACACAAGCCACACAAGCAGCAATAGCGATCCTGCATGATATTTCTACAGGTATCTACTTCCGTTCAGCCAACTTCCGGTTTACAGAGGAAGAATGGGAAAATCTGTTCCATAAATTAGAGGAAGGACATATTATACGATTGTTACCGAACTGTGAAGCAAACATAATATCATCCTACGTATTGTGCCGCTCCTTGAACGACCTTTCCTTATTAGATATACTTGAAGCATTGGGCGAACCTATTTATTGTATCCGCCCTACTCCCGAATCCCTCTATTTGCAGAATATGCAAGTCGCTCAAAAGACAGGCGTGCTCAACCAGGTTACGCGGATGCTTCTGACAGGAATCAAAATATCCGACTGGTAACCGTATAGTACACATAAAAATGACACACATCAACTTATGAAAAATAAACCTACATATTTAAAACGCCTCGCTTTTCTTTTCGGTTTACTATTATCCCTTTCTGCTGATATCTTTGCACAGAAGGGGCATACCGAAGAAATTTCTGTCAAGCCTGCCTTGCTTTATTTCCGCTTTGACAAAGCTTTGGTAGACAGTGGCTATATGGACAATGGACGCACATTACGCCGTTTAGATGAACTTTTCTCGGACAGTATTCCGACCGCACGGATAGATTCAATATACATACTGTCTTTCGCTTCGCCCGAAGGTGTTCCGTCCTACAACAACCGCCTAGCAATGCGGCGTTCTTATGCGGTGAGGAATTACCTGATATGGAAATATCCCCACCTCGACAAGTGCCGTATCCTTCCGTGTCCGCAAGGTGAAAACTGGCAGGAATTACGCCGTATGATAGCAGAAGACGCGAACCTGCCCAAACAAAAAGAAGTGTTGCAAATCATTGATTGCACACCGGAAACGGAAAAGCGCAAGGCGCAGTTGAAAAAACTGGATAATGGTATTCCCTACCATTACATCCGCCAAAAGATATTACGCTATTTGCGCAATGCTTCCATCTGTACGGTCAAATTATATGCCGATACCCTGCCGGCTCTACCCGAGCCTGTCTGTGTAAAGCCGGAATACCAACGGCAAGAACCGTATGCGCATAATCTGCCAAATCCCTTGACAGAAGAAACAAGGCGAACTATGGAGCAAGTCCGACAGCAGGAACAGCTTGCAAAAAATAAACGCCCGCTATTTGCCTTGAAAACGAATCTTCTGTTCGACGTCGCCATGATGCCGAATATAGAAATAGAAGTCCCCATCGGCAAACGTTGGTCCATAAATGGTGAATATATGTTCCCGTGGTGGCTGTTCGACGGCGACAAGTACTCCATGCAAATCCTTATGGGCGGTCTGGAAGGCCGCTACTGGTTGGGAAGCCATCAGAAGCGCGAGAATAGCGAAGTGCTGACCGGGCATTTCTTCGGGTTATATGCCGGAGGAGGTAAATACGACCTTCAGTGGAAAGAGAACGGTTATCAAGGAGAATTCTTTATTGCTGCAGGCATCAGTTACGGCTGGGCAACACGGATTGCACGCAATCTGCACTTGGAATTCAATATAGGTATTGGTATGCTACGTACCGATTACCGGCATTACCATGCACGGGACAACTACCAGACCTTGCTCTGGCAGGAGAATGGCAAATACACCTGGTTCGGCCCTACAAAAGCCAAGCTCTCTCTCGTCTGGCTGTTGAACCGTAAAGTGAGGAAAGGAGGTATAAAATGAGTGATAAGTGGTTAATAACAAGCAGCGGACAGCTACTGTTCTTCTGTCTCTTATGTGTTTCCATCCTGCTTGTCTCCTGCGAGCGTCGTGACCTGACCTACTATGAAGTATCGGAGATTACCCTAACTGCCGACTGGAATGATTCGGGATTGGACGACAAAGAGCAAAAATACGGTGCCACAGCCGTGTTCTATCCGCGGAATGGCGGCGAACCGAAAATCTTCATGATGGGTGACCGTTCGGGCGACGCAGTACGCCTGCCGATGGGAGTGTATGACATCATTGTCTTCAACCGTTCGTTCAACGATTTCAGCAACATTGCTTTCCGTGGCAACAGTTATGAGACACTGGAAGCATACGCCCGCAAAGTGGAGACGCGTGTGGACAAAAAGACACGTGTGGAAACACGCACAATCATTTCCTCACCCGATGAATTGGCGGCAGCCACGCTGGAAGGTTTCACTGTTACGGAAGATATGCTGGGAAATTATAGCCAGACCACCTACGGGCGGACGGCTCCTTCACGCTCGTCGGAAGAGACGCCGGACGGACTTTACCACCTTCATTTCGTTCCGAAAAAGCTGACCCGCGAAGTGTCCGCCGTGCTTCATATAGAAGGACTGAACAACATACGTTCAGCAACCTGCCGCTTGGGCGGGGTGGCAGAATCTATTTTCCTTGCAACAGGAAAAACATCCGCCAACACGGTGACGCAGGAGTTCACACCGTCAAATCCGGAATTCTCGCCCGGTTCTCCTTTCAACGGTACGTTGAGTTGTGAGTTTGAAATATTCGGTCTCAACGTTATTGATAACAACAACCTGCATCTGGATGCATTACTGGTGGATGGAAAAACTGAATTTGAAGGGGATTGTACCAACGTAAAAATAACGGAAAACGACGACGGAACAGGGAGCGTCACGCTTATTCTGGAAGCCAGTACTGAAAAAGTGCCGGACGTAAAACCAGAAGGAGGAGCCGGTTCCGGCTTTGATGTGGACGTAGACGGATGGGGGAACGAAATCAATACGGATATTCCCATCAATTGACTCTATAAAAATGAATGTGCAATAAATTTATTAATATATAAACAATGAAAAACTAAAGCTAAGAAACAATGAAAACGATTAACGCTATGATGTTATCGCTTGCGGCACTGACGATAGCAGGCTGCTCGCAGAATGAAGTGACAGAAATCAGTCCGGACGCTCACCCGCAGGTGGGATTCGGTGTGTACACAGGAGTACCAACCAGAGGTGTGGACATGACTACGGAAAGTATGAAGGATGATCCGACAGATGCCAATAAATATGGTGGATTCGGCATCATGGCCTACTTTACGGGACAAGATAACTTTGAAACTGTAAAGACCACGGTAACCCCCAGCTTCATGCACAACCAGATGGTAAAGTTTGACGGAACCAACAATGTCTGGACGTACTCTCCGGTGAAATACTGGCCGAACAGACAGAATGACAAAATTTCTTTCTTCGCTTATGCACCTTATGAGAGCGACTGGCAGAACGGCAGCAAATCAGGAGTAATCACCTCGGCAGCCACTGCTCCGGGTATCCCCTACATCAAGTTTAAGCTCCAAACAACGGACAAACTCGACAAGATGGTGGATCTTGTGGTTGCCGACCAGCGTGACAAAACGTATACGGCCGAAAATGGAGGCAAGATCAGCTTTACCTTCGAGCATACGCTCTCGCGTATCTCCTTCCGCGCACAGTTGGGAGCCGGTGACTTCGATGGTATGGACGGTACGAACAGTTTCGTTTATATCACCCACATGTGGATTGTAGGTACGGACCACAGTGCTGACGGCAGTAATCTTTCGCTGATAGACCCGGCATCGCCCGTTAATGCGAATTCCAAATTCTACACCAGTGCCAAATGGTCTGAACTTCACTGGAACTATGAGGCGGATGCCACTATTGCCCAGGCAGACTTCAGTCTCGACAAGATGCTGAACCTGGAAAGTCCGGGTATCGATATATCCACCCCCGCCGCAGGACATGACGCACGTACACAAGGTATCCGAATCACAAAAGCGTCACAAGGGACAGCAGAGAAGGCCGTTCCGCTTTTCAAGGATAAAGAGTACCTTTATCTGATTCCGGTAGGAGAAAAGAGCGGCACAGATCTAACCCAAAATAAGGGTTGTGCCAAAGGAGACATCAAGATAGGTTTCCATTACGATATCGTGTCCAAAGATGCGACTAATGCCGGCAAATTCATTGCCAGCCATGGGGAAGCTTTCATCGAGCTACCGGCAGGACACATGAAACGTAAGGAGTCTTATTTGTATACTCTGAAAATCAATCTGCATAAGATTGAGATTAGTGATGCTACGGTCACTCCATGGGAAGATATCAAAACGGAAGCAACAGTAGAATAATCAACCGCTGATTCCGGCAACCAAAGCCGGCACATCAGACCGGGCAGGGTTGAATGTCCCTTCCCGGTCACCAAAGAAAATGAAAAAAGAAGAAATATGAAGAATCGAACGATAAAAGCCGGACGGCTATTCATTCACAAAAACGGGATACGCGCCGGAGTCACCGTCTTTCTCCTGACGCTGCTCGCCGCATGCGGTGCGGACGACAACACGCCGGACATGCCGCAGGGAGACATTCCTCTGGACTTCGGTGTGTCCGTAGACCAGGCCGTCAGCCGTGCGGCAGAGACTACTGCTTCCAGCCTTTCCTCCATGGGGGTGTATGCCTATTATACAGGCAGCAGCAATCTGAGCACTTCGGACAAGCCCAACTTCATGTGCAACCAAAAGGTGGAGCGAACCAACAGTGCATCTCCCTGGACGTACTCACCCGTGAAGTACTGGCCCAATAATCCGGCAGATAAAGTGAGCTTTTATGCTTACGGACCTTACGCCCCAAAAGGGCTGAATGTGTCCGGCACCACACAAAGCGGTCCTCCCACCATGGAGTACACAATACAAGGTGCGGAAGCCGACCAGGCAGATTTGGTCATTGCCGGCGCGCTGCCGAACCAGACGTATGCGAGCAACAACGGAAAGGTGAGCTTTAAGATGTTCCATGCCCTGACGCGGGTGGATATTAATGTGACAAACGTGGATAAGGCGACGGGGATGACAATTACAGTTTTTACAATGGGCAGTTTATTGGATGGAAAAAGACCCCTTCCTTATGATAACGAGGAGTGGAACCTTTTGACAGGTGGTAGTGGGATTCTCACTAAGGTAACCTGTATTCCCACACGCCTCCCATACAGTCCTGCCACAGACGGAACGAAAACAAACCTCGCCACTTTCTTTGTCATGCCCATCCGTAAAGGATTAGCTTACAAGCCTTCCTTTAAGATTGCTTACACGACCCCCGGCAATGTACCCTCCGGCGAGGCTCCGGTGCAAACAATAGAATGGAACGATAAAATTCCTTCGCCCGAAACATGGACTATGGGGGCGCATATCAGCTATAATTTCAAGCTTGAGAAGAAAAAACTCACCATCACCACTTCTACCCATCCCACATGGGATGATGCCGGGACGGGCACCGTCACCGGAAGTGTAGTCATCACCTACGCTGTCAATCCTTCCGACCCCAATTGGGGGACGGGCGGCTCGGGCTCGGTGAACGGCAAGCCCGTGGTAACCCACAGCACCGTGCGGAACGACGTGCAATGGGAGGACGGGGGAACGGAAATCGTGGAAAAGAGTTGATTCCAAGTCGTAAATCCTACTAAAACAAGATAACAATGAGATACATCAAGCACTTATTCGTCCGTTCTTTCTACCAGTGCGCAGCCCCCGCCCGCCTTGCCTTGCTCTGCGCCGGTTTCGCAGCACTGGGCGGTTGTACCAACGAAACCGACAGTGCCGGCGGATCATCCACGGCAGACAGTCACATTCCCCTTGCCTTGGAGATAACGGCAAGCGGCTTCACCGGACAGCCGGACGCCTCGCCTGACACCCGCGCTTCGGAACAGGATAATTATGACACTTGGTTTGAGGAAACCGACGCCATCGGCCTCTTTGCCGTAAGGGGCATCGGTACGCCGGCCGCCGCCATCGTGGATGGCATCAACAATTCCAAGCTGACATACGCCCCCGCCGCCGACGCTTCGCATAAGCCAACGTGGCAACCGGCAGATGCCGCCACCACCTTATATTATTATGCGGACGTGACCTATATCGCCTACTACCCCTACAAAGATGGCATCGCAATAGACCCCACACAAAGCGCGGCCACTATCCTTGCCTCCTTTTCCGGGAAGACGGAACTGCAACCCGCTGCCGACCAGTCCACCCCCGAAGCATACGCCGCCAGCGACCTGATGACCGCCGACGGCACGGCCACCGATACCGCCGACCCCAGCCGGAAGTTGCTGTCGCTTACCTTTACCCACAGCTACTCGCTGCTGGTGTTGAAAGCTATTGACCTGTCGCCGAAAGACTTCGTGGCTCCCGACGGGGCTTTTGTTTATCCTCCGAAAGTAACTGCACCTTCCTCTGATGTAGATGCAACCGATGCGGTGCTCAACGGTATAAAAATGCGCAAAATGGGTGATGGAAAATTCTATGCTATCGTCAAACCGGCTTCGGGTGACATTCCGATAAAAGGAAGTTATACAACGAATAGTGCGCTTATCGTTTATGACGGTTCGTTAGTTGCTCCGGGATTGGAGGCAGGCAAGAAGCACGAATGGACGGTGACAGCGACGTTGCCTTATGATAGCAACCCTGTGGAACGAGCCCTAAAACCCGGTGATTTTGTTTTCCACAACGGAAGCGATATAGAAATCTATCCCGGTGACGGGGCTGTTGACACAAACGGAAGAATACCGAATTATACCAATGCCATAGGGATTGTAGCAACATGCAACCCGCAGAGAATGTCGGCAACTGATAGGAGTAAGGGATGGACACATGCTTACGTAATGGGATTGGAAAATATCAGTGGAAGTTTGCAGTGGAGTAATGTTTCCGTTGATGAAAGTGTTATTGCCAATACTTCTCCATTGATTGAAGGCGCGGAGAATAATATGGATGGCTATACAGAAACGGAAGCTATGCTAACGGAACGTGCAAGTAAAGGTGATTTGGGCAACTATCCGGCTTTCAATACGGTAAACACTTACCGGAACAATAATGCTGTTCCTGCTGCTTTGACGGGAAAGCGCAGCCCATGGTTTATGCCCAGTGTAGGACAATGGTTTGATGTGATGGTGAACTTGTGTGGCAGGTCGCCAAAAACGTTTCGTAATAATACCAATTATAATTGGAGAGATGAGACTTACGGAACTGAAATGTGGGAAACGATCAACAAACAGTTAAGTAAGATCAACAAACCATTGACTTACATTGCATGGAACTCTGCTCATTACTTGTGCAGTTCGGAACAAGATGCCGGCAAATCTTGGATAGCCGGATTTGAAGAATATAATATCCATGTTGTTGTGAACGGTGCAAACAAGAATTTGGCGGAATGGCAGAGAACGGTCCGTTGTTTTTTCGCTTTCTGATTATCAATTTACAAAAATAAAGTTAGATAATAATGAGAAATATAATCAAACATCCTTTTATCAACCTCATCTTCTTCGTGGCACTGTTTGCCTTTTCAGGCTGTACGAATGAAATGGAACCAGATATCGCCGGAAACAGCAATCTTCCCGCCGACGGCACGCCCCTCACCGTCCGCGCCACGGCAAGCGGCTTCCAAGCCCCGGCACAGCCCGGAGGCAGCCCCGCCACCCGCACCCCGGTGATGGAGGCCACGAGCACCAAGTTCCAGACGGGCGACGCCATCGGGCTCTTCTGCGTGCGCAAAAACGCATCTGGCACTGAATACATATCAACGGACATCTACAACCTCAAGATGACCTACACCGCAGCAGCGGACGGAACCGGCACCTGGGAAGCTCCTACAGCGGTCTCCGCCCCACTGCTCTATACCGATGCGGTGGCCTACTTTGCCTACTATCCTTATACGGACGCACTGACCACTGCCTCCGTGAACAACGAGCAGGACATCCGCAACTGGCTCAAGACCAATAAACCCTTGGCAACCGATATGCTTACGAAGGAGGTATTCACAGCCAACGACCTGATGACCGCCACCGCCCTGCCTTCGCTGGCCGATGCCGACCGCGGAGCACTGGTGCTGAACTTCAAGCACGAATATGCATTATTAGTGATAAAGCCCATGTTAATGAGCCCATGTATTCCTCCCACAGGGGTAACGGCTTACGGCTATCATGCCGAAGCCCGGAAATGGGGAATAGACAGGAATGTAGTACAAGGTGGCGGAGATGACTTCAAGATGAAGATAAACAACAGGAAAGCCAGCGAAATGAGCGACGGAACCTACCGCATACTGACGCAAGCCACAAACACCGGTTCTTCCATTGGATGCGAGTACACTACGTATGATGATGACTTAGGGCTGTGTCCGGTCACCGCCACCGGTTCCGCCATTTCCGGCGGCTTTCAGGCCAATACGTGCTACACATTGGAAGTGCACTGCACAAGTCGTACAGGAAGTACTGCTGTAGAACGCGCGCTACAACCGGGTGACTTTGTATATCAGCATAACGGCAAAATCGAGATTTATCCTGTCGACGGAGCGGTGGATGCCGGTGGAAAAACACCGGACTATGCCAACGCCGTAGGGATAGTGATGACGTGCGATCCCACAAGGATGACGGATGCGGGATGCAACGCAAAGGGTTGGAATCATGCGTACGTAATGGGATTGGCTAACATTTCCTCCGGGCAGAAGACCTTGTGGATGAAAAACGGTCACTCATTATCGACTCCTTACCCTTACCCACCGGTTGCGGATATGAATACAGCGGAAACTTACATGAACGGATATGCTGAAACAGAAACGATGTTGGGAAAAACGCCTCTCAGTGACTACCCTATATTTGCGGCATTACAACAATACCGGAATGATAACGCCGTGCCTGCCGGCATAAATCGCAGCCCGTGGTTCATCCCGAGTATAGGTCAATGGTTTGATGTAATGATAACCCTTTGCGGGAAATCACCGTATGATTTTGTTTCAGTTGGAGAATGGGGTATCTGGCAGTCGGACAACAGCCAAAGAATTGAAATGCTGGGTAAAGCAAATAATTACTTGGCTAAAATTGGCACCACATTTCTTATGCCATCTTCTCCTGAAGAACATGAGATCGGTTTTTGGCTAACTTCCCATTTCGCTAATCAAGGTATATGGGCGTTCTATGGTACCGATAGAAGCGGTGTGTTTGCGATAGAATCTACGTATGGAAATTTAGAAAACTATGACGTGCCTGTTGCCGTCGCCCGTCCCTTCTTCGCCTTTTAACCGGAGACCGGGAGCGTAGTACATCAAAATATCCTTTGCAACTTTCGTTCGCTTATGCAGACCTGTTGCTTGAAATATCGCTCTTTGACATGCTGGAAACGGAAATTATGATTATCTTTGCAAGCATAGCAAAGTAAAAATTATAGAGTTATGAAATCAACTGCTGAAATATTAGAACTTCTCCGCATATATAAAACACAGTTTGCGAGTAAATACGGTTTCAAGCGTCTCGGTGTATTCGGTTCCGTAGCGCGAGGAGAGCAAACGGAGCAAAGCGACGTTGATGTTTGTTATGAAGGCGAGCCGCCATCACTTCTCACCTAGGAACATATACAGAGCGAGCTTGAAGAGCTACTGGGTTCCCCGGTAGATTTAATAAGAATACGTGAGCGAATGAACGCGCGCTTGAAACAAAGAATCTTAAAAGAAAGTATTTATGTATGATAAAGAATTGGCGCTCAACAGTTGATGATTACCCAACGGGCAGCTGTAGCTGCTACCCCGGATGATTTTTTATTATCGCCGGATGGTATGTTGCGTTTGGATGCTATTTGTATAAACCTAATCGCATTGGACGAAGCTGTGAAAGGTTTGGATAAAATAACAAGAGGTGAATTGCTCCCCGGATATCCTGAGATATATTGGAGTGGAGTAATGAAAATGCGTAATAAGATAGCTCATCATTATTTTGAAATGGATGCTGAAGTTGTATTCAAGACCTTAAAAGAAGACATTCCGATGATGCCCCCATTGTGCACCGCATGATAAAAGAAGTTAGTAGCAGTTTATAAACTTTGTAGTAGAATAATTTCCGTCCCGCCCGCCTCTCCCTCGTGAGAAGCGAGCGGGACGTTCCGTTTCCAACAGGTTGAAGGTCCGTCGTACCAGATAGGTGCTATCCTCGTGTGACGGGAAAAATAAACATGATTAGGAATATGATAAAAAAGACAAGATAGTTATGACGTTTAAAAACAAACATTCCTTCATCAGTGGCTTCCTTGGCGCCGCCCTCCTCATCGCGAGCAGTTGCGCTTTGGGAGGCTGCACGGAAATAGCAGATGAGCCGCAGGGCATCGACGATGCAGGCAACGGCACGCCCCTCACCATCCGCGCCACTGCAAGCGGCTTCGTTTCCTGCGTGCAGGGAGACACCCCCGCCACACGCACACCCACTGAGAACGGCTACACCACGGAGTTCAACGACGGCGACGCCATCGGCATCTTCGCCCTTAAAGAGTATGCAACGCCCGATGTAACTCCCGTTGACGGGGTGTACAACCTCAAGCTGGTCTACACCAAAGCCGCGGACGGCTCGGGAAGCTGGGCGCCCGCCTCTGGCGACACGCACGTGCTGTACAGTTACGACGACCTGGTTTACGTAGCCTACTATCCTTACCGGGAAGGAATCACTATCAAACAAGACATCGAGACGGAAATTTTCAAAGACCTGGCAGCCAACGCCAAGCTGCAACCCGCCGCCGATCAGTCCACCCTCGCCGCCTATACCGGCAGCGACCTAATGGCAGCCTTTGCCCGGCCTGCGACCGACCCTACGGATGCCAACAAGAAGGTGCTGACGCTAGCGTTCGAACATCTGCATGCGTTGCTGGTGCTGAAAACAAATAAGTTGTTCAATTGCACGCCCCCTGCCGGGGCAGGCTTTGAATATAGCGATCCAATGCTGGGGGCAGACGCTACAGCCAAAGACGCTGTCATAAATGGCATCAAAGCATTACCTATGGGTGACGGTACGTTCCGTGCCATTGTGAAAACTGCTTCGGCAGATATTGTACCTACCGGAAATTACAAGACTACAGGAGATAAAACAGTTCTCTATACAGGTGCTTCACTGGCAGCAGCTACGTTCACTGCCGGTAAATACTACACCCAACAGGTGAATATGCTGGAATCTCCCGATGAAAGTGTTATTCGCCCACTTCAAGAGGGTGACTTCTTCTGTAGCAATGGCAAGATTTCACCTTATGAGGCAAACTCTTTCAGCAGTCCCGTTATCGGAGTTGTTTTTTATGTAGGACGGCATCCGGAAGATAACGGTGTATATGTCGATAAAAATGGAAACCCGATGGAAGTACACGGATATGTGATTAATCGGTCAGAAGGGACAGACCAATGGCACAATGGCGGTGGTACTGACTTTGGCACTTATAAAAGCACCACCGACTTTAATGGTTATTTCAATACAGATAAATTACAAGCAATCTCTGCCGGTTATAATGATATGATGACTTATGTAAGAAAGCAGACCAATTCACCCCAAACTACGAGCGGATGGTTTCTGCCTTCAATAGGACAACTGATTTATATAAAGAAGAAGTATGCAGAGGTAATATCTAAAAGTTTTGATAAGTGTGGCGGCGCCATGGGACGCGGATGGCAGCACCACTACTGGAGCAGTACGGAAGCGACTGCGGCAAATTCATATAACATTAATTGGGACTCAGGAACATACAGTCAAAAAAACAAAAGCTCAGGATCTATGGTACGTACCGCCTTAGCATTTTAATCCATCTATAAAAATTATTTTATAATAAAATAAGAGAACACTATGCCGTTAAAAAACAAAACATTCTTGTCTAATATTTGTCTCTATACCTTCCTTATCCTTGGAGGTGGTTGTACGGACGAGGCAGGTATGGAGAACATCGGAAATACAGATCGCCGCATCCCTCTTACCATCAGTGCAACGGTGAGTCGTTACACCGCCATTGATAAAAAAAATACCTCCGTCACCCGCACGCCAATCGAGAACGATTATACCACAGAATTTTCCGATGGTGATGCCATCGGCATCTTCGCCCTCAGGAATTTTGAAACGCCCAATGTAGCCACTATCGATGGTGTGTACAACCTCAAACTGGTTTATACAAAAGCAGCGGACGGAACGGGCAGTTGGGCACCTGCCACCGGTGATACACACGCATTGTACAGCTACGACGATAATCTCGCCTATGTGGCATACTATCCTTATCGGAACGGTATTACAATCAAACAAGACAATAAAGCGGAAATCCTCAAAGACCTGGCAAACAACGCTAAGCTGCAACCGGCCGCTGACCAGTCCACCTCCGCCGCCTATACCGGCAGCGACCTGATGGCAGCCGTTGCCAGCCCCACGGTAGACCCGGCAAATGCGAATAAGAAGATGCTTACGCTGAAGTTTGAACATCTGCATGCGTTGTTGGTACTCAAACCGATGGGATTAGTTAATTGCGTTCCCCCGGCAGGAGCAAGCTTTGAGTATGCCGGTGGGGTACTGAGGCTGGACGTTACTGCCAAAGACGCTACTATAAACGGCATCAAAGCCCTGCGTATGGACGACGGAACGTTTCGTGCCATCGTACCTTCCCCGGCAGGCGACTTTGTGCCTGCCGGGAGTTATCTAACGAAAGGTGACAAAACGATTCTATATACGGGGACCTCACTAACAGCCGGAAAGCTCGCTGCCGGGAAATACTACACTCAGCAGGTGGAAACAGCGGTCTATACCAACGGAAGCATAACCCGGGCGCTACAGGTGGGCGACTATTTTTGTAGCGATGGTAAGATTATTCCGGGCGAAACATCCATTATCAAAAGAACTTACATCGGGCTTGTCTTCAAGGTGGGGCGATTTACAGCGGATGATAGTGAATATGTCAATGGTAACGGAGAGCCGATGACTAACATTAATGGATATACAGTGGCACTGAAAGATGCAAATAATGGAGCAGCCATCAAGTGGGGGAACAAGAAGTTCGCTTTGGATTCCAATCGTAACGGAAGTAGTCCGTACGGATATTTTAATGGCTTTAAGATAACACAATTACTCAAAGCCGATGGTATAGGTAATTATCCGGCTGCTAATGCATGTATCAGCTACTCGCCTGCCGCAGATGCTAAAACCAGCGGATGGTTTTTCCCAGCCGGAGGACAGATGCTGGAGTTGAGAAATACAAGAGGAGAGTTAATCAAAAAAACTGTTTTCACTAATTATAATTCGGGCAGATATTGGCAATCCGTCCAAAATGGAAGTGGAGATTCGTGGAGTGTAGGTTTGACAAATGGTAACACTACTCAGTCCTATATATCGACGGCTTACTACGTACGTCCTATTGCTGCTTTTTAATATAGAATAAGATAACACTATGCCATTGAAAAATAAAACACTCTTATCTAATATGAATATAATGTAGAAACGGCTTATAACGTATCAATAAGGAAAACAGGCGTAACTGATTATATGGGTTCTAAACAATCTGCAGAAGGTAAGATATTTATTTCAACTACCTTACCTTCATTAGAGTTAGAACGCACCTTTATTAATTACAGTTTCTTCAGGTATAATTCCTATTTCATAAGGGAGCAGCCATTATATTATTCGCTTGTTTCTATCTTTTTGATGATTCGTGCCGGATTGCCGGCTACGATTGTCATCGCCGGAACATCTTTAGTTACCACGCTACCGGCTCCCACTATCGCTCCATAGCCAATCCTTACACCTGGAAGTATAGTCGAATTTATGCCAATCCAAACCTTATCTTCAATCACAATCGGACGTCCGTATGTGGCACTGCGGTTATCCGGATCCGGATCATGATTGATAGTTATCAAGTTGACTTTCGGCCCGATAAACACATCATTACCAATCGTAATACCACCTCGTCCGAAAAACGTACAGCATTGCTGGATGAAACATCGCTTACCAATATTGACAGGTTTACCATAATCAATGTAGAGTGGCGGCAGGACGGTGGTGGTTGCATCCAGTTCTTTGTCAAGAATACGTTCCATATATTCATGCACCTCTTCAGGCGTACGATACCCCGTGTTCATCTCGGTTGCAGTCTTTATGGTAGCGAAAATATCCGCAATCAGTTCATCATAACCCGGTTCATCAGGTGAGACCATCTCACCGCTCAAGTCTTTTGCAAAAATATCGTTCATCATTTAATTGTTTTAATTGTATATAGCTATTACTACTGTTTACTCATAATTTATTATTTCAGGTTCTTTCTGAAGAAGTCCTCCAATTTGTCGAAAGGAATCGTACGGTCGTAGAGATCAGTATGGTTCGCTCCAGGGATAATCATCAGTTCTTTATTATCACCTGTCAACTTTTGAAATAACGCGAATGGGCATTTTCACCATGAATAAGAAGTACGGGGCGGGAAATCTCATGAATATAAGCTAATAGCGGCATATTGATAAAAGACAGCGTCATCGTAGGACTCCATGCACCATTGGAATTGATAGAGCGAACATGGAAACCACGGTTAGTCTTGTAATAATCGAAATAATCCTTGACGAATTGTGGCTCTTCACCGGTGATGCTGTCAGGCAACCCAGGGACACCGGGAGTGATTGTACCACTCTGCGCGTCACGGGTACGGATAACATTCATCATCTCCCTTTTTTTGTTGCGGTCGTCGGCACTATCCTCTGCGTCAAAATAACCATTGGCATTCACACGGCTCATATCGTACATCGTCGAAGCCACTGTAGCCTTGATACGTGTATCCATAGCAGCAGCATTTAGTCCCATCCCACCGAAACCACAGATACCAATAATCCCGATGCGCTCTGCATCCACATCAGACAATGCTGTGAGAAAATCGACTGCTGCGCTGAAATCTTCGGTATTGATGTCCGGTGAAGCTACATTACGAGGTTCACCGCCACTCTCACCGGTATATGAGGGGTCAAATGCAAGAGTAAGGAACCCACGTTCCGCCATTGTCTGTGCATAAAGACCGGATGTCTGTTCCTTTACAGCTCCGAAAGGACCGCTCACAGCTATGGCAGCGAGTTTGCCTTCAACATTCTTTGGTTCGTAGAGGTCGGCAGCAAGTGTGATGCCGTAACGGTTCTTAAACGTCACCTTACGGTGGTTTACCTTGTCGCTTTGCGGGAACTTCTTGTCCCATTCTTGAGTAAGATTCAATGTTTCCATATTATCACTTGTTTCTTGATTTGTTTTACTATTTGTGCAGCCTGCGCCCGCAAGCATGACGGTTCCTAACAAGACTGCGATTGCCACGGATGTAAGATTCGTTGTTTTCATTCTGCTATTACTTAAATGGTTGTTGAATTATTCTTTCTTATTTTACAGCGCAAAGGTAAAGCAAAAGCCCCACAGCGGCATTGCTGTGAGGCTCAAATAGTATTGCTCAAAAGCTCAATATAAAACTATCCCGATTTACACAAATAAGAATTCTATGCAAATATGGCGGTCGGTGATATACCATATTGTTTCTTGAATGCGGTTGAAAAATGGGAAGGATTCTTAAACCCTACTTCTGCGTAGACGTCCACAACCTTTTTACCGCCTTCCTTCATCTTGTTGTAAGCCACCTCAAGACGCTTGCGAATAAGCCACTTTTCAGGTGTCAGGTCACTTATCTTCTTGAAGTCCCGCTTGAACGTGGCAAGGCTGCGCCCGGTATAATGAGCCATTTCCTCCATTGTGAACTCATACATGTAGTTCTCGCTCATAAATTCCAGGATATCTATTTTCCACGGCTCGTTGAAATCGAAAAGCGTCGGGGCAAACCGTTCATCTATATCCAACAAAGCGAGCAGACCTTCCTGTATCTTCAGATTCATAAAATCATCTTTCGGTTTTACTTCAGGATTGAAATAAGGTGTCATTGAAGCGAAAAGGCTTGCGAGTTCCACCGTTTGGGGCAGTTTTATCACACCCGAATCAAGTTTTGGAGTATTGACGGGTACTCTCCGCTGTCCCAATTTGCTATACATCTCACGTAAAAAACGACGTGTAAACATCAGGAAAATACCACAATACCGCTCACCGTTGTACGTTCTCTTATACATTGTTATATGATGATCGCGGGGGATAAAGACACATTCGCCTTTTCTGACATGAATTTGTTCTTTTCCATTATCGAGAATCATCTCACCTGAATACACATAGTTGATAGCATATTCACGAGAACGGTGTATACAACCGCCAAGGTCATCATAATAGAAGCTGTAAAATACATTGTTATAATTGAATATAAGCTTCATTGGTTCTACTTGTTCCGCATCGCCCTTAGTCATAACATTGAGTGTTTTTTTAATTTCCAATCGCAAATGTAACAAAAGAATTCTGTTTCTTAACGGCTCATTATCCTTTTATTTGTGTGAGGGTATTTGAACTATCTAACCGAATTGAATCTTTTGTGGGATGTACAGGAGTTTTCGCTGAAAAATATTCCTTAAGTAACAATCAGGGAAAGCTATAAATAAAAGCATAGGATAACCAAGCATCAGTGTACATAATGTGACAAAAAACGCAAAATTCAAATGAGTTCTCTTTCCCCTGACTATATATTCATAGAATATGCAATAAACTCAAAACGTTGCAAATTTCCGTCCTCATTTGCCCTGTTTACATAAATAAAAACTATCTTTGCGTTTCAGAATCCCGAAAGACGAAAAGAAATGGAGCAAATAGACAACCTAAAAGAGCTTATCAATCAGGGGGATGTGGACACAGCGATTAAGCAATTGGACCAGCTTCTCCAGGACAGTTCTGTCGAAAAAGAGAAAGATACTCTTTACTATTTACGGGGAAATGCCTACCGAAAGAAAGGAGATTGGAAGCAGGCACTGGACAACTACCAGTATGCCATCGAGATCAATCCGGACAGTCCTGCCGTTCAGGCCAGGAAGATGGCAATAGATATCCTCAACTTCTACCACAAGGATATGTTCAATCAATAAAAGAGATGTATAATCAATAACCGTACTCAAAGATAACGTAATAAAATAAAGATTATGGCAAAAATCAAAGGAGCAATCGTAGTCGACACGGAGCGTTGCAAAGGATGCAACCTGTGTGTAGTGGCGTGTCCGCTCGATGTAATCGCCCTCAATAAAGAGGTAAACATGAAAGGCTATAACTATGCCTGGCAAGTGAAGGAAGATACCTGTAACGGATGCAGCTCGTGTGCAACGGTTTGTCCGGACGGATGTATTTCAGTGTATAAAGTAAAAGTAGAATAAAAGAAAAGAATATGGCAGAAGAAGTTGTATTAATGAAAGGAAACGAAGCCATCGCCCACGCAGCTATCCGTTGCGGTGCCGACGGTTACTTCGGTTATCCTATTACTCCCCAATCGGAAGTGTTGGAAACGCTTGCCGAACTGAAACCGTGGGAAACAACCGGCATGGTAGTACTCCAGGCGGAAAGTGAAGTGGCAGCTATCAATATGGTATATGGAGGTGCAGGTAGCGGAAAGAAGGTAATGACCTCCTCTTCAAGTCCGGGTGTGAGCTTGAAACAAGAAGGAATCTCTTATTTGGCCGGTGCCGAACTTCCTTGTCTGATTGTGAATGTAATGCGTGGCGGTCCCGGATTGGGAACTATCCAACCCAGCCAGGCTGACTACTTCCAGACAGTGAAAGGTGGTGGTCATGGAGACTACAAACTGATTGCCCTCGCTCCGGCATCCGTACAGGAAATGGCGGATTTCGTAGCATTAGGATTCGAACTGGCTTTCAAATACCGTAATCCGGCTATTATCCTTGCCGACGGTGTGATCGGTCAGATGATGGAAAAAGTTGTTCTTCCTGCACAAAAGCCACGCCGCACGGAAGCAGAAGTAATTGAACAATGTCCATGGGCTGCTACCGGAAAAGCAAAAGACCGCAAACCTAATATTATCACTTCCCTTGAATTGAAACCGGAAGCCATGGAAATCAACAACCTCCGTTTTCAAGCTAAATATCGTGAAATTGAAGAAAATGAAGTACGCTTCGAAGAGATCAACTGCGAAGATGCAGAGTATTTGATTATCGCTTTCGGTTCAATGGCACGTATTGGCCAGAAAGCAATGGAACTAGCCCGTGAAAAAGGAATTAAAGTAGGTATCCTTCGCCCGATTACACTGTGGCCGTTCCCAACCAAAGCGATTGCTGCATACGCTGATAAAGTAAAAGGTATGCTCGTTACGGAACTAAATGCCGGACAGATGATTGAAGATGTCCGTCTCGCTGTTAACGGTAAAGTAAAGGTAGAACATTTCGGACGTCTAGGTGGCATCGTTCCCGATCCGGATGAAATTGTAACTGCCTTGAAAGAAAAAATAATCAAATAACGAAACAATGAATCCCGATAAAATAAGAAACGTACTGAACATCCTATTTATGATATTGGCTGTTGCAGCCATCATCACCTACTTTGTAGCAAAAGATGATTTCAAAATGTTTATCTACGTATGCGGCGCGGCAATCTTTGTCAAGCTGATGGAGTTTTTTATACGGTTCACCAACAGATAAGGAGATGAAGTTATGACTAAAGAAGAAATAATCAAACCCGAGAATCTGGTTTACAAAAAACCGACTCTGATGAACGATAACGCCATGCACTACTGCCCGGGTTGCAGTCACGGTGTGGTACACAAACTCATTGCCGAAGTCATTGAGGAAATGGGTATGGAAGATAAAACCGTGGGAATCTCTCCGGTGGGATGTGCAGTGTTTGCCTACAACTATCTCGATATTGACTGGCAGGAAGCAGCACACGGACGTGCTCCTGCTGTGGCGACTGCTGTGAAACGCCTGTGGCCGGACCGCCTTGTTTTCACTTATCAGGGCGACGGTGACTTGGCTTGCATCGGTACAGCCGAAACAATCCACGCTTTGAACCGTGGTGAAAATATCACGATTATCTTTATCAATAATGCGATCTATGGTATGACAGGCGGCCAGATGGCTCCGACTACACTAGTAGGCATGAAGAGTTCGACTTGTCCTTACGGACGTGACGTTGAACTTCACGGCTATCCATTGAAGATTACTGAAATCGCAGCCCAACTGGAAGGAACTGCTTATGTAACCCGTCAGTCCGTACAATCCGTACCGGCTATCCGTAAGGCTAAGAAGGCAATCCGCAAGGCTTTTGAGAACTCCATGAACGGTAAAGGTTCCAATCTGGTAGAAATCGTTTCCACTTGTAGTTCAGGCTGGAAGATGACTCCGGAGAAGGCGAACAAATGGATGGAAGAACACATGTTCCCATTCTATCCGCTGGGTGATTTAAAAGATAAAGAATAACGCTAAAAGTCAACAGAACAATGAAAGAAGAAATAATTATAGCAGGATTCGGTGGACAAGGCGTATTGTCTATGGGTAAGATTCTGGCATATTCCGGTTTGATGGAAGGCAAAGAAGTGACTTGGATGCCCGCTTATGGTCCCGAACAACGAGGTGGAACAGCCAACGTTACAGTTATTGTAAGCGATGACAAAATATCCTCACCGATTCTTAGTAAATACGACGCTGCCATCATTCTGAATCAGCCTTCACTCGAAAAGTTTGAAAGCAAAGTGAAACCCGGTGGTATCCTGATTTATGACGGTTACGGAATTATCAACCCTCCTACCCGCAAGGATATTAAGGTATATCGTATCGACGCAATGGATGCAGCCAACGAGATGAATAATGCCAAAGCATTCAACATGATCGTACTTGGCGGATTATTGAAGCTTCGCCCCATCGTAACGTTGGAGAATGTTATCAAAGGACTTAAGAAAACCCTGCCGGAACGCCACCATCACTTGATTCCTATGAACGAGGAAGCTATCAAGAAAGGTATGGAGTTAATCCGTGAGGTTTAATTAACAGATAATGTACAATGGATAATTGATAATTATTAGCTACGTATAGTACGTATGCAACATAATTTTCAATTATCCATTATCATTAAATCAATTAAAGTAAGTATCTTTGCCTCCAATTATGAGACGAATCTTACTATTATATATAATCTTTTCCGTTATAGGTTTGACAACTGTCCATGCACAGTTCGATAATGGTCGCCAGAGAGTGGACGAAAACGGATACGACCAATACGGTAACCAGGTGGACCCTGCCATGATTCCGGACAGACTGGATAGTGCAAATGTAGAAGTACAGGGGTTACCTCCGAAATTATATATGTGGCGTATTAATAATCAGTTGGGCGACCGGACTATCATCCCGGCGGATACTGCTTATCACCACTTCCAGAATTCAAATCTTACCGAAGGACTTACCGGACATTATAATTATCTGGCCAATATGGGTTCTCCCCGTATGTCACGCATCTTCTTTGAACGTCGTGATCCGGAACCGACTATCTTTATGGAGCCTTTCTCCAGTTTCTTTATTCGTCCTACGGAGTTCAATTTCACCAATAGTAACGTACCTTATACCAATCTGACGTATCATAAAGCCGGTAATAAAATAAACGGAGAAGAACGCTTTAAGTCTTATTTCTCTGTCAATGTAAACAAGAAGCTGGCTTTTGGTTTTAACATAGATTACTTGTACGGACGAGGATATTATAATAACCAAAATACGGCTTATTTCAATGCGGCAATTTTCGGTAGTTATATCGGCGACCGCTATCAGATGCAAGCTATATACAGCAACAATTATCTCAAAACAAATGAAAACGGAGGTATTGAGGACGACCGATACATCACTGCTCCTGAAGAGATGGCACAAGGCCAAAGAGAATATGAATCAACCAATATCCCGACCGTACTAAGTGCAACAACCAACCGTAATCATGACTTTTATGTATTCCTAACCCAACGTTACAATCTGGGATTCAGCCGCGACATACCGCAGGCCGAAAATGACACTACTCCAGCCAAACAAGAGTTTGTGCCGGTCACTAGTTTTATACATACCATTCAGGTAGAGCGTGCACGTCATAGCTTCAACTCTGATGATGACATGCGTGAAAAGAACTATTATCAAAACACCTATTTGGAACCGGATAATCCGATTGCCAGAGACAGTACTACCTATATGGGTATCAAGAATACCATAGGTATTGCTCTACTCGAAGGATTCAATAAATATGCCAAAGCCGGACTCACGGCATTTGCTTCCTATAAAATCAGCAAGTATACTCTTATGAATATGGAGGGGAATCCGTTGCCCGACAAATACAATGAAAATGAAATATTTGTTGGAGGCGAATTATCCAAACGTGAAGGAAATGTACTTCATTACCATGCCATTGGTGAAGTGGGACTCGCCGGAAAAGCAATCGGACAATTCAATGTAAAAGGAGATATCGACCTTAACTTTCCGTTATGGAAAGACACTGTGAGCCTTATAGCCCGTGGTGAAGTCAGCAATAAGCTTGCGCCTTTCTATATGCGTCATTATCATTCCAAACATTTCATGTGGGACAATGATATGGACAAAGAATTTCGTACCCGTATTGAAGGAGAATTAAGCATTGCACGTTGGAGAACACGCTTGAAAGCAGGAGTTGAAAACATAAAGAACTACACTTATTTCAACCAACAAGCAGTGCCGGAACAGAAAAGCGGAAGTATACAGGTGTTGTCAGCAAGTCTTAATCAGGACTTCAAGCTGGGAATCTTCCATTTAGATAATGAAGTAACCTGGCAAAAGTCCAGCGACCAGACCGTATTGCCTTTGCCTGATCTTTCGCTGTATCACAATTTCTATATGCAGTTCAAGCTGGCAAAGAAAGTGCTTAGTGTACAATTGGGTGCCGACGTGCGTTATTTCAGTAAATACAATGCACCCGCTTATATGCCGGCTATCCAAAACTTCTATTTGCAACCGGAAAATGACCAGGTAGAGATAGGAGGTTATCCGATCGTGAATGTATACGCAAACTTACATCTAAAGCGTACACGTTTCTATGTAATGATGTATCACGTGAATCAAGGTATGAGCAGCCCGAATTACTTCTTGTCTCCTCACTACCCTATCAACCCGCGTGTACTGAAATTCGGTCTTTCATGGAATTTCTATGATTAACAAAATCTATACGGCTTATGGTAACACGCCCCAAATTGAGACTGTCCCGATATTTAGTGCCCGTAATCATTGTATTGGCAATCATCTTTTCTATCCGCCAATGCGGTAATCAGGAAAAGCCGTCAGGACACCCGCGTGATTATGCAGCCATTGCCAAAGAAGGCATATTGCGTGTAGCGACTGAATATAACTCGATCAGTTTCTACGTGGACGGTGATACCGTTTCCGGTTTCCATTACGAACTGATACAGGCTTTTGCCTATGACAAGGGATTAAAGACCGAAATAACACCCCTGATGAGTTTCGAAGAACGGCTGGAAGGATTAAGCGAAGGACGTTACGATGTAATTGCCTGCGGCATATTAGCTACCAGCGAACTGAAAGATTCTCTGCTCCTCACCTCTCCCATCACGCTTAACAAACAAGTGCTCGTGCAACGGAGAGAAAACGGAGAAAACGATTCACTCTATATCCGTAACCAACTGGACTTGGCGGGGCGGACACTTCACGTAGTAAAAGGCTCTCCCTCCATCCTGCGTATCCAAAACCTGGGAAATGAAATCGGAGATACCATTTATATCAAAGAAATAGATAAATACGGTTCCGAACAATTAATCTCAATGGTAGCTCATGGAGATATCGACTATGCCGTTTGTGACGAAAGCATCGCACGCGCGGCCGCCGATTCCATCCCGCAGATAGATATAAATACAGCCATCAGCTTTACACAATTCTACTCATGGGCAGTCAGCAAACAATCACCCGCTTTACTCGATAGTTTGAATACATGGCTGGATAAATTCCAAAAGGAGAAAGAATACCAGAAGATTTATAAAAAGTACTATGATAAAGAATAACCTTATCATAGTACAGATCAGAAGAAAACAATCAAAAACAGAATGTAAGATAGATATATTCATGTCTATTACGAGAAATAAACTCCCAAAGACTTGACTTTCGCTTTCGAATGTCGTATCTTTACAGAGTTAATGATAAAGTAGTTTCAATTAAACTACATGCAAAGGAGGGAATCGCGATTCTCTCCTTTCTTTTTATCCATCCGGGGAAAACTTCTCCCCGCCCCGACTTTTCCTTTCGCTTTGCCCGGTGGTTATGGTTCTTCAGCCGGAGAATCAGCAATGTTCACCTTGCTTCTTACCGAAATGAAGTATATATCCGCCTCAAACAGACGTTCTGTTTGCCTGAAACAGAGCCTTTGTTCCGATAAAATAGAGCTTCTG
Source organism: Bacteroides sp. D1 (assembly GCF_000157095.2). Classification (NCBI taxonomy): domain Bacteria; kingdom Pseudomonadati; phylum Bacteroidota; class Bacteroidia; order Bacteroidales; family Bacteroidaceae; genus Bacteroides; species Bacteroides sp. D1. The sequence goes on from NZ_JH114350.1 coordinate 666,265, forward strand.
TTGAAACAAAACACAATGTCTGTTTTCCAACTGTCCCCGCTAAGTTAATAATCAATAAAGTTGCTCTTGACAAAAAATAGCTTTATCTTTGGGGTTTGTTAGAACAGACACAATAGGTATATTATATTATGAGTGAAAAGATGATCAAATGGGGCTTCATTGGTTGCGGAGAAGTAACCAAGACGAAAAGCGGTCCCGCTTTCCAGAAAGTAGAACATTCGGAAGTCGTAGCCGTGATGAGTCGTGACGGCGCGAAAGCGAAAGCGTATGCCAAAGAGAGAGGAATCAAGAAATGGTATGACGATGCACAGGAGCTGATAGATGATCCGGAAGTAAACGCTGTCTATATCGCCACTCCTCCTTCTTCACACGCTACGTATGCCATTATGTCCATGAAAGCGGGTAAACCGGCCTATATTGAGAAACCAATGGCGGTGACGTATGAAGAATGTACCCGAATCAACCGCATATCCAATGAAACGGGGGTTCCCTGTTTCGTAGCATACTACCGACGTTATCTTCCCTATTTCCAGAAAGTAAAGGAATTAGTAGAGAACGGGACGATCGGCAACGTTATCAATGTACAGATTCGTTTTGCCCAGCCGCCACGCGATCTGGATTACAATCGTGATAATCTTCCCTGGCGTGTGCAGGCTGATATTGCCGGAGGCGGCTACTTCTACGACCTTGCTCCGCATCAGATTGATTTGTTGCAGGATATGTTCGGTTGCATCCTCGAAGCAAGCGGTTACAAGAGTAATCGCGGCGGACTTTATCCTGCCGAAGATACATTAAGCGCCTGTTTCCAATTTGACAACGGACTGGTGGGTAGTGGTTCCTGGTGCTTCGTAGCCCATGATTCTGCCCGCGAAGACCGCATAGAGATTATCGGTGACAAAGGAATGATTTGCTTCTCTGTCTTTACTTACGAACCTATCGGACTACATACCGAGAAAGGACGGGAAGAAATCTGTATCGGTAACCCGGAACACGTGCAACAGCCTCTTATCCAAGCAGTAGTAGACCACTTATTGGGTAAGTCGGTTTGCTCTTGCGACGGCGAAAGTGCAACGTTGACTAACTGGGTAATGGACAAGATCTTAGGTAAGCTATAACCCTAAAAAAAGCAAAAAAAAGTTCCTTCTTTTTCCGGATTCTGCCGGTATTGTTAAAAAATTAATAGGGACATTCCATTGTATATTGTTAGTTTTTTCTATCTTTGTAGGAAGAAGCAAAGAAAAAATGAAACTAACAATATATTTTTTGTGCCATGACTAAAGAAGCTTTAATGAGAAAAGCGATCGAGCTTTCAAAAGAAAATGTTGAAAATGGTGGAGGTCCTTTCGGTGCTGTGATTGCCACGAAAGACGGAGAAATTGTTGCAACAGGAGTTAATCGTGTCACTGCATCTTGTGATCCTACGGCTCACGCCGAGGTAAGCGCCATACGTGCCGCAGCTGCCAAACTCGGAACATTTGATCTTAGCGGATACGAAATCTATACTTCCTGCGAACCTTGCCCCATGTGCCTGGGTGCTATTTATTGGGCACGCCTGGATAAGATGTACTATGGAAACAACAAGACTGATGCCAAAAACATCGGCTTCGACGACTCTTTTATCTATGACGAACTGCAACTGAAACCTGAAGACAGAAAGCTGCCTTCCGAAATCCTACTACATAATGAAGCCCTTACTGCCTTCAAAGCCTGGGTGGCCAAAGAAGACAGAGTAGAATATTAGAAAACCTCTCACTATTATTAACCTATTAATTACCCTCAAATGAAAAGAAAAAGCCTTTTATTTGTTATGGCATCAGTATGCCTGTTCAGTTGTCAACAGCAAGAAGAACTGCAAGATCCCAGTAAAGGAGTGATCGACTTTTCTACTTCTATTGACCAAAGTATCAACAATGCTCTTACTCGTAACAGCAGTAGTCTGACACTTCCGTTAAAAAGCAATTTCGCTGCCGGAGATGTTATCTCCATGTCCGTTGCCGAGCAAGATTATCATCCGTTTGCCATAGGCATGGATAGCCAAACCTGGAACGAAGCAGGCACCGATTCGGAAACGGTTACTTTCTATGCTCATTACCCTGAATTGACCAACGAAGCTGCTACTACCAGATCATTGAGCAGCCGCTATCGTGAAATCAAGGGTGGCTTAGAATATTTGTTCGGTACAGCCCAAGCCAACAAAGGTTCTAAGAATGTTGCTCTTACATTCAAGAGAATGACAACACCCGTCGTTCTGCTCGACGAGAACAACCAGCCTTACGAAGGTAGAGCAATCGTTAAACTGTTCTTGAAGAACAAAGGTGTACAGGACCTGTTCAGCGGTAAAATCGAAGCTGACCCCAATGCAAAACCGGAATACATTGATATCCGGAAAGTATCTGAAGGTATCTTGACTAACTTGATTCCACAGATCATCAAAGCCGGCGAGAAAATAGGAACGGTTATTCTGGAGGACGGTAAAGAAGAACCTATCATCGCAGAGGAGGACATTACCATAGAAGCCGGAACTCCTGTAGCGGTAAAAATGTACGCAAGACGCGGAATCATTGACGAACGAACTCCACTATTCAGATAAGACTGAAGAATAAAAAGTGATACTAATAAAAATCCCCGGAACCGCTGTAGACACTCAGCATTCCAGGGATTTTTTACACACAAAAGTTATTATTGAAATTGAAAACTGTCTTTTTTAGGTTAGAAACGCATACCTAAAGTAAGAACCACTTTATGGTTGTTGTTCGTCACTTTCGTTCCAGGTAAATCTAAACTATCAAAAGCATAGAATGTTTCTTTATAAGTATTATACATATATGCCATGTCTACATAGAAACTTTCACCACGATAGCCACAACCCAATGTATAATTATTAGTAGCACCCGGATTAGAAAATTCCGTATCAGTACGCATTGAATTTACAGGAAGATACTTAAAAGCATCTGATTTCAAAGGAGCAGTAATATGATTATATCCTAAACGGAATGCAAATTCCGGTGCTAACTTAAATTCAGCTCCAACACGAAGTGTATGAACTGCTTTCATCATTGCTTTAATGTCTTCTGTCTGACCTAATTCATATCCGTCCGGATCTTTCATTTTAGCTGAAGTACGGTCTGAATATTCATACTCAACTCCCAATGCTACAGAAGAACCGATGGTATATCCCATACTTGCATTAAACTTCCACGGAGTAATTAACTTATATTCATATTCTCCTTCAGTATCATTTCCACGGGCATCATAAGGTTTGGTAATGCCACGTGTAGTCTCATTCAAATCAAAATTAATATAAGCAGTATTCCGTTCCTTCAAACTAAAGAAAGTCGGAGTATGTACAGCAGCACCAATACGGAATGAGGATGACTCAAAAGGACGAAGAATAAAACCTAGTTTAAAATCAACTCCACTACCATCTACCCAAAAGTCATTTCCCAACGTATATCCTCCATGACCATTTCCGTCCTTATCAGTAAAGTCTTCATTATATTCACTAGTCCTGTCATAGTTTACACTATAAAGTCCTAATGTTGCTCCAACATAAAAACGATCATAAAAATTCAGCGCACCATTCAAATCAAAAGAATGGATACCTCCACTTTCTTTCGAACGATAAGACTGGCTCACAGCATCTCCTGCCTGAAAATAGGGTTCATATCCCTCAAAAGGAGGAACTGCATCTGGATTCTCTGGATCTACTTTCCCATAAACAGGATTCACTAAATGTGCATTATATCCCATAATACCCAACCAAGGCAATTCAGGATTCTGAAAAGCATCATCGCTCCTCAAAGCAGCTTCTGTGAACGGATCAAAGTCTCTGTATGAATCAAAGTTCACCATATTAGCCATCTGAACTGTTTGAGAAGTATTGAATACTCCACTCACCAGCATACTTCTATTGAAGGACTTCATTTTGCGATAATTGAAACCAAAGTTGGCAAATCTCAAAGCAGTTGTATTTCCTATTTTTGTAGAGAATACAAATCCGGCATTATCAAATGAGCCATGAAACTTATCAAGACTTGCCCCATTCGCTTTCACTCCTGTATTATCAAAGCCAAATGAAACCATAACATCATTGCTACGATAAATTCCGATACCGGCAGGATTAGTTCCTATAGTGGTTATATCTCCGCCTAAAGCTCCCATGGCACCGCCCATACCTACAAAGCGGGCAGTTCCATTTAAATCACTTCCCATCCATCGATTTGCATCATAGATAGTTGTTTGAGCATTTAGAAATCCTACACTTATCAAAAGAATACAAATCGCTAATATTCTATTACTTTTCATAATCAATCTCTTTTGAAATTATAAACTATCTTCTATAGCTACCACCAGAACTACGTGAAGAACCACCACCGCCGCTACTACGTGAAGAACTGCCACTGCTGCCAGAACTACGAGAATAACTACCGCTACTACCTGATGAATAGCTACTTCCACTACTTCTTGAATAACTACCTGAATTAGAAGAGCGGGATGATGATCTGTCAGGCGTATAACTTCTTGATGGAGAAGTGGAACTTCCACGTGAATAGCTACTACTGCTACGGCTACTATTTGTTCCGGAACTTCGTGTCGAACTATTACTTCTATTATAAGAGGAACCAGAATTGCGTGTACTAGTACCAGAAGTACGTGTACTGCTTGGACGTGTATACGTTTCTGTATTTCTACGAGAGTATGAACTTCCTGAACGAACAGAGCTATTGCTACCGCTACGAGTATAATCGCGAGTACCTACAACTCTACTATTTGTACCTGTACTACCTGAACGGCGAACACTTTGTCCAACAGAAGAATTAGCTGGTCTGGTAGTTGATGAACCGACACCTCTTCTGTAAGAAGTAGAATTATAATTTCTCGAACCAGAATAATAGGAACGATTATTACCATTAATCACACTACGTCCGGCATAATAAGGTCTTCCACCTCCGCCCCAGCCCCAGCTAGGACCACCGTGCCAGTGGTGATGATGTCCCCAATATCCGCCGCCATACCAGCCACCCCAGTAGCCGCCTCCCCAATAACCGGGGTAATATCCCCAAGAGTAATAAGGACGATTCCATCCCCAGCCATAGTTCCATCCCCAGCCGTAAGAGCCATAACGCCAATCCCACCAAAGCGGGTTACTGAACGTCGGGAATGCATAAGCATACATACCATCGGTATATACGTTCCAATCCCATGAGTTCGGACCGTAAACTACATCCCAGTACAACGGGCTGCTGATACTGATAGCAAAACGCGGATTGCGGAAACGGATGATACGTTCAGCGTATTCATAGTCGTCTGTTGTACCATTGAATTCGCCCGTCACCCATTCTCCGTCCAAATCCGGATTAGATTTTTCTTTTATATATAAGGTATCATTATCCATTACGAATTCATTTTCACGTGCATCGTAACGGCGGTTATATTCATCCACATCCCGTGTTCTTCCCTTACGGTCCTGAACAACCACTGTAGTACCCGGTGAAGTATAGATGTTAGTCGTCACCTGTTTCTTCGGTTCCTTCTTAACTGGAGTTTCTTTCTTCTCCTGTTTGTCTTTGGAAGGTACGAAGTAAAGGTCGTCATCAACGCTTTGTGCAAAGATACCTATCGGAAGGCACAAGGCAAATAGCAAGAAATAAACAATCTTTTTCATATCATCTCGGTTTATGTAATTACTTAAACTTATTCACGTTACAAAGATAAGGAAGAGATTTTTCGTCCGGGGGAGATTTTCCCCAAAGGATAATAGGGAAATCCCTATTTCTAACTATCTTTGTAGAAGATACAACGCTCACCGGCATAAAGTTCAGGCAAACTTGACTTTCTATACCCGGATTGCTGTATCTTTGCACATTATTCACCAGCATTAAAAACAACTATGAAGTATTTTGAGTTCACATTCCGCACCCAGCCTTGTACCGAAACCGTCAATGACGTACTGGCTGCCATATTGGGTGAAGTCGGATTTGAAAGTTTTGTTGAGTGTGAAGGCGGACTGACCGCATATATCCAACAGACATTGTGTGATGAAAACGCCATCAAGATTGCCATCAACGAGTTCCCCCTACCCGATACGGATATTACTTATACATATACCGAAGCGGAAGACAAGGACTGGAACGAGGAATGGGAAAAGAATTTCTTCCAACCCATCATTATCGGAAACCGATGTGTGATCCACAGCACTTTCCACCAAGATGTCCCCAAAGCGGAATATGACATCGTCATCAATCCTCAAATGGCCTTCGGAACAGGACACCACGAAACTACCAGCCTCATCATTGAAGAATTATTGGACAGCGAACTGAAAGATAAATCCCTGCTCGATATGGGCTGCGGAACTTCGATTCTTGCCATCCTCGCACGTATGCGGGGCGCACGTCCCTGTACGGCCATCGACATTGATGAATGGTGCGTACGAAACTCCATCGAAAACATCGAGTTGAACCACGTAGACGATATTGCCGTATCACAAGGAGATGCCTCGTCGCTTGTAGGAAAAGGACCTTTCGACGTTATCATCGCCAACATCAACCGGAATATATTACTGAATGATATGAAGCAATATGTTGCCTGTATGCATACGAATTCCGAACTCTATATGAGTGGATTTTATATAGACGACATTGCCGCCATCCGCGAAGAAGCGGAGAAGAACGGACTGACTTTCGTTCATTATAAAGAGAAGAATCGTTGGGCAGAAGTGAAATTTATTTATAAAGGATAAGAGCCAACAAATATCTTTAAAAGAGAAAGCTCCCTTATCATTAAAAGATATAAGAAAGCAAGCAAAAATCGCAGTCGATATACGCTATAAACAAGCGTAAGACTCCAGATTAATGCAGAAAAAAAATAGTGACGGTATACGCGTGGGATAGTGACGCTATCCATAGCATATACCGTCACTATTTGCATCGGATAGCGTCACTATCTTATAAAGAGAAATAAAGTCGTTACGCGAACTCTTTTTTGACCTGTTGGCACCATGCTTTGATTTTCTTTTCCGCCTGTTCGGACTGATTATCCAAATCGACAACCAACCCGCACCACTGCTCGCCACGTAAAGCCTTGGAACGTTCGAAAGTGTAACCTTCGGAAGAAGTAAAACCGACCAAGGTAGCCTCATCCCCTTCAAAGACTTCTGCCAGCAAACCGATTCCATCTGCAAAATTTTCCGGATAGCGTATCTGATCTCCCAAACCGAAGATAGCAACCTTCTTACCTTTCAATTTCATTGTCCGGAGTTCCGGCAACAGTTCGTCCCAATAAGTAGGAAGTTCCCCGTCAAACCAAGTGGAAGCACCCACAATGAAGCAGTCATAAGCTGCAAAATCATTCTGCCAGGCCTGCTCGATAGGCACTACTTCTATCTTGTCTTCACCAAACTCTTTCTGTATTTTCTCTGCCACCCAACTCGTTCTTTCGGCTTTGGTAGCATAAAACAAACCTATCTTTTTCATAATTCTTCTCTTTTAATATTCCAATAATTTCCGTGCAGCTTCGTATATCTTAGCTTCGTCCGGCAAAATTTCTTTTTCCAGTATCGGATTGAAACCGACGGGAGTAAACGTAGAACCGACACGCTGCACCGGTCCGTCGAGATAACGGAACATTTCCTCACCAATCATTGCTGCAAGCTCCGCACCAAAACCGGAGAATACTTTATCTTCATGTACAACCAATGCTTTGCTGGTCTTCTTGACCGATTCAAATATTGCCTCTTTATCCAGCGGAATCAGAGAACGAATATCGATCACTTCTACTTTCCAACCACCCTCTTTCTCCAATCGTTCGGCGACATGCAGACAGAAATGGGTCGTATTTCCGTATGTGATAATACTCAAATCCGTACCCTCACGGCGGATACGTGCTTTTCCGAAAGGTACTTCAAAGTCTTCCGGCACCACAGTGGCGGCTTCTACCGAATTATACAATGCTTTCGGTTCGAGAAACAAAGTAAATCCCTTAGAGCGCATACTAGTACGTAACAATCCGGCTGCATCATCTGCAAAAGAAGGGCAGACAATTCGTGCTCCCGGCAATGTAGTCAAAGCTCCTTCTATATTTTGAGAGTGATACAGCCCTCCACCGATATAACCTCCGGAAGCCAACCGCAGCGTTATATTCGGGGCAAACTTACCATTGCTGCGCCAATACTCATGCGTACATTCTACATATTGTTCTACGGCAGGCCAGAAGTAATCAGCAAACTCCGCTCCCTCTATCACGACATGGATTTTAGGATCAAAGCGGCTCATTCCATTGGCAGTGCCTACAATATAATCTTCGGCAATCGGCGCACTGAACACACGGGCTTCGCCGAATTCCTGCTGCATCCCTTTGGTGACATTAAACACACCGCCTTTCTCTCTGTTTGCTACGTCCTGTCCCCAGATAAACGTATCGGGATTGTAGCGGAATTCGGCTTTCAATGTCTCGTTAATGGCATTTACCAGGAAGGTCTTTTCGCCCTCTGCTTCATGAGTACCTTCTTTGTACTTCTGGGGTTGATAAGGTTCGGGCATCACAAAATCGTAGATGCTCTTAGGATCAGGATCGGGAGCAGCCAACGCTTTTCGGTTGGCAGCCGACAGTTCTTTCTTTGCGTCAGCTTCGATCTGTTGCAACTCTTCTTCTGTCAGGCGTTTGTAACGCAACAACATCCGGCGGAATTTCATCAGCGGATCGGCATCTTTTACGTATTCCAGTTCGTTCTCATCCCGGTACAGGGTATGTTTATCCGAGTTGGAATGGGAACCGATACGAACACAGTTGGCCTGCACAATCACCGGATTACGGGTTTCCCTTGCATATTCGTGGGCTTCGGTCATGGCATTCATCGAGTCGAACACATCTTTTCCATTGCAATAGATGATTTTCAGATTCTTGAAGCCGGAGAAGTTCTCGGCAACTTTGCGGTTGGCTGTCTGTTCCGATTTAGGGACAGAGATACCATATCCGTTGTCCTGTATCACAAAAATAACAGGAAGACGTTCAAGGCTGGCGCCATTGATAGCCTCATATACAAATCCTTCAGAAGTGGCAGATTCTCCATGGGAAGTGATGGCGACTCCTTTATGTCCATAATATACCATTGCCCGCGCCACACCTGCCGCATGAAGGTCGTGTGTACCCGTTGCAGAAGAAATGTTTTCGATGTGCCATTCCGGTTTGGCGAAATGGTTCGACATGTGACGTCCGCCGCTGCCCGGGTCTGTCGCTTTCGAGATACCATTCAGGATGATTTCTTCTGGAGTCATTCCGGCAGAAAGTACAGTCAGCATATCGCGGTAGTAAGGAAACAGGAAGTCTTCGCCCAAAGTGAATACCTGACCGATGGCAAGCTGAATACCATCATGCCCCGCGTAAGGAGCATGATAAGACCAACCCAAAGATTGCAGCAGGTATGACGGTGCTTTTTCATCCAAAGCACGCCCCAATGTCATCAGATGATACCACTTTTTCAGGGTTTCTACATCTGTCGTTTTTATATCATATTTCTTTTTCATAGTGAATGAAGTTCTTAATGAGTGAAACAATCAGTTATCAGCCTTGCCAGTTTTCGAGGTAGTCGGCTATAAAGTGGAGGAAGTTACCTCCCAACATTCCGTCTACTACCCGATGGTCGTAAGACAAAGACAGATACATTTTATGGCGGATGGCAATCGTATCGCCTTCCGGTGTTTCTATCACAGCAGGTTTCTTTTCAATATATCCTACTCCCAAAATAGCAACCTGCGGCTGATTAATAATCGGTGTACCGAACAGGCTCTTGAACGTTCCGAAATTGGTAATGGTAAATGTACCGCCATCAATATCTTCCGGCATTAATTTATTATCCCTTGCTTTCAGGGCTAAAGAGTCAATGGCAACTGCCAGGCCATTCAGATTCAAATGGTCGGCGTCATGCACCACAGGCACAATCAGATTTCCATCATTCAGAGAGACAGCAATACCTACATTGATATGTTTCTTAAAGAGGATATTATATCCGTCTACTGACACATTCACTTGAGGATAGGCTACCAATGCTTTCGCTACGGCCTCGGTTATCACAGGCATATAAGTCAACTTCACTCCTTCGCGACGGAAGAAAGCATCTTTATTCTTTTCGCGCCAACGCACCAGTTTGGTGACGTCTACTTCTACCACATTGGTTACATGAGGAGATACTTTCTTAGACATAACCATGTGGTCGGCAATAATCCGGCGAACACGATCCATCTCTTTCACTTCAACTCCAGGCATGGCAACAGGAGCAGACGATTTGGATGAAGTAGCAGCCGACTGTACAGCAGGGGCAGATGCAGCCGGAGACGTTTTCGGAGTTATCGGTTCGGGAGCAACAGCCACCGATGGTTTGCTTGCAGCCGGAGCAGCAACAGCAGAGGCCGGTTTCGGTTCAGCCATATCGCCTCTTTTCTTCTTTTCAATATAGTCTTTTATATCTTTCTTACTCAACCGCCCTTCATAACCCGTACCTTGTATAGCATCCAACTCTTCTTTCGGAATCTTAGCCTCCCGCGCCAACTGAATCACAACAGGAGAATACCAACGTTCTTCCTCAACAGCAACGGGTTTGGATGTATCAACGGGGGGTGATGCAGTATTCACTGATTGACTCTTAGCAATGTCTGCTGCTGATTGTGATGTTCCGGAAACATCAGCGGCAACCTGACTGGCATCAGCTCCTTCGTTTGTGGCACCTTCGCTTGCCGGCTCCGTACCGGATGATTCTTCGCCATCCAAATCAATAATGGCAACTACTATTCCTACAGCTACCGTGTCACCTTCCTTATATAAAATCTCCTCCACTTTTCCCGCTACGGGAGAAGGGATTTCTGCACTTACTTTAGCAGTATTCACTTCAAAAAGCACATCGTCTTCCTGAATCATGTCACCCACCTTTACAGACCAAGAGACAATGGTCCCTTCGGTTATACTCTCGCCCAACTTAGGCATTTTTATTTCGAATTTTGACATAGACAGTAATTTTATTATTCAACCTTAGATATATTACAACAATGGGCTGAAATAGAAAGTTTTAAGTTAAGTAAAATTTAACCGGAGTCCAATCGGCACAACCAAGCATCAACGGCTATATATCCACTCTTTCTGAATATATTTCTCTTCCCGGAGCTGATTGACAGCTTCTATCTCCTCCTTAGTGAAAGCACTGACAGATTGCGACTTACTGAAATACTGAAAAGCCTTTTCTTTGAAATCAGTGACAGTCCCCGCCGGCAAATGCCTGCGAATATTAGTTACCTCACTCCGAACGGAAGGAACAGCATATACAGACGACAACGTTTCATCATCGACCATCGGTTCCGGATTCAATGCCTGATGCAACGCTGTAAGGTCTGTATCATACAATAGCGTGCAATGATACAATACCCGATCCTTGTACAGGCATTGCGCACTTCCTGATATTTTCAATCCATTCAGATAAATCCCCAATCGTTCGCCTCCTGTTGCCATCAGTCCCATAGAGTTCAGGAAATCCAACGTCCTCTGCAAATACGTGACAAACTCCGGCAAGCGGGGAGTCGTTTCTATAAAAGTCAGATTGACATTGCCCAAATCATGGTACACTGCTCCCCCACCGGAAAAACGACGGGCAATATGTACCTGCTCCCGTTCCGCCCATTCCTGATCGACTTCCGACCGTAACCGTTGATGTTTCCCTATTACCACAGAAGGAGTGTCCTGCCAAAGCATGAAAATGTCTTCATTTCCCTGCTTCAACAGATATTCTTCTGCAGCCAAGTGAAAGTAAATATCAGAAAACGGACTATAGATACATCGAATCATAGGTCAGACAGAATAAGAGTTAAAACATAATCTCGTGATAAATCTCTCCGACCGTAGGATGCGGAAATACAGTCTTCTGAAATTCTTCCACCGTATAGCCTCTCTGAATAGCAATACCTGCGATCACAATAAGTTCTGACGCCGGATTTCCCAACATGTGGCAACCGATGATCTTCCCTTCTTCATCCTGAATCAGTTTACAAAGGCCGTTTCCCTGTTCATTCTCGGCTACGAACCGACCGGAATAAGCCATCGGTAATTTGGATACACGGTAAGAAAGTCCTGATTTTATCAGTTCTTCTTCTGTCTTTCCTACGCCCGCCACTTCGGGATTGGTATAAACAACTCCCGGAACACAATCGTAATTCATCCGGTCTTCCACTCCCAAGATATGATTGATAGCGACTTCCGCTTCACGAATAGCGGTATGTGCCAATAAAGAATAACCTGTAATATCCCCACAAGCATATACACGGGGATGCGAAGTCAACAGATGTTCATCTACTTTGACCCCGTTCCGATGCAATTCTATATTCAGCTTGTCCAGCCCCACTTTGGATAAATTTGCCTTACGGCCTACACTAAGCAAGATTTTCTCCGCTTCAATAGTGGAAACTTTGCCTTCTTTTTCTATCACGACTCCATGAGCGTTCACTTCCACTACTTTCGTATTTAAATAGAAAGTGACTCCCCGTTTGGCATATTCGGCACGAAGCATACCGCTCGTTTCCTTATCCATCGCTCCCAAAATCTCCGGCATCATTTCTACCACATGCACCTTTACTCCCATACTGTTGAAGAAAGAAGCAAATTCCATCCCGATCACTCCACCGCCAATAATAACCAGCGTCTTGGGAAGTTCTTTTATCTCCAACGCCTCCTTGGAAGTCCAATAACTGACTCCCGACAATCCCGGTATGGGAGGAATCACTGTATCGGAGCCGGTACATACCAGCAAGTATTTCACAGAATAGGTTTCTCCATCACAAGTGATGCGAATCATCCCCTCTTTCTCTCCTTCTATAAAAGCTTCTTTCTCCACGATCGTCACTCCGTAAGAATTCACAGTCATCTTCACGCCACCCGTCAACATTTTCACTGTTTTGTCTTTGCGGCTCATAATCTTGGATAAATCGAACGAAGGAGAATCGGCAGAAACGCCATATTTGGAAGCACTTTTAATGCTATCCAGTATTTTAGCAGAATATAACAAAGTTTTAGTAGGAATACACCCCTCATTGAGACACACTCCACCCATTGCCTTTTTCTCAAAAAGAACGGCTTTTAATCCGTTGGCCCCCGCCCGTTCGGCAGCTGTGTACCCGGCAGGACCACCACCAATAATAGCTATATCAAAGTTCATAATCGTATCTTTTTTAGTAATAATACGATTATAACAAATGAGAGAAGAGATAAGTTGTTGGGAAAAGAAATACCTGTTATTTAATTGTCAGCTTTTTAAGTTCCTCTAACGAGCCATTGAACACGTTCAGGTCTACGTCTTCTTTGATGCCGGGAACACTTCCCACATCAGTATGTTGCCAAAAGTCCCATTTCCCCTGATATTTTACAGAGTCAACATAATAATGGGCAATCCAGTAAGGGTATGTATTGAAGATAGAATCGTCCAGATAACGGGTTTTAAATTTATAAGAAGTATAAAGAATAGGTTTCACTCCATAATGAGATTCCACCCGATCCAGCCAGCGCTTAATGCCTTGCTGCAATTCCTTTTTTTCCTTCCGCCCGGTCACTTCCACATCAAGTACGGGAGGTAAATCACCCGTGTCCAGTTTCACCGTACGAATAAAGAAGTCCGCCTGTTTCAAAGCATCCGTACCAGGAATATAAAAATGATAAGCACCACGGATAAATCCATGGTTACGGGCATTGGCGAAGTTCGCCTCAAAGGTAGTATCGTTATGGTCTCCTCCTTCTGTAGCTTTCATAAAAACGAAATGCAAAGGAGTAGCCGTTTCTTTATTCTGCAACAGTCTTTTCCAATCAATCTTTCCCTGATAATGAGAAATGTCAATACCATGAATATCATATCCGTCAGGGATACAAACTCCGTATTCCTTTAAACCATGACAAGGTTTCCATCGATAAGCATAAGGACGGATAAAGAAATAGTAGAATACAACGGAAAAACAACCGACAATCACCACTGCCAAAATGTTACGAATCCAGACAGGCATCACAGTTCGATGCTTCATCTGTTCCTTTTTTGAGGTACGGGAAGTTTTGGAAGAAGAGGTCGTTCCCTTTTTCTTGGTAGTGGAAACGGTTCTTTTCTTCTGTACGGCAGACATCGGGTTGTTGCGTTGCGGCATTTACTTTAAACGATCAATGTTTTTAGAGATAGGCACGGATTACGCGAATTAACACGGTTTTTTAGTTATTTCTTATAAACCGTGTATTCCGTGTAGTCCGTGCCTGAAAGAATCTTTCATTGCAGCTGTTATTGCAACTGTTACATCAACAACTGCTCTGAAGGAAGTGTATTTATTTAGCTTGTTCCAGCTGCAAAGTCTTAGTTGCCTGGTCGCAAACTTCTGTAGGACCGAAGTACTGGATCGGACCCGGATATACATAATCCGTTTCGATAGCCCAACGATCACGTTGCGCAGCAAATGCCTTGAAAGGAGCACCATCCAGTTTCACCAATGCTTTCTGAATAACCGGTTTCATTTCACCGTGGCGACGTTCCATGTTCATCATCATAGTGATAGGCACACCACCTGCGATCCATTCGGCAGCAGGAGCAGTTGTGTTGCGTACAGAAGACATATAACCAGTCTTACCGTTAGCAATCAACATAGAAGCTGTGTAACCCAAAGAGTAGCAATAGTCAGCGTCAAAGTTTGATGGAGCAGCACAACGTCCTTCATAACCGAAGAAGTGGTGTTGAGCAGCAAATTTACCAACATACTTGCCTGCTTCTTTCCATGAAGCCAATTTGGTAGCTACCATTTCAGACAACAGCTTTTCTGTTTCGATCAGTGATACCTGAACGTTTCCGTGCGGGTCACGATCCAAAGTCAGCTGGCGGGCAACGCCTTCCGGCAGACTTGCATAGATAGCAGAGTTTTCCGGAGAAAGTTTGCGGATGATATAATCACGTTGGTGAGATTTCTTAATCTGACCGAATTCTTCAGCATTAGCAGCCAGGAAGTCGTTCAATTCAGCAATCAGGCGTTTCATGGCAGGAATGAATTCTACCAATCCTTCCGGAATCAATACAGTACCGAAGTTGTTTCCCTGTGCAGCACGGTCAGCTACCACTTTAGCGATGTAAGTCACTACATCGTCCAAAGACATATCTTTAGCTTCTACTTCTTCAGAAACGATACATACGTTAGGCTGTACCTGTAAAGCACATTCCAGTGCGATGTGAGAAGCCGAACGACCCATCAACTTGATGAAGTGCCAGTATTTACGTGCAGAGTTACAGTCACGTTGGATGTTACCGATTACTTCCGCATAAGTCTTACATGCTGTATCGAAACCGAAAGAAGTTTCAATCATATCGTTCTTCAAGTCACCGTCGATTGTTTTCGGGCAACCGATTACCTGTACACCGTAGTTCTTAGCTGCATAGTATTCAGCCAATACACAAGCGTTTGTGTTAGAGTCGTCACCACCAATGATAACCAATGCTTTGATGCCAAGTTCTTTGATGATTTCATATCCCTTTTCGAATTGGCTTTCTGCTTCCAGCTTCGTACGTCCGGAACCGATGATATCGAAACCACCAGTGTTACGGTATTCGTCGATAATATCAGCAGTCAGTTCCATATAATTGTGATCTACCAGACCACCAGGACCTAGAATAAAACCATATAATTTGTTTTCCGGGTTCAATTTCTTGATACCGTCGAACAAACCGGAGATTACATTGTGTCCGCCCGGAGCCTGACCACCGGAAAGAATTACACCTACGTTCATAGCGGGAAGAGCAACAGCTTCACCAGCTTCGAATGTAATCAACGGCATTCCATACGTGTTCGGGAATAATGCTTTGATAGCTTCCTGATCGGCTACAGATTGAGTAGCAGCACCTGCTACAGCCTTAACAGCTCCTGATGCCAATGCTTTCGGAAGTTTGGGCTGGTAAGCAGCCCTTGCGATTTGCAATGCACTTTTAGTCATTTTCTTTAATTTTTTATTTAAAGGTGTTAGTAAGTTTCTTGTCAAACTTGAAAAGCGTTGCAAATTTCGCACTTTTTTCCGAATTATGAAAATTCTTCTGTTGTTGTTTTTAAGACAAAAAGAAGAAGAAAGAAAAATTAAGGCTACCTCCCGGTGTGGGAGATAGCCTTTACGTTTTCTTCAATGACTGAATCGATATGATAATTCTAGGGATTTTGTTCCCAGCCTCCACCAAGAGCCTTATAGAGTTGAACTACCGCAATCAACTCGTCACGGATAGCATTACTCAACCCAATCTGTGCATCAAAATATCCACGTTGGGCATCCAATACGTCCAGATAATTAATAACTCCATTGATGTATTGCAGTTGTGCCAGGTCCATGTAGCTCTTGGCCGAACGTTCCAGATTGGCACGAAGTTCGTACACTTCCTTGATCTTGTTGAAGTTGACAATCGCATTACGTGTTTCCTTGAAAGCTTCCAGTACAGCTTTTTCATAACTATGTACTTCAGCTTCATAAGCTGCCTTTTTTGCTTTCAATGCCGCACGATTCTTTCCCCAACCAAAGATCGGAGTCAGCAAAGCTCCTTCCATCACTGCGTATGGAGATTTCAAAAGTTCCGACAAAGAAGTACTTTCACTACCGAAACCACCTGTCAGGGCAAGACGCGGGAACATATTTGTATAAGCCACTCCCACTTTCGCATTGGCAGCAATCAATTTCTGCTCTGCCTGACGAATGTCGGGACGACGTTCCAATAATGTAGACGGCAATCCAACAGGAAGTGTTTCCGGAGAGTTGAATTCCTGAAGCAAACGGGAACGGGCTATCTTATTAGGATATTCACCCGCAAGATAGGCAATATCATTTTCTTTCAGGGAGATTTTACGTTCGAGGTCAGGAACCAAAGTTGCCGTACGCGCCAACTCCACCTGCGCCTGCCGATAGGAAGTCTCGGAAGTCAATCCGCCGGCAAACCGGATACGCGCCAAACGTACTCCTTCTTCACGGGCTTTCAATGTTTGCTTTACAATGTCCAGTTCTGTATCTAAAGCAACCAATTCATAGTAAGCCTGTGCCACTTCAGCAACAATCGTCATCCGCAATGCGCGTTGTGCCTCGATAGATTGCAGATACTCGGCAATACTGGCCGAACGTGCCCAACGCAGATTTCCCCAAAGATCAAGTTCCCATGAAACGAGAAATTGTGCTTCAAAGGTCTCTGATCTCTTGAAAGCATCTCCTCCATGATTTTCGAGTTCACGTTCTGCCGTTACTTTTCCTTTGATATCCGGAAGTAACGCAGCGGTGGAAATACGTTTCTGTGCTGCCATTTCTTTCACACGGGCAGCGGCAATCAACATATCCTTGTTATGATCCAGTGCACGTTCTATCAGACTTCTCAAGGTAGCATCCGTATAAATATCCCTCCAGTCCTGATCGCCGAAGCTGATCGAGTCTTGCGCTCTTTCCAAGCTGTCGGGCAAATGAAGATCAGGACGGACATAGCTTTTCCCTACCTTGCAGGAAGTCAAGACTCCGGCAAGTAACAGGATAGCAATATATAGTTTCTTTCGTTTCATTATTTCTTATGTTTTAAAATTTTCGACTTTGTTTTATACACCATCACAAAGAAGAACGGCACAAGAATGATACCGAATACAATGGCAAATATCATTCCGAAAAATACACCTGTACCGATTGCCTGCCGACTTGCCGACCCCGGACCGCTTGCCAATACCATCGGAAGCATACCGAGTACGAATGCGAGAGAAGTCATCAGAATCGGACGGAAACGCAATTTGGCTGCGTAGATAGCCGACTGCACCAGGTCTTCACCTTTATCTACCTGTACTTTTGCAAACTCTACAATCAAAATCGCGTTCTTAGCGGCAAGTCCCACCAGCATTACCAGACCAATCTGGAAATAGACATCGTTCTCCAATCCGCAAACCCAGACTCCTAAATAGGCTCCCAAAGCGGCAACAGGTAAAGAGAGCAACACGGCAATAGGCACCGTCCAACTTTCGTATTGGGCAGCAAGGAAGAGGAATACGAACAGGAATACCAATGCCATCACCATACCAGTCTGACCTCCCGCCTGCTTCTCCTGATAAGAAAGGCCACTCCATTCAAGACCGATATTATCGGGAAGATGGTCACGGGCAATCTGCTCCATGATTTCCATCGCCTGTCCGGAACTATATCCCTGTGCAGCTGCTCCACGAATAACGGCCGTAGTAAACATATTGAAACGTTTAATACTTCCCGGTCCTGTGGTATAGGAGGCATTTCCTAAAGAAGTCAACGGTACCATCGCTCCATTGGAGGCCTTCACGAAGAACAGATTGATATTGTCTTTGTGTTCCCGGTAAGGAGCTTCCGCCTGAATGTAAACCTTATATATACGGTTGAACATATTAAAGTCGTTCACATACACCGAACCGGTATAAGCCTTCATGGTAGAGAACACATCAGCCAGTGGCACACCCAGCATCTTTACTTTGTCACGGTCTACATCGAAATAGAGTTGTGGTATTTCCGACTGCAAAGAAGATGACAGACCAGCCAGCTCTTTGCGCTTGGATGCGTAGTACATTAATGTATCTGCCGCGTCTACCAAATTATCGAAAGTGGCTTCTCCACGAGCTTCCAATTGCATTTCAAAACCTCCCGAGCTACCCAGTCCCGGAATAACCGGAGGAGTGGACAGATAGACTTTACATTCGGGATATTCCCTCAAATGTTTTTCCACCGTATCCATAATCTTCTCAATAGTGGTACTCTTCCGCTCTTCCCAAGGTTTCAGGATCACCGTCAGTTCAGCACGTCCCTGGTTACTTCCGACACGCGGACTACTTCCCGTTACATTCTGTATATATTCGATATATGGATTCTTCTCCAAATAAGCAATGGCACGTTCTGTTACGATACGGGTACGTTCCAAAGTAGCTCCTTCCGGCAGTTCCAATTCAATTTTGAAATATCCCTGGTCTTCTACAGGCAAGAAACTGGTCGGAATAATACGGTGAATCAGCATAATAGCGATCAATACCATACCAAAAGCACTTAAAACCCGGCGAGGATGCTTGATCGTACGAGTCACGGCAGCCACATATTTATTGCTACCGATGCCCAGCCATTCATTAATCTTCCGGAAAACGATATTCTTTTTCTTTCCGTTATCCGGCTTCAGAATCAATGAACACATCACCGGGCTCAATGTCAGAGCCACTACCGTAGAAATAAGTACGGACACCACAATCGTCACCGTAAACTGGCGATACAACTGCCCTGTAATCCCACTTAAAGAACTAACCGGAACGAACACTGCCGCCAATACCAGTGATGTGGCAATCAAAGCACTAGCAAGTCCGTTCATCGCTTTCTTCGTTGCTTCGTATGGGCTTAGATGTTCCGTTTCCATGATATGTTCTACGCCTTCCACCACCACAATCGCATCATCCACCACAATACCGATGGCAAGAATCAATCCGAGTAATGTCAGTATATTCAGCGAGAAACCGAAAATCAACATGAATCCGAAAGTACCGATCAATGAAATAGGCACCGCTACTACCGGAATCAACGTTGCACGCCAGCTCTGCAAGGATAGATAAACCACCAATACAACTAATACCAACGCTTCAAACAACGTCTTATATACTTCATGAATAGATTCGGAAATATAAGTCGTCATATCGAACGGAATCTCATAGCTCAATCCTTCCGGAAAATTCTTGCTAATCTCATCCATAGCCTCTTTGACCCTCTCGGCTACTTCCATCGCATTTGCTCCCGGCAACATATAAATGCCAAGCACAGCGGCATTCTCGCCGTTGATACCACTTTCCGTGTTATAGGAAGAAGCCTCCAACGATACACGCGCCACATCTTTCAACCTGATAATAGATCCGTTGGCATTGGCACGCACTACAATATCTTCAAACTGCCCTACGGTAGACAAACGTCCTTGAGTCGTAATAGGAATGGTAATATCCAGTCCCTGCACCGGTTGTTGTCCCAATACACCGGCCGCTGATTCACGGTTCTGATCCTTCAATGCATTCTGTAAATCCTGTACGGTCAGCCCAAAGTTTGCCAACTTATCGGGTTGCGCCCATATCTGCATCGCATAATAGCGGCTACCTATATTAGATACACGTCCAACCCCAGGAATACGGCGAATTACATCGAGCACGTTGATAGTAGCAAAGTTACTCAAATAAATTTCGTCGAACTTCGGATCAGTAGAAGTCAAACAAAGCGTCATCAACTGACTGGGAGCCTGTTTTTCTACTGAAATACCATTCTGAATGACTTCCGCCGGCAAACGGGATTCCGCTAATTTCACACGGTTTTGAATCTCAACGGCTGCCAAATCCGGATCAGCAGATACATCAAAAGTGACCGTTGCCGAAAAACCTCCGGAGTTAGAACTGTTTGATTCCATATAAAGCATACCCGGCGTACCATTGATTTCCTGCTCAATCGGAGTGGCTACTGCCTGCGACACGGTAAGTGCGCTGGCACCCGGATAGGATGCGCTGATCTTCACCACCGGAGGGGTAATCTGCGGATATTGATCCACCGGAAGCATCGTCAGACCAATAATGCCGACAATCACAATCACGATGGAGATTACGGCCGAGAAGACCGGCCTATCTATAAAAAAAGTAACTTTCATCGTTTATTCTCCTTTCGCGTTATCCTTCGTTCCGGTAGTGTTTTCTTTTACTCCGGTCACTTCATTTTTTGTCGTAGTTATACTGTCCCCAGCTTCGGCTTCCGGATCACTGACCCGTACTTTCATGCCCGGAGTCAACTTATGGAACCCTTCTACAACCACCATTTCTCCTTCTGCCAGTCCTCTTTCTACCACCACATTATTCCCGACTTCCGGTCCTAATTCGATAAAACGTTTCTCTACCGCATTATCTTTGCGCATGGTATAAATATATGCTCCACCCTTTTCGATGGTAACGGCTTTCATCGGAACAACAAGTGCACCTTCACGAACATCCAGCAACAACTTTACCTTTGTAAATTGTCCCGGCAACAATACTTGTTTCGGATTCGGCATTTCTGCACGTACAGAGAAAGTTCCGGTTTGAGGATCGACTTGCGGTTCGGCAAAATCCACATATCCTTTAAATGGATAGACGGTATTATCCGCCAATGTAATGGTAATATTCGGCTGCCAGGAACGGGTGGAATCCTGCTGTCCCAAATTAATGTTTCTTTCTTTACTCTTCAAATAATCGAGTGCTGTCATACTGAAATCCACCAACACTGTATCACTCTTCACAATGGTAGCAAGCAATGATTTTCCTCCGGGACCGACTAACGTACCCAAGTCCACATTTCTTTCACTAATGTGTCCCGATAAAGGCGAACGAACAATGGTATAACCCAATTCCAGTTCAGCCTGTGCCAAATCCGCCTCGCTCATGGCTACCGTTGCCTCGGCACTTTCATAAGCGGCTTCCGCATTATCCAAGTCCAACTGACTTGCAGCGTTCTGTTCAAACAACGGACGGATACGTTTTAAATCACGTTCCGCTTTCAAAGCCTGCGCTTCGTCTTTTTTCAATTGCGCTCTGGCTTTATCTGCTTTGGCACGATACTGGTCCTGGTTGATTACAAACAAAACCTGATTCTTATTGACATATGTCCCTTCGGCAAAAAGCATATTTTCCAGATAACCTTCCACACGGGCGCGTACTTCGACGAACTGTTGGGCACGAATACGCCCCACATATTCTCCGTATATCTCTACGTCGTCTTTCACTACCGGTTCAACAATGACTGTCGGCATTTCCGGCGCAGCCTTCTGAGGTCGGGTCAGTATCCAATACACACCCAACACAACTACCATACACATAATAGCAGCAATGGTTCTCTTTCTCCTCAGTTTCAACTCATGTTTCGAAAAGAATAATCTCATATCGAATCTTATTATTTAATTTAACTTATGTTTGTTCTATATCCTTATTTACAACTCATATACCAAAAATGCGTTACCTGCATTATTTGCTTAAAATCAAAGCATTAGATATTTCTTCGTTTTGCAGAAAGTGTGGAAATTCACTGTATGGTGTAGAAAAAATCCACATTTCCGACTTTTGGAACATTTTTTTTAGTTCCCATTTCAACAACTAAACAAATTATGCTCTACATTTGTATTATATTAAACATCAACACTAGACCACATCCTAATGAAAAAACAAATCTTTTCAACATTAGTTTTATCAATTGGCATCTTATTGCCTTTTTCTTTGCATTCTCAAGAGCAAAGGAAAAAGGTAGGTGTCGTTCTAAGCGGCGGCGGTGCCAAAGGAATGGCACACATCAAAGCACTGAAAGTAATTGAGGAAGCCGGAATCCCTATCGACTACATAGCCGGTACCAGTATGGGAGCTATCGTAGGTGGCCTTTATGCCATCGGTTATACTACGGAACAATTGGACAGCATGGTACGGAAACAAGATTGGACATTCCTGTTGAGCGACCGTATCAAACGAAGTGCCATGTCATTGACTGATCGTGAACGGTCTGAAAAATATACAGTCTCTATCCCTTTCACCAAAACTCCCAAAGATGCTGCTACCGGAGGACTCATGAAAGGGCAAAATCTGGCCAACCTATTTTCAGACCTCACTGTGGGGTATCATGACTCTATCGACTTCAATAAACTTCCCATTCCTTTTGCTTGTGTGGCAGCCAATGTTGTCAATGGAGAGCAAATTGTATTCCATGACGGAATACTCTCAACCGCTATGCGTGCCAGCATGGCTATTCCGGGTGTATTCACTCCGGTACGGCAAGACAGCATGGTATTAGTGGACGGCGGCATTGTAAACAACTATCCGGCAGATGTTGTAAAAGCCATGGGAGCCGATATTATTATCGGAGTAGACGTGCAGAATGCTTTGAAGAAGGCTGACAAGCTCAACAGCGTCCCCGATATTCTGGGGCAGATTGTAGACATCACCTGCCAGTCTAACCATGAAAAAAATGTAGACCTCACAGACACTTATATCCGTGTCAATGTGGAGGGATATTCATCTGCCAGTTTTACTCCGGCTGCCATCGACACTCTGATGCGAAGAGGCGAAGAAGCGGCTAAAGAACAATGGAATTCGTTGCTTGCCTTGAAAAAGAAGATAGGAATAACCGAAGATTATACTCCGAAGCAACATGGCCCTTATTCTTCTCTTTCCAATGCAC
Organism: Bacteroides sp. D1; assembly: GCF_000157095.2. Classification (NCBI taxonomy): domain Bacteria; kingdom Pseudomonadati; phylum Bacteroidota; class Bacteroidia; order Bacteroidales; family Bacteroidaceae; genus Bacteroides; species Bacteroides sp. D1. Next base: position 689,476 of record NZ_JH114350.1, read on the forward strand.
GCACAGTTTATGTGACGGACATCTCATTTTCCGGTGTAGAGGTGGATGATAAAAAATGGCTGATGAAGAAATGTAATCTGAAAGAAAACAGTGACATTACCACTCTACAAATAGAACAGGCCTTGTATCAATTACGTGGCAGCCAATCCTATTCCAGTGCCAGCTATACGTTGAAAGAGACTCCTGAAGGTTATCACCTCAACTTCCTGTTGCAGGAAAAATATGAAAGAAGAATCAATCTGGGCATCCGTTTCGATTCGGAAGAAATCGCGTCTTTGTTGGTGAATGCAACGGCAGACCTCAAAACTCATATTCCTTCCCGTCTGGCTCTTACCGGTCGATTGGGTAAACGATATGCTGCCCGCATAGACTATACGCTGGAACCCATGCAGCAACGTAATTTCAACTTCTCGTATATGTTCCAATACAACGATATCAACATTTACGAGGAAGGTGACCGCGCCTATAATACAACGTATAAATATCATCTGGCAGAATTCGGTTTCTCCGATGTATGGTACAAGAATTTCCGCTTCGGACTCGGTCTGCGTTTTGAATATTACAAGTACAAAGATTTCCTGTTCAAGAAACCTGAAATCTCCGATCTGAAAGTAGAATCCGAACACTTTCTAAGTTATTTTGCCCAAGTGCAATATAATACTTATGATAAAGGACGCTTCCCTTCTAAAGGAAGTGACTTCAGAGCTACCTATTCGCTTTATACGGATAACATGGCACAATACAACGACCATGCTCCATTTTCAGCATTGAATGCTTCGTGGGCAAGTGTCATCCCTGTGACCCGCCGTTTCTCCGTCATTCCTTCCATTTATGGACGTATCCTGATCGGAAGAGATTTTCCTTATCCACTACAAAATGCCATTGGCGGTGACGTACCCGGTTTCTATATTCCACAGCAATTGCCGTTTGCCGGGGTTACCAACCTGGAATTGATGGATAACACCATAATGATTGCGTCTATTAAATTCAGACAACGCATGGGAGCCATTCATTATCTCACGCTGACGGGTAATTACGGGCTAACGGATAGTAATTTCTTCGATATATTGAAAGGCAAGCAATTATTCGGTGTTAGTGCAGGTTATGGAATGGACAGCATCTTCGGACCATTGGAAATATCGTTGGGGTATTCCAATCAGACGGACAAAGGAAGTTGTTTTGTGAATTTAGGGTATTACTTCTAGTCAAATCTAGTCAACAAAGAATATAATAACACTCCAAGAAAGACAGATTTTAGCAATACTACTTGCAGTAATACAGTATTTTCGAAGAGCAAAAGAGGAGACCGCTTCACAGTGACCTCCTCCTTCTATACTCTATATGAACATGCTCCAAAAGGGTTTATTGAAAAAAAAGGAGTACATTCAAAAGGGTTTTATCTTAAATTGAATAATCAAAACTTAATTATACTGCTATCAACTAGACAAACAATATCAAAATCATATCAACGATCTTCACAGACAGTTGATATTCAGGGAAATATGCATCAAAATAAGATCTGATGCGTGGCCCCGATTAGGTAAAGATGTACCTCTGTACTTTTTCCTAATCGGCTAAGGCAGGGATTCAATGCTACAAACGAATCCAAGCCCCTTACTATAAAACATCTTAAATACTACCACCCTTACCGCCGCTATGTGTCGGATTATAAGTAACCGTCTTATATTGATGATCCGTTCCGGTATAACGAGTTGCTGTAATCGAAACCGTCTTGTTTTGACCATTAAACTTTACATTAGCCGTCAATGTGGTAGTACGAGCCTTTGCATAGCAAGTATAACTCATAGTGGTGTATCCGTTTACATTTACAGTGTTATAAACACGTTCAGTTTCCGTAATGCCAGATACCGATCCCATTAATGAGAACATACGAGTTTTCATGAAAGCAACCATTGCATTCACCGTTTTTGTATCTTCAGCACTAGCACCAGCTCCTAATTGCGATTTAACTTCAGCAACAAGACCAGCATCATTCTTATCATAGTCCCAACCAGACTTTTCCTTATATTTCAATTCAATGCCAGTCACCGCTTTAGCATTCTCGCTATTATCACGACTAGCTTGTCCTAGAATATTAGTTGTCACAGTTTCATTACTAATCTTGCTGTATACTTTATTCTCTATAGCATAAGCAGAGAAGTGATCGACATCGGCTGTATATGCAGTGACAGCTCCATTTTCTGTAGTAGAAGATACATTTTTAATTACATTTCCATCATTATCTTTTGCATCTCCCCATTCTCCTGTATCTGGATTCTGATAAGTAAGTATCATATCAGCATCAGCAAATGTTATTCCAGGGATAGGATTAGGAATAGAAATCGTAACATCATTTTTAAATTTCAAACCAGACGGTTCAAATTTAGCAGCAGCTAAAGGTATGCTTTTTTCTACATTTTGATTCACTTCTTCAGCCTTCACTTCAGTAGTCACTTCTGCAGGAGCAGGAACAAAGGTTGTTACACTAATGCCAACATTCCCATCACTAATAAGGCTTGCACTAGCTTCTGTATCAATTGCACCTGCCGGTATTGCCAATTCGACTTTCACGAGTGGTTTATCCTCTACCACTACTTCCGGAGCAACTTCTCCCGGATCTTCAATGGTAGTATTAGATTCACTATTATCCTCTACTTTAATTTCTTCTTCTGCAGTTACTGACACCGTTTCTTTCCGACTTTCCTTTGTCAGAGCCAGAGCTACCGTTACCACACTACGATTCTCTGCATTCTCTGCAATGACAACTGACGTTTTCTGTGAAAGATATCCATTAGAAGACGCTTCAATACTATAAGTACCTGTAGCACTTTCTGTAACAGAGAACTTACCATTCGAGTCGGTTGTGTAATTTTTACTACCCACTTTTACCTTTACCCCATTCATTGCTTCTCCCCCAGAAGTCACCGTACCCATAATGTAATACTCCACTACCGGTTTTGGAGTTTCAATTACTTCCCCTTCTGCCGGTTTCGGATCGTCATCATCATCGTGACAGGCTACTGTCGCAAAAGTTAACATACCCAAGGCTATCGCCATGGCACCCACATAAAACCATTTTACACTTTTCATAATGTTTCAATTTTGTTAAAAATACTAGTTAAAATATCAATCATGTTTCACTTCTCACTCGTTTTAATCAAATAATATCGAATATAATCCGGCTGCCAAAAATGTGAATTCTCTGCCGACTTAGGTTCAACAGTATAACTTTCGCCCAACGAACGATGGGCATATTCATTCCCGCTACGCATATCATACTGAAAAGCAAAATATTCGGGAAGCATTACCCGTAGCAGATGTCGCTTGCGTTTCTTTCCCGGTAATGGAATAGAAAAGTTGAATCCTGCATTCGTTGCTCCATTTGTATACATACCATATATACCTACAATATATTCGCCGAAGTAGCGTGAAAGAGTTCCGCGTACCCCATAATCGCCATAAATAAAACGATCTCCTTCTACTTTCACCAAGGTGTTCACTTCCGGAATATAATATCCTACACTAATTTGTCCATTGACTCTTTTCCATTGACTCATTTTCCATTCGCTACCATAGAAATGAGCAGAGCCGGTTATTCCTCCTCCACCTTCTACCGTCCACTGACCATTTGCTGAAAAATAGCCGATGCCTGCTGCAAGTCCTTGACGGTCATTCGAGAAACTACCGCCTGTGAGGTATCCTTTCCAATGATTAGCCAAGCGAAAATCCTGACGAAAAGTCATGTATCCCAGGCGAACGCAGTTCCACTTGCCATCTTCATTACTTACAATAGGCAAAGAAACCTGCATCCGTAGTGAGGCGCCTTTCCATAATTGCATTTCCACGGCAGGTTGCAACTCGAGAGCCGCTTTATACAACTTATAAGTTACATTATTGACTAACATCACGTTGGGATATACTACCAAATCGACCTTACCGAAAGAACTTTCTTTTCGTTTTACGCCTTTCAGCTGCCGTACAGCAGTTTCGGTAGAAGTAGTCATCCCCATCTTGCGATACACTTCATCCAACGCACATTCACCGGCTTGATATTTTTGAATCAATTCTGCAGGGATGGTTATGCATAATTGTGGTAAGGCATTATCTAATATAAGTAGCTGCAAAGTCGGTATTTCCGGTATAATAACCAAATGGCGTATGGCAATACCGATTCCATTATAAATACCTCTATAAGCAGAGGTCTCAAAAGCCGCAGTTATCGTGTCCCTTTTCTCCACAACTGAAATATTCTCCATATCCAACTCTTTCAGTGTCTCGCTCACACGAACTGGCTGTGCCTGTAACAAAGAAATACCACAGAGAAAAACAGCGGTCGCACTAACAATCCTTTTCATCTTCTTTTAATGCATTAATGTACATTCATACCGCAGACCGGCGGAAACACATGTAAATTCACGAGTAAACACATTGACGGACAAATGCTTCCAAAAGCGCATGGCAGCACCCATATTCCATCCACGCGTATCATATTCCACCATCAACTTCAATTCTTTGCAAAAAGAAGGCGTATAGCGGACACCTCCGAAAGGTCCTTTATTAAATACACGACAATCACCTTGATGAATATACCATCCGGCCGTTACAGCCAATTGGTCTCCCGAACGAAATCCGATAGTCTTTGTCAACACACCATAATAAGCTCCCCAATATGGAGTCTTCTTCTCTGTCAAAAGATCATCTCCACCAATCACAACAGCTGGGAAATAGCGACTTTCTTTTAGCGGACGAATACGAATCGTATTAGAACGGTCCTGATTATGATAACCCGTCCTGCCTGTACCGGTTGTCATTTTGAGTAATGTCATCCGGTAAGTGAATTCGATAAAAGAGAAAAGAGTCATATCTACAAAATAGTTCATGGTAGGAAAACTGAAAACCGATGGAGTAACTTGCTCGGGTAAGAAATTGACTCCTCCCATAAATGTACCGGTCTCCTGCATTTCAGCGGTAGGTATCATCAACTGCCCCGTTGTTCCCATGGAATATTGCGCGTGAACCAGACCGCTCATCGGAATGAGTATCAGAAATAGAATACTACCTTTTAACGAAATAAATGGCTTATTCCTAAAAGCCGCTTTAGTTTGTTTCATCTTTATTTGTATGTTATACTTTTAAATAGAGATATTCTCAAAACTTTTTTGATTAATCCACTATTTTTACCTTATATAATTCCGTTACTTCTTAGGTAACGGAAAACACACAATCAAGACCAATCGGAATGAGAACAGAGAAAAACATCGACAATTACAGTGGTAGAAGAGTTTTTGCCTTTAGCGAAGGGGGAAATTCTTTTTAAGACAGGACATATAAATCAGAGGGCATGAAGATATGATTATTTCATGTTCAGATTTTTTTTTGCCGTATGCATCAGATAAAACGAAAAAAAATGGGAGAATATTTGTTTGCTATTTATATTTTTGTCTATCTTTGCGTCACATTTGATTCCGTTACCTAAGAAGTAACGGATACATTTAAATACTGATTATTAAAGCTTTGCCTATCTATCACCTACTTACATTGTAATTTTTAACGTAAGATAAATTCTTTCTATTCACTTCTGTGCGTTCTCTTAATCCAAAGCCTTTCAGATATATTTGTGTGGTTTTAATAGATTTGTGTCCCAGCGATTCACTAATCATTTCAATCGGAACTCCGCGATACTTGGCAGTAGTGGCCCAAGAATGTCGGAAGGTATATGAAGTGACGGGTGAGTCCAGGCGCAACACTCTCGCCAAATCCTTCAAAGAATTATTAAAACGACGAAGAGCAGACTGATATTCTTTATATGCTTTTTCATCTTTCCGCTTCTTATCACCATGCAGAATATCGAATAAATAGTCGGGACAATCAGGAAGAGCGGGTTTATTGCTTCGAAGCTGATTCACCATCTCTTTTGCACTTTCCAGAATTTCCAGGCTTATAGGTGTTTTAGTCTTGATACGGTTATATTGAAGCACATTCCGGTCTAAAGCAGATTTCTCCAAATGCGCCAAATCCGCGAATGACATTCCACAGAACTGAAACATCAGAGCTGCAATCGTCTGCGTACGACGCAAACGTTCGGATTTCGGGTCCTCATACAGTAGTTTGTGCAATTCGGTCACAGGCAATGCTTTCTTTTGCCGAATATCCACGCCTGTATAGACATCATGAAACAACCGGGGAACATAAGGGGCACTTCCCGCTTCTACTCCCCGATTATAGATACTACGCAACATACGCATATAAGTAGAAACCGTATTGAGCTTTAATCCGGACCCGTAAAGATGCTGTCCATAGCATCGTAAACACTCCCGGGTGACTTGCCTGAACGATATGTTACCTGTTCCACAAAACTTACTAAAAGAAAAAAGAGCATTCTTATAAACATGAGCGGTAGAATATCGCCCTTCTTTTCGCAAACGCTCAATGTACGCTCCGGCACATTGGCTAAATCCATTTTTATTCATTTTTTGCATCACTAGTTATTTTAGATTATACAATATATAGAGAAAGAACAAAAGTAAGCTACTTTATGATTGCAGCTATTATAAAAAAAGAAAAGTAAAAGAAAACCTTCACTCGCGTGGAAGTTATTCTTTTACTTTCCTATAACGTTCTGAATTTATTCACCATATAGGCCGCAGAAGTGAATCTTATTCATGTCTGCACTGTTTTCACCACAGAGTACACAGAGGGCACAGAGGTGAATCTGTTTTATGACTTACGGTTGTGACCCTAATTTTGATGCGTAATCCTCCTACTATAAAGTTGAAAAAACATGAAAACATCTGCCACCTGCAACCAAACGCGTGTAATGCACTAGTTGATAAATAGTTGGAGCGTTGCAGATACCTGCGGCAGATAGGTTGCAGATAAAGTATCTGCCACACAGTATAAACCTTACATAAGCCAATTCTCTAGGAGGGCAAAAGTTTATTGTATACATTAACTTCCCGTTTCCAGGCGGGGAACTGTCGTTTCCGGCATTAGAAATTACAGTTTCCACGGCAGGAAACGAGAGTTCCTAAGGCGAGACACTACAGTTTCCACGTAAGGATACTGTCGTTTCCCCGTAGAGACACCACCATTTCTCCACGGAGTCACCCCAATTATCCCATAGCTTTGCACAAAGGAATCCAGGCTTTTTCTTTGATTATATAACGTGTTGCAGATACTTTATCTGCAACCTATCTGCCGCAGGTATCTGCAACGTTCCAACTATTTATTAATTAGTGTGTTACACGCTTTTCGTTGCAGGTGGCAGATGTTTTTATGTTTTTCAACTTTATAGTAGACCAAACTTTCATTCATTTCTGCACCGTTTCATTCATTTTTATACTCTTTAATTTCATGATTAAAGAAAAGATAAAGAATTGTAGATTTAAAATGATACAAAGCAACTTATTGTGTATATTTGCGTTATTTATTGAGTAAAACTAATCAATATATTGAGTAAAAGTACTCATTCTATTGAATAAACAACAGAAAACATGTATAAAAGAGTTCAATATCAAACGATTACAAAAAGACTAAAAGAGCCTCGACATTTCCTGCAAGTAGTGTTAGGACCTCGCCAAGTTGGAAAGACTACAGTCATCAAACAAGTAGTCAATGATCTGAATCTACCTTATCAAATCTATTCGGCAGATAGTATTCCTGCTACACAGACATCTTGGATTTCAGACTGTTGGAATACGGCAAGAGTACAGATGCGAGTAGAAAAATTATCTGAATTTATTCTGATAATCGATGAAATTCAAAAAATAAAAAATTGGAGTGAAGTAGTCAAAAAAGAATGGGATGCAGATACATTCAATGATATTAATATGAAAGTCGTTCTTCTCGGCTCTTCACGTGTATTGTTAGAAAAGGGATTATCAGACTCGATGATGGGTCGCTTTGAAGAGATAAGAATGACACACTGGTCGTATCCGGAAATGCGGGATGCATTTAATATGAGTCTGGAACAGTATCTTTATTTCGGTGGATACCCGGGAGCAGCTTTTTTGATAGAAGATGAAGAACGCTGGGGACAATATATCAATGGAGCAATCATAGATGCCACTATCAATAAAGATATTTTATACGATTCCCCAATTAGCAAACCGGCATTATTACGGCAAACTTTTGAACTGGGAACTTCTTATTCCGGTGAAATCGTATCGCTGACCAAAATGGTAGGAGCATTACAAGACGCTGGAAATACAACAACGCTAGCAGGATATTTAAACTTACTGGGAGATAGCGGCTTACTGACCGGTTTACAAAAGTTTGCAATGGACAAGTCGCGCCAAAGAGCAAGCGCTCCTAAATTTCAGGTATTCAACAATGCTTTAAAAACCGTATATAATGATTTGACTTTTAAGGAGGCTATTCTCAACAGAAAAGAATGGGGACGTATTTTTGAATCTGCAATTGGTGCACATATTGTTTCCAACGCATTTACTGGTAACTATGAAGTATTTTACTGGAGAGAAAAAGATAAGGAAGTAGATTATATATTGAAAAAGAAAAACCGGATTGTAGCCATAGAAGTAAAAAGCAACAGTGAAATGTATAATGCAGGACTAGAAGAAATACGCAAAATGTATCAACCGTATGCTAGTTTCGTAGTCGGAGAAGGGGGCATGAAAGCCGAACAATTCTTAAGTATCAATCCTGCGAAGTTATTTGAATAAAGAAATACAGCAAGAAGATGCAGGCTTGAATAATGTTTTTCCCCGTATTATTCGCTAGAATCAAAGAAAGTACCTATCTTTACCGCAAGTATTTTTTATTATTCACCATTAAATGTAAAGATTATGGCAAGTAGAAGAGAACTCAAAAAGAACGTAAACTATATCGCAGGAGAATTATTCACCGAGTGTTTAATCAACAGTATGTTCATCCCTGGCACAGACAAGGTGAAAGCAGATGAACTGATGGCAGAGGTACTGAAGATGCAGGATGAATTTGTTACTCGCATCAGCCACACAGAACCGGGCAACGTGAAAGGTTTTTATAAGAAATTCCGTGCTGATTTTAATGCAAAGGTAAACGAGATTATTGAAGCTATAGGGAAATTGAACTAACAACAGAATGAAAAAAGCAATTTATAGCTTTATCTATTACCGCCTGTTAGGGTGGAAGACAAACGTTACGGTGCCTAATTATGACAAATGCGTGATATGTGCCGCTCCACACACAACAAACCTTGATTTATTTATTGGAAAACTATTTTATGGTGCTATAGGCCGTAAGACAAGTTTCATGATGAAAAAGGAATGGTTTTTCTTTCCGCTTGGAATCTTTTTCAAAGCAGTTGGCGGAATTCCCGTCGACCGCAGTCGAAAAACTTCGCTAGTAGATCAGATGGTTCATAAATTTGCCGAATATAAAAAGTTTAATTTGGCTATCACTCCCGAAGGAACCCGTAAAGCGAATCCAAACTGGAAAAAAGGCTTTTATTTTATAGCCTTGAAAGCACAGGTTCCTATCGTTCTGATTGGTATTGATTACAGCAAAAAAACGATTTCGGCAACGAAAGCTATCATGCCGTCAGGAGATATTAATAAGGACATGAGAGAAATCAAACTTTACTTCAAGGATTTCAAAGGAAAACATCCGGAGAATTTCGCTCTTGGAGAAATATGATTTAAGTATTAGGTATTAAGTATAATACTTAGTTATCATGGAGTCTATCCGTATTTCTATCATACAAACCGATATTGTTTGGGAAAATAAACAAGAAAATCTCCGTTTGCTCCACGAAAAGCTGCAAAGTCTTCGTGGAATAACGGAGATTGTTGTTTTACCGGAGATGTTTTCTACCGGATTCAGTATGCAGAGTAAAATACTGGCAGAGCCAAATTCCGGGGAAACCATTACAACACTCAAACAATGGGCCGCCAAATTCCAGCTAGCCATTTGCGGAAGCTATATAGCAACAGAGAACGAACAGTTTTATAACCGTGCGTTCTTTCTGACGCCGGAAGGAGAAGAGTTCTATTATGACAAACGACATCTGTTTCGTATGGGACGGGAAGCTGAACACTTTTCGGCCGGTGATAAACGACTCATCATCCCCTATCATGGATGGAATATCTGTCTGCTGGTTTGCTATGACCTTCGTTTCCCTGTATGGAGCCGAAACGTAGGCAACGAGTACGACCTTTTAATATATGTAGCCAACTGGCCTATCCCCCGCCGTCTGGTTTGGGATACTCTACTCCGGGCACGCGCTTTAGAAAATCAATGCTATGTATGCGGTGTCAACAGAGTAGGTACAGACGGGTACCAACTTTCATATAATGGAGGAAGTAAAGTCTACTCCGCTTTCGGAGAAGAAATCGGCTCAATTCCAGATGAAAAGGAAGGAATAACGACTGTCAGTGTAAATCTCACTGCTCTCAACCAATTCAGAGAGAAGTTCCCGGTATGGAAAGATGCAGACGAATTCCATCTATAACATTTGCCAAATAACAAATGTTAAAAACAGATTCATGTAGCAACAATACCTAGAATTCGGTAGTTAATTATATAGACTTCTTTTGTATCTTTGTCGTGAAAATACAGTCGTAAGGACGCTAATCTTACATAACTTAATTAACAACTTTATGAAAACAAATCTTAGTTCTCAAATCAGTCTCCACCGGGTCTCCCCCAGATACTACAGACCGGAGAATGCATTTGAAAAATCAGTCTTGACAAGACTCGAAAAAATCCCTACGGACATCTACGAATCCGTAGAAGAAGGTGCTAACTATATTGCTCGCGAAATAGCACAGACCATCCGCGAAAAACAAAAAGCAGGACGCTTCTGCGTATTGGCACTCCCCGGAGGTGATTCGCCCAGCCACGTATATACCGAACTCATCCGCATGCATAAGGAAGAAGGTCTTAGCTTCCGCAATGTGATCGTATTTAATATGTATGAATATTATCCGTTGGCTCCCGATGCAATCAACAGCAACTTCAATGCTTTGAAGAGTATGTTGCTGGATCACATCGATATTGACAAACAAAATATATTCACTCCCGACGGAAGCATTGCCAAAGATACCATCTTCGAATATTGCCGTCTGTACGAACAACGCATCGAAAGCTTCGGAGGTATTGATATTGCCTTGTTGGGCATTGGCCGTGTAGGTAACATCGCGTTCAACGAACCGGGTTCCCGACTGAATTCTACCACTCGTCTGATTTTGTTGGATAATGCATCACGCAACGAAGCATCCAAGATTTTCGGAACGCTGGATAATACGCCGATCAGTTCTATTACAATGGGTGTATCCACTATCCTTGGCGCAAAGAAGGTTTATCTGCTTGCATGGGGGGAAAACAAAGCAGCTATGATTAAAGAATGTGTGGAAGGTGCGATCACTGACACTATTCCGGCTTCTTATCTGCAAACTCACAACAACGCGCATGTAGCTCTTGATCTTTCAGCAGCTATGAACTTAACACGTATCCAACGTCCGTGGCTGGTAACTTCTTGCGAATGGAATGATAAACTAATCCGTAGTGCCATCGTTTGGTTGTGTCAGTTGACCGGCAAACCGATTCTGAAGTTGACAAATAAAGACTATAACGAAAACGGTTTGAGTGAACTTCTGGCACTTTACGGTTCTGCGTACAATGTAAACATCAAAATCTTCAATGATTTACAGCACACCATTACCGGATGGCCGGGTGGCAAACCTAATGCTGATGACACCTACCGTCCGGAACGTGCAAAACCGTATCCGAAACGTGTAATCATTTTCTCTCCGCATCCGGATGATGACGTTATTTCGATGGGTGGTACGCTTCGTCGTTTGGTAGAGCAAAAACATGAAGTACACGTAGCTTACGAAACTTCCGGTAATATCGCCGTTGGTGACGAAGAAGTAGTTCGTTTCATGCATTTCATCAACGGATTCAACCAACTCTTCAATAACAGTGCAGATCAGGTTATCAATGAGAAATATGCAGAAATACGTAATTTCTTGAAAGAGAAGAAAGATGGTGATATGGACAGTCGTGACATTCTGACTATCAAAGGTCTGATTCGTCGTGGTGAAGCCCGTACGGCCTGTACTTATAACAATATACCATTGGAACGATGCCACTTCCTAGACTTGCCGTTCTATGAAACAGGTAAGATTCAGAAAAACCCGATCAGTGAAGCAGACGTGGAAATCGTACGTAACTTGCTTCGTGAAGTGAAACCTCATCAGATTTTCGTTGCAGGTGACTTGGCCGACCCGCACGGCACACACCGTGTATGTACGGACGCCGTATTCGCAGCCGTTGATCTTGAAAAAGAAGAAGGTGCCAAATGGCTGAAAGACTGCCGTATCTGGATGTACCGTGGTGCGTGGGCTGAATGGGAAATCGAAAATATTGAAATGGCAGTGCCGATCAGTCCGGAAGAACTTCGTGCAAAACGTAACTCTATCCTGAAACATCAGTCGCAGATGGAAAGCGCTCCGTTCTTGGGTAATGACGAACGTTTGTTCTGGCAACGTAGCGAAGACCGCAACCGTGGTACAGCTACTTTGTATGATAAGTTAGGACTGGCTTCTTACGAAGCAATGGAAGCATTTGTAGAATACGTTCCTTTATAAGAATAATATTCTTAATTAAGAGAATATAAAACAATGAAAGAAGAGTGGGAAGTTTCGATACTTCTCGCTCTTTTTTTGTTATTTTTGCGGGGATAATTCACCACAGAGGAAAGGAGGACACGAAGGTTAAATCTATGAAGCGATATAAAATGGTTATTCATAATAACTCTGTGTCCTCCTTTCCTCTGTGGTGAAAATGAGAACAAAAGCATTGAATAATGAAAAAGATAATAGTGTTTCTTCTATGCCTTACTGTAAGTGCTAATTTTCTTTTCGCTCAAGATATTGAAAGAAATGTAAAAGAACGGCTGACGGATTACTTCAACAAATATACCGCAACAGCCAAAATCAGCACTCCTAAACTGAACAGTTTCGATATAAATTATGATCGCAAGACAATTGCAATCTATGCATCGGAAAGTTTCGCCTATCAGCCTTTCCGTCCGGAAACTGTAGAAAACATTTATAATCAAGTTAAAGAACTGCTTCCGGGGCCTGTTCATTATTACCAGCTCACCATTTATGCGGATGGAAAACCTATTGAGGATTTGGTACCTAATTTCTACCGGAATAAGAAAAAGGATAAGGAGAGGTTATCTTTGAATATAGATTATAAAGGAGCTCCCTGGGTGAAAAACATTTCACGTCCCAATGAAATTTCACGCGGACTGCAAGACCGTCATATCGCAATCTGGCAAAGCCACGGCAACTACTTCAAAAATGATAAAAACGAATGGGGATGGCAACGCCCTCGATTATTCTGTACCACAGAAGATATGTTCACTCAATCTTTCGTCCTTCCTTACGTGATTCCCATGTTGGAAAATGCAGGAGCGATTGTTTATACTCCCCGTGAACGAGATACGCAGAAGAATGAGATCATTGTAGATAATGACACTCCCAATGCTTCCCTTTATCTGGAAGTGGGTAGCAAAAAAGCTAATTGGGCAAATGCCCCGGTAAGAGGATTTGCTCAAAAGAAAACGATCTACAAAGAGGGAGAGAATCCTTTCACCGACGGAACCTGCCGTTTCATACCAACCGAAAGAAAGAAAAAGAAGAAGAAAGACCAGGTATTTGCCGAATGGGTACCTACTCTACCGGCAACAGGCAAGTATGCTGTTTATGTTTCTTATCAGACACTCCCCAATAGTGTAAGCGACGCCAAATATCTGGTATTCCATAACGGAGGAGTAACCGAATTTAAAGTTAATCAGAAAATAGGTGGAGGCACATGGGTTTACCTCGGAACGTTTGAATTTGATAAAGGGAACAACGACTACGGCATGGTGGTACTTAGCAACGAGAGCAGCGAACATGGAGTTGTATGCGCCGATGCGGTACGTTTTGGAGGTGGAATGGGAAACATTGCCCGTGGAGGAAGAACCAGCAGGCTACCCCGTTATTTGGAAGGAGCACGCTACTCTGCGCAATGGGCGGGAATGCCATACGAAGTATATGCAGGACGCAAAGGTGAAAACGACTATACAGACGACATCAACACACGTTCCAACGCTATCAACTATTTGTCGGGCAGTTCTGTCTACAACCCGCAACAATCGGGTTTAGGCGTACCTTTGGAAATGACTATGGCGTTGCACAGTGATGCCGGATGCAGCAAGACTGATGAGTTTATCGGATCGCTCGGTATCTATACCACCGATTTCAATAATGGAAAACTGAATGCAGGAACAGACCGGTATGCATCACGTGACTTAGCCGATATTCTGCTCACACAGATTCAGAAAGATATTTATTCAAGTTACAGCATCCCCTGGACACGCCGCAGTATGTGGAACCGGAATTACAGTGAAACACGTCTCCCGGCTACACCTTCTACGATTATCGAACTGCTCTCCCATCAGAACTTCGCAGATATGCAGTTAGGGCATGATCCGAACTTCAAGTTTACAGTGGGACGAGCCATTTACAAAGGTATTTTGCAGTTCATTACCAGCCAGCATGATAAAGAATATATAGTTCAGCCCCTGCCAGTCAGCAATTTCGCCATTCAATTCGGAAAGAAAAAGAATACGCTGGAACTTTCATGGAAAGGTGAAGATGATCCGCAAGAACCGACTGCACGCCCACGAGAATACATCGTATATACACGCATCGGTTATGGAGGCTTTGACAATGGAACCTTAGTCAGCAAAACGTCCCACACCGTTAAAATAGAACCAGGGCTCGTTTATTCATTCAAAGTGACTGCCGTAAACCGCGGCGGGGAAAGTTTTCCCTCCGAAATCCTTTCCGCTTATAAAGCCAAACGCGAACAGGAAAAGGTAATTATCATCAATGGCTTTGACAGAATCAGCGGTCCGGCGGTCGTTAATACTTCTGATAGAGCAGGATTCGATTTATCACAAGATCCCGGAGTCCCGTATATATCAAACATTTCGTTTTGCGGAGCACAAACAGGCTTCGACCGTACACAAGCCGGAAAAGAAGGAAAAGGCAGTCTGGGCCATAGCGGAAACGAGTTAGAAGGAATGAAAATAGCAGGGAACACATTCGATTATCCTTTTATTCATGGAAAAGCGATTCAGGCAGCCGGCAAATATAGTTTTGTGTCATGCAGTGACGAAGCGGTAGAAAACGGATTGGTTACGTTAGAAGATTATCCGGTGGTAGATTATATCCTGGGACTGGAAAAAGAAGACCCCGCAAATAAAGCGTACTACAAGACATTCTCCTCGGCTATGCAACGAATTATGACCAGTTATTGTCAGTCGGGAGGTAGTCTATTTGTCAGCGGTGCTTATGTAGGAAGCGATATGAGCGGCACACAAGGCAACCGGGAGTTTACAGAGAAAATACTGAAATATGGTTATCAAAGTAGCCTGACGGATAAGAGTTCGAATCAGATTAAAGGATTGGGGCGCACAATCACGATCCCGCGTCTGCCCAATGAGAACAGTTATGCGGTTCCTGCAGCAGATTGCATCGTTCCCGTAGATACTGCTTTCCCTGTATTTACGTATGCACCCGGCAATCAGAGCGCAGGTATCGCTTACAAAGGGAACTACCGCACTTTTGTATTGGGCTTTCCTTTCGAAAGCATCCAGTCGGAAGCGGATCGGGCAACCATTATGGCAGGCATCCTGGGATTCTTTACTCAAAAATAAAAAATATCCTTTTTTTAATCCGTTTCTCATTTTAAATTCTATCTTTGCTACTATAATAACCTTTAAAACTAAAAAACAATGTATACTATACAAGCAAATCCTAGCGGTACACGCAGCATAGAAGTATCTAATGAAAACTTGAGAACGATTGAGAAATATGCTCTGTTCCGTCATCTTATCGACAGTACCGGTATTGTAGATGAAGCAGTTCTGGATAAGTTGAAACTAAATATCCGCTCCCTTATCGCCAGTCAGGAAGAAGACAGTAAAGACTTGCTGGACCTTTGTATCGACGTGATTTATCACAATAATATGAAGGCATTCGGTCTGCAACAGCTCATCAAGCTCTATCTTACCTGGCTTTCCAACACAGAAGCGGAAGAAGAAGAGGAATAATGATTACGGTAGATACCTGCGGAATAACAGCATACAGTCCGCTGATTCCTGCAATAAGAGCAATGTGCACTGCCTCTCCGGGAGAAACGATAGAGATTATCATGAACCATGCTGACGCGTTTCAGGATCTAAAGGAATATCTGTCCGAGCAAGGTATCGGTTTTCGTGAAATCTATGACGGAGAACAAATGACATTACAGTTCACAATCAATGGGAAGTTATAAAAAACATCTCAATGATTGAAGCAAAACATCCCGATAATCGAAGTTAAACATCTCAATGAATAAAAAAATCATTGGGATGTTTTTTATTATCCGTATCTTTGCAGCATGAAAGAATATCGATTGACTGACTGGTTACCTACTACCAAGAAAGAAGTAGAACTTCGCGGATGGAATGAATTGGATGTCATTCTATTCAGTGCTGACGCCTATGTAGATCACCCTTCTTTTGGTGCTGCCGTTATTGGACGGATTCTTGAAGCGGAAGGTTTGAAAATAGCCATTGTACCCCAGCCCAACTGGCGTGACGACCTGCGTGACTTCAAGAAGCTGGGACGCCCACGGCTATTCTTCGGCATCTCCGGTGGATGCATGGATTCGATGGTAAATAAATACACAGCCAACAAACGATTGCGCAGTGAAGATGCATATACCCCGGACGGTCGTCCGGATATGCGTCCGGAATATCCTTCCACGGTTTATAGCCAGATACTAAAGAAACTTTATCCGGATGTTCCCGTAGTTATCGGAGGAATCGAAGCCAGTTTAAGACGGTTAAGTCATTACGATTATTGGCAGGACAAAGTGCAAAAGAGCATTTTATGCGACAGCGGTGCCGACCTGCTCATTTACGGAATGGGAGAAAAACCACTTCCAGACCTGGTGAAGAATATGAAAAGTCTGCTTACTACTGAAGAGCCAGTACTGACAAGCAGTAAATTCAGAACAATCATCGGATCAGTTCCTCAAACAGCCTATCTTTGTCGTGCAACAGAATGGACCTCTGCCGAAAATGACCTTTCACTTTATTCGCACGAAGAATGTTTGGCAGATAAAAAGAAACAGGCTAGTAATTTCCGGCATATCGAAGAAGAATCTAACAAATATTCGGCTTCCCGAATCACGCAAGCCGTCGGAAACAAGATAGTAGTAGTCAATCCTCCATATCCTCCGATGAGCCAGGAAGATCTCGATCGTTCGTTTGATTTGCCATATACCCGGCTACCTCATCCTAAATATAAAGGGAAACGGATTCCGGCTTATGACATGATTAAGTTTTCCATCAACATTCACCGGGGATGTTTCGGCGGTTGTGCCTTCTGCACCATTTCCGCTCATCAGGGAAAGTTTATCGTCAGCCGTAGCAAAGAGTCCATACTGAAAGAGGTGAAAGAGGTCATCCAGTTACCCGATTTCAAAGGATATTTAAGCGATTTGGGTGGTCCTTCCGCTAACATGTATCAGATGAAAGGAAAAGACGAAGCTATTTGCAAGAAGTGCAAACGACCGTCATGTATCCATCCGAAAGTTTGCCCAAATCTAAATACCGACCATCGCCCCTTACTGGATATTTACCGTGCAGTAGATGCCTTGCCCGGAATAAAAAAATCGTTTATCGGTAGCGGAGTACGCTATGACCTGTTACTTCATCAAAGTAAAGATGAAGCGATCAACCGCAGCACTGCCGAGTATACCCGTGAATTGATTGTCAATCACGTAAGTGGTCGGCTGAAAGTAGCTCCGGAGCATACCAGTGACCGGGTATTATCTGTGATGCGCAAACCTTCTTTCGAGCAATTTGAAACATTCAAGAGGATATTCGACCGTATCAACCGGGAAGAGAATCTACGTCAACAACTGATTCCGTATTTCATTTCCTCGCATCCCGGATGCAAAGAAGAAGATATGGCGGAACTTGCCGTTATCACTAAACGTCTGGACTTCCACCTGGAACAAGTGCAGGACTTCACTCCCACTCCGATGACGGTTGCTACCGAAGCTTGGTATACCGGATTCCATCCATACACGTTAGAACCGATATTCAGTGCTAAAACCCAACGGGAGAAACTAGCACAACGACAGTTCTTTTTTTGGTATAAACCGGAAGAAAGGAGAAATATCATCAATGAGTTGAGACGTATCGGACGTTCTGATTTGATAGACAAATTATACGGAAAACGCTAATTCGCTCCATTCCATCACTTACAAAACCACCTCTAAAAAGGAGCCTTATCAGGATCTTGGCGAGTATCAAAAACAGCTTCCACAAGAATCTGCTTTTCAAGTACCCGATAATAGACTTTGAAATAATCACAATGAAAAACACGTATATTAGGAACAGAGGTAGCTTTATACATATAAGGATATTTAGCGACTAATTGCAATACGTCTCTCACCATTGTATAAATGGAACGGCTATATTGGGTATTTCCATTTCTCACATTATAGAAAGTCAGAATTTGCTGAAAAACAATAGTCGCTGTTTCTGTCCAGACTATTTTTAACTTAGCCATTGTTCCACCAGCTTATCCACATCTTCTTGAGTATGCAATCTACCCTCCTCATAATCTTTTTCAGAATGCATTATAATTTCCTGTTCATATTCTGTAGGAACATAAAGATTTGCATTAGGAGTAGTTACATGATAAGCAGCCACTGGTTCATTGACCTGTGGCAATTCATTATCTTGAGGTTTATATGATTTCTTAGCCATATCAGTTATTAAGTTATATCTACAAAGATAAAGATCCCCTTGGTATAAAACAAACAATTCCTCGCTTATCTTCCCCGAAAAGCTTATTTATTCTTCTTTCACCGGCAACGCCACAATCTCCTGCAACACACTGACTGCCGTCTCCACATTAGTAACATTTTTAATCAACATACTCCGTCTGCCATTTTGCTCACGCAGATCACAGCGCCGGGTATACTTCATCATATAGTCTATCACTTTACCGAAAGCCTTACTTTGATAGAACGGACTATCCGGATTGGAAACAAAGAACAAGGTCATTCGTCCGCCTTTCAGGAAAATCTTCTCTGCTCCCAAACGAGCTGACAAACGGCGTAAAGGAACAATGCGGAGTAATTCTTCCGTTTCCCGGGGAACCGGTCCGAAGCGGTCTTCCAAGCGGGAGCGGAAAGCCTCCACATCTTTGTCCAATGTCAGTCCATCCAGTTCACGATAGAGCAACATACGTTCGCTGCTGCCGGTTACGTAGTTGGCCGGCAATAAAAGTTCGAGGTCACTTTCTACCTGACACTCCTCTACAAATTCTTCTCCACTAATTTGTCCTTCACCTTTTATTTCATCAGCATACAGTTCTGCAAATTCATCTGTTTTCAACTCATGGACAGCTTCAGTCAGAATCTTCTGATATGTTTCATATCCCAAATCAGCGACAAAGCCACTTTGCTCGGCTCCGAGCAAATTTCCGGCTCCACGAATGTCCAAATCCTGCATAGCAATATGAATACCACTTCCCAAATCACTAAAGTTTTCAATCGCTTGAAGACGTCGTCTTCCTTCGGCCGTCAAACTACCCAACGGAGGAGCCAGCAGATAACAGAATGCCTTCTTGTTACTACGCCCTACCCGTCCACGCATCTGATGGAGATCACTCAAGCCGAAGTTTTGCGCCTGATTGATAATGATGGTATTTGCATTCGGAATATCGATACCACTTTCGATGATTGTGGTTGCCAAGAGCACGTCATAGTCATAGTTGACAAAATCCAGAATAATTTTCTCCAGTTCTGTCGGTTCCATCTGTCCGTGTCCGATTGCTACACGGCAATCCGGAATATGGCGCTCTATCATTGCTTTCAGTTCCGGCAAGTTCGCAATCCGGTTATTGACGAAAAAGACCTGCCCGTTGCGGCTCATCTCAAAATTGATGGCATCCGTTATCACTTCTTCATTAAAAGTATGCACTTCGGTCTGAATCGGATAGCGGTTAGGCGGCGGAGTGGAAATCACGCTCAAATCACGCGCGCCCATCAACGAAAATTGAAGGGTACGGGGAATCGGAGTAGCAGTCATTGTCAGTGTATCTACATTCACTTTCAACTGACGCAGCTTTTCTTTTACGGAAACTCCGAATTTCTGTTCTTCGTCGACAATCAGCAGTCCCAAGTCTTTAAACTGAACATCCTTGCCTAAGATACGGTGGGTACCTATCAGAATACCGACATCTCCATCCTTCAGTCCTTTCAATACAGCTTTGGTTTGTGCGGCAGTACGTGCGCGGCTTAAATATTCCACCCGGCATGGCAGTCCTTTCAGACGTTCGCGGAATGTTTGAAAATGCTGGTAAGCAAGCACCGTTGTCGGAACCAGAACGGCCACTTGTTTATTATCGGCAACAGCTTTGAAAGCGGCACGAATTGCAACTTCTGTTTTTCCAAATCCTACATCTCCACAGACCAGACGGTCCATCGGGCGGTCACTTTCCATATCCGCTTTGACATCAATCGTCGCCTTACTCTGATCCGGGGTATCTTCATAAATAAAGGATGCTTCCAACTCACGCTGCAAGAAACTATCGGGACTATAAGAGAACCCTTTTTCCTGACGACGCTGCGAATACAATTTTATCAAATCGCGGGCAATATCCTTGATTTTGCTCTTCGTACGTTCTTTCAGTTTCTCCCATGCCCCTGTACCTAATTTGTTAAGTCGGGGAGCCTCTCCCTCCTTACCTTTGTATTTGGAAACTTTATGCAGGGAATGAATGGAAACGAACACTACATCTTCATTCTGAAACACCAGTTTCAAAACTTCCTGCGTAGTATCACCATTCGGTATACGCACCAAACCGGAAAAACGTCCGATACCATGATCGGTATGCACCACATAATCCCCCGGAGTAAACTGGTTCAGTTCTTTTAAAGATAGTGCCACTTTTCCCGAACGAGCTTTATCACTTTTCAGGTTATATTTATGGAAACGGTCAAACAACTGATGGTCGGTGAAGATACAGAGCCGTAGTGTGTTATCTACAAATCCTTCATGTATGGTACGCTCTACGGGAGTAAAATTAATCTGATCGCCCCGATCTTCAAAAATAGCCTTGATACGATCTGTCTGCTTCATACTGTCACTACAGATATATAGCGAATAACCTTTTTCCAAATAATCTTTGAAAGAAGAAGCTACCAAATCGAAATTCTTATGAAAGATGGGTTGGGCAGATGTATTGAAAGTAACACTGGCATTCGGCGTTCCGGTTGGTTTGTTACCAAATTCCAATCGGCGGAAATCGAGTGCCCGTACAGTGAATTCACTGCCGTCTATCAGTTTTCCTTCTAATGTAATGCCTCCATTTTCTGCGGCTTCCTGAACAGCTATTGCCTGGGGAGTCAACGCTTCATCATGCACCACCTGGATTCGTTCACGCAACCAAAGAAAATCGCGCATTGCCAGAGTAGTATCTTTCGGGATAAAATCCAGAAAGGAAGTTGTCACATCTCCTGTCACTGCTAAATCGGGAACAATGGACACTCCACTTTTCTTCTCACGGGATAATTGGGACTCTACTTCAAAGGTACGGATACTTTCTACTTCATCACCAAAGAAATCAATACGATAAGGATATTCCGAAGCAAAAGAGAAAACGTCGATAATGCTACCGCGAACAGCGTATTGCCCCGGTTCATATACATAATCTACGTATTCGAAGCCATAACTATGCAACACATCAGTGATAAACGTGGTATCCACTTTCTCCCCTACATTCAATTTCAGGGTTTTATCGCTCAATTCCTTTCGCGACACTACTTTCTCTGCCAATGCATCCGGGTACGTAACGATACATAGTCCCTCCTCCCTTTTTTGCAAGCGGCTAAGTACTTCCGTGCGCAGAATCTCATTGGCTGCGTCTTTTTGCCCATATTTAATAGAGCGACGGAATGAAGATGGAAAGAATAACACCTTTTCCGTACCCAATATCTGCGTCAAGTCATGATAAAAATAGCCGGCTTCTTCAAGATCACCTAAAATAAAGACAAACGGACAACCACTCTCTTGTACCAATACAGAAGAAAAAAGAGAAGCAGCAGATGCACACAGTCCTCCACAAAAAACAGTCTGAACAGAAGTGTCCTTCAACAAGCGCTTCATCACTGCCATATTGGGGTGGGCAGCATATTGTTGTTGCAATTCAGTTATTGTCATACCTATAAAATTTCCCCGCAAAATTACAAAAAAGAATCGCAGGACAGACATAAGTGTGGGAAAGTTTTCATCCCCCAAAAGTTTCTCACCGAGAAACAAAGTGTTCCACACCGAGAAACAACTTGTTTCACACCGAGGAACAAACCGTTTCACACCAAGAAACAAAAGATTGCATTCTGCTCTTCACGTTAAATTTTCCTTAGTTCGGCTATAACTAAAGGAAAAGAACTACTTTTGTTTTAAATTTTATAGTATCTATATGCAGACATCGGATAGCATTGTAATTATCCCTACCTATAATGAACGGGAGAACATAGAAAATATCATCCGTGCCGTATTCGGCCTTCCCAAAGTATTCCATATTCTGGTAATAGAAGACGGCTCTCCGGACGGAACGGCAACCATCGTAAAAACCTTGCAACAAGAATTTCCCGAACGGCTTTTTATGATTGAGCGTAAAGGGAAACTGGGATTGGGCACTGCCTATATTACCGGATTTAAATGGGCACTGGAACACGCATACGAGTATATCTTTGAAATGGATGCCGACTTCAGTCATAATCCGAACGATTTGCCCCGTTTGTATCAGGCTTGTTCGGAACAGGGTGGAGATGTATCCATCGGCTCCCGCTACATCAGCGGAGTAAATGTAGTGAACTGGCCGATGGGACGGGTATTGATGTCGTACTTTGCTTCCAAATATGTGCGGTTCATCACAGGAATACCCGTACACGACACGACAGCCGGATTTGTCTGCTACCGCCGTCAGGTACTGGAAATGATTGATTTGGATCATATCCGTTTTAAGGGATATGCTTTTCAGATTGAAATGAAATTCACCGCTTACAAATGTGGTTTTAAAATCATCGAAGTTCCCGTGATTTTCATTAATCGTGAACTAGGGACTTCCAAGATGAATAGCAGCATCTTTGGAGAGGCCATATTTGGTGTGATTAAATTAAAAGTAAATAGTTGGTTCCATAAATTCCCGCAAAAGTCATGAAACGTACACTGATTCAAAACGCCGTTATTGTTAACGAAGGAAGAAAAGTACTGGGTTCAGTAGTCATTGAAAATGAAAAGATAGCCGAAATATTGGTGGGTGAAGAAAAAGCAACTGCCCCTTGTGACGAAGTCATTGACGCAAGCGGGTGTTATCTCCTACCGGGTGCCATCGACGAACATGTTCATTTCCGCGATCCCGGCCTGACTCATAAAGCTGATATTACCACAGAAAGCCATGCCGCTGCAGCAGGAGGTGTCACTTCCATCATGGATATGCCCAATACAAACCCGCAGACTACGACGCTGGAGGCTTTGGAAGAGAAATTCACCCTACTAGGTGAGAAATCAGCAGTCAACTATTCCTGCTATTTCGGAGCAACGAATAATAACTATACCCAGTTTGCGCAACTGGATAAACACCGGGTTTGTGGCGTGAAGTTATTTATGGGTTCAAGCACCGGCAATATGCTGGTAGACCGGATGGCCAGCTTGCGTAATATATTCGGCGGAACCGATCTGCTCATCGCCGCCCATTGCGAAGACCAGGGAATTATCAAAGAAAATACGGATAAATATAAGAAAGAATACGGAGACGATGTACCTCTGGCTCTTCATCCGCTTCTCCGTTCGGAAGAGGCTTGCTATCGTTCGTCCGAGCTGGCTGTGCAACTGGCACGGGAAACAAATGCCCGCCTGCACATCATGCATATTTCCACCGCTAAAGAGTTGAGTCTGTTTTCCAACGTTCCTCTGGCACAAAAAAGAATTACAGCAGAAGCCTGCGTTTCCCATCTACTCTTTACGGAAGAAGATTATCAGACATTGGGTGCCCGCATTAAATGTAACCCTGCCATCAAGACTGCACAAGATCGGAAAGCTTTGCAAGAGGCTGTCAATAGCGGTCTGATTGATGCCATCGCAACCGATCATGCCCCACACTTGCTTAGTGAAAAAGAAGGAGGTGCATTAAAGGCAATGTCCGGGATGCCGATGATTCAGTTCTCGCTGGTCAGCATGTTGGAGTTGGCAGATAAAGGAGTGTTTACTATCGAAAAAGTAGTAGAAAAAATGGCTCATGCTCCTGCACAGATGTATGAGATACCAAACAGGGGATTCATCCGCAAAGGCTATCAGGCTGACCTGGTATTAGTCCGCCCCGGAAGCGAATGGACTGTAACAACCGATTGTATTCTAAGCAAATGTAAATGGAGTCCATTAGAGGGACACACATTCGACTGGAAAGTAGAGAAAACATTTGTAAACGGACATCTGTTATATAACAACGGAGAAATAGACGAGACTTATCGCGGACAAGAATTGTTCTTCGAACGATAAATGATAATTTTGCGGAGTGCCCTGAAAGGGCTTAATTCTATAGCGTAGGGCAACGCCCTACGTAAAAACGACAATCTGAATTTGCGCCCTGAAAGGGCATAATTGTATACAGTTCCGCCCTTTCAGGGCTTGTGGCTGGTGTGTTTTTTTCGTAGGGCGTTGCCCTACGCTATAGAATTAAGCCCTTTCAGGGCACCCCAATAAATATATAATTGTAAGGCTTTCAGCCTAACTGCTAAATTCCCATTTAACCGCTAAATTCTCATTTAACCGCTAAATTCCCATTTAATTGTATAAATTATGATTCTATCTTATAAAATACATACAGTCACTCCCTACATCAACTGGATTTACTTTTTCCACGCATGGGGTTTCCAGCCACGTTTTGCAGCCATTGCCAACATTCACGGATGTGACGTCTGCCGTGCTTCGTGGCTGACGACTTTTCCGGAAGAAGAGCGTAACAAGGCCTCCGAAGCCATGCAGCTATTTAAAGAAGCCAACCGGATGCTCGATCTGCTCGACCGGGATTATGAGGTAAAGACCCTATTCAAGCTCTGTAAAGCAAATTCTGACGGAGATAATCTAATTATTGAGAAAGAAAAAGACCAATTCGTCACCTTTCCTTTACTGCGTCAGCAGACGCCCAAAAGAGATGGAAGTCCTTTCCTTTGTCTAAGCGACTTTATCCGTCCTCTTTCTTCCGGTATCCCCGACACCATCGGTGCTTTTGCTTCTTCTATTGATGCGGACATGGAAGGACTGTATGAACAGGACCCATATAAACACTTGCTTGTCCAAACCCTCTCCGACCGACTGGCAGAAGCTGCAACAGAAAAGATGCATGAGTATGTACGAAAAGAAGCATGGGGATATGCCAAAGAAGAAAATCTGGGCATAGCGGATTTATTGGTCGAGAAATATCAAGGTATTCGCCCTGCCGTCGGCTACCCGTCTTTACCGGATCAGTCTGTCAACTTCCTGTTGGATGAACTGCTGGACATGAAACAGATAGGTATTTCATTGACTGAAAACGGGGCCATGTATCCGCACGCTTCTGTTTGCGGACTTATGTTTTCGCATCCGGCTTCCGAATATTTTTCTGTAGGAAAGATTGGAGAGGACCAACTCGAAGATTATACCCGCCGCCGGGGAAAAAGCATCGAAGAAATGCGCAAATTTCTGGCAGCGAATCTTCAATAATCATCATTCTCCTGTGATTTTTCTCCTTTTCTCACGACTAACTAACCAGAAAAGCAATCATAGACTTCATGAGAGAACAAGCAACAGAAGCCAATCCTCCTATTGAGCAAGAGTTCTTGTCGGTAATCCGCGAATATGAACGGGTGATCTACAAAGTGTGCTATCTGTACGCCAACCCCAATGCTCCGCTCAATGACCTTTATCAGGATGTGCTACTGAATCTTTGGAAAGCCTATCCTAAATTCAGAAAAGAATGTAAAGTATCTACATGGATTTATCGTATTGCTCTCAACACTTGTATCAGTTTTTATCGTAAAGAAAAGAATGTGCCGGAAATAGTCAGTCTCACCAAAGATACTGACTGGACCATAGAAGCACACGACCCGATCAACGAAATGCTGAAACAGCTTTATCAGATGATTAACCAGCTGGGACAACTAGACAAATCAATTATCCTGCTCTATCTCGAAGACAAAAGTTATGAAGAAATAGCAGAAATTACCGGACTGACGGTTACCAATGTAGCGACTAAACTAAGCCGCATCAAAGACAAACTTAAAAGAATGAAAAAGGAGGAATAAGATATATGGAACTGGAAGAACTGAAAAAATCTTGGAATGCCCTGGATGAACACTTGAAAGATAAAGAGTTCATCAAAGAAGAAGAGCTTGAAAAGCTGATAAGGCATGCAGACAAAGGTATCCATGCCATTGCCAGCCTGAACATCAAGCTTATTCTGATTTCTTTGCCGATATTGATCTTGTTTTTAGCGGAGGTGTTGTTGCACAACAGATTGAACCCGATCTACATCATTATCATTTTCGCATGGATTCCCGCACTTTGCTGGGACATCGTCACCACCCGCTACCTCCAACGGACTCAAATAGACGAGATGCCTCTGGTAGAGGTAATCAGCCGCGTGAACCGTATACACCGATGGACCATCAGAGAACGACTGATTGCTATTGCTTTCCTCCTGGTACTGGCTGTACTCTCATTTATCTACTGGCAAGTGTGGCAATATGGAATAGGCATGATAGCCTTCTTTATCCTGTTATGGGGCGGAGGACTAGGATTGATTTTATGGATTTACCGCAAGAAGTTCTTAAATCGCATCCACGAAATAAAGAAGAATTTAAGCGAATTGAACGAATTAATGTAAAAGGAGATAATGGATGTGCTTACCCTACAACGGTAAGCACACTCTTTCCATTCACTTTCTTATGCACTTGCACCTGAACAGAAATTCGTTCACTCATCTCCTGTACGTGAGAAATAACTCCGATTTTCCGTCCCTGCATCTGTAATTGTTCCAATGCTTCCATTGCCGTACGCAGGCTTTCCGCATCCAAAGAGCCGAATCCTTCATCAATAAATAGAGATTCTACTTTCAGGTTATTGCTTGATAAGGAAGACAAGCCCAAAGCCAACGCCAAAGATATCAGGAATGATTCACCACCGGAAAGAGAGTACACAGTCCGTATTTCATCACACATATCACAATCTATCACTTGAAGCGCCAACGTGTCGGGAACCTGTTGCAACTTATAGCGTTTAGAAAGGTAGGATAAATGTTTATTGGCATGAAGCAACAGCAAATTCAAAGTGTAACTTTGAGCTATCACTTTAAATTTCGCTCCGTCCGCACTGCCTATCAGTTTATTAAGTTTCGCCCAACGTTCGGCAATCGTCTGTTTCTCTGCCAGTTCCTTCGCAATCTGTTCCACAGTTAGCTTATTCTTTGCCTGTTGCAAAAGACGGGCTTCCATAGTAGAAAAGGTACGTTCGATATTCAGGTTTTCTTCCTGTTGTTTCTTTATTATTTCGGGAAGTTGTTCGGGAGACTCAATCTTTTTATACTGTTCCTGCAATTCTCCGATAGCCAGCGTAATTTGCTTCATCTCTCCTTGCAGACCAGAAAGGCGATTGTGCACAGCCTCTACCTCTTTGCGTGCTTTCTCCAAAGCCAAATTCAGCTCTTTTTCTCTTTTTGCCACGGCTGCTTCCGCTTCATCCGCACTTTTTCCTTTCAACAGTTGCGAACGTTCCTGACGGAGCACATTCAACGCTTTCTCTATAACTTCAAATCTCTTTTGTTCGGCTGAAGCAGTATTCTGCAGTAATAACAACTGTTCTTTAGCAGACGATACTTTCTGCATCGCCAGGCGACAAAGAGATACATTCTCACGAAGAGCTTCACAATGCGCACGCATCTTTTTAATTTCTTCATCGCTGCGTTGCCATTCTGCATAAAGATTACGATATTCTAAAATACGTTCTGCCAGTTCCGTCAAACGATGTTGTATCTGCTCTTCGTTACCAGCATCGATCCCAGCTTTATACAATGCCGCCAACTGTTCTCCAATCTGTCCGTCCACCATCTTCTGATGCGTCCAATCACGTTGCAAAACAATGCTCCGGTTATTGATCTGTTGACAGTTTGCTACTGCTGCATTATACTCCTGTTCTATACTCCGGAAAAGAGTATCTACTACCTCCTGTTCCTGATGGTAAGGATGCGCCGTACTACCGCAAACCGGACAAGCTTCCCCCTCCTGCAATTGCTGACGCAATGCTTTCACGTCTTTTCCCACTGCCATACGTGCATTTTCGTAAAGGCGTTGAGTTACTTTCAATGCGGTTTCTTGTTCCGTCAATTGTTTTAGGCAATCAGTTGTTTCTTTCTCCAACCGTTCTATTTCTGCCTTTGTTTTCGTCTGCGTTTCCGTCAATTGCCGGATATTCTGTTGGCGTGTCAGCTCTTTTTGCAACTTCATCTGTTCTTCGGTCAATAACGGATATCCGAAAGAGTTTAATCGCAACAACCGTTCTTCATTCGTGTTTACCCCGGCTGTCAGTTTATTTTCTTCCTGCCGTAGAATTTCTTCCACCTGTTCTAGTTGCAACACTTCTTTTATTCCTACATGATTCAGCAAACGGTTCAGAGAAGAATAAGAAACCTGCAACTGCTCCGTAGCCATCCGCATTTTTTGTTCCTGCTCCGACACCTGTTTATTAGCGGACTGTAACATCTGTTTCGATTGTGTGTAACTGTCCTGCTGTGACTGTATCTGTATATCCAACTGACGGGCTTTCTTCAAGTCCGGCTGTATGGCTTCCCATTGTGCCTTGAAATGCACCAATCCTTCTTCTTGTGAAGCCAATGCGCCCTGTAACATTTTCAATCTTGCTTGCTCCTCCTGTTCTTCCTGTTGCTTCTTCTTCCAAAGATCTTCCTGCATTTTTAATGAACGAACCACATTCAGTTGTTCATTTTGCTCTGCCAGCAGTTTGATTCCTGTCACACGCTTTTCGGCCAACAGCTCTTTCTCTTTTTGTAAAGCAAGTAATTCTTCTTCCGGCATCAATTCGATCACATTCATTCGATTCTGAATCAAAGTGACTTCTTCCTGTGCCGCCTTATTCCGTGCATAGACTTCTTGAGAAATCCGGGAATATACACCGGTTCCCGTCAACTTCTCAAGCAACTCCGCTTTGGCCGCTCCTTTCGATTTCAGGAATGTTGCAAAATCATTCTGCGCCAATAATACGGTACGGGTAAACTGCTCATACGTCAACCCCACCAGCTCCACCAACTGAATCAACAACTCTTTTTTGGTACCCTGGAATTCTTTCTCCGTATCCAGTTCTTTCACCTCCAGCGTTTGTGGCTGCAAAGAACCGCTTATCTTATTTCTTGTCCGTCTTACCGACCAGCGAGAACGGTAACGCCGTCCGTCAATGCCTAAGAAATCGACTTCCGCATAACCGTCGCTTGTTCCCCGACGCAATAAATTTCTTACATCGGACTGATTTATCTGATTGTCTCCTACATCTGCCAGATTCACACTTTCCACCGAAGTTGCGAAACGGGGAGCTTTATCATACAGTGCCAGACATAAAGCATCTAGTAAAGTAGACTTA
Source organism: Bacteroides sp. D1 (assembly GCF_000157095.2). Classification (NCBI taxonomy): domain Bacteria; kingdom Pseudomonadati; phylum Bacteroidota; class Bacteroidia; order Bacteroidales; family Bacteroidaceae; genus Bacteroides; species Bacteroides sp. D1. The sequence continues at coordinate 719,234 of NZ_JH114350.1, forward strand.
CCGGCACCCGTAGGTCCTGATATGGCAAATATACCTGCAGAATGTAATGGTTCTGCTGTAAAATCCACTTCTACCATCCCTTCTATCGAGGTCAGATTCTTCAATCGTATAGCCAGTATTTTCATTCTTCTTCCTCCTCTTCTTTATGAGTAGCAGCCAAATAGGCTTCCTGAAACAAACCTGTCAGTTCGGCAGGCATTTCCACCTGATAAATCTTTTCAAAGGCAGACTGCGCAATCTGCAAGGGAGACATCTCCTGCAATCCTCTCTTCCAGTTCTCGTTTTCTTTCTCCGTATTTTCTACATCGGTGCGATAGGTAGACACAATGCGTGCCAATCGATAATTTTTATCTGCCAATGCCTCCTCAATCTCCTGCCGAAGCATGGGTTCCGGTTCCTCCAGCAATACCTTCACTTCTAAATAAGGAGCTACATCCTTTGTCTCCGGCAATTCTTTCAAGGCTTCCAACACCACTTCCGGCAAGGCGGGATCTCCATTCGGTACACTTACCAAAGGGATTAATTTCGGGCATTCCAACCGTTCAATGTCTACTGCACAACCTCCGTCAAAGGTCACCATCACGACTCCATGATGATAATGTTTCTCTGCAAAAGACATCGGAATAGGACTTCCTGCATATCTCACATTCTCCCTTCCCGACACTCGCTGCGCTTTATGTATATGCCCCAATGCCGTATACGCTATCTGTTCGGAAAAAGCTTCCGGCGATACACATTCCAGACCACCAATCACAGTACGTTCACTATAATCTTTTTCTGCAATCTCCGATCCTGTAGCCTGCAAATGACCGATGGCAAGAATCGACTGATTCGCTGTCCTTTGCTTCCATAGCCTTTGCAGAAGCTGCGAATATAGTTCGCGAACTCCCTCCGCGTACAGGTTGCCTTCCGTCTGCACGACCGGATAATCCCCCTGGCGCAAAAAAGGGACAGCCATGCAAAGCAGTTCCACTTCCCCTTTCCGGTTCTTCAGTTCCACGATCAAATGGTCATAATCAATTTCTCCACCTTCAAGTTTGCGCACCACCCCTCTGACTTCTGTCCGCATAGCCTGCAACAGAGGCAAAGGAGCTTCCAGACGTGCTGCCGAATCATGATTGCCGGCCACAATGACAATTTGCAGATTCGGATTCTCCACTGTCACCCGATAAATAAACTGATAATACATGCTTTGGGATGCAGCGGAAGGGTTGGAAACATCAAAAACATCTCCGGCTATAATCAATGCATCAATCTCTTTCTGACGAATTTCTTCTGCCAGCCAATTCAGGAATACCTCATGTTCTCCCGTGCGATCATATCCAAAAAAGGTTTGTCCCAAATGCCAGTCGGCAGTATGTAATATACGTATCATAATTTTATAACTATCTCTACTAACAAGAGGCAAAAATAACACAATCGGAAAGATTATCTCACATCTGCCTCTCTTTTTTACCAATAATCATGTATATTTGCAGGATAAAAATCCAACCCTATGAAGATACTGTATTATATTTATCAGATTTGCATCGCTTTGCCTATTTTATTAGTGCTGACCATTCTTACGGCAATCGTCACTATTGTAGGTTCCCTCTTGGGAGGAGCCCACTTCTGGGGATATTATCCGGGGAAGATATGGTCACAATTAATTTGTCTGTTCCTGTTGATTCCCGTGAAGATTGAGGGGCGCGAAAAGCTGCATGACAAAACTTCCTATATTTTTGTACCTAACCATCAGGGTTCATTTGATATTTTCCTCATCTACGGCTTCATTGGAAGAAACTTTAAATGGATGATGAAAAAAAGTCTGCGTAAATTGCCATTCGTCGGAAAAGCCTGTGAAAGCGCAGGACATATCTTTGTAGACCGTTCCGGCCCGAAGAAGGTTTTGGAAACCATCCGGCAGGCAAAAGACTCGTTGAAAGACGGAGTTTCTCTGGTGGTCTTTCCCGAAGGTGCACGCACTTTTACCGGACACATGGGATATTTTAAAAAAGGGGCTTTCCAATTGGCGGATGATTTACAGTTGGCAGTGGTACCTGTCACTATCGATGGCTCATTTGAAATCCTTCCACGCACAGGCAAATGGATACATCGCCATCGCATGATTCTGACTATTCACGACCCTATTCCTCCCAAAGGAAAAGGCATGGAAAATATCAAGGCAACCATGGCAGAGGCATACGCAGCTGTTGAAAGTGCCCTCCCGGAGCAACATAAGGGAATGGTGAAAAACGAAGATCAAGACCGGTAATCTGTGTATTATACCTAAAATGAATATGGGGATGCTCACGCACCCCCACACTCCTAACCAGTTTTATGCATCAAACTATTAAATTAAAGAATTCAGATATTTAGATGTTTTGCAAAGTTATGGTTTGGTTTGACATCATTTGCAATTCTTGAAAAGTCAAATTAAAACCTTTATGAATTTCTTTTTCTAAATTCTCCAATGAGAAAGATTCACCTCTTGCACCATTAATCTTTCCTCTAAACCGATTGTTATAATGCTTACGGAATGTATCCGGAGTGACCAAGCCTCCAAGACCATAATCCCCCACTACAATCACCGGTTTCCGGCGTAACACCCCTTCATAGGCAGTAATCCCGCTCCAATTATTAGATCGGCTTCTTCAATCAGTTTACCTGTTTCACTCTCGGAGGATATATAATCCACCTGATACTCTGAATATTTACTTAATAGAACTCCTATCCTTAACCGCGTACGAGAATTAGCTACTCCGACAACAATGTTGGCTTTCTGTTCTATCAACTGCAATTCGTTACCTCTCCATGAAGAGGTAGCAGATAATTCATTAGGATTTTTCATATAGCTATTTGGTTTTTGTTAGGTCAAAAGTACGGCATGCATCTGAAAACACAAAAAAAGTCACCCGGACAAAATCAGTGTGTCTGATTCATCGTAAAGATCTAAAATTCAATAAAATACATATTTTGATTCTGTTATTGACCCGGACAATTCATTTTTTATTTATCAAAAGTCCCTTAAAAATGCATTTAAATCTTCTTGTGAAGAAATGCCTAACCGGCCTTTTAGTCTCCCCTTCGCCTTGGTTACCGAGTCGGAAGAGGTCTGGAAAATACGAGCCAACTCTTCATTAGTCAGCCCAAATTTAAGGAAGCAACAGATTTCAAGATCACGTTTTGTCAATAAAGGAGCTTTGTCAAGCAATCGGGTAACGTAATTAGCATAGAGTAAATCAAACAGACTAAACAATTTATAGCGTTCTCCATCAGACAACTTACCTCTTAATGTTCCCTCTTTGATAGCAAGCAATAATCGAAAAGCAGATATATACTGTTCAGAAGATGGTCCGACTGTTAACTCTCCTCCTAGTTCTTTCAACAACCCCGATAAGGTTTTGTTCTGCATACTCAAAAGCACAATCTTTCCATTCAACTCGCCTACCTTCATTCGATTTTCTTCGAGTATGCGGTTCTCTTCCAGCACTTGGTCTTTCAACTCCTGGATTTCTTCCATCTCCTGCTGATATCGCTTTATCTCCTCTTCATTATCTCTAATCTGGGATTCAATCTCGGCAATCTTCTTTTTATGGTTCCTACTTTTGTAATAGTAATAACACATATAGAAGGCTACAATCAGAAAAACAATCGTACCGCAAAACAGAAAAACCGTACGGTGCATTTTCATTTGTAAATTATCGCTCCGGAGTTTTTCGTTCTCATACTGCTTTTGCAGTTCTGTTATCAACTCCAAAGAATCGACCTCATCCAATACGCTGACAATGGAATCCGCTTTTTCATGATAAGTAATTGCTTCTTCAAAATTATCAATATCCTTTTCCAAAAAGTATAAATTGTTGTATGCATCAATACGGGTATACTCTTTAGAGGAATTTATACTCATCTTAAAGTATTTCCTGGCATTCTCCACATCCCCCATTTGTATATACAAATATCCCAAAGACATACACTCTACATATTTCCTTTCTTCATCCGTTTCTTTTTCATAAGCAGCAAGGAAATAGCGTTCTGACTTTTTCAGCTCTCCCATAGAACGATACAGGATACCCAACTCATGTAAAATGGAAACTTCAGACGGATACTGTTTTTTTCTGGCTAATTCTAAAGCATTATTATAATAGAAATAGCAACTATCCCAGTTATTCTGAAACAAATAAGCCCGGCCTATATTCTGCCCGGCTCTGACAATGCCCACAGAATCTTTTAACTCTTCATAGATAGCGTATGACTCCTGAAAATTCTTCAATGACTCCTGATACAATTTCTTTTTCCGGTTCACCATCCCTATTTCATCAGTAGCCATGGCAAACATCTTGCAACATTGAATCTTCCCGAACATTTCCTTTGCTGAAGACAGGAACGACAAAGCCTCTTCATCTTTACCCAATTCACGCAGCACTCTACCATAATAATACTGTGCTTTAGCACGCATGGCAGTGTCACCACGCTCTACAGTATAGTAATTCAGTGCCAATGCAATCAACGAATCAGAAGTAAACTTCACATAGTTCTGATCCATTGCCTGCGTTAATAAAAGCGCATAATCCGCCTGCGACTTTCCACGCAATTTTTCAGGATGAGGAACTGATTTTAATAGATACAGAGCCGTATCCGGAAGAGATTCCATACATATTTCGATCTTCTGGAACGCCACATCGGAGGCCTCCGAATCTCTACGACAAGAAACCGATAAGACTAAAATAAAAAAGAAAGCGGCGTATACCGAAACAGTAGTCGTTTTCATTTTACTTGAGTTTTATGCAAAAATACACAAAAAACTCAAGTATTACTTATTTGTTGAAGCATTTTGTTCCAATCGTTGATGTTCTTCTATCAACTTCATGTTTTCTCTTGCTTTAGACAGGAATTCTCTTACCAGCTTATTATCTTTAAAAGAGTAAGGAGCATCCTTTATAATATCATCTATCTGCGGAGTCATAATGGGATAGGGCAAAGAGCTGCAAAGCATCATAAATACACTGGGTCCCAATACATTTTCGTAATTGTCGGAAATAAACGTTTTCACATACTGATTCATCGCTTGCATCAGTGAATCACCTTCCACCACCAGCTGACTGTGAATTTCATCCAGATCCCCTCCATCCAATACCATACGGGTTTCTTTCTGCTCCAGTTCGCTGATACTTTCTTCTAATTGGTTTCTTTTGCTGATAAACTCGTACAACGCATTATTTAAAGAAGTTCCCACTGCCTTCAAGTCCGTATTGCTGATAGTAACTGTTATTTTTCCACTTTCTAGAACGATCGGCATAATGCTTTCTTCATCCATATATAGTGTCACCATCTGTACGGAATCTATTTTCCCTTTCATTGAAAACAGACCATGCACCACTTCAGCAGAATCCAGCTTCACCCACTCGCCATCACGCAGGGATTTAAGATATAGCATCTTTCCATCCAGACTATTCACTGAAGATGTTCCTTCAATCTTGTACTTACTGGTACAGGAAGCCAGAAACGGAAGCAAAAGCAAAAAAGGCAAAATTTTATTCACGTTCATTTATTCATTAAATTCTGTGCACAAAGGTACAACTGATTCAGAATTCAAAGAAACATTTTATCAATATTTAAATCTTGTAAGACTCTTTTCTTTAATAATCCTTATAAACATAGGTGTAAGGCTATTTTTTTCATTTAGTTTATCTAATTTTGCAGTCATGAAAACATCAACATTTGCCCCTTTTGCCAAACCGCTTTATGTAATGGTAAAGCCTGTAGGTGCCGTATGCAACCTAGCATGCGAGTATTGCTATTATTTGGAAAAGGCCAACCTATACAAAGACAATCCGAAACACATAATGAGCGATGAACTTCTGGAAAAGTTTATCGACGAGTACATTAACTCACAAACCATGCCGCAGGTACTTTTCACCTGGCACGGAGGAGAAACGCTGATGCGACCGCTCTCCTTCTATAAAAAGGCAATGGAACTGCAAAAGAAATACGCCCATGGACGTACGATCGACAATTGCATCCAGACCAACGGAACTATGCTCACTGACGAATGGTGCGAATTCTTCCGTGAAAACAATTGGTTGGTAGGTGTCTCCATCGACGGTCCGCAGGAGTTTCATGACGAGTATCGCAAAAACAAATTAGGAAAACCTTCTTTTGTGAAAGTGATGCAAGGCATCAATCTTCTGAAGAAACACGGGGTAGAATGGAATGCAATGGCAGTTATTAACGACTTCAATGCCGAATATCCGTTGGAGTTTTATCGTTTCTTCAAAGAAATCGGTTGTCAATATATCCAGTTCGCTCCTATCGTTGAACGCATTCTTTCACATGAAGACGGACGTCATCTCGCTTCTCTTGCCGAAAATAAAGCCGGAACACTGGCTGACTTTTCAATCACTCCGGAACAATGGGGGAACTTCCTCTGTACTCTCTTTGACGAATGGGTGAAAGAAGATGTAGGCAAATACTATGTGCAGATATTCGATTCTACCCTGGCCAACTGGATGGGTGAGCAACCCGGTATATGCACGATGGCAAAGACTTGCGGACATGCCGGTGTAATGGAATTCAACGGAGACGTTTATTCTTGCGACCACTTTGTATTCCCCGAATATAAGTTAGGTAACATTTACAGTAAGACACTGGTAGAAATGATGCATAGCGAGCGTCAGCACAACTTCGGAAACATGAAATACCAGTCTCTCCCTACTCAATGCAAGGAGTGTGAGTTCCTGTTTGCCTGCAACGGGGAATGCCCGAAAAATCGTTTTAGCCAAACGGCAGAAGGTGAACCGGGATTGAACTACTTATGCAAAGGTTATTATCAGTTCTTTAAACATGTAGCTCCTTACATGGACTTTATGAAAAACGAACTGATGAATCAACGTCCGCCTGCTAATATCATGGAAGCTTTAAGAAATGGAGAATTGAGAGTGGAGAGTTGAGAATGAGAAACAGAACATATTAACAATCATATATTCAAATTTTATCATTAAATAATGAACAAACTAAGATTTTATCTGGTAGCGCTGGCTGCGCTTTTTGTATTTTCCGTTAGAGCGGATGAGGGTATGTGGCTATTGCAATTGATGCAACAGCAACACTCCATAGACATGATGAAAAAACAGGGATTAAAACTGGAAGCCCAAGACTTATATAATCCAAACGGCGTTTCTCTCAAAGATGCCGTAGGTATATTCGGAGGTGGATGTACGGGAGAAATTATCTCGCCCGAAGGTTTGATTCTAACCAATCACCACTGTGGCTACGCTTCCATCCAGCAACATAGTAGTGTTGAGCACGATTATCTGACAGATGGTTTCTGGGCTACTTCCAGAGACAAGGAGCTTCCTACTCCGGGACTGAAATTTACATTTATCGAACGTATCGAAGATGTTACAGACATTGTCAATGCCAAAATTGCAGCGAAGGAAATCACCGAATCCGAATCATTCAGCAATACATTCCTTCAAAAGCTGGCTCATGACCTTTATTTCAAAAGTGACCTGGCAGACAAAAAAGGAATTGTTCCGCAGGCTCTTCCGTTCTATGCCGGAAATAAATTCTATCTTTTCTATAAGAAAATATATCCGGATGTACGTATGGTAGCTGCTCCCCCCTCTTCTATCGGTAAGTTCGGTGGCGAGACAGACAACTGGATGTGGCCGCGCCATACCGGCGACTTCTCCATGTTCCGTATCTATGCTGACGCGAACGGTGAACCGGCAGAATACAGTGAAAACAATGTTCCCCTGAAAACAAAGAAACATTTGTCTATCTCTATCAAAGGGTTGAAAGAGGGAGATTACGCAATGATTATGGGATTCCCCGGAAGCACGAGCCGTTACCTGACTGTATCAGAGGTGAAAGAACGTATGGAATCGGAAAACGACCCGCGTATCCGTATTCGTAGCGCACGTTTAGCTGTCCTGAAGGAAGTGATGAATGCCAGTGACAAAATCCGTATTCAGTATGCTAACAAGTATGCGGGTTCCAGCAATTATTGGAAAAACTCCATCGGTATGAATAAAGCCATCATCGATAATGATGTGTTGGGAACGAAAGCTGCACAGGAAGCTAAATTCGCAGAATTTGCAAAGGCACAAAACAATGCCGAATATGCGGCAGTCGTGAAGAACATCGATGACCTGGTAGCTAAAACAACCCCTCTCAATTATCAATATACTTGTTTGAGAGAGACTTTCTTCGGAGCTATCGAATTTGGTAATGTCATGTTATCTAAAACACGTGAAGCATTGCTTGAAAAGAACGACTCTGTGATCGAAGCACGTATGAAAGCGCTGGAAAGCACTTACGAAAGTATCCATAACAAAGATTATGACCATGAAGTAGACCGCAAAGTTGCTAAAGCATTGTTCCCGTTATATGCGGAAATGGTTCCGGCTAACCAGCGTCCGTCTATCTACAAAGTGATTGAGCAGAAATATAAGGGCGATTACAACAAGTTTGTTGATGATATGTACGACAACTCTATTTTTGCCAACCGCGCAAACTTCGAGAAGTTTACGAAGAAGCCGTCAGTGAAAGCAATCGACAACGATCTTGCATTGCAATACTGCCAATCTAAATATGACTTGATGGATAAACTGGTTTCCCAGCTCAAGGACATGGATCAGGAACTGGCTTTGCTGCACAAAACTTATATTCGTGGTCTGGGCGAAATGAAATTGCCTGTACCTTCTTACCCGGACGCAAACTTTACCATTCGTCTGACTTATGGTAACGTGAAACCATACGATCCGAAAGACGGCGTACACTACAACTATTACACCACCACTAAAGGAATTCTTGAGAAAGAAAATCCGGAAGACCGTGAATTTGTTGTACCTGCCAAACTGAAAGAGCTGATTGAGAAAAAAGATTATGGCCGTTATGCTTTACCGAACGGTGATATGCCTGTCTGCTTCCTGTCTACTAATGACATCACCGGCGGTAACTCCGGCAGCCCGGTATTGAATGAAAACGGAGAACTGATCGGTTGTGCTTTTGATGGTAACTGGGAATCATTGAGCGGTGACATCAACTTCGACAACAACCTGCAACGTTGCATTAACCTGGATATCCGTTATGTCCTGTTCATTCTGGAGAAGTTAGGCAACTGCGGACACTTGATTAATGAAATGACAATCGTAGAATAAATGAGAAAACAAATCCTATTTGTCCTATTTTCACTGGCAACTCTTAGCATCCACGCCGACGAAGGCATGTGGATGCTAACCGATCTGAAAACCCAGAACGCAGTTGCCATGCGCGAACTCGGTCTTGAAATTCCGATCGAAGAAGTATACGACGCGAACGGTCTTTCCCTAAAAGATGCTGTGGTACACTTTGGAGGAGGATGCACGGGAGAAATTATCTCTTCCGAAGGACTGGTACTGACGAATCACCACTGTGGTTATGGAGCTATCCAGCAACACAGTAATGTAGAACATGACTACCTGACAGATGGTTTCTGGGCTATGAACCGTGACGCGGAACTTCCTACTCCGGGATTGACCGTCACATTTATCGACCGGATTCTGGATGTGACCGATTACGTCAACGAGCAACTGAAAAAAGATCCGGACCCGGAAGGTGTCAACTACCTGTCACCAAGTTATCTGGGCACCGTGGCAGAACGTTTCGCCAAAGCAGAGAACATAGAAATAACTCCTGCAACAAAACTGGAGCTCAAGGCTTTTTACGGAGGAAACAAATATTATATGTTCATCAAAACGGTGTACAGTGATATTCGTATGGTGGGCGCTCCTCCTTCTTCCATCGGCAAATTCAGCGCAGATACCGACAACTGGATGTGGCCTCGTCACACAGGCGACTTTTCCCTTTTCCGTATTTATGCGGACAAGAACGGAAAACCGGCAAAATATTCAAAAGACAACGTTCCTTTGCAGGTAAAGAAACACCTGAAAATCAGCATTGCCGGAGTTCAGGAAGGAGATTTCACCTTTGTGATGGGATTTCCGGGACGTAACTGGCGATATATGATTTCCGACGAAGTGGAAGAGCGAATGCAAACGACCAACTTTATGCGCCAACATGTACGTGGAGCCCGTCAGAAAGTACTCATGGAGCAAATGCTGAAAGATCCTGCCGTACGTATTCATTATGCGAGCAAATATGCTTCATCAGCCAACTACTGGAAGAATGCCATCGGTATGAATGAAGGACTGGTACGTCTCAACGTACTGGATACCAAACGTGCGCAACAAGAGGAATTATTAGCCCGTGGCCGTGAAAAAGGAGATGATTCATATCAGAAAGCTTTTGATGAGATTCGTTCTATTGTGACTCATCGCCGTGACGCGATCTATCATCAGCAGGCTATCAATGAAGCATTGGTCACCGCCCTTGATTTTATGCGCATCCCTTCCACGATGGAATTGGTTGCCGCTCTAAAATCAAAAGATAAGGAGCAAATAAAAGAGGCGAAGCTAAAATTAAAGCAAGAAGCTGATAAGTATTTTGCTTCTGTCCCCTTCCCCGAAGTAGAACGGATGGTTGCCAAAGAGATGCTGAAAACTTATGCCAACTATATTCCGGAGGAACAACGAATCAACATCTTCGAAATCATCAATTCCCGCTTCAAGGGAAGTATCGATGCCTTCGTCGATGCATGCTTTGAACATTCTATTTTTGGCAATCCTAAAAACTTTGAAAAGTTTATCAAGAAACCAAGTTTGTATAAAATAGGATATGACTGGATGGTATTATTCAAATATTCTATTACCGACGGGATCTTGAAAACAGCCATTGCCATGAAAGAAGCCAATCAGAACTATGACGCTGCTCATAAAGTATGGGTGAAAGGCATGATGGATATGAGACAGGAAAAAGGTACACCTATTTATCCGGACGCCAATTCAACTTTACGTTTGACCTACGGCCAGGTACTTTCTTATGAACCCGCTGACGGTGTTGTGTATGATGCTCATACCACCCTCAAAGGTGTAATGGAGAAAGAAGATCAGGGTAACTGGGAATTTGTAGTGCCTCAAAAATTGAAAGAGCTGTATAAATCCCAGGATTATGGACGCTATGGTAAAAACGGTGAAATGCCCGTCTGCTTTATTGTAAACACCGACAATACAGGAGGAAATTCCGGTAGTCCGGTATTTAACAGCAAAGGTCAGTTGGTTGGAACTGCTTTCGACCGCAACTTTGAAGGCTTAACAGGAGACATTGCTTTCCGTCCTTCATCGCAGCGAGCCGCTTGTGTTGACATCCGCTATACCTTGTTTATCATCGATAAATACGCAGGAGCCTCTCATATCATCGACGAACTTAGCATTGAGTAAGTTGAGAGTTGAGAATTAAAAATTGAGAAATAAAAGTTATGCCATCTGGCATTATATTTCTCAATTTTTAATTCTCTATTTTCAATTTATATAAACTCTTCCACCATATACATCTCATCAATCATTTCATTCATTATATTCTGTAAATTCTGAATTGCTTCTTCCGGAGATTCTCCATAAGCGTTACAGTGCATATTTACAGTCAACCAGGCATAATAGCCACCATCCGATGCGCTTTCAAGCACATAATCTGTTCTGTTCAGTTTCATATTGGTAAATAATTATTGAATGTTGGTATTGAAGTTATTTCTGATTGTGAGGCTGCCAGTTTCTCCAGTTCCAGGATGATCCGACGTTCACAACTGCGAACCCAATAAATAAAGTGACGGTTCGGGGCATATTTCCCGACAAAACGGAGCAACGGTTGCAAGTCAAAGGAATCACTGATTATTCCTGCTCCCGCTTTCATTGCATCATACGCATTACAGTCCTGTTCAATATGTGCCGGGACCATCAACACTGGTTTTCCAAGATACATTGCTTCACAAATAGACTCGAAACCAGCCGTACTGGCATAAGCTCTGCAACCTGCCATAGCATTAAGAAACTTCACATCATCTATTTGATGGAAACTCAATGTTTCGTCCACCCGTATCACCTCCTCGGTATCCGATTTATCCCAGAAAAATGTTAGTGGGACTTCCGGATGCCTTGCATGAAAATGCTCCACGCTATCGGCAAACCCGGAATTGACCATATATCCGTGAATATAATTCCCCTCTTCCGGCCGGATAGCTGTCACTTCCTGACGAATCAAAGGAGGGACAGTTACTATCTGATTATTATCATCCTGCTCCATTTCCCGGAAAGATAAAGCCAGCTTCTTCGAGGATTTCAGAGCAGTCATCCGGGTAAAGAAACGCAACATCCATAACTGACACGAACTCTTATCCGGAAACTCGAAATCATGATGCAAAAACAAATACTGATGTCCAACGCAAATATACGGAACAGAGGGGCGGAAGAGTGCATAGGTAAGTCCGGTTAAAAGTTCGTAGAAGTTGATGACGACTTCCGCCCCTGTCTCCCTGATCCGCTGATTTATATAATACATACTACGGATATATTCCGGTAGTTTCAATAAATTGTATGCAAAGCTTTTCGTCAGATTTGCCCGCTTATTATCTGCTGTAGGCAGAAAGTTTGGACTAATGAAGCGCTTCACTGGTGCGTGAATGCTCCGATTGAAAAATCCCGGCAAGGTACGTGTCGAGCTTTTTCCCACCAAGACTTCCACTACTTCGTGTCCATTACGCAATAACATTTCTTCGAGGGTGATCGCCTGTGTAAAGTGCCCTCTCCCCTCACCTTGAACAATAAATAAGAATTTCATAGTTCTATTATTTTTCGATACGCAAAGTTCCCTCTTTCACATTACAAGATGATGACTCTACAATGACTATTCTATGAACAAAAACGACCTTTTTTCGTTATTATAATAAAATAGGATTTATATTTGCAGTCTTCAATGACTGTCATTTAACTCTAAGAAAGGAAAGATTATGGAAAAGTTTGAAGATTTAATACAGTCACCGGTACCGGTTTTAGTTGATTTCTTTGCAGAATGGTGCGGACCCTGTAAAGCTATGAAACCAGTTTTAGAAGAACTAAAATTAATTGTAGGAGATAAAGCACGTATTGCAAAGATAGATGTTGACCAGCATGAAGACCTGGCTACTAAATATCGCATACAAGCTGTCCCGACCTTTATATTATTTAAAAATGGAGAGGCTGTCTGGAGACATTCCGGCGTAATCCATAGCAGCGAGCTGCAAGGGGTTATTGAAAAGCATTATAGTTAAAAAGGTAAAGATAACAAATGAAGAAAGTATTAGTAATGGTAGCCCTTGTCATGGTAAGCGTGATTGTATACGCTTTCAATGACAGCGGGGAATCCAATCAAGGTAAAAAAGAGGTAACAGGTAACGGTGAAGTCGTCGTAATGGACAAAGATATGTTTCTGAAAGACGTCTTCGATTATGAGAAATCAAAGGAGTGGAAATACAAAGGCGACAAGCCCGCCATCATCGATTTATATGCAGACTGGTGCGGACCTTGCCGTCAGACAGCTCCTATCATGAAAGAACTGGCAAAGGAATATGCAGGGAAAATTGTCATCTACAAAGTTAACGTGGATAAACAAAAAGAACTGGCAGCTTTGTTTAATGCTACAAGTATTCCATTGTTTGTGTTCATTCCGATGAAAGGGGATCCACAGCTTTTCCGTGGAGCTGCTGATAAAGCAACTTACAAGAAAGCGATTGATGAATTTCTCTTGAAATAATGAAGAAAATATAGTGACGGTATCCGGTCAGGATAGTGACGCTATAACAAGCAAAGAGTGACGGTATCCGATAGAGATAGCGTCACTCTTTTTTATAGGCTTATAAATCTTCTTTATACGGCTTATAAGTCTTCCTGCGAATCCTTATTTGAAGTATCCTACAGGATGATTCATCATTGGCATCTGACTATCTTTCAATTTCAAAACTTTCTTTAGCTGCTCATTGTCCATCGAAGCACGTGGTACTGTTGCCAAGTTAGCAGCAGAACAAAAGATTGAAATATTTTGGGAAACAATACCGGCATCCATAGCCCCCATCAACTGACTGCGTGGACTTTTGGCATCGCCAAACCGCGAAAGATCGCTGATTAAAACCAATGATACCGGAGCTGTTTTCACAAACGCCTGACCACCAGCTACTGCACCACGATAATCTCCCGCAACTATCAGTGTCAACTGATGATTTTTAGCATCATACAGATAACTTCCTTCAGGCAACACTACATATACATCCACATCCTGTTTATTCAACGCTGACGGAGCAGTTCTCATTCCGGATTCCTTACGGTTTATTCCATTAGCAGCCCACAACAAATCAGACAGATCAGCCAGGCTCAATGCTTTCGAAGCATATTCGCGAGTTGAATGTCGTTCAGACAATGCCTTCATCACCGCACCAGTGCGGTTTAAATTAGGCTTCGGCAATTTAATCACCTTATCAGCAGCAAAGGCAGCCGCTGAAAGCATTAAACAAACTAATAATAGTTGTACTTTTCTCATAACTGTGGTATTTAAAAATTGATAGACAAATATAAATAAAAAAGGTCTGTATTCGTTGTGGAATACAGACCTTTTAAGAGTTTATTAGGCTTAATTATTTCTTATCACCGAAATAACGGTTGTATAATCCTTCAAAACCTTTACCGTGACGAGCTTCGTCTTTGCACATTTCGTGTACAGTGTCATGGATAGCATCCAGGTTCAGAGCTTTAGCACGAGTTGCAATGCGTTTTTTGTCTTCACATGCACCTTGTTCAGCGTCTTTACGTTTCTGCAGGTTAGTTTTAGTATCCCATACGCAGTCACCCAACAGTTCTGCAAACTTAGCAGCATGTTCAGCTTCTTCCCAAGCGTAACGTTTGAAAGCTTCAGCTACTTCAGGATAACCTTCGCGGTCTGCCTGACGGCTCATAGCCAAATACATACCAACTTCAGTACATTCTCCCATGAAGTGATTGTTCAGGTCCTTAATCATTTCTTCGTCACAACCTTTTGCAACGCCGATAACGTGTTCGTCAGCAAAAGACAATGCGTCACCTTCTACTTCAACAACTTCTACGAACTTGCTGGCAGGAGCTTTACACAATGGACATTTCTCAGGAGCTGCGTCACCTTCATGAACGTAACCGCATACAGTACATCTAAATTTCTTCATTTTCTTCTCAATTTTAAATTAATTAGTCAATACGTGTTTCTTTATCTTTACTTAAGCAATTCTTGCAAATACCTTTATAATAATAATGAACTTCCGATACCTGATGACCATCCATTTCCAGATTTTCCACTTGTTTAATCGCTTCCGGACATTTCAAATCATAAATATGTCCGCAACGTTTGCAAAGGAAATGGGAATGTACAGAAGTATCCGCATCAAAATTTGTATTCTTTTCGTCAATCGTAAGCATTAATGCCGCACCCTGTTCGGAAAACAATTTCAAAGTATTATAAACCGTTGTCTTTGAAAGTGTCGGCATTGAAGGAGACAATGCTGTGTAAATATCATCAGCCGACGGATGAATCGGATGCTCCATCAAATATTCCATGATAGCGATGCGTTGCATGGAAGGCTTGATATTATGCTCTAATAATCGATCGTATGGTTTCATTATCTTCCTTTCTTTTCAAAGTTGTATTCATTACAATTATAAATCCAATGCAAAGATAAGAAGGCTTTATTTTATTTCCAAATAATTCATGACTTTTTTTATGACATGGCTAATTATAATTAGGTGAAGAGATAAATTATTTATTCATAATGCTCAACTAGTAAACTTCTATCATCTTCGCTACATACACAGAAACATAATAGCATACGAAAACTACTATAAAGATTTTTTCAATATTTTAGATGAATCAACAAAAAGGATATTATGAGCGAAAAAGAATTAAAAATGTTTGATATGAATGCACAATTAAATGCTGCATTCAGCAAAGAAGGTTCTTCAAAGCGTAAAAAAAGAGGATTCACAACATTTTCAATAAATGAAGTGAATCCTCTTTTTCTTTCAATAAGTTAAATTTTAATTATCTATATCATCTCTAGCTTCTTCTACAATTTTAGAAGGAACTCCGTCACAACGAACATATTTAGACACATCTCCTGCATCATCTTTCACCGTCCAAATCATAGTTCCTGCTGGCAAAAGTTCTGTTACGATATACGAATTGTTCCAACGACCGCCCAAGCTGTTATTATATTTACCGCTAATAATATATCCCAAATAAGTATCTTTCTCTATCTCGAATATCCCGCTAAGAAAACGAGCATACATACTATCGAATTTCTGGTACATCTCAAAAGTTTTATCTCTACGGACAAAAGTTATATAACAATAAGTACCATCAGCCATAGGCTCTCCATTCCACTCTACTAACCGCCAAGTACCATTCAGATTGGCGGGAGTTACTTCCAGCGTTTCCACTTTTACTTCTTCATCGTCATCACAAGCCATAAAGCTAAACAAAAGCATGCATAATGGTATTATTCTGAAAAGAATTCTCATATTATAGTTTTTTTAAATGTTAATCAAAAATATTATTGTAAACGTTTGATAGTTACTCTGACCAAGCGATCTGTCAATGGTGCGTCGACCCCTTCAACAATAAAATTGAACTGCAGCCCATTACCTAAGTTGTCAGGCAATTTACTACCATCTACGGTTATCACGATGTCTGCCTCCTGCCCTGGCGGTATAACTTCCGGTTCTGTTTGAAAAACAGCGTATGGAGGAAGCATCTGCGCAGAAAGCTTCAAAGGTTTCTTCCCGATGTTAGCACATAAAATGCGTTCAGAAGGGCAAACATTAGAGGTCATTTCCGAAAAGACAATTTGTTTGCGTTTCATACGCAAGGTTCCCATTGTAGAAGGAAGATATCTCCATTCATCGGAACAGACAACCTCACCTATCAACATCAGACGCGCTACCGGATGTTTTTCTGAAATATCCGTATACACAAACGCATATGTTTCTACAGTTCCGATGCGATTTTTAGGATTATACACCAATGTAACCATACTTTCCATTCCCGGAGCAAGTGTTCCCAAACTGAACGCTGCTGCTGTACATCCACACGAAGTGGTTATCTTCGTGATCCGTACATTCTTGCCACTGACATTGCGAAACGGAAATGTGTAGGTTCGGGGCGCATCGGTATCGTATATACTGCCAATATGTATACGGAGAGAATCGAAACTGAACATCTCTCCTCCCTCTTTCAGTAAAGGAGGATTAATCAACGAATCAACTTCTACAGACTGATAGGCTATTCCCTGCGCCCCAAGGTAGTGGGCAGGGAAAAAGACCATCAGCCAATAAAGCAAATAATATCTCCATTGCCTATTCTTCATCTATCAAACTATTACATCCAACCACTATCATTCGCATTTTTGCGGACAGTAATGGTGAAGGATTGTTCCTTTCCGTCGCTTGTTCTCATCGTAGCGCTTGTCATACCCGCAACAACTCCTTTCACTTTCAGTATAGTACCTTCAAGGGTAACAGTTGCCTTCGACGTATCGCTAATCTCGCATTCGTATATTAGATTTTCTCCATTCAGGAAATAACGTGCCAAGTCTATTTTTACGATTTTATCGATTCCGACATACAGATTGGGCATTTTCATATCCGACCCGCTTCCGGCAATAGCATGCAATAATGCACCAGCATCAACCAGTTTACCCATTTTGCCCCTATAAGAAGAAAGGTCCATTCTTGTTGCCGACCAGCCCGGAGAATTATGCAAATAATAATAGGTCTTATAACCTTTATAATAGGAATCCACCTCTCTCGCCGTTTGTTTCATCAAGTTTATAAACTCCTGCACCTTGAAGTGGCGACGTTGTTGCAAAGCATACGACAAACCGAGTGCAGCCACTCCCGACACATGCGGGCAAGCCATAGACGTACCCTCATTGTAACCGTAGGCTGCTTTGCCTTCCACCACTAAAGTAGAGAGGATCATTCCCTGATCAATGTTCACATTATTACCATCAGTATCTTCACCCGGAACACAATGATATTCGCTATCACCACCAGGAGCACAGAAATCCACTTCCATCCCATAATTGCTGAATGATGACGGCGTATAGTCAGCTGCAATAGAAGCTACCGAAAGGCATCCCTCATAAGCTGCCGGATAGGAAGACATATATGAGTATTCATTGCCTGAAGCAAAGATGGCCAATCCGCCCTCAATCACCCCGTTAGGAGAACCTGCATTATGGATAAAGTAATCCAGTGCCTCTTTTTCCAATGGATAAGTCTTTGACCACTCTTCGTCAGTGGCAGGCCCGGGTACATATCCTTGCAACGGATTGGAATAAGCGGAGTTATATCCCCAACTGCATTGAAGGATTACGGCACCGTTATCGGCTGCATACTTAATAGCTCTCGCCTCATTCACCATCTTTACCTGGGAATTACCATCGAAAACCTGACAGGACATAATCCTCACTCCCGGTTTGGTTCCATTTCCTCCGGCAATGCCGCTGACTCCTATACCATTATGATTCACGGCAGCTATCGTTCCCGCCACATGAGTGCCGTGACCAGTATCTTCGGCTGCTTGCCAACTGATGATCCCGCTATTTTTTACGAAGTTGTAACCATAACGGTCACCCTTATAACCATTCTTGTCCGCATCATCGTCCGAACCCAATACCTCGCTTTCGTTCACCCACATATTAGCCTCCAAATCAGGATGCTTCCACATAACACCTTCGTCAAGCACGGCAACAATGATTTCCGGATCACCCGTACACAGTTCCCACGCTTCTTCACAATTAACGTCGGACCCCACAATAGCAGGAGCTTTCTCAGTTACAAAGCTATAATCTCCTCGGTTTATATATCCCCACTGATGCGGTAATAGCTCATCATTGAACTTAAAACCGTTATCTGCCGCACGCGTTTTCATCTTATTCAGAGCAGCTTCCGATACCGGAACTGGTTTCTTTTTAGGATTATATGCCCGCTGAATGGTAGGATTTATTTGAAGTTTCGAAATTTCGCCCAATTTAGACAGTTTTCCCATAGCTTCTTTCAAATCTGTGCCCTTATCAAAACGCACCAAATACCAAAGATGCAATCCGGCTTCACGGCTCTTTTCTTCGGTGCGCGAATTGACAGGAAAAACGCGTTCGAAGTCATACGCTCCTAAAATAGAAAGCACCTCGTCCGTTGACGGAATACCCGACCGGGTAGAGGCTCCCACCGCACGTATTTTCATCGTATGGTCGAGAATCTCAGTCATTTCGGGGACAAACTTAACCAATAATTCCCCTTCGGCAGCCCCTTCCGGTATCACTATATCCGGAGTGACGGGAACTACCGGAGCATCATCGTTTAAGTCGTTGTCACTGCAAGCTCCTGCCAACAGTGCAAACGTTGTCATTATATATATATATATTTTCTTCATATTCTAGTCTTTGAGTTCATATTTTTCCTTGAATTTAGGGAAGGCTTCAAAATACTTGTCGAAATTAGTCGGCTCGTTATCAAACCTTACCATTTTTCCTTCTGAATTTAACCCTTTTTCCATCTGGTTATAAATCAATACCTCCGGATCCCATTCTATCAAATGAGGATGATACAACACCCACTCAGGCAGATTACCGGTAAAGAAATTCAAGTTGACACTAAGTTTTCTCATTTTCGGAAGTATCTTAGGAATATGGGCGCCCTCATTTACCAAATACTGTATAGTATCACCGCCAAATGCTTCTACATCGGCCTGTGAGTAACCGGTCACTCCGTCCACTCCTATTTCAAAATCAGGCAATGTTCCTTCTATAAAGTTGTAGGACAACCTTAACTCTTCCAAATTATCCCACATAAACAATCTACGAAGTGTATTATCATCTTTGGTATTAAAGAACAAACCGATACCATCCGGGTATTTGACGGGATCTTTCGCATTTCTAAGATCAGAAATAACCGATCTTCTATTACCTATTAAGTTGAGTGACTTCAGTTTCGGGAAATTCTCCTTCGTAATAATAGAAGGCACCGAATTGAAGTTGTTACTACTTAAATCCAACGTCTCAAGCCGATCACCTAATAGGACAAGATTATCCGAAATTGCAGACAATCCGTAAGCACTTACAGTCAAAGATTTCAAATACTCTAAACCGCACACATCATCTTCCAACGTAATGCTCTTAGTTGCCGTATTAGAGTTGCCAAAGAAAGTCAAGCTTTCCACATACGTCAGGTAGTGCACTTCTTGCGGAACTGATTCTTTGGTATTAATCATATTAAAAGACACAGAACGTACACGTCCCACTACATTTTCGCCCTTCGGAAGTCCTTCATCACCTTCTTCCCACAATACTACATTGTCCCAATATCTCATGTTCTCACCCGGATTCCAGTTGTTACCTATTTCCAAGCGTTCTCTGATAGTGAGCAACGTCAATGAGTCGCCCGAGCGATTGTCCTCAATCCTCGGTGAAGCTTTCTGAGAGATCGTCAACACAGCAGGCTGTTCCAGTTTATCTTCGGTGCTTTTAGGTGTGAAATGAATTTTAGCTGTACGAATGTCAAAATCCGGATTCATCGTCCATTCAACACGGATTTTAGTTGTACGCGGACGAGAGCCACGATCTAAATCAACAGTGGGATCTTCAGGCAAAGTGAGCCACTCTTTTTCTGGAATAACATCATATTCCGTATTCATTTTGAACGCAACATTTGTGGTTACGATCACATCAAAATGGCGATTGTCATAAGTATCTGATGCTTTGATTTCCACATCAGGCTTTTCTATATAAATCATCTTGCCATAACCAGTTTGATGCACCGTCATCACACATGGCGCCTGCCCCTGAGGTATAAAACGTATTTCTGCTTTACGCATTCCGTTAATTAAGGTCGAATCGATAGAAACCGTACACTCAGTAGCACCGAAACCATTAGCAGGAGAAATGTTCACCCAAGGTTCCGACGCACTGACAGCCCATTCGCCTCCCGATGAGACGGTTACTATATCCTTGCCACCGTCAGCACCCATCGTGATATCTTCCTTATCTATCGAGAATCCGGTAATACCACTATCGTCATCATCTTTACACGATGCCACAGCAGCCATGTAAACGAATAATCCTAATGCTATCTTTACTAAATATTTCATTGATTTTTATTCTATTTTGTTTATTTATCCAAATCAAGCGCATCACAACCGCGGATGTCCTGCGACTTATCATAAATCAACGTATATTGTCCAGCTCTAATATACGGACATATCCCGCTCATGTCAATCGAAATATTCGGATTATCCTTGATTTCAAACAACACGATAGTCGACGAAATGGTATCATCAATTTTACGTAAATCATTTGAACCGATATAAAAGACCTTAAGACTCGGATTTTTATAAAGTCCCGTAGGCCATTCACGCAGTGTTCTATTACCGTTATCATCCCGTTGGTGGCTAATGCCGAACACTACCAGATAATTGATAGACAGCGGTTGAGAAGGGAATTTGGAGAATCTATTATAGCTTAAATCCAATCCGTACAATATCGGCATATTAATCACATAAAAATCATCTGTCAGCGAACTTAACTTATTATAAGTCAGGTCAAGGCTAGTGAGATACTCCAAAGACGTCTTTCCCTTCAGTGCCCCTTTAGGAATGGTTGTCATACCGTTGGCGGAAAGGTTCAGTGTTTGCATCGGTGATTCTTTCTCAAACAAAAGTTTAGGGAATATCGTAAATTTGTTATGGTGCAAATTTACAGTAGAAGCATTGATACCCCGATGATTCTCACCATCCTCAAATTTATCTATCAGATTGTTAGAGAAGTCTACTGTCCCCATCACGTAATCGGACTTAGCATTGAAAATATTCGGCACTTCCGTCAACTGATTGTTTGTGCAACTTAAAGTTTCCACATCATTCCAGCCGAAGAAATATTTCAATCCATTGCCATCCTCAACACCCGGGATTTCTTTTATTTTATTATTATCCAGATACACTTTCATGAGTTTGACTTCCTTGCCAAAAGGATGTAATATTTCAATTTCATTGTTAGTACAATCCAAAAGTGTTAATTTTTTCATTTTCTTCAGAAGACCATATTCAGGAAATTCTTTAAGCTTATTATATCCCATATAAAGAAGCTGAATCTTATCTGCACACTGTGAATCTTCTCCAAGCAGCGCTTCCCAATCACTTTTCAATTGGTCTCCATCTATACTCGGATTATGAGCAATATTGAGTGAGACCAATTCAGGCAACTGCTTCAACATATCTACAGGCAGTTTTTCCAAGTGAGGACAATTGTAGATTTCTATATCCGTCAAAGTTGCCATATTCTTCCAATTCCATTCCTCCTGTTCCTCATAGTAAGGCGAATCAGGTTTCACATTCACAAAGAGTCCATCACTTCTGACAGGTGAATTAGATATAAAGAATTGTTCCAATTTCGTCAGCCTCATGATAGCTTTAGATACGCCAGTAATTTTATTCGTCAAAGCACCAAACTGCACATCTTTCGTAGAAATACGACTGCTCTTGATGGGACTCATTTTCGGATTATCGTTAATTCCTTTGCGTAGAATAGTAGACAAATCTTCCCGAGCATCCCTAGAAAGAAATTTCGTATCATAATCCATTCGCATAGCCTTACGTTGTTCGTCGCTCATGTTGACGGAATAGTTGTCGAACAAGTGTCCACCGAGCTTTTCATCATGTGTTCCTAATGATAAAATTCTCAATTCAGTGAATTGTCCAATTTCATCGGGCACAACGCCCTCAGCGCCAAATCCGGCAAGCGATATTAGAGCTACGCGACCATTCTCCAACAACTGCACACCGGGCTGGTTACCCCACATGTCAATATCCTTATTGAAATTCCAATTAACTCCCATCGGTGCGGATTCCCCATAATACTTCCATGACGGACCGCCCATCTTTTCCCAAATAGCTTTCAGTGCTATATAATCTTTAATATATTCGGCTGTTTCGTCAAGACGGATAGGTACTTCCGCGTCCTTTGTCACTTCATTATCTTTCACGACAAACGACTTGGAAGTCTGTACAGTTGCCACCTCCAATGAATTATTAGCCTTTTCATCCGAATAGGTTTTGTAACTGCTTATTTGGTACGTACCTGCTTTCAGCCATGCCACTGTGTCGCACTCTGCATAAGACGTTTCCTGGTTTCTGTCGCCATATCCGTCGGCAGGCTCATCGGTAAAGTCTTCTACATATTTTACCCGAATCTTTTCTATCGTAGTCAGCTCTTGAGTGAAAAGGTTCTTCACTGTGATATCAATTGATAAAATATTGCTCAATGGATATGCTTCATCCTCAGCCGCGCGAGTTTTCACAAAGTCCTTCACCAATTTAAATGTGACCATACCTCGTGACACTGCATCTACACTCAACTTTTGAGTATGCAAACCGTCAGCAATAATCGTAAATACATTATCCTTTCCGGCAGGTCCGGCATATAATACATTATCCAACTTATCATACAAATAATAACCAATGATAGTATAGGTTCCTGTGAGCAACTTCAACTTATCACTACGCAATCCGAATTCTGCATTTTCTGCATTGTATGAATCCAGTAACAAAGTCTGAGTAATAGTTGAACCATTGTATTGCATGACAACTTTCACTTTCTGTGCATCGCTTAGCTTATCTAGCTTATCGGTCACTGCACGAGTTGTCGTACCTTTGTCCATGGATGCACTCTTTAATAACTTAAACTGCACATATCCATAAGTGGATTGTAGCGGCTCGTCATCATCAGAGCATCCTGTCACCACCGTCATTGCCAATAAAGAAACAATGAGGGGAACAAAGAATAATATGGAATATAGTTTCTTATTCATTTATTCAATGATTAATTATAATTTGGAGTAACAATAAGTACTTTTTTTATTTCACCATCTTTCTCAATCAGAATATGGAATTCTTCTGTCAAAGTACCCTCAATAAAAGCATTCAATGATG
The DNA here is from genome assembly GCF_000157095.2 of Bacteroides sp. D1. Lineage (NCBI taxonomy): Bacteria > Pseudomonadati > Bacteroidota > Bacteroidia > Bacteroidales > Bacteroidaceae > Bacteroides > Bacteroides sp. D1. The sequence goes on from NZ_JH114350.1 coordinate 743,123, forward strand.
TATCACTACCTTCACAAATTTTTTCCGAAGTTATATCTTCACCATTACGCATTACTTTAAAATTCCATTCTAATTCGAAATCACCCTCTAATGGATCAATGGTAACCCCGCCTTGAGCAGAAGGCCACTCCATAGTATAAATATCACTTACATCTGGATATAAATTTATTATATCGGTATCAGTAACCTTCGTACAAATAGCTTCTTGTGTATTCCAACTTGAATCAAAGTAAGTCACTTTAAACGCCTGTGCCACCTCTTGCTTTTTCTCTTTCTGCACAAAATTAATCAAAAGATTATTTTGTTGATAAGTATATTTGATATCCTGTTCGTATGTTTCCATATCCATTTCTATCAAATTTTCCCATAATTCATCTTTAATTTCATCATATAACGCTTGAGGTAATAGTAACACGTATCCTTCTCTTTCTTCAGAAGAATCATTGACTTTCAATCGCAAATTACCTTTTTTATCATCTTCAAGTTTTATCCAGTCCACTCCATCTTCTTCTCCAATTTTCATCTGCACCATTCCATATTCAACCACTTTCTGAATGTACACCGGAACTACTTCATCATTCAAAGCCTGCACGGTATAGGGTATAAATTTATTATAAGTAGAAGTTGTAGTAGAAGCACTGGCTCCTGCACTGCTTGTTTGTATGAATGTCTTGCCATCCAATGACACTTCCCAATTCCAAGGATTAGAGTTAAGTATCTTAATTTTTTTCGGATCCATACCTTTATATACCAAAGGGAATGAATAAGACATAACCCCATCTTCGTCGGCAAAAGTCAATGTACCATTTTGTACATACTTTGCATACAGAGGATTATCAATCACTTTGACCTCACCTTTTGTCATTTCATTTACAGTACCTACAATAGCATTGCCGGCTACCTCCAACCATTCCGGTCTGTTAGTTGCAGCAAAACGGAAGTTAGCCTTTACTTGAAAAGGTTTATAATCATCATATCCGACTTCTATTTCTTGGATTTCATTGCCTTCCATATCGTAAATCTTCAATTCACGCGTTTTATTATCACGCACCACATCAGCAATAATCGCCTTATCCGCTCCTATCATCATAGTCAAATGAGCAACGGTAGGTGCATCGAACGCCACAACTTCATCGGTAATCTTTAATGTCACAGTCTGCTTTCCAGCAGTTCCCGACAAAGAATAATCTTCATGACCATCATTCATAAACCGGCACCATGTAGCCGAAGAAGTCAACTGCCAGTTGGCATTCGCTTCAAAATTCAATTCTTTTGTATCACCATATACACAATTGACAGTTTGTTTTTCGGGAAAAACCACTTTTGCTGCATCGTCGTCGTCCGAACAAGCACTAATGCATAACGCCATGAACAGAGCCGTGAAACAGCTTTCCAAACTGAACTTCCGTATATGCGCAACCAAGTTTCTTTGTTTAAACTTTCTCATATTTCTATTTTTTATTATTATTTTAATGAATTATTGACGCCTTCTTCGATAAGAATTTGCGCTTCGTCATCACTGACCCATTTCACTACATTTATGTAAGTACCGACTTCATCTTTTCCAGCAGGCATACCTGGTACATGTAATGTCATATACTGGAAAATAAATCTTTCACAACTACTATAATAAGAGAGGTAATACCCTGATTGATATGCCCACACTTCCCAATCACCATAAATTGTATCAAAAGCTTCCATAGTAGAAGCAAACGGTTGATCTTCCATTTCAATCAACGGATTAAGCAGGTCGTTGGTAGTAAACTTCACTTTGAGGTCATATCCTTTATAGAAGTAGTCTTTCATAATGATAGTGTTTTCTGCATTGGGATCAACTTTTGTACGAATTAACCGCTGGCTTACATCCTTCATATACGAACCAAAATAAGTAGAAGTTACTATTAAAGCATAACCTTCAAACAAATGAATATCAAACGGACATACTTTCTCCAAAATCACCTTCGTTTCGGTTCCATAGAGTTCCCACTTAGATTCTTCCTTACTGACCAGTTGGAGAACCATTCCCAACGAATCGGTAACCTCTATATTATCATAAATACCACGTATGCGAACATTCGCAGTGCGCTCACCCGCCTTGATGGTCACCGTGTTTGATTCGAGAGAAAAATGCCGCCCTTCCACCGCATTCGTCTTTTTATCCAAAATCTCCACTCCTAACGTTCGATCGTAGCTACAAGCTTCGGTAGCCGCCACTGGTATATCGAAATACTCCTCATTGTTTTGAACCGGAAGTACGGTCAATGTATCGGAGAACATGATATAATCGGGACCGCTATATGTAACATAATCGGTGTCGCAACCGGTGAATCCGAACGCGAAGGCGAATATGGCTGATAATCCAATAAAAATCTTTTTCATGTTTATTGATTTTAAAAACTATTATTTATTGCTTTCATTCGGTTGAATGTCTGATCCCGGTGCATCCAACTCATTTTGAGGAATAGGCCATACAAAGCGCGGATCGTCTTTCTCCACTTTCAAACTGCTACCATTGTCCAGTGACTCGCTCTGCGGCTTTCTTTCAAATCCTTTGTGCCAACGTTTTAGGTCCTGAAGACGGAAACCTTCCATATAAAGTTCCTTCACACGTTCTTGTTCGATTACCTCCAAAGCATTCTTCTCAGATACACTCACGCCACCGCTATACGAAGAATAACGCGCAGCACATAAAGTTCCGAGATCTTTGCCTGCACTTCCGTAGTCGGGTGAATTTTTAAAGCAGTATGCTTCCGCACGGATAAGGTATTGCTCTGACAATCGAAATGGTTTCGGCATAGAGACGTGACGAATGTTATAGCTTTCCATGAGAGTGGTATTTCCCCAATATTTCTGAAGTAATGACCATTGCAATGCATGTGGATATCCTGTTAGATATGTTTGGAAAAAAATTGAGAAACGAAGATCGTACGGATCGTATAATTCTAAGGCCCATTTTGCAGGTACATAGTCAGGACGTACTGTTGAATAATCATAATTAAAAAATATTGTACCTAAAGCCCCGCCATAAGAAGTAGGTGTAAAACCCACCTTCCAAATTATTTCAGTCGAAGCATCATTCGTCCACATATACTGATAGAAACTCTGGCCGGTACTTCCATATTGTATAGATGCACTTGAAAGCACATAATAACCACTGTCAATGACTTTGGTGGAATACTTGATTGCCTCAGTATAATGCTTCATATATAAAGCAATCCGAGCACGGAGAGCATAAACCGTATATTCATTAATATACGTAGTGCTGTAAAGGTCGTCCTTTGACACACTGTTTTCATCTATTTTCAAGTATTCAGCAGCCAATTCAAGATCATCCAGTACAAATTGATAAGAATCTTTCAACGAAGCACGACGGGTATTGTCTACCGAATCATAATGAGAAGTAAGCACTACTCCCAGTTCATTTTCTGCTTCCCCATCACTTTCATATGAATTACAGAATAGCTTAATTAGTTCGGAATAACACAACGCCCGAGCAAAAAGGGCTTCACCGTGAATCATTTCCAGTTTATCGAGTGCGTCATCGTCCGTCGTGCTTTGCTGTACTCCCGGAATATAATCTAACAAGAAGTTACAACGATTAATAATAGCATACAAAGCTCCATATACAGCCTCGATATCTTCATTGGTAGCTAATATATTCCAACGCCACAAATCACCGTATTGATTCGAATATCCGGTAACGGCATACACAAGATCGGTCTGCAAATCGGGCAACAACGTCAGACGTCCGCTATAGAGCGAAGCATCCTTAAATGCCGCATAGATGCCAATAATTGCCTGATTAGCATCGTCCACTGTTTTGATAGCCTGGCCGGCTTGGATAGCATCGTCGGGATACTTGTCCAAACATGATACGGAGCCAATGCCCACAGCTATCAACAACAAATAAATCTTTATCTTATTCTTCATTGTTTTATAGTTATATGTTTAGAATGAAACTTCCAGACCAAAAGTAAACTGGCGAGTTGAAGGATACTGTGCCTGATACATATTGCTCACACCTTCAGGATCAAGCCCTGAGAATTTGGTGAATGTGAGCAGATTTTGTCCTTGCACAAACACTCTCAAATGCGTCAAAAAATTAGTCTTTTTAAGCAATGCTTGAGGGAAGTTGTAACTAAGCATCAAATTTTTTAATCTCAAAAAAGAGGCATCTTCCAAAAAGCGAGAATCCATTTGCGGAGTAACTCCATAACGAGGTATATCCGTCACGTCACCCGGCTTCTTCCAACGGTCATAAAGCAATCGACGGGACTGATTATATGTTTCAAACAGCCCGTTTCCTTCATCCAGATAACGGTCATTGTTAAACACCCAACGATCAGCCACCCAACTAAATTGTGCAGCCAGTGAAATACCTTTCCACGTTAATGTCGTACCAAATCCACCTTGCCATGGAGCCACAAAGCTCTTGCCAGTCATCACTTTATCAGAATCTCTGAATTCTGTTGTTATCTCACCATCTTTTGTATACCACAACGCATCGCCATTAGCAGGATTGACTCCAGCATAGCGATTAATATAAAATTCAGTAGATGACCGACCTACCACATACTTAAGATTGGTACTTGCAATTTCGTATTCATCTACTCCATTATAGAGCTCGGTAATTTTATTCTTATTATATGAGAAATTTGCGCTCAGATTCCATGAGAAATCTTTTGTACGGATAACATCACCGTTCACCATGACTTCCACACCCCGGTTGACCATTGCTCCGATATTGTCCCAACGGCTTCCCGAACCATTCACTGCATAAGACTGCGGAACATCCATCAACATATCCGTAGTCTTCTTATTATATAACTCAACGTCCAAGTTTATCCGGTTCCAAAAGCCCAAATGCAAAGCCAAGTTAGTGGTCCATGTTTTCTCCCAACTCAAATCGGGATTACCGCTTTGAGCAGGGTAAATACCAGTTTCACCCATATAGTCCATTCCGCCTTTCACCAAAGACTGCCATGCATAATAGCCGATATCCGAGTTACCGGAAGTACCCGTACTGAGAGCTAGACGAGTGGTTGTCAACCATTTACACTCATTTAGAAACTTTTCTTTCTTAAGGTTCCACATCAATCCGACAGACCAGAAAGCACCCCATCGATTGTCCTTACCAAAACGGGAAGAAGCATCAGTACGCAATGAAAAGTCTACATAATAGCGACCATCATAATTATACTCGCCTCTTCCGAAGAAAGAGAGGTATGAATAGGAATAAAGGGTTCCTGCCGCCGTATCCGACCAAGAGGCAGCTAGCGTACCATTCGAAATATTAGTAAGAAGATCATTGTTCTGTCCTCTCATAGAAATGGAGAATCCTTCTGACTGGGCATCTACTCCTTCCTGTCCTAATAAAAAATTAAAAGAATGTTTTTCCCTCAATGTAAACATGTAATTAGCAGTATTAGTAATTGTCAGACTCAATCTGTCATTAGAACTACGCCCGGCATTCCCCGAACCATTATTTGTGGAAAAACTCGGAAAGGATTGTCTAAACGCTGTCATATGCGCATAATCTGCAGCAAACTGTGACTTTATGGTCAAGCCTTTAATGGGATTTACTTCGGCATATAAAGTGGACAATACTTTATATTTTTTATAACTAACAGGATTATTCCGCATCCAATCGAGCGGATTTTGATTGGTTCCCGTCCAACTGTCATCTTTAGTTGAAGCTATCGATCCATCTTCATTATAAGGATTCCAGTAAGGCATCATAAAGTGTGAAGCAGAAATTGGAGTTACTGAAGTATATTCTCCAGTCTGCGCCTGTTCAATATCTTCATAAGACACAGTGGAAGTAGTACCAACTTTAAGCCAATTACTAGCTTTTACGTCTGCATTTGCACGCATATTATAACGTCTGAATCCTGACCCTTGTGCAATTCCATCCTGGTCAAAAAAGTTACCCGACACATAATAATTTAAACGGTCAGTAGCACGGTTCACCGATACTTCATAATTTTGCAGCATAGCTTTGTCATTAAATACCACATCAAGCCAATTAATATCGGTTTTACGAAGAAGATCATAGTCTTTTCCTTTATCCAATCCCACTTCTTTCTCAAACAGAATACGTTCTTCAGTATTCATCTGGTTCCATTTATCCTGAGCCAACTGAGAGATGCCCAATTGAGTACGAAATGTTACTTTAGCTTTGTCTAGGGCCAAACCGCGCTTTGTAGTTATCACCACCACACCGTTTGCCGCACGCGCTCCGTAGATAGAGGTAGAAGAGGCATCTTTTAATACGGATATCGATTCGATATCACTTGGGTTCAAAGTGTTGAAATCACCACTAGATACAGGCACCCCGTCAAGGATAAACAAGGGAGAAGTCCCCGAACTCAAAGAATTGATACCTCGAATCTGAAATGAAGCAGCTACACTCGGTTCACCAGAACCGGACATAACCATTAATCCCGGTGCCTGTCCCTGCAATGCCTGGTCAAAACTGGCAGCAGGTACATTTTCCATTTTTTCCGCCCTCACAGTGGATACAGAACCGGCTATTGTACCTTTTTTACGTACACCGTACGCTACTACCACTACTTCGTCCACCATCTGCGCGTCATTTTCCATTGTCAAGTTTATACGAGTAGAAGCAGTCACCTGCTTATCTACCGTTTTCATACCGACATAAGAAAACTGCAAAGTGGCGGGAGATTTCGTCACTGTGATACTGTAATTACCATTCATGTCGGTAATTACTCCGTTCGTCGTACCCTTCTCCAAAACAGACACACCAATCATCGGCTGATTGTCTTCCGCCGAAATAATGTGTCCCGTTACCTGATATCCACCCTGTGCAAAAAGCAACAGGGGGATACTTGTCAGAGTAAAGAGTACAAACAAGAGAATTGATTTTCTCATCTTTGATACTTTGATTTTAAATTAATGAAATTGATTTATTTTTATAGATTTATCTACAATAAGGAATACGCAGTCTTTGCGTAGAATAATACACTCCTTTCCCAAAATCGGTTTATGCATTTTCTGCACCGACTTGGGACAGGCTATTATTATCTATAAATATAGAATAGGAATAGACTAACTTGGCAAATTCTTAATATTGCGCCAAATATCCAAATAGATTTTTCGTGTTACTGCTGTGTGAATTAAATGTATGACCATCTGCTCTCTTAAGTTATAAATTAAACACTAATATCACTTGTTCTGTTTAGGTGTTATACACTTCTAATATTGTTTTATTTTGGCTACAAATATATATATTATATTTAAATAAAAGAAACAATATGTCGCATATTTTATACCAAATTTCCACTTATATCTTTTTGATACATATTTAAGTACACAAACCCATAAATGAAAATAAATCCACAACATATTTCAATGATAGTTGAATATAAACGTTCATTTTGATAGTTACTTTAATTGCTCAAATAACAACATCACAACTCATACAAAATAGCTTATTAAGAGGATTCAATATAGAAAAGATAATTATTCAAAACTATTTCCTATTTTTGCACTCATTATATATAAATAAGGTATAAGATGAACTACGGATTTGTAAAAGTAGCTGCAGCCGTGCCACACGTAAAAGTGGCTGACTGTAAATTCAATGTAGAGAAGATAGAAAGTCTGATTACAGTGGCTGAAGGAAAAGGAGTGCAGATCATTATTTTCCCGGAAATGAGTATCACCGGATATACTTGTGGTGACCTATTCGGACAACAACTTTTGCTGGAAGAAGCAGAAATGGGGCTGATGCAAATTCTGAATAACACCCGTCAATTAGATATCATTTCTATTGTTGGCATGCCTGTCGTTGTCAATTCGACAGTAATCAATGCAGCCGTAGTGATTCAGAAAGGGAAAGTGTTGGGAGTTGCAGCCAAGACCTATCTGCCGAATTATAAAGAATTCTACGAACAACGTTGGTTCACATCAGCGCTTCAGTTGACTACAAACAACGTACGCCTGTGTGGACAAATCGTTCCCATAGGTGCAAATCTGCTTTTTGAGACTTCAGATACGACTTTTGGCATTGAGATATGCGAGGACCTTTGGTCTACTATACCTCCAAGTTCCTCACTGGCACTGCAAGGGGCAGAGATTCTGTTCAATATGTCTGCTGATAATGAAGGCATTGGAAAAAACAATTATCTTTGTTCTCTCATCAGCCAACAATCTGCACGTTGTATTGCCGGATATGTATTCTCGTCTTGTGGCTTTGGAGAATCTACTACCGATGTGGTTTTTGCCGGTAATGGGCTGATTTATGAAAACGGTTCACTGCTTGCACGCAGCGAACGTTTCAGTATGAAAGAGCAACTGATTATCAGCGAAATTGATGTGGAACGCATCCGGGCAGAACGCAGGATAAATACTACCTTCGCCGCTAATCAGGCAAATTTAGGAGACAAGAAGGCGGTTTCTATCGCAACAGAATTTGTCAACAGCAAAGAACTGACCTTAACCCGGAAGTTCAACGCCCATCCTTTTGTACCACAAGGAATTGAGCTAAATGAACATTGCGAAGAAGTATTCTCTATCCAAGTGGCCGGACTAGCACAAAGATTAGTTCACACCGGAGCCAAAACAGCCGTAGTTGGTATTTCAGGTGGATTAGACTCAACACTGGCACTGCTCGTCTGCGTGAAGACTTTCGATAAACTGGGATTGTCCCGGAAAGGTATTCTTGGAATCACAATGCCGGGCTTTGGTACGACCGACCGCACCTACCATAACGCCATTGATCTAATGAAATCATTAGGTATATCCATCCGTGAGATTAGTATTAAAGATGCCTGTATCCAGCATTTTAAAGACATAGAACATGACGTGAATGTGCATGACGTTACATACGAAAATTCTCAAGCGCGCGAACGTACACAAATACTAATGGATGTGGCCAATCAGACTTGGGGAATGGTTATCGGCACAGGGGATTTATCCGAACTTGCATTGGGATGGGCTACTTACAACGGCGATCACATGTCCATGTACGGGGTAAATGCGAGTGTTCCCAAAACACTTGTGAAATATTTAGTACAATGGGTGGCAGAAAACGGTATGGACGAAAACTCGAAAGCTACTTTGCTTGATATTGTAGACACTCCTATTAGCCCGGAATTGATTCCGGCGGATGAGAACGGAGAAATTAAACAGAAAACAGAAGATTTGGTAGGTCCTTATGAACTGCACGACTTCTTCCTATATTATTTCTTACGTTTCGGCTTCCGGCCTTCCAAGATATTCTATTTGGCAAGAACGACATTCAAAGATACGTATGATGAAGAAACCATCAAGAAATGGCTTTCCACTTTCTTCCGTCGTTTCTTCAATCAGCAGTTCAAACGTTCTTGCTTACCGGACGGCCCTAAAGTTGGAAGTATTTCTATTAGTCCACGGGGGGATTGGAGGATGCCTAGTGATGCCAATTCAGCTATGTGGCTTAAAGAAATAGAGAATTTATAGGGAAGTACAAACATCAAACTATTCTCACTGCTATGAGAAAAAATACTCATTACTATGAGAAGATTTTCTCATTATAGTGAGAATTTTTTCTCATAGCAGTGAGAATAGTTGAGAAAATATAACGCCTCATCATAGCTTCGATACAACATTTTAGCAAGACATGTATCTGCACAAAATTACATACTAAAATCCCTCTGTACACATAACTTTTCTTCTTATTTGCTCTATATCCGCTTCTTTAATCCTCCGAATGATATTTTTATAAATACGATGAAAGCCAAAACCGCCTTCAGTCATTTCATGAATCGCGTCTTCTTTTGAAACATTCTGAAATACCACTCGATAAAGTGCGCAAACAGCTCCTGTGCGATCTGATCCGTGATGGCAATGGATAACAATCGGCGCTTTACGATTCTTTATAATACGCAATGCTTCAATCAACTGTTCTTCATTGATGGAATGAGCTTTGGTCTTTACCCGATGAAGCTTTACGTTTGTTCCTGCGGCTTCATCATCATCACTATGTCTATTACGGAGATTGAGAGCTTCGCCAATACCATACTTTTCTAAAGCTTTAAAGTCTTCATGCGAAGGTTGCTCTGAACGATATACACCCGAATCGATCTTGTACAGATTGGTTAATTCACTATCAGGAAGAGTAATCTTCTCTACTTTCAAATTCTGACTAAAAATAGATATAGAGAAGATTACTCCCAAAAGTAGGCTCAACAGGATTCTTTTCTGCATAAGTCTATATTATTATTATAAAAAGATCAAAGTACTCCCTTGCTGGATGGAAGTTCAAAATGATAGATATCTCTTTTGATTGCCATTTTCAAGGCACGGGCAAGGGCTTTAAAAATACCTTCTATCTTATGATGTTCATTTTGTCCTTCCGCCTTGATGTTCAGATTCATTTTTGCCGCATCACTTAGTGACTTAAAGAAATGAAGGAACATTTCCGTTGGCATCTCCCCTATCTTCTCACGCTTGAATTCGGCATCCCAAACCAGCCAGGGACGACCACCAAAGTCCAGACAAACCTGACAAAGACAATCATCCATTGGTAAAGCATAGCCGTAACGCTCAATTCCACGTTTACTACCTAAAGCCTGGTAAATACATTCTCCTAATGCAATAGCAGTATCTTCGATCGTATGATGTTCATCTACCTCCAGATCTCCTTTCACACGGATTGTCAAGTCCATACCGGAGTGTTTTCCAATCTGCTCGAGCATGTGGTCGAAAAAGCCAAGACCGGTAGAGATGTCACAAGCGCCGTTTCCATCCAAGTTCAAAGTCACATCAATATCTGTTTCTTTTGTTGTACGACGTACTTCCGCTTTCCGTTCTCCGGCAAAAAGGAATTCGGCTATCTGATCCCAGTCGGTCGTTGCAAGGGCGCAGACTTCTTCCAATCCTTTTTCTTTCAGGGTTTCAGGTGAATTTTGCAGATAGATTGCCCGGCAACCCATATTTTTGGCAAGTTCCACATCCGTAGGACGGTCGCCTATAACAAAACTTCCGGCAAGATCGTATTCCGGATTATTTAGGTACTTCGTCAACATTCCGGTACGTGGTTTACGGGTGGGCGCATTATCTTCAGGGAAACTACGGTCTATCAGAATCTCATCAAAAGTAATCCCCTCTCCTTCCAATGTTTTAAGCATCAGATTATGGGCAGGCCAAAACGTTTCTTCCGGGAAAGAAGATGTACCCAATCCATCCTGATTGGTGACCATCACAAATTCAAAATCAAGTTTGCTGCGGATAAAACCTAAATTACGAAATACTTTCGGATAGAATTCCAACTTCTCCAATGAGTCGAGTTGGTAATCTACAGGAGGTTCGATCACTAACGTACCATCTCTATCTATAAATAATACTTTCTTCTTCATAAATTATCCCGGGTATTTTTTAAGGGTGGCTAATAGTGTATTATTCTCTACACGGGTACCGACAGTCACACGCAAACAGTTGCAGCAAAGCGAAATGTTATGGCGATTACGCACAATAATTCCTTCACCTACCAAATAATTGTAGATTTTCACGGCATCCGTCACTTTTGCCAAAAAGAAATTCGCATCAGACGGAAACAGTTTAATGGTACATGGAAGCTTTTCAAATTCCGCTTCCAGATAGTCACGTTCTTCCTTCAGAGTTTTCACCCAACGTTCTATCTCATAATGTTTATGCAACATGGCGATGGCTTGCTGTTGAGTCAACTGGTTGACATTATAGGGATATTTGATTTTACTAAGAATATCAATAATCTCTTTGGAAGCAAAAGCCATTCCCAAACGGATAGCAGCACATCCCCAGGCTTTGGAGAATGTCTGAAATACGACGAGATTAGGATATTTATCCAACTCTTCGAGGAAAGACGGAGCTTTAGAAAAATCATTGTAAGCCTCATCCAACATTACCAATCCTTCAAACTGACAAAGAATCTTTTCTATTTCGGAACGAAGCAGATCATTTCCCGTCGGATTATTAGGCGAACAAAGGAAAATCAGTTTGGTATGCTCGTCGGTAGCTGCCAGCAATTTGTCAGCAGAGAACTGGAAGTCATCATCCAACAAAACTTTCCGATATTCTACATCGTTTACATCGGCACAGACCTGATACATTCCATAGGTAGGATCGATAGCTACTACATTATCTTTACCCGGTTCGCAAAAAGCACGAAAGACCAAGTCGATGGCTTCATCACTGCCGTTTCCGAGAAAAATATGTTCGGGAGATATTTTCTTAATTTTCGACAACAATGTTTTCAGTTCACACTGCATAGGGTCCGGATAACGGTTGTGAGGCGTATTGTACGGATTTTCGTTTGCATCCAGGAAAACAGAAGCGGTGACTCCTTTATATTCATCACGTGCCGAAGAGTAAGGCTTTAATTTCCAGATATTCGGCCGGGTTAATTCTTGTAATGTTTTCACTTCTTTAAATTTTAAGTTATGAATTTTGAATTGCTTTGAGACGAACTGTGACCGCATTCTTATGCGCGTCCAAATGTTCGTTAGCCGCCATCTCCTCAATAGCGGGACCAATAGCTTTTATTCCTTCCGGAAGAATTTCCTGGAACGTAATCTTGCGGATAAAACTATCCAGACTGACGCCGCTATATGCTTTGGCATAACCGTTGGTAGGCAAGGTATGATTTGTTCCGGAAGCATAGTCACCGGCACTTTCGGGAGTTAACGATCCAAGGAAAACAGAACCGGCATTTGTTACACGCTCTGCTACTTCCATGTAGTTTTCCGTTTCTATTATTAAGTGTTCCGGCGCGTATGCGTTAGTCAGTTCCAATGCTTCATCCAAATCCTTTACTAAAATCAGTTTACTATTCTCTAATGATTTTGCAGCAATTTCACGACGGGGCAATTCGGCTAATTGACGTTCTACTTCCGCCATTACTTCTGTTTGAAGCTTCTCGGAAGTAGTAATCAATATAGCCTGACTATCTATTCCGTGTTCTGCCTGTGACAAAAGATCTGCTGCTACAAAAACCGGGTTGGCAGATGCATCAGCCAGAACTTCGACTTCAGAAGGACCGGCAGGCATATCAATAGCTACATCACGCAGGCTTACCAACTGTTTGGCAGCTGTCACATATTGATTACCTGGACCAAATATCTTATATACTTTAGGTACACTCTCCGTTCCATAGGCCATAGCGGCAATAGCCTGCACACCACCAGCCTTGAATATTTTACTGACACCTGCCAGTTGCGCAGCAAAAAGAATAGCCGGATGAATATTTCCATTCTTATCGGGAGGCGTGCAAAGTACGATTTCCTTGCATCCTGCAATTTTAGCCGGAACAGCCAACATCAATACAGTTGAGAAAAGTGGTGCTGTTCCACCCGGAATATACAATCCCACTTTTTCGATTCCTACCGATTTTTGCCAGCAAGTCACACCGTTCATTGTTTCTACCTTCTTTCCGATAAAACGTTGGGAAGCATGAAAGGTTTCAATATTTTGTTTTGCCAGGGAGATGGCTGCTTTCAGTTCATCGCTTACCAATGTTCCGGCAACCTGTATCTCTTCAGGAGTCACAGCAAGCGCAGACAAGGTGACTTTATCAAAAGTAGCTTCATATTCCAAGACGGCTTTGTCACCTTCTGCTCTTACCTTATTTATAATAGAGCGAACAGTGTCAAACAAATTTTCCGTATTCAGTGCCGGACGTTTCAAAAGTTCCGTCCACTGTTCTTTTGAGGGATATTTAATCAATTTCATAGTTTATATCTTATTAGGCACGGATTTCACGGGTTACACGGTATCTGGGATTAGCGACTACATTATCTGTGTAATCCGTGAAATCTGTGCCTATATATATATTTATACAATCATCTTCTCAATTGGCAGTACTAAAATGCCTTCTGCTCCCAGTCCTTTCAGTTTTCCAATGATTTCCCAAAAACGTTTTTCATCAAGTACTGTATGGACAGAGCACCAGCCTTCCTGTGCTAACGGCATCACCGTAGGACTCTTCATACCCGGCAATACAGCAATGATTTCTTCCAGTTTATCTTTCGGAGCATTCATCAATACATATTTTTTATCTTCGGCTGTTTTTACTGCATTCATGCGGAACAGCAGTTCTTCGAGCACTTCTTTTTTCTCGTCGCTCATATTCTTGTTGCCAATCAGCAATGCTTCCGACTTCATTACGACTTCCACTTCTTTCAAACGGTTACTTACCAACGTAGAACCGGAGCTTACAATATCAAAAATAGCATCAGCCAATCCAATTCCCGGAGACACTTCTACGGAACCGGTAATCACGTGAATTTCAGCATTTACACCATTTTTCTTCAGGAAGTTGCGAAGAATAACCGGATAAGAAGTAGCGATCTTCTTACCGTTAAACCATGACAAACCGGGATATTCAATATCTTTCGGCATAGCCAATGAAAGGCGACACTTACTGAATCCCAAACGTTTGATGATTTCCGCATCTTCTTCCTTTTCCATAAATTCGTTTTCGCCAACAATTCCCAAGTCTGCCACACCGGTAGCCACTGTCTGCGGGATATCATCATCACGAAGGAATAGAACTTCAATAGGGAAATTGGAAGACTGCACCAATAAGGTACGTTTTGTAGTGCTCAACTTAATATCCGACTCTCCTAAAAGTGCCATTGTCTCTTCGAAGAGACGTCCTTTGGCTTGTACTGCGATTCTTAACATAACTTTATTTAATTTTTAATTATAATATGCGTTGAGAAATAAAAAAGGCTTACCGTATTCGGCAAGCCTTAGTTATCGTTTATATAGTTATACACAATATCATCCACGCCCACCGATTATTCGTTAGGAAAATGATGATGATGATGTGTAGTTGTATATTTCATATTTCTTTTATTAACTGCGACAAAAGTAAAGCATTTGTTTGAAACCACCAAACATTTATCACAAAAACTTGAGTTTTTATTTCAAATTAAAGGCAATATCTCTTCCGGCTCTACATCACATTTCGTAAAATGCATTTCGTCTTTCGACTTTTCTTTCGAGAAAGTAAAGTAGGTACAAACCGATTCTGTGCATACTTCTCCATCCTCATTATATAATTTTGCTTCAACAATGACAATGTTCCGCTTCACTTCTTTAATAGAGGCGCGCAATACTATATGAGAATCTTTGGTATCAACAGATTTTCGGTAACGGGTTTCCATCTTCGAAGTCACTCCAGTCGTTTGTAGTTTACGAAGCACCACCCACGCACAGATTTCATCCATCAAAACTGCTTGAATACCGCCATGCAAAGTGTCAATCCAGCCTTGATACTCGGGACGTGGCTTCCAAATGCTCACTACTTCGTCACCATCCTCATAAAATTCCATTTTTACTCCAGCTTCATTATTAGGAGCACAACCGAAACAATTGTACCCTTCCAAACCCTTCCAGGGATTTATTATCTTCTTCATAGTTCTCTCTTTTAGTTAGTTTTACTTCCCAAATATAAGCAATTTATGAAAAGGAGATGCAATTTTCACTGATTTACTTTCTAATACAACGAATAGCGAAAGCTTTCGTATCAATACCCGCATTAGATTCTTCTATGATATTCGTATCACTTTTCATGTAGAAAACCTTAGTATCGATGGTGGCATTTGTATTGTCCAATGTCCAATATGCCAAATGTTTGTTCTCATAATCTGCTTGGAAAGCCCCTACATACATTCCTACAGGAATACCATTAAAACCGGATAAATTAGTTGCAGGTTGCACTTGTTCTTCCGTCTTCAGGGACAACCAGGTCCCTGACTTCAACAAAGAAGCTTCCCCCTTCAAGTAGTCTTTTAAAATATTCCAGTCTTCCCAATTCGGTATACTCCAGTGAGTTGGCAAGATCCTACCGGAAAGCGCAACATTAGCGGTATAAAAATAACGCTCTGTAGTAGATTGCAAATATCCGGCTATATTTGCTGTTACCTGATTCAATTTAGGGAGCGCATCACCGTTTACATATAAAGATGTCTCCAAATTACTCCTCATCCAGTATTGAGTTCCGATCTTCACTAACGGATAATTATGGATGACTCCTCCACGAACATCACGAACAATATCTTCCTGTGCCAAAACAGGTAACACATCATCTGCCAGTGTTACTGATAAGGAGATTGTTCCGTCTGCCAGCACATAAACATTATGACGAGCCAATAAGGTGCCATCCACATAGGTTAATGAATGATCTTCCATATTCCATGATACACTTCCACCATTCACTTTTCCTGATTTTCCTAATAACTGTGCTACAATCCCTTGAGATAAATTAACGCTACCGTCTTCTTTCATCGGATAGGCAACAATCGCTTGAGAAGAAAAATCCGGAGTAACAAGATACTCTTTACATATTTCGGCTACTTGTTTTCCCGAATGTATCACTTTGTACACATTCGATTTTTCAAAAGTCAGCTTCGATACATCTATGTATTTATGCAAAATACCCGATTCGGTATGATCCACTTCTGTTCCATCCCAATCCCCGATTTCTCCGTTCACTTTACTCATTAATATATCTTCGGCCGATACAAACGTTATTTCCAACTCTCTCTGTTTTCCACTTTCCAATTGTAAAGTGGATGGTAATAAACTGGTATATAGTTTGCCGGCAGCTTCCAATGTTATGTATTGATACCCAACAGTCGCCTCTTGGGGAATCAAAATAAGCTCTTTTCCTACTAGTCGACCGTCTTTTATTTCCCATTCTCCTGCAGGAGTAATATCTTTCTCTTCAGAATAGGCAGAGAATGTTTTCTTCTGAAAATCATAAATGGTCTTAGTATAAAAGCCACTCACCGAAAGTGTAGGTTTCACAGACAGTATTTCTTCTATATTCTCTCCCTCTCCGGGGACAAGGACTATTTTCATACGAAAAAACTGGTGATTGTAAGTCAAAGCAACTGCATCTTTACTGGCTAATACTTCCTTTTTGGAAGCAACTAGAAAATCAGAATGAGAATAATCATCCAGTTTATCTTGAGTTGTTGCAACGGTCACTTGCATGGAACTTTCCCCCATTGCTACTCCACTATTCTGATATGGATAATAACTGATTAAATTCAATGTAACTCCATCATCCGGATAGTAAACCGACTCATCAGATACAAACTCACCAGTAGATGAACGCACAAAATGAAGATTATCTGCATAACGTTCTTCTTGCATTGTAGTAGTTCCTGCAAGTGCAAATAATCCCACTTCATCTTTTTCTCCAAAACTATTGTTTACTACACGAGTATTCATAATCTCATGAATATCAGCTACAAACTTCAACGGAATATCTCCATTATTAATGATTTCCCCTTCTTCCTCCGAAATATGGTTTACACAAGCAGTAAACATAGTACAACAAAGGATAAAAAAACCTACTCCCACAAATAGGTTATGGCATGTTTTCATTTTGTTTTTCTATTAGTTCAAAAAAAGAAATTCTTGATTGAGCAGAAAGAATGCCATAAGAGGAAGTATTCACTTTCGGTTATGAAAAACCATACAACACGTCTGTTGCAACTGTAGAATCTTAAATTCCCACATTACAGTTTGAAATGTGGAAGCGAAAGTACAGATTATAGTTAAGAAAAGAAATATTTTCCTTTAAAAAGATTAATCTTTTATATAAAAAGCACGTAATCAGCCATTTACATAACACATGCAAAAACAAGACATTCTGAACTCCACATTATTATATTAGCATTGGTTATTATTTACTATCCGTCATTTATTTCAAAAAGAATACCCCACTTCTATTCCGGCAATGTGTCTGCCTTGCGAAGATGCATATTGATAACAATAAAATGCATCCAATGACCAACGTTTGGCTAAAGCAATCTCCACTCCGGGACGATAGCGCATACGGTCTGCTCTCCAAAAAGAGGTATCATCCAGACTTTGATAAATTTCAACAGAAAAATAAGGAGAAACGATTCCTTTTGTAGGAGCATAGGATAACTTCAAACGAGAACGTAGACGAGTTTCAGAATCACCACGGTCAAAAGTCTGCTGAAACCTCTCCCGCAAAGACACTTTCAACCATTGATAACGAAAGTTGGCAGTGGCAGATATATGATAGCGATGTCTCAACTTCCAGTCTGAATCACCCAAATTCCGAAGATGGGTCTCATATCCCACTCCCAGATTCAAAAAAGAACAAGGGCGATAACTTCCACCAACTGTCAGTCCCCAACGATCTAATCGACTTACATCATCCTTCATACGTAATTCCAAATCGCCTGAAACCGAGAAACGAGAATCTATCTTATAATTTACCTTAAATTTAGTCCATGTATTGAAATCATCACTTTGTGCCCATGCGGGAAACGACATTCCAAACAACAACACAAACAGCCAAATCTTAGTATTTAATATTATTCTACTCATTGATTATCGGGTTAAAGTTGCAAAGATAATAAATAATCTCCGACAAAGAAAAATCATGATACTGAAATAAATCTGAAAAAGATTAGCGACTTCTTTCCTTTTTTATTTCCCGGATTTTACGTACGTTTGTGACATTCTAACAATCCCTTTGTGAATTGAAACCTAAAATGCTATATGTGCGCAACAAATATTCCCGGTAATGAACGTTCGCTTGTCATCCGCCTGATAGCCGGAGATGAAGATGCATTCTGTGAACTTTATGCGGCTTATAAAAATCGCCTGATATATTTTGCGATGCGTTTTCTCAAATCACGCGAATACGCAGAGGATATCTTTCAGGACGCCTTCACTACGATTTGGGAAAGTCGTCGTTTTATTAATCCCAACACATCTTTTTCTTCTTATTTATATACAATCATGCGCAATCGGATTCTAAACCATTTGCGCGAACTGGCAAGCGAAGACCGACTGAAAGAGCAAATCCTTTCACAAGCTATAGACTACAGTAATGAGACGAACAATGAAATCATTGCCAATGATTTACAGAGACTTATATCTCATGCACTGGAACAACTGACTTCCCGCCAGCGAGAAATATTCGAAATGAGCCGTGAGAAACAAATGTCTCATAAAGAAATAGCAGAAGCATTGGAGATTTCTGTCAATACGGTACAAGAACATATCTCATCTTCTTTGCGTTCGCTTCGTACGTATTTAGAAAAACACTCTGTTACCGGCACTGACCTAATTTTACTTCTTATCTGCCTCAATCTTTAGCGGGAGATGGTTTCTAACGGCATATACAGTTAAAGGAAGTTAACTATACCCTAGACATTCTTTTTCTTTGTGTACTAATTATACAAAGGGGAAATTAAGATATACCCGAATTCTAAATAACAGAATATGAAGAATACAGAAAATAATAAAAAACTATATCGCCGTTATCTGGACGATCTCTATACAACAGAGGATGCCCGGCAACTACTGAACAGCCTGCACGACCCGGATAATCATGAAACACTCAATGAGTTGTCTTCCGATGTCTGGGAAGAAACCGCCACACAGCAACCTTATACAGATCTTGAACGTGAACACTATAAACGAGAGGCACGTCAATTATTGAAACACATAGAACATAAAAAACGTACTTGGTTCCATCGTATCGCAGTTGTTACCGCCAGCACTGCAGCAATCGTTTGCCTGGTACTGAGCGGAATTCATTATCTGGAACATCTGAATGAACAACAGATTATCTATCTGGAAGCCTCAACATCTTATGGCGAACGAAAACAACTTCTTCTGCCCGACGGCACCCAACTAACACTAAATTCCTGCTCACATGTCCGGTATCCGAATAATTTCACAGGAGAAGAGCGTAAAATAGTACTGGAAGGTGAAGGATATTTTCAGGTACACAGAAATGAAGAACAACCTTTCATTGTCAGTACCCGCCGTTTCGATGTACGTGTACTAGGAACCTGCTTTGATATAAAATCCTATTCTTCTGATGAAATCGTTTCTGTAGAAGTGGAAAGCGGAAAGGTGCAGGTAGATTTGCCGGAAGCGATGATGCGGTTAAAAGGCAAAGAGCAGGTACTTATCAATACCATTTCGGGCGAATACAGCAAACGACGGGAAGAGCGTCCGGTAGCCATATGGAAAAAAGGCGGTCTGCGTTTCAACAGTACTCCGATACGTGACGTGGCAAAAGAACTGGAACGAATGTACAATTGCCATATTACATTTGCCAACGGTAAATTCAACAATCTGATTTCCGGAGAACACGATAACAAGAGCCTGGAAGCAGTTCTTCAATCTATCGAATATACAAGTGGTATCCGGTATAAGAAGGAAGGCAACCACATATTGTTATATAAATAGCAAAAAGATGTTAATCACACCCTAGTATATAGTTTACGGTGTGTATTACCTTGTAGAACCTTGAATATTTAACTTATAATTTTAAAAAGACATATTATGAAAGCACCCGGTTAATTCCATCTCTGAAAAATAGGAGCTGTCTCTCAGAGAAGCCCCTATTCCGTAATCCGGACGGATATTCATTCGTTTCGACCCGTGTGAATAACGTATCTCGTATTACAAGTCTTTGTTTTAAATAATCTATTCAATTACTAAAACGTACAAATTTATGAATAATCTTCCTAATATAAAAAGGAAAGGCAGAAATGTACATTCATTTTTAGCTTTTTTACTATTCGTATGCTTGTCATCATTGCCTTGTTACATACAGGCACAAGAAAAGAAAAACATTACGCTGGATGTCAAGAATGAAACTGTAGAAAATGTATTCAATCAATTAAGCAAACAGACCGGCTACAAATTCTTTTATGATCAGGAAATTGTAAATGCCGCCCCACGTATTTCAATCAAAGCACGCAATAGCTCGTTAGAAAATATTTTGAGCATGATAACAGTACAGACCAATTTATATTTCAATAAGAAAAATAATACCATCTCTGTCGGCAAACAAAAAAGCCAGGAAACAATAAAATCAACAAGAACCAAAACCGTCAACGGAACAGTTACAGACCAGAACGGTGAACCCATTATCGGTGCCAATGTATTAGTAAAAGGTACGACAAACGGTATCATTACCGATATTAACGGAAACTATTCTTTGGCAAACGTAACCGAAGATGCTACTATTCAGTTCTCATACATCGGGTATCAAACAACCGAGGTCAAAGCGAACAGTAAAGAGTTGGCGCGTATCATACTAAAAGAAGACAGCGAGCTGCTGGACGAAGTAATAGTAGTAGGGTACGGTGTACAGAAACGCAGTGATGTCACAGGCGCTATATCTTCCGTAACTTCCGAGAAACTGAATTCTACCCCCTCTTCTAGCCTGGGTGAAATGCTGAGAGGACAAGCTGCCGGTGTGCAGGTTACCATGTCCAATGCCGCTCCCGGTGGCAGTTCGAATATTCTGATCCGGGGACGTCGTTCGCTTTCCGGCGGAAATGATCCTCTTTACATCGTGGACGGTGTCCCGATGACTAGTATAGATGATATAAACTCCAACGATATAGCATCACTCGAAGTTCTGAAAGACGCTTCTTCCCAATCAATCTATGGCGCACGCGCAGCCAATGGTGTCATACTAATCACTACCAAACGGGGACAGACCGGAAAGATGAAAATCAGTTATAACACCTACGCCGCTTCACAAAGTATCCATAAGAACTTTGAGTTTTACAATGGAGAGGAATGGGCTGCTTTACGCAAGGAAGCATACTATAATGCCAATCTTAGCTATGATGAAACCGACTGTTTCAGAGGGTTGATGCTCGACGTTTTTAAATCAGGAGAGTATGTTGACTGGGAAAAGCTAATGATAAGCTCCGCCTGGCAACAAAAGCACGACATCTTGATACAATCCGGCGGGGACAAAACAAAGTACGCTCTGGGACTGGGATATTTTGACCAAAACGGTATGGTTCCAAATTCGGGATTCCAACGTTTGAGCGGACGATTGAACATCGACCACAAACTACTGAAAAACCTGACAATAGGCACGAACTTCTTATACACCAAATCATGGAAGAAAACAGCAGACGGCTCCTTCAATTCATTTATCACCATGCCGCCTCTGGCAAAAGTATATAATGACGACGGTTCCTTGCGTGAAGATGTAACCGAAGCTGGAGAATCCCACTACAACCCATTATGGAATATCGACTACTCAAACAATAAAAGCCAGACCGACCGGCTATTGATCAACTTTTTCGTGGACTGGAAAATCACAAAGGACTTATCATACCGTGCAAACGGAAGTTTGAATACCAGGACTGTCCATAGCAACACTTATCAGGGGACAAAGCATACGACAGGACGCAATAACAATGGAAAAGCGACTGCCGGCACAAGTTTCTCTAACGACTACCTGTTCGAGAATATAGTCAACTACGTGAAGGATTTCAATAAGAACCATCATTTCGACGCAACCTTTATGCAAAGTGTCAATGTCATCGAATGGAAAAATCTAGGAATAAACGGTACCGGATTCGCAAACGATGATTTGACTTATAATGCGATAGGCTCTGCCAATGAATATGGTACGCCTACCTGGGAATTATCTGATAGAAAACTATTATCTTTCTTGGGACGTGTCAGATATAACCTGTTCGAGAAATACCTGTTCACCTTCGCTTTGCGTGTGGACGGTTCTTCCGTTTTCGGAAAGAATAACAAATACGGTTATTTCCCTTCGGGAGCTTTTGCCTGGAGGATAAATGAAGAATCCTTTTTAAAAGAAGCCAAATGGCTGTCCAACCTGAAACTCCGTTTAAGTTACGGTGCGGTCGGTAACCAAGGCGTTACCCCTTATAAATCACTTGGTTTGACAGATAGATACCTGACCGAATTCGGTGACAAGACCATCATCGGTTATCTACCCGGAACGGAATTGACCAACCCTAACTTGAAATGGGAAACGTCCACTTCCGGAAATATCGGACTTGATTTCGGATTCTTCAACGGAAGAATCAATGGTACGATAGAATACTATAATACCAAGACTACCGACCTGCTTGTCACCAAGTCTATCCCAAGCTCGCTCGGATATTCCACCCAGACTGTAAACCTGGCGGAAATGAAGAATAATGGTATCGAAATAACGCTGAATACCACTCCCGTCAAAATCAAAGATTTCAGATGGGATGTCAACTTCACTTTCACCAAGAACAAGAATGAAATTAAAAAGATAGACGGACAAGTCGATGAGAATGGCAAACCGCTTGATGACGTGAACAACAAATGGTTTGTCGGATATCCGATGAATGTATATTACGACTATGTATTTGACGGCATCTGGCAAAAAGATGACGATATCGCCAATTCTCATATGCCGACAGCTACTCCGGGCAGCATCAAACTGCGCGATGTCAACAACGACAATCAGATAACAGCCGATGACAGAGTAGTGATGCAACGTGACCCCAAATGGATAGGTACGGTCGGCACATCTTTCAACTACAAAGGATTCGACTTATCCGCCGACCTGTATATCTCTCATGGAGGAACGATATACAACCCTTATCTGACGACATTCGAGAATGGTGGTGACTTGACAGCCAAGCGAAATGGTATCCGACGCAATTACTGGACACAGAATAACCCGTCTAATGAAGCCCCTGCGCCCAACATGACGCAAGCTCCCGCATATATCAGTTCATTGGGTTATCAGGATGCCTCGTATGTCCGTCTGCGAAACGTTACTTTCGGATACAACTTCCCCCGTGCTCTTATCAGCAAAGCATACATGCAAAGTCTGAGACTCTATATGACACTGTCTAACTTCTGGACGAAAACCGATGTACAGGCTTACGGTCCGGAACAAACTCCGGGAGATTATCCCGAACCCAGGACTGTATTATTTGGATTGAATGTGACATTTTAATAAGATAAAATCATGAAAAAGAGTATATTATTTATATTTACAGCCTGCTTCCTCTTTACTACTTCCTGCTCCGACTTCCTAGATGAAGAACACAAGACGAAGTATAGCTCCGAATACGTATTCGGAACACCGGAAGGGCTAAAACTCGCGGTCAATGCACTATATGCATTGCAACGCTACTACGCAAATGATACTGAAAATGCCACCATCTTCGCTTTGGAAAGAGGTACGGATTTAGCTGTAACCAATGGCGGAACCGGTAACTTTTACGGCATCTATGACCCTAATTATTTAAAGCCGTCCGCCAGCCAGGTAGGATTCATGTGGCGTACAATGTATCAAATCATAGGCAAAGCCAATGAAATAATTGCCGCAGCCGAGGACTTGGAAGACACTCCTTCCTTACGGGCCACCGTCTCAGAAGCAAAATGTTTCAGAGCGCAGTCTTATTTCCTATTATACCGCACATTCGACAGGATATGGCTGAACATACAGCCGACTACTGCCGAAAACGTCAACGATCCGAGAGATTTTCATGCCGCTTCCGAGAAAGAAGTGTTCGACTTGATTTACGAGGATTTGGAGTATGCCATTACAAACCTCGACTGGGTATCCGACGAAGCGGGAAGATTCACCCAGGCTGCCGCCCGTCATATGAAAGCCAAAGCCGCATTATGGCTCAAAGACTGGGATACGACTCTGGAACAAGTGGAAGAAATAGAGAAATCGGGACATTTTGACTTGATTGCATTGAATGAAGTATTTAATGCCGGAGACTTGAATCATAAAGAAGCGCTGATGGTGCAACAGTGGAGTAAAAATCCGGGCGGTAATTTATCCAATGCCACTCCAAAAGGCAATTACTATGCAGCCTATTTCATCGCCCAATACCGTACCGAAATCGGTGGAACCGCAGAATATGCCTGTTCTTATGACAACTGGGGATATACTTACGGAAGATGTCTCCCCAGCCCCTATTTATTCTCACTGTATGACAAGGCTAAGGACAAACGTTATCAAGAGTACTACATACACCAGTACAAAAATACGACTGATAAAAACATCACATACGGTTCGGCTACAGTAAAACCCGGAGATTATTTCCCATTATATAAGAATGGAAGCATCAATAAGAATGTATATCCGGGATGTATCAAGTACGGAGATAAATGGACGCGCACCGCTTCGGAGACACGCAGTTATAAAGATGTGATAGTGTACCGTCTTGCCGAATCCTATATAATGGCAGCCGAGGCAGCCTTGATGAAAAACGACCAGACGTTGGCTAAATACTACTTTAACAAAACATGGGAAAGAGCCGGAAACGACAAATTCACCGGTGTGCTAACCATGAAAGACATTATGGACGAACAAGCCCGCGAGCTGTCTTTCGAAGGCGACAGATGGTATTTTCTGAAACGTCTTGGAATACTTATCGAACAAATCAAGGCATACGCCGGAGATCCGGAAATCCCTGCATCCATTCTCGGACGTAACAATCTGCCCGCCAACCCTCACTTTGTGAGATGGCCGATCCCCGAAGCGGAAGTTATCAATATGGGAGCCGAAAACTTCCCTCAAAATATAGGATACAAATAATCACATCATTGAAACAACATACATATAATTAAGATGAGAAAAAAAATTACCATATTAACACTGCTTTTCTGTTCTTTCGTTACAGGCTTGTTTGCCAATACTCCACAATATGACATTTGTATATATGGAGAGTCAGCTTCCGGAGTAATTGCTGCAATACAAGGCGCACGTATGGGTAAGAAAGTAGTGCTTATATCGAAAAACGACCATGTAGGCGGTCTTGTCACGTCAGGACTGACCGCTACCGACATGAACCGTAATGACCTGATAGGTGGTATAACAAAAGAATTCTACAACAAAATATACAACTACTATCTGCAACCTGAAGTATGGCACAACCAAGACAGGGAATCATTCATGGTTTCGACATTAAAGCGTACATATAGAGGGAAAAATGATGAAAGGCAGATACAATGGGTCTATGAATCCTCAGTAGCCGAACGAATTATGCGGGATATGCTGAAGACGGCAGGAGTAGAAATTCTTTTCAACCACCGGCTCGACCTAAATAAGAACGTCCGGAAAGAAGAGAATATAATCCGGAGCATCCAACTGGAGAATGGAAAGGTTATTGAAGCCAAAATGTTTATAGACGCATCCTACGAAGGCGATCTTCTGGCACGTGCAGGAGTATCCTACACAGTAGGACGCGAATCAAACCTGCAATACGGGGAAACCTATAATGGCATCCGTCTCAATTACAAACAAGGAAAAGACCTGACAAAAATAAGCCCTTACATTAAGGAAGGGAATGTAAAATCAGGTGCCTTGCCCTACGTTACAGATCGGGAATGGGGCAAACAAGGGGATGCGGACAAACGCGTGCAAGCCTATTGCTACAGAATGACTCTGACAAACGACCCCGATAACCGTATATCTATTCAAAAGCCGAAGAACTATAATCCGTTATGGTATGAGATATATGCACGTATGCTAAAACTGGAACCGGAAACAAAACTCCAGCAAATTATAACATTGACTCCTATGCCTAACAAGAAAACGGATACCAACCATCTGGACTTCTTCGGAGCAAGTTATAACTATGCAGAAGCCGACTATAAAACCAGGCAGGAAATAGAGCAGTTACATAAAGATTATGCGCTGGGCATGTTGTGGTTTCTGGGACATGACAAACGTGTACCAGAACATATCCGCAAAGAAATGCTGGACTGGGGATTGCCTAAAGACGAATTCACTGACACCCAAAATTTCCCTTATCAAATATACGTACGGGAAGCCCGCAGGATGATCGGAGCATTTGTAATGACAGAAAAGAATGTACGCAAAACAGATCGTACGCCGGTCGAACATTCGGTGGGACTGGGTTCTTATGCCC
Organism: Bacteroides sp. D1; assembly: GCF_000157095.2. NCBI lineage: Bacteria > Pseudomonadati > Bacteroidota > Bacteroidia > Bacteroidales > Bacteroidaceae > Bacteroides > Bacteroides sp. D1. The sequence goes on from NZ_JH114350.1 coordinate 769,837, forward strand.
TGGACTGCCATTATGTATCCCGCGTCATCGACCAAGAGGGCAAATTAAGAAATGAGGGTACTATATTCGCCCCTACCATTCCCTACTCCATCAGTTATTATTCACTGACTCCTAAAGAGGAAGAATGTGCCAACCTATTGGCAACCGTATGTTTATCATCTTCTCATGTTGCCTATAGTACAATCAGGATGGAACCAGTATATATGATATTAGGACAATCGGCAGCCACAGCCGCCGCTCTGGCAATAGATTCGAATTTACCTGTCCAGAAAATATCTTATGATGTATTGAAGTATAAATTACTGCAGGACGGACAATTATTATCAGTACCCACTAAAAAATAAAGTTATGAAACTAAAATACATAATAACCTCAGTTTTTGTGCTTGCCACCGTACTGAATGTTGCATGTTCAGACAGAGACAACTATACAATACCTAAAGGCTCTTTTGAAGAAAAGCCAATTGTTCCCCCCGTTAAAGTTGAGACATCAAAAGTCGACGGGAAATGGAGATTACTGGCAGACGGTCAAGAACTATATGTCAAAGGGGCCGCATGCAACAACTTCTATGCTGAAGCAGCCGATTTCGGTGCTAATGTCGTCAGGACATACGGAGTATCCGACAAAAGTAAAGCCATTCTGGATGCCGCTCAGGAAAAAGGACTCTATGTCAATTTCGGACTTTACATAAAAAGAGAAACCGACGGTTTCGATTACAACAACGCAGCGGCGGTAAAAGCTCAATTTGATGAAATGAAAGCGACAGTCGAACGTTTCAAGGATCATCCGGCACTTTTGGTATGGTCGATAGGAAATGAAGCGGAAGCAAGCTACACCAATCTCAAACTATGGGATGCCATCAATGACATAGCCAAGATGATTCATGAAACCGATCCTAATCATCCCACTACAACGACATTGGCTTCCTCTAATGTGAACCATATAAAAAATATTATAGAAAAAGCTCCGCATATAGATATTCTTTCAGTCAATACGTATGCGCCTAACCTGCCGGGAGTATTAGGCAATCTTCAGTCCGCAGGCTGGACCAAGCCGTATATGATTACGGAGTTCGGGCCTCGCGGCACTTGGCAAATGAATCCCGAACCCGAAAGAGTGCTGCCGTGGGGAGGTTTAGTAGAACAGACCAGTAGTGAAAAAGAAGCTGACTATCTGAAAGCCTACCAAGAGAATATAGCCGTCAATAAGGACAACGGTTGCTTAGGTTCGTTCGTATTCTTATGGGGATACCAGACTCACGGAGAAGTACTGACCTGGTACGGGCTGTTCGACAAAAAAGGATATACCTTCCCGGCAGTCGATGCCATGCAATATGCATGGACAGGAAGTTATCCGAAGAACCGGGCTCCAGTAATAGCAACCCGTAATGATATACTGATGAATGGCAAAAAAGCGGAAGACGCTATTATTGTCAGCCCGAACTCATCCAACGAAGCTAAAGTCACAGCCACCGACCCGGATGGGGATGCACTGACCTACGACTGGATGATTATGAAGGAAAAGACGGCTTCTTCAGACGGCAGCCTGCCGGATGGCATCACCGGATTAATAGATGATAACACTAAAAAGGAAATTACATTCAAGGCTCCCTCAACGGTCGGTAACTATCGTCTGATAGTCTTTGTGCGCGATGTGAAAAACAAGAAAGTAGCAAGTGCGGTTATTCCATTTTCAGTTCAATAAAAAAATTATCGACTATGAAACTATTAAAATATAATTTAGGCATCTTGTTGTGCCTCACAGCTATCTTCTTCATTGCATGTGACAGTGACGATGAAACTATACAACAGAACCCGAAACCGACTATTAAGTTCACGAAAGTCGGAGACGAACCAGTCATTGCTTATCCGGGCACAGAACTCAGTTTTTCTGTTGAGATGACAGGCACAGCCGGTATTAAGAAAGTCGTTACCATGCTCGACTCACAAGAAATACCCGGAAGTGCCAAAGAATATCCGGGAAATACGGATAAAGACTCATACAGCGTATCATACACCATAAAATCGGAGGAAGTAGGTAAAACACTGAACTTTGTAATACTGGCAACTGACAATGAGGAAAAGAAATCCACTGCCGAATATGTAGTTTACATCCAGGCTGCCAAACCGGAAATTGAAATAAAGATTCCTGATACCGCACCGGAAACGGTTACTGCGGGAGAAGTGGTAACGTTCGACATTGAGATTACTTCCGCAACAACATTAAGAAGCATAAAAACATATCTCGAAGGTCTGGAAATTACAGATTTAACCAAAGAGACATTTGAGAATCCCAACAGTGATACCTATGTATTCTCATACACAACTACTGATTTGAATGCCGGACAAACCCTGTCATTCACATTTGAAGTGATGGATGCTAACGGTGGTATCGTAAGAAGTGAATATAGCATAGAGGTAACGAGAGCAGTAGAATTAGACATAAATGAATTCTACACACTTAAAATCGGAGCACAAGCCAGTACAGACGCAGGACCTTTCTTAAATACTACTAACGGAGAAATTTATGTACGAGACGGAGCTGCTGCCAAATCAGCCAATATCGACATTACCCTATTCTATAGTAACGGTTCATACGGCTATTATTTCGTATCCCCGTCTGATGCAAGCATCGAAGCTATTTTCAAAGCACCGGATGCAATAACAACTTGGGAACATCGTAACAGTACGAAACTGAAAGTTATCCAAATGACGCCGGACGAATTCTTAGCAATCAATTCTGCTGAAATGATTCAGAATCTCTACACGAACTCATCCGAAGCAGAAGTAGAGAAACTGACAAACAAGCTGGGAGTAGGCTCTATCATCGGATTCAAAACTGTTGCCGACAAATATGGCATTATAATTGTCAGGTCATTTGCCAGCGGCAGCTCAAAAGGAAATGTCACCATCGACATGAAAGTGGAAAAATAACCCGGTTCTCAAAATAAATTAATTCTTAAACCGCCCTTATTTATGACAAAAATAGGGGCGGATTAGAAATTATTATCTATAAAACAATGAAAATAAAATTATTATTCATCCTGCTAATTACTTTTCAGCCCTTAGTATTCGGAGCTAATGACATACCTGAACGACCGCTTTATCTTGACCCTTCCCAGTCAGTCCAAACAAGAGTGGAAAATCTGATGTCCTTAATGACGCTGAAAGAAAAGGTTGCCCAAATGTGCCAGTATGTAGGTCTGGAACATATGCGCGACGCGGAAAAGAATATCACGGAAGAAGAGTTACTGAACGGTCATGCCAGAGGATTTTACAAAGGATTGCACTCCACAGGAGTGGAACGGATGGTCACACAGGGAGAAATCGGTTCATTTCTTCATGTCTTGACTCCTGCGGAAGCCAATCATCTGCAAAAGTTGGCGGAAAAAAGCCGTTTGAAAATTCCCTTGCTGATAGGGATTGATGCCATACATGGAAACGGGCTCGTCAGCGGCTCTACCATTTACCCGTCTCCAATAGGAATGGCTTCCACATTTGCGCCCGATTTAATAGAACAGGCAAGCAGGCAGACAGCCCTCGAAATGCGTGTGACAGGTTCTCACTGGGCATTCACTCCAAATATAGAAATAGCCTGTGATGCCCGTTGGGGAAGAGTAGGAGAAACATTCGGAGAAGACCCGTATCTGGTATCCCGCATGGGAGTAGCATCCATAAAAGGTCTGCAAACAGACAATCTTACAGGACTAAATACCGTATTAGCCTGCGCCAAACATTTGGTTGCAGGGGGAATAGCCAATAACGGAACCAATGCCGGCCCGGTAGAATTGAGTGAAGGCAAACTAAGAAACTTCTTTTTACCCCCATTCAAAGCAGCCATACAAGAAGCTAAACCTTTTACCCTTATGCCAGCACATAACGAATTGAATGGGATCCCGTGTCATGCAAACAAATGGTTGATGACCGACATTATGCGGAATGAATACGGATTCGACGGGTTCATTGTAAGCGACTGGATGGATATGGAAGCAATCAGCACACGCCACCGGATATCCGAGAATACAACCGATGCATTCTTCCTGTCCGTAGATGGCGGAGTAGACATGCATATGCATGGCCCTGTTTTTTTCGATGCCATCCTGAAACTTATAAAAGAAGGAAAACTGACGGAAGAAAGAGTTAATAAAGCATGCGCCAAGATACTGGAAGCCAAGTTCCGGCTAGGATTATTCGAGAACCGGTATGTTACGGAAGCCGGAATAAAGAAAACGGTTTTCACCAAAAAACATCAGCAAACAGCACTGGAAATCGCCCGGCGCTCCATCGTCCTATTGAAAAACGAGAGTCTGCTTCCCGTTGACACCCGAAAGTTCAAAAAGATACTCGTGACAGGGCCTAATGCCAATAACCAATCAATCATGGGCGACTGGGTATTTGAGCAACCGGAGAAGAATGTATCAACCATACTGGAAGGCATAAAAGAGGAAGCATCCGGTACACAGATAAATTATGTAGATGTCGGCTGGAATATGAGAGCATTGGATAGTGCCAAAATAGAAGAGGCCATACAAACAGCAAAGTCTTCGGATTTGGCAATCGTCATAGTTGGCGAAGACTCTTTCCGGCAACATTGGAAAGAGAAAACATGCGGAGAAAACAGAGACCGTATGGACATCACTCTTTGGGGTAAACAGGATTATCTTGTGGAATCTATTTACAAGACAGGAGTTCCTACTATCGTCATCCTGATAAACGGACGTCCCCTTGCCACCAGATGGATTGCTGAAAATATCCCGGCTGTTATTGAAGCCTGGGAACCGGGGTCAATGGGTGGAAAAGCAATTGCAGAAATCCTCTTCGGCAAAGTAAATCCCAGCGGAAAGTTACCCATCACTATTCCACGGCACGTAGGTCAGATTTCAACGGTATATAATCACAAACCGTCCCAATTTCTCCATCCTTATATTGACGGGGACAAAACACCACTTTATCCTTTCGGATATGGTCTAAGCTATACTTCTTTCAAGTACGACCAGCTTAAAGTAAATAAGGCTGATTATCACGCCAACGAAGAAATAGAGATTACTGTGAATGTCAGTAACACAGGAGAAAGGCAAGGAGAAGAGGTCGTCCAACTTTATATTCGGGATGATTACAGTAACACCACCCGACCGGTGAAAGAACTGAAGCGTTTTCAACGTATTCTTTTGGAAAAAGGAGAAAACAAAGTGGTATCATTCCGCTTGAACAAAGAAGACCTGTCCTACTATAACCATAAAGCCGAATATGTGCTCGAACCGGGCACGTTTACCGTCATGGTGGGCGGCAGTTCTTTGGACAAAGACCTACAAAAAGTTAAGTTTAACGTAAAATGAAACCGGATATGAAGAACCTGATTCTATTATTAACTGTTCTTACTTTTCTGTTCAGTTGTAAAAGCAACCCGAAAGAAGAGTACGACATATGTATCTACGGCGGCACTTCCGCCGGAGTAATAGCAGCATACTCTGCCAAGATGTTGGATAAGAAGGTGTTGCTTATCGAACCGCAAAGCCGCCTCGGCGGACTGACTTCTGGTGGGCTTGGTTTCACCGATATAGGAAACAAACAAGTGGTGACCGGATTATCAAAAGATTTTTACCGCCGTTTGGGAGCTTATTACGGCAAACTGGAACAATGGATATTCGAACCCAAAGTAGCGGACAGCCTCTTTAATGACTACATTAAGCGAGCGGATGTCAAGGTTTTATACAAATACAGAATCACAGACGTCCAACTTGCCAACGGATATATAAAAAATATCACCCTTGAAAGTTCCGACGGAACAAAACTCGGCAAATCCATAGCCGCCAAAGTATTCATCGACTGTACTTATGAGGGTGACCTGATGGCTAAAGCAGGAGTTTCCTACATAATAGGCCGGGAAGACAACAAACAGTATGGTGAAACTTATAATGGCGTCCAACTGATGAAAGGACACCAGTTTCCGGATGGAGTAGACCCATACAAGATAAAAGGTGATTCCACAAGCGGATTATTATGGGGAATCAGTCCTGCCGCACTCTCATCGGACGGTACGGGCGACAAGTTAGTACAAGCCTATAATTACCGCATTTGCCTCACCGACAATCCAGCCAACAAAATAGAAATCACCCGCCCGGAAAATTATGATTCCACCAAATACGAGTTACTGCTACGCCTGTTTGACGCCCAACCCAATAAAAGGAAACTAAACCATTATTTTATCTGGAGCCGGATGCCAAACAATAAGACGGATATAAATAACCGGGGAGGATTTTCTACTGATATGATTGGAATGAATCATAACTATCCGGAAGCATCTTACGAAGAAAGGGCAGAAATCATAAAAGCACATAAAGACTATACCCAAGGATTACTTTATTTCTACAAGACCGACCCCAGAGTTCCGCAAGAATTAAGAGACGAAATACAGGCATGGGGTTATCCCAAAGACGAATATACCGAGGACAACCATTGGTCGCCTCAACTATATATCAGAGAAAGCCGCAGAATGACAGGGGATTATGTAATGACGCAAGCACATTGCGAAGGACGAGAAACAGTTACCGATGGTATCGGTATGGCTGCATATACCATGGACTCACACAACTGCCAACGGTTACTCGTAAAAAAAGATGGTAAGTACATAGTAAAAAATGAAGGAAATGTAGAAATCGGCGGTGGGCTCCCCTACCCCATATCCTATCGTTCCATCATCCCAAAGGAAGAAGAATGTAAGAACTTGCTCGTTCCCGTTTGTCTCTCCGCCAGTCATATTGCCTATGGTTCCATCCGTATGGAACCGGTATTTATGGTATTGGCACAGTCTGCCGCTATCGCCGCAGCAGAAGCCATAAACACAGGAAGCGTACAAACCGTCGATATAAAAAAAGTACAGGCATTGCTACACGAAAATCCCCTATTGGACGATAGTTTTTCCGAGATACTGATTGACGACAGCGAACTGGACTTATCCATCAATAATGATTGGGAAGTTATAAAAAAACAAGGAGGATATGGTCCCACTTTCCTGAAATCCAAAGTTCGCAACGGTTCGCCTGTCCGTTTCAGCCCACATATGGAACATGAAGGAAAATACAAAGTCTATACTTATTATCACATGAGAAAAGATATATCACCGGCTATCACATATTCCATTTCGAACGGAATCGATAGTTGGACAAGAGTCATACATAAAGACAGCGTGAGAATAGAAGGACAAACTACGGGAGAATGGATAGAACTGGGAACATACAACTTTCAAAAAAGCTCCATGCCATATATAGAAATATCCACCGGAGATACAAGCGGGGCGGTCATTGCTGACGCTGTACTATTCATACCCGTAAAATAAGATTTATATGTATATGAAAAAGATTTTGTGTTTGCTATATCTGTTATCAATATTTTGTTTTTCCCATGCCCAGAATGAGAATACATATTTAGAGCAAAAGATTGATTCAACCCTATCAGGTATGACTATCCGTGAAAAAGCAGGGCAGTTGAACCAACTTGACGGACGCGGTACAATTGAAAATCTGAAGATATTGATACGAAAAGGAGAAATCGGTTCGGTTATGAATGTTACCGAACCCGAAATCGTCAATGAGTTACAAGAAATCGCCTACAAACAATCAAGAACCGGTATCCCCCTGGTTTTCACACGCGACGTCGTGCATGGTTTCAAAACAATGTTACCCATTCCATTAGGACAAGCTGCCACCTTCCATCCGGAACTGATACAGAAAGGGGCACGAATCGCAGCCATAGAAGCCACGGAGCATGGTGTCAGATGGTCATTTGCACCCATGATAGACATATCCAGAGATGCCCGGTGGGGACGCATAGCCGAAAGTTTTGGTGAAGATACCTATCTCACGGAACAAATGGCTGTTGCCGTAGTAAACGGATTTCAAGGTGATAATTTATCAAATCCACAATCAATGGCTGCCTGCGCCAAGCATTTTATCGGATACGGGACTGTAGAAGGAGGACGTGATTATAATTCAACTCATATTCCCGAAAGACAGTTGAGAGATGTCTATCTTCCGCCTTTCGAAAAAGCTGTAAAAGCCAATTGTTCCAGTATTATGACTTCGTTCAATGATAATGATGGGATTCCGGCTACAGGAAACAAAAAACTATTAAAGGGTATTCTTCGCAAAGAATGGAAGTTTGACGGGGTTGTAGTTTCCGACTGGGGCTCTGTAACGGAAATGATAAAACATGGCTTCGCTGAAGACCGGAAAGATGCAGCCCGAAAAGCGATAGAAGCCGGACTGGACATGGATATGTCTTCCAAAGCCTTTATTCAGAATATAGAGGAATTAATCGCCAAGGGGATAATTACCGAAGAGACATTGGACAATGCGGTACGAAATGTACTAAGATTAAAGTTCAGGCTCGGACTATTTGACAATCCTTACACTGATATTAATAAGAAAAAAGAAACCTATTCGGACAAGCATCTAGCTATTGCAAAAAAGATTGCGGAAGAATCTGTCGTCCTATTGAAAAATGAGAACCGCACATTACCGCTATCTCCGAAAATAAAAAGTATCCTGATAGTAGGGCCATTATCCGATGCTCCTCACGATCAACTCGGAACCTGGACAATGGACGGAGAAACAGAGAGAACACAAACTCCTGTAAAAGCACTGCGTGAAATGTATGGCGACAAAGTGGAAATTCATTTTGTGAAAGGTCTGGAGTACAGCAGAGATAAAAATAAGATGAATTTCAATAAGGTATTGGCAAAAGCAAGCCAAGTAGATGTCATTATAGCTTTTATCGGTGAAGAAGCCATCCTGTCAGGCGAAGCGCATTGTTTGGCTGATATAAAGCTACAAGGAGCACAATCCGAACTTATCAAAATATTAAGCGGAACAAATAAGCCGCTCATTACAGTTATCATGGCCGGACGCCCATTGATTATCAATGAGGAGCTAAACCTATCCGATGCTGTATTATATGCTTGGCATCCGGGAACGATGGGCGGTAACGCACTGGCAGATATTTTATTTGGTAAGACCACACCTAGCGGCAAACTACCCGTTACTTTTCCAAAAGCAACAGGACAAATTCCCATTTACTATAATCACACCAATACCGGGCGTCCGGCTACAGGAAAAGAAAAGTCTTTAGACGAAATACCTTTAAATGCCAAACAGTCAGTATTAGGCCACTCTTCTTATTATCTCGATTTAGGAGCACAACCTTTATTCCCATTCGGATATGGTCTGTCATACACATCTTTCGAATATTCCGATTTAAAAACAGACCACACCGTACTCACTCCGAACGATACGCTTTCAATTAGCGTCAAAGTGAAAAATACAGGGCAATATAAAGGAACAGAAGTAGTTCAACTCTATGTATCGGATCTTTTCGGTTCCGTCACTCGTCCAGTAAAGGAACTAAAAGGGTTTAAAAGGATAGAGTTAAGTCCAAATGAAGAAAAAATAGTAGTATTCGAACTCTCCTCATACGAACTGAGCTTTTGGAATATTAATATGAAAAAAGAGGTGGAACCGGGTAAGTTCAAGATAAGGATCGGCACTGATAGTCAAAGCGGACTGGAAACCTTTTTCGAAATAAAGTAACAGTAGCAAAGAGTTATTCTATTCAAAAAGCGGCCTCACCAAAAGGATGAGACTGCTTTTCATTTATTCATTATTCAGACCTGATGATTATCAGAGTGATGATTATCAGAGAAATCGTTATTTCTCTTTCTTATAATTCTCCAATCCGGTCTGCAAGAATTCGATATACTTAGGAATATCTTCGTTATAAGCATACGACTTATTCAACGGTTTGCCCTGATTGTCCAATAATACATAGAAAGGCTGGGCGTTGGCTCCGAATTTCACACGTTGCAGATAACTCCATTTATCGCCGACAGTACGCAAAGTACGTTCTGTACCGTTCTCGATTATCTTTACGGGCTCGGTCAACGGAGTCTTATTATCCACGTAGAGAGTAATCAGTACATAATCGTTATTAATCAAATCACTCACTTTCGGATCAGTCCACACCGCTGCTTCCATCTTACGACAGTTTACGCAACCATATCCGGTAAAGTCGAGCATAACGGGCTTTCCGTTCAGACGGGCATATTCCATACCTAAATCATAATCATCGAATTTCGCATGTACCTCGTTCTTATACAAATTGAAGTCTTGCGTCTGCATAGGCGGAGCAAATGCAGATACAGCCTTCAATGGTGCTCCCCACAAACCGGGAACCATATATACAGCGAACGCTAAAGAGATTAATGCCATAAAGAAGCGGGTGACTCCCACCTTATTATCATCGTCATCATGCGGAAATTTGATCTTACCCAACAGATAGAATCCAAGCAAAGCAAAGATTACAATCCACAGAGCCAGGAATGTTTCGCGGTCAAGCAGTCTCCAACCGTAGGCCAAGTCAGCTACCGACAAGAATTTAAGCGCAAACGCCAATTCGAGGAAACCCAGCGTTACTTTGATTACATTCATCCATCCGCCGGACTTCGGCATAGATTTCAGCCAAGACGGGAACAGGGCAAAAAGTGTAAATGGCAATGCCAAAGCAATGGCAAATCCCAACATACCGATTGCCGGAGCAACCACACTTCCTGTGGTAGATACCTGTACCAGCAGAAATCCGATAATCGGACCTGTACAAGAGAAAGATACCAATGAAAGCGTAAAAGCCATCAGGAAAATACTTAATAATCCGGTCGTAGATTCTGCTTTGCTATCTACTGCGTTTCCCCACTTCGAGGGTAGTCTGATTTCAAACGCTCCAAAGAATGAAGCGGCAAAAATCACCAACATCAGGAAGAAGAGAATGTTGAAAATAGCATTGGTAGATAAAGCGTTTAATGCGCTGGCACCGAAAATCAACGTGATAGCCAAACCCAATGCCACATAAATCACGACGATAGATGCACCATACGTCCACGCATCACGAATTCCTTTCTTTTTGTCTTTACTGCGTTTCAGGAAAAAGCTGACTGTCATTGGAATAATCGGCCACACACAAGGAGTGAACAAAGCCAATAATCCTCCAAGGAACCCTGTAATGAATATATATATCCAAGACATATCTTCCTGACCGTGCTCCTCACCTAATGCTTGCAGATCACTGATAACGGGTTTCCAAAGTTCACTGGAGGCAACTGCCGGCTGAATATCCGTGGCTGCTTCCGTTGTAGTTGCAGGCACCAACTCCATCATAGCAGATGAGTCTTTCGAAGCAACAGAAGTTGCCTCTTCTTTCTTATCTGCCTTATCCACTACTTTTTGTTCCGGTTGTTCTGCTTTCGATTGTTCTGTTTTCGTTGCGGCAGCATTTCCGGCTTTTGCTACTCCCGAAAACTTGAATGGCACTTGAGTAGGAGGCAGACAACTCTCGTCATCACAAGCTCCGTATTCCAGATAACCTTCTATCGCGTAAGCTCCACCCGTAAATTTCACTTTCTGCACAAACTTTGCTGTATTCTCGAAATAACGTACCTTCATTTCGAACAATTTATCGAAAGTAGCTACTTCTTTGCCCACAGGTTTCAGTTTACCGACAAGCTCGACACCCGATTTATTATCAACATTAAATGTTGCAGAAATAGGACCGCCATCTCCCAGGTCGGTAGAATAAACATGCCAACCTTTATCAATGGCAGCCGTAAACACCACCTCTGCCTCCGTATCGGAGAGAGGTGTCAGTTCTGTTTTAAACTTTACCGGATCTTTGATCTGCGCTTGCAATGCATATACAACAAAGCTTAAAAGCAGGAAAGAAATTATTTTTCTCATCTTTATTTTTGGGGTTTATAATTCATAGTCTACGCATGCACGGCTTTCCTTCGTTTCAGCCAAAATCTTACCGGCAGCTACGTGGTCGGGATGTGTTGCGTAGAATTTCACATCTTCTAGTGTATCAAACTCACTGTAAAGCGCAATATTCCATGTTTCACCAGGATTCATATTCAATCCGACTTCCACTTTGCGAATGACAGAGATTTTAGCAGGAAGAGCTTCTATCGCTTCCTTGAATTTAGTCATGACTACCAGTTTCTCTTCAGCAGGAACTTCGTCTTTTAACTTAAATAATACAATGTGTTTTACCATTACGTTGTTATTTTAATGAATTGTTTCTATATTTGTCTTGTTAATGCAATCATCGCATTAATAGTAATGCAAAAATACTCTATTTGGTTCAAATATACATTTAAAGAGATGTTAATTATAGGAATAGCAGGCGGAACAGGCTCCGGAAAGACCACCGTCGTACGGAAAATTATAGAAAGTCTCCCCGCAGGGGAAGTAGTACTCTTACCACAGGATTCATACTACAAAGACAGTAGTCATGTCCCGGTTGAAGAACGCCAGAATATCAATTTTGACCATCCCGATGCTTTTGAATGGAGCCTACTATCCAAACATGTCATGATGCTGAAAGAAGGAAATAGCATCGAACAGCCTACCTATTCTTATCTCACTTGTACGCGCCAGCCCGAAACGATTCATATCGAACCTCGTGAAGTGGTTATCATTGAAGGAATCCTTGCTTTATGTGATAAAAAGCTACGCAATATGATGGACCTTAAAATCTTTGTAGATGCCGATCCCGACGAACGCCTGATACGTGTTATCCAAAGAGATGTTATTGAGCGCGGACGTACTGCCGAAGCTGTAATGGAACGCTACACACGGGTTTTAAAGCCTATGCACCTGCAATTTATCGAACCTTGCAAACGATATGCCGACCTTATTGTACCGGAAGGCGGCAGTAATAAGGTAGCTATTGATATACTGACTATGTATATCAAAAAACACTTGAAGAGTTGAGAGTGGAGAATGGAGAGTTGAGAGTTAAAAGCAAAATGTCAGGTATGAATGTCAAGACACTGATTATCCCTTTATTCCTCGTATTGTTCTGTTGTGTGTTCGGATGCCGGAACAAACAACATAGTACAACGGATGAATCCGCACGTGATCTTCCACAAATAAAAGATAGTGGCGAACTCGTTGTATTGACATTGTATAGCTCTACTTCCTATTTTATTTACCGGGGACAGGAAATGGGATTCCAGTATGAACTTAGCGAGCAGTTTGCCAAAAGTCTGGGACTAAAGCTTAGGATTGAAGTTGCCAAAAGCGTTGACGAGATGATTCAAAAATTGCGGGCAGGCGAAGGAGATATGATTGCCTATAATCTGCCTATCACCAAAGAGTGGAAAGACAGTCTGCTTTATTGTGGTGAAGATGTCATCACCCATCAAGTAATCGTTCAGCAAGGAAGAGGAAAACAGAAGCCATTAAAAGACGTAACCGAATTGGTAGGAAAAGATATATACGTAAAGCCGGGGAAATATTACGACCGCCTCGTCAATCTGAACAGCGAATTAGGAGGCGGCATCCGGATTCATGAAGTTACCAATGACAGTACTACCATCGAGGACTTGATAACGCAAGTGGCGCAAGGAAAAATTCCGTATACAGTAGCCGACAATGACTTGGCAAAATTAAATAAGACCTATTATCCTAATTTAAATATCGATCTGTCTATCAGTTTCGATCAACGGTCTTCGTGGGCAGTACGAAAAGACAGCCCCGAACTGGCAGCCGCCGCTACTAAATGGCATCAGGAAAATATGACTTCTCCTGCCTACACTGCCAGTATGAAACGTTATTTTGAGAATAGTAAAATGATGCCCCACTCTCCTATCCTTTCATTGAAAGAGGGGAAAATATCTCATTATGATGATTTATTCAGAAAGTATTCCAAAGATATCGGATGGGATTGGCGTATGCTGGCGTCACTAGCCTATACTGAATCTAATTTCGATACCACCGCTGTTTCCTGGGCCGGCGCTAAAGGACTGATGCAATTAATGCCTGCCACCGCCCGGGCAATGGGAGTACCTCCCGGCAAGGAGCAGAATCCGGAGGAAAGTGTGAAAGCAGCCATTAAATATATCGCCGCCACCGACCGCAGTTTCAGCATGATTCCCGACAAACAGGAACGACTCAACTTCATTCTGGCATCTTATAATGCCGGCTTAGGACATATATACGATGCCATGGCGCTAGCCGAAAAATACGGAAAGAACAAACTGGTATGGAAAGACAATGTAGAAAACTTCATCCTGCTCAAAAGCAATGAAGAATACTTTACCGACCCTGTCTGCAAAAACGGGTATTTCCGTGGTATCGAGACTTACAATTTCGTCCGTGATATCATGTCGCGCTACGAATCTTACAAGAAGAAAATAAAAGCGTGAAAACAAGTATTAAGTATTACGCCATGCGGATAAGCACCTCAAAGGTCACGGTTAATACTTGATACTTAATACTTATTCTTGGTCATTAAGCTGATTACGATGATGGCTAATACAGATAATGGTAAGGCAAATAATATCGGATCAATCACAGGGAAAGGATAAGTGGTAATCAATACATCCCGTCCAAATAATGCTTTGCAGATACCTAATGCTGCAGATTCTTTCTGATGAAGAAATACAAGAGCAAACAGGCTACCAATTGTTCCGACCCAAAGACTTGCCATGACACCCTGCTTAGTAGCTTTCTTCCAATATAAGGCACAGAAATAGGCTGGAAGGAAAGCTGCAGCACAAATCCCCATAAAGATAGAAGTTCCACGGGCGATAATATCATGAGGCAACATATAGCAAATAATGTAGCTGACCAGAATAGAAAACAATACTCCCAAACGAATCACGTTGGTCAGTTTATTCCGCGAACGGGGTTTATAAGTTCCATAGATATCAGAACCTACCGAAGCCCCCATTGTATGGAACTGCGAGCTTAGTGTAGACATACTGGCCGAAAGGATACATAACATAAACAGTGCGGCAAACCAGTCGGGCATCGCTTTATTAATAAAATATGGAATAATCTTATCGATGTCCTGCACTACTTCGGTAGCAACCGCTCCTTCTGTTTTCAGGAAGAAAAGGTTACTCAAAGCTCCGGCATGATAGATAGCTCCTACTGTTATAATCAAAAAGAAACAACCGATAAATACACCGCGGTTTAATTGTTTGCTACTTTCCACAGTCATAAAACGAACCACTAGCTGGGGTTGCGCAAGACATCCGATTCCTACTCCTAAAATAAGGGAAGTAACAAGTGAGTACCATTGTGGTGAACCTGTAACAGGCATTGCAGTCCATCCCTGATGTCCCAATGCTTTAAATTTTTCCGGGACTAACGGAGCAATAGCAGTCAACTCTTTATTCGCTTCGGTAAAACCCATACCGAGCACCTGGTATAGAGAGAATAACAGAAACAGCATACAACCGAACATGATAACTGCCTGTAAAGCATCTGTATACATGACCCCTTTCATACCGCCCGCAATAACATAAGCAGCAATAACCAATGTAAATATCAACAAAGAGATATTGAAATCAATCTGAAAGATCTGTTCGATAAATACAGCTCCACCTTTCATCACAACTGCTGCATAAAGCGGCATTCCGACAAAAATAACAGCAGCAATAAATACCTGTATATTACGGGAACGGAAATGACGGCCTAATAATTGAGGAAAAGTGCTCACATTCAATTTTGCACCCATACGCCGAGTACGCAAACCGAAAAAGATAAAAGCGATGACAACCCCAATAAACATATTCAGGAAACAGAGCCACTGAATACCCATTCCGAAAGCTGCCGCCACTCCTCCAAAACCTACAATAGCAGATGCAGAGATAAACGTAGCACCGTAAGAAAGTGCCATAACAATAGGATTCATCTGACGTCCGCCTACCAGATAGTCACTGGTATTCGTTGTTTTCTTGTATCCCAAAAAGCCGAGGTAAGCAAGTGACAGGAGATATCCTATCACAATCAAGCCAAGTGTAAATGTATTCATCGAGTTTCGTCTTTTTCGTCGTCCTTATTCCAATACTTCAGCCCAAACCAGGCAGCAAAGATCACACATACCACCGAAAGAAGGTAAGGCAGAATTATAAAAGGGTCGTCTATTCCAAACATTTGCGTATCAGATTTTAATTAGCGTTGCAAATGTAAGGAAATTATTGAAAAGACAAAACTTTTGCTTACTAATACTGATTATAATGTATCTTTTTCTCGTCAAATTTCTGTTTCGGGTTCTCTTTTGTAGCCGGATAGCCGAAAGGAATGACACAAAGCGGAAGGATATTATCAGGTAGATTGGTATATTTGCGTACCACCTGCATACGGTCTTCATAAGGATAGGCAGCTGTCCATACAGCCCCCAGTCCCAGACTTTCGGCAGCCAACAGAATATTTTGCGCTGCTGCTGAACAATCCAAATACCAATAAGACGAACGTACAGAATCTCCGCAGACAATGATAGCGTTACGGGCTTGGGTTAACATCTTTGCATAAGGAAGCGCAGCAGCCATTGAATCCAGTTTGGCACGGTCGGATACTACTATAAATTCCCAAGGACGGACATCTTTACCCGAAGGGGCAGCCATTCCGGCACGAAGCATCAAGTCTATTTTCTCTTTCTCCACTCCCTTATTCAGATAAGTACGCACACTTTTACGTGCGAAGATATTATCCAAAGCAGCATTTCCGGTTTCGGACGTTCCTTTTTCTTCTTTGGTAGAAGAACATGCGCTCATAGCAACAACTATTGCTGCAATCAGACATAAGAAAGAGAAAATCTTTTTCATTGTGATACTATTTAAAACAGATTCAACTTATTTTTCTGCGCCTCTTCCAATGAAACCGTTTCACGTTTCAGCAGACCGCTTTTTTCACGAAGCGCCTCATATTCGCTATTCAGTTCGTTCACCAATTCGGCTTTCAGCTGTGGATTCAATAATTTGGAAGCAACACTTGCATTCTGGGAAGCATCTTTCAGATGTACCACCGGAGCGTGATAGACAGGAGCAATCTTCAATGCCGTATGCATTTTCGATGTAGTGGCCCCACCAATCAGAAGAGGAATATCCAGTCCTGCTTTTTCGAGTTCCAAAGCCACATGCGCCATTTCTTCCAAAGAGGGAGTAATCAGACCACTCAATCCGATCATATCCACTTTTTCTTCAATGGCACGCTGCACAATGGTTTCCGCCGGCACCATCACTCCCAAGTCTACAATATCATAACCATTGCAAGCCATCACCACCGCTACAATATTTTTTCCAATATCGTGCACATCGCCCTTTACAGTTGCCAGCAACACTTTTCCAGCCGCGGCGCTTCCTTCCACTTTTTCCGATTCGATAATCGGCTGCAGGATAGCTACGGCTTTTTTCATCGTACGGGCAGTCTTCACAACCTGGGGAAGGAACATCTTACCGGCACCAAACAACTCGCCTACATAATTCATTCCATCCATCAACGGGCCTTCAATCACATCGACTGCTTTATCATAAAGCGGCAATGCTTCCGCCAAATCCTGTTCAAGGAAATCTCCGATTCCTTTCATCAAGGCATATTTCAAGCGTTCCTGAACGGATTCTTCTCTCCACGCATCTTGTTTGGCAGCTGGTTGTCCGGCAGTTCCGCTCATAGTTGCTTTCAGCGATTCCGCCAATTCTATCAGTCGTTCCGCTGCGTCCGGACGACGATTCAAGACGACATCTTCTATCTTTTCCAATACATCGGTCGGGATATCACTATATAACACGGAAGTACCCGGATTCACAATCCCCATGTCCATTCCTTGCTGAATGGCATGATAAAGGAATACAGCGTGCATCGCCTCACGGATATAATTATTGCCACGGAAAGAGAAAGAAAGGTTACTGACTCCTCCGCTAATATGAGCACCCGGAAGATTCTTTTTGATCCATGCGGTAGCTTCAATGAAATCTACAGCATAGTTATTATGTTCTTCGATCCCTGTGGCTACGGCAAGCACATTGGGGTCAAAAATAATATCATGAGGATTAAAACCTACTTTATCTACCAAAAGACGGTAAGCCCGTTCGCAAACTTCTATTTTACGGGCGGCTGTATCTGCCTGACCTTTCTCATCAAAAGCCATTACGACGGTGGCCGCTCCATATTGGCGGATGATACGGGCATGTTCGAGGAAAACTTCCTCACCTTCTTTCAGAGAAATGGAGTTAACGATTGACTTTCCTTGCAGACATTTCAGGCCGGCTTCAATCACTTCCCATTTGGAAGAGTCAATCATTACCGGAACACGGGCTATTTCCGGTTCGGACATGATAAGATTCAGGAAAGTAGTCATCTCTGTCTTTGCGTCCAACAGTCCGTCATCCATATTGACGTCAATCACCAAGGCACCATCTTCCACTTGTTGACGGGCGATGGAGAGAGCTTCATCATATTTCTTTTCGTTTATCAGACGAAGAAACTTACGAGAACCGGCTACGTTGCAACGTTCGCCGACATTTACAAAGTTAATTTCCGGTTTGACTTCCAACAGTTCAAGCCCGGAAAGCCACATACAATCCGGTGCAAGAGCAGGGATGTGTGGTTTAGCACCTTTCACGAGGGCGGGATATTCGGCAATATAGGCATCCGTCGTTCCACAACAGCCGCCAATGATATTGATTAGTCCTTCTTCGATATATTCTCTCACTTCGTGAGCCATATCAGCAGGTGTCTGGTCATACTTACCCAGGCTATTCGGTAATCCGGCATTCGGATAGGCGCTAATATAATAAGGTGCACGAGCTGCCAGTTGTTCAAGGAATGGTTTCAATTGGCGGGCTCCGAAAGAACAGTTTAAACCGACAGAAAAGATATTGGCATGTTGCATGGAAGCAAGAAATGCGTCCAATGTCTGGCCGGACAATGTTCGTCCGCCAATATCGGACACCGTTACAGATAACATGACAGGCACTTCGACACCTGTTGCTTTCATTGCTTGTTCGGCTGCAAAAATAGCAGCTTTAGCATTCAGGGTATCAAAGATTGTTTCGATCAGAATGGCGTCTACGCCACCTTCAAGCATTGCTTCCATCTGTTGCTGATAGGATGCAGCCAGTTCGTCGTAACTCAAAGCACGATAAGCCGGATTGTTCACGTCCGGGCTCATAGAGCAAGTCTTATTGGTTGGTCCCACAGAACCGGCTACAAAACGCGGTTTATCGGGATTCTTTGCAGTGTACTCGTCGGCAAGGTCACGGGCTAGTTTTACGGCTGCCAGATTCATCTCACGCACGTATTCTTCTACGTGATAATCAGCCATAGAAACTGTAGTCGAACTGAATGTATTGGTTTCGATGATATCCGCACCTGCTTCCAAGTATTTACGATGAATATCCTGAATCACGTCGGGACGTGTAAGACACAATAAGTCGTTATTCCCTTTCAACTGTCCGGGGATATGCGCAAACCGTTCACCACGAAAATCTTCTTCCTTGAGGTTATATTGTTGAATCATTGTACCCATTGCCCCATCCAGAATAAGGATGCGCTCGGATACGACTTGAGAAATTGTCTTTTTCATTACCCTATCACATTAATACCTAATTACCTACTCTGCCATCTTCTGCCAGACTCTTCGCAGTCCGGTGTTTATCTTATAGCGGTTTTACTTACCGCTTGAACATTCTTGCCATATCTCTACGGTCGTCTTTCTCCTTTATAGATTCTCGTTTATCATATTCTTTCTTACCTTTCGCCAAAGCGACTACCAGTTTCGCCAAACCTTTCTCATTGATAAACAAGCGTACAGGGACAATCGTAAAGCCGGGATTTTTCATCTCCCGCTGAAGTTTCTCCAATTCTTTTTTACTAAGCAACAACTTCCTCTCTCTACGTGCCGTATGGTTATTGTACGATCCATAGAAATATTCGGCAATGTGCATATTCTTCACCCACAATTCGCCTTTCGTAAAATAGCAAAACGTATCTACCAGACTGGCTTTTCCCAAACGAATGGACTTTATTTCCGTACCGGTCAATACAATACCTGCTGTGTAGGTATCTATCAGCTCGTAATCAAACGTAGCCCGTTTATTCTTTATATTTACAGGAGGTTGTTTCATCTTTACTCATTAATTAAGTATGGCCGTCAGCCTATTAAACACGATCTGTATCACCGCCGGACATAGTATTAACAATACAGACGACAAAAGGGTGTATTTTAATCGTTGTTTTTCTTCTACTCCCATCAGTATAGGAACTCCCTCCCATACCACATAGACGATGTAGAACTGCAGCAACCAAGCAATAATTCTAAAATCAGGTAATAGTCCGGTTACTATCTGAAGCAGGAAAGACACAACCAATGCATATCCTGCAAACTGTTGTGTCAACGGCATATTGCTATGCATGCCAAACATTCTTGTTCCCATTTCATTGATGGCATAAGCTGCCAGAAAATAGCCACCGAACAAGGCTACAGCTACGGCGCAACAATTGGTCATAGCTATCTGGAAACTTTGCGGACCTCCCCACCCATTCGTCAATAACGAACCGATGAATACGGACAGACCGCATAAACCAATCATAGGATAGACAAAAGCCATAAATACTTTTCGCCTATCCTCTTCCATAGAAATTTCCTCCCAGGCCTTGGCCGGAGAGGAAATCAATTTCATTGCTATGTTAAATAGTTCTTTGTAATTCAATGTTATTCTGTAAATGCGTAATCATATTCAACCGAAGTTTCTCCATTCTCTTCTTTTAATTCATCTTTCGAATTATTGGTTTGAGCTTTCAATACCAGATATTTCGGTAACTTACCTTCTGTTTTACTACTAAACGCATTAAGAGCTGAACTAATTGAATATGCTCTATATGCATATGTAAAATTAGAACGAGTCACACTCTCACCTTCTTCATCATTTACACGATGACTAATATATAAATTCAACTTTGTATCAGTACTCTTTATTTCATCAGGATTATAGTAAAGAATAAATGAGTGTTTTTTTACTTCTGATTCTTCAACACTGGAATTGGTAACTTTCCCCCAATATGGCATTGTCAAAACAATCGTATTTTTGTCATAATATACCAGACTTGACTGTTGCTTATCCAATGAATAAAGAGGATTAGTAGGCTCTGATTTAATTGCACTTAATCTCTCATTGTCTTTAGGGTCAATACAAAGCGGAGTAGATAGCAAAGTAACTGGTATACTAGTACTGTTTGCTGTCACCTGTGATTGGTCATATTGGCATGAAATTATATACATATTTCCATCCAAAAAGCCCAATTCTGTAGTTGGAACCAACTTCGTAGTTGCATCCCCCATCAGAAATGATCCATAATTATACTTAACAGGAACAGTCATTGTAACATTGTGGTTATCATCTCCATTCATACAAGAAGTAACTGACATACCCATAACCACAGCCATCAAAGCCACCAAGAAAAATTTCACTTGTTTCATAAACATATTTTTTAGATTTTGCAAAGATATAAATTCTAATTCATAATTAATAAATGCAAGTACTTAAAAAATACTGCATCCGTTACTTTATTATTTTTGCAAAAAGTTCCAAATGATCATCTACGTAGCTTGCAATCAATGCTGTGACTTGTTCTTCCATCTCTAAATAGGCTTCTTCCAACTCATCAAAAGCTTCATATTGCTCGTACATAGCCATAAATTCATCATCCGTCCGTTCCTTTTCCAAATCTTTCCGGTTGGCATCAAAGATTTTCTTAGCCTTATAAACTAATTTCGAAAACTCTTCCGCCCCCCACAAACGCATCACTTTCGCAAACGGATTATCAAATATATAACCACCATAGCCATTCTGAATCAATTGGCAGAACCCGCCAACCATCATCTCATCACGAAAAATCTGATAAGCCAGCAAAGAATGTTGTTCTCCCGTCAACAAAGGCATCGTTTCCGCAGTCAATTCACCACCAATTACCTCTTTATATTTATCTGTAAACGCCTGGATAAATTCATCCATTCCTTCACCCGCAGCCTTTTGTAAGGCTGATTCTACAACTTCGATCATAATCTTCTTTATATAATGATGCAGCAAAGCTACGAATTTTATTCTACATCCAGTAATAATCTCTCCATAATCTTGCCAATCTTAACTTCATTATCCGTCCTCCACGTTCTTCACACGATCCATATCATCTCATTTACAGACACTTCCTGTGAACAAATCATATAAAACACGGTATTCACATCCTTCACAGAATATGTATTTCACAGTTTCACCACATAGTGAGAACCAATACTTGCTATATTAATAGAAACAGGCAAATAGCATATATATCCCGAATGAAAAGCAACTGTTTAATAACAGACGACTCCAGTCGGCTATCCAGTCAACTCTAGTCGGCTAATCAGACAACGATAGTTGTCCGAATCGCCGGCTATCGTCAGCCGACAAGAATATTGTAAGGTGATTTATGAATAGCCGGCTCTATTCAGGCTGTTTATTATACATGTAATCGCATCCCCAAATAAACTCCTATTAAATAAGGTATAAGCCAAATGCACCAAACTACAATGCTGAAACGATTAAAATGTCTCTTTTCTATAGGCGTTCCCTTCACATAGGTCCATATCGCCCATAACGCATGTACAAACATCAGAAGAATAGCAATTGCCCCTGTCACCGTATGCATTTCGTCATGCAGATGAGTAAGTTCGGCAATATGCTCCATCAGGCTTGTACCCACCGTGTCGGCCAGCAACCCGAGAAGAAAGAAAATGATATGCCAAAACTTTAATTTCCTTTGAAGACGTTCTCCCCAAACACCTATCGTATAAAACACAAGCGCAGATGAAATAACGCAAATTGCCGCTATTGAATAATGTATATCTATCTGATTCAGTTCCATAAATTTTCTTTTTCTAATAACAACAAAGCACAGGATAGATAGTTCTCGCGGTCTCAATCTTTCACAAATGCAATCCCGACTTTACAAACGACGAAAAAACGTAAACAGATTTGTCTCTTTTCACAAAAAAGTAATAAAAGGCGATTTGCAGAAACAAATAAATCGACTACCTTTGTGGGCGATTTAGAGAATCGTGACTACGTATTTTTAATTATATCACTTAAAAAAAGAGCTAATTATGACTTATTCACACGAAGTGGAACACATGTGTGTTGTAAAGAAGGGTCCTAACCACGGACCGGCTCCCATACCCGAAGAAGGCAAATGGGTAAAATCTAAAGAAATCGTTGATATTTCTGGTTTGACACACGGTATCGGTTGGTGCGCTCCTCAACAAGGTGCTTGTAAACTGACACTGAACGTTAAAGAAGGTATCATCCAGGAAGCCTTGATCGAAACAATCGGTTGCTCTGGTATGACTCACTCAGCTGCTATGGCTTCTGAAATCCTTCCGGGTAAAACAGTTCTTGAAGCATTAAACACTGACCTTGTTTGTGACGCTATCAACACTGCAATGCGCGAACTTTTCTTGCAAATCGTATACGGACGTACTCAATCAGCTTTCTCTGAAGGTGGTTTGATTATCGGTGCAGGTTTGGAAGACTTGGGTAAAGGTCTGCGTAGCCAGGTAGGTACTCTTTATGGTACTTTGGCTAAAGGTCCTCGTTACCTTGAAATGGCAGAAGGTTATATCAAACAAATCTTCTTGGACAAGAACGACGAAATCTGCGGATACGAATTCGTACACATGGGTAAGTTCATGGACGAAATCAAGAAGGGTACTGATGCTAACGAAGCTTTGAAGAAAGTTACAGGTACTTACGGACGCGTAACAGCAGAACAGGGAGCAGTTAAATCTATTGATCCACGTCACGAATAATATAAGGAGGAAAGAAACAATGATTAGAGAAGTAAAATTCGAAAGCCAAGACCGTCGTATCAAACAGATTATCGCTGCTTTGAACGCTAACGGCATCAAAGATATCGAAGAAGCTAACGCTATCTGTGAAGCTCATGGACTTGATCCTTATAAAACGTGTGAAGAAACTCAGCCTATCTGTTTTGAAAATGCAAAATGGGCTTATGTTGTAGGTACTGCCATTGCTATTAAAAAAGGTTGTACAAACGCTGCTGAAGCTGCTGAAGCTATCGGTATCGGTCTGCAAGCATTCTGCATCCCGGGTTCTGTAGCTGACGACCGTAAAGTTGGTATCGGCCATGGTAACCTTGCTGCTATGTTGCTGCGTGAAGAAACTAAATGTTTCGCTTTCCTGGCAGGTCACGAATCTTTCGCTGCTGCTGAAGGTGCTATCAAAATCGCTGCTAAAGCAGACAAAGTACGTAAAGAACCGTTGCGTTGTATCTTGAACGGTCTTGGAAAAGACGCTGCTCAGATCATCTCTCGTAT
Organism: Bacteroides sp. D1; assembly: GCF_000157095.2. NCBI lineage: Bacteria > Pseudomonadati > Bacteroidota > Bacteroidia > Bacteroidales > Bacteroidaceae > Bacteroides > Bacteroides sp. D1. Next base: position 794,040 of record NZ_JH114350.1, read on the forward strand.
CAACGGCTTTACATACGTTCAGACTCAATTCGATTACTTTACTGGTGAACTGAAAGTTGTTCGCGAAATCGCTTACTCTGACGGTCCTCGTGCAAAAGTAAAATGTTATGGTGCTGACGACGTTCGCGAAGGTGTAGCTATCATGTGGAAAGAAGGTGTAGACGTATCTATCACAGGTAACTCTACTAACCCGACTCGTTTCCAACATCCAGTTGCAGGTACTTACAAGAAAGAACGTGTTCTTGCTGGTAAACCATATTTCTCTGTAGCTTCAGGTGGTGGTACAGGTCGTACTCTTCACCCGGATAACATGGCTGCCGGTCCTGCTTCATACGGTATGACAGATACGATGGGTCGTATGCACTCAGACGCTCAGTTCGCCGGTTCATCCTCAGTTCCTGCTCACGTAGAAATGATGGGATTCCTTGGAATTGGTAACAATCCTATGGTAGGTTGTACAGTGGCTTGCGCTGTTGACGTAGCTCAGGCCTTGAGTAAGTAATTCAAATAATTACCATATAGTAAATCCCTGTAACTGATAAGGTTATGGGGATTTTTATTTTCAGTATGTTCGTAGGTTGAACTGCTGATTTACCTCTCTCCTACCTTTCTAATATAGTTTAGTTTTGTATTCCTACCTAATACTGATTTCACTTTACTAAGATGAATATAGATACTACTTTAAACTAAAAAAGAAAGTATTTATTAGTCCAATGCAAAAAAAGTAGAGTATTAATACAACTATCCCTAATGATACCTTGTTAAAGTAAGAGTTATTAATTATCTTTGCATTGAAAGGAGATACACCTATGAAGCTGATTGAAAATAATATCCAAAAGATAATTGACCTATGCAAAAAACATAAGGTACATAAATTATTTGTCTTTGGTTCTGTTCTTACGAGTCGTTTTAATGACAACAGCGATGTTGATTTAATTGTCGATTTTAATAAGGCAGAAGTAAGCGATTACTTTGATAATTTCTTTGATTTCAAATATGCTTTAGAAAATTTGTTTGGTAGAAAAGTAGACTTACTGGAAGAACAGACTATTAAGAATCCATATTTGAAGAAGAATGTGGATGCAACTAAAACTTTAATCTATGGATGAATTAATAAAGAAACACTTGCAAGATATTCTAACTGCCATTGAAGAAGTAGAAAGTTTCTTCGGCAATGCTCCTAAAGTTTATGATGACTTCTATAGTAACCTATGCCTTAGACGAGCCGTTGAAAGAAACATAGAAATTATTGGTGAAGCTATGAATAGAATACTAAAAGTTGATAAAGATATAGCTATAACCAATTCTCGTAAAATAGTAGATGCCAGGAATTATATCATACATGGCTATGATAGTCTATCCGTAGATATACTTTGGAGTATGGTTATTAATCATTTGCCAAAACTAAAAAATGAAGTAACAGCATTACTAAATATATAAGGTTTGTGACTTATTCACGACCATTTATTCAAAGCAGAGAGATTTATAATCTGGAGCGTTCTTTAAAACATTTCAATATTAACCTGTAAAACAATCATTTACGATTAATTTGATTGAATTATAGGGATGCAGTGTCGCTACTTCATACGGTATGACAGATACGATGGGGCGTATGCACTCAGACGCTCAGTTCGCTGGTTCTTCATCTGTTCCTGCTCACGTAGAAATGATGAGATTCCTGGGAATTGGTAACACCCCGATGGTAGGTTGTACAGTAGCTTGTGCTGTTGACAGAGCTCAGGCTTTGGGTAAGTAATTTATTACTTTTATACATAAGGAGAGTCCTCAATACAGCACTCTCCTATTTTTATTTAAAAACAAAAACTTTTGGAATAGCGTTTCCATTCTATATTTATAAAAAGATATTGGCATAAACACCAAAGAATTATTATATAACAATGCTAATTTATCAACTGAACTTTGTTGGATATAAACCTAATAACCATATCTGCATAAGTTCATAATCAATAAAATTATGGAATACATCAACGAATTTCACAAGCAATGGATAGAGCGTACTCGCAAGTCAATAGCATTATGGAGCAAGCAGCCAGCCTCATTAGAAGAAAAAAGGAAGCAACAAGAACGTTTGGACCAACAGAGAGCTATAAGAGAAGGCAAATTGAAGAGTTAATTTCATTTGCCAATTCAGACGATTTATGGATCCCCCCTCTAATTTGAATATAGAATTCTTAAGTAAAGATGGAGAAAATGAGTCTATACAGGAGATGAAGATATAGTTGTAAAGCTGAACAACTTTGAGTACACAGGCGATACTTTATGGAATAGATGGAGATTTGTATTTTATTGATACACAAATTAGATTGAGAACTCAATCCTAACGAAAGATCTATTTAAGAACTAATATACAACTTCGCTTGTTTATATAACAGATACTAAACATTATACAACAATGCTACTCACATTCTTAAATACACTCGCCACTATCATCAGTGTTATCAGTCTACTGATTGTGACCTATGGTGTGCTCGTTGGTTTCGTTGCCTTCCTGCGCAATGAGATAAAACGGTTCAACGGAACTTATACCATTAATAATATCCGGCAGCTTAGAGCAGATTTCGGCAGTTACCTTTTGCTGGGACTGGAATTTCTAATCGCATCCGACATTCTGAAAACTGTAGTTGATCCTACTTTGGATGAGCTGGCAATCTTGGGCGGAGTTGTTGTAGTAAGAACTGTACTTTCTGTGTTTTTGAATAAAGAGATTAAAGAACTGGCAGAAGATAATTCTGCCAAGGACATAAAGGAACTATAAGATAGGTCAGCATTATTAAATGTCTCCAAAGCTGCATATTTTTATTACCGGATATTTCTACTTTTAGCTACCTTTGCAAAAGCAAATCCTTTATGAAGAAGCTAAAAGAAAAATATCCATGCATCTGATCGTATATAGCTCACCTCTATGCAACTCCAAGCAGTTCCACTTCGAATATCAATGTCGAGTAAGCAGGAATAGAATCAAAAGATTTAATACCATATCCCATTGCATAAGGTATATAGATGATCCATTTATCCCCAACGTGCATTTTCTGAAGTGCTACCTGCCACCCTTCTATTACATCACTAAGACGTAAGGCATCGGGACAAGTACGTTCATAAGAATTATCAAATACCCGGCCATCAATCAGACTTCCTTTGTAATGCACGGTAACAATACTCCGCGCACCCGGAGAAATCGTACCTTCACCAGTTTCCAAAACTTTGTAATAAATTCCACACGGCAATGCGAAAACACCTTCCTGAAATGACAGCTTTTTCAGAAATCGTCGATTGGCATCTTTGTATTCTTTCTTTTTCCCCATAAATAAATTGATTAAGAACTTGCAAAAATAATCAGAATAACAAAGGATTTAGCATAAAAACTGTATATTTGTTTGTTGAACTATAAAAAAACTCATCGCTATGGGACTAACAAAGACTACACGTAGCATTAGTGCTACCGGACTACTCCTACTTATCATGATGACTGTGGGCCTATATTCATGCACACGTACTCAAAAAGACATCATTCCTTCTGCCGATTATGCACCGTATGTAAATGCGTATACGGGAGGAGTTATTTCACAGAATTCAACCATACGCATAGAGTTGACCCATGACCAACCCATGGTGGATCTGAACAGTGAGTTAAAAAACAATCCGTTCAGCTTTTCCCCTTCATTAAAAGGAAAAGCATATTGGGTAAGCAACAACACCATTGAGTTTGTGCCGGAAGAAGGAGCATTGAAACCGGGAACGCTCTACGAAGGAACTTTCCGGCTTGGAGACTTCATTGAAGTGGACAAAAAACTAAAAGAGTTCAACTTCTCATTCCGTGTGCAGGAACGTAACTTCACTTTGCAGTTGGAGTCGTTACCAATTACAGCTGCCCAACCGGATGAAATAAATATTAAAGGAGAAATACGCTTCAGCGATGTAGTGAAAAAAGAGGAAGTGGAAAAGATGCTGACTGCCAGCGATGGCAAGAAGAGTTATCCGGTAGAAGTCACCGCGACAGACAACCTTACCCGGTATCAGTTCAACATCAGACAAATACCCAGAGAAGCTGATGATTACCCATTAACCATTACAGCCAATGGTAGCCCGGCTGGCATTGACCGTAAACAAAGCGAAGAAGTGCTGATACCGGCTAAAGATTGCTTCCGTTTTATGTCTGCCGAACGCATTGAACAACCGGAAAACGGAATTGAGATTGTTTTCTCCGCTCCTTTATCCACTACCCAGGATTTAAAAGGACTGATTGAGATTCCGGAAGTCTCTTCATCTATCTTCCAAATCAGCGAGAACAGAGTCTTCATCTATTTCGAAGCAAACACACAGAACAAACTGACGTTGAATATCCATGAAGGAGTCAAAGACAGTCAAGGTAAAGCGCTGGGAACTTCACATACGATCTCGTTCAGTGAAGTTAGTCTGAAACCACAAGTAGAAATGTCTACCTCCGCCGCCATCCTGCCCGACTCGAAAAGTCTGATTATTCCTTTCAGGGCTGTCAACCTGTATGCTGTGGACTTGAGCGTGATTCGTATCTTCGAGAATAATGTATTGATGTTCATGCAAACCAATTCACTCGCCTCGACCAATGAACTACGCCGCTCGGGAAGACTGGTTTACAAGAAAACATTATGGCTTGCCAAAGATGCTTCCAAAGATATTCATCATTGGGGAGATTACTCAATAGACCTTGCCGGGTTGATTCATCAGGAGCCGGGTGCCATATACCGTGTCATACTTTCATTCCGTCAGGAATACTCCGCTTATCCTTGTGGAGGAAACGAGAATCAGGATATGAAATTCGCCGACAGTAACACATCCGACGGGTTGACCAAAGTAAGCGGAAGTGTCTTGTCTGAAGAAGATGAAGCCATCTGGAATACGCCCGAAGCTTACTATTATTACAACGGAGGAACAATGGACTGGAGCGTGTACCGATGGACGGAACGCGACAATCCATGCCATCCATCTTATTATATGAATTCAGACCGAATTGCTGCATGTAATGTGTTTGCTTCCAATCTGGGGATGATTGTAAAACGGAATTCACTGAACAAACTATGGATTGCCGTAAGCAATATTTTGGACACCAAACCGATAGGAAAAGCACAAGTAACAGCATATAACTTCCAGTTACAGCCCATAGGAAAGGGAGAGACCAATGGAGACGGGTTCGTTGAAATCACTCCGAAGGGCGTACCTTTCATTATCGTGGCAGAATCGGAAAAGCAAAAGGCGTATGTGCGTGTCGTAGACGGTGAAGAACAGTCCGTCAGCAGATTCGATGTAGGAGGAAAAGATATTCAAAAGGGATTGAAAGGATTCATATATGGCGAAAGAGGAGTATGGCGACCGGGAGACACATTGTACATTTCCTTTATATTGGAGGACCGCGAAAAGAGAATCCCCGACAAGCATCCCGTAGCACTGGAAATATACAATCCGAGAGGACAGTTCTACACCAAAATGATTTCAACGCAAGGAATGAACGGATTTTATACATTCGACGTTCCGACACAGGCTACAGATCCAACCGGGCTCTGGAATGCATATATTAAAGTAGGAGGAACCACCTTCCACAAAGGTCTGCGTATCGAAACCATAAAGCCCAACCGCTTGAAAATAAACCTGGCATTGCCGAAGATTCTTCAAGCTACGGACAAGGATGTCTACGCCCCACTCACTTCAACCTGGCTGACAGGAGCCACTGCCTCCAAATTGAAAGCTAAAATAGAAATGTCTTTATCTAAAGTGAATACACAGTTTAAGAATTACGGACAATATATCTTCAATAATCCGGCCACGAATTTCACAACTATCAAAACTGATATATTCGACGGTACACTGGATGCAGAAGGAAAAACCAGCGTCACACTGAAAGTTCCGACCGCAACCGAAGCACCGGGTATGTTGAATGCAACTTTCACCACCCGTGTATTCGAACCGGGAGGAGATGCCAGCATCTACACCCAAACAATCCCGTTCTCGCCATTTACATCTTACGTCGGTATCAACTTGAACCAACCGAAAGGCAAATATATTGAAACGGACAAAGATCACGTATTCGATATTGTGACTGTAAACACGCAGGGACAGTTAGTGAACCGTACTAATCTAGAATACAAAATATACCGCATCGGCTGGAGCTGGTGGTGGGAGAACAGCGGTGAATCTTTTGGCACTTACATCAACAACAGTTCCATCACACCTGTTGCCAGCGGCAACTTACAGACAAGAGGCGGGAAAGCATCCTTCAAGTTCCGCATCGATTATCCGTCATGGGGACGATATTTGGTTTACGTAAAAGACAAAGAGAGCGGACATGCCACTGGAGGAACCGTTTATATAGACTGGCCGGAATGGCGCGGACGTTCGAGCAAAACAGATCCCAGCGGTATCAAGATGCTTGCTTTCTCTCTGAACAAAGATTTGTATGAAATTGGAGAAACAGCCACAGCCATTATTCCTGCAGCAGCGGGAGGACGTGCACTGGTATCTATCGAAAACGGTTCGACAGTATTACGTCAGGAATGGATAGAAGTCTCCAACGGAGGAGATACGAAATATACATTCAAGATTACGCCGGAGATGACTCCGAACGTATATTTGCATATCAGTCTGTTACAGCCTCATGCGCAAACAGTCAACGACCTGCCTATCCGTATGTACGGTGTTGTTCCAGTATTTGTCACTAACAGTCAGACAGTATTGCAACCGCAGATACAGATGCCGGAAGTGTTACGCCCGGAAACCAACTTCAACGTGACCGTCAGCGAAAAGAGCGGTAAACCGATGACTTATACATTGGCGATTGTAGACGACGGTTTATTGGATCTTACCAACTTCAAGACCCCGGACCCATGGAATGATTTCTATTCACGCGAAGCGCTTGGCATCCAGACATGGGATATGTATGATAATGTATTGGGAGCTTCTGCCGGAAGCTACAGTTCGCTTTTCAGCACAGGTGGAGACGCCACACTGAAACCTGCCGATGCTAAAGCAAACCGTTTTAAACCGGTAGTCAAGTTTATAGGTCCTTTCTATCTGGGAAAAGGAAAGAGCCAGACGCATACATTGAAACTTCCGATGTACGTAGGTTCGGTACGTGCCATGGTGGTTGCCGGACAGGACGGTGCTTATGGCAATGCGGAAAAGACTGCCTTCGTACGAACTCCATTGATGATGTTGTCTACTTTGCCCCGTGTGCTTAGTATTCAGGAAGAAATTACCGTTCCGGTCAATATCTTTGCGATGGAGAATCAAGTAAAGAATGTGACCGTATCCCTTCAGGCATCCGGTGGAGGAGTACAGATTGTAGGAACTAACCAACAATCGCTCAAATTCACCCAACCGGGAGACCAGCTTGTCTTCTTTACCTTAAAAACAGGCAGCAAAACCGGAAAGGCTACGATCCACCTGACAGCAAATGGCAGCGGACAACAAACCAAAGAAACCATTGAAATAGACGTACGCAATCCGAATCCGGTAGTAACCCTGCGCAACAGTCAATGGATAGAAGCCGGACAAAGCAAAGAATTGTCATACAACCTAAGCAGTTCTTCCGCAAATAATCAGATCAAGCTGGAAGTATCCCGCATACCTTCGGTAGATATCAGCCGTCGGTTCGACTTCTTATACAATTATCAGCACCATTGCACGGAGCAGTTGACTTCCAAGGCTCTGCCTCTTCTGTTTGTCGCTCAATTCAAGACGATAGATAAGACGGAAGCCGAAAAGATAAAGACGAATGTACAGGAAGCTATCCGGCAGATTTATGGTCGTCAGCTCCCCAACGGCGGATTTGTATATTGGCCGGGGAATGCTGCTGCCGACGAATGGATTAGTTCTTATGCTGGAATGTTCCTGACGCTGGCACAAGAAAAAGGATATGCCGTTCATGCGAATGTACTGAACAAGTGGAAGCGCTTCCAACGTGCAGCCGCACAAAACTGGCGTATGCCACAGGAGGCAAGCGGTTGGCAGCAATGGCAGTCGGAATTGCAACAAGCCTTCCGTTTATATACCCTTGCATTGGCAGGAGTACCGGAATATGGAGCTATGAACCGAATGAAAGAACAGACCGGATTATCAATTCAGGCCAAATGGAGACTGGCAGCCGCATACGCACTGACCGGAAAGATGAAACCGGCTGAAGAACTTGTGTATAATGTAGAAACAACGGTGAACCCCTACTCTTCCATGAATCAGATTTACGGTTCTTCCGATCGTGACGAAGCAATGATTTTGGAAACACTCATCCTGATGAACCGGGAACGGGATGCTTTACAACAAGCGAAAGTCGTTTCTAAGAATCTGTCACAAGAGGATTGGTTCAGTACACAATCTACCGCTTTTGCTCTGATGGCAATGGGACGTCTGGCAGAAAAGTTATCAGGCACACTGGATTTTGTATGGTCATGGAACGATAAACAGCAACCGGCTGTAAAATCAGCCAAAGCTGTGTTTGAAAAAGAGATCGCTACCACTCCAAAATCCGGCACTGTTTCTGTGAAGAATCAAGGAAAGGGAGCACTTAGCGTAGACCTTATCACACGTACGCAGTTATTAAACGATACGTTACCAGCTATCAGCGATAACCTCCGCATGGATATAAGATATGCTAACCTAAACGGTACACCGCTCTCTGTCAATGACATCATACAGGGAACTGACTTTATGGCTATCACCTCAATATCCAATATTAGCGGTACTTCCGATTACACTAATCTGGCACTGACGCATATCATACCGTCCGGTTGGGAAATATACAATGAAAGAATGGTTGCTCCCGAAACGGAAAACGCAGCAGCCGACGGCTCCGGTCAATCAGTCAGCAAGTACAGCTATCAGGATATACGTGATGACAGGGTATTGACCTATTTCAATCTGCGCCGCGGTGAGACAAAGGTATTCACTGTCAGGTTACAAGCGACCTATGCCGGTAACTTTATTCTCCCTGCCGTTCAATGTGAAGCAATGTATGATGTAAACGTACAGGCACGAAGCAAAGCAGGAAGAACAACTGTCAGCCGATAATATTTGGCACGGATTACACGGATTTCACGGTTCTACTCGTTCACTTAAACCGCGTAATCCGTGTAATCCGTGCCTAATTATTTCGTACCTTATTATTTCGTACTTAATCATTTGTCACAAAGATATGTCTCTTAGCTTTTAATATTTAAATGAATCCTATAAAATTCTTCAAACGATTATCTGTCACTAAGAAAGTAATGACTATAAGCATTACTCTTTTGATAATAGGATACATCTTTTGCCTTCCCCGGCAACTGTTTCATGTACCCTACTCTACCGTTGTGACTGATCGAAATGAAGAATTATTGGGAGCACGTATCGCATCGGACGGTCAATGGCGGTTTCCTCCCCGAAAGACAACACCCGAAAAAATCAAGCAATGCCTCATTACCTTTGAAGACAAACACTTTTATCACCACTGGGGAGTTAATCCGTTAGCTACCGGAAGGGCACTCTATCAAAATTTAAAGAACAAACGTGTCGTAAGCGGAGGAAGTACCCTTACCATGCAAACCATTCGTCTCGCCCGGAACAAACCTAGAACTCTCGGAGAGAAAGTCGTTGAAATGATATGGGCTACCCGTCTGGAATTTCGGGCTTCCAAAGAGGAAATCTTATCCATGTATGTCTCTCATGCACCATTCGGAGGAAATGTTGTAGGATTGGATGCTGCTGCCTGGCGTTACTTCGGTCATTCTGCCGAAGATTTATCATGGGCGGAATCGGCTATGCTGGCTGTCCTCCCCAATGCCCCTGCCATGATCCATCTATCCAAAGGACGAAAGACACTGCTTTCCAAACGCAACCGTCTATTAAAGCAACTTCTTGAAGAAGAGATTATCGACGCATCCACCTATGAATTAGCTGTCAGCGAACCGTTACCCGACGAGCCGCATCCGCTTCCTCAAATAGCTCCCCACCTAGTCAGTCGTTTCTATCAGGAAAGAAACGGGCTATATACCCGTTCAACCATAGACAGAGGAATACAAAGCCACATAGAGAGTTTGGCAGAACGGTGGAGCAACGAGTTTAATCGAAGTGATATCCGCAACCTGGCAATTCTGGTTATCGACATTCCCACCAATCAAGTAGTAGCATACTGCGGAAATGTACATTTCGACCGTAAACAAGGAGGAAGCCAAGTAGATGTGATCCAAGCTCCCAGAAGTACAGGTAGTATTTTAAAGCCCTTTCTCTACAATGCCATGCTACAGGAAGGAAGTTTACTGCCGAAAATGCTGTTGCCGGATGTACCGGTTAATATCAACGGATTTACTCCTCAAAACTTCAGTATGCAGTTTGAAGGAGCAGTCCCCGCTTCCGAAGCCCTTGCCCGTTCGTTGAATATCCCGGCTGTAACCATGTTACAAAGATATGGAGTACCCAAGTTTCACCATTTGTTGCAACAGATGGAATTCAAGACCATCAATCGGACAGCCTCTCATTATGGTTTGTCACTAATTTTAGGAGGTGCAGAAGCAACATTATGGGATGTAACGAATGCCTATGCACAAATGGGACGAAGCCTTTCCAGCAGCCCCTCCCCGACCGTATCTCAAGGAAAGGAAGCACAGATACTACTGGAAACAGAAAATACAGAGCAAATAAACAATGATACGAAGCAAACAAGCCGTAATCATAAAAGCAATCATAACAAGCAGGAAAAACGAGAACAAAGTAACTCCAGTCCTCTCTCCGTAGAAGAGGATTCGGAAGAAACCACTTCGGCTAAAACAGGAGCAGCTTGGCTCACCCTCTCCGCCTTAACAGAAGTCAACCGTCCCGAAGAGATTGACTGGAAATCAATTCCATCCATGCAAACTATCGCATGGAAAACCGGAACCAGCTACGGATTCCGTGATGCGTGGGCAGTGGGGGTGACTCCGCGCTATACAGTAGGCGTATGGGTAGGCAATGCAACCGGAGAAGGAAAGCCCGGATTGGTTGGTGCACAAACAGCCGGTCCTGTATTATTCGATATATTCAGTTACCTCCCTTCTTCACCGTGGTTCGAACGTCCCACAGGCGTTTTCGTTGATGCAGAAATATGCCGCCAGTCCGGTCATCTGAAAGGACGTTTCTGTGAAGAAACTGATACCGTATTGATTCTTCCTGCCGGATTACGGACAGAGGCTTGTCCTTACCATCATCTCGTCACTCTATCTGCTGACGAAAGCCACCGCATCTATGAAAACTGTGCAAATACCGAACCTACCATTCAGAAATCATGGTTTGCCCTGCCACCTGTATGGGAATGGTACTATAAGCAGCACCATCCGGAATACAAACCACTGCCACCTTTCAAAGCCGGCTGTGGAGAAGATTCTTTCCAATCCATGCAGTTCATCTACCCTCCGATGAACGCCCATATCAAGTTGCCCAAACAATTGGACGGCAGTAAAGGGTTTCTCACGGTCGAACTGGCACACAGCAACCCCAATGCGACTATCTTTTGGCATCTTGACGACACTTATCAGACACAGACGCAGGATTTCCACAAAATTTCCCTGCAACCCGCTCCCGGCAAACATTCCCTGACGGCAGTAGACGGAGAAGGCAACACAGTTTCCACTACTTTCTTCATCGAATAAACATCTTATTTTATTATCTTTGCCGCATGAAACAGCCATTAAAAGAAAACGGAGGACTACCGGCATCCATCCTCTGGACACTTGCTATTGTGGCAGGTGTCTCGGTAGCCAACATCTATTATATCCAACCTCTATTAAATATGATACGCCATGAACTTGGCATATCAGAGTTCAGAACTAACCTGATTGCCATGGTCACGCAAATAGGCTATGCGGCAGGACTGTTGTTCATCACCCCCTTAGGCGACTTATATCAACGAAAGAAAATCATCCTTGTCAATTTCACCGTCCTGATCTTCTCCCTCTTGACGATTGCCCTGACACACAGCTTCCATCTGATACTCATCGCTTCATTCCTCACGGGAGTCTGTTCCATGATTCCACAGATATTCATTCCCATAGCCGCCCAGTTTTCCCGTCCGGAACATAAAGGCAGAAACGTAGGAATTGTCTTATCAGGACTATTGACCGGTATTCTGGCTTCACGTGTCGTCAGCGGATTTATCGGTGAACTGATTGGCTGGCGGGAAATGTATCACATTGCTGCAGGCATGATGTTTATCTGCGCGATTGTTGTATTAAAAGTCCTTCCCGATATTCAAACCAACTTCCAAGGAAAATATAGCGACCTGATGAAATCTCTGTTAGCCTTAGTGAAAGAATATCCGCAACTACGCATTTATTCGATTCGGGCGGCACTGAATTTCGGTTCCCTCCTTGCCATGTGGTCCTGTCTGGCTTTTAAAATGGGACAAGCTCCGTTCTTCGCCAACAGCGATGTAATCGGTATGCTGGGACTTTGCGGAGTAGCCGGTGCACTGACTGCTTCTTTTGTCGGAAGATACGTAAAACGGGTAGGCGTACGCCGCTTCAACTTTATCGGCTGCGGTTTGATTCTCTTTGCATGGTTGTTGTTCTTCGTCGGTGAAAACACCTTTGTCGGTATCATCGCCGGTATCATCATCATTGACATAGGAATGCAATGTATTCAGCTAAGTAACCAGACAAGTATCTTCGAACTAAATCCGCGTGCTTCGAACCGTATTAATACAGTTTTCATGACTACTTACTTTATCGGTGGTTCTATGGGAACATTTCTGGCAGGCAGCTTTTGGCAACTGTATGGCTGGCACGGAGTTATCAGTACCGGAGTTGTTTTAACCGGGATTTCTTTATTAATTACGATTTTCTACAAGAAATGAGTCAACAAAACGAACACTCAAACCGTTTATTATAAAAAAAACGCCAATGAAATACGGAGTTAACAGACAAATCTTACTTATCACAGCCGGTGCCGTCTGGATTATAGCCGGTGCCAATATTCTGCGAATAGGAATTGTGACCTGGTTAAACACTTCCCAAGATTGGATGTTCAAAATAGGAGAAGCCACCGTGGTTTTCTTATTATTCTTCGTATTGGTTTTCAGAAGGCTCTACTATAAACATACCCAGCGAATCGAGCAAAAGAAAGAACGCCGGAATTGTCCGTTCTCCTTTTTCGATGTGAAAAGCTGGATTACAATGATATTCATGATTTCCCTGGGAATCACCATCCGTAGCTTCCACCTCCTGCCCGAAACGTTCATTTCTGTTTTCTATACCGGATTATCCATCGCCCTCATCCTGACAGGGGTGCTTTTCATCCGTTACTGGTGGATCAGGCGCAAGACTTTTGCCAGTTGAGCCGTCTCCTACATATTCCAATCAAATATAAACATCTAATAATTTTTATTACCTGATGTTTTGAAGCAAAAGATTTCATTCTTTTTTGTTGTATCTTTGCGCGGCTATCAACAAACAGTAGCCGGAAAATAAATAAAAGGTTATAAGAATCAAGATGAAGAAAGCCCCCTCTCCCCTCATATCGTTGATACCGATTGTTGTACTGGTGTTATTATTGTTTGCCACTATCCGTACCTTTGGCAGTGATGCCCTAAGCGGCGGAAGTCAAGTGTCATTGCTTACCACTACAGCCATTTGTATCCTGATTGGTATGGCGTTTTATAAGATTCCCTGGAAAGATTACGAGCTCGCCATCACCAACAATATTGCCGGAGTGGCAACAGCCATCATCATTCTGTTGATAATCGGTGCGTTGAGTGGCATTTGGATGATTAGCGGAGTAGTGCCGACTTTAATCTATTACGGGATGCAAATTATCCATCCCAGTTTCTTCCTGGCATCGACCTGCATCATCTGCGCGTTGATTTCTGTAATGACCGGAAGTTCGTGGACCACTATTGCCACCATCGGTATTGCATTGATGGGTATCGGAAAGGCGCAAGGCTTTGAAGATGGATGGATTGCCGGAGCTATCATTTCGGGGGCATACTTCGGGGATAAAATATCTCCTTTATCCGAAACCACTATCCTGGCGTCTTCCATCACAGACACTCCCCTGTTCCGTCACATTCGTTATATGATGATTACTACGATACCGTCTCTTATCATCACGCTGATTATTTTCACAGTGGCAGGACTTTCCCATGATGCCAGCAATACACAACATATTGCGGAGGTAGCAACCGCTTTGAACGAGAAGTTCCATATCACTCCGTGGTTGTTAATAGTCCCTGTTGTAACCGGAATACTGATAGCACGGAAAGTACCCTCTATCGTTACGCTGTTCCTATCCACTCTGCTGGCTGGTGTCTTTGCTTTGATATTTCAGCCGGAGTTGTTGCAAGAGATTTCCGGAGTTGCCGTTTCCGGATTCGATTCTTTATTCAAAGGACTGATGATGACCGTCTATGGAGCGACAAATTTACATACAGACAATACCGTTCTGACAGATTTAATCGCCACACGTGGGATGGCGGGAATGATGAATACGATTTGGCTGATTCTGTGCGCCATGTGTTTTGGCGGGGCAATGACAGCAAGCGGTATGCTGGGAAGTATCACTTCCATCTTCGTCCGTTTCATGAAGAAAACAGTCAGCGTGGTTGGAGCGACAGTCTGCTCCGGCCTGTTTCTTAATCTGACAACTGCCGACCAATACATCAGTATCATTCTGACGGGAAATATGTTTCGTGATATTTATGCCAAGAAAGGGTATGAAAGTTGCTTACTAAGCCGTACGACGGAAGATGCAGTAACCGTTACATCCGTATTGATTCCGTGGAATAGTTGCGGAATGACACAAGCTACTATCTTGAGTGTACCCACACTTGTGTATCTACCTTATTGTTTTTTCAACATTATCAGCCCCTTAATGAGTATCACTGTGGCAGCCATCGGATATAAAATTGCAAGACGTTCGTGAACAATCTGGCATACACTTTGTTTTTGCAATAAACGAACAACGTATTAAACCTAAACAAAAAAAGTTATGAAAAAGTTTATTGCATTAGTAGCATTAGTATTAGTAAGTGCAAGCACAATGATGTATGCACAAGAAAGTAACGCAGCAGCACGCCGCGCAGAAAGAAAAGCTCAAAGAGATGCAGAAAGAGCAAAACTCCGTGCCGAAGAAGAGGTGCAGGACATGGCAGCCTATCAACAAGCTGTACAGGCTTTGAAGAACAAGCAATTTGTATTGGAAGCTAATCAAGTTGTCTTCCGCAACGGTATGAGTGCTTTTGTTACTTCAAACACCAACTTCGTCTTGATGAACGGCAACAGAGCTACCGTACAGACTGCTTTCAACACTCCTTACCCAGGTCCTAACGGAATCGGTGGTGTTACAGTAGATGGTAATTCTTCGGATATGAAGATGAATATCGACAAAAAAGGAAATGTGAACTGCTCATTCAGCGTTCAGGGTATCGGCATCTCCGCTCAAGTATTTATCAATATGAGCAGCGGAAACAATACTGCTTCGGTTAGTATCAGCCCGAACTTCAGCAACAATAACCTGACATTGAACGGAAATATCGTTCCGCTTGACCAGTCAAATATCTTCAAAGGACGTTCCTGGTAATCCGGATACAAGAATCTTATCATAACTCCGCTACAAATCGCGCAAAATGCGTACATTTGTAGCGGAGTTTTTTTATTCATCGTTGATTATGAGAGAATTTATCATCGCAGACAATCAGGATATCAGTAAGGCGGGAATGATGTTCCTGCTAAGTAAACAAAAGGAAGTGTCCCTCCTTTTAGAAGCTGATAACAAGGCTGAACTGATTCAGCAGCTACGATTGCATCCGCAAGCGGTGATTGTATTGGATTATACACTGTTCAATTTTGCCGGGGCGGATGAATTGATTGTCTTGCAGGAAAGATTCAAGGAAGCCGACTGGATTCTATTCTCTGACGAACTTAGCCTGAACTTTCTCCGCCAGGTACTGTTCAGCAGTATGGCTTTCGGGGTAGTGATGAAAGATAATTCAAAAGAAGAAATCATGACTGCCATTCAATGTGCCACCCGCAAACAACGGTATATTTGCAATCATGTCAGCAATCTGTTGCTTTCGGGCGCTTCTTCTCCGCTGGCTGCCTCAAGCGTAGACGATCATCTATTGACACAAACGGAGAAGAATATCCTAAAAGAAATTGCATTGGGAAAAACGACGAAAGAGATTGCAGCAGAGAAAAATCTTAGTTTCCATACGATAAACAGTCATCGTAAGAATATCTTTCGCAAATTGGGAGTAAATAATGTACATGAAGCTACTAAATATGCGATGAGGGCTGGGATTGTGGATTTAGCGGAATACTATATTTGAGATGCCGCCTTATAAGAATTACCCTACACATCCTATTAGCACAAACTAGTGAACAGTGCCTTTCTCTATTCTATTTCAATCCATTCTGTTTCAGAAGTTGTTCTATTTCCTTTTCTGATATAGACGCTCTATCTGCTTTATCATAAATATAAAGAAGATTCAAAACTGCATCTTGTTGAGAAACGACTAAAGTAAATGTTATAACCCTTGCTCCTCCTCTTTTACCTTTTCCTTTTGAAGTTATTTTCATACAAACTTTGCGCAGTCCATGTCCCAAGTCCGTTCCTAGCAGAGGATTCTGTTCTAAATCATCAATCAATGAAACAAAATCCTCCTTAAAAGAGGAATAGTGTTTCGCCAGCCTTTTAGCCTCCCGCTGAAATGTCGGCTTAACTATAATTTCATAATTCATTAATGAACTCTCTTGCAGTCTTTACCTCCAACTTACCTTCCATTGAAAGTTTTACCTCTTTCAGTCCGGCGTCAATCCCTGCTAGAACTTCTTCTTTCGTGATTTCTTCCTCTTCTTTTTCAGCTTCCATTTTTTTCAGTCGTTTCAAATAGTTCTTCACTCGATTGAGCATCTCTTTGTCATTCAAACTCAGGAGTTCCTCCACCAAGTCCATCTTCAGACTTTTCAATTCCATCGTTGTCATAAGCAATCCTCCTTTATTTATATTCTACGAAACAAAAGTAGTGAGAAATCTCCTGATAATCCAATCTTCACCAATCAAAATAAACTATTTAACAGATGATTTCACCGCTCCCCACACAAACTTTTACTTCTTCATCATAAATCACCCCAAACTGTCCCGGAGCAATGCCTTGCAACTTTTCGGACGACAAGATGTGAAACAGCTTCTCCCCTTCCTGTATCAGTTTTCCTTTTGTAAATTCGGGAGTGTGGCGAATCTTGAAAATAATGTCTACCTCCTTCTCCTGACCTTTCCAAGGATTATCAGTAATGAAATGGAAATCATGCATCCTGAATTCATTACCGTATTGTGTCTCTACACCGTAGCCACGAGATACGTAGATAGTATTTTCCTCAATATCCTTCTTGACTACAAACCAGGGACCACCACTCAATCCGAGCCCTTTCCGCTGACCAATTGTGTGGAACCAATAGCCGCGATGTGTACCCACTTTCTTTCCGGTTTCCAGTTCAACAATCGCCCCTTCCTTTTCTCCTAAAAAACGACGAACGAAATCATTGTAGTTTATCTTTCCGAGAAAACAAATCCCCTGACTGTCTTTCCTTTTGGCACTAGGCAATCCGGCACGGTTTGCAATCTCACGTACCTCCTGCTTCATCAACCCTCCAATGGGAAAAATGAGCTTGGAAACTTGCAGGTAATCAATCTGGGCGAGAAAGTCTGTCTGATCTTTCACGGGATCTTTTGCTGTGCCCAGCCAAGTTTTACCATCACGTTGTAAGGTGGTGGCATAGTGACCGGTTGCCGTAAAGTCGAAATCTTTCCCGACACGCTGTTCAAAGCAGCCGAATTTGATAAGCTTATTACACATCACGTCCGGATTCGGTGTCAATCCCTGCCGAATTTTATCAATGGCATACGCCGCCACATTCTCCCAATACTCCTGATGCAGGTCCACCACTTCCAAAGACAAACCGTATTTACGTGCCGTTGCAGTAGATAATTCAATATCCTCCTCTGCCGAACAGTCCATATATTCCGCTCCGTCCATGCCTATCTTAATGTAAAAAAGAGTAGGCTTATATCCTTGCTCACAAAGGAGATGTACGACAACCGAACTGTCGACACCTCCTGATAATAATGCAGCTATCTCCATGAATAAAAATCCGTCTATTAATAACTTTCTATATTTTAGCTAATACCTATCGAAAACTTTGATGTCACAAAGATAAGGCAAGATTCTCTAACACCCAATCACACATTGAAGGCATTTTTATACCATAAATGTGGTAGATAAGCAAAGTATTTCCTACATTTGCACAGTAAAAAGCTTTTTATGATGACGAAATTAAGAAAGATAATCCTCATACCTGCCCTGATCCTCGTATCTATCAGTGGTTTCTTCTCCTGTGGTGTCGACCGCTGGCCGGAGTATGCCCATCAAACTGCACTGGATACATGGATGTACGACATCATGCAACAGAACTATCTGTGGTATCAAGATCTACCTTCCTACGATGATGTGAATCTGTTTCTAGAGCCTGCTTCGTTTTTATCTAAAGTGAAATCAAAAAACGACAGTTATTCGTTTGTGGACTCTGTGATGGAGACTCCGCTACCTACTTATGGATTTGATTATTCACTGGTTAGAAGTGCGGATATCGATACAGCTTATAATGCTCTGATTACTTATGTAATTCCCGGTTCACCAGCGGCAGACGCCGGATTGGTGCGTGGAGACTGGATTATGAAAGTGGACACTTCTTATATCAGCAAAAAATATGAGACTCAACTGCTACAAGGAATCCCAGCCCGAGATTTGGTGATGGGGGTATGGAAAGAAGTTCCTGTGGTAGAAGAGGAAGATAAAACAAAAGCCGATACGGAAGAAGGAGGAGAAGGAGAAACAGAATATGTGTACAAAGTAGTGCCTAACGGTAAAACCCTAAAACTACCTGCAGCACGAGTCGTTGAAGATAATCCGGTACATAAGTATACAGTACTTCCGGCAAAAGAGAATGGTCAAGAAATCGAAGTCGGTTATCTCATGTACAATAGCTTCACAGCCGGAACCAGCAGTGATCCAGAAAAATACAATAACGAACTACGCCAAGTTTCACAAGAATTCAAAACAGCAGGTGTGAAATATGTTATACTTGACCTACGTTACAACGCCGGAGGTTCATTGGATTGTGTTCAATTGTTAGGTACAATTTTAACTTCAGGGGAACGATATGACTCAAATGCCCCAATGGCTTATCTCGAATATAATGATAAAAACAGAGACAAGGATGCTACCATCCACTTTGATGGTGAAGTATTAAAGGGAGGAACTAACTTAAACCTCCCCGGTCTGTTTGTCATTACGAGTAGCACAACAGCTGGAGCTCCGGAAATGTTAATCAGAAGCCTTTATCTAAAAGATAGTTATCCCGTCGTAGCCATTGGTGGTGCTACTAAAGGACAAAATGTAGCAACGGAGCAATTCATTAATGAAGAATTTCTATGGTCAATCAACCCGGCAGTCTGCACGGTTTATGATTCTAATCATGATACCTACGGCTCTATATCACCTGCTACAGATCTTAAAGTCAGTGAGACAATCATTGATGGAATAACCAATTATAGCGAGTTTCTGCCATTCGGCAATAAAGATGAGAGACTGTTGAAAGTAGCTCTCGGTGTAATAGATGGAAGTTATCCACCCAAGGACGAGGAAACCGAAGAGACGACAAAAGCGCAATTCAAGATAGAGAAAAGCGTAATAAGTCCGGCAAGTAGACGTTTTAGTAGTAACGGATTACGATTAAAATAAGAAAGGATGAAAAAAATAGCTATTTTATTGCTGGCAATACTGACATTCAGTTGTTCGGATGATGACGAAAAGGGCACAGTAGAGGATAAAGGGCAATGGGCTATGATTTTCAATGAAACCGTCAAGAGCGATTCAAATCCTGTAGATAGAACAGAGAAGTTTATGTTCGATGGCGAGCGCCTGATTCAACATATTATAAAACAACGTTATTTCGAAGAAGAAATCAGTAACGAAGTAAACTTGAGCTACTCTGATAATCAGGTAACAGTTACCACTGACTATCTCACTTTAGTATATACATTAAATAGCGAAGGCTATGCCAGTCAATGTGTATACAGTTTGTCTTCACAAAATCGTATTTATCAATTTTCTTACTCTGCAGAAGGATACTTAACCGGAATTGTCGAGAATATTGACGATACAGAATATTCATCAACATCACTTACATACGAGAACGGAGATATAACCTCTATCAGTTCCAAGATGAACGGCCTTGAAAACAAGTTCATTTATGAACCGGGAGAAGAAAGTTCGACATATCATTTGCCCTGCCTCGGTTTATTGGAAATACACCCTCTGACATTCCATATTGAAGCTCTTTACGCAGGGTTATTGGGTAAGGATCCGCGCCATTTCACCATGCACAGTTGTCCTGCAGGAAGTAACGACGAAAAGACAGTCTATTCGTATGGGTTTGATAAAAAAGGAAATCCATCCAGGATGATTTGTCAGACGACCTATGCCGGAGGACAGGCCAGCTATTATCCATACACACGCAACATTTCGATTTCTTTCGAATAATCTTTCATTCGGACATCGAATTCTCTTTTAAAGTAGCATAATCACTCTATTTCTGTCAAGAGCAGAATTATAGATTCTTAACCTATAAAGATACTTTTCATGCCTCAACTTTGTTTATTCCGAAACAAAGGCTCTGATTTTACCTAACAAAGGCTCTAACTTCTCCTAATGCAGCGTTTAATGAGTCGTAACGCACCGTCTAATTTTTATAAAGCTACGGTATAAAACACGTTAATCTCTGGTTTCATCCCTTTTATAAACCGGGATAAAGCTCACGACTCCCAAGGATACAACAAAAAAGGAGAAAGCTTCCGCTCCCTCCTTCTATCGTAGTTTAACCTCAATCTATTTTATGATTCTGTACCAAAGATACAACATTGAAAAGCCAAAGTCAAGTATTCCCGGTTTTATTTCTTGAAAAACTTATCAAAGAACAGAATCTGATAATCAATGGAATTATTCCAATACTGTCCATTATGCGCTCCCGGGCGGGTAATAAAATCATGATCGATCTTTCTTTCCAACAGGCGGTTATGCAAATCCTTGTTCACATTCAGGAAGAAATCATCTTCTCCACAATCGACAATGATAGCCAAATCGCCATTCTCTATCTTATCAATCTGATTGATAACGGTATGATTATCCCATACCTCCTTATTCGATTCATATTCTCCCAACTGTTTAGCCATGTCCCAGTTTTTCGGGAACGGGCGAATATCCATCCCTCCGCTTGTACTTCCACTGGCACCAAACGTATCTTTATGACGGATTGCATTCCACATCGCTCCGTGTCCACCCATACTCAATCCGGTGATGGCGCGTCCCTTACGGTCGGCAATCGTCTTGTAATGTTCGTCGATATACTTCACCAGTTCCGACGAAATAAAAGTTTCATAGCGGAAAGACGGATTGACCGGACTATCCCAGTACCAACTGGTCTTTCCGTCCGGACAAACGAATATGATTCCTTTTTCGTCCGCAATTTGGGGAAGATTCGGTTTAATGCCAATCCATGTTTTAGCATTTCCACCGTAACCGTGCAGTAAATAAATGGTGGGACAAGCCACCGCTTTCTTTCCTGATGCAGCATCCGGCGTAACAACGACCACTTGCACTTCCTTATTCATGGAAGGACTTTTAATTAACAAGGTATCTACTTTGGCAGCAAAAGAGGGAGCTACCCAAATTAAAAGAAGAGCAATTAATAGATTTTTTTTCTTTTCCATTGTGTGTTATAAATAGTTAGATATAATTATTCCTCTGGTTCTGCAGCAGGATTAAATTTAGCAACCGGCATTTCAAAGTTTTTATGACACTGTTTACAGGTATAGTTCCAGTGGTTGTCTCCCGGAGGAATGACCATTAATGCAGAAATGATAGCAGCCCCCATAGCACGCCAACGCTTTTCTTTTCTCAAAACCAACTGGATGTCCGATGAACCGCAGTACGGACAAAGCGTTAACTCTTCCGGCCAACTATCGTTATCCTTCAACACTTGGACAGCATTCTCGTAGTCTTCGTCTGCCACCAATATATCCACCCCTGCTATACTACTTACGCAACTTTTATACAAAGTAGAGAAATTCTCATTGTGCAGAATAGACTCGATGCCTTCATTCTCCAATGCTCCCTGAAGGATATGTGCCTTCATCGCATCATTACAAGTTATCAATTTTACAGTCTTCATAAGGAATCTGTTTTAATATGTCCCACAAAAATAAGATATAAAAATGAAATGTGAAACAAAACCCGACTAACTTTATCAGCAGGTAAAACGAACCAAATCAGAAGTGATTCTTTTTTTATTCACGGAAGGTATCATTATTTAATACTTTTTTCGTACTTTCGCACCGACAATTGGCAATCACATGAAAAAACTATTGACACTGCTACTATTTTCTAACATCCTGTTTTCCCTGTTACAGGCACAACCTGTACATCAAATAAAGGGAACGGTGATTGAGAAAAACAGCCGTCAGCCATTAGAATTCATTAACGTAATGATTCTTGGGCTGAACAAAGGTGGTGTCACCAATGCGGAAGGTCATTTCACCATCGAACAAGTGCCTCCCGGCATCTACCGTTTGCAAGCGACAGCCATCGGCTACAAGAGTGTCACTACTCCCGAATATATCTTATCTACCAAAGATCTGAACATTTCGATAGAAATGGAAGAGAACCTGACCGAACTCGCAGGAGTAACCGTCACCGCTTCTCCTTTCCGGCGCGACTTGGAAAGTCCGGTCAGCCTGCGCATCATCGGATTGCAGGAAATAGAAAAGAGTCCGGGAGCCAATCGAGACATTTCGCGTATTGTTCAGTCTTATCCGGGAGTTGCCTTCTCTCCTATCGGCTACCGCAATGACCTGATTGTACGCGGTGGGTCTCCTTCTGAAAACCGTTTCTATCTGGACGGAGTGGAAATACCCAATATCAATCACTTCAGCACGCAAGGAGCATCCGGCGGTCCGGTGGGAATCCTTAATGCCGACCTGATACGTGAAGTAAATTTCTATACCGGTGCTTTTCCCACTGATAGAGGGAACGCACTTAGCTCCGTGCTTGATTTCAAATTGCGCGACGGAGACATGGAGCATAACTCACTAAAAGCCACCCTCGGAGCATCCGAAGTCTCTCTGGCCTCCAACGGACATATTGGAAAGAAAACCTCCTATCTGGTATCTGTGCGTCAATCTTATCTACAATTCCTGTTTGATATGCTCGACCTGCCTTTCCTGCCGACTTTCACCGATGCGCAATTCAAATTGAAAACCCGGTTCAACGAGCAGAACGAATTGACGGTATTGGGGCTTGGAGGAATCGACAATATGCGATTGAACACGAAAGCAGATAGCGAGGACAATGAATACATCCTTAGTTACCTGCCAAAAATCAAGCAGGAAACGTTTACCTTAGGTGCTGTATATCGTCACTATGCAGGGCCGCATGTGCAATCAGTGGTAGTCAGTCACAGTTACCTTAACAATCGCAACACCAAATACCGGCAGAATGATGAAAGCATTCCGGAAAATCTGATGCTCCGCCTCCGTTCTACCGAACAGGAAACGAAGTTCCGCTTCGAAAACAATTCTTCTTTCCGCAACTGGAAAGTCAATCTCGGAGTGAATCTGGATTATAGTCAATATACCAACACCACCTTTCAAAAGGCATATACCAATCAGGTACAAACGTTTGATTACCATACCTATTTGGGAATGATGCGTTGGGGACTTTTCGGCACTATCAGCTACTCTTCGATGGACGAACGTTTCACAGCTTCCTTGGGATTGAGAGCTGATGCCAACAATTATTCGTCGGCCATGAAGTCACTCTCCGATCAGCTTTCTCCCCGCATATCGCTTTCCTACCAACTTGCCGAGCACTGGTTCGTAAGCGGAAATGCAGGACTTTATTATCAGTTGCCTCCTTACACGGCACTCGGTTTTAAAGATAATAACGGAACGTATGTCAACAAATACAATCTCCGCTATATGAAAGTCAGCCAGGAAAGTCTGGGCATTAGTTGGCGCAAAGGAGATACGTTCGAAGTCTCCGTCGAAGGATTCTATAAAGACTATGACAAAATTCCGCTCTCCGTTGTAGACGGGATTCCTCTTACCTGCAAAGGAAATGACTATGGAGTGATTGGCAATGAATTGCTGACTTCTACCGCTCAAGGACGTTCGTATGGCGCGGAGATTCTGGTAAAGTGGCTGATCGCCAAGAAACTGAATCTGGCTTCTTCCTTCACCATCTTTAAAAGTGAATACCGCAACGACAAAGAGAGCGAATACATCGCATCCGCATGGGACAACCGATATATTTTCAATTTGCGGGGAACTTACAATCTGCCCCACCAATGGAGTGTTGGCATGAAAGTCAGTTGCATCGGCGGTGCTCCTTATACCCCATACGATGAAGAAAAGTCATCTTTGGTATCCGCCTGGGATGCACAAGGCAAAGCATATTACGACTATTCAAAATATAATAAGGAACGTCTTCCGGCCTTTGCACAGGTAGACCTCCGTATCGACAAGACATTTTATCTGAAACATTGCATGCTGGGATTCTATCTTGATTTGCAGAATATCACGGCCAGCAAACTGAAACAGCAGGATGTGCTGATGAGCACCGGCATCATCGAGAATCCGGAAGCTCCTGCCAACAGCCAACACTATAAAATGAAACGCCTCAAACAATCGAGCGGGACTTTGCTCCCCACATTAGGAATAACATTTGAGTATTAATTTATGCATAGAACATTAAACTAGAAAAAGAGTATGAAAAGAGAAATCGCTATGATTGCCTTCGTATTATTAGGCATGGGAATGACAGCTTCTGCACAATTCGGCAAGAAGATTAATTTAGGAAAAGCTTTGCAAGCAGGTAAAGATGTAGTATCAGCCGTTACGTTATCTGATGCGGACATTGCTAATATGAGTAAGGAATATATGGCATGGATGGACACTCATAATCCATTGACAAAACCTGATACTGAATATGGCAAACGTCTGGAGAAACTGACGGGACATATCAAAGAAGTGGACGGACTGAAACTTAACTTTGGCGTATATGAAGTAATAGACGTAAACGCCTTTGCCTGCGGTGACGGTAGTGTACGTATCTGCGCCGGTCTGATGGATGTTATGACGGATGAAGAAGTAATGGCAGTGGTAGGTCATGAAATCGGTCATGTGGTTCACACAGATTCCAAAGACGCTATGAAAAATGCCTACCTACGTTCAGCTGTGAAGAACGCGGCAGGTGCAGCCAACGACAAAGTAGCCAAACTGACAGACTCCGAACTGGGAGCCATGGCAGAAGCTCTTGCCGGTGCACAATTCTCACAAAAGCAAGAAAATGAAGCCGATGATTATGGTGTTGAATTCTGTGTAAAAAACGGCATCGACCCTTATGCAATGGCAAATGCCTTGAGTAAATTGGCAGAACTTGCAAAAGATGCTCCTAAAGCATCCTATGCACAAAGAATGTTCTCTTCACATCCGGACACTCAAAAGCGCATTGAACGTACAAAAGCCAAAGCAGACAGCTACGCTAAGAAGTAAAGAGTTTATCTAATATATAAGGAAGAGTTCAAAACTTCCTGTTGATTTTTATTAAGGCACGGATTACACGGATTAACACAGGTCTTATTTAATTGAAACTGTGAAATCTGCGTAATCCGTGCCTCAATTATATTATTATGATTACACAAAAAAGACAACACGATTATTAAATTTTCATTAATATATTACACATATTTGCATAGTGTCCCGATTTCTTGTAATTTCGACCCTATAACCATTTAAATCCATTTATGGAATTTCTTATCATACTTTTCTTACTTATACTGAATGGCATTTTTGCCATGTATGAAATTGCGTTGGTATCATCCAGCAAAGCACGTCTTGAAACACTTGTCGCAAAAGGCAACAAATCAGCCCGAGGAGTTTTAAAACAATTGGAAGAACCGGAAAAGTTCTTGTCTACCATTCAGATTGGTATCACGCTGATCGGTATCGTATCCGGTGCGTATGGTGGTGTGGCTATTGCCGACGACCTCGTACCTTTCTTTTCTCTCATTCCGGGCGCAGAAGCATACGCACGCAACCTGGCAATGATTACTACCGTAGCAATCATCACCTATCTTTCTCTGATTATCGGAGAGCTGGTTCCTAAATCCATTGCTCTTAGTAATCCGGAACGGTACGCCACTTTGTTCAGCCCGGTCATGATTCTGCTGACGAAGGTTTCTTATCCTTTTGTGTGGTTGCTAAGCGTCTCTACCCGGTTACTGAACAAACTTATCGGTCTGAAAAGCGAAGAACGCCCCATGACACAGGAGGAAATCAAAATGATCCTGCATCAAAGTTCGGAGCAGGGTGTGATTGACAAAGAGGAAACGGAAATGATACGCGACGTATTCCGTTTCTCTGATAAACGCGCCAACGAACTGATGACACATCGCAGAGATCTTATTATCCTTCATCCCGATGATACACAGGAAAAAGTGATGAAGATTATCGAAGAAGAACATTACAGCAAATATCTATTGGTAGACGAACGGAAAGATGAGATTATCGGTGTGGTTTCCGTAAAGGATATTATCCTGATGGTAGGCAACAAAAAGGTGTTTAACCTGCGCGAAATTGCCCGTCCTCCCCTCTTTATTCCGGAAAGTTTGTATGCAAATAAAGTTTTAGAGCTATTTAAGAAGAACAAAAACAAGTTCGGAGTTGTTGTTAACGAGTATGGCAGCACAGAAGGCATTATCACACTGCACGACCTGACCGAAAGTATCTTTGGAGACATCCTTGAAGAGGATGAAATGGAAGAAGAAGAAATCGTCACAAGGCAGGATGGTTCAATGCTGGTGGAAGCTTCAATGAATATCGACGACTTCATGGAGGAAATGGGTATCCTATCCTACGAAGATCTGGAATCGGAAGACTTCACCACTCTGGGTGGATTGGCCATGTTCCTGATTGGTCGCATCCCGAAAGCAGGAGACATCTTCACCTACAAGAATCTGCAATTCGAAGTGGTGGACATGGACCGCGGACGAGTAGACAAACTGCTTGTCATCAAACGGGACGATGAACAGGAATAGGATAGCAAAAAACGAGCAATAGCTCACTATATTTATATTAACTTAAAGCACTTAACGATGAAAAAAGTAATTATGTTAGCAGCAGTCGTAGCTGCTTTGGCATCATGCCAATCAAAAGCAAACAAAGCCGCAGAGGCACAAGCAGACAGTCTAGCTCTTGCGATGACTCCGATTACCGAATTGACTGAAGTTTATGAAGGTACTCTTCCTGCTGCCGACGGTCCGGGTATTGACTATGTACTGACCCTGAACGCTGCAACTGACGGTGTGGATACTGCGTATACACTGGATATGACTTACCTCGACGCTGAAGGTCAAGGACAAAACAAGACTTTCACTTCAAAAGGAAAACAACAAACAGTACACAAGGTTGTGAACAAAAAACCTGTTACTGCTGTTAAGTTAACTCCGAAGGATGGTGAAGCTCCGATGTATTTCGTGGTTGTTAACGACACCACTCTTCGTTTGGTGAACGATAGCTTGCAAGAAGCTGTCAGCGATCTGAATTATGACATCATCAAGGTAAAATAATAATAAGCCTAACCCTAACCAGTAAAAAAAGCTCTGCATAGAACCTTCGTTCTTGCAGAGCTTTTCCTTTTTTACACTATCACCTATTCTAATCGGACTATTCACTTTATTAGTTCTACCGATACTTTGATATTACCGTATTCATAAGCCCGGTAATACTGTTATCCCAATACCCCGTGTCCTTCTTGCAGACGTTTCAGCCTCAATAAGGCTTCGATATAATAATAATCTGCATAAATAATAGAAGCATCTATCTCGGAATGAGCCGGCCAATGTCCTACGCTATGAAGCAGGAAGGACGGTTTGCTCTTGCCACTCCGATAACTGTCAGAGTTCAGGCTTGCCAGCATTTCAATAGCTGCATCTTTATAACGTTTTCCGGTTCCATTCGGGAGGTAAGTGGATAGTTCAAGCAAAGCAGAGGCCACCACTGCCGCAGCAGAAGCGTCACGCGGAGCATCCGGTATTCCCGGGGCACTGAAGTCCCAATAAGGAACCTTGTCTTCCGGCAAACGTTCGAGATAGACATCTGTCACTTTCTGCGCGAAATCAAGATACTTAGGATCTTTCGTTTCACGATAAACTACCGTGTATCCATAGATTGCCCATGCCTGACCACGCGCCCACATGGTGCTGTCAGCATAACCTTGGTGGGTTACTCCTTTTATCAGATTACCTGTAATGGTGTCGTATACCGCTACATGGTAAGATGTATAGTCAGGACGGAACTGGCATTTCATCGTTTTATCGGCATGAGAAACGGCAATATCATATAAATAAGGATTTCCACCATTCTTCGCTGCCCAGAAAAGCATTTCGAGGTTAATCATGTTATCCATGATGGTATTGTGCGGCCAGTTGCGAGGTTCCACTTCACGAGGCCATGAAAGGATGGTTCCTACGATGGGATTGAACAGAGTAGCCAACGTATCGGCTGTATCAAGAATCACTTGTTTGTAAGCCGGATTCTTGGTCAGGCGGTAACCATTTCCGTAGCTACAGAACACGAGGAAGCCCAAATCATGGTCGAAAGCCGGAGTCCTGGAAAGGAACTCCAGAGAGTTCGTGAACTTCTCCGCTTCTTCCTGAATCTGTTTATCTTTCGTATATTCGTAATCATACCACAATACTCCGGGCCAGAAACCGGCACACCATTCTTCCTTCGTCGCTTTCCGACAATTCCAATGATGTTCGTCAGTCATGATATTACGTGGCATCATTGTATAGTCGATGCCGGAGTCTGTTTTCAGTTCCGCAAGCGTACGTTGTGTCTGCTCTGCACAATAGTCCAATGCCTTATTCACATCCAATGTACCGGACGGCTGATGAACACACGTACAGAAACCTAACATCACAGCCAAACCTACTACAATCTTTTTCATCTTAATCTGATATCTTCGAGTTAATTCTTAATCTTTATTTCTCTTTGTCAATTATTGATTGGTCAATTACTTATTCATCCGAAACCAATCGACATCTGCCCATCCCCGATTGCCTTCATTCGGAGTCACACAGAATAGTCCGACTTTGGCTCCAATCCATTTGCCCTGACGGGCTGTGAAAGACTCTCCTACTGTCGTATATTTCTTCCCGTCCAGACTATAAGCAAATGTACAAACGGCTCCTTTACGAACCTTTACTTGCAAGTAAACAGTTTGCCATTCATTATCTGCTACTCCCGGCATCTTCAAATATTTTACCGGAATGTTTGCCAATTCTTTTATCTGTTCAGGATTTTGCTGTTCCGCATCCTTACAAACTGCCTGTTGCAGAATAAACTGATCGCCCGCCTTGCGAATAGAAAGATAACTATAATCCCATCCCATCACAATAATTCCGGTTTGTTCTCCATCCTGCTTGGCAGTAAATGTCAGCTTGGTCGTAGCTGTAAATTCTTCAGCCGGGAACTTTTGCATCAACAGATTAGGAACTTCCCAGAAGTTCACAAACTCTTTCGAGAGGCTGCCTGCATAAAGACGGATAAATCCCAAATCGGTAGTAAACCCGTAAGTGTCTTTTTTATTGGCATGCCATTGCCATTGTAATCCCAAATGCCGGGTATTGAATTCGTCACTCTCCGGCGGAGTAGCTACCGAATAGGTCTTTCCCACATTCGGTTTCTTATAAGTCGTTACAGGTTCACCGCAACCATCTTTATCCTTGTCCACTCCGATTACAGGCCAGTCATTTACCCACATCATCGGATTCAGATGAATCACACGTCCGTAAGCGCCTTTATCTTGAAAATGGACGAACCAGGATTCTCCTGTGTTGGTGTCTACCCAGCCACCCTGATGAGGTCCGTTTATCGTTGTCTTTCCTTGTGCCATCACGATTTTCGATTCGTAAGGGCCATAGATGTTCTTTGAGCGAAGTACCAATTGCCAACCGGCTGCGACACCTCCTGCCGGAGCAAAAATATAATAGTATCCGTTGCGTTTATAGAGCTTCGGTCCTTCTACAGTATGATTCTTTCCATCATTTCCGTCGAACACCATCACCGGATCGGAAATAACTTCTGTTCCTTCCGCATTCAGTTCGCAAATGACGAGGATACTGTTCACTCCACTACGGCTTCCGGCATAAGCATGTATCAGATATACTTTTCCGTCTTCGTCCCACAAAGGAGTTGCATCAATCATTCCTTTCCCTGCTTTCACCAATACCGGTTTGCTCCATTTTCCTTTCGGGTCTTTGGTTTTAATCATATAGATTCCATAATCCGGATCCCCCCAGTAAATATAAAATTCTCCGTTATGAAAACGAATGGCCGGTGCCCATACGCCTTTACCATGCTGTGCCTTATCGAAGAAAGGTTCCGGCTCCTGAACCGGTAACGCATAGTTTACTAACGACCAATTAACCAAATCATTGGAATGAAGAATAGGAATTCCAGGAATACAGTTAAAACTGGATGCTGTCATATAGAAATCATCTCCGGCCGCACAGATATCCGGGTCTGAATAGTCAGCATGAAGAACCGGGTTCTGATAAGTTCCATTCCCCTTATCAGCCACCCAGGTCTTAGAAATTTCTTGTGCGCCTGCCAATGAACTGCAAGCCATCATTCCTGCTAAAAACAGAATCTTTTTACGCATATACCTTACTAATCAATTTCATTCAAAACTAGATTCGTTATTCCTAAAAACAGGTTCTTTCTACCTTATATAAAAACCAAGCACTTTTAAAACTGAATCCTATCTCTGATTTCAAAACAATCTATTTACTGACCTATTTACTTATATATACGAAAGGGATTAGGTAAATACCTAATCCCTTTCCAACTTTTTTCTATTTATCTAAGATTATTGTAAAACAATCATGCTATATTACCAACAGCTTTTTCTTTACTCTTTTGCAAACATCAGGGTTCCGAAACCTAATTGGTCATAACCGCCGCTATTAGGTCCATAATCACCTGCCCCACCATCGGAATTTCCGCGTGATGCATTTTCACGCATTTTATCAACCCACATCTTAGCATA
The DNA here is from genome assembly GCF_000157095.2 of Bacteroides sp. D1. Classification (NCBI taxonomy): domain Bacteria; kingdom Pseudomonadati; phylum Bacteroidota; class Bacteroidia; order Bacteroidales; family Bacteroidaceae; genus Bacteroides; species Bacteroides sp. D1. Next base: position 825,253 of record NZ_JH114350.1, read on the forward strand.
GATGCTTGATTTACCATAATCCTGCGCCAAACGATTCACCAGCTCCCACGCAGGACGCACTTCACCACGTGAATCCTTTCCCTCTCTTCTTTCCTGTGCAGAAATGGTATCCCAGCTTCCACTACAATTTGTATAAGTAGTATAAGGCAGATCATTATCTGTATACCTGAAACCGGTCATCTTCCAACTGGCACTTGAACTACCGGTTTCAGCACCACCGATATTGTATTTAGCCACATACTCACACATAGCCAATGCACGTCCGTCATCAAAGATGAAAAGGTCTTCACCTACATTCTTTGCCATCTGACAGAAAGCACCCAGCAGACTGACACACAAGGTAGCATGTCCCTGGTCACGACCTGATTCCTGACATTGTCCCAGCATTTCATTACTATCCGGATCTAAATGTATGAAAGGAACGCCATTTCCTATATTTCCCGAACCAATACCAAATTTGAAATATTGGATAGCTTCATTGATTTTAAAGTTATCATCCGCCAAAATACCGATAGAAAGTAAAGCTGTCATCGCAGATAAATCCCAATTGAGCCAATAATGAAGCGCACATTCATTTCCATTGTGCGTAGACAGGAATTTTGTGATATGAGGATAAAAGACATCTGCAATCCATGCTTTAAACTTAATGAAATCAGCTTCCTGCCATCCTGAATAAGAACGCATAATCTCCGCTGCATTTGCTATTTGATGTACCTGAATAAAAATCAAGAACTCGTTCGGATCTATAAATTCACCTTTATCATTCACGATAAATCCTGTACATGTTTTAGCCCAGTCATTCAAAATAGCAACAGCAGCATCTGCATACTGTGCACCGTCAGTCTCCGACAATTTCCATCGAAGGGCCAATTGATAGGCTGCGGCAGCGTCCTTCATCAACTTCGTGTAGTTATTCCAGTCATTGGGATATTTGCCTGCCCAATTATTTTGATCGAGACGCGCCAATAATTTCACCGGAGAAGCCTTATAATTTGATTGTGACAAGCTATTCCCACCACGACTTAAATGATCGAACGCATTTTTCCAAGGTTGCGCACCGGCTTGCACTTTTCCTTTTACAAACTCAAAATCCGTTTCTGTATGAAGCATACAAGGATGTTCCAAAGTCGTAACATAATCCTTCACTTCCGGCCAACTACTCATATCATTAGAGCCGTCTTCTATTTCGCTACATGCTAAAAGCGTGGTAGAAGTCAGGGCAAAAAGCCCTGCTCCTATTATTGTATATAATTTCATCTTATTCATGGTAGTTATTCGTTAGTATTGTTTTCACTATCTACAAAAGCTTGAAGTTCCTCTATGGATTTGAAAGAACGAATCCAGTAAAGATCATAAGTCTGAGCTGTTTCCGGGAAATCAGCAATTACAAACTTACATTGCGACAAATCAAAGACCTGATTCCAATCTGTAGGAGTCACTGTTTTATATCTTGCCTGCAAATCATAATACAACACATTAGGTTTTGTAATTGATATTTCACTTGTACCCAAAATGGCATACCTGTTATTTGCATCTCCAGCCGTACCCCAATATTCAGGACCAATTTTCTTAATGCCATCATCAAAAACTTCAAGTTTGATACAGCCCTGACTATTATTTCCAACATGTAATTGAGACTTAAATCCAATTTTAACAGCAAGATATCTATATTCAGCAGGAGTTATATTAACAACTTTTCCCTTACCGCTTCTCGCAAGCCATAAATCACCACGATACTTAACCTTACTATCAGGTCCACCCATCTGAACAGTGGTCTTATTTCCGTCAGATGAAACGACAGACGCATTGTTGCCATCCAAATACCAATTATTATCCAGTCCGTTACCCAAACCATTACCTAATGAATACCAGAAACGTCCATCGGCAACTGTGACAGTTACATTTTGTACAACAGGGCCATAAGAAGCTGTTATCACAGCAGAAGCGGCCTTAGTAGTATGTACTTTCAATTTACCAGTCTTATCCACACTAATCACCTCCGGATTATCACTCGTCCAAGTCAGCAGCGAAGCAGTAGCATCTACCGGTTCCAATGTGTACTTAATCTGATATTCCTGTCCATATCCCAATTGATTAAGTTCCGCATCTTCAGTAAACGTCATTCCGGTAATTGGAGTTACTATCTTAACCCCTATCTCGCAACTTGCAGACACCGGATTCGAACTGAAATCATCAGCCGTCACTATAATAGTCGCATCCCCTTTGCTGATTCCGGTCACCAAACCTGTCTTTTCATCCACCGTAGCTACTTCCGGGTTACTACTTGTCCATTTATAACGCTTGAACGTAGTAGTTGCCGGTTCTGAAGAAACAGTTAATTGATATTCATCGCCTGCCGCAATCTCTTCTGCCGGAACATTCGTTATATTGATGGCTGACATATAGGTATATTCGTCCATAACTTCAACTGTTCTAGTGACGATCGTAGCTTCCGGACCGAAACCGATTTCCGGCGTTAATGTAATAATAGCTTTTCCTGCTTTATCCTTAGTCACGACCTTACCTTCCCGTGTAACAGCAACAATAGATTCATCCGACGAAGTCCATTGCACATTAGCATTGGTTGCATTTTCAGGTGCAATACTCCAAGAGAGTTGCAGTTCTTTGTTCTTCAGCAGACAAATTGTTTTATTCCCTGCATCATATTGAGTTTCGTTAAGAGTAATGGTGGACACTGTAATCATTTCGTCCATCTTTCCTCCTAAATCCTTATCATCATCACATGAAGTCAGACCTAAAAACGAACAAGCCGCCAGTCCAACAAAATATTTTATATAATCTCTTTTCATGATTCTTATTCTTTAAGTTATTCAGACTTGATTATTGCCATCCCGGATTCTGTCCCAAATTCGGATTCAACTGACACTGATCTACCGGAAGCGGATACAGGTCATTTTTACCACCCCAGCGCCGACTATTTTCCAAGATCAAACAGCCATCGGAGTCTTTTGCCATATTAGAAGCGCCAGCCCATGAAGTCGCAAAATCAGTTCCTGTCCATTTCACTCCTAGAATAGGTTTAGGCATCTCTACAATAGCAGTATTCCAACGCTTCAAATCATCAACTCGGAAACCTTCATTGTACAATTCGATGGTACGTTCACGACGGATTTCCTCTCGCATATTCAAACTGTTTTCTGAAGCAAAAGACGTAGTCAGTTTAGGCATATCCGGGTTTACACGGAGACGAACCAAATTCAACGAGATATTCAAAGCATCATCCAAAGCTTTGCCGGTGGTTCCCAACTCATACATAGCTTCTGCATAATTCAATAAAACTTCTGCATAACGAATAATCGGAAAGTCGTAACCTTCAAATGTATCAGCCACCTTACGTTCCGTACCCCATTTTTGGTTTTGATAACCGGAACCTTGGAATACATTACATATAATGGCATTGGTTGCATCTTCCCCATCCATACCTTTCCAGTCAATACGCGGTTTGTCGTTATCCCAATATTTAGTGCCATGAGCCAGAAGACAGTTCTTCATGCGATTATCACGATTTTCAAATTCCGTAGTCAGACCTCCATAACCTTTAAAGAGGTCAGCACTCTTGGCATGGTCAATAGGTAGCCCATTGCTACAAAGATACATATTCACAAATTTACGATTAATATATTGCACATTCGCTACACAACCATGTGTGATATTAGTCCCGATCGGAGCAATCGTTTCATCATGACGGCGATAGAATATATATTCTTTATTGGCACTCTTAGTCAGATTCGCAGGATTAGACTGTACATTCTCTAAAATGAACAGGTATTTATAAGCCATCTCTCCCAATGCTGCTGGTTTGAATAGCTCGAATTGCTTACTGTCGATAACTTTTTTCGCCGCATCCGCTGCAATACTCAACAATGCTTTACCACGTTCTTCGTTATTGCGGTTTTGTTGCCATGTGCCTTCATATAAAGCGACACGTGAAAGGAATGCATAAGCTCCCCATTTTGAGATACGCCCTTCATCGTCTGTCGTAATTGTTTCCGGCAATACTTCAGCCGCATCCTTCAAATCCTGAATCACGAAGTCAATCACTTCGCTACGGTCATTGCGGCTCATGCGTAACTCGGGTGAAGTAATATCCAACGGTTCTTTAGTGATAATCACATTGCCAAACAATTGCACCAAATCAAAATAAGAATAAGCACGGAAGAACTTCGCTTCTGCTACATAGCGACTAATATCACCGTTACCGGAAAAAGACGCCGCTTTTTGCAGCAACAAATTGCAACGGCGGATATGGGCATAATTGCTGGTATAGTTACCGTCTGAAGTAGGAATCGGATTACTACCATTGCTGTACATATTTACAGAACTGGAAGTCATCAAGTCCGAACGCCAGTCAGAATGTGCACCATCAGAAATTACCGATGTAAAATCACGAGTCCAACCATAGAAATTAGTTGCAAAATATTTAAAATCATCTGCTGCCCCCCATAAGTTGCCATCTGCCAGTTGGTCCTGCGGATCAAGATCCAGACACGAATTCAGTGTCAGACCAAGCGATAAAATTAAAAGAGCTTTCTTATATAGTTTCATATTCTTCATACATTAAAAAGTTAGATTTAATCCGAAAGTCACTGTACGGACAAAGGGGAAACGTCCTGCTGCTGATACCTTACGGCTAGCCTCCGGATCCCATCCGTCGTTAATTTTAGAATATTCCCAAAGATCAGCACCTGCTACATATACACGACAAGAACTAATTGCTTTCGTTTTAGCTAAAAAGGCAGAAGGTACATTGTATCCCAATGTCACATTTTTCAGACGAATGTAAGAACCATCTTCCACTGACCAGGAAGAAGCCTGATAGTTGTAGTCATTGATTTCATTCTTATTACTATATGTCGGATAATAAGCACCCCGGTTCTCCGGACTCCACGTGTTACCTACCGATTGATTCGAAGTGTTCAGATATAATGCTTTCATCGGTATACGCCAAATCTCATTACCGTTATTATCTCCCGTACGGAAGATTGTACGTTGAGCAGCACCCTGGAAAACCAATGATAAATCAAATCCCTTCCATTCTGCTCCTACATTAAAAGAGAAAGAGATTTTCGGATCATCTGTACCTAAATAAACAATATCATTCTGATCCAGTTTGCCGTCATTATTTACGTCAGCATACATATTATCTCCCAAACGGAAGTTTTGTTCTGTCAATCCGATAGTATTACCAGTCAGGAAGCGATATAGATATTTTTGACGTTCTTCTTCTGTCTGTGCTTTGCCGGCATAACGCAAACCAAAAATACTATTCAACGGATAACCTTGCTGTTTATCAACAAAACCGGATTTCAGAACTGAAACTGCACCAATATCCGTCAGTTTATTCGTATTAAAAGAATAAGTACCTCCTACATGATAAGTGAAGTCTTTTCCAATCTTATCAGACCAGTTTACCATGACTTCCCATCCATGTGATCTGAATTTTCCATTGTTTGACATACCTGCGTTATCACCCAGAACTCCCGGATAAGAAACATTAATCAACATATTATCATTACGTTTCATGTATACTTCGGCAGTACCTGTCAGACGGGAATTAAACAAAGAGAAATCCAATCCTAAATTATAGTTCTTAATGCGTTCCCATTCACGTCCCAGAGAAGCGATTTTACCATTCGTATCTATGATAGTACCTTTGTTAGGACCGATGTAAGCTCCGCTTTGAGATTCAAATTTATAGAATTGTGTACCATCATATCGATCAATACCACTCTGGTTACCAACTTCACCATAAGAAAGACGGATTTTCAAATCATTCAACCATTTGATGTTCTTCATAAACGCCTCTTCCGTAATACGCCATCCACCGGATATTCCATAAAAGAAGTCCCAGCGATTTTCCGGCTTAAACTTGGAAGAACCATCATAACGCATATTTACTTCCAATAAGTATTTTGACTTATAATTATAGTTTAAACGAGAATAGTAGGACATCACAGCCTCATGCCACTTCGTACCATGTTTATCTGTCAGATTTACCAAACCTGCCCCATTTACAGTTTCCAACGAGTTCTGTATATCTTTCACTGATACACCAAAATAATCGTATTCTTTCAATTCATATTGAGCACCAACCATTGCACTTACATTATGATGCTGCGCAAATGTATTATGATAATCAACATAACCTGCCATAGAATAGAAGTCTGTACGCGAACTTGTTTTCTCGTAAGACGACTCTTCCTGTTTGTAACCGTCGGCCTTGGTGTTTATCTTGGTTCCCGCATAATTATATGAAGTAATAGCCATCTTCTTTATATCACGTGAAGCTACTCCGGAGTTATAACCAAGATTTGCTACTACATCCAGATGTTTATTAATATTGTAAGTGAATTTCTCACTGATATTAATTTCAGATACTTTCAGTTTATTATCTCCACCCAGTTCGGCAAACCAAATCGGTGACAACCAAGTTCCCCACGAATAAGGTTTTCCATCAATCGTAGAAGCCGGAAGTCCCGGTTGCGGATAACTGGAAGTCAATGTTCTATTCAGTTGTGAAGGAGCCACCTGATCCTGACGGTTATAGGCTATCACAGATTCAATAGAAAAGTTATCAAAGACTTTCAGTTTATTAGTCAAACGAAGATTGAAACGCTGATTGTTATTATTTCCCCACTTCAAGTTACTGTCATCATACATATACCCTACGGACAAGCGATATAAATTCTTTTCTGTACCTCCGGAAACAGCTAAGTCATGTTGCGTAGAATAAGAATTGCCGAACAACACGTCTTGCCAGTTGGTATCCATGAACACGAAATCCATTACATCTGAATAGCTGGGAGCGAAAGGATTTGCACTGTGATCCAAATCAATGTATTTACCTTCATTAGCCAATGCCATTTTCGCATATTTCACCCATGAGTAAGAATCCGGCTGACCATCGTTCTGACAAGTCTGTAACACTGCATTCGCCCACTCGTTCATAGTCATCAGCTCCGGCTGCAATCCCACCATCTTGTAAGTGTATGAACCGCTATATTCTATTCTCGCTTTTCCTTCCTTTGCCTGCTTAGTGGTTACCAATACCACACCACCTGCAGCCCGGGAACCATAAATAGCAGCCGATGCATCTTTCAGAAAATTGATAGACTGAATATCAGAAGGGTTGATATTACGCAGTGCATTTACACCATCATAAGCAACTCCGTCAATAACGATCAATGGCTCCGCATTATTTGCAGAAACAGAACCACGCAATTTCAAGCCCCAGCTCTCATCTCCCGGAGCTGCCGAATTGCGAGTGATCGTAACACCCGGAACCTGACCTTGCATTGCCTGTAACGGACTTGACATCGTTCCTTTATTCTTCAACATTTTATCAGATACCACTGTTACAGCACCAGTCAATGTCTCCTTCTTTTGTGAACCGTATCCCACTACCACAACTTCGTCCAATACTTCGCTATCTTCCTGCAATTTTACATTTATCACAGTTTGTGCAGCCACATCTATAATTTGATCCTTATAACCAATATAGCTGAATTTCAACTTAGCTCCAGCAGGTACACCAATCGTATAATTTCCGTCAATATCCGTAATAGTTCCTTCTGTTCCTCCTATTACAGTAATATTCACACCAATCAATGGTTCGCCTGTTGCATCAACGACTTGACCTTTCACTTTCTTTTGAGCCTGTGCCACTACTTGACTATCTTTCATGTTTGTATCGGCCCACGCCTTTGAAACAGGACAAAGTCCCAGCATTAATCCTAACGCAAACACCGCTGTTTTGTTAGGTCGCGAATTAAATATTAATCCTCTTCGTTTCATAAAATTAAATTTGAGGTTTAAAAATAGTATTAAATTTTTGTTCTCTAAAATAAGGTGAGGTGTACAAGTACCTCTTTGTAAATTCTGACTCCTTTTCCATAAGCACAAAGGGTTATTTATTAATGAATAAGATTATATACAATTCCGGAAAAACTCGCGCATTTCACGACGTCCCAGAAACAGATGGTTTTCCACCGTCCTGCAGCTTAGATTCAGTTCATTTGCGATTTCCGGAGACGTTTTATTTTCGAAGCGGTTCAATGTATAAATTAACCGACGTTGTTCGGGCATAGCAGCCAAGCGAGTCCGTTCCATTGTCATTAAATCATCACCGATAATTTTTTCTTCGGTTTCATTGGTAGAAGTGGACATAGTATCATAGATGTAGCTGTCTATCTCCTGTTTCTTATAATAACGACGGATATAGTCGATTACAATATTGCGGGCAATGGTGAACAAGAAATATTTCACAGTGTCCGGACGGAGCATTTGCTTGTAGTCCAGCAGACGTACAAATACATCCTGGGTTAAATCCTCCGCTTCGTAGCGATGAGTGATACGATAAGCAATATAGGTAAGAATCACCTGATAATATTCTTCATAAGAACGGGTGATAATGTTGTCGGAAGTGTTAGCTGTTGTCTCCATAATACTATCTTTTTCGGTTTTGATCACGATGCAAATATAGAGGTGATTTTGGATATAACAGCCAGAAAATAAAGCAGATCAATCTCAATGAATCTAGGTAGACTCATTTAAATATACAACTCTAATTATCAACATATTACGTTTGTAAAAAAGAGAGTATCACTTTATAAAATGAGACTCAAATCACTCAAATCAACGTATCTTTGCTCCACTTACGCTCGTTTGCTCCCATCCTCTTCCCCTCTTCAATTTTATTATTTGATCGTTTCATTGTCACATCAAAGCTATTAATGAAGTACGAACATTAATAGATAAGTTCCGTTTCATTAAAGATAAACTTGCTTTGCACTTATTGCAAAGTTACGTTTGATTAAGGGTAAACTATAAATGAAAGCTTCAATTATATAATTGCAAGCTTTGTTTTTATAAACGCAAGTTGCATTTATAAAAACAAAGCTTGCGTTTATAGATTACTCCCTATAAAAAACAACTTTGCAATAGGACCAAAAGAAGTTTGTATAAGGAGAAGAAGAACTTATCTATTAATAGATTACGAGAAAAAGACTAGTAAAAGGAAAATCCACTTGGTGAAGGGAGGTCCTTCACCCTCTAACCCCGATGAATAGGACGGTGTGAAGGGTGAAAGGGATATGAGTATAAAATAGATTTCAGTGATAATAAGTCGAAAAGTTACTCTTCTTTGGCTGTTCCACCTATACTACGAATATATTCATTCGGAGTGACTCCCGTACTCTTTTTGAATGAACGGAAAAAAGAAGCACGAGAACTGAAGCCGCAAAGTTCTGCCAGTGCAGTTAATGTATAGCGGGAATATTGACTATCCACCACCATTTTCTTGAATTGAGTGACGCGGTATTCGTTTATAAAATCATAATAAGACTGATTGAGATATTGATTCAAAAGATACGATAATGAATGCGAAGAAGTATCCAGAGCAGAAGCCAGGTCGCCCATTTTCAAATCAGGATTAATATATGGCTTTTCTTTCTCCACATAAGCAACCAGTTTCTTATGGAGCTCTTTACATTCTTCTTCAGTCAACCTGTTAGTTTTATACTTTTCTTCGGTTGCAGCGATAGAAGACTCTTCAGAAATCACTTCCGCTTGTTCTATCGTTTGGTCTTTCTGCTGTGTATTCTCTATGGATGCGGAGATTGCCGATGCAGGAGAAGTAAGCAGGCGGCGCATACGATTCCACACATAATATCGTATAAAAGCAATAATGCCTACAACTAATAAAACAGAAAGTGCCCATCCCCACCAAGGTATCATAGGACGCACCGTCACTTGATAAACAGCTTCCGACTGTTCATTTCCCGGAAGGCGCACACGGAACGTATAAGTTCCGGAAGATAATCCATAATAGGAAACCTCATTCTGCGCAGCCAATAGTTTCCAGTCTTTATCCACTCCTTCCAACTGATATTCGTACAATAGAGCAGAAGGCAGACCATAAGCAAAATCCGTAAAGCAGAAAGTCAGATTATTCTGATTATATTTTAAAGACGGGTTGGTAAAAGAAATGCCATTAGCCAATATATCCGTAAACACAATCGGACGGACTTTACCACGCACTTCATCCACCCGCTTCGGATCGACATAAATCAAACCTTTGGTGTTGCCGAACCATAATATTCCTTTTTCATCTTTATAAGCAGCCCCATTCGTAAAAGTGGGTCCCGGTACTCCATCATTGAAAGTGAAGGCATCGTACTCTTCTCCTTCTTCCTTTATTCGTAACAATCCATCATTGCAAGCCACCCACAACCAACCCTGGTTATCTTCCACAATCGACATCAGCGAATTGTCAGGAAGCGTGGAAAAGACGGAACGGTTCCGAAAACGATCCATCGTTAAAGTAGAGGTAAACAGACTTCCCTTTTCACGAATAAAATAAAGGTTGTGTCCTGTATCTTCATAAATGGTACGCACCTTATCCCTATGCACAAATCCTTCAGGGAACACATTCGATCGTAAACTTTGAGAAGCAGGATCATATATACACATACCGGTTTCCGTGGCAATCCATCCTTTGCCGGTAGAGTCAAAACTAACTTCATAAACGTTACCTTCCGGCAATTGGGAATTGGCGCTGGTAAAGTGTTTGATCTGCTTTGCCTGTCTATTATAACAGAACAATCCCTGTGAAGTGCCTATCCAGAGATTTCCTTTCTCATCCGGTCGCACACAAAAGATATGTCCTTTCTGAAACAGCTCTGTATCTCCTCCCCGGGCAAAATATTCAAGAGATAACGTCTCCGGATTCAACACCATCATACCTCCGCCATACGTACCGATATAATATTCGCCTTCATAAAAACAGATTGTCAATATCAAATCCGAAGTCAAAACAGGTTTCACAAAACTCTTTACGACTCCGGTAGCTTCATTTATATAATACAAGCCGTCACGTGAACCGATGACTTTTTCGTGTCCTCTGTTGACAAAAGAACGAATAGAAAGATTGGCAGAGTTAAACAGAGGAGGATAAGCATAAGTTTGGAAAAGACCATTCTGATAAAGTGAGTAATCCAAACCTGCCTGAAAGTGCCCCACCCAAACAGCACCTCTGTCATCCACCAATAGTGAATAAATGGAATTACTGCGAATACCTTCTTTATCACTTACATCGTGACAAAAACGACGTGCCACTTGTTGGGCTTTATGTGAAAGGAAATGAACGCCATTACCATCTGTTGCAATGTATACTGTCTCCTTTCCATCACTGGATATGTCGGAAATGACATCACAGCCTAAAGACACCGTATGCGAAAAGCTCTTTTTGTTTATATCGAAACGAACTACTCCCTGGCTCATTGTACCTAGATAAAGGGTTTCTCCAATACGAGTCAGGCAGCGGAAATAATCGGCCTCGGGAACATTCTCCTGGAAATGCCAGGAATCAATCTTACCATCTTTCAATGAATAAGAGAATAAACCTTGCACTGTAGCCAGCCATAACGCACTTTTATCTTCATTCAGACAGAGATCCATAATTCGATTACAAGCAGCCAGCATATTCCGGTCGGTCAATACTTGGAGCAATTGCCCGTCCTTTTGGATGAACAATCCTTTCTCCGTACCGATATAGAGAATATCTCCATCCGGAAGTAAGGTATTTACAGCAAAATCTATCTTTTCGGGAACAATTCTCTCCAGCTGGCCGTTTGCACGATTCAGACGCCAAAGTCCGATACCGTTTCCCACCCAAAGCTGATTGTCGGCTGTTTCCGTGATGCAGTTCACCCGTTTCTTCCTTCCGGAATCCACGCCTCGAAATTCATAATGGCGAACTTTCACACCATCAAAACGATCGAGACAATTATCTGTTCCTAGCCAGACAAAACCTTCCGAGTCTTTATAAATGGCGTTCACCAATAGCCCGGACAGTCCATCGGACATGACTACATTACGAAATGTATAATTCTGGGCTTGCAGATTTACACCACAAACCAAGTATATGATTAAAAGAATCAGATATTTAATCGTGTTCTTCACTTACAACCGCTTCCTTTCATATTAAACATGTGACAAACATACATAAAAATCTCCAAAAGAGCACATTCCTTTATACAAAAAAATAGTCCCTTCGTATTTGTTATATATGGAAAACAAATACGAAGGGGAGAATTTATTTACTCAATGCTATTGAAGATTTTATCTGCCACTGATTCAAATAATAGCCTTAATCTGAATTCTTTTTTACCAATTCAATCATATAGCTATAAGTATATTTCTTGTCAAGCAAGCGATATTCATTGTGCGGATACATTCCCCAACTATTATCGCCGCCTAATCCACGTTGCTTCAAGTCAACGTGCAGAAAGATATTCTTTTGCGGAACAATGTCGATAGTATGCTGCAATTTACGGGTCAGGCCGGGATCAAGGTCTTCCGGTGAGAAATGCAAAGCGGAAAATGCGATAGGTTGCAAGCCTGTAATTCTCACTCCTTGCCCTTCGCTATCCAATAAGGACAGCCAACGAACATCTGTTTTATTTCCTGTTTCCTGCGGACGTGTATACCAATAGAACTGATTTTCAACCTTATCCTCATATCGTCCGATGAAGGAACTCGAATAACGGTCGATATAGTTCTCAAAAGGCCCTCTACCGTAATAGACCAAGTTTTCATAAGGTTGATGCAATTCCATACGCATACCAAAACGGGGAAGTTCGGGAAGTTTCGTTCCTGTCAGGTCGATACTGCCTGTCACAACAATAGCACCATTATTACAGATCAAATATTCCATCATATAAGGAACCTGAATATCATTTAATATCCAATCAATCCTGATGGATAATCCTTTTTCATTCTGTTCGTCTATTGTCACTTTCTTCACATAACGGTTGACATGAGCTGTCCGCCAAACACCTGCCAAAGTGGGCATTTTATTTCCAAAATCATTATCAATCGGAGCACGCCAAAAGGCTGGTTCGGGATATTGCTTGATAGGTTGCTCGCCATTTATCATATAATCAAATAAGATTCCCTTTTTCAAATCAATCTTACCAGAAACGCCCCCCGATTGAAAAGACAAAATATTATCTTTTGTTTCATAAGATAGTTTTCCCGAACAAGGCGGAAGCGATGTGAAGAAACTACTTTTATTTAATTGCATCTGCTCTCTAGCTACTTCATAACCGGCAGGTACTAAATCGGTAGCAACCCGGGTGTGCGCATAGAGATTAAGGAAATACTCATTCCCGTCTTCCGGAATAACAGGAAGAGATAAACGTATCTCTTTCTCTTCGTGAGGTATTAAATCAACGTTGAAATCCCCTGTAGATATTTTTTCTCCGTTTTTGTATATTTCCCATATAAAAGCATACTCATCCAGATTGGTAAAGTCATAACGGTTTTTAATGGAAATAATTCCTTTCCCCAAGTCTTTTGCGCTAAACTGAATGTACTGATACACTTTCTTCACTTCATACGCTTGTGGTTTGGGAATACCATTGGCAGAAATCAAACCGTCAGTTCCCGTGTTTAGTTCCCCTTTTTTATCTTCCAGCCATTTATAGCTCCCCATCTTACCATTATACGTCCAATAAGTACGTCCGTCTCTTGGTTCGGTCTTTACCTTAAATCCCTGATCCATAAAATCCCAGATAAAACCGCCCTGCAAGTTAGGGCTGTCATAAATAATATCCCAAAGGTCTTTAAAATTGCCATTGCTGTTTCCTTGGGCGTGAGCATACTCACACATGATAAACGGTCGCTGTTTGCCGGACTTCCGATATTCTGTTATTTTCCACATATTGGGATACATCGGACAGACAACATCTGTATTCCAATCCTCCCAAGCCTGCTCGAACTGTACAAAACGACCGGGATCATATTTCTTCAAGCGCTTATACTCATCGTGGAACACGATTCCATTACCACATTCGTTTCCTAATGACCATCCGATGATACATGGATGATTTTTATCCCTTTCCACCATTCGGGTGATACGGTCGACGTGGGCTGCATACCATTCGGGACGATAAGCAGGATGCGGGATGGTATCTTTGAAATAAGGAACCGAACCCATTCCATGAGTTTCAATATTGGCTTCATCCACTACATAGATACCATATTGGTCACACAATTGATAGAATAACGGATGATTTGGATAATGACTGGTACGAACAGCGTTCATGTTCAGTTGTTTAATCAGTCGCAAATCATTCATTATGATTTCGCGGGTCTGCACATGTCCCAACGTATCATTGTGTTCGTGACGGTTGACACCTTTTATATAGGTGGGTACACCATTTACCAGTAGCCGCGCATTCTTAATCTCAATGCGGCGGAATCCGACTTTATGAGCCACTACCGTCTGTTGCTTGTCGCCATCGGATCGAAGTGTCAGGATACAGTCGTAGAGCGAAGGGTGTTCGGCGCTCCATTTCCGCACATTGCGCACAGTGCCTTCGAAAGTAAGTGTAGTACTTATGTCTGAGATACAATATACTTTCTGCGCAGATAGGACAGTCTTCCCCCCTGCGTCCTTCAAATCAAGTGTAAGTGTCCCCTTTTGCAGGGTTGCATTGGTATTGAAAGAACGCAAGTCTACAGTAGCCCGGAATTGCCCGTGTCGGTAGGTATCGTCCAGTCCTGCATGCAGAAAGAAATCCCAAATGGTCGTTTGGGGATAAGCGGTCAGAAAAACATCGCGTTCGATACCGCTTAGACGCCAAAAATCCTGGTCTTCCATATAGCTGCCATCGTGCCAGCGATACACCTGTACAGCAAGCAAGTTCTCTCCTTTTTTCAAATAGTTTGTCACATTAAATTCTGCCGGAGTCTTGGATGCTTTAGTCATCCCCACCTGCTGCCCGTTCACATAGATACGGGCGTAGCCGCTGATGGAACCGAAGTGCAACAACACTTCACGCCCCTGCCAGTTTTGAGGAACCGTAAATGTGCGTCGGTAAGTCCCCACAGGATTATCAACGTCGATATAAGGTGGATTGGGTGAAAACACATACTGAATGTTGCGGATTATCGGCTCACCGAATCCTTGGATTTCCCAGTTGGAAGGGACAATAATTGTATCCCAATCATTGTCGGATAAATCTGTACGATAAAAATCTTTTATGCTTTCTGCGATAGAGGGAGCATAAACAAATTTCCACGTACCATTCAACGAGTATTGCCAAGGCGATTTTTGGGGATTATCGTTCACTGCATCATCTGCGCGCTCGTAGAGGCGAAAGTCAGCGTGTGGTTTCTCTTTGTTCCACTCATATTGGGTGGGATTTTCCCACTCGTTGTTTTGCGCCTTTGCCGTTGGGGACAAACCACAAAAAAGACAGGAAAGGAATAATAAGGTAGAAAATAATCTATTTATCATAAGATAAAGGGTTGTAAGGGTTTCCATTGAGTAACGTCAAGGAGTTAAGAAGCCTAACCTCTTAACTCCTTGAAATCAGTAGGAAAATCTCAAAAAGTTATTCTTCAGTATACAATAATGTTCCAAACCCCAAATCACCGGCTTCGGCAGTACCACGCTCGCCATATCCTTCGGGGCGTTCTTTTTCGGCAAAAGCTTGCGAATATGGAGCATTCATACCTTTCACCTTGGCATAATGGTTGTAAAGGAGTTCCCATCCCGGACGGGCACGCCCCTTACCGTCAGCCGACACCTTCTCATGCCAACCGTATTTGGGGTGATAGTAAGGTTCGAAAGGCATTTCCACATCTTCGGCCGAAGTTAAGTTATACTTAGCCGTATATTCGCAGAGGTCAAGAATGATGTTGTCGTTGTAGGCAAAAAGGTCGATGCCCATGTTATAGGCTGTACGGCAGAAGTAAGCGTGCAAGCCTACGTTGAGAGTAGCGTGCCCCTGGTCGCGTCCCATCTCCTGGCTCTGTGCCAAATGTCTGCCTTTCACTTTTCCCGCAGGATCCTCGTGCATACCTTTCACCGACCATTCGATACAGCCCATACCTTTTCCGTGATAGAAAAACTCCAAGGCTTGTTTAATCTTGGCATCGTCATCGTTCAGCACGCCGATAGAAAGAATGGTGAGCATGGCGGGCAAATCCCAACTCATCCAGCCCGAAATGGCTGAAGAATTAAAGTGGTTATCCAAGAAATCATCACAGATGGGATAGAACGTTTTATCCATCCATTTCTTGAAGACTTCAAAATCTTCGGTTTTCCAGCCTTCGTAATCCCGCATCAATTCAGCTGGAGCAGCAAACTGGTATCCGATAAATCCGGCGGCAAGCAGACGATGGCTGTCGTCGGGCCATGTTTTATAATTCACCCCCTTACAAGTCTTAGCCCATCCGTTCAGAATTTTAACAGCTGCCTTAGCATAATCTTCATCTCCCGAAATTTTCCAGCGTACAGCCAACTGATAAGCGGCACCGGCATCGAAAGCGGCCGTATTGAAGTTGCCTCCTTGCGAGTGGCGTACAATTTCTTCTTGCGGGTTTGCGTTGTAGCCCAGTTGGGCAAATCGGCTTTCGCACAATTTTTCCCAACCGCTTATCCAAGGTTCGGCACGTTCGTTCACTTTGCGGCGTGCGCGTTCAAAGTCAGCTTCGGTATTCACCAGGCAAGGATGCTTGATGGTGTACTCATAATTTTCATTGGGGTTGATTTCGCGTTGCCATGGTTCGGGAGTTCCGTTCTCGAACTCAGCACTACAGCTGGTCAGCAACACAAGCGTTACGCTGCCCACGAAGGTATAAATCAGATTTTTCATACATTCAATTTTCATTTTGTTATTCAATCAGTTTCCAGAGAAAGTAGATGCTATTGTTTACCACTTTCGTTCTTTATCAAATCTTTCAGTTCTTGTTCCGATTCGAAAGTCTTTATCCAATCCACATAGATGCTGCCTGTTTCATTGGCTTCATACCAGATTTTCCAAAATTGAAGTTCCACCGTGTCGTACTTCGTCAATGAGGTAGGCATATACTGTTGATTTTTGCCAAGGAATTTCTTCGTGAAGTCGGCGTAGAATACTTTGTATTCACCGCAATCTACCACAGTCATGGCATTTTTTCCTTTATCGGTATCTTCGCCATATTTACCGGCTACGGTAATGCCGCTTCCGCCCCAAATGTCTAGATACCACTCTATACTTGTCGATGCTTCGAACACATTTTCGGGGAATTTCATTTTAAAGGCCAAGATGGGATAGTTGGTTACGTTGAACCCAAAACCGCCGTTGCGACAAATGCGGACAGCTTTGTAAGTCTTATCTTCACCGGGGAAAATACGAAGTACTCCGTCATTCTCCATCCATTCAAATTCCCGGTGGGTAAAGTTTCCGAATGGCTGCCAGATGTTCTCGACAGTAAACTGGTCGTTCATTAAACCTTCGCTCACGTTGACACTCATCGTAGCTTTGACAGGTTTACCGTCACCATAGTCGGCCAAAGCGGTAATCACTGCATTGCCATAAGCCTTCGCCACGAACCGGCCTTTTTCATCAATCTCTACAACATCCGGCTTACTGCTTTCCCATACGATGTACGAAAGCGTAGCATCTATCGGCGTTACATTCATCTGCGGAGTGTAGGTTTCGCCCAAAGCTAGTTTGTCTGCTTCTTTCACAAATTCCATACTTTCGATATAGATAATGGGCTTCACCTTAATTTCAAACTCTTTCGTGAAATGTTTGTCGTCGGTAGCGGTAACTTGGATGCGTGCCTTTCCTTCGGCTATGCCCTTCACCTCGCCTTTTTCATTGACAGTGGCTTTATCGGGAGTAAGGCTTTTCCAAATCAACCCGGGGTAAGTGGGGTCAGCCGGGGAAGTCTGCCAAGTGAGGGGCAAAGTCGAGGTTACAAACACTTCGAGGTCTTCGTTAGTGAGATTGATATCAGTGATGTGAATAATTTCGTTTACTACCTTCACATTAATGGTCGAAGTGGCAGAATAGCCCACAGCCGGCTTGGCCGAAATTACCGTGCTACCTGCCTTCACTGCCGTGATGCGTCCTTCGGCATCTACGGTAGCCACATCGGGCACAGTCGATTTCCATACCACCTCTTTATTGAAAGCCTCATCAGGGCCTACGGTATATTTTATCAAAGTGTCAGTGCCTATCAGCAGAGGCAGTTCGGGGGTCACTTCAAGGTTGATTTCCTTAACGAGCACTCTCTCTTCTAAAACAGGGGATACATCGTCATCGTTGCACGAAACGGTCATCATTAAGCCAGCCGTCATCAGTGCTGCAAACGCACCCTTTTGAAGTATATTTTTGTATGTCATAATTCGATTACTTTATAAATGAACAATGAATGGATTATTGGTTCCAACCCGGATTTTGTTTCAAGTTGGAGTTCAGTTTGAGCTGGTCGGTGGGCAGTGGCAATAAGTAATGCTTTTCGTGCCAGTTGCGTCCTTTCTCGTGGATAATGCAACCTTCGCCATCTTTGTCCTTAAAGGAAGCATCAGGCCATCTGTTTTCAAAATCGGTACCTTTCCACTTCACACCGGTGAGGTTCATCGGCATTTCATCTTCGGCCGTTTTCCAACGCTTCAGATCATCAATGCGGAAGTTCTCATCGAAAAATTCGATGGTACGTTCACGACGAATCTCTGTGCGCATATCCAAATTATTTGCCGTAACAAAGTCGTTAGTCAAGTCAGGCATTTCGGGGTTGATGCGTTTGCGTGTCAAGTTCAAACTGATAGCTAAGTCTTCATCCGATATTTGTCCATCGCGTTCAAACACGGCTTCGGCATAGTTCAGCAGTACCTCGGCATAGCGGATGATGGGGAAGTCATAGGCTTCCATACCGGTAGGCACTCCGTCGCGTTCGCTACACCACTTGTGGGGAAAGTAGCCTGTACCCGTTTGAGGCATGAAGTTCCTATGCGAGGCATTGGCTATTTCGGCAGCATTGCCGCTCCAATCGATGCGTCCGCCGTTTGTACCCCAGTAAGTTTGTCCGGGCACCATAAGTTGATTGTTCATGCGGTTGTCGCGATTTTTATATTCATCATCCACTTTCGTGTAATTCCACGTTTGGGGATTGATGGGCAACCCATTGCTTTGCAGATACATATTAGCCATTTTTCGAGTAACGTACAAGGCATTGCCCAAACGCCCTTGTGTGATGTTGAAGCCGATAGAATTGATTACAGGGTCGTGGCGGCGGGTAAAGATATATTCTTTATTACCTGTTTTATTGATACTGGCAGGATTCGACTTTTCATTCTCCAAGATAAAGAGATATTTGTAGGCTTCCGTACCCAATTCTTGAGGAGCAAAAAGCTCGAATGCTCCGCCCGCCATTACATCATGAGCCGCCTGTGCTGCGGTATTGAGCAAATTTTTTGTACGTTCGGTATTTTGACCACCATTATGGAATTTCTCCCATGTACCTTCATAGAGGGCTACACGTGAAAGAAATGCCAAAGCAGCTTCGCTGGAGAGGCGACCTTCGTCGCTGCTGCTGATAGCCTTATCGACGGGTAATAGTTTAGCGGCTTCTTTCAAGTCGTCAATGATGAAGTCAGCTACCTCGGTACGCGGATTGCGAGCCTTCTGCATCTCAGGCGAGTCGATGTCGAGCGGCGTGCGGGTAATGATAAGGTCACCGTAGGCCTGCAACAACTCAAAGTAACAATAAGCACGGAAGAAACGGGCTTCCCCCACCGAAATGGCGATGTCGGCTTGTTGTTCATACGCATCGGCTTGTTGCAATAAAGTATTGGTTTGACGAATACGATTGTAATTGTCGGTATAATGCTTGTCAGATGACGGAATACTGTTTGTTCCGTTGCTATAGATGTTCACCGTGCTACCGGCAAACAAGTCCGAGCGAATATCAGCGTGCTGACTGTCGTCGAGCCATCGAAAGTCGGCCGACCAGCCGTAGAACTGGGTGGCAAAAAGTTTGAAGTGTTCGGGCGACTTCCAATAGTTGGTATCCGCCAATTGTGTCTTGGGCTCAAGGTCTAAACACGACTGCATGGTCATGGCGCAAATGATTCCTAAAATATATGCTATTTTTTTCATTGTTATCTTCAATATTAAGAATAAAAATTAGAATGTGGCATTCACACCGAAAGTCACGGTGCGGTTAAACGGATAGCGTTGCTTGTTTTCCACTTTGCGGGTGGCTTCGGGATCCCAACCATCGGTGATATATGATTTTTCCCACAAGTCGGCGCCCGATACATAAATACGCAGGTTGCTGATGAAACCGCTCTTATTCATCCATGCCTTTGGCAATGTATAACCTAGTACAATCTCTTTGAGACGCAGGTATGCTCCATTATCGGCCGACCAGGTAGAGGGAATGTAGTTATAGTTATTGATGTCATTACTGTTTGAATAAGTAGGAAAATGGTTGTTAGGAGTTTCAGGACTCCATACATTACCTACCGACTGGTTGGTAGTGTTCAGCCAAATAGCTTTGAAAGGCACTTTCCAAGAGTCAATTTCACGATAGATGGTACGCTTGCCCACACCTTGGAACACGGTATTGAAATCGAATCCTTTCCACTCGCATCCGAAATTAAACGAGAACGAATATTTGGGGTCGTCGGAACCAAGAAATACAAGGTCGTCTTGTGTCAGTTTACCATCTTTGTTCACATCTTCATACATGTGGTCGCCCAAACGCAAGTTGGCAGGTAGGGCAATAGAGTTGCTGCCCACATATTTGTCCACGTAATAGTCCAGTTGGTCTTGGTTTTGTACTTTGCCCACGTAGCGGTAGCCAAATACCGAGTTGAGTGGATAACCATTCACGGCTTCGTTATAACCTGCGCTCACCACGATGTTACCTCCATCAACGAGTTTGTTGGTCATATAAGTTAACGTACCGCCAACATGGTAGTTGAAACTGCCTATCTTGTCACGCCAAGTCAAGCTGGCATCGTAACCATTGGCTTCAAACTTACCGCTATTGGTGCTGGGAGCAGTTCCACCCAATACACCGGGGTGCAGACGCGAAACCAGCATATTGTCGTTTTTCTTTTTAAAGACCTCGAACGTACCCGTAAGGCGATTGTTGAGGAATCCAAAGTCAATCCCCAAGTTATAGTTGTAGATACGTTCCCAAGTACGCACGGTGCTCACCAGTCCGGCAGATTCCACATAGGTTCCTTTCGAGTTGCCCAACAAAGCGCCGCTGTTCGATTTGTAGTTGTAAAGTTGGATGCCGTCATAGCGTCCGATACCATTTTGGTTACCTACCTCACCATATGAGGCACGTAATTTCAGTTCATTCACATAGTCACGCAAGTTCTCCATGAATTTTTCTTCAGTAATACGCCATCCGGCTGATGCGCCCCAGAAGAAGTTCCAGCGATTCTTGGGCAAGAATTTCGAAGAGCCGTCGTAGCGAGCATTCACTTCGACCATATATCTCGACTTGTAGTTATAATTCAAGCGACCGAAATAAGAAAGAATGGCTTCCTCCCAACGGTCTACTTTGTCTATGTAGATTTGTCCTTTACCGTTAAGCGATTCGATTGCCGCTTCCACGTCCATTGCTTTGGTGCCGCTATAATCGTAAGCGGCATAGTCGTATTGCACACCTCCCATAAGCGATATGTCATGAACCTCATCAAATAATTTCTTATAAGTGAGGAAAGCTGATGCCGTGTAATTGTCGGTACGCGCAGAACTTTTAGTATACGATGATTTTTCTTTTGCGGGATAGGGAGAGTTCTCATTCAGAATCGGAGTGCCGTCGTATTGATACCAATCAATCGAAAGATATTGTTCGTCACGGGCCGCATTGTTCGTTGAGTATCCCAAAGTTCCCTGAAAATCAAGACCATCCAAAATGTTCACTTTCAAAATTTCGTTCACATTCATAGTGGTCACCACAAGTTTGTTGTCACCACCCAATTCGGCCGACCAGTTGGGAGTATGAATGCCTCCCCACGCATACGGTTTGCCATCAATGGTCGAAACCGGTAGCCCTGGCTGCGGTATGCTACTGCCTAATATACTACCAATCTGTGTAGGAGCCACTTGATGCTGACGACTAGCTGACATATTGGTTTCCAAGCTGATACGGTTGTTTATCTTGAAACTGTTGAATAAACGTACGTTATAGCGTTCGTTCGAGTTGTTCCCCCATTGCAGTGTCCCTTGGTCGTTCAAATACCCCAACGAAAGTCGGTAGGTCGATTTTTCCGAACCTCCGCTTACGCTGAGGTTATGCTGGGTAGAAGTGGCATTTCCCCACAGCACATCAGTCCAGTTCATATCGTGAAACACAAAGTCGGCCACGCCACGGAATCCTCCCGGAATAGGATCTTCATCGGGGTTGTTTCCACCATGCAGATTAATCCAACTCCCCTTCATCGCTTTGGCCAAACGGGCATAGCGCACCCAGTTGTCGTCTTCGCCATAGCCGTCATTCAAACGGGCTTGGAGCACACCGTCCGTCCATTCGTCCATGCTCATCATGCGGGGTTGCAAACCCACAATTTTACGTGTAACCGAACCGCTATATTCCACTCTGGTTTTGCCGGCATCGGGACGTTTGGTAGTTACCAAAATCACACCACCCGCTGCTTTTGCGCCATAAATAGCAGCCGAAGCATCTTTCAGGAAGTTAATGGTTTCGATGTCGTCGGCATTGAGTTGAGCCATCTCGCTGACACCACTGGCTGGTACACCGTCAATAATCAAAAGAGGTTCTACCTTGTTCTTTGAGACAGAGCCACGGATTGAGACACCCCATCCTTCTTCGCCGGGAGCAGCCGACGAGCGGGTGATGCGTAAGCCCGGAACCTGACCTTGCATAGCCGAGAGCGGATTGGCCACTGTACCTTTGTCCTTAAAAAGTTTTTGGTCGACCACTGTTACCGAGCCTGTCAACGATTCTTTTTTCTGAGTACCATAACCTACCACAACAACTTCATCCAGCACCTCTGTATCTTCGTGCATGATAATTTTAGCCAGATTCGTCCCTTTTACAGAAACTTCCAACGTCTTATAACCAATAAAAGAAATCACTAACGTACCACCTGATACATTATTCAAAGTAAAGTTTCCATTCATATCCGTTATCGTACCATTGGTAGTGCCTTTCACTTTGACATTGGCACCAATAACAGGTTCGCCATAGGAATCCACGATTTTACCTTTGATTGCCCCAGTCTGCGAAACAGCCTGCACTTCTCCCACATTGGCAAATACCACCTGCGGAGCACCTGTTACAAGGGCAGAGGCCATCACCGTAGAGAATAGAAATCTTCTCGATGAGAATCTGAAGAGATTTTTTTTCATATACATAAAATTTAAAACTAACATTTATACTATTTATTCTAATATTAGATACACTGTTGGATATACTCACGGATTTCTTTCCGACTGATAAATAAGTGGTTTTCCACCGTACGGGAAGAAATTCCCAATTGGGCGGCAATATCAGCCGAGGATTTATTTTCGAAACGACTCATGATATAAATCTTCCGACGTTGTTCAGGAAGCTGATTGGCTCTCTCCCATTCGCATGTCAATAGATTATTGGCAATAATCTGGCTCTCCACTTCATTGGTACAAGTAGGAATCCGGTCGAAAAGATAGGAAGTTACTTCTTGAGCTTTGTAAAAACGACGCAAATAGTCCGTTACCAGATTCCGGCAAATCGCGAATATAAAATGTTTCACTGTTTCCGGACACAATATCTGCTTATAGTCCATCAAACGCAAAAAGACATCTTGTGACAGGTCTTTTGCTTCTTCGTCCTTACCTATTTTATAATAGATATAAAGATAAACGGAATGATGATAACTCTTATAAGAGTCAGCAACCAGTTGAGTGGATTTCATGTTTATATTTTCCATTGCTTAGATTTTTGTTTATCATTACGCTGGCAAATATAAATGGTAAATACGGAAAAGAAACAATAAAAAAGGGCGGATAGATTTCATCCTATTGGAAGGGAAACAGAAGTCATAATATCTACTGATAATCAACTAATTAAACAATAGCAAGCTAGAGTCTCAAATTATTATATGAGACTCCGGCAATCAATCTTCATTAGTTCGTCCTATACTTTGGACGTATTCGTTCGGGGTTATTCCGGTCGTCTTTTTAAAATAACGGAAAAAGGAAGTACGAGAACTAAAACCACACAGTTCAGCTAAAGCACTTAAGGTATATTTTGAATATTCATCCTCATTAAGCAATCGTTTAAACTCAGCTATGCGGTAATCATTCAGATAATCATAATAATTCTTGTTCAAGAACTGATTAAACACGTAGGACAATGTATATGGAGAGACGTTCAGCACTGACGCCAAATCCGCAATCTTTAAATCAGGGTTAACATACAGTCTTTTTTCCTGCATCAGCATGTCCAGTTCGTTTGCCAGCCGATGACATTCTTCCATACTCACATTGCTCTTTCTGTATTTTTCTTCAACTACCGGTTTCCCGGTTTCTATGGCGTCCACCGCAAGAGCCGGAGAGTTCTTTTTTCTCCGGTAATAAGCATAGCTTAAGCATATTATTGCAATCAATAATAGAATTGTTCCCCATAAGGTCGCGTTAAAAGAGGAAGCAATAGTCACTGATAAACAGATTTCCGAACCGGGCTCACCAATCCGACGGATTTTGAATTGATATTTCCCGGAAGACAAGTCATAATAGGTCAGTTCGGATTTACCACCCAACAACTGCCAATCATCATCCATCCCTTCCATTTTATATTCATAAGACATATATGCAGGATCGGAATAGGTAAATCCGGAGAAACAGATAGTCAGATTCTTGTGCGACGATTCCAAAGAGACTTTATAGAGATGCTGTTCTCTCTGTATAGCAGGATGATAAGGTTCTTTACCATTCACATATACATCTGTAATAGCCAGGGGATAACTGTTTTCTTCATTTATATCACGTAAATCCCTGGTCAAATAAATCAATCCTTTGGAATTGCCAAACCAGATTGTTCCCGAAGCATCTATAACAGGGCAACAGGTAATAAAAACAGAACTCGGTAATCCATCCACAAAAGTATAAGGAACAATTGTACTTTTTTTATCATAACGGTACAGGCCCAGATTCGTACCAATCCACAGCCACCCTTCACGGTCTTCGATCATAAACATGGCATCTTTCCCTTCCAAAAGAATGCCCGGCTGGAATCTTCGGAAATGAGTCATTGACAAATCGGAAATAAAAATAGGGCCTTTATCCGGAAGGAAATAGAGCTCGTGGGAAGAATCTTCATATACTGTCCTGATTTTCTCTTTATGTATAAAGCCTTCGGGGAATATATCTGATTTGATACTACGAGTGGAAGGATCCCAAATACATAAACCGGTAGCCGTACAAATCCAGCCCTTTCCTGTAGAATCAAAGCATATATCAAGCACATTCCCTTCCGGAAGTTTGGAGTTCGAACTGGTATAGTGATTGAGTTGTTCGCCATCTTTATACTGATACAAGCCCATTGAAGTGGCAATCCACAGACAACCGTCATTGTCCGACTTGATGCAGAAAACATGCCCTTTCACAAAAGGAGTCTCCGAAGGTTCAAAATCATGGATAGTTAATGTAGAAGAATCCAGTATATACATGCCACCACCATACGTACCGATATAATACTTTCCTTGAAACGGGTAAATGCACATTATCATATTAGAGCGTAATTGGGGTGACTTGAAACTCCTAAAACGCCGTTTCGTCTCATCAACATAGAAGAGGCCATTGCGGGAACCTATCAATCTTTCATTCTCATTGATAGCTATAGCCCGTACCGGTATGTCTTTTGAATCAAAATAAGGAGAATAAGAATAGGTAGAGAAAAGCCCGCTCTGATACAGTGTATAATCAAGTCCCAACTGATAGAATCCAACCCATATCAATCCTTCCCTGTCCACCAGCAATGAATAGACAGAGTTAGAGCGGATTCCGCCATTAGTACCGGGTTCATAGCGGAAAGATTTCATAACCTTATTTTCCTTGACAGATACAAAATGTACTCCATTTCCGTCTGTTCCAACATAAAGTATATCTTTTCCGTCACCCGACAAAGAAGAAATTACATTGCATCCCAAATCAATCCAATTATCCCTGAACTTCCCTGTCGGTATATCGTAAACAACCACTCCATGTTCCATTATCCCTAAATAGAGCCTGGAACCAATTCGTGCCATTTTTCGATAAGTATAATCCTGTCTATCATTGTCACCGCATGGACATAAAGTTATTTTTCGGGTAGACAGATTCATTGAATATAGTTTGGAGCGGGTCAGAATCCATAATGTATCTTTTTCTCCCATATTCAAATCGACTATGAAATTATCCGATGACCACATATCCGCATTGATAGTAATCTGCTCCAATTCATTATTTTTGCAGACAAACAATCCTTTTTCGCTGCCAATATATAAGGTTCCCTGCGCATCGGTCAATAAAGAACGAACTCCGAATTTTATCACTTCAGCAACAAACGGTTCTAATTTACCGGATTCTTTATTTATCCGCCAAAGGCCCATATCGTTTCCCACCAAAATCTGATTGCCTTGCGTTTCCGCAATCACATTCACCCATTTCAGTTTTTCATCATCTCCGAATATCGGATAATGCTTGAAACGAAAACCATCAAAACATTCAACAGACGTAGCTGTTCCAATCCAAAGATAACCTACGGAGTCTTTATACAAGGCACTGACCGTTAAATCAGATAATCCATTTGTTTCTGACAGACCACGAAAAGAATAAGAAATCGGATAGGCAGACAGAGAAAGAGAAATAAATATAAGGCTTGTTATATGTCGTATCAGATTATTCATAGGATTCATATTTGATGAAACAATGCAAACCTACATAAAATATCCCGAATTTTATGTAGGTTTATACAAAAACAAAACACACTCCTCAATAAAAATGAGTGTTAATCTACCAGCTTTATACTCAATTGGGATTGTTTATACACAACTGGAATTCTCTTATTATTAACCTCTACTCTTATTGGCTTCTTCTTACTCCTGAAACTAGCATGGATCTTCGGTTGCCCGTCTATCCAAAGATTGAGTTTCTTATCTTCTTCCTTTTGAATGACAAACAACTTGGCCAAAGAAGAAAAATAAGTCTCCTTATCACGTCTCAATGCACTGCCATGACAGATAAAGAAATCTTTTGCATCAGCAGCTTCAGTACCTTCGGGATAAGAGACAGCAAACATATAAGCATCTGTCATCCAGCCGTCCGGCATAATCCATGAGTTGCTGTGCATTAGCCTGCCGTCCGCTAATTGATTAATATAAAGATCGGTCACTTTCCCTTTATGACGGATACGAAGCCCAATCCAATCTTGTCCTTCCCGCCGTTCCATTTGTGGCAAGTCTTTCTCATTAGGAGTCTCCTTTAATATAATAGCTGTCAGCCCTTTTACACGATTGACTTCTGCCGGCAAATGAAATGAATAATAGGTTTCAGTGCCTTTCAAATCTTCAGTGGGAGCTTCTATTTCTTCCCAATACAAATCTTCCGGGTAGTCATGCACAAAATCGGATTTAGCCAGCAAACGAGGATATAACGGACGAATCACAACCGATGAGTTACCATTCGTCACATTCACGTCAACTCCCGACTTTTTATATGTCCCGTTCGTATGCCATAACCATTCAAATTGCCCTATTTTATGTGTTTTCAAATCATCAATCATATAAATAACATTATCCATCCAAAGGAAATGACGGAAATTACGACTGAAATTATTAGATACAGGACCTGTTCCATTAGCCAGAACATACTTCACATTTCCCGCATCCAGAAGATGATATAAATATCCTCTCAAAGTAGAACCGCTGTACTGCTGCTCACGAGGTTGTCCCTCTCCATTAAACAATACTACATTATGCGCCTGACTTTGAAAGAAATAATTCCGATAAGCAGGATTAGGATACCAGCAGTTTCCCCCGTCTTTAATAATATCCACCCCTTTATGAAAGACAATAAATGAATTGGCATCTGCGTGAGAATGATTCCATGTATGACCGCTTTTTACAGCCAGCATCGTAGCATCCTTTTCCCACGAATCACGCATCGTAGCCCAACCAAAATCGGCAAATAATTGAGAAGTCGGCAGTTGAGGGACAGCGGGCGCCTTACTCAAATCAGGAGTGTAAAAGAAGCCCATGGGACGATTCAGGAAAAAGCCATCACGATGTTGTCCTTGTTCCACCTGGGCTATATACCACAAAATAGTTGGATCTTTCACCCCCAATGCATACAATAACATCATGCTGGATTCTGCCGATACATTTTTATGGCTATCTCCAAAATTCAAACTATGCAGCATACCTGTACGCGGATAGCAGACTTGTGAGAAGTAACTCGGCAATTTTGCCAATTGAGGAATATCACCCGGATTCTGTCCGGGATGAGTATTTATCCAAGCGATCCTAAACAACAAAGCTTCCTGAATACCAAAGTTGGCGTAATTCAGACTTTCATACATTCCACCAGCCTCATCAAAACTCTTTGCTTTCTGTTGCAATACATCACCGGCAAAATCAAACCATTCAGGAAGTGATTCGTGAAGTTGCTCCACCCATTCTTTTACTTCGGGAAGTTCATTTTGAAGACTCAAAGCCAATATTCCACCCTGACAAACACAGGAGGTCCACCAGTTATGTCCCATCGAATTCAATGAGTGAATACGGGTCGGCTCCAACAACCAGTCTCCCAATGCCGGTTCCACGGCTAACCGTTTCAATCCTTCGGCTATCTTTTTTCTTTCTGAAGAAGACATGACATTGTATGCAGCATCATACCCCACTGCGGAAAGAAAACTCTTATGAGCCATACCCAGTTGTGAACGCCATGCAGGAATACGTGCCATCATTTCCACATCTCCCCATGATTCGGCTTCCACAGCTTTCAGGAGGATTTCTTTGATTGCGTCTGCATACTCCTTATTATCAGTCATCAAATAAGCTAACGACAAATAGTCTAATCGATTAAAATCTTTCTTTTGCAAAGCTTCATCGGCTGTTTTCTTAATATCTCCCCATGCTTCCTGCAATTTAGGTTCATGCTGCATACGCTGTTTCACTTGCTGTATGCGTTGTGGAGTATACAGTAATGAAGGATGATTTATTTTTTGTGCTTGTATATATAATGAAGAAACACAAAAAAAACAGATAACAGCAATAATAGTTTGTTTCATGGTACTTAGTCTATTCTATATATAATCAGTTACAATATTATTCTTTATTGAACGTTTTTCAAAAATTCTTCCAATGCTGCATTAAATTCTTCCGGGCGTTCCATATTCAGCATGTGTCCGCAATCGTCAATTACTTTCAGTTTTCCATTGGGAAGATATTGTAAAATGGGAGGTTCTTTTGAGAATCGGTTGCCGGAAGAATGACCTTCAACAATTAAAGCAGGTACATCGGGATGATTCTTTTTCAATTTCTCGATGGCATCCAAACCAGCTACCACCCGTACTTCTTTGTGTAAAGGTTGCCACGCATCCCACTCATCGATCATTTGCCATAGAGACTCACGCATTCGTTCCCGCTGACTTCCTCCTGACTTCATCAATCCTTCAAACCACTCTTTCTTCATCACATCTACCCCTTTCTCTTTCAAAGCAGCAATCTCCTTATCACGTACTCTTGCTTCTTCCGGAGTCATCGGTTCACTGGGACCTTTCGATTTCCGAATGTTTCCACTGGCTAAAAAAGCAGATAACATTCGGTCAGGGAAATACGCCAACATATCAGCAGTAATAAACCCACCTAAAGAAAGTCCGACGATATGCGCTTTCTTGATGTGCAAAGAATCCATCAAAGTAACTAAATCTCCAGCGTGTGTGAATTGATAGTCTTCCGTTTGTGAAGACGAAATGCCATATCCTCTCAAATCATAGCGGATCACACGATATTTTTTTGCCAGTACGGAAAATTGTTCATCCCACATACGATGATCCAAAGAATGACCATGAACAAAGATGACGGGAGCACCTGTGCCGGCTTCCTCATAGTAAAGAGAACCGTTGCCCACTTCAACGCGGCCTTGTTTCACAACCAACGGATGTCCCTTTACAATCTCTGAAACAGTTCTCGAAATTACAGGACTACCATAAAAAGACGAGAAACCATCTTCTTTACTGGAAGCACCGACTACATGAGCAATAAAGAAGCCATAAACATTCTCCCGTTTATTGATCCACGGGTAAGCGCCAGCCCATCCTGGTGAACTAATCTGATAAGCTTCACCTGTCTTCTTATCGATTAATTCACGCCATTCTCCCAATCCGTAGATTCCATTGTGGGATTGTCCTAGCCCTTTCGCTACATAATTATCCGAGTTATTCGAAGGGATTATTGCGTCTTTCACTTGGTCGGCCTGCATTTCCTTTACAGTTTTTGCTGATATAATCCGCTTATCGTTATACATTCCATCATGATAAATCATAGATAGGAAATGAATATAATCGTTCAAGGTGGTACACAGACCACCACCTAACATCGGGGCATGTCCGCCATCTGTATTTATCGGAGTAAAATGAGAATTTTTCATTTCCAATGGTTGCGCCAATAGTTCTTGAAAGAGAGTTTCAAACTCCTTCCCCATTGCCACTTCCGCCATTCTTCCGGCAATCTGCATGGCAAGCCCTCCATACTGGAACCGGCTTCCCGAAGTAAAAACCGTATCTAACGGCAATATTTCAATAATGGCAGAATCCAAATGATTGTAATTATCTACACGCGGTTCAGGAAGATAGGGACGCACTCCGGAAGTATGAGATAACAGTTGTCGTAAAAGGATTTTTCCTTTGGCATCTCCCTTAAATTCCGGCAACCACTTTTCCACAGGGTCATCCCAGTCCAAACTGGTACTGTCCACTACCGCTCCGATAACAGCAGCCGCCACCCATTTTCCGGCAGAGGCTACGTATACTTTTGTATCAGGAGTATAGCTACCATAGTTCTTCTGAAAAATGACAGAATCATTCTTTACTACACAGATAGAAGCACCTGGATAGTACTCTTTACTCACCCAGCCTTGAATAACAGAATCTAATGAAGAGAAGTTATAACGACTCCCTTGTACGGATGATACATTGCAGGAACCTGCAATAAAACAGATACTTATAAAAATTACGATTAATAATCTTCCCTTCATTTTCGTTATCTATTAAATTCGTATTAAACACAAATTACACGAACTACGCTATTGTTTGATGCAATTATAATTATAAAACCGCGTAATTCGTGTAATTCGTTCTTAAATTTTTCTATTTCGACTGCAAATCCCAATATACCACATAACGCTGATGATGCAAATCATAAAGCGGACGAATCACATCTCCTTGTTCTGTTATAAATTTCAGTTCTTTTCCTGTACGCTGCAAAGTACGTTCCGGATGTTTCATATCTACTTTCAATGAGGTACGCAAATCGGCAGGCACATGGAAATTATAAGTATAATAATCATTATAAAAAGCTGGATTAGAGAAAGGTGCGGGAGCCTGCATACCTTCCGTACCCCGTTCTCCGGCAAGCACTAACGGGCCATACAATAAAGCTACCTTATTCGGATTATCGGGAGTGGCTTCCAATGCAATCTGCATCGGGTAAGTAGCCGAGATACGGTCATTATCTTTCCAGTCACGGGTGATAGCGATATAAGAACCTGGCTTTTGTTTTACTGCTACTTTTTTACCGTTCACAAGAACTTCCGCTTTTTTACTCCATGAAGGATATCTTAGATAAACAGTAGTACGAACCGGTTTCTCGGCACGAATAGTAAACCGGGTCGTTTCCTCTTTCGGAAATTCCGTTTCCTGGAGAAGGGTTAACCCTTTTTCTTTCCAGGTGACTTGGGAAGGAATAAACAGATTTACGTAGATTCCCTGGTTGTTGTGGTAGTAGATAGCTTCTCCGTATTTAGCATGATTTTCGAATCCACTGCCGACACAACACCAAAAAGAGTTCTCTTTGGTACTATACAGTTTATGTGAGCCCGAAAGTAAGGGCAAGAAATAAGTGACCATTCCTGTTTCCGGATCTTGCTGTCCCAAGATATGATTATATAGTGCCCTTTCATAATAATCGGCAATAGATGAATCGCCCGTCCAACAGAAAAGATGACGACTAAGCTTCAACATATTATAAGTGCAGCAGGTTTCTCCGGTATAGCCGGTCAAGTGTTTAGAAAATTTCTTCGGGTCGAAAAAATGCTCCTTATCACTACTGCATCCCGGAGCAAAAGTATGGTGGTCAATCATGGTATGCCAGAAGAATTCCGAGAGCTTTTTGCTGGTCTCATTCTCTGTCAGTTCATAGTTACGCGCTTCGGCTATGACTTTCGGGATAAACGTATTCGTATGTTTGGTTCCCAAATCGTCCCGAAGTTCTTTCAACGGGTCAATTACATCATTATGGTAGAAATATTCAGCCAACCAACGGTAACGTTCATCTCCTGTGATAGCATACAAATTGTAGAATGATTCGTTGACACCTCCAAACTCATTGCGTATCATGAGTTTGCGGGTTTCTTCACTAAGTGGTTTCAGTTTGTTATAAGCCCAGTCGCCCATTTTGGTCACTGTTT
This sequence comes from Bacteroides sp. D1, assembly GCF_000157095.2. Lineage (NCBI taxonomy): Bacteria > Pseudomonadati > Bacteroidota > Bacteroidia > Bacteroidales > Bacteroidaceae > Bacteroides > Bacteroides sp. D1. The sequence continues at coordinate 857,748 of NZ_JH114350.1, forward strand.
TCAAAGCTTGCTGATTATCCGCATACAGATATTGGTCTATCAGGCCGGAATAAAGCTTATGCAAGGTGTACCAAGGTGCCCAAACACTCTTTCCCCGGATATTACGGTTTATCAGTTCTTCGGGAAAAGCACTTAAATATCCGCCTTTCAAAGCGTTCTGGACTTCGGTCAGCCCGTTGACAAGGCTATCCCCTTTCAACTTGAAAATCTCACTTCCAGTAGCAGCATACATCAAAGCGTAAGCCGAAAGCAGATGTCCGGTAGTATGTCCGCGAAGTTCACAGTCCAAGGATTCCCAACCACCGAGTTTTTTCACTGTCATATAACCGCCTTCACGACCGGCAAAGACTCCGGCATTTGTCCGGAAACTATGCAACAGACGACTTACGTCGATAGAGGTCATCCATGCGGAATCCCGCAACATATTGTCACGAAAACGACTCGGTAATAAACGGACGTCTTTCAAATCAAAACTTTCTACCCGAACAGGAGCCACTGTCTCTTTTTTCATTTTCCCCTGGTGCTGTCCGGGGTACACAGATTGAGCCGACGATATAGCCGATACTGCCAATAATGCGATTGCAACTAAAGATTTCTTATTCATAATCATTTTTAATATCCTTATTTATTATTGGATACGAATAGACTCCGCCTATTACTCAATGCAAAAAAACGAATTCCAACTTATAGTGCCATAATCTTTCATTTATCAATTGCCTATTGATAAATGAAGAAACTCCGTTCTACCGATTCGGCTGTCTGCACTTCTCCTGCCAATCCATATTGCCATGCCACCACAGTCACTTTCAATGGGAACTTACTGCGTGGGGGAATTCGAGTAAATACCAACTTGTTTCCCTCTATTTCTGCCGGCCCTTCTTTCACGTAGTAATATACGGGTAGCCCGCAATCGGAGGTTGCATGTAAAGAGATAGTTTCCGTGCCTTTCCTCACATCGTCAAGACCCGGGAAAAGAATATGCTGGCGTTTACCTTCCGTATTGCGATAGGGAATCCGAAAACTAAGTTCCTGAACTGTGCTTTTATAATGTTTGTCACCATCATTACCAGCTAGAAGGCAAATATCTCCCGTACGGCGCTGATTGTACATTCCCATACGGTAGAAACGGACAGTAAAGGTTGTGTCGTTCACCTTCTGAACCGGGCCACAAATACGGGTTATTTCAGGAGAAGTGAGCGAATGTTCGTCAGAAATTGCAGTATGCAAGCTATCCGTATATACAGCTTTCAGATGAAAAGTCAATCCGTCTTTTTCCGGCAGGAAGCGGGCGGCAACTTTCACATGGGATTTGGGATTATATGTGAGTAATTGCCCCTTTTGTACAAAACCTAAATATTGTGGTTTCTTCCCTCTTTCCCGGCGATAGCGTTCTTCCGTCATTTCAGCCATTTCCTTATCGAAATACCAGAATGCATCGTGCGAGTCTCCTTTATACTCTTTATAAGGAGCAGCTTTTGCACGTTTCTTCTGATTCGGATGCCACCTTTCGGCAAGCCAGCCATTCTGCGGATTCAGCTTCTTCAATTCCACAGGCTTATCCAAATCATACGTTGCGGGCATACGATATTCCAGTGCTTTCTTTAAGAACAACGCAATATAACCAGCGGTGCGGTCGGCTATATCGAAATGTCCTCGTCCTGTGTCGCAAAGGAAAGAGACGCAACTTTTAGGATACATCATACGGAATGCCAAAGCCGGATTTACACGGTCTTCCCACCATTCGTATTCGCCTTCAATCATCAATCCAGGGATGCCGTCAATCGTACGTTTCCCCCACTCCATATTGTCACGACCATATCCGGTAAGGTTAGTGCGCGGCGCATCTCCATGTAAAGAGATAATGGCTAATGTGCGGTCGGGATTCCAGGCTGCGAAGTTCCACGGGTAAGTAGCCATTGCCGAATGTCCTAAAGGGACAATAGGCGCATATTTCAATTCACTATAGCCACTGACATTCGCAAAATCCTCCATCATCTTTTCAAAGACTTCCTGACATCCGGTAGTTATATCCCATCTTTGATCCCATCCAGGGGTAATCCATATCAGTGCTATACCCGTTTCTGATAATCTTTCACGAAATAGGGAATTTTCAAACAAAGTCTCCTCTGTCATATTATGATTGCCTATTATCACTGCTTTCACTTGAGTACAATCGGAAGGTATCCACAAGAATGCTTGCGGATGATCGTTCGTTTCGTTGGAAATAATACCTGGCAGCTGTACAGACCACTGCCATTCGGCTGCCATATTGCTGGGTAACAGAATAACGGACATTATTCCAAACACCCAAAATCGAAGTAGTTTCATGTTTAATTCATTTATCATTGTTTTATATAATACGTAGCAGGAAGAAAGTATACTCAACCGAAAAATACAAAAAAACTATTATTATAGGAAGCCTTTCACTGACTATTCCATAAAAACGTTGTATCTTTATTCTCAATTTAAGAAAGGAGTGATATGGATTTACGTACAGCAAATGTAACAAGATATATTCTTCCCTTGCGGGAAGGAGGGTCATTGCCGGCTTTGGCTGAAGCGGATGATGAATTTAAATATGTCGTAAAATTCAGAGGAGCAGGACATGGGACTAAAGCCCTTATTGCCGAATTGATAGGGGGAGAAATAGCCCGTACACTGGGATTCAGAGTTCCGGAGATTATATTTTTGAATCTGGATGAGGCTTTCGGACGGACAGAAGCGGATGAAGAAATACAGGATTTACTGCAATGGAGCCGTGGGTTGAACATGGGTCTGCATTTCCTGTCCGGTTCATTGACGTTCGACCCTGTTGTGCATAAGGTGGACGGTAAAACTGCTTCGCAAATTGTGTGGCTGGATGCGTTATTGACCAATGTAGACCGTACAATCAAGAATACGAATATGCTGATGTGGCATAAAGAATTGTGGTTAATCGATCATGGAGCTTCCCTTTATTTCCATCATTCGTGGACGAATTGGCAGAAACACGCACTTAGTCCGTTCGTACAAATAAAAGATCATGTACTATTGCCGTTTGCCGATCAACTGGAAGAAGTAGACGCAACATTCAAACAACTACTTACCGATGACAAGATACGAGAGATAGTCAATGCCGTCCCTGACGACTGGCTGAACTGGACGGAAGGACAGGAAACTCCGCAAGACTTGAGAGATGTTTATATTCAATTTTTAGAAGAAAGGATCAAGCATTCCGAAATATTTGTAAATGAAGCGCAAAATGCAAGAAAGGCACTTATATGAATACGCAGTTATCCGTTTCGTTCCTAAAGTAGAACGTGAGGAATTTATTAATGTAGGTATTGTACTGTTTTCCAAACGGTGCAAATATCTCAAATCTCTTTATACAATAGATGAAAACAAATTGAAACTGTTCTCTTCCGAATTGGACATCAACTGTCTGATAGAAGGTCTGAAAGTCTTCGACAAGATTTGTCAGGGAAATAAAGAAGGAGGAGTTATTGCCAATATGGATATTCCGGACCGCTTCCGGTGGCTGACTGCGGTAAAAAGCTCCTGTATTCAAGTGTCCCGTCCTCATCCGGGATTCTCTACAGATTTAGATAATACTTTAGAAAGGTTGTTCAAGGAATTAGTTCTTTAATTCCTTGAATAACCTTTCCACTCAATGAATGAGAAAACTCTCCTCTTCTCTCATTACGACCCGGAAATGGTGAAGTGGTTGATTAATTATAGCAAATAATACCTCACTATATTTTTCAGGCACGGATTACACGGATTTCACGGTTTTAGAAATGATGGTTGCATAAAGCAACAGTGTAATCTGCGTTATCCGTGCCTAAAAAGAAACATAAACTTGCCTACTTAAACGGAATAAAATGCAATGCAGCTCCGCCACTTGCTTTTAGCTTCAAAACAAGCTTATCTCCGGCTTTTATCTTCTTATGAGTACTGCGTACTTTCGTTCGTGTATTCAGCTTGTCATCATCTTCGTACAGGTGAAGCATATACTTCTTACCCGGTTCCAGAAAATCCGTAGTCAATGTAATTGTGCGGGCTTCCGTATTCGTCATTGCTCCTACAAACCAGTCATTCCCCGAACGACGTGCCTGAACGATATATTCACCAACCTCTCCATCTAACGCGCGGCTGTCATCCCATACACTCGGAATTGCTTTCCAAAATTCCAGTTCTTCTTCTCCCTGGTAGAATTCCGGTCTGTCATACCAAAACATAAATTGCAAAGGACTGTAATACACAGCTGCCATCGCCAACTGATGTGCTTTCGTATTCTTCACCCGATTATTGAAATAGCAAAGCGTATAGTCTCCTGCACCTGCCAGATAGCGGGTGAAAGGAAGAGTCGTATTGTGTGTGGCATCCGGCATTTCTTCATTTCCACGAATACCTTCCTGCGTCATCAGGTTAGGATAAGTACGGCTGAAACCTGTCGGACGATATTCGTCATGAATATCTACCATCAGACCATATTCTCCACATTTACGAACTGCATCATGCAGCCAGGTACTCCAACGCTGATTACCTATCTGTACAAAACCGAACTTGACACCTTTCAGTCCCCATTTTTTATACAAAGGCAACAGAGTATCCAACTGCTGCACTAATGCACGCTGATTGACATACACCATAAGTCCGATTCCTTTCGATTCGGCATATTTACACAAAGCGGGTATATCAAGGTCTTTATCAGGAGAAACAGTAGTAGCATCCGAACTCATTTTCATTTCCGGTCCGTACCAGCCTGCATCCATGTGCACATACTGAATACCACGTTCTGCCGCAAAGTCAATGGCTGCTTTTACTCTATCTTGTTTCAAGTCGCCCGAACGGAATACTTTCCCGGGTTTAATCCAAGAAGTATCAGCCAGCTTACAAGCCGGATTCAGATTCAAGACAATATCATTGTTATTAATTAAATCGACCGGACGTTCGGCAGCCATGATTACACGCCACGGAGTGCTGTAAGGAGAAATAATATCAACGCTACTATACAGGCTTGTCTCCAAAGTGGAAGGTTTCTCTGCCGATAAACGGAATTTACCACGAACATAATCCACCATTTCCGCTTCCAACAAAGCTACAGATAATCCATCAGGCAGTTTCAAGGTCAAAGGACGCTCACTCTCCTCTTTGCCCCATCCTTCCAACGGACGAAGTTCATAAGGTCCTTGCGCCCAACGTTCATAATACGCCATCGTTCCTTCAGGCATTGTGAAGCTAGTCTGCTCACCAACGATATGCAAGAAAAGCCCGTTTGTCATTTCCGGAAAATGATAGCGGAAAGCAACTCCTTCATTATAGGCACGAACTATGATATTCATAAAGTAATTCTTACGCTTATCATAACCACCGTCCTGATTGCCATTTCCTTCTCCCTTCTTGAGTTTCAAAGTCATCTCATTGTAGCAATCACGTACTTCCGCACGTTCGCCATATACAGGCTTCCATCTCTCGTCCGTCTTTTGATGTTCAGTCTCTGTCAACTTCAGATTCTCACACCAAAAATGACAAGTATCATTCGGTATACCCAACGCCGATTCAAATAACTGATTTTCAATCAGAACACCCAGTTTACTTTCTTCAATCACCGGACGATTCTTATAAGTCAAGGTATAATACATTTGTGCATTATCCTCTCCCACCGCACGTTGATAAAAGGTAAAACGATAAGCTCCATCAGGAGACGTCAGTTCCCGACGGGTTTCTGTCATCACATCTTGCGCTTTTACCAATGCCGGTATCACCAACAACAAAAGCAAAATTCTTTTCTTCATTCTATTTACGTTCATGTTTATTCCTTTTCTATTATATACGAACGAGAAAGAAATTATACTCAAATGTTTATTGCCTGAAAAAGCTTATTCCATCTGTTCCCTATAAAAAGTAGGTGTCATTCCTGTCACCCTTTTAAAGATGCGGTTAAAATGTACAGGTGATTCAAATCCGCAAGTAGCACTGATTTGAGATATATTCATCATACTACTATTCAATAGTTTACAAGCATATCCGATACGCATATCAAGTACATACTCTTTAAATGTCTTTCCTGTGTTTTCTTTAAAGTATCGGCAGAAAGCGGCAGGGTTCATCGCTGTATAAGAAGCAATTTCATCCAGACCGATAGACTCGGTATAATGTTTATTCAAATAGGCAATCACCTTTTCCATTCTTTCATTACGCATAATCGAAGGGGACGGAGTATAATGAGAAGTAGTCAGATATTTCTTATGATTGCTGGTAGCCATCATCTGTAGAAGTGAAAGCAACAGGATGATTTGATCTGCTCCTTTGGCAGAAGGAATTTGTTCCAATAACTTAATGATTTTCCCCGAACGGGTAATTGTGAATTTAATTCCTCTGCAAGCATCCTCCAATAAATTCCTGATAGGAATAAACTGGGAGTATTGAGAAATTGAATAATGCATAAAATCTTTCTCAAACTGAATATTGACTCCTCTTACTTTCGGTTCGGATTTTTCTTCGTTATCAGATTCTTCCCCGCCGTCCGGTGGACTTTGCATACTATGAGGCAGTTCGGAACCGAAAAGAATCAAATCACCTTTTGAATAGGAGATAATGCTGTCACCCACCAGACAATCCCCCTCTCCCTTCTCCACATAAATAATTTCATACTCACTATGAAAATGCCACGGATACGTGAAACGTGGATATTCATAAAAGCGGGCACGGACGGGATTGGAAGTCGTAATAGTCAACTTCTCATTCATTATCTTCTTCATAAATCTCCTTTCTAAACTGCTTTTGCAAAGATAGGTAAATATCTTGCAAAAATACGCATCATAGCATGTATAAAAAACCGCTATTTTTGCATCCATTCATAAAAACATTTGATAGAAACCATGAACGAATTATTTAGTATTGCCGGTAAAGTTGCTGTTATTACTGGAGCAGGTGGTGTACTGGGCGGAAATATTGCCCAACACTTTGTACAGCAGGGAGCAAAAGTTGTAGCTATTGACATTCGTCAGGAGCAACTGGACAACCGTGTGGCTGAACTTAAGCAATACGGTAACGATGTAATCGGCATCATCGGTAATGTACTTGACATCGCCAGCCTGGAGAAAGTAGCCGAAGAAGTCGTTGCCAAATGGGGACAGATCGATATTCTATTGAACATCGCCGGTGGAAATATGCCGGGAGCCACTCTCGAACCGGATCAGCACTTCTATGATATGGACATCTCTTGCTGGGAAAAAGTGACTAACCTGAATATGAACGGTACAGTTTATCCGTCTATGATATTCGGTAAGGTAATGGCAAAACAGAAGAAAGGATGCATCATCAATGTATCTTCTATGGCTGCTTATAGTGCTATCACCCGTGTACCGGGTTACTCGGCCGCTAAAACGGCAGTAGCCAACTTCACCCAATGGCTGGCAAGCGAAATGGCACTGAAATACGGTGATGGTATCCGTGTAAATGCTATCGCTCCGGGATTCTTTATCGGTGACCAAAACCGTCGTGTACTTATCAACCCGGATGGTTCATTGACCGACAGAAGTAAAAAGGTATTAGCCAAAACTCCGATGAATCGTTTCGGCGATATCAAAGAATTGAACGGTGCTGTACAATTCCTGTGCAGTGAAGCCGCTAGTTTCGTAACGGGAGCTATGTTGCCTATCGATGGTGGTTTCAGTGCATTCAGCGGCGTTTAATATTTAATCTTTTAATTTATTCAAACGTTATGATGGAAAAAACATGGAGATGGTTCGGCAAGAAAGATAAAATCACCTTGCCAATGCTCCGTCAGATAGGTGTTGAAGGAATCGTCACTGCATTACACGAGGTACCAAACGGAGAGATTTGGACAGTAGAAGCCATCAACGATTTAAAATCGTATATTGAATCGTATGGGTTGCGCTGGTCGGTCGTGGAAAGCCTTCCGGTTTGTGAGGCAATCAAGTATGCGGGTACGGAACGTGAACAGTTGATCGAAAATTATAAAGTAAGTCTTGCCAACCTGGGTAAATGCGGAGTGAAAACAGTCTGTTACAACTTCATGCCGGTAATCGACTGGATACGTACGGATTTACAGTACCCTTGGCCGGACGGTACCAGTTCGCTTTACTACGACCGTATTCGTTTCGCTTACTTCGACATCAAAATACTGGAACGTGAAGGAGCTGAAAAAGACTATACAGAAGAAGAACTGCATAAAGTTGCCGAACTGGACAAAGTGATTACAGATACCGAAAAGGACAATTTGATTGATACTATTATCGTCAAGACACAAGGATTTGTGAACGGTAATATCAAAGAAGGAGATAAAAACCCGGTTGCTATATTCAAACGTCTGTTAGGTTTATATAAAGACATAGACCGGGATGCTTTACGAGAGAATATGTGTTACTTCCTTTCAGCAATTATGCCTGTATGCGATGAATATGGTATCAATATGTGCGTACACCCGGATGATCCTCCATTCCAGGTTCTCGGCCTACCCCGTATTGTCACCAATGAAGAAGATATAGCCTGGTTTCTGAATGCCGTAGACAATCCGCATAATGGGCTGACTTTCTGTGCAGGTTCTCTTAGCGCAGGCGCACATAATGATACTCGTGAATTGGCAAAGAAGTTTGCAGGAAGAACCCATTTCGTTCATCTACGCAGTACAGAGGCCATGCCGGGTGGAAACTTCATCGAAAGTTCTCATCTATCAGGAAGAGGACATCTGATTGATCTCATTCGTATTTTTGAAAATGAGAATCCGGGACTTCCCATGCGCGTAGATCATGGACGAATGATGCTCGGAGATGAGGATAAAGGCTACAATGCCGGTTATTCTTTCCACGGACGTATGCTGGCTTTAGCACAAGTAGAAGGAATGATGACTGTGGTGGATGATGAGAAACAACATAAGATAGAGTTTTAATCTTATTTTTCATCAATATACTTTGAAATACAGGAAAGGAGCTTTACTTTTGTGAAGAAATAAAAAAGAAGAATATTATGAAAGCAAAAATGACGAAGCTCTGTCTACTATTTATTCTATTATGCTCCCTTCCCGTATTTTATTCATGCAGCGACGAAGCTGACGTTTTTTACCTATATGAATATTGGGAAGTGATGCTCGACCCGGAACCTCCCATTAGTGAAACCAGTTTACCAATTACAGGAGGTACAAAGTTGGGAATTAAGGGTGGCATAGCTCCCTATACTGCTGAAATAGCCGATGGGCAAATAGCAACAGCTTATATAGACGAAAACAATGATATTCAAATCAGCTCTATAAAACTGGGCAGCACGTCATTGATGGTAAAAGACGCTGATGGGAGAATCATAAAAATAGGGCTAAAGGTCGTCAACGGCAAACAATCTTTTTCAGTGAATTCTGTGGAAGCAAGAATCACAGGAATAGATGAAAGTCTGTTGGATGAACAACAAAAAGAAAAACTAGAAGCGGTCATAAAAAAGATAAAGGATGAAGCGGGTATACAAGCTACAGGAGGAATAGCTTTCTCTTATGACCAAAAAAGTAGTGGTAAAGTGACAATTGTTACTAGTAAAGATAATGCTCCGAAAATAGAAGGAAGCTTCTCCCGCTCCACATCAGAGTCAGGCACTACATTCCAAATTACAATCAATGGTAAAGAGTATGACTGCAAATTTAAACTTCCCGAACGTCCCGATACTTCAAAGAGTATCACCACACGAGACCTTGGCCCGATTCCTTATTGGTTAGTGGAAGATGTGACTGAAGATTATAAATCAGATGTGACCGACCTATTCGGAATAAATGCCACCTCCCTGAAAATAGAACGCATTTATATAGGTTCATTCACTCCTTTACGATAAGTTTATTCCTCTTTCTATAAAATAGATGCGGCAAAAAGCACGAAAAACTGTTTTTTGTCGCATCTTTCATCTTTTAGTTATTAGCTACTTTATCCGTATCTTCTCTACAAAATCTTTTTTATCTATATTCAATTCTTCCAAAGAAGTGATCCGCCTACCGTTCAACACAATGTTTTCGAACAAAATATTCTCAATCTTCCTATTTTTATCATAACCTTCTATTAAAGAAGAATTGATATATTTCCCGGTACATGAAATATTACGGAATGTTATGTTCTTGACACCTCTGCCGGGACCTGTATTGTATTTTTGGTTATACATCACCCGAAGATGAAATAACTGTCCTTCCTGAATATGTTCCACACGAATGTCCTCAAAAGTAATGTTTTGTGCTAGGTTGTGATCCCCTACATTGATAGTCATACAGCCTTGGTAATCACGATCATCCTCATCATGCTCCAATATATCAATATTCCTGAATACTATATCTTCCAAAACTTCATCTCCCGTTTCCGTATTTCCATGTGTACCGATATTGATAGGATGCGCAATATCTGCCCATAGAGTAGAATTAAGTACATGAATATTGCGACAGTCGCCATAATAATTCCAACGATGCGTATAAAGAGCTATACAATCATCCGAATTACGAAGAAACACATCATCAATCATCACATCCGAGCAGGACATAAAATCCAGCCCATCACTCCAACCCTGATAGCTGAATGATTTCAGATTTTTGATAGTAATTCCGGTAGATTGTCCCCCAGAGACAGTATAATGCCGTGGATTTACCACCGTAACTCCATCAATCAGTACATTCCGGGAGTAGGTAACCGAAATTCCCTGTTGCGGTTCAAGCAACATGCCATGTCCCAATATTTTCACATTCTCTACACTGTCGCAAGTGAGACAACCTTTCAAAACGGCACCACCTTCTAAATAAACCGTCGTATTACTGGGAATACGGAAGCATTTTCCAGCCGTATCAGTCGGTTCATGTATTCCAGCTTCAAAATAAATCACGTTCGGATCATTCTTATCCGGCACATTTTTGATGATAGGATTGGCAAATACATGCAAATTATTCAGGCGATCTCCATTAAACTCGACCGACAACTTTTGTGGTTTATCTATCGTAAACAATAGAAAGTTACCATCAATCTCCGGTTGGATACCTTTGGATAAAGGACGCACCACTGCCGAACGGATCTCCCCACTGTTCTTTTGTACCAATACTTCCACTTTCCCTGAAAAGTCGAACTGAACCATCGTGGCATCGGACTTCGTATCCATATCCACCTTTACGTTATACTCATAAAGGTCTACCCAGTCTTTTTCTCCCACTTGCCGTACTTTTACCGTATAGTCATCATTGTGACGGGCATAATAGATGCCTTGAGGTACCGGATAGATGACTATTTCTGCTTGTATGACTCCTGTGGTCATTACAAGTAAAAATGTGAGCGCTATTCTTATTAGTTTATTCATTTCAAGTTTTTACTAATACCGTTAATGTCCTGGAATTCACCACAGATTGAAACAAATAATCCATCCACACTGGCATATCCGAATCTGTGGCGAAGTCTAACACATTTTATTCATTTTATCTTGCATACATCAGCGTACCGAGCCCAAGTACGTCATAGCCACCGGAGTTAGCGTCATAATACCCACCTCCTCCTTCTATTCCTACATATTCCGTAGCTATCTTAGTATATTTGAGATTATCATCCGAGATGTCTTTTACCCCTTTGTAATGATAGTAAGGCAACGCCCATATTGCACGTTTGATCCATTTACCGCCACCAAGTGTTGTTTGCTCTTCCGGAATCGGATATCCCCATTGACTCTGTTTTTGCCATATATAAGTAGTATATGGTACAGTCTCATTAGTGTAATTACAACAAGCAGCATATTCACAAGCCCGCATGAACAGATTGTCATCATAAGCAAAGAAATCGTCTCCCTGACTCCATGCCAACTGACAAATAATTCCCATCAATCCGACACACATCAACGTGTGTCCTTGGTCACGTCCACTTTCCTGCCATTGAGCAAAGTTATAGTCCGGTGCATAATCGTGATAGATAGCACGACGTAAACGTCCGTTTGTATCACCTGTCTGCAAATGGCCGATACCTTCATTATAAATATCACGACGATCGGTTACAATGCCGATAGCCATTTTAGCTGCAATATTACAAAGACACCAGTTAGCCCAATAGTGTAACGGATTGGTATCGTGATGACGTTTCAAAAAATCATCATTAGCAGGATAGAACACTTTAAGCAACCAATTCTGGAATGCTGCGAAGTCCGCACGATCCCATCCTTCATAATCCCTTAATAATTCACCGGCAATAGCAAATTCATAACCATAAAGTCCTGCGGCAAGCGATAAATTCGTATTACCTGTTACACCTACACAAGTCTGTACCCACTTATTCAGATTCTCCACCGCTTTTGCTGCATATTCATCATCTTGTTCAATCTTCCAACGAAGCGCCTGCTGATATGCAATAGTGGCCCCTCTGGCTGCATTCATATAATTTTCATCACCGGAAACTCCACGTTTAATCCATTCCGTAGGATAAGTATCTGCCGTCTTCTGCGAAAACTGACTTTCTACTAATAATTGATAAGCGCTAACCCAAGGCTCTTCTCCGGCAGCTTTTTTATCCCGGATACGCTGGAAGTCTTCCTCTGTATGCAACCCTTCATGCAGCATGGGTTCCGTTGACGGTTTAAGTTCAACCTGTTCCAAATTTACATTATTATCAGGAAGAGGAATTTTATTCAAATCAGTTTCCACATTGACACCCGGAAGGTCAATGCCGTCCCCACATCCTGTCAAAAACAGGGTAACAAATACTGCGGTTATATAATATATCTTTTTCATCATATTTTGGGTTTAATGGTACACCGTATCTACCATTGATTACAGTGCACCCAATTATAGTTTATTGCTCTACTAACTCTAATTTGAAATTATCTATCTTAGCCCGTCCTTGTTTTACTGTAATCGTACATACAAAACCAATGACAACATCGGTAGGCTCTTCAACAAGAATATCAACTACTACATCACCCGTACCCGAAATAGAAGCGTTTGCCAGACTCTTACTTGGTATATCACTCGTATTTGCCATCTCATTACCTTTACAAACCGCAACATAACCGGTAAAACCTCTGCCGTCATATTCATAAACGTGTGCCGTCAACTTATATTTTCCTTTTTGAAGATGAGAAGTCTGATATACCTTACCATCATTTTTAGGATTGTCAAATCCCCAATCTGTTTGTAAAGCTAAACCTGCATCACTTCCATCACCATATTTCGTTTTAAATGCCAAATCAACAGCAGCACCTCCTTCACCAGCAGTCAAGTTAGAGTTCTGAACTATCCAATAAGCAGCTTTTGCCCACTCTCCTTTTTTATGGAATCCTTTATCCCCACCTTTTTTTACATATTCAAAAGGCTGTTTATAGTTCATGAGTACATATTGAGAAATATCTCCATCCACCGGCAGAGGTTGCAACATATCACTCTCTACGGGTTGTGCAATACCTTCAAACACCATTGTTACTCTTCCGCCATTGAAACCTTGCGGAACCGTTACAGTAATAGAAGTCGTAGTAATCTCTTTAACCGTAACGGGTACGGATATTCCCTCAAAAGTAACTGTAACAGAATTCTTATCCGTTCCAAAACCTTTTCCTGTAAATGTTATTTCCTGTCCGGCTTTTACTAATGTACCATAAGGATAAATATACGGTGTTTCAACAGAAGTGATTTCTGGAGTTTCCCAAACCTCAAATGTGCCCGATTCGCCCATCTCTATTTCCTTACCCTGAATTATCAGTTTAATCTTCACCGGAGCTTCAGATGAAACTCCTTTGGGAACATTCACTACGATATTACCTTTATCATTCAGTGTCACTTTATCACAAACTGTTTCTCCGAAAAAGACCTGAATATTTTCAGCTTTCGTACCAAAGTTCTGACCAATGATCGTTACTTCCGCATTAATATATCCGGCTTTCGTTGAAATGCCTGTTACTGTAGGCATCGGTAATACCGTATATTTCAACTGTGTCCCGATAGTTTCAAACGGAGTAATGACAGTAATTGTATAATCTCCGGCTTCCAACGAAGCAGGTACAGTGAGTGGAATACTCTTATCCATCAAATTATCTGTATCTATTACAGCTTCTACAGGTTCTCCGCCAGCTTTAGAGAAAGTTACTTTCAAAGGCTCCAACCCTTCAACAGACTTATCCAGCAATTCTTGCACAAGATTGGTTCCTGTTATTGCAAATTTACTGCCAGCAAAACCTGATGGAACCGGTTCGTCTTCCTTAGGAATATCAAGCGTTGCATGCTTCAACACAGTGAAAGGATAAGAAGCCAAATCAATCGTTTGTTCTGCCATAATAAGTGTCATAACTCCACTGACAGCTGTCTCGGGAATTTTGGCCGTAAATTCGGTATCAGTAGGTGTACCCACAATCTCTGCCTTGTCTGTAGAAGTCCCGAAAGTCAAAGTATACAGTGTTTTAGAAGAAACAAATTCTTGTCCTTCGAAAACAATACTGGCACCCGGAAAACCATAAGAAGGTTTCACTACGCTGACACCCGGCTTACCAAGTACACGATAAACTAGATCAGTCTCCACACGTTGCCCGAAAACCTCAACGGTTATCTTTCCGTTTGTTGCCGATTCCGGCACTTTCGCAAGGATAGCATCATCGGCACAGGAGACTACTACTGCCTCCTGGGAACCGATAAACACTTTTACATCTTCAGTTCTGATTCCAAAATCATCACCATTAATGGTAAATTCATTCCCAACATATCCTTCGACGGGTTCTATCTTTGTTACGGTCGCCACAGGATCAGTGTAACTCATTGGAACAATTTCTTCATTGTCCTCGTCACAAGCAGCTAATGCGAAAAACGAGAGAAAAACGGGAAACAGATAGCTATATATTTTCTTCATAATCTTAATTATATTATCACGATGAATTACTCTTTTTTCTTTTTCCACATTATTCAAGAATCAATTTCAATTCTGTCACCTTAAAGTATGAATTACCCTTTGCCAGTGAAGTCAGGAATCCAATAACAACGTCCGTTGTCTCCGTTACTTCAAATGAAGGTGTAACCAACGTACCCGAATCATTCGCTGTTCCCATTTTATCATAGGCCACATAAACTCCATTTAATTGTTCAAGATCAGCGACATTCGGTATATCACTTTCACTATCTCCTTTAGCTATCAATACGGAAATAAAGTTCCCCGCATCAGTAACTACCAATGTATATGCATAAGTGACTTCCAGTCTGTATTTACCAGGACGGAGCGTAGCAACCTGCCACATTTTCCCATTCGTATAAGCTTCTTTATCCCATCCATTCTGGAATGCTAACGTTAAGCCTTCTTCTGATTTATATTGCATTCCGGAAACAGTCGTATTGCCTTTCGCATTGAACGATGCTGCATTTTGATTCCACACTGCCGGAGTCCACCATTCACCGTTCTTCCAACTTTCATCATTTGCCTTGGCAAACGGCTGCTTATAGTTTTGAAGATAAAGCACTGTCACATCACCCTTCGAATTAGGATTGAACATTGCACCACCTGTCATTGTATATCCGTGAATAGTCACAGTCACACTACCTGTCTGATAATCAGCAGGAGTTGTCGCAACAATAGTAGACTCATCCACCAGCTCAAATTCGGCCGGCGTTCCATTGAAACTAACAGAAATATCGGATGGATCCGTACCAAAATTTTCACCTGTTATAGTAACCTTGTCTCCCGTATCAGCTACCCCTTCACCGTCTTCACTATCAGAAGTCACTGTAATGACACGTGGTGTAGGTAGTACTGTATAATGACCGATATTCTCCACCTTTTTATTATAAATCTGTAAAGACAGATTGCCTGTTACTGCCGTTTCCGGCACCTCCACTACCAAACGGTTGTTCTTGCAGTCGAGCACTTTATTGGATTGGGCTTCACCGAAGAAAACTTTCACTGCTTCAGCACGATCACCGAAATTAGTTCCTGTAATAACAACCTGCGTAGTGACATATCCATCTGTGGGATATATACTCTCCACTACCGGCACAGGATAATCATAAACTCTATACTTGGGGTCTTGCTCACAACCGGAGAAAAGTGCGGAAACGCAAGCAAGTATTGCCAAGTGAAATGTATATTTGAATAAAAACTTCATATAATCTATGGTATTATACGTTAAACAATTGAATGATTAATATCCCGGATTTTGTACCAGATTCGAATTCAGATTGATTTGATTTCTTGGAATCGCCCACAAATAATCTCCTTTAGTAAATGCACAGTCAGATGATTTGAGGAGCACTACACAAGGTAATTTTCCTTTACCTGTTTCTACAACTTCCGTTCCTTTCGTAAAAATAGCCGGATTGAAAGCACTGGTAGCATTCCCGTTTTCGTCTACAAATGCTGTAGGATAGCTGGCATTACCTACCACCGCACCGCAACGAGACTCATTCAGATTCTCTTCCGCAATGCCCCAACGTTTCAGGTCGTCACAACGGAAACCTTCCATATAGAGTTCCAATGCACGTTCACGACGGATCTCATCCAACATTACCTGATTAACTGTCTTAGTCGCATTTGCCGGCACTCCTTCCTGAATTCGCTTTGCCAATGCATTTGTTAGGTTGGCAATTCCCGCACGGGCACGGATTTTATTTATCGACTTATTCAACTGGTCATCTGATATTTCACCATAGCGTTCCATCACAGCTTCGGCATAGTTCAAGTATACTTCTGCTAACCGAAGTACCGGATAATTGGCCGACTCATCTTTACTTTGACGTTGAATATCAGTAATTGCAAACTTAGAAACGCCATACCCACAATTCTCAACTGTCAGGCTCGTAGCATACGAACCTACATAAGAAGTCAAACGGAAATCACGATTCTGAAATTCGTCCCCCGGATTCTTATATCCCTGGAACTTATCAGACATACTAACCGGAAGCCCGTCAGTGCATAAAAACATATCAATCAATTTCCGGCTGGGACGCATATCCGTATAAATCACCTGATTCAAATCTACCTGTCCTTTACGCGTTTCCTGACTATATACAGAAGCGATGATAAATTCCTTGTTCGTCGCTCTTCCGGCACCGGCAGGATTACTAGCTTCTTCTTCAATATTAAACAGGTAACGATTGCTCATATTTCTCATAGCTGCTACATTGTTATAATTCCAAAGGGAATAAGCAGCATCTCCCATCACTGTTTCGGATAATTGAACGGATTCTTCCAGAAAAGCATTTACCTGATCGGAAGCCGGACCGGCAGAACCTTCAAAATCAGTAGAAGTGCCATTGTACTTCCGCCATGTAGCTTCATAAAGTAACACACGAGCTTTAAAAGCTTGTGCAGCCTGTTTGCTAATTTTGCCTTTGTCGGCAGAAGTGATATTCTGTTCCAACGGCAACCCTGCAATAGCCTCATCCAAATCGGAGAGAATCAAGTTGATAACTTCATAACGGCTGTTACGTTTTCCATATAGCTCCGGTGAAGTCACGTCGAGAACCTTCGTAACGACAGGCACTCCACCAAAAAACTTCAATAAGTAAAAATAGTTATAGGCACGGAAGAAATGCCCTTCGGCTAATTCTTTTTTAATATCCGCCAAATTACCTGTATAGGAAGAAACAGCTCTTTCAAACATGTGATTAGTGGCACGAATATTACTATAGCAATTATTCCAACGACTATCGTCATTAGGAATTCCCATCACACCGGTTCCCACACCATACGAATATCTGAAACAAGTAGAAAGATCGGAGGCTGCATCCATGTGATCGAATATACTTCCATAGGAAGACTGCCATCCCAATAATTGCCCGTAAAGCCCGTTAGCATATTCGCGAAAATGTTCCGGTGTCTTGAAATAAATTACATCTGTCTTGGCATCCAGTGGTTCCAAATCGAGGAACGTATTTACGCATGAAGAAAATCCCAATGCGCAGGTACAAATTAATATATAGTTCGTTATCTTTTTCATATCTTCTGTTCTGTATTTAATTTTCCATAGCTACTATAAAGTGATGTTCAGACCGAACGACCAAGTACGTGCAAACGGGTATCCACTGTTGTTGGAGGCTGCTCCCATTTCCGGGTCGAAACCGTCTCGAATACTGGTAGCTTCCCATAAATCATTACCAGAGAAATAAACACGTACTTTTTCCAGTTTTACTTTGCGAGTCCATATCTGCGGCAATGTGTAGCCGACTATTAATGTTTTCAAACGGATATAGCGGTTATTCTGCATCATAAAGTCGTTATTCTGATAATTCCAGCGTGCAAGATTCGCATTAGTAGTCAGACGAGGAAATTCCGCATTCGGATTGCTCTCTGTCCATGTTTTTCCCAAATATGTCGGGTTCTGATTGGCAGTACGTGTTTGAAAAGGATAAGCCATCCAGTCATTACGGATAACATACTGCTTGCCGACACCTTGGAACATCGCGTTCACATCAAAACCTTTCCATGCTCCTCCCAATGTGAAACCGAAAACAAAATGTGGATTGGAGTCACCAAGATATTGCAAATCGCTATTCTCATTCCCTGCACCGGAAATCTTATAATCACCATTCAAATCCAAACGTTTGGTATCACCCGGACGCAACCGGCTTGCACTTCCTGCTCCTACACCAGTCAAATCTTCTTTACCCTCTCCATAGAGTGCATAATAGCGGTCTACTTCTGCCTGATCTTTAAAGTAACCATCTGTGCGATAAAGGAAGTACGAATTCAATGGATACCCATTCACAGCTGCATTCCAACCAGCCCCATAAGAATCTGCTCCTTCCATCTCTTTCAACAGACTCTTTGTATCACCAATATTAAAGTTGGCATAGTAAGAAAAGTCTTTAATCTGATCGCGCCATCCAATAGTGAATTCCCAACCTTTTACATTCAAATGACCACTATTCGTTTTAGGAGATTTACCTCCTAATACGCCCGGATAGGTGACATTCACCAACATACCGGTATTATCTTTTATAAAATAATCGAATGTAGCTTTCAAACGATTATCGAAAAAGTTAAGATCGATACCGAAGTTTTTTTGTGAAACTTTCTCCCAAGTACGGTCATAAGAAATTAAACCGCCAAAACCTGAAGATACCTGGTTGGCAGGTATAGTTCCAAAACCGGCCGTCCCAAGAGAAACAGTAGATACATAATCGTAATCGCCCAGCCCAACATCATTACCTGAGCTACCATAACTTAAACGCAGCTTACCAAAAGAAAGAACTGGCTTTAGAAATTCTACAAATTGTTCTTCCGAGAACGCCCAGCCCAAAGAAACGGAACCGAAGCTCTTAAAACGATAACCGGGAGCAAACTTGGAATTTCCGTCACGACGCCCCATCAATTCAACCATATATTTTTCCGCATAGTTATAATTCAAACGGGCAATATATGAATAGGTACCATTATGAGTCTTTCCTCCACCGTTACCCTGTGTACCCGTAGCCAAATTCAAATCGTAAATTCCGGCATCCTCAAACTTCTCACGGGCGGTAACAACTTTCTTAGTCACCCATTTCTCGGCATTGATGCCGAACATAGCATCTATATTATGTACTTCGGCAAATGTACGCTTATATTTCAATAAC
Source organism: Bacteroides sp. D1 (assembly GCF_000157095.2). NCBI lineage: Bacteria > Pseudomonadati > Bacteroidota > Bacteroidia > Bacteroidales > Bacteroidaceae > Bacteroides > Bacteroides sp. D1. The sequence goes on from NZ_JH114350.1 coordinate 877,264, forward strand.
CCTGAATAGTACTGATACCGGGCATTATTTGCCTGTACCAAATATCCCGGCTGATGGGAATCTTTAAAATTCAGCACATCTTGCGGAGTACTAAGGGTTTGTGTTGTTTCATATACTAACTTCGCCGTCTGCTCGCCGAACCAATTGTAACACTGTACCGGAAGCGAATAGCGTTCTCTGCGATATTCCTCATTTTGAAATGAAGCAGTACCCTCGAAAGTGATTCCTTTCCAAATATCCACCAATGCTTTAAAATCGACACGAGTAGTCAACTTCTCTCTCTCGTCACGTCCACCATCCGTTGTAGCTGCTGCCGCATTGCGATCACCTACATTACCGAAGTTAGCGTACCATTGTCCATAGGGATTTTTTGCCGGGAAAAACGGAGCATCGTTTCCGTAAAGTGTACGGTCGATACCATGTGTGGGTGTTTCGGTATTTGTTTTAATCATACTGGCTAAAGTCTCCAGTTTGAACCAATCAGTCAATTTGATGCCGTAGTTTAAGCGCAAGTTCAACTGTTTCTGTCCGTCATAGGCTGTAGCCAGATTAGCCTGGTTATCAGCATAAGCTAATGAAATGCGGTAATCGGATTTATCCGTAGAACCTGCTACACTCAAGTTATGCTGGTAAGAATAACGGCGGGCAAACAATTCATCCAGGCGATTGGCATTACCAACGAACATCGTACCCCAATCGGCTACAGTCGACTCATAAATACCTTCAATGCCTTGAGCCATCTTCTTCAGGTTTTCTTCTCCCCAGCCCCACCAGTCATGTTCCGGCATTTCTTTATTGGCTTCCAGCCACATGGAAGCATATTCCTGCATACTGGGAGAGAAAGCCATAATACCATTGGTAGTGAAACGCATATTGAAGCCATAATCAACCGTTGTCTTGCCTTTACCTTTTTTGGTAGTAACCAAGATAACGCCATTAGCTGCTTTCGCCCCATAAATGGAAGCTGAACCGTCTTTCAATACACTAATATTCTCAATATCATCCGAGTTTAGATTTTGGAATGACTCTGAATTCAATACGGGTACTCCATCCACAATAATCAACGGACTACCGCCATTGACAGATGTCAGACCACGAATCTGGAAATTTAAACCTTCATTACCCGGACGTGAGGAAGAACGAGTGACTACCAAACCCGGAGTGGCTCCTTGCAGAGCAGCACCGACATTGGTAATGGCACGACTTTCCAATACCTGGCTACCAATTTGTTCTACCGCCCCTGTCAACGTCGCTTTTTTCTGCGTGCCATAACCCACTACAACAACCTCGTCCAGTGCATTATTATCTTCCTTTAATACCACTTTAAAATCAGAGCGGCCATGAAGGTTAATAATCTGATCTACATATCCGATATAGCTAACTTTTATCTGTTTGGCATCAGCAGGAATATTCAGCGTAAACCGACCGTCAATATCGGTAATTACTCCTGCATTGCTTCCTATGACCACTACATTACAACCAATCAGTGGTTCACCATTCGCATCTGTCACAAGTCCTTTGATGATGCGGCCCGTCTGGACTACCATCAAACTCTCTTCTACAGAATCATTTGCATAGAGCAATACACCGGGCGAACCACCCAGCAGCATGGCGAAAGCCAATGCGACTCCTTTTGAACATAAGAATTTGGATTTAATTTCCATAATACTATTAAATTGTTAAAGTTAATATGTGTTTTTCCGAATCTGGTATTTAACCGACTTTGGAGAATTCATTTTTCAAATAAGTACGAACCGTTTTACGAGCCAGTAATAATTGACATTCTACTGTACGGGGAGATAAGGACAGCTTTCCTGCAATGGCAGGACAAGAGAGTTCATGATTGAAACTAAGTTCATAAATCTGACGGCGTTTAACAGGAAGAGCTTCCATAACCTGGTCATGCATCTTCTTTAGTTCACGAAAATGAATGGTATCTTCTGTGGTATTCCGACTGGTGTCTTCCATCCTATTATATATGTAGGCGACGAAATCTTCCTGTTTATAATAACGACGGATTTTATCGGTTACTATATTGCGAGCGATGGTAAAAAGCAAAGACCAGACTGTATCTTTGTTCACGAATGCCCTGTGTTCCCATAAGCGGACAAAGACATCCTGTGCCAAATCTTCCGCTTCATGCGGATGGCAAATGCGGATAGCGATATAGTTCTTGATATACTCCTTATATTTAAGATAGCATTCAGAGAAGAAGTCGTCAAATGTAGCTTGCTGTTTATTCATGGCATTAAATTTATCCGTTTAACGATGATACAAAAGTAGGAACAAGTTTCAAATTCAAATACCACAAAAGTAACAGATAACAAAACTATCGTAACAAGCGTGTATTTTTGCAAAAACTTCCCATTTCATCGGGATAAATCTAACCGTTACACCAATAAAAAAGGGGATGTCGTTACATTTGACGACTCCCCTGTTCTTATATTTGCATGGATGAAAGCTTTCATCCGGAAGGATTCATTATTTATTTTCCTGTGATGCCTGGAAATCCGGTATACGTTTTACGTTCGCACCTTTCATCACACCTCTTTTGATCGCTTCATTCGTATCGCTGATTTCTTTCTTCACACGTTTATAGTATTCTTTTGTCAGTCCTTTCTCTACTGCTTCCGATTCTGTTACTGCCCAAAGATACTGATAATCCATCAACATCAAATCCGGTGCCACTATTTTAAAGAAAACACTATCATTTGCAAATTTTTCACGTAAGTCTCCCAAATAGATGGTATCTGCAGGATTTACCTCCTTAACATTTGCATTATTTTTTGAACTGCTACCTCCGCAAGAAGATAACATCAAACCTCCTACCAATGAAATTAAAACTAATACTTTCATATCAACATATATTATAAAATAAAACTTTTTCTGCTCCAATGTGAACAAGATCTTACAATTATCTCACTTATTGAGCGCAAATGTAATAATTAAACTACAAACACAAACACAATGTCATTCTTTTCTTCCCGATTCCTCGGCATATTGCTTGGGAAGCATCCCGAACATTTCTCTAAAACACTTCGAGAAATAGCTGGGTGAACTGAATCCTACCCGGTTCGCTATTTCAACAATCGGCAACTGACTTCCTTGTAATAATTGTGCCGCCCGTTTCAAACGGATGCTGCGAATAAAGTCTGTCGGTGTGTGTCCGGTGATGGATTGCAGCTTGCGGTAAAGGCTCATACGCACCATACCCAAATCGCCACTCAATTCTTCTACGCCATATTCCGGATTGTCCATGTTCTTTTCTATGTATTCCAGACACTTCTGTATGAGCTGTTCGTCTACTGAAGTAATGGTGATAGCACTCGGATTTACTTCTATGTTTTTACGGAATTCCTGTTTTCTCTTTTCCTGCTGCTCTATCAGCTTTTCAATGCGTACCATCAGCATATCAAAGTTGAAAGGTTTCGACATATAAGAGTCTGCTCCTACTTCATAGCTGTTAATCTTGATATCATCGGCAGTACGGGCTGTCAATAATATCACAGGTATATGGGAGGTCTGCACGTTCGTCTTGATCCGACGGCAAAGTTCGATACCGTCTACTTTCGGCATCATAATATCGCTGATAATCAGGTTCGGATTTTCCTCTATCGCTTTTCGCTCTCCTTCCCCGCCGTCTGCCGCTTCAATGATTTGATAAAAATCTTCTAACTGTTCTTTCAGGAAAGTACGGAATTCCTGATTGTCCTCCACTAACAACAGTTTCTTCAGGTTATCATCGACTGTAGATGTAGTGGTTTCTTTCTCTTTAATGTCTGGTGTTTCCGTTCCGATGATTTCTTCCGGCAGTTCGTTCGGTTCCGGTTTCAGGTCCATCGGCAACCAAACGGTGAATACTGATCCACGATCTATCTGACTGTCCACTTTAATACGGCCACCATGTATATTTACATATTCCCTTACCAAATGAAGTCCGATGCCACTGCCTATTTTTTCGTCCCCTTCATTTCCTACCTGATAGAAACGGTCAAAGATATAAGGAAGGTCTGATTCGGATATTCCGATTCCAGTATCAGATACGGATATTCTCACGTAGTTTCTTTCTTCTATCTCTTCTGTCGCGAGCTGTAAGTTCACTGTGCCTCCCTGCGGTGTATATTTGAAGGCGTTGGACAAGAGATTATTCATAATCTTATGTACCTTATCCCGGTCGAAGAACATATAAAGCGCTCTATGTTCAGATTGGTTCACAAAGTTAAGGTGCTTCTCTACTGCCATTGGCATGAAGTTGTTATAGGCAGAAACAATAAATTCCTCCATATCGCCGTTCATCAGATGCAACCTCTCTCCTTTCATTTCCAGTTTGCGGAAATCGAGTAGCTGATTCACCAATGACAATAGGTTTTGAGCATTCTTATAGATGGTATTCAGTTGCTTTTTCATCGCATCGTCTGTCAATCGACGTATCACCATGTCTAATGGCGTGATAATCAATGTCAGCGGAGTGCGGAGTTCATGGCTTATATTTGTGAAGAAGCGGAATTTCATCTGATCCAGTTCTTCTTTCTGCTTCAACGCTTCCTCTTCTTGCATACGAATCATCTTCTGCCGGTTGCGGCGGTTTATTACGTAGATCAGCCCGAAGATTAAGAGAATAACTAAAATTGCATAGAAAATACGAGCGGCCAGTGTATCCCAGAATGGGGGATGAATTACAATTTTGAATGCAGACTCCGGTCCCCATATCCGGTCGTTTCCGGCAGCGGACACACGGAAGATGTATTCGCCCGAAGGGAGATTATTATAGACCACACGTCCTTGTCCATTCTCAAAAAGGGTTTCCGTCCATTCTTTGTCAAATCCTTCCAGTTGGTAACGGAAAGAGGTTTGAGAAGGATTAGGGAAGTTCAGACCAGAAAACTCAAGTGTGATATAGTTCTCATCATATTTTAATTGTACTTCGTCCGAATAACTTAATGCTTTATCAAATAAGACACGTCCGTTATATATTTCGCCCGAAACAACCGGAACATTAAACAAGCGGAATGAGGTAAACAGAGGACGATTGAGGCACTGATTATCTATCATGTTTTCTGGTGAGAAAGCAATAAAGCCGTTCATCAGCCCCAGGAAAAGCTGATTGTCCCTGGTCATTAACGAAGGGAAACTATATAAATCATCCTGACGGATTTCATCTTCCGACAGACAGCTGATTACATGAAAGCTGTATTTATCTGCTCTTCTGTCTACTTTTATCTTATAAATAGAAGTGACTGTCGAAATCCATATATCATGGTTCTTATCTTCCACTACGTTCAGGATAGCTTTAGACAGACCTTCTTCTTTCCCTAATGTGTAGCTTTGCCCATTGTAAGTCAAAACGCTCAAGCCATATTGTGTAGCAAACCATAAAGTTCCCTCATGGTCTTTGAGTATCTGATTATACTTGATACTTCCCTGATTGAAAATAGAATTAGCCTGGCCGTCTTCCTCCGGTATCCATATTTTATTCGTTGCAGGATCGTAAATGTAGAGTCCGTTATCACTGCCTACGACCAACCGGGATTGATTATCTATGGCCAATGCATTCGCTACTTTATATTTTTTGAGTTCAGGAAACTGTTCGGACAATAAGTTTATTTGCCCGTTTTCAGGATTGAATAATCCTACACCACCATATATACTTACCCACAATCGACCGGAAGAATCTTCGACCATGACACGGATATTACTGAAATCCAATTCATTCTGATAATCCGTATCGGGATAATCGTAAGATTGTACCTTTCCATGATCTATGCAGTAGAGCCCATCGTGGTATGTTCCGACCCAAACACGCTTCTTGCTGTCCTCATAAAGTACACGGCAATTCTTCTGACTGAATTCATGATAGAATCTGTTCATGCTTTTAGTCTCCGGTTCATAGCGATAGACACCCTGCGTAGTACCCATCAGAATTTCTCCTTTAGATGTTTCGAGCATACAGCGGATTTCCTCTCCTTTCCAGTCGCCATTTATCATCTTCTTATTGTACAGCACTATTTTATTCATGCTGGGATGATAATAACACATTCCCTGATTATAAAGTCCTATCCAAACGGAATTATTTTCCCGGTCGCAATAGATGCTTTGAATACCGTTTCGTACTGTATTACCTGATAATAAAGGAATATCCAGTGTCCGGGTTACAGAGAAATTGTGCATATCAATGACATAGAATCCATCGATAACGGTTCCTACCCATGCATTTCCACCTTTATCCACATCCATAGAAGTAAACCATGAATAGTGTCCGAGTTGGATACCTGAAATTTGGTTCCATTTTTTATTATAGACATCATAATAGCCTACTCCACGATCCCACATCAACCAAAAGTCACCATTATCGAGTATCTTCAAAACCACACGGTCATCCGGTTTCAGTTGGTCTTTCAGGAAATCAAGTTGATGCACGAAACGTTTCTTTTCTAAATCGTAGCAACGGATAGCCCCTTTCTGATGAACCATCCAACTGTATTTTCCATGACTTTCTACTCCGAGTAATCCTCCATAGTATTCCATAAACTCATCATTCCTACAAACCTGTTCGATTGATTTTGTCTCTGCATCGTACATATAGACAGAGGAACCCGGCGTCAGAAACCAACAATGTTTCTCTGAATCAATAATCAGGTCCGCCACTTTATCCTTTAAGCCGAATTGTTGAAATAAAGAATCTACGTTATAGATGTACTGTTCGGTAGTCAAATCGAAGACGCGTAGGCTCTTGCGTTCTTTCATCCACAAACGTTTGTCGGCATCAATATATTGTTCGGGAATAATATGGTTATATGCTATCGAATATTCGCCATGAATATTGAAAGGGAAATTTGAATAGTTCGCACCATCATACAGGCTTAATAACACAGTACTTCGCACACCGATACGTCCGTCGGGAATGGGGAAAACGCTTTTTACATAGTTATCCGGTAATCCTTCGACAACTCCAATCTGGCGGAATACATAAGGGGATTCTTGCGAGCTAATATAACCCGGATACAATAATCCCATTAGTATGATTAACAAACATATTCGAATTTTCATGGCCATCTTTTTTTGTAGTACTATTATTAAGTACGAACGAAGAATCAAATCCCCTTATCCTACTTTACTATTATTTTCTGAATTTCGAGTTTATCTCCGGCTTGCTCTATCTGTAAACGAAGTACACAAGCTCCTGCGGGAAGAGTGAGTTTTCCTATTTCTCTTTCCGTCCATTGTATAGAACTGGGTAATTGCATGGGTTCTGTCTTTACTTCTGAATCAGAAGCTACGGACAATAAAGAATTTCCTTTTGATTGATAAACAAGATAAACGGTATAATCTCCATCGGTAGGAATACTTACAGTATAATTCATCCATTCTCCATCTTCTATTTGGGTAACGACGTAATTATCTTCTTCTTTTCGTAGCTCTACTGCTCCGTCAGGTCTGTATTCGTTGCCACGTTTCTTTCCTACATTGTGATAGGTATGCCCTTCGGGATCTTCCGCAAGACAATAATAATCGTAATCGGCAGCCGATATTTCACTAGGTAGCAAATGAATTCCTGATACACGCTTTCCCGTAGAGAAAGAAACGGGATCGCCTGCCATCCAGGGAGTCAATCGCTTGGTCAATGTTCCCCAGTCAGTCCATTCATAAAACCAGTTGGGTGCTATCCCCCAGTTTTCGCAACCGTGATGTTCTATCATATAATCACGGTAACGTTTCAACCAGGTATAGTTGTTCTCCGGCAATCCAGCACGTACTGCATAATGCGCCAATGCCATTTCACGAGTTCCGCCACTACCTGCTACGTCTCCACGTCCGTGAGGAGATACGGCTACGGATTCCCAACGTCCACTACGGCTTTTTATCTGGAGAAATTTTCCGTTCTCAAAGGTAACTTCATTTGAATTCTTACTATAACTTGTCGGTTCCCAAGGCTCTTTTTGCTCTTCATAGGTCTGGACTTTAGAGAGGTTATAACGATAGTTCCATTCCAAACCAAGAAGCAAACGGTTATTGAGACAATTATACAAAGAATCTCCCTGATTCCATGCCATTTCTGCGATAGCTACATAATTGTGGATACCTGCCAATACATGTCCCTGGTCGCGACTCGACTCCTGACATTGACCGTTTGGATAGATATAATACTGTAGCTGTTCATCGTATCCATAATCTGAAATCTTGTTTTCTCTTCCTTCCAATTTATAATCAAGCATGGTTGGTGATTTCTTAATCGGTTCTTTGCTAGTGACCGTCGGTCCTGAAGGATAAGGTAAATCATCCGGTCGATGCTTCATTCCCAATAAATAACGGTAAGCACGGTCATACATTACTTCGTTATCTAAGTAAATCCCCATTGCCATCATTCCACGAGCAGCGAAAAGTCCTTGATTACCAAACCTTGCGGCATCGAAATTAAAAATATTCCAATAGAATGTAACTCCGTTCTTTGAATCATCCCAGTAATTTGCATATTTGGAAGAGAAATCTTCCGTATTGCTATATCCAGGATAGACCAACATATTTTTAAAACGTTGCTGGCCTTCTACTTTCCAACCGGAATAATCACGCATTAATTCGGCGGCATCAATTAAAAGGTAAATCTTTCCGTTATCTAATGGTCCTGTTCCACGACTACTTGTATTGGTATAATAAGAATTAGCATTCAGATATTCGACCGCTTTACGGGCATAAGCCTCATCGCCCGTCAGATGCCAAAGCAATGCTAAGTCATGTGCCCGCCTGCCATCTACTCCGATAGTAGCATTAAAACGTCCTTCTCTGATTTGTTTTCCCCGATTGATAACTTGCGTATTGAGTGAAGAATAGGGAGATTCCTTTAATTTCAGAAAAGTAGAATAATAAGGCTCATGTTTCGCCTTGACCATAGCTTTCATCCGGTCTAAATCACCTTGGGTATAGGTGATTCCGGGATGGATAAAGTTACGTCGTTGCGCTTGCACTCCATTTTGAATATTCCCAATCCATACAATCCCAATAATCCATATAATTTTGTTAATCATAGTGCGATTCGTTTTTTATACAAGTGATAAGCAAAGATAGTATTTAGTAATAAAAAGGAGTTCAAAGTGAATGAAACATTTACTTTGATTAGCATAAACCCGGGAATAAAACTCTTGTATTTATACTCATGGTTCTCTTCCAGACTCCTTAATTCTGATTCCAGTGCAGCTTTGCTCTCATCTATTAATAGATAAGTTATTATCTTCCTATTGCAAAGTTCTTTCCTTCTAATACTAAAGTTACTCTTATCTAATAGAAATCTATAATTGCAAGCTTTGATTATAAAAACGAAAGTTTCATTTATATAATTGCAAGTTCTAATTATATAAATGAAACTTGCATTTATAGTTTATGTTTAACCTAAAGAAAGTTTGATATTAGAAGAAAAGAAGTTTGCACCTAATACAAAGAGATTTTTCCATTCATACTTCATATACCAGATTATGCTATTTGACTGTGATATTCTTTATGTATTCATTCGTGATAAAATCATCTATATTTTTCATCTTCATGCCGTTGATAATCACATTATCGAAGATGATATTCTTGACGGAACGTTCTTTATCAAACCCTTTCAATAGAGATGGATTCTCCCCTACTCCATTATAAATGATATTCCGAAAAATAATATCTTCAATTCCCCGGCCGGGTTGCTTATCATACTTTGAATTGAAACGAACATTAATATGAAACAATCTTCCCTCCTGGATATTCTCTACACGGATATCCTCAAATAATGCCTTGCGTACCAAGTTTTTATCACCGCAATCCACTGCCATACAGCCCTGATAAAGAAGATCATCTTCATCATGTTCCAGAATATCGACATTACGGACAGTTATATTCTCAAGAATCTCTCCAGCCTTATCGTCCGGGTTACCGTGTCCTCCAATGTTGATCGGATGAGCAATATCCGCCCAAAGGATTGAATTCTGTAAAGTCACGTTACGACTTCCTCCGTAATAGTTCCAGCGATGGGCATAGATGGCAATACAATCATCACTGTTCCGCATAAAAACATTGTCTATTAATACGTCACTGCAACACATCAGATCTATGCCATCACTCCATCCTTTACAACTAAAAGACTTTAAATTATTGATGGTCAACCCTGTAGACTCACCACCAAATACTGTATAGTGATCTGGATTTATAACTGTAATACCGTCAATCCATATATTTTTAGAATGAGTAACTTCTATTCCACGGATCGGATGGTCGAGAATACCACGCCCGACAATGCGTACATTTTCAGCTTTGTCAATCAATAATTTAGCTTTTACAACAGCTCCGGGAGCTAAATAAACAGTAGTATTGGAAGGAATCTGTATCTGTGTGTTCGGCAAATCTTTCGGACGATGGACACCCGGTCCGAAATACATTACTTTGTCACTGCTTTCAGTATAAGTTTCTGTTTCCAAAGGATTAGCAAACAAATGAAGATTATGCAAACGATCACCGTTAAACTCAATCGACAGGCATTGAGGTCTAGTGAGTGTAAAAAAGATAGCATTGTGGTTTACCGTATGTTGTATACCTATTGCTAACGGACGGATTTTCACATCCTGAATGGTGCCATTGTTCTTTTTCACCATCACTTCTACGGGACTGCCTATATCAAACTGTACCATTGAAGCAGATTGTACCCGATCCATATCTACTTGGACTTCATATTCGAATACATCTTTCCATTCACCGCCTGCTTCACGTACTTTGACTGTATAATCATCATTATGTGGCATACCAGTGTTCAATCCTTCCGGATAGGTTACTAATTGGGCATTCCCGAATGTCGAAAATGCAATAGCTATTGCTAACAAACATTTTCTTTTACCTGATAAAACTCCTACTATATTCATATCACTAAACTATGTTATATTTTAATTATTCTGTTTATTGAAGTTCTTTCTAAAACTATACTTTCTATTCCACCCAGGTTGGCAAACTGGTAACAGAAACTATAGAAAAAATAACCAATGCAAAAAATCTCCTTTATTGTCTATTACGAACAATAAAGGAGATTTACCTAGAACATTCCAGTTTTTTCTGTCTTCTTATTTTTTACTTTTTACATACGGTTCTGCATATTGAGTCGGCAGTGCTCTCGATATGTCTTTGAAACATTTAGTAAAACTAGTATACAATACACCTTCCTATTCTTTATTATAGCTTTATTCGAACGGAACTGCCAAGTACTAGAATATGAATTGAAAACGTCCCTGTACTACACTAAAGTTTGTGCTTTCGATCTCTTTGATATGCGAGCCGGGGATGAAGTAGCTATAATTCAATTTGACAGCAATGTGTTTATTGATATAGTAATTCAATCCGAAGGAGAGGTCTTTCTGTGTTCCGCCTTTTATTCCGGCATCATTCAGAGAGAGATAATTGAAACGGGCACATAGTTCAAGTGCTTTTCCTTCCGGTCTTCCGGGACAGGCTACTTCTTCGTCATACAGATAATTCTGTCCCAACAATAGCCAGGAACATTGCAGATAAGCTCCTTGTGCCGTATAGTTCTCAAAACCCTTTTCCCGTTTTACATGGGCGCGGATGTATTCACCCTGAAGAAAGAATTTATGATAGTAAATTAGCAGTTCGGTTCCTATTTTAAATTGGGATGCTGCATGATCTACATCTGCTTGTATTAATGTACGATTATCAATCGTGCTCACGCCCGGAGATTTATAAGTAAACGTATTCCTGTTCTCATCTTCGGGAAGCGTGCCGTCCGGTGTACGATGGATAGCTGCTAATCCTATATGTATCAGTTTCGCTTGCTCATAAAGTGGACGGTAAACCAAACGTCCGTCAATGGCATATCCTTGCGATGCGTTTTTCAGGTTGCTCAAATCATTATCGGTAAAGAATCCGCCACACAGATAGTAATATTGGGTACGATAGGAATAGGCTACTCCCATACGTCGGCTATTTGTCAATGCCAGCACAGCTCCCGGAGATTGGTTGAAGCGAAGATCAAATGTACTACAAATCATATCGAGACTGAATGGCTCATAGAATTGTCCTATCTGAATGGAACTATTCTTATAGGAATAGGTGGCAAAAGCATCTTTGATGGCTACTTTGTTTCCGGCATATCCCATTTCCAGTTTCATTCCCCAGTTCTGATAGGTAGCTTTTACACCGATGCGAAGGTCATTAAATTCCGTGCCGTTGCCAAAGTTATTCGGATTCTTCAGATACACTCCTCCATCCATTAATAGACGCCCGGTGATTTTATATTGTATGCCATCGGGCAGATTCTGTGCCGTTATCCGGGAAGTCGTTAGTATTAGAGATAGAAGGAAGGAGAATTTCAAATATAGTCCTATTATTTTCATCGTCCACCTTTTATCAAATTTGTGAAAAAGTAGTTGGCTCCATACCTTCTCCCGTAAATTTTATCCCGTTGCTCATTTCGGCTTCTTTCGCTTTCTTCAGCTGTTTCTCTTTTTTATAGCGCTGTATCAGGTAAATCATGGAGCAGGTGAAAGCAACCGTACAGATCAGTCCTACGTAACCGGATAATATATTATAAAATTCCAACCAGTTTATGTCTACATGGGCAAATTCTTTGAACATCAAGACAAGTACAGTTCCCGTATATCCGATAAAATCAATGGTCACAATGAAGAAACCGACATTTCCTTTTATCTTGAAACAAGCGATGAAGCGGTCGAAAAAAATGCTTTGAAAACAGAGGTAGGCAATATACAGACAGAGACTTTGGACAAACAGCCAGGTGATTGCATCCAATTGCAGAGAATCATAATTGAAAGATATAAAACTCATGGTGGCTGTCCCAAGTACGACCAATCCCAGCAGGGCAACCAAAACTTTTATGTTACTTTTCACAAAGACCATCGCTCCGAATAACGCCAGAATTATTAATGTAACGACTGTATCTACCTGCGCAAACATCCATGAGGACTGTCCGTTCATATCAATAATCTTCACCAGGAAATCTTCCTTAATATCTCTAAGCACTACCAACATTAGGTTAGCTACAAACAATAATACAAGAAATGGCATAAAGTCGATGAACAGTTCTTTCCGTTGCTTGCCATTCAGAGTTACACGACTACTCTTTTGTTCTATATCTTGTGCCGTAGGTTGTGGCAAACGGGTTAAGCTATATCCCAAAAGAGCCAATAAAGGAAGTGCAAAAGCACCGATAAGTGCCGGCATCCAAAATTCGCTGACGTTCAATGTATTCATAACGAACAATCCGATGGATTTTGCCGTTCCCGAACTGATAACAATACTGATTCCTAAAAGACTGGCCAAAATATCCGTAGTGCGGCGACCTTCGATAAAACTGAAAATAACTCCCCACATACAGCCCAATGACAATCCATTGAAGAACATGGCAAACATATTATAAGGAGTGGGAAGTGCTCCGAACGCAACCAATGACAATTCCGCTACGGCAATGGAAACGAGTATAAACTTCAGGCGATTCTCTCTCTTCAATTCGGAAATCAACTTGATACCTATAAACTTGGCTATCAGATAACCTGCTATCTGAATGATAGTAACCAGTACTTTATAATCAAAGCCGAATGCTTCTATCCCGTCAAAAGTAGCAGCTGTGAAAGGTTTGCGCAATGTATAAACCAGTGAGTAAGAAAGAAGGGCTGCTCCACCTGCCCATAGAATAAAGAGGAAATCGGCTAATCTTCTGTTTGAACTTTGTTTCGATATTGCTTCAGTAATCGTTTTCATACGTTTTCGTTTTAATTTCTGGAGCAAAAGTAGAGGAGAATAGCAAGGGAGAAAATGAATTCTAAAGATTCATTTTATTCATTATCAGGTAGAAATGGAAGTAATATTAATGTAACGTTTATGTAACCGTAATTTCTTGGAAATGGAATACAAAAAGGGTTGCACAATCACTAATCCGGTATTGCGCAACCCTTTTTATTCGATTTCTTATTTTTCTTCTTATTGGAAAGTAGGCATCTTGAATCTGTACAATAATCCACCTACCATGGAAGCTACGCGGTCAGGTCTTCCCTGTTCGGAGCCATCGTATGTATCGGTACGGATACCGACTTTAGGTTCGGCATACAGATACAAAGAAGAAGCCACTTTCAGCTTTACCTGCACACCGGCATCCAGTCCCGGCACTGCTCGGAACTTACCGTAACGGCGTACCAGTCCGGCCGTAACTCCCACAAAAGGAACAACATCTATCACATGGTCGGGGCTGTATCCTTTTGCCAATGTGGCCAGACTCATCATATAATCCATACCCAAACCGGCATAATGAAGATTCATCTTCGACGACGTTTTGGCCTTGTACATAATTGTTCCATTTACCCGCCATGCAGATAACGGAGTGTACCATTTACCTATGCTTCCTTTTGCTTCTACACCTGCATTCTTCACCAAATCTTTGTTGGCTACGAGCAAGCTACCCAATCCAAGTGCACCGGAGATGAAGTAACGCTTGTCATCCTGACCAAACACGCTGCGATTGGCTGCTTTTGAATAAGGAACAAAGCGATAGTGGAAACCTGCATTGACTCCTACCATTACGTCTTTCTGCATAAAGCCCAGATTACCTTCAATGAATTTATCTCCATACAAGCGAATCTGCGGTTCAATGTACAAACCGAGAAAATCATTCACATGCCATAATCCCTGTATGCCTGCATTAATACCCGGTTGGAACTTATGGTCTGATTTGGAAGTATAAGCAAGGTTGACACCTACCGAACCTATTAAATCAAAGATACGATCGGGATTATATCCACTCATGGTAGACGTTATGTTCCACAAGTAATCAAGACCACCACTGACGCTGGCATGTCTAAGTTTGCCCGCTTTAACACTTCCCGGAACTACATAGTTCGTAAAGAATCCACCCGTACCCACCAGGCGCAAACCGGAATAAGGGCTCAACCACTTACCGATAGAGACAGAAGCCTGCGGACCTAAAGAACCAAGGTTTTCAAGATTCGTCTTATTCAGGAACATTTGCACACCGATTCCCGAAGTCATAAACAGATTGTCTGCGATGTGATTGCTTGAGAATCCGTTCTTCGGACGTGCCGCACGGTCAATCGTATGATAAGTCAAACCAAAATTCAACTCTCCGAGCTGATCCGTATTGCCACCTACTCCGCGACCTCCTGCATATCTCTTATTATACACATTGAGGCGAGGTTCTATAAATAAATCCACAGAACGGTTGATACGGAAACTTCCTTGCACACCGACTCCTATTCCCGGAGCATACTTGGCGGTTTTATCCACTCCTTTCGTACCTGCCAGGTTAACTCCGGCAATACCGATCAGACTAAATATTCTGTCTTCATCATATCCCCAAAGAACATTATTGATATTCAACAGATAGTCCGCATGCAGATCGACATGTTTAAAGTAGCCGCTTGCACTGCCCGAAGGGGTGTCTGAAAGTCCAACCGTCCCGGACAAACGCAGACCGGAAGAAGGACTGAACCATTTACCGATTCCGGCAGAGAACTGGGGACCTAATCCTTTAATCGTATTCTTGATTCCCGGAACTTTCAGTGTACTGATACCACCGGATAAAGAGATAAACATATGATTCAGGAAGGAACTTTTATCGAAATCATCGAAATGAATCTTAGTTCCCATCGGAGCAGCAGGCATATAGGTCAGACCTACCAGAACCGAACCAGCCATTTTATAGTTTCTCCAACTTTCCGTATACGCAAAACCGTCATTATACCATCCGATCCGCGGTTCTACAAACAAATCCAATGTAGAAGAAAGACGTACATTTCCCTGTAAACCGAGATGAGCGCCGTAATAAAGCTGACCGCCGCCTTTCAAATCCGGATACTTTTCGGAACGATCGCTATTGTCGCCCACCTTAGAATAACCGGCTTCTATACCTGCAATCCCTACTAACTCAAAACAACGGTTTGCATTGTATCCGTATGCCAGGGAGGACATATTCAACAGATAGTCCAGGCTGCCGCCACCCATTTTTATTTTAGAATCGTAGATACTCGACGGCAGATAACCTAAATTCACCCCTATCCGAAGTCCATGAACCGGAGTAATCCACTTTCCCATAAAGAGATGGGCGGTCATTCCCATTCCATCCTGACTATCTCCACTTGTTAACAAGCTGTATGGCCCTATTCCGGCAGAGAAAAAGAGATGTTCATTGAATTTATTGCTCTCGAACTTTTCATTTGCAGGCCGTTTCTGTAACATATATTGCAATGCACCATAATCCTGTGCCTGTAAGGTAACAGCAAGCATCAGGAAGATTGCCACTGCTACATATTTATTGTTGATTCTGAAGATATTCATCGTTTACTCTTGTTGTATATATCATTATTTAATTTTCTGCTCTTCCGGCAGCAAGTCAATAATATCACCGTCCACCTTCGCTACTTCCAATAAGGAAGGATCAAGTTCAAGGGCCTTCTCAATGCTCATAATCGCATCACCTATTTTCTCCAGGCGGTTGGCGGCAATCGCTTTTATATAATATTCGCGGGCGGTCTCTACATCCATGGTAGAAATCTTATCCCATGCTTCCTGATTCTTCTTCATTGCCAGCAGCATCACCACCTCATTGAAAGGGCTGGTAGCCGCCACCTTTTCGAAAGCATCATTATAATAACCGGCCAATGCCTGAACAATGGCCTGCAAATCTTCAGAAACCGCTTCTTCGGGAACCAAGGTCAAGACTGAATCTGCTTTTGTATATTTCCCTTCATGCAGCAAGGCAATAGCCTGATTGGACAATAACTCCGCCGGTGCCGATTTACTGACAAACGGTTCGAGAATACGTGAATCCGGAGTATCTTTCTGTATCGTTGCCACTGCCAGTTCATTGGCTGCATACGTAAAGTTATCATAAAGTTCAAGAGCTTCCCTGCAATACTTTTCCCTTTCGTCGGGAGTTTTTGCTGTCGTAATCATACGGTAATATTCGAAACGGGTCAGTTGCTTCGGATTCTTTCTGTAAAGTTCTCTAATCTCGTCGTCCGTCAAAGAACGGAAGATTGAATAACCATAGGTATATTGCACCTTTCTCAATTTAGGCAGATAAGTAGCCGCAAGTTCCTTGTAGAAAGGTTTCGATTTCAAGACCCCATTCAACCGGTAAGGAGTAGCTGCATATTGTTTGATTAAGTCCTCTACTTCTTTAGCCAGTTCCGGCTTGGAGTTTTTTTTCAGCAATTCAGCTACCTCCTTCCAGGAGGCAACCGATGCATCCGATTTCACCTCCAACAGTTTACGTGTTTCCGGGTCCAGTTGTGCCAGTATACGTTCCAGGGCCTTATCCGTACGCAATTTTGCCAGACGAAGATTCGTCGCGTAAGAACCGTCCGGCGAAGCCACCCCCGTAATATGAAAACTCTTCAAAGAGGCATCCGGGTTCGTCTCAATAGCACGTAATTCCTGATTCAATCGGTTCAGTTCCACCTGATTTTGTGGATTCTTATCATCCAGGTCGGCTTTACCTACCAGGAAGGTTAAGTTTACCTCACCTTTCGTATCCCGCAACTGCATCACGGGTTTCGGAAGATATTTCTCGTCCGTCAGGCTGAAAGCGGAGAATTTATACTCCAAGAAACGAAGCGGGTTGACCGTTCCGCGTGCAATGGAGAAAGAGTCACGATAAATGATATTCCGGTAATTTTCCATCGCCAGATGCACATCTGCACGGTAGTCATGTTGCAGATATTCTATATAGATAGAATCATGGTAAGCAATAATATCCCCCTTGCGTGAAGAAGTAGTTTTCACACGGATGTAATCGTGCAAAGGATCTTTATCCATATCATAATCGTACATTCGATTTTGCGTTGTATTATAAGTATCCCCGTCGAATACAACAGGACGCATCAACAGACGCTTTTTCAGTGTCACATCATAAATGGAAGGCTGCAATACCAAGCGACGATGTGAGTTAAACATCTCCTTAGGCACCGGGACACGGGTTTTCAGATGAAAATAATTACCTTTGATTTCGATGTCCGTAGGTTCCGGAATCACTTTGTCCTTCACTTTGGAAGTAATCGTAACTTCGTCCAGTTCGATGACGGCATCTTTCAATACTACATTCAGAATCTGCTTTCCTGCCACCTTCACTGTTTTGTCTTCATAACCGACACATGTAAACTTCAACGAGCCGTTTTTCTCAACCAAGACACTGTAACGACCATCCTCGTCGGACATTTCTATACGTTCGTCATTGACCGGATTCAACACATTTACATTCGGAACACTTTTTCCCTGCGGGTTTGTGATATGCCCCTGCACGCGGATCCGTTGGGCGGATACATTCATACCGACGAACATCATCGCCACGAGAAGTATACCTGTTAATCTATCACGTTTCAAATTGATTTTCATTCTCTTTTCTGACTAGCTAATGTTCGTTATCGAATAATATAAACAAAGGATACCCCCAGTTTGACAGGTGCAATGGTGGTCTTACTATCGTTGACCGCACCCGGTTTCGGAGTACCCTTATCATACTTAAACTGACGGTAGCGCAACACACCCACTCCGGCAGTTGCTTCGATGTTCCAATGATCGCCCAGCACCCATGCGTATCCATAGGTCAAACCAGCGGCGTATGCATCGCCTTTGTGATGCACATCTTTTACCATCATATCAAAATTATTCACGAAAGCGGTGATTCCAAGAAAATGACTCACCATCGGACGATTTAGCCAGTAACGAACTTCAGGCTGAAAATGCGTGAAAGTCGTTTTAAAGTTGTCTGTACTGATTGGGTTCGCAGCAATCCCCATGTTCAAGGAGACATGACTACCCAATACAAATTCTGCTTCTACATTCGGACTGGCGGTCAGCCAACCCAATGCATTTGTCTTTACAGCCACCCGTTGTGCGTGCACATGTACACCACAACATAATAACAGAAATGATAACGCAGCTATTACCCTGCGACCATTTCTCATCACATATACCATCATTTATTTCCCACTAAATATTTCCCACTAAATATTTACCCACAAAAAAGGGCTTACTGTCCATTTTATATACTACTTGGACAGAAAGCCACAAAATTAGAAAAAATATAGTATTAAAAACGTTTAAACACGCTTTTTTTGTTTTTTATTGCAACAATTTCCATCTTAGGCCATAATATACCATACTACGGATAAGATATACAATTTTTCTTTATTACCAATGAAACATCAGATACGCAACAACATAGGCTCCGACGCAGCATCGGATTTTATCTTCTTATCGCCGATAACAACCGTACAGGGAGCAGAAGAAATAATATACCATTTCCCTTCTTTCTTTTCGAGCAATACATTAGCGGCATTGTCGGTCTGAATCATTACCCCGGGTGCAACCAATTGGGTTCCATTCCCTAAAAACAACGTCCGGTTTCCTGCATATTCATTGCTGATAACAGCATAATCCGCTTTCACTTTCATTCCTTGATAAGTAGCGGTTTGTGCAGCATCAGATAGAGAGAAGATATGATCTATACGTCCGTTTTTGCTTTTCACACAGATACCGGCAAAGTCTTCCAAACCTGCTCCTTCTGCATCAAAATAAGAAACAGACTGAATAGCAGACGGTTCCTTTTTCGTACTCGGTTCATATATCGAGACAAAAGGACGATTCCAAGCTTCTCCATGCTGACGGGCAACAAATGTCAGCGTCGGCTGCTCCTTTATATTATAGGGCATATTCGGTGTACGGCTTAGCCCTTCGGTCATTGGCGCCAAAGCCGTAAAGACTTCACGATCCGGTTCGCCTTTCATCCAAAGATTCATGTATATATCATCGCCGTCCTTATCTTTCATATCTATGGTGAAAGTTGCCTTGACATCCTTATTGGTCGCAGCCACTTTCTTATCATATAAATAGGAATAAGCGTAAAGATGTGCGCCTGCAAAGGCGAGTTCTTCCGTAGGCTGGAGATTCAGGTCGCTGCCATCTGCTGCCGTCAATGTCAAAGTCTGCCCAAGGTTGTGATAGAAGTAATCGTGCATCTTATCGCCTCCTTTCTCTTTCCGGCTGCGGAATACATCGACATAATACCCCGTCTCCGCCCCAGTAGTGACAATACTCATCATACGGGTCTGATCCGCCCTGCTTTCCGGTTCACGAAAATAAAGGTTACTGTAAGTAACGGACGTAAATGCTTTGCCCGGTTCCGCTGATGCCGGGAAACAGGAAAGCAAATCAAAAGAATGGTTACTTTTCATCACCGGATAGCTCGATATTCCATCCACACAAACTGTATTATGACTGGGGAATTGAGAATAATATTCCGCATAATCCAGTCCGCTATACAGGAAAAGCCCGATACCTGCATCCGGACCCAATACGTATCCTTTTCCATAAAGTTCCATCGAAATGCCGTTAGCATGCATGTGGTTCCCTTCACTGCCATTCAACGAAATCATCAAACTGTTGCGCGGATGCATACCGTTACGCTGTACCAGCCATGACACATTGGGAGCATAAAACAAAGGAGAAACATAATCTTCTATCTTTCCCGGCTGCACTTTGGGATTTAGCGTCAGCGGTTTATCTTCAAAGAAAGAATTGACAGATACACGCACATTCTTCTTTTCTGTTTTATCATTTCCCAAATCCGGGTTCAGGCATTTCAATAAAGCCGTGAAATAGTTTTCCTGTTCTTTCTTCCCGTTCGCCTGTGCATTCTGTATCATACGGATAAAGAAATTCGTACTCAAATATCCCGGATGCGTATCTCCAAAGCCACAAATCATACGGTTGGGAAACAGATATTGGGGAGTGGTTGCTACCGCTTTCGACAATACAGGCATTGCTTTCACCAAATCATATTGCAGATTCGTATCAAACTGATTCACGAAATTGGCATAATCATTGATTACCACACTGCTATATCCCGGACATTCTGCCCAAATTCCCGTATTTATATCGAAACCATAATCTGCCAATCGCGTCAGACTCCACTGGCGGATGCTGGAACGGTTCATCACATAGTCGATATAATATTCACGTCCTTTTCCGTCGGCATATTCTTTATTGTCTTCCAATACCAATCCGACATTCATAATAAACCGTGCCTGTAGCAAATTCCAGTTGTTATGAGGTACACCGTTCGCTATGATATTATCCGCCCATTTCTTAAAAGCTCCGGCGTAGATTTCCATTTTATCCGGGTAATTGGCCTTTAGATAATTATATAGAAAATCGTATAAAGGGACAGCGATATGGAGTGCGTCTTCATGGATGACTTCGAAAGAAGTCAATCCTACCAATGTTTGCTGATGGCCGTGATTCAGGTCGATGGGCACGTTTCTATAATAAATACCCGTCATATATGTATCAAAGACCCCTGCGGCAAGTTTAGCGAATTTCTCTTCATCCGTCATCCAATAAAGGAAAGCGGCATCACGGGCAATTCCCAGGATTTCGCAGTTCAGGCTTTCAATATTCCGGCCTGTTTTGGATGGGTGTACACTCTCCATAGGACGGTCGGGAAGTGCATTATTGCAGAAAGTGACATTCCCATCCTCATCATCATAAGGAACGACATCCGCCAATTTGGGACGGCCGTGGGTGGCAGCTGTGCCACGGGTTCCCGTGTAGCGCACAGTGGGATAAGGAGCTCTTTCACCACCTGCATGGTCGAACGTTTCACCTTTCACATATACTTCCGTGGCATGAGACTTCCAGTACATTGCCAAACGAGACAGCAACCACGCCGGTTGAGCATCCGTCAGGTTCGTATATACTTCCGTCCGTTCCTTCAATTTATTGAAAACATCTTTCGCCCATTCTTCTTTTTTAATCAGCTTCCATGTTTCCTGCTTTCCCGCCGGAGTAGTCAGTACCCGCGGATGTGTCTGCGGCATCTTTTCCGGCAAAGGAATCTCTTGTCCGGATGCGCTGTTCAGAAAGGATAGAAAACATAGTCCAAGTAAAATTCGTCTCATACTTCAGTTATATTTTTTAGGTTTGATACCTATTAAATACGAAGATAGAGATTTATTTACCTAAATCCTCCGTCAAAGAACAATTTTATTTGTACGAGACTACGCTGTTATTTCAAACAAAGAATTATATTTGCAAAAAACCGACTAACAATTCTGATACTTATGAAAATTTTATCTATCCATGATTTGGCAACAATCAGGAAGAGAGCAGAGCACAATCTTTCATTGCGCGAAGAAAGTAATGAAAAGGTGACTGAAAAGTGTTACGGACTGGCATCCGGTGCGCAACATCTTCAGATTCTGATCTGCGGTGGTACAGGCTGTAAGGCATCTTCCAGCCAGGGTATTACAGACAATCTTCTAAAAGCCATCAAAAAGAACGAAATCACCGATAAAGTAGAAGTCATCACCGTAGGCTGTTTCGGCTTCTGTGAAAAAGGTCCTATCGTGAAAATTATCCCCGATAATACCTTTTACACCCAAGTCACTCCCGAAGATGCGGAAGAAATCATCAACGAGCATATCATCGGAGGACGAAGAATCGAACGGTTGCTGTATGTAGATCCCAAAACGGAACATACCGTCAGCGACTCCAAGCACATGGATTTCTACCGGAAACAACTCCGCATCGCATTGCGTAACTGTGGTTTTATCGATCCCGAAAATATTGAAGAGTATATCGCCCGTGAAGGATACTTTGCATTGGCCGATTGCCTGCTTAACAAACAGCCGACGGACGTTATTGATATTATCAAACGTTCGGGACTTCGCGGACGTGGTGGTGGCGGTTTCCCGACGGGACTGAAATGGGAATTTGCCAACAAGCAACAGTCAGATGTCAAATACGTGGTTTGTAACGCCGACGAAGGAGATCCCGGTGCATTCATGGACCGTTCCATTATGGAGGGCGACCCACATTCGATTGTAGAAGCGATGTGTGTCTGCGGTTATTCCATCGGGTCCACCAAAGGATTAGTATATATCCGTGCCGAATATCCGTTAGCTATCAACCGACTGAAAACAGCTATCAATCAGGCGCGCGAATACGGATTACTGGGAGATCATATCTTAGGAACAGATTTCAGTTTCGACATAGAAATACGATACGGAGCCGGAGCTTTTGTCTGCGGAGAAGAAACTGCCCTTATTCATTCGATGGAAGGAAAACGGGGAGAGCCGACTCTGAAACCTCCCTTCCCTGCCGAATCCGGTTATCTGGGAAAACCAACCAATGTAAATAATGTGGAAACGCTTGCCAATATTCCCATTATTCTAACCAAAGGAGCCGACTGGTTTGCAACGATTGGCACAGAACGTTCCAAAGGAACCAAAGTGTTTGCTCTTGCCGGAAAGATTAATAATGTCGGACTGATCGAAGTGCCGATGGGAACTACTCTTCGGGAAGTAATCTACGAAATCGGAGGAGGCATCAAAGGCGGAAAGAAGTTCAAAGCTGTACAAACAGGAGGACCGTCAGGCGGCTGTCTGACAGAAAAACATCTGGACACTCCCATTGACTTTGACAACCTTCTCTCGGCCGGTTCCATGATGGGTTCAGGAGGGATGATTGTCATGGATGAGGACGACTGCATGGTATCCGTAGCCCGCTTTTATCTGGATTTTACAGTGGAAGAGTCCTGCGGGAAATGCACACCTTGCCGCATTGGAAACAAACGTCTGTTGGAACTACTGAACAAGATTACAGAAGGAAAAGGCACAGAAAAAGACCTGGACACACTTGCCACTTTGGGACAAGTCATCAAAGATACGGCCCTCTGCGGACTGGGACAAACCTCTCCGAATCCCGTTTTATCCACATTGGATAACTTCTACGATGAATATATGGAACACGTACGGGATAAGACTTGTCGTTCCAAGCAATGTAAATCACTATTAACATATACCATCAGTCCGGAACGTTGCATTGGTTGTCATCTATGCGCCAAAAACTGTCCGGCGGATGCTATCAGCGGGCTGGTGCGCAAGCCACATGTCATTGCTCCTGATAAATGTATCAAGTGCGGCATGTGCATGGCACGCTGCAAATTCAACGCTATTCTTGTCTGCTAAAATCTTATTTACTATGGAAGAAAAACAAATTACTCTCCAGATAGACGGTCATTTCATCACTGTGCCCGAGGGAAGCACTATTCTTGAAGCCGCTATCAAAATCGGTATCAATATACCTACGCTGTGTCATATCGACCTGAAAGGAACCTGTATAAAAAATAATCCGGCTTCCTGCCGTATTTGTGTGGTTGAAGTGATGGGACGGCGCAACCTGGCTCCTGCCTGCGCTACCCGTTGCACGGAGGGCATGGTAGTAAAAACCAGTACCCTGCGCGTAATGAACGCTCGCAAAGTGGTGGCTGAACTGATCCTTTCGGATCACCCCAATGACTGCCTCACTTGCCCTAAATGCGGCAACTGCGAGCTCCAAACGTTAGCACTGCGTTTCAACATTCGCGAAATGCCTTTCAATGGCGGTGAGCTGTCCCCCCGCAAACGGGAAATTACCGCTTCTATCGTCCGTAATATGGATAAATGCATTTTCTGTCGCCGTTGTGAAAGTGTTTGCAATGATGTACAGACGGTCGGAGCATTGGGTGCCATCCGTCGCGGATTCAATACAACCATCGCTCCTGCCTTTGACCGAATGATGACGGAAAGTGAATGTACTTACTGCGGTCAGTGCGTGGCTGTCTGTCCCGTAGGCGCATTAACAGAACGTGACTACACCAACCGTCTGCTCGACGATCTGGCTAATCCGGACAAAGTAGTGATTGTGCAGACCGCACCTGCCGTACGGGCGGCCCTAGGTGAAGAATTCGGATTTCCTCCCGGCACTCTGGTAACCGGAAAAATGGTGTATGCACTTCGCGAACTGGGATTCGACTATGTATTCGATACTGATTTTGCAGCCGACCTTACCATTATGGAAGAGGGTTCTGAAATTCTGAACCGCCTGACACGTTATCTCAACGGAGATAAATCCGTACGATTACCTATCCTGACTTCCTGCTGTCCGGCATGGGTCAACTTCTTCGAACATCATTTCCCGGACATGCTGAACATTCCGTCCACCGCCCGCTCCCCACAACAGATGTTCGGTTCCATTGCCAAATCCTATTGGGCGGAGAAAATGGGCATACCCAGAGAAAAACTGGTTGTCGTATCTATCATGCCTTGTCTGGCTAAAAAGTACGAATGTGCACGTGATGAATTCAAAGTGAACGGTATCCCCGATGTGGATTATTCTATCTCTACCCGTGAACTGGCACGACTAATTAAACGTGCCAATATCGGGTTCCCTCTCGTACTGGACAGCCCATTCGACAACCCGATGGGTGAATCGACAGGTGCCGGTGTCATTTTCGGAACAACAGGTGGTGTAATGGAAGCCGCCCTCCGTTCTGTCTATGAAATCTATACCGGAGAACCTTTGAAAAATGTAAATTTCGAACAGGTACGCGGACTAAATGGCGTCCGTCGTGCTACCATTAACCTAAACGGATTTGAATTAAAAGTAGGCATTGCACACGGACTAGGCAACGCTCGTCATCTACTGGAAGATATACGGAACGGGCACAACGAATATCATGTAATCGAAATTATGGCTTGCCCCGGAGGCTGTATCGGTGGCGGCGGGCAGCCTTTGCATCACGGCAACTCGGAAATACTCTATGCACGCGCCAACGCACTTTACCGTGAAGACGCCAACAAACCTTTGCGCAAATCGCACGAGAATCCGTATATCAAGACATTATACGAGGATTATCTCGGCAAACCGCTAGGTGAGAAATCGGAAACTCTCCTGCATACGCATTATTTCAACAAAGCGATTGATTAACTTTTAAATGAAGAGTATTATGTCAGATATCAAACTAGCCTGTGACATGACAGAGCAAATCAAAACGATCTGCGACAAGCATGGAAACAAACCGGGCGAACTTATCAATATTTTGCATGAGGCACAGCATTTGCAAGGGTATCTACCCGAGGAAACGCAACGGATTATCGCTTCCAAACTTGGAATTCCCGTATCGAAAGTGTATGGTGTCGTCACTTTCTATACTTTCTTTACCATGACTCCCAAAGGAAAACATCCCATCTCTGTTTGCATGGGTACAGCTTGTTATGTACGTGGTTCAGAAAAACTACTGGAAGAGTTCAAACGTGTATTAGGTATCGAAGTCGGTGACACTACCCCGGACGGAAAGTTCTCATTAGACTGTCTGCGTTGTGTAGGCGCCTGCGGACTGGCTCCGGTAGTGATGATCGGCGAGAAGGTATATGGTCGATTACAACCGGTAGATGTAAAGAAGATTATTGAAGAATTGGAATAACCGAATTCCCGAAAACAATATAAAACAAACGGCTGCCTTGATAAGTCAAAACAGCCGTTCATTAATATTAAAATGTAAAAAATGATGCGGAGAGAACGAGATTCGAACTCGTGATACCCTTTAGGGGTATACACGCTTTCCAGGCGTGCCTCTTCAACCACTCGAGCACCTCTCCTTACAATTACCAACTAGAGAAAAAACTCTCCATAAAAACAGAAAGCAGCAAAAAGCTGCTTTCTAGCGGAGAGACAGGGATTCGAACCCCGGGTACCTCGCAGTACAACGGTTTTCAAGACCGCCGCAATCGACCACTCTGCCACCTCTCCAAAACTTCTTTATCAGAAGTGCTTTTCGTTAAAAGCGGTGCAAAGGTACGAATATATTTTAAACTTACAAGAGTTTTCACAAAAAAAAATCACGAACATCATTTCCAAAGAATAGCAATATCTAGGTATTTTATGTTGAAAAGCATAAAATAGAGCATATTTATGCTGATTATATGAAAAAACGTTGTAACTTTGTGCGCTCTAAAGAAAAGGATAACTACAACCTCTAATTTTATCATTTATGGAATTAAATAAGATCTTTAAAGACGGTCTTTGGAGCACAGAAATCAACGTAAGAGATTTCGTTAGTCACAACATCACTCCGTATTATGGAGATGCTTCTTTCCTCGAAGGACCTACCGAACGCACAAAAGCTGTATGGAACCGCTGCCTCGAAGCACTGGCAGAAGAAAGAGCCAATAACGGCGTACGCTCACTGGATAATGTCACCGTCTCAACCATCACTTCTCATAAAGCCGGATATATCGACAAAGAAAATGAACTGATCGTCGGTCTGCAGACAGACGAACTTCTGAAACGTGCCATCAAGCCTTTCGGAGGTATCAACGTAGTGAGCAAAGCCTGCCACGAAAACGGCGTGGAAGTGGACGACCGTGTAAAAGATATATTCACTCACTACCGCAAGACGCACAACGACGGAGTATTTGACGTATATACCGAAGAAATCCGTTCGTTCCGTTCTCTGGGATTCCTCACCGGACTTCCTGACAACTATGCCCGTGGACGTATCATCGGCGACTACCGCCGTATGGCTCTCTATGGTATCGACCGACTGATTGAGGCAAAAAAAGAAGACTTGCGTAACCTTACCGGTCCGATGACCGAAGCCCGCATCCGCCTGCGCGAAGAAGTGGCAGAGCAAATCAAGGCATTGAAAGACATGAAAGTAATGGGCGAATACTACGGACTCGACTTGAGCCGTCCTGCCTACACCGCACAAGAAGCAGTACAATGGGTATACATGGCTTACCTTGCTGCCGTAAAAGAACAAGACGGTGCTGCTATGTCACTAGGTAACGTCTCTTCGTTCCTCGACATTTATATGGAATATGAATTGAGCAAAGGAACCATCACAGAATCTTTCGCACAGGAGCTGATCGACCAGTTTGTCATCAAACTGCGTATGGTGCGTCACCTGCGTATGCAATCTTACAACGACATCTTCGCCGGCGACCCGACATGGGTAACCGAATCCCTGGGTGGACGCCTCAACGACGGACGTACCAAGGTGACAAAGACTTCTTTCCGCTTTCTGCAAACACTCTACAACCTCGGCCCTTCACCGGAACCGAACCTGACTGTATTGTGGAGCCCGGAACTGCCGGAAGGATTCAAAGAATTCTGCGCAAAAGTATCTATCGACACTTCTTCCATCCAATATGAAAACGACGACCTGATGCGTGAAGTGCGCCAGTCTGACGATTACGGAATCGCATGCTGCGTATCTTATCAGGAAATCGGAAAACAAATCCAATTCTTCGGCGCACGTTGCAACCTGGCAAAAGCCCTGTTGCTTGCCATCAACGGCGGACGTTGCGAAAACACCGGTACGGTAATGGTGAAAAATATCCCCGTACTAACCAGCGACACACTGAACTTCGAAGAAGTAATGAGCAACTACAAGAAGGTATTGACAGAAATCGCCCGTGTTTACAACGAAGCGATGAACATCATCCATTATATGCATGATAAGTATTACTACGAAAAAGCCCAAATGGCTCTTGTAGATACCAACCCACGCATCAACCTTGCTTATGGTGTAGCCGGACTTTCTATCGCCCTCGATTCACTGTCGGCCATCAAATATGCCAAAGTGACCGCACGCCGCAACGACATCGGTCTGACAGAAGGTTTCGATATTCAAGGCGAATTCCCTTGCTTCGGTAATGACAACGACAAGGTAGACCACCTGGGTGTTGACCTGGTCTATTTCTTCAGCGAAGAATTGAAGAAACTTCCGGTTTACAAAAATGCCCGTCCTACTTTATCTTTGCTCACCATCACTTCCAACGTGATGTATGGCAAGAAGACAGGTGCTACTCCCGACGGACGCGCCAAAGGTGTCGCTTTTGCTCCGGGAGCCAACCCTATGCACGGACGTGACAAGAACGGTGCCATCGCCTCTTTGAGTTCCGTAGCGAAATTACGTTACCGCGACTCACAGGACGGTATCAGCAACACTTTCTCCATCGTCCCCAAATCACTGGGAGCTACTGAAGAGGATCGCGTAGAAAATCTGGTGACAATGATGGATGGCTATTTCACCAAAGGCGCTCACCACCTGAACGTGAACGTACTGAACCGTGAAATGCTTTACGATGCCATGGAACATCCGGAAAAATATCCGCAACTCACCATCCGTGTTTCCGGTTATGCCGTAAACTTCGTGAAGTTGAGCCGCGAACATCAATTGGAAGTTATCAGCCGTAGCTTCCACGAACGTATGTAATCAGATCTACTCAATATGACGATAAACGTACATTCATACGAAAGTATGGGAACATTCGACGGGCCGGGCTTACGGCTCGTCGTTTTTCTTCAAGGATGCAATTTCCGCTGCCTGTATTGTGCCAACCCCGACACGATAGCCGGAAAAGGAGGCACACCTACCCCACCGGAAGAAATCGTCCGCATGGCTATGAGCCAACGTCCTTTTTTCGGGAAACGCGGAGGAGTCACTTTCTCCGGAGGAGAACCTACGTTTCAGGCCAAAGCACTAGTCCCTTTAGTGCGTGAACTGAAAGAAAAGGGAATACATGTATGCATAGACAGCAACGGCGGTATCTGGAACGAAGAAGTAGAAGAACTTTTCAAACTGACGGATCTTGTATTGCTGGATATTAAAGAGTTCAATCCGGCACGCCATCAAGCACTGACCGGAAGAAGTAACGAGCAAACCATCCGCACGGCAGCATGGCTGGAAGAAAACGAGAAACCTTTCTGGCTGCGTTATGTATTAGTGCCCGGATACAGCGATTTCGAAGAGGATATCCGCCGCTTGGGAGAGGCTCTGGGAAAATATAAGATGGTGCAACGAGTGGAAATCCTGCCTTATCATACATTAGGCGTACATAAGTATGAAGCGATGGAGCAGGAATACAAGCTGAAAGACGTAAAAGAAAATACCCCCGAACAACTTGAAAAAGCCGCGGAGGTATTTAAAGAGTATTTCACTACTGTGGTGGTCAATTAACCACCACAGTAATAAATAGGATAAAAATCACCATGTCTCTGCTTTCACCTCGAAACAGGGACACTCTTTGATCCGCTCCCAAGGGTCAACAATTCCATTATAATTGGTGTCAGGACTCAAGTCCCGATGACCGACCACCTTTGCATCCGGATAACGCTGCAACAACTCGTTTACCAGACGATGCATCGCCTCTTTCTGGCGGGAAGTACGCGTATCTGCTGCCTTTCCGTTCTCATCCAGCCCGCCTTCATAGCACACTCCTAAACTAATCGCATTAAAACCGCGTGCATGAGCACCCACCGTATCTTCATCCCTCATCGGCTCTATCTGTCCCGACTTGCGGATATAATAATGATACCCCCAACAAGAAAAGCCCCGAAAGCGATGGGCAGTGTCCACATCCTTCGCCGTGAAGTCGCGATCAGCACGGGTAGCAGAGCAGTGAATCACAATCAGACTAATCTTTCTCATCGTCCTTTTCCCTTTCCGTTGTTTTCACATTACACACTTCCTTATGGGTAGCATTGAAGCGCACCTCTCTCACAATTCTGTTCCGCTTTCTTTTTCCGAAGAAAGGCACAAGGAACATGATTACATCCAAAATCTTAGTTACAATTTCTTTCATTTGATCTAATATTAAAGTTATCATGCTGCCGGATCCGGAGCTTCTCCGCTTCCACCACCGTCTGAACCGCCACCGGAACCTTTGTCATCGTCTTCTCCTTCATTGCCGCTACCGCCCGTTTGGGCCACCGCACGCGTCGTTACCTGTTGGTAGCTAAGAATCTTCGTGATGTCCGCCAACGTCTTTCCGGGACGGAAAATAATATGGGCAGCCGTAATCAGCGAACTTGAAAACTCCTTGACCGACACAGCTCCTTCACTGTTCAACCCGATCTGCAAACTGCCCAAATCACCCAGCCGGACTATTCTTCCCGCTTTCAACGCACGCTTCGCCTCATAAAGAATACCCGAAATGGCGGCACGCACATCTGTCTCCGTACAGGTAGACCGACTCGTGATTCCCTCGCACAACTCTTCAAAATCCAACTCTCCCGAAGCCTGTGCCTGCGCGTAATACTTTGCCGACTCATCCTTTTTGGCAGGATTCTTGCGCGGCACTACTGAATAAGTTACTGTCATTGCCATAATAAAATAATTTTAAGATTTCACACATTTCGAACGCGTTCCTTATTTGTTAACGACATAAAGATAACACATTTTTCACCCTCCGGATTCCCCAACGAAGTTTCCTGATATTCTATGAATAATAATGACGTTATTCTTTTAATAAACCATTAATTTTCAGTAACTTTATAGCATAAACCAAATATCATTCATCATGTATTATCCGGATCAGCCGTTTCATATCCGCACTTATAAAAAGTCGGAACTAGCTCATCTTTACAACCCCAATGTATGTCTCAAAGTAGCCTTACAAATACTACGTCGTTGGATTGTCTACAACCTTCCGCTCCTGCAAGAACTCGAACAAGAAGGCTATCGTGCCCGCAACCGCCTTCTCTCTCCCCGGCAAGTGGCAACGATCATACGCTATTTGGGAGAACCCTAGGAACTTAATCAAAAAAACGAAAAGTTCCATTCTATTATTTTACAAACAAATTTCTTTGCAACCGCAAATTAAAAAGAACAAACCAACATGGATCATTTTACCATCTTTCAAGACTTTTACCGCGTCATAGCCGAAATGACAGAAGAAGAAATCGTATCGGCCATCAGCAACGGCACATACCGGGAAACGGTGGAGGACGTGCGCCGAATCTTCGCGGAACAAGGCGAGAAAGCAGCCAACGAAAAGAAAATAGAACTACCGGAAATCACCTTTTCAGCCAACTACCGGGGAGGACGTTCAAACGCAACTCTCGTCAAGTATCTGGGATACATCGTGGTAGACATCGACCATCAGACACAGGAAGCATTGGCACGCATCCTCGCACTGGCAAAAAAGTGTGCCCACACCCGCATCGCTTTCATCAGCCCCAAAGGAATGGGACTGAAAATCGTGGTACGTGTATGCCGGACAGACGGGACATTGCCCGAAACAATTCAGGAAATTGAAGATTTCCATCATGCTGCTTATCACAAAATCGCTTCCTTTTATGCCCAGCTCTGCGGAGTTGAGGTCGACACTTCCGGGCAGGATGTTAGCCGCACTTGCCTGTTCTCTTACGATCCGGATATTTATTTCAATCCCGATGCCACAGCTGTCATCGTGGAACAGCCACCGATGTTCTTCAAGTCTCAAAAGAAGAAAAGGGCATCCGGCAAAAAGAAAAAGACGACAGCACCAGACAACAATCCCCTCACCGAACAAGTGGCCCTCAACTACCATTCCTCGCACGCTTCCTTAATGGTGACTCTGAACTATTATCACAATAAATCCGAAAAGTACGTCACCGGCAACCGGAACAACTACCTGCATTGCCTGGCTTGTATGTACAATCGCTACGGCGTCCCCCAGGAAGAGGCGGCAGCTTTTATCAAGAGCCAGTTCACCGATCTTCCCGCGGATGAAATGGACGCACTGATCGGGAGTGCTTACGGACACAATGAGGAATTCGACACCCGCAAGCTGAATAGTACGCAGAAGCGAATATTACAGATTGAGCAACATATCAAAGAAAATTACGATACACGCTACAACGAAGTGCTTCATATCATGGAATATCGCAGAAGGAAAACGGACACGGAGCAACCGGAACCTTTCCATATTCTCGACGAAATGATGGAAAACAGCATTTGGATGGAGATGAACGAACTGGGCTATTCGTGCACCGTCAAGACGATTCAGAATCTGATCTACTCCGACTTCAGCATCACCTACCATCCTATTCGCGAGTATTTAGACTCGCTGCCTGAATGGGACGGAACGGATTATATCGGTATCCTTGCCAACAGCGTGCATACTAGTCACCAGAAATTTTGGGTAGAATGTCTGGAACGTTATCTGGTGGGAATGTGCGCTGCCGCCACACAAGATGATGTGGTGAACCACACTGTTTTGTTGCTTTGCAGCGAAATACAGAACATCGGAAAGACTACGTTTATCAACAACCTGCTGCCGCCCGAATTGCGCGCCTATCTTTCTACCGGTCTTATCAACCCGAGCAACAAGGATGATCTAGCCAAAATAGCGCAGGCAATGCTTATCAATCTGGATGAGTTTGAAGGGATGAACGGACGGGAACTGAATATCTTCAAGGATTTAGTTACCCGCAAAGTAATCAGCATCCGCCTGCCATACGCGCGGCGTTCGCAGAACTTTCCTCACACGGCTTCTTTTGCCGGCACATGCAATTATCAGGAAGTGCTTCACGACACCACAGGTAACCGCCGTTTTCTCTGCTTTCATGTCAACTCGATGGAGTTTATCAAAATAAACTACGCGCAGTTGTATGCACAAATCAAGTATCTGCTCAACAAGCCGGGGTATCAGTATTGGTTCACCCAGTCGGAAAACTCACGGATTGAAGAAAACAACGAGGATTTCATTTTCCACTCACCGGAAGAAGAACTGGTGTTGACACATATCCGCAAACCGGAACGTTTCGAAAAGGTGCATTATCTGACGGTCACTGAAATTGCGGAATTGATTCGCGAACGGACGGGGTATCAATATTCTCACGGAACCAAAGCCCAACTAGGAAAAGTGATGTCCAAACACGGCTTCGAATTTCATAAGGGAAAAAACGGGAGAAGATACACTGTATTCATTATTGATACGGAACAGGTGAAATCAAACAGGCTATATGAATAAGATTTCATCTCCTTCGCACGCAAAAAGGTGAGGGTTGGTGAGGGTACTTTTGCAACTTTTCATTTTTATATTTCTTATTTCTATTCTTCTATTTTCTTCTAAAAAAAAATACGAATGTTAGAAATTTACCCTCACCTACCCTCACCTTTTCCTTTTTCTTCCTCAAAAAAACGGTGGGAAATTTGAAAAAGACAGTTATCTTTTTCAAATTTCCCACCATGTTTTTTTAATCTGAATCGAAGTTATACTCCTAGCACAATACTAGCATCAATATTCAGTTTTTTACTTATTTCACGAGCCACTTTCAATGTCGGCTCACATTTTCCGGAAATGTAGTCACTAAGACGCGAAGGACTAACTCCTATCAGTTGTGATAGTGATTTCTGATTGAGCCCCATTTCGTACATACGAAGCTTCAGAACATCCACAAGCGAAGGTTCTCCCAAAGAAAAGTGTTCCTCTGAATAATCGGCAACAAGATTAGAAAGAAGTTCCAACTCGATGCTGTTAGGGTCATTCAAAGGAGTATCATCCTTCACTAACGGAAGAAGATCCTCCACTCTCTTTACAGCCCATTCATACTGGGTTTGGTTTTCTATCTTTGTCATATTTTCAAATATTAGCACAATCTATTTTATCATATTCTTTATGAGTACCAATAAAGCGAATATATACAAACTTTACAGTGAACTTCACCACTACTACCAAGCGATAATTATTCCCTTTAACATTGAAAACATAATGCTGGTTACCTACACTATCGGCACTATTAAAGGTCTTCTTTATATCAGCGAAACAAGCCCATTCACTTTTCTTTACTATAGTAACCCATTCTTGCAAAGCAACTTTTGAATCGGGATGCTCCTCTGCATATTCTTTTAACGCTTGTTCTGTAAATATTCTCATTAGTTACTCACTTATCATGCAACAAAAATAAGAATATAATTCCAATTTTCAAAATTATATTCCGATATTTGTAATTATGGATAAAAAGATTCGCTTCTTATAAAGACATCGAAAATTCGATCCTACAACCTAACGCATTCATGATGCGATAGAAAGTAGAAACCTTAGGTTCTGTCTGACCACTTTCCACTCTTGAAATATAAGAACGGTCGGAACCGATACGCCGGGCTAACTCTGCTTGAGTAATCTTAGCCTTTTTCCTTGCGTCTTCGATAATTTGCCCGGTGTAGAAAGCATACGCTTTTTCTTCTGCTTCCGCACGTTCGGGAGTACCTTCTGCTCCAAATTTCGCATCAAGAACAGCGTCATAATCTACTATTTGATGATTGTTTATCTGCATAATATTCCTCCTTTATTTTTAATGCTTTATCTATTTCACTACCCGGTGTTTTTTGCGCCTTCTTTTGAAAGCCATTAAACAACACTACAATATTTGGTTCTTCGTCAAATTTGGTGGTACTTCTTCTATTGTGAATAAAGAATCTTGGCTCTCAGTAGTTTGCTTCCTGCCCTATTGTACATCTGCCTTTTTACCGCTTTAATTTTATTCACTGTCCCCTCCAGTAATCCGTTACTGAAGGGGATATCAATAGCTGCCTGTACTGCCTCCCAGTCTTTTTCAATACCATATGCAAAGTTCGTCAGTGCCATATTCCGTGTTGCCTTCGCTTTTTCAATCCACTTCTTAA
>NZ_JH114350.1:912638-912889 GCF_000157095.2 Bacteroides sp. D1
AACCAACAGCTTCAGAGATACCATCTTGTTGCAGATTATCGTAGCCAGGACTGAATCTGAAATCATGGAATAATCCCCTATTTGTAGGAGGATTTTCTTTTTTTGATGTATATTTGTACGTTGTAGATATGGCTTGTTGCATTGTAACTCTTAATGATGTGGTGTCGGCTCAGTTGTAATTCTTGGGGGATTAAGTTTAGTCAATTCCCTTCATGCATATACCTTTGCTAGCCTAAAAAGGAAGAAGCTCA
>NZ_JH114350.1:912989-960144 GCF_000157095.2 Bacteroides sp. D1
AAGATAAAAAGGTTCTGGGGTACTACCGAGAATGCGGTTCGAATACAGATTAGTGTTGCTATCATCACCTATTGTTTAGTAGCTATTGTACAATATGATATGCAACTGAATCGTTCAACTTATGAGGTCTTGCAGATTCTTAGCATCTCATTAACAGATAAAACGCCTTTACAAGAGCTGTTTAATAAGACTAATTTCAATGATGTCAAAGAACAATTTAATCCCCTTATTCCGGGATTATTTGATTAATTAATAACTCGTCCCGATTTTAACGGGACACTAGTGAACTACGGTATAAAATATTTTTTATTTATAGGATTTGCTTCACTAAGTTCCCTAAGGACTTGGTGTATAATTCAGGATTTTGCATCTCTGATATTACATTGATAAATATATTATTCATACAATATTGAATGATTAAAGGTCAGTCACTAAGGTTTACATGCCCACCATAAATCAGTAGCCATATTATCTGCTCTCTTCAGATAATTGTTAACAGCATATTGTACATTGACTGTATTGTCTATATATTCTGCAGACGGATAAGGCATACGACGTGCTCCTTTTTTATTATCCACAGTTCCACCACTCATGTTGCCTTCGTCAGTAGTCGGAATCAATTTAGGATAACCTGTACGGCGATAATCCGCCCATGCTTCATTTCCTAACATCCAATTGGCTATCCATTTTTGAGTAATGATCCGTTCCTGTTTCACCTCATCAGTAGAAGACTCATCCCATTTTATCGTTATTGTTGAAAGCTGAGAATTGTATGGGTTGAGTCCGGAAGGATCTGTATAGGTGGTTGGTATCTTGCTTTCATCATTCAAATATTCTTCAGGGCT
Organism: Bacteroides sp. D1; assembly: GCF_000157095.2. Lineage (NCBI taxonomy): Bacteria > Pseudomonadati > Bacteroidota > Bacteroidia > Bacteroidales > Bacteroidaceae > Bacteroides > Bacteroides sp. D1. The sequence goes on from NZ_JH114350.1 coordinate 913,835, forward strand.
ACCAGCGCTCCATTGTTCAAATGAAAGACGTATTCCTTGATTATAGAAATCACGTGCTTCTCCTCCCATATCAAACTTGAATATAGCTTTTCCTTCAGCTCTTAGAAAAGCAACTTCTGCTGCATTCATCCAAAGGATGGGATCGGAAGCTGAGATTTTTATCTTGGAATAGTTTATAAAATAATCTTTCGCTTTTTCAAGGTTAATGCCTCGACGCAATCCGACATATTCTTGGTCTTCCCAACCGGATTTCTCAAAATAAGCAGCACGACGTGCATCTGCATAACCATTCATATAGCAGACAATATCTGCTGCTACATGGCTGTCACCACCACTTGTTTCTTCGTTATATCGAACTGCCGTATACAGTGGATTAGGTATTGTACCGAAATAATTCCATTTAGCATTATCCTCATTGGATTCTATTACACCAAATTCATGTTTCACTGCACTTTCGGCCATCTCTTGAGCTAATTTTTTATTAGCATAGGAAATCCGGATAGCTAAACGTAGTTTTAGTGAATTGGCAAACTTAATCCATTTTGGTACATTTCCGCCATATACGTAGTCTGCAGTAGCCACAAGAGCCGAACCGCTATTTTCTGTCAGGATTTCTATTGCATGATTCAACTCCTCAAAGAACTTATTATAAACTTCCTCTTGAGAATCGTAAGGAATGGTTATTTTTCCGTCTGCTCCAATTTTAGAATAAGGTATAGGACCATAAGTATCGGTCACACGACTCATTGCCGCTACTTTTATAATTTCAGCAATGGCATAAGGAACCGGATTGTTAGTAGATTCAGATACACTTTTTACTGTTGACAAGTTACTATATAGAACCGGGATAACTTTATCACTTTTCAAGAACACCCTTGTCCAGTCATCTGTCGGATTGAAATTGGAAATTGTAAATGCCCATGCACTCTTGGAATCGGCAAAATACCCTCCACATGGTCCTCCCAGCAAACAATCTGTAAACTGTGCTGTATTAACATCACTAGATACAACACAACCAGCCAAATTGCTCATTGCAGAGCCCAAAGAGTAATCATCAGCTGCTAAACTTCCCGGTTGATATGGATTGGAGTTTATATCCATATATTGACTAGTGCAAGATATGAAAGATATGGTCAATGCCCCCAAAAACAGTTTATTTATTATATTATTTCTCATATTAATGCATTGTTTAGAATTTGAAACTTAGACTAAATCCTATATTACGTAAAGACGGCATCATAAAGTAGTCTATTCCTTGATAGAAGTTATCTGTAGAAGCAATACTTTCCGGATCGAACGGCGCTTTATTGTAAATCATCCAAAGATTACGCCCAATCATAGATATTTTAATGTCGCAAATATTATGTAACATCTTCCGAGGGAAAGTATATCCTAATGATACTTCTTGCAAACGGACATTAGTTGCAGAATAGGTGTAATATTGTGGAACTGAAGTTCCGCCACCGATAATTCCATACCATGTTTCTGGATTAACGCAATCATTGCCGTTGACGAGCACATATCCATGATCTCTAGCTTCAGCAGTTGCCTCAGAAACACCGTAATAATCAAGCATGGCTTGTGTTCGTGAAAATACAACTCCTCCCAAACGTGCAGAAACAAGGAAACCAGCATTAAAATTATTCCAGCTAAAATTATTACGCCAGGCTAAATTACCTTTGGGTAATACACTTCCTAGTTTTATATACTTTTTAGGGGCCTTGATTGTCTCGGTTGTCATTTTACCAGCTTGATCAATGTATATTTTATTATTAGTATCCCGTTTTAAATCAATAAAAGAATACAAGTCGCCCATACTGCCACCTTCCTTTAATAAGAAACGAGCTTCACCTAAACCTCCCATGTTGAGTGTGCCAATAGAGAAGTTTTCTCCTGTGATAGGATTAATAGCGTCGCTGGCCAAAGTTAAGATTTTATTTCTATTCATAGAAAATGTGAAGCCGGTATCCCAACTGAATTTATTCCATGTATTTTTATATCCTAATGAAAGCTCGATACCTTGATTACGTACCGCTCCTGTTTGAATATACATAGCTGACCATCCACTGACTGGCAACTGCGGATTAAATGTCTGATTCATTGTTTTAGCATTATAATATGTAATGTCTAAATCAAAATTCTTCAAGAAGCGCATGGTTAATCCGACCTCAAATGATTGAGTTCGTTCTGGTTTCAAATTATATAAGGGATATTGGGTCATGATACTCCATTGAGCTGAGTTAGCAGTCCATTCATAACGAGGATTGGCCAAATATCTTCCGAAAGCACTACCTACAGATGCCCAGGAACCACGTAGTTTCATATAAGACAGATAATCTTTATTCAACTTTGGCATCAGTTCAGAAAGAACCACAGAAGCACCGACTGACGGGTAGAAAAAAGATTTGCTTTTCGAATTTGGTCCAGCTAACTGTGAGGGCCAGTCATTACGTCCTGTTAAAGTTATATAGTAGGTACTTTTATATCCTAATTCGGCAGAAGCAAATATAGATTGAGTCTGCTCTCTCCATCCCTCTTGCATACGTTCTGTTTTGCTAGGACTTAAATTTTGTATAGCAAAGAAGTTGGTTAAGCCTACAGTTTCACCTTTAAATGAATCGGTACCATCAGCAATCGGACCACGTACTTTCATTGCATCAGAACGTATATCGGAGAAAGAACCACCAACGTTTGCCTGCAATGAAATGGTTTCACCAAACATTTTATTAACATTCACAAGGAAGTCTGCATACAACTGCTTATCATTTGTTCGGGTAATTCCGTATAAGCCGCGAGACGACTTTTCCGTCAATTGAGTATTGGTGGAAGCATAGAACTTCTCTGTATAATCATTATTAGAATTATCCAAACGAACGCGACCGGAAACGCTCAACCAATCTAATATCTGATAACTTAAATTAGCATTCAGCATATAACGGTCTTTTTTGTTCTCACGCAGATTGCGATAATTCACCCAATATGGATTCTGCATAGTCATGGCCTCATCACCAACGGGCCAATATTGAGTATAAATCTTGCGAGCAGGGTCGTAACGTTCGTACATACTAATATCTTCCCAGTCATTGCCACGCGGAAATAAATAAGCTCCTACTAACGGGTTATTATACGTACCTTGGTTCGTCATATTTCTATCATTTTGTAGAATATAACTTGCTCCGAAATCCAATGTCATTTTATCATCCAAAAAAGATGTTGTATTTCGGACTGTAAAGTTATAACGATTGTACTTGTTATTAGGAACAATACCTTTTGAATTTACGGCTGCTGCTGAAGCATATGTCTGATTTTTCTCTGTTCCGGTAGAAAATGAGACGCTTTCTGTAGCAATAACGCCTGTTTGGAAATAGTCATCTTGAGGACTATAGCCAAAATAGTTGGTTTCTGTTAGTTTACGGCCCCAGCTACGTGCTCCGGAAACATTCTGAACACCTTCCATACCTGTTCCATAACGGGTCTGAAAACGTGGCATAATAAAAGGAGATGTAAATTCAGTGTTTGAATTGACTGTAATACTAACCCTTCCTTCTTTTCCTTTTTTAGTCGTGATTACAATTGCGCCATTAGCAGCTTCCGAACCGTACAAAGCTGCTGCGGCAGCACCCGTCAATACAGACATTGATTCAATATCTTCAGGATTGATATCGGCAATCGGCTCACTGGAACCTCGTGAGTCAAATTCCGTACCTCCACTCTTCGTTGAACGTCCGGAAAAAATGGGTACACCATCGATTACGTATAGTGCATTGGAAGATTGCATAATTGATTTTGTACCACGCATCACTACTTTTGATACACCACCAACCCCTGAGGAAGAAGCATTGATATTGACACCTGCTACTTTTCCACTTAAAGAATTGACAAAGTTCGCATCTTTGTTTGATGTAATCTCATTGGTGTTCACTTGTTGTACATTATAACTTAATGCCTTTTCCGAACGTTTGATACCTAATGCAGTGACAACAACTTCATCTATTACTTGTGTGTCATCCAACATTGTAATATTTATAGCCGTTTGACCTTTTAATGGAATTTCTTGTGTTTTATAGCCTATATAAGAATATACAAGAATAGGGTTAGCGTTCTTAGTAACCACTTTATAGTTACCATCCAAGTCAGTTATAGCCCCATCAGTTGTACCCTTTATCAGGATGCTGACACCAATCAGAGGCTCTCCTTTAGCATCCAAAACTCGGCCTGTTATAGTACGTTCTTTTCCAGTTGGTTGTTGGGTTGGAGCAGGAACTCCTTTTTCTGATAAATAAATAATATTCTCTTCTATTTTATAAGAGATATCTTTATTTTTCAGAAGTGTGTTTAAAACTTCCTCCAAAGAGACATCTTTTACTTTTAACGGTTCAACGGTAATTGTTGACAGCTTGTCATTGTAAAAAAACTGATACTTTGATTGTGATTGAATTTGTTTAATAACACTACCCAAAGTTGTACGGGGAGTCGATAAGGTCAACTGTGCCGCAGCCCATTGTACAGGAACTGCTATCAACAAGAGAATCAGTAAAGCTCGAAATAGCTTCGACTTTTGAAGCGAATGTTTGCTTTCCATACATTTTATTTAATGGTTATACATTTTATTGAACTCCAAAGGAAGGTGTCGACTTTCCTTCCCTTTGCTAATAAAACAACGCTAAATTAATAAACACTTAGCTGAATTTATAATTTTTTTCGGAAAAGCTCAAAAATCTTTAGTTCTTGGTAGTGAAATGCATTGAATCAAACGGTAGCTTCTGTGTCTTTTATATAGTCCCTCCTTGTTACTTGAAGAATAGGATTGATTACATTTTACCAAGTTCTTAGGGAACTTATGCAAAATAATGTGATTAAAATCTTTAAGCGATAACAAATATGAGAAGAATAGTAAAAAATAGTTGGTTTGCAGTAATATTGCTGACATGGGGGATGATATGTTTTTCATGTGAGGACTGGACAGACCCGGAGAGTATTGATATCCATTATCCTACGTTTGAAGAGCAGAATCCGCAATTATATGCTGATTATATCAGAGATTTGAAGAACTACAAAGCTGGAGAACATAAGTTAGTCTTTGTTTCTTTTGACAATCCGGTAGGTAATCCAAGTAACCAGGTCGAACGTCTCATCGCTATACCGGATAGTGTCGATTTCGTCTGTTTGAACAACTCAGAAAACCTTTCGAATGAAACACAAGTCGAAATGGTGAAAATACGCGAGAAAAGTATTCGTACGCTTTCCATTATCAATTATGAGAGTCTGGAACAAGAATGGAATAAGAAGGCGAAAGAAAATTCAGAATTGACGGAAGAAGATGCGCAAAAGTATCTGAACGAACGTACGGACGCTATGTTGGCTCTGTGTGACAGCTATGGATATGACGGCATCCTTATCGATTATACAGGACTTTCAATGGTAGGCATGCAAGAAGCTGTATTGCAACAATACAAGACGCGCCAACAAAACTTTTTCAGTAGAGTATTAGATTGGCGAAATAAACATGCCAACAAAACATTGGTATTATACAGTTATGTGCAATATCTGACTCCCGAAAACATGGATATGCTGGATGAATATAATCATTTGATATTGAAAACCGCTTCTTCCAAAAATATAGATGATTTGACATTGAATGTTCTCATGGCTATTCAAGCAGGGATAGATGCAGCAGGAATGGATGCGAACCCTGTTCCCAAAGATCGTTTTGTAGCTTGTGCGCAGCTTCCTCAACAAGAAGATAAGGATATGATAATCGGTTATTGGAATACACAGGATGCAAATGGAAACAAGACATTGGCTGCACAAGGTACTGCTCAATGGATTGTACAATCATCTTCAACTTATACCCGTGCTGGTATTTTTATAACCAATATCCAAAAGGATTATTACAACAATACCTACGCGGCAGTACGTGAAACTATTCATATAATGAATCCTAATAAATAGAAATACAATATGAAATTACATATTTATCAATTGGCTATTATGGCACTTACCGTATTTACGATGAGCAGCTGTAAGGATACGGATATTAATGATGAACATCATTATGACAATAAGCTTTATATAAGCTCGGTACCTGTAACAGACGATTTACTAATTAAAGAAGACATATTGTCTGATAGTCGAAAAATCACTTATCGGCTTGCAGCTCCCGCTGATGATGAAGTCCAAATCAGCTTTGATGCGAAACCGGCTTTGACAGCTGCTTACAATCTGAGTTTTGCAGATAATGCTACAGCACTTCCCGAGGCATATTATGATATCCCTGTGAAAGACGCTACGATTAAAACCGGAGAAATTTCCGGGGATGACATCATCGTGAATTTCGTCAATTTGAATCAATTGGACGACTCACGTCGCTACGTGCTGCCTGTCACAATAACAGATGTATCCGGTATCGGAGTTCTTGAGAGTGCCCGTACTACTTATTTTATCATCAAAGGCGCTGCTCTTATTAATGTTGTAGCTAATATTAAAGAAAACTATTTTCCGATAAAATGGAATAGTGATGTAAGCAAGATGACTACTATTACAGTGGAAGCATTGGTACGAAGTGATGACTGGGTAGCCAAGCGCGACAATGCATTAAGTTCTGTTTTTGGAATTGAAGGTAATTTCCTGATACGTATCGGTGATGGTGACCGTCCGCGTGATCAACTTCAGGCATTTGTGCCAGGCGGAAGTTTTCCACCGGCAAATCACGCACCGGGTATTGGACTTCCGGTAAATGAATGGGTACACATAGCTGTTGTGTATAATACTGTCAATAAAAACCGGATTTATTATAAGAATGGTGTGGAAGTTTATAAAGACCAGTCGGCAAATAGTACAGTAAATTTAACTAGGAATTGTTATATAGGTCGTTCTTTCGATGGTACCCGTTGGCTTCCGGGCGAGATTTCGGAAGTTCGTATCTGGAACGTAGAGAGAACTGCAGAGCAGATTGCAGATAATCCTTACAAGGTAGATCCTGCAAGTGAAGGGCTCGTAGCTTATTGGAAATTTAATGAGGGTTCCGGAAAAGTTGTCATAGACCGTACTGGGAATGGAAATGATATTACCGGGAATAAAGAACCGGTATGGATTCCTGTAGAACTTCCTCAAATGTATTAATCCTTTTTATTAAAAAGAATATTATTATGAAACAAAAATATCTGATAACAGGTTTGGTGGTTGCTACATTTACAAGCTGCTTAACTTATCTAACCTCTTGTGCTGATGATCTTGTAATAGATACAACGGTTGATGAATCAGCATATACCGGTATTTATGAGAACAACGGATATCTACGTGACGGAAAGTCAAATTTGGCTTCTAGCGTAATAGAACTGTACAAGGATACTTATACTACTTCTGTAAAGATGGGGCTTAGTAAAGCACCGGGTAGTACTACTTCCGCTCAAGTGATCATTGATGCCAATTATTTGGATACTTATAATAAAGAGCATGAAACTGATTTTGAATTATATCCTGAGCACCTCGTGTCTTTCAAGAATGACGGGATGCTTACGGTAGATGTTCAAACAAAATCTGCCCGGACTGATATCACCATTCAGGCGGATGGCACCTTAAAAGAAGATAAAACATATGCTTTGCCTATAGTTCTTACCCACACAAGCAGTGACATTACCATAAAGGATGAGAAAGCCGGTCATTGTATCTATTTGATAAAAGATATGAGAAAGTTGGGAGATACCTATAAAGGGGAAGATGTGGTAAAATCATTTGTTTTCTTTGATGGTACAAATCCACTGAATGCCTTGTCTTTTCAATTGGAGAACGGAAAACTGTTATGGGATGTTGTGTCTTCATTTGCCGCTAATATAAACTGGGATGCACAGGCTCAACGTCCTTATTTGAAATGCAATAGCTATATACAATACTTGTTGGATAATAATGAGGTGTTTTTACAACCGCTCCGTAAGCGCGGTGCTAAAATAGTATTGGGAGTGCTTAGCAACGGGGATATCACAGGGGTAGCGCAATTATCCGAACAAGGTGCCAAGGACTTTGCACGAGAATTGGCTCAGTATTGCAAAGCATATAATTTGGACGGAGTGTGTTTTGACGATGAGTATGAAGGTGCTTATGACCCGAATAATCCGGCACTGACAAAGCCTACTGAAGAGGCTGCCGCACGTTTATGTTACGAGACTAAACAAGCAATGCCTGACAAAATCGTAGCGGTATATGCATTACGAAGAATGTATAGTTCGAAGGTGACTGTTGTTGATGGAGTAACTATGAAAAATTGGATAGATATTGTTATTGGTGACTATGGTAGAGATCCTTCGTCCAATCCTTACGGAGACTTGACATCTAAAGAATGCTCCGGTCAATCCATGGAGTTCGTCAGAGGTACTGGCGGTGATTTGCAAGGGCAAAGACTGATAAACCAAGGTTCCGGTTGGTTTGTGGGATTCTCGCCGAAACCGGAGAATTACAGCAATGTGTTCCGCCGTCTGTCTGATGTAAAAACTCTGTATGGTTCTCCATTAATGGCACCTACTGTATTTTATAAGGACAATGACGCCACACCTTACCAATATCCCGATGATTTACAATAAAATTAAAAATAATTGTAGAAATGAGAATACTTTATAGATTTTTCTTTTTGTTGGCGATTAGTTCGCTGACAGTTCTTTCCGGATGCCGGGAAGATGAAGATTTGAATTTGCTTACTTATCCCGATAACAATTTTACGCTTGCGGCGGATGATGAGGACGGTTCGGAAATAACGGTGAATGCTACCTATAATAATGATGGCATATTAGAGTTTGATAAGCCTGTAACATTCACTTTTCGTTTTAATGCATCTCCCGAGGAAACAATAGTCACCTTTGAACCGATGGGAGAGAATGTGGAGTTAAGCGATACTAAATTGATAATTCCGGCAGGCTATACAGATGCCAACGTTACTTTGAATGTAAAAGATATGGAAGCTTTTCAATCCAATTATGATGAGGCCACCTGTAATTTAGGAGTAAAAGCTACCGTACAAGGATATAAGATGCCGTCTACCACTTTAGAAGCAAAAGCCCTGATAAAAAAAGCGGCTTATGTAGCCACAGGTTTCCTGGAAGGAAAAGCCGATAGTAAAACTACGTTTGAGCATATTTATTTTAACGGAGAATTTAAGAAAACGGAGCGGAATCTATATACATTTAGTGTACAGTTGGATCGCCCTGCTCGGAAAGATGTAAAGGTAAAACTTACAACGGAAGGATTGGATGATGAATATCTGAAAGACATAACTATCACTCCTTCTGAAATCGTAATACCGGCAGGGGAGAAAACGACTGGGGATATTACTTGGGAAATTACTAATGACTTTTTGCTTCGTACATCGGATGATTCGTCAAACACATTAAATATAATGGCTACTTTCGAGTGTGAAGACCCGGTCTTTGTGCAGGACGAGAAGAGAAGTTCTTTCACTTTGAATATAAATAAATATATAAAAGGATTTGAATTTGTTTCTTACAAACGTCCTTCCGGTTGGGTAGAGTGGTCTAAACAAGGTTGGTCTGTAGAAGTAGAAGACAACGGAGATATCTGGCAAAATGATGGTGGTAGTGCGCTTATTGACGGAACTACAAACAACTATGAAGGAATAGCATCCGATGGAAACATTTCGTTTACGCTTGACATGGGAGAAGAGAGAACGATTAATGGAGTAGGCTTTGATTACATATATTATTCTGCTCCTCAAAATATACAATTGTCAGTATCTTCAGATGGTAATACATGGAATTATTTGGGCAAGGTAGCCAGTGCTGATGAGGATGCGGATTATTATAAATTCATTGAACCTATAACTGCAAGATATGTGAAATGTGAACTTTTGGCTTCTTGGGGATGTGAACTATATGAAGTTTATGTCTTTAAGTAATGTCTGAGTCTATAAGAACATAGGTTAAAGTTTGTATTTGAGTCGGAGTCTTGATAAAGAGATTCCGACTTTTTTATGCTCTATTTGGATATCAATATATTTATAATATTTCTTAGTGAGATGATTTCTATATTTCAATAGTTGATTAAATGTATAATTTATTCAACTGCTACCTTCATTATATCTACTTAGAAAACAAACCTCATCCCCCCCTTTTCTCCGCCTGTTTGTATTTCTTAATCTCCATTGAAAGATACTTCATTTGTTGAGCAGACATGAAATCACGGATAGGGCATAAGTCCGGTGCTTCATCATCTTGAGGACATGATGCTTCCAATGCCTGATAATATTCCAGTTTATCCTCTTTGAATATAGTGGCTAGAGGGAGTTGATGATAAGAGAGAATATAATTCATCAATAAGCGTGAAATTCTTCCGTTTCCATCGGCAAACGGATGGATGCTGACTAAATAAAAATGGGCGTCGAAAGCTAATTGATAGATAGCGTCGGGTGCTTGAACTTGTTTGATACGTTGATTTAGTATTTTACATAGACGGGTTACTTCACGTTCTACTTTTTGATGGTTTACGAAGTAACGATCACCTACATGTACGGAAGATTTGCGCCAATCTCCTTTGGAAGAATCATAATCTCCTGCACTGGAATAGATTATACCTCCCGTAGTACGCATTACGTGAACTGAAATTTCCTGTATAAAAACAGGAGTAATTTCACGTTTTAGCCTCTTCCACTATAAAACGCAAAGCTTCGAAATGATCCTTTACCATATTATGATCATACAGCGGTTTTCCCTTGGCGGTGATACCGTCTACAATCAACAGGCGGCATTTTTCTTCGGTGAGTGAAGAGCCTTTTATTGCTGTGGAGTGATGGGAAATGAAGATTTCATTCCATTCTGCACGGAAATGAATGAGAATTTGTTTTCAATTACTGATTCTCATAAGTATAACATGAACTTTAAACTCATAAATTCCACCAGTTTCACCTTATATCTGAAACATCGATGAATAAGGAGATAGCGGGTGAAAGCGTAGAAGAAATCAAGGTGAAATCTCCCGTTATTGCTTTCACCTTTCAAATTTATTTATACCGGTTGCTGGGCATATAGAGCCACCGTACTGAATATATAGATTCAATATGGTAAGTATATAGATACAATGTGTTGAATATATAGATACACCAACTCAAGCATTAGTGGCTGAAAATTAAGGTGTTAATCCCTTGTGTTCAGGCTGTTAATACCTGATGGATTATCTATTAATACCTGACAACAGATTTGCTATAAGCATATTCTTATTAGCTATAAGCATATTCTTATTAGCTATAAGCATATCCGGATTAGCTATAATGATATTGTTTTTAGCTCAAGGGATATTTTTGAAAAAAACAAGGTGAAACCGATAATGTCCAGTTTTACCTGAATTTGCCACTTGCTTTCACCCGCTATCTCTTTATTCATCGGCATTTGGAGAATCAGGTGAAATCGATGAATAGTAATGGTCTTATAGTGGCATTTATGATACTTTATCTCAAAAAGTAGTGAAAAGTAATCAAAAACAATAGCCTGAAAGTAGACTTCTTTGCTTTCAGGCTATCGCTTTCAGCCAGAATCCCGATAATTAGCTACTTTCAGAAAGAAACTGAAGGCTGAAACCGGGATGGCGACAATTTTATAGAGAAAGGATTATTGCTCTTTAGAGAAAGAATAAGGCATATCCTCTTCTTTCGTTCCTCTGTTCTTATTCGGTTGGTTACCCATATCCACTTTGATAGTGCCACCTTTGAATAAGTCTTCGTGACGGAGATAATTCTTGGTATAATCAGTACCATTAACATTCAGCGAGTTGACATAGAAATTCTTTTTGCTGTTGTTCGGAGCATCAATCACTAAACTGTTTCCATTCTCGAAGTGGAGCGTAGCTTTCTTGAATAACGGGGCACCTATGATATACTCGTCCGTTCCCGGACAAACAGGGTAGAATCCCAGTGCCGAAAATACATACCAGGCGGAAGTCTGCCCGTTGTCTTCATCGCCGCAATAACCGTCCGGGCCTGGAGTGTACATTCTGTCCATAACCTGGCGCAGCCAGTATTGGGCTTTCCAAGGTTGTCCTGCATAGTCATATAAATAAATCATGTGCTGAATCGGTTGATTGCCATGTGCATAGTTACCCATATTCATCACAGTCATTTCACGGATTTCATGAATCACTTGGCCGTAGTAGCTATCATCAAAAATAGGAGGTACGGCAAAAACAGAATCCATCATGGTGATAAACATCTCTTTTCCGCCCATCAAGTCAATCAATCCTTGAAGATCGTGGAATACAGACCAAGTATAGTGCCAGCTATTTCCTTCCGTAAAGGCGTCTCCCCATTTCAGCGGAGAGAAAGGAGATTGGAATGTACCATCTTCGTTGCGTCCACGCATTAACTTAGATTCTTTATCGAAAAGATTCTTGTAGTTCATGGCACGTTTTGCGAAAAGATTAATCTCTTTTTTCGGACGTTTAAGTTCTTTTGCCAGTTGGTAGATACACCAGTCATTGTATGCATATTCCAACGTGCGTGCGGCGTTCTCATTGATTTTTACATCGTATGGTACGTAACCCAGTTTATTGTAATATTCGTATCCCAAACGTCCTGTTGATGATACTTGTGGATGTACATTCTCCGTTCCGTGAATCAGCCCTTCATACAATGTTTTTATATCGTCCACTTTCACTCCTTTCATGTAAGCATCCACTAAGACAGAAGCAGAGTTGTTACCAACCATACAGCCTCTGTGCCCCGGACTTGCCCATTCCGGGAAGAAACCGCTCTCTTTATATGTATTGATCAGACCTTCCTGCATTTCCTTGTTGACTGACGGGTACATTAGGTTCAATAACGGGAATAGGCAACGGAAAGTATCCCAAAAGCCTGTGTCGGTATACATATACCCCGGTAATACTTGCCCATTATAAGGACTGTAATGAACAGGTTGTCCGGCAGCATCCAGTTCGTAGAATTTGCGTGGGAAGAGCAATGAACGATATAAACAAGAATAGAATGTGCGATATTGGTCGAGATTGCCTCCTTCTACTTCTATTTTGCCTAATACTTGGTTCCACGCTTCTTTTCCTTTTTGGGCTAGCTGTTCGATATTATCTTTGCCCAACTCTTTCATATTCAAAGCTGCCTGTTCAAAACTGATGAAAGAAGAAGCAATTCTTGCATGTACTTGTTCGCCCTTATGTGTTTGGAAACCAATAATGGCTTCGGCATGATCTGTTGTCTGTTCGGTAACATTTTCCTGCAGATTGCCATTGACTACCGTAGCTTTATATGTGAAAGGCTTGTCGAATTCAATAATAAAGTAATTTTTAAAGTTTTCGGGAACTCCACCGCTGTTGCGAGTCGTGTAACCGATAATCTTGTTTTCTTCCGGAATAACCTTAATATACGATCCCTTATCAAAGGCGTCCACTACAACATACGAATGATCGTTTTCCGGAAAAGTGAAACGGAAAAGAACTGCACGCTCGGTTGGAGCCATTTCTGTCACTACATCATGCTCTGCAAGATATACTTTATAATAATAAGGAGTGGCAGTTTCTCCTTTGTGGGCAAACCAACTGGCACGCTTCTCTTCATTGAATTCCGGTTTGCCTACTACAGGCATAATAGAGAATTGTCCGTAATCATTAATCCACGGACTGGGTTGATGTGTTTGTTTAAATCCACGAATCTTATTAGCCGTATAAGTGTATTGCCATCCGTCTCCCATCTTTCCTGTTTGTGGAGTCCAGAAATTCATCCCCCACGGACGGGCAATGGCCGGATAAGTATTACCTGTTGATAACTCGAAACTAGATTGAGAACCCATAAGCGGATTGACATACTGCGTCCAGCCTTTGGCTTTTGCAAAGACGATACAACTTAATGCGCATACTAATAGGAGATACTTTTTCATGGTCTTATTTATTATTTATGGCTCAATCGAATCAGAAATCGATTGAGCCAATTTATTTTTCAAGGTTTTGTTTTTTTTATTCAATTTGAACAGCTAGTACCAACTCATTCCTCTTCTTTGGAGGAGAGAGCTGGAGAGAGGACTCCCCATTTCGTAGGATGATCGGTCATCTTGATTTCCATCGTTCCTCCATTCGCAATATCCTGATGGTTAAAGAATGGAATGTTTAGAGCTTTACCGTTCAGCAATACACTTTCAATGTATTTATTCTTTTTCCCATTATTCTTTACTACAATACTGAAAGTCTTTCCTTCAGGCAGATTGATAACTGCTTTGTCGAAGGCAGGACGTCCGATGGAATATACCGGCTTGCCGGGACATACCTGATAGAATCCCATAGAGTTGAGTATATACCAGGCAGACATCTGACCGCAGTCCTCATTACCCGAAAGACCGTCTATACTGTTGGTATACTGACTTCGGTAAACGCTATCCACCAACTCTTGAGTTCTCCAAGGATGGTTAACGTAGTTATATAGATGGATCACATGGTGACTTGGTTCGTTTCCATGTGCATATTGCCCGATAAGTCCGCTGATATCTGATGAGGTTGTCTCACCTTCAAGTGATGAATCGGCCGAGAATAAGGAATCGAGTTTCTGGACAAAAGCATCTTCTCCACCCATCAGATTGACTAATCCTTCTACATCATGCGGCACAAACCAAGTCCATTGCCAAGCTGTTCCTTCACAATAATCATCGCTGCGGTGAGTAGATGCACGCGGATTGAATGGAGTACGCCATTCACCTTTTGAGTCCAGTCCACGCATGAAGCGGATTGATTTGTCGAAATAAAATTCGTACGCCTTGGCAAAGCGTTCATACTTTGCTTTGGATTCAAAATCACTCATTGCTTCTGCAAAGATAGAGATACACCAGTCATCATACGCATATTCCAGAGCTTTGGCCACTGATTCGTTTTCGCGGTCACAAGGGATATATCCGATGGCATTCTTATAATATTTTGCTTTAGGCATGAGATGAGGCAATACCAAATCCGGACATTTGATGCCGGTAGTGTCATATTCGGCGGCACGCAGGCAGGCTTTATAAGCCTCTTTGGCATCAAAATTGCGATACCCTTTCATGTAGGCATCCACGATGACCGGAACAGCATGATAACCAATCATAGTGCCGGTGTAATTGGAAGCCAAGTCCCACATGGGGTATATCCCACCTTCCTGATGCTTCTTAATTAACGAATTGATAAAGTGATTATTCAGATCAGGATCAATGATAGTCATTAGCGGATGTAGCGCACGGAAAGTATCCCATAAAGAAAATACAGTGTATATCGGATTAAGGGTGTCTCCTTGATGCACTTCAAGATCCATTCCTAAATAACGTCCGTCTGCATCAGTGAACAGATTTGGACTGATTCCCGTATGATAGAGGGCCGTGTAGAAGATGGCTTTATCTTCTTTATCGGAAGTTGTAATATCAATTTTGGAAAGATATTCATTCCATGCCGTACGTGCGTCTTTACGTACTTTCTCGAAATCCCATCCGGGAATTTCTGATTCAACGTTCTTCCGTGCACCGGCAATATCGACAGCGGACACACCTACTTTAACAAGAACCTGCTCGTCTTTACTGGTGTTGAAATGCAATAATGCTTTGCAGACAGGAAGCCGTTTGCCATTGTCCATGGTGATAGAATCCGTAACGAGCGTATAAGAGAATGGCTTGGAAAATTTAGCGTAGAAGTTGATATATTGGTCGAAAGCCCAATAAGTTGTTTTCTTGTGTCCACAGATTTCCGTATCGCTTATTACTTCTATTTCCATCTCGGAGTTAGTCTGTCGTTGCAGGCTGTAATCCAGGTCGATGATAAATCCGGATTCGGCGTTTTCGGGAAAAGTATAGCGATGGATTGCTCCTCGTTTGGTGGATGAAATTTCAGCTTTCACCTGGTAAGTATCAAGAAAGACAGAATAATATCCTGGTTCTGCGATTTCATTCTTATGTGAGAAAGAGGAAGCGTATGCTAGGCGTTGGCTTTGGGGATCGGTTGTACGATATTGTTGTTTACCCACAGTTGGCATGAGCAAGACATCTCCATAGTCGCAACAACCTGTACCGCTGACGTGGGTGTGTGAGAAGCCATTGATGGTAGAGTCGGCATAATAATAACCGGAACAAGCATCCCAACCATCGATCCGGGTGTCCGGACTGGGCTGAATCATCCCGTGGGGAACTACCGCTCCGGGGAAGGTATGACCATGTCCACCGGTACCGATGAAAGGGTTGACGTAAGCACTATAGTCTTTTACATTAGTGGGGGCTGTACAGGAGCTAAGTGTGAATAAACCTCCTAAACATCCTACTATTAGGAATGTTTTTAATTTCATGGTATTAATAGCTTTTAAGTTTTAGCCGGTTCATCTTTTACTTCTTATTTGGGAGAAATGAAGATATTGTTTCCGACAATTTTATAATCAATAGGTATAGAGTTTTGCAATGATTTCAACACTGACTCGATATTCGATTTCCTTTTCAGTACACCGGAGTAAGTTTTACCCGTCTGAATGTCAGGAGACAGAATGATTTTCACATCATAGAAACGCTCCAGCGCTTTGGTGATGGTGAAGATATCTGCTTTTTGGAATGGAATCAGATTATCGTGCCAAACAGCATCCAACTTGGCATCCACTTGTTTCACGGTCAATCGTCCATTATTTTTGTTCAGTTCCGCACGTTGTCCCGGAGTGAGGATAATCTGCCCCTCTTCCTTATTGCCTTTTACTTCAATCTCACCTTCAATAAGTGTCGCCTCTGCTATTCGGCAACGTTTATCGGATTTTAAATTGAACGTAGTTCCCAATACGCGTACGCGTATTGCATCACTTTGAACGGTGAATGGCTTATGGCGGTTTTTGGTGACCTCAAAATAAGCTTCTCCTTCCAGGTAGACATTGCGTTCCTTTTCGGAGAACTCACGTGGATATTTCAAGGTTGCTGCATTGTTCAGCCAAACCTTGCTACCATCCGGTAAGACTACCTCCTTAACAATGCCTTCGCTGGCTACTGCAACCATCATTTGTTGATTGTTTCCGTTTTGATAGAACCAATATCCGACTCCACCACCCATGACCAACATCACAGCAATCACTGCGGCATATTTCATCCAGCGATGCATGCTTAGTATTTTGCTCTGTTTACCTTTCTCTTCGTCCAGCTTTTTATAGAGTTGTTTTTCCGCACGAAGTATCCGTTGTTCATCAGTGTACTGGTCGAATTTACCCAAATGATAAATTTCTTCCATACGAAAGAGCTGGCGGGCATTTTCTTCCGATTCCTTCATCCAGGCATTGACCTCGATAAGCTCTTCTTCAGAACACTGTCCTGTCAGATATCTGTTTATTATTTCTTCACTCAGATTACTCATTTTCTTTTCCTTCATATTAGTAATACAATTCAAAACGCAAAAACACTTATTATAATCGCCATAAAAATAAGAAAAGAATCGTCCAAAGAGGATCAAGTCGGCCACGCAAGTATTTTAAAGCCTTATACATATGGGCTTCCACCGTGCGGAGTGAAACTCCGAGAATATCGGCTATTTCCTTGTTTTTCATATCATGTAGATAGCTAAGTTTGAAAACCTCTTTGCATTTGTCAGGGAGTTCATTAATTGCATCATGAATTTCTTTGCGGAGTTCCTTATCTTCGATCCTCCGAATTACTTCGTTGTTGTCCGGTTGATAGAATTCTGCGCGTCTTTGGTTGATTTCTTCCATGGCAACACAATAACCTTCTTCCACACTGCGGTGTTTCAAGACGTTAAGGGCACGGGTGTAAACGGCACGATAGAGAAAGGCCTGGATTTGGTCGCCTATCTCTATGTGGTCTTTTCGCTTCCATAATTCTACAAATACGTCCTGCACTACATCCTCTGCTTCTTCTTCTCCCACCAGACGGGTAGCATAGAAAATCAGGCTGGGATAGTACCGGCGAAATAGTGCTTTATAGGTTATATCGAAGTTTTCGTTCATTCTCTCAATTGGTTGTTCAGGTTTGGCTTATGGGTTATTTTCTTCGAATATGACTCCAATTGCTTTAGGGGTGTTACTCATTTCGAATTCGACAGTCGCTCCACTCATGATTTGCTCGTGAGTAAGATATGTTTTGTCATACGTTTTTCCATCTATTTTGATGGATTGGATATAGATATTTTCTTTGTTCACTTTGGGGGCCAGTACGGTGAAAGTTTTTCCATTCGCCAGATGTAATTGCATTTCCGGGAATAGGGGAGTACCTATCTCGTATTTTCCACTGACGGGATTGACGGGGTAGAATCCCATCGCACTGAATACATACCATGCTGACATCTGTCCGCAATCTTCGTTGCCACAAAGACCGGCAGGTTCGTTCTTGTAGAGCTCGTTCATCACTTTGGCTACATATTCTTGTGTGCGATTTTCGTGTCCTATAGCATTGAACAGATAAATAACGTGATGGCTCGGTTCATTGCCATGCGCATATTGTCCTATCATGCCCGTGCTGAAGATAGGTAGTTCGTCATCTGCTGCCGGATGATAGGTGAACATACTGTCCAGTTTTTCGGCAAATCGGTTTTTACCTCCTCCAAGGTCGATCAGTCCGTTAATGTCATGCTGTACAGACCAAAAGTATTGCCATCCGTTGCTTTCGCAGATGTGTGGCGTATAGTCATCGGCTTTGAAGTCCTTGATAAAGGTGCCTTTGTCGTCACGTGGCTGCATGAAAGAAGTAGCGGGGTTATATACATTCTTGTAGTTTTGAGAACGTTTATAAAATTCGTCCGCAATGTCTTGTTTGCCCATCTTCTTCGCCATTTCGGCAATGCAATAGTCATCGAAAGCGTATTCCAGTGTTTTGGATAACGACCAGTTTTCTGCGTTGTAGTGGTCTGTTACGTTGTAAGGTATGTATCCTAATTCTTTGTAGAGTCCGATGCCGCGGTAATTATCCAGATTAGCCGTTGCTATGCAAGCATCCAAGGCTTTCTTTGCGTCGAAGTCGCCGATTCCTTTCAGATAGGCGTCTACAATAACAGGAACAGCATGATAACCGATCATCATGTCTGTTTCACTTCCGTAGAAGTTCCACACTGGCAGACGGCCATTCTGTTCGTAGAAGGCGATGAAGGATTTCACCATGTCGTTTACACGCTCGGGTTCGGTATAAGTAAAGAGCGGGTGGGCGGCACGGTATGTATCCCATAGGGAGAAAGTGCTATAATTAACCCAGCCGTTGGCTTGGTGTACTTTCTTATCGGGGCCGTAGTAAGTTCCGTCTACATCACTGTAAATAGTTGGGGCAATCATTGAGTGATAGAGAGCGGTGTAGAAGTTCACTTTATCGTTCTCATTATCACCTTTTATTTCAATCTTTCCGAGCTGGCGGTTCCAGTTGGCTTTTGTTTCCGCCAAGTATTTGTCGAAGTCATTTTCGGGGACTTCAGCTTGCAGGTTTTTGGCTGCTCCTTCCATGCTGACACCGGAAATGGCAGTGTTTACCAATATCTGTTCATCCTTTTGGGTGTTGAAATCGAAGCGGGCGATAACAGCTGTGCCGATACGTTTATTGTCTTTGATGATGGCAGTTGTGTCCAGTTCCATTTTCTCAAAAGGCTTGGAGAATCGGGTGCGGAAATAGATGTGTTGATCGCGTGCCCAGCCGTCGGAGAAACGGTAACCTTGAATGGTGACGGAGTCTACGACTTCGATATGAGAATCGTTGGTAAAATCCCAGTTCATGGCTTTCTTCAGATTTAAGAAGATAGCAGATTGGGCTTCCGGAAACGTATAACGTTGGATACCACAACGCTCGGTGGCAGTCAGTTCGACGTTGATGTTATAATCAGTCAGGCGTACTTGATAATAACCGGCATGAGCACTTTCATCCTTGTGGGAGAATTTAGAGTGGATGCCAAGCGGTGCTTCCGCTTCTTTGTAGGGAAGAGTGACAGGCATGAAAGAGATGTCATACAAATCTCCCGCTCCAGTGCCGGAAAGATGTGTGTGGCTGAAACCGGCAATTGTACTGTCCGGATAGAAATAACCGGAGATACGGTCCCATCCGGGGAGTCCGTTGTCCGGGCTAAGTTGCACCATGCCGAAAGGAGCTTGGGCACCAGGATAAGTGTTTCCAGTGAAGTCTGTTCCGATAAATGGATTTACATAAGATGTGTAATCTATTTCGTGTTTTTCTTGCGTAGGGGTACAAGAAATGAGCATGCAGGTTAACAGCAGGCATAGATAAGCAGGTGTTCTCATCATTCTTTAGGTATTAGTGATTACTTATTTTATTTATTTGAAGAATAAGAAAAATAATTAATCTGGTCACAAAGGTAGAAAAAAACTGTGACAAGCCTAAATTATAAGCTAATATTTTTAGAAAGAGACAAATAGACTTCTATTTCTTACCGGGTTTGTTTGGTTTTTGGGGGAGGGTCGGAAGTATCCTTTCCCGATGCTTTTATAGGGGATTCAAAAGGGGATTCAAGCCGAAATTGTTGTTGGTGAATTCACTTCTGTAAAATAGTGACGCTATCCGATGCAAATAGTGACGCTATATGCTAGCGATACCGTCACTATCCTGTGCATATACCGTCACTGTTTTTTTTCTACATTAATAGGGAGTTTCTTATGTATTTATTCAGACGCGTCTAATTTTAAGTCTTTACGTAAAAGAGGTTGTCTATAAGTCTCTTTTTAACGATTTCACCCCTATCAGAACAAACTCTGATAGGGGTGATTTCTTTTTGTGGCTTGTTAGACAGCCTCTTTTATTTATTCTTAGATTCCTGCCAGCTCCAGTACTTTTTCAACTGCTGCCGGTAGTCCATCAGCATTTTTACCTCCTGCGGTAGCGAAGTGAGGTTGGCCACCGCCGCCACCTTGAATCAGTTTGGCAGCCTCTTTTACCAGATTACCAGCTTTCAGACCACCAGCAACCAAATTATCGCTAAGCATTACTGTCAGCATCGGTTTGCCATTGTCTGTACTTCCGGCTACGAAGAACAAGTTTTCTGTGATTTCACCCCGAAGTTGGAAAGCGATATTCTTCACTACTTCTGCCGGTAGCGGAGCACAGAACTTGATTACTTTGATACCGTGGATCTCTTGTACATTTTTCAGTAGTCTTTCCTTCAAAGCTGCTTCTTTCTCTTTCATGAAGTCTTCTACCTGCTTTTTCAATCCTGCATTTTCATCCAGATATTTACGGATTGCAATTCTCAAGTCAGGAGCATTGTTAAAGAGAGCCTTCAAGTCACTAAGTGTATCTTGTATCGTATCCAGCATTTCTTCCACGCGTGCTCCGGTATAAGCTTCAATACGGCGAACGCCGGCAGCAACAGAACTTTCGGAGATGATTTTCACCATACCGATATTTCCGGTTGCAGCTACGTGTGTACCACCGCAGAACTCGATAGAAGTACCGAACTGGATTACACGAACTCTGTCGCCATACTTTTCACCAAAGAGAGCGATAGCTCCCAACTCCTTAGCTTCCTCGATAGGAATATTGCGATATTCTTTCAATGGGATATTAGCGCGGATTCTTGCATTGACGATATGTTCAACTTTACGGATTTCTTCATCGGTCACTTTCTGGAAGTGAGAGAAGTCGAAGCGCAATGAATCCGGTGTAACCAATGAACCTTTCTGTTCGATATGTTCACCCAACACTTCACGCAAAGCAGCATCCAGCAAGTGGGTCGCCGAGTGATTAGCTGCGCAGGCTGCACGTTTGTCGGTATCTACACAAGCCATCATCGGAGCTTCCGGATGTTCGGGTAGCTTTTTGGTAATATGTATCGGAAGATTATTCTCTTTCTTTGTATCGACCACTTCAATCGTCTCGAACTCGCTCACCAATACACCTGTATCACCTACCTGACCACCACTTTCTGCATAGAACGGAGTATAGTCGAGTACAATCTGATACAATGTCTGGTTCTTTTGTTTGATCTGACGGTAACGAAGGATAGAAGCCTCGTATTCAGTGTAATCGTAACCAACGAATTCAGTTGTCCCTTCTTTCAGTACAATCCAGTCACCAGTTTCGATGGCGGCGGCATTACGTGCACGCTGTTTCTGTTGCTGCATTTCTTCATTGAACTCTTCAATGTTGACAGTCATTCCGTTTTCACGGAGAATCAGCTCTGTCAAGTCGAGCGGGAAACCGAATGTATCATATAAAGTAAAAGCATCTTTACCGCTGATTTCAGTTTTTCCATTGGCTTTGGTATCTTCCATTGTCTTGTCCAATAGACGGATACCAGTTTCCAAGGTGCGGAGGAATGATTCTTCTTCTTCCTTGATTACTTTTTCAATCAGTGTCTTTTGTGCAACTAGTTCAGGATAAGCCTCTCCCATGTTATCAATCAATACAGGAAGCAACTTATACATAAATGCCTGTTTCTGTCCGAGGAAAGTATATCCGTAACGAACGGCACGGCGAAGGATACGGCGGATCACGTAACCTGCCTTTGCATTAGACGGCAACTGACCATCTGTGATTGAGAATGCAATGGTACGGATATGGTCGGCAATTACACGCATTGCAATATCTTGCTGCTTGTCTTTTCCATATTCTGTACCCGACATTGCTGCAATAGCTTTCAACATTGGCTGGAATACGTCTGTGTCGTAGTTGGATGTTTTGCCTTGCAGAGCCATACAAAGACGTTCGAATCCCATACCGGTATCAATAACCTTGGCAGGAAGCGGCTCAAGACTGCCGTCTGCTTTGCGGTTGTATTGCATGAACACGAGGTTCCAGATTTCAATTACCTGCGGGTGATCGTGGTTCACGAGGTCGCGACCGGAGATCTTGGCACGTTCTTCAGCAGGACGGAGGTCGATATGGATTTCGGAACAAGGTCCGCAAGGTCCTGTATCACCCATTTCCCAGAAGTTGTCGTGTTTGTTACCGTTGATGATGTGATCTTTCGGCAAGAACTGTTCCCAATAGGAAGCAGCTTCGTCGTCACGGCTCAATCCTTCTTCAGGACTTCCTTCAAATACGGTTGCATAGAGATGTTCCGGATTCAGTTTCAAGACTTCTACCAGATATTCCCATGCCCAGCTGATCGCTTCTTTCTTGAAGTAATCGCCGAACGACCAGTTACCAAGCATTTCAAACATGGTGTGGTGGTACGTATCGTGTCCTACTTCTTCCAGGTCATTATGCTTTCCGCTTACACGCAAACATTTTTGCGAGTCCGCGACTCTTTGGTATTTCGCCGGATGGTTACCCAAAATAATATCTTTAAACTGGTTCATACCCGCGTTCGTAAACATCAGGGTAGGGTCATCTTTAATCACCATCGGAGCCGAGGGAACGATGTGGTGTCCTTTCGACTCAAAGAAATTCTTGAATGAATCTCTGATCTCTTTTGCAGTCAACATATAATGAAGAATTATGATTTATGAATTATGAATTATGGGCTGTGGGATATGAGAGAGGGGAGGAATCCCCAATAAATCATAAATCACAACTCATAAATTCGTAAAAACTGTGCAAAGATAGCTTGTTTTTATTACTTTTGCCGTATTAACAAGCGAAATATTTCCAAAAAGATGCGCAAAGTATACTACATCTATAATCCACAGACCCAGACTTATGATCGAATTTACCCTACCGTACGGCAGCGTGCGCTTAGTATCCTGCGTCGGCTTTTCTATGGAATGGGGTTGGGAGCAGGTTGCTTTATTGTATTGCTTTTGATTTTTGGTTCTCCGTCAGAGAAGGAATTAAGAATTGAAAACAGCCGTCTTTTGGCGCAGTACAATGTGCTTTCCCGGCGTTTGGACGACGCTATGGGGGTGCTTCAGGATATTCAGCAACGTGACGATAATCTGTATCGGGTGATTTTACAGGCAGATCCTGTTTCTCCGGCTATTCGTCAGGCAGGTTATGGCGGGACGAACCGTTACGAAGAACTGATGGATTTGGCGAATGCCAAGCTGGTGGTGAATACGACTCAAAAGTTGGACGTGCTTTCCAAAAGGCTTTATATTCAGTCGAAATCTTTCGATGATGTGATTGATATGTGTAAGAACCATGATGAGATGCTGAAATGTATTCCGGCCATACAGCCTATTTCGAATAAAGATCTTCGTCAGACAGCATCCGGTTATGGTACACGTATTGACCCTATTTATGGTACGACAAAGTTCCATGCAGGCATGGACTTCTCTGCTCATCCGGGAACGGATGTTTATGCTACCGGAAACGGAACAGTGGTGAAAGTGGGATGGGAAACCGGATACGGTAATACCATTGAGATAGATCATGGTTTCGGGTATCTCACTCGGTATGCTCACTTGCAGGGATTTAATACGAAAGTCGGAAAGAAAGTGGTACGTGGTGAGATTATCGGAAAAGTGGGTAGTACAGGAAAAAGTACCGGCCCGCATTTGCATTATGAAGTGTACGTGAAAGGGCAGGTAGTAAATCCGGTCAATTATTATTTCATGGATTTGAGTGCCGAAGATTATGAAAAGATGATTCAGTTGGCAGCCAATCATGGTAAAGTATTCGATTAAAATCTTAAAACAGGAGTGTTATGCTTAATACAGATAAAGAATTGAAGCTATATTATTCAATAGGAGAGGTTGCCGATATGTTCGGAGTCAATCCGTCATTGCTCCGTTTTTGGGAAAAGGAATTTCCGCAAATCTCTCCTAAGACAGCAGGAAGAGGAATACGTCAGTACCGCAAAGAAGACGTAGAAACGATCGGTCTTATCTATCATTTGGTAAAAGAAAAAGGCATGACACTTCCCGGTGCCCGGCAACGTTTGAAGGATAATAAAGAAGCTACGGTTCGTAATTATGAGATTGTAAATAAGCTGAAAGCGATAAAAGAAGAGCTTTTGGCTATTAAACGCGAATTGGATGGACGGGAGTAGAATAACGTTGATCGATAACGAATGTGTCGATCAATGTTATTCTTCTACGCGGCTCACCTGTTTGATATTCTGTATTTTCTTCAGATTGTTACAGATGGTTTTCACATCATCCACGTCATGTACCCATAACTGAATTTTTCCTTCAAAGATACCATCTTCGGTTTCGATGGTCAGCTTACGGATATTTACATTGAGCTGTCTGGAGATAACCTGGGTGACTTCATTCAAAAGTCCCATGCTGTCTATACCTTTTATATATATATATACCAGGAAAGATAGTTCTTTGTGTGTATCCCATTCTGTTGCTAATATACGGTTGCCATAACTGCTCTTCAGTTTGGCGGCAACAGGACATTGGCGTTTGTGGATAATGATCCGGTCGTTTTCATCCACATATCCCAATACGTCATCACCGGGAATAGGATGGCAACATTCGGCCATGATATATTTCTTCTGCAAACTTTCTTCTGTCAGCTTGAGCACTTGCTTCGGATTGATCTTTTCTTTTTCTTGCGGCTCTTTTTCTTCCTGCTTCTCTTTATTGTTGCCGAAAGAGAAAGTCAGATATTTCTTCCAGTTACTGGTTTGCTTTTCTTTCAGTTCATTCTTATCCGCTTCTCCCAAGACGATTGCTTTGCTGCCAATGGCGGCCAGCAGTTCTTCTTCATTCTTGGCATTATGCAGTTTGCGCAGCTTCTCAATAACGGTTTCTTCAGGGCGGATTTCCTCTTTTTTCAAAAACTCGTTAAGGATTTCTTCACCTATCTTCTGGTTTGCTTTACGCTCTTTGCGGAGGATGGCTGCTATCTTGGCACGGGCACGGGCAGTGGTTGCAAAAACTTCCCATTGCGGTTGCACACGTTGCGATTTTGAAGTCAGGATCTCAACTTGGTCACCACTTTGCAATTTATGGCTTAACGGAACTAATTTGTGGTTGACTTTGGCACCAATACAATGGCTGCCAATATCCGTATGCAGGGAAAACGCGAAGTCGAGAGCCGTAGAATTCTGCGGCATAGTCTTCAGCTCACCTTTGGGGGTGAATACGAATATTTCAGAAGCAAATAAATTAAGTTTGATGGTATCCAGAAAATCAATGGCATCCGGTTGCGGATCATCCAATATCTCCTTAATGGTTTTCAACCATTTTTCCAACTCTCCTTCATCTTCGCTGCCTCCTCCTTCTTTGTATTTCCAGTGAGCGGCGAAACCTTGTTCGGCAACGTCATTCATTCGTTCACTACGAATCTGGACTTCAATCCATTGTCCGTTATTACCCATCAGGGTGACATGCAATGCCTGATAACCATTTGCTTTAGGATGGCTCACCCAGTCGCGCAGACGGTCCGGATGAGGCTTGTATATCTTGGAGATGGAAACGTAAATGTCGAAACAGTCGTTGAGTTCTTCTTCCTCATTGCGTGGTTCGAAGATGATTCGAACAGCCAGCAAGTCAAATATTTCTTCGAAAGGAACATGCTTGGTCTGCATCTTGTTCCAGATGGAATAGATTGATTTTACGCGGGCAAGTATCCGGTATTTCAATCCCATCTTATCCAGTTGTGTACGGATGGGAGCAGTGAAGTCGTTGAAAACTTTGTCGCGTTCGGCAGCTGTGGCATTCAACTTCTCTTCTATTTCCGCATATTCTTCGGGATGTTCATATTTGAAGCTTAGATTCTCAAGCTCTGTTTTTATTTTATAGAGACCCAGGCGGTTGGCGAGTGGCGCATAGATGTAAAGCGTTTCGCCTGCAATCTTATATTGCTTGTTGGGCAACATGGAACCGAGGGTACGCATGTTGTGCAAACGGTCGGCTATCTTGATAAGAATTACCCGGATATCGTTCGACATAGTGAGCAGTAACTTCTTGAAGTTCTCTGCTTGTGCTGAAGCACGGTCACCGAAAATTCCGCCGGATATCTTGGTCAGTCCGTCCACAATTTGGGCAATCTTCGGGCCAAAGATATTTTCAATGTCTTCTACTGTGTAATCAGTGTCTTCTACTACATCATGCAACAAGGCCGCACATATAGAAGTTGAACCCAGGCCGATCTCATTACATACAATACTTGCAACGGCAATCGGGTGCATAATATAAGGTTCGCCCGAACGACGTTTGATACCTTTATGCGCCTGATTGGCGAAGTTGAAAGCCTTCGTAATGATTTCAACCTTTTTGCGATGTTTAGTGTTGAGATAATCATTCAGTAGTTCGTGGAACGCCTGATTGATCATCTCTTCATCACTTATTTCTTTGGGGGGCAGATTATCCATAATTGTTATCCTTTCACTTGCTTAGTTCTGCAAAAATAAGCAAATTTCCGAACGATGCAAGCAGGAAGCTGTTTATTTGTATATTTTCAATCGTTTTCCTGCTGCAATTTTGGTGTTGGACATTCCATTCCACCTTTGTATATCCTTAATCGTGACGCCATACTTACCGGCGATGGTTGACAAAGTGTCTCCACTTTTTATTGTGTAGTAGGTCAGTTTGCCTTTACCGGCAACGGCTGTTGTCGTTTTGCGGGTTGAGGGGGTGATCTCCTTAACAGCAACGGTTTTCCGGTTGCGGAACAATTCGTCGGCGCGATGTGCATAGATTGTGTCTTGCTTATCTATAAAGGTACTGATAGCATCGATAGGAAGTCTTAAAGTATAAGGCTTGCTGTCACCCGGAATCATTTGCTTCTTATATTGCGGATTCAAGCTCTTGATTTGATCCAAAGGTACATTGCAAAGATCTGCAATCTGTTCGAAGTGCAGGTTCTTGTTCACTTGTACTGTGTCGGTACTTGCCGGGATATTTGTTTCCATCGGACAAATATTATGGTCACAATAGTAAGTCATCACATAATTAGCGGCGATAAAGGCAGGTACGTAACCACGTGTCTCTTTAGGCAGGTAATTATAAATTTTCCAGTAATCCGTTTCGCCATTGGCACGGCGGATTGCCTTGTTGATAGTACCGGGACCACAGTTATAAGCAGCAATCACAAGATTCCAGTCTCCATAGATATCGTACATTTCTTTGAGATAACGTGCGGCAGCCCAAGTTGCTTTAATCGGGTCGCGTCGTTCATCTACCAGGCTGTTTGATTCCAAGCCATAGATCTTACCTGTACCGATCATAAATTGCCACAGACCGGAAGCGCCTGCGCGCGACACGGCAGAGGGGTTCAGTGCAGATTCGATAATCGGGAGATATCTAAGTTCCAGTGGAAGTCCGTATGCATCCAATGCTTCTTCAAAAATCGGCATATAGAAGTTGCAGGCACTCAACATGAAAGAAACCTGATTACGCAAGCGTCCTGCATACATATCGATGAATTTGCGGATAATATCATTATAAGGCATTTCCATGATAGCCGGAATGCGTGACAAGCGGTCGATATAGACAGAGTCGCTGAATAAAGGGTTGATTTCAGCTGTACTGCAATCTTTGCCTAAGTCAATATAATTTTTGGCTTTCCAGTCGTTCAACAGACTGTCAAGTGGATATGTCATACTTTTAGGCAGGTCGATGCTTTCTTTGCGTTCAGTTCCATTTTCACGAATCACTACATCTACACTTTGCGCTTTTACCTGCGACGTTGCCACCAGTAAAAGAAAAATAATCGAACAATAGTTAACTAATTTCTTCATGCTTCAATAATAAGATCAATCTAAATTGTGTTTTTAAAATCGTAATACGCATTGCAGACCAACCGACTTGCTTTTTAAACTGCTGGAGCGGAACTGATTGTTATTGTCGATTACAGCCGGTTCTACTTTCATACTCAAGTCGGGGGTTATATCGAAGTTGGACAACTCTGCATCTACATAAGCGTCGATGATAGAGATCAGGTAAACTCCGATAAAAGCAAATATACTAAGGTCCCGATAACGACGGAACATATCTTTTCTTCGTTTTAGTGTGTTTTTTAGCTGCTCCTCATTATAAGTGGAGTTCGGGGGCAACAAATCTTCGTAACTTTTCGTATTCGGATTGCTGTCCATAATGTCCAGATAGGCTTGCGAATAGTCTTTGTACATCTTACCGTTCCAACTTAAGGCGTAAGCACAACCAGCAAATCCTCCATATATAATAGGCAATTTCCAGTATTTACGGTTGTAAATCTGTCCTCCACCGGGGAATACGACTGCCAACCACGTTGCTTTGGTCGGATTCGGGATAAATATTTTCTTGTTAATATCTTGAGCAGGTGGCGGCACAGTGTCGGTCTTTACAACAATGGAGGCAGGTTGCTCTATCTTTTTCAGCTCTTTCTTGTTGGCTGCATCCAAGCTGTCCGCTATCTGTATTTTAGCAGCTGACAAACTGTCGATGGCCGGAAGTTCTTTGGATGGTATGATTTGGATAGAATCCTTCTTCACCGAGTCCTGTATAATCGGATCACGATGCCTTCGTGCACGGGCTTTCGGCGCTTCGCGCTGTATGATTGTTGTATCTTTCCGTGCCGGAGTAACAGTGGATTGTGCATACACATCAATCCCTGCCACCTGTAAAAAACAGAGAAGCAGGGCGCTGACTAGTAACTGATATTTCTTACTTTTTCTTGTCATTTACTTCTTTAGCGTATCGAAGATTTCCATGATACGTTCCAGTTCCTCCTCGTTCCCGAAAGGAATACTGATCTTGCCTTTTCCCTTTTCAGAGCAGGTGAGTTGTACCTTGGTGTTGAAAAAGCCGGAGAGTTGTTGCTTCAATAAGTTGAATTCTTCAGGAAGTTTGCCACGTTTGGGTGTTATTTTCCGTGTGCCGCTTTTCACAGCTTCTCCTTCGCTTAATGATTTAACAATTTCTTCTACTTTGCGGACTGAATATCCGTGTTCTTGTATTTCTTCGAATATTTTAACTTGTAGTTTAGGGTCGCCTAATGAAATCAGTGCACGGGCATGTCCCATGTCCAACTGCTTGTTTTGCAGGGCCATCTGTATCGGAGCCGGCAATTTCAGTAAGCGCAGGTAGTTGGCGATCGTCGTTCGTTTCTTTCCGATGCGTTCGCTAAGACGTTCCTGTGTCAGTTCGTATTGATCGAGCAGATGCTGGTAGGCAAGTGCGATTTCTACGGCATTCAGGTCTTCACGCTGGATATTTTCAATCAGCGCCATTTCCATCATGTTTTCGTCGTCGGCAGTGCGTATATAAGCAGGGATCGTTTTCAGTCCTGCTCTTTGTGACGCACGATAACGACGTTCTCCCGCGATGATCTGATACTCATCGTCCGAGAGTTTGCGTAAGGTAATAGGTTGGATGATACCGATTTCCGCAATGGAATCAGCCAGTTCCTGCAATGCTGTTTCGTCAAACTCACGGCGGGGCTGGTTGGGATTGACAGTAATCTTTGCCAGCTCTATTTCATTAATGGAAGAAGACCCTTCGGTTTTCACATCATCCATTGAGAGCAAGGCGTCGAGACCACGTCCTAATGCATTTCTTTTTTGTGTTGCCATATCTTCTTCTTTCTTTTATTTATTTCGGTTGATAATCTCTTTAGCAAGAGCCAGGTGGTTTTTGGCGCCGGTAGATTCCGCATCGTAAAGGATGGTCGGGACACCGTAGCTGGGAGCCTCGCTCAATTTTACATTTCGTTGAATAACGGTGTTGAACACCAGTTCCTGGAAATGACGTTTCACTTCGTCGTAAATCTGATTAGCCTGACGCAGACGAGAGTCATACATTGTCAGTAAGAAACCTTCGATTTCTAAAGCCGGATTCAGTTTCGACTTGATGATTTTGATGGTATTCAACAATTTGCTGATACCTTCAAGAGCAAAATATTCAGCTTGAACGGGGATAATCACGGAGTCGGCTGCCGTCAGGGCATTGATCGTAATCAGTCCTAATGAAGGTGAACAGTCTATCAGGATATAGTCATATTCTTTCTTCAAAGGTGTGAGTACTTCTTTTAGTATCTTTTCTCGGTTTGGGAGGTTCAGCATTTCAATCTCTGCTCCTACGAGATTGATGTGCGAAGAGATTACTTTCAAAGAATCAATCTCCGTATCAAAGATAGCGTCCTGTACGTTGGCTCTGTCAATAATACATTCATAGATAGTGCATTCCGACTGCTTGATGTCTACTCCCAGACCGGAAGAGGCATTAGCTTGCGGGTCGGCATCTACTACGAGTACCTTTTTTTCCAGTGTAGCAAGTGAAGCTGCGAGATTAATCGTAGTCGTTGTCTTTCCTACACCGCCTTTTTGATTGGCCAAAGCAATAATTTTTCCCATATTCTCTAAATTTATTGGCAGCGAAATAAGTGATAAATCCTTAGAGCGCCTACGAAAAAAGAGAAACTTTGCAATTTCTGTTGATAAGTCGCCTGTTTTGTTAATAACTGTCGGACGAAACGGTTACCAAACTTCGACAGGTTCATCATCTACCTTTCTCTTTATGAGCTTGCAAATATACATATTTATATTGGATATTTATTTCTTTTTTTGCTCGCTTGCAGAAGATTAAGATTTGTAAACGGGTAGGAGTGGGGGTGAAAGAGACTTTTCGATCTGATGCGGGGAGGTGTTTGGTGGTACGGCTTCTTTTTGTTACTTTTGTGCGAATATAAAAAAGGAAAGGATTGAATATATGGAAAAAGAGAAGCCGTTGATACTTGTTTCGAATGACGATGGCGTGATGGCTAAAGGTATTAATGAACTGGTGAAGTTTCTTCGCCCTTTGGGTGAGATTATAGTGATGGCACCTGATGCTCCGCGTTCCGGTAGTGGGTGTGCGCTGACGGTGACGCAGCCGGTTCATTACCAGTTAGTAAAGAAGGAAGTGGGCTTGACTGTTTATAAATGTTCGGGAACACCGACCGATTGCATCAAATTGGCAAGAAACACAGTGCTCGACCGGACTCCGGATTTGATAGTCGGCGGTATCAATCATGGAGATAACTCTGCCACTAACGTGCATTATTCCGGTACGATGGGAGTGGTGTTTGAGGGCTGTTTGAATGGAATTCCTTCTATTGGCTTCTCCTTGTGCAATCATGCCCCCGATGCTGATTTTGAAGCTGCCGGACCTTATATCCGCAGTATCGCTGCCATGATCTTGGAAAAAGGACTTCCTCCTTTAACTTGTCTGAATGTAAACTTCCCCGATACAGCCGATATAAAAGGAGTGAAAATCTGTGAACAGGCGAAAGGACGTTGGACGAATGAATGGGCTGCCTGCCCTCGTCTGAATGATCCTAACTATTTCTGGCTGACCGGTGAATTTACCGATCATGAACCTGAAAACGAGAAGAACGATCATTGGGCTTTGGCAAATGGCTATGTTGCTATCACCCCGACTACGGTTGACGTGACGGCTTATCACTTTATGGACGAACTTAATAAATGGTTTAATTAGTTGAAATTTGAAAGTTGAAAAAGAAAGCATGACGCCCTGTTAGTCATCTATCCCTACCAACTCTCAACTCTCAACTCTCAACTCTCAACTCAATGAAGTATTATCTGATTGTCGGTGAAGCTTCCGGCGACTTGCACGCCTCTCATCTGATGGCTGCCTTAAAGGCAGAAGACCCGCAGGCTGATTTCCGTTTTTTCGGAGGTGACTTGATGGCGGCTGTCGGAGGAACAATGGTAAAGCACTATAAGGAGTTGGCATACATGGGATTTATTCCTGTATTACTCCATCTGCGCACTATCTTTGCAAATATGAAGCGTTGCAAAGAAGACATTGTTTCCTGGGAACCGGACGTTGTTATTCTGGTAGATTATCCGGGATTCAATCTTGATATTGCCAAGTTTGTCCATGCAAAGACACAGATACCGGTTTACTATTATATTTCTCCGAAGATATGGGCGTGGAAAGAATACCGTATCAAGAATATAAAACGAGATGTAGATGAGCTTTTCTCCATTCTTCCTTTTGAAGTGGAATTCTTCGAAGGAAAGCATCAATACCCCATTCACTATGTAGGAAACCCTACGGTGGATGAGGTGGCAGCCTATCAGGCAGCTCATCCGAAAAATAAGGAGCACTTTATTGCAGAGAACCAATTGGAGGATAAGCCGATTATCGCTCTTCTTGCCGGTAGCCGGAAACAGGAAATCAAAGATAATCTGCCGGATATGTTGAAGGCTGCTTCCGCTTTTCCTGATTATCAGCTTGTCTTGGCCGGTGCACCTGCCATTGCTCCCGAGTATTATAAACAATATGTAGGAGAGGCGAAAGTGAAAATCATTTTCGATCAGACTTATAGCCTGTTGCAGCATGCAGATGTAGCTTTAGTTACTTCGGGTACAGCTACGCTTGAGACGGCATTGTTTCGTGTTCCTCAAGTGGTTTGTTATTACACTCCGATCGGGAAAGTGGTTTCTTTTTTGCGGCGTCATATCTTAACTGTGAGATTTATTTCGTTGGTTAATTTGATTGCTGACCGTGAAGTGGTAAAGGAACTGGTGGCGGATACGATGACCGTGAAGAATATGCAGAACGAATTGAGAAATATCATTGAAAATGAAGCGTATAGAAATGAGATGCTTTCGGGGTATGAATATGTAGCCGAACGGTTAGGGCCTGCCGGTGCTCCTCGTCATGCAGCTCGTGAAATGCTGCGTTTGTTGAAAAAATAACTTTCTTTTTCTGAATAAACGTAAAGCCGATGCAGTAAATGCACGGCTTTTTTATTTATAAAGCAGAAGACTAAAATAAAGAAAGGAAAAAGATATGAAAAAAATTAAGTGGCTTTTAGGAATCTTATTATTGGCATTAGTGCCAATGTTGCAATCATGTGATGATGATGGTTATTCTATTGGAGATTTCAGCTGGGACTGGGCGACTGTTCGTGCAACCGGTGGAGGAGGTTATTATTTGGAAGGTGATAATTGGGGGGTGATTGATCCGGTTGCTACTTCTATTCCTTGGTTTAAACCGGTGGACGGTGAACGTGTCGTGGCTTTTTTCAATCCTTTGTATGACATGGAAGGAGGAAAAGGAGTTCAGGTGAAGATGGAAGGCATACAGGAACTGTTGACAAAAGAAGTGGAAGATATGTCGACAGAGGAAGAAGCGGAAGAATTCGGAAATGATCCTATTCTGATTTATCAGGGTGATATGTGGTTGGGAGGAAAGTTCCTGAACGTAATTTTCCGCCAGGAGTTGCCTCGTTCGGAGAAACATCGTATCAGTCTTGTGCAAAATAAGATGGAACCGGGAGAGCCGGGCGAACCGTCAGAACCGGGAACATTGAATGTGGATGAAGATGGTTACATACATTTGGAACTGCGTTATAATACGTATGAGGATGTGACTGACTATTGGGGATGGGGACGAGTTTCTTATAATCTGGAAAAGTTCTTCCCTACGCCGAAAGATTCCTGGGTAGCACCCAAAGGGTTTAAGGTGACAATAAACTCAAGAGAACATGGAGAAGGAAGAGTGATTGTTCTTGATCTGGATCATCCGGTCGGTGTACCGGAAGCAGCAAAGGATGTTCATTCCACTTCTTCGATCCGATAACCTAACTATGATTTACTGTGTGTGAAAAAGGTCGGGATACTTCCGTAGAAGTTCCCGACCTTTTGTATTTTGTTTCAGTTCTAATCGATTGAGAAAGAATCCCCCGTTAGAACCATGTTAATGCATATAGATAAACGACTGCTGCCGGTATAGCCATCAGGGAACTGTCAAAGCGGTCGAGCATCCCACCGTGTCCCGGAAGAATGGTTCCCGAATCCTTAACGTGCAACTGGCGTTTCAATAACGACTCCGTCAGGTCGCCCCATGTGCCGAATATAACAACCACCAAGGCCAGTCCTGCCCATTCAATCATTGACATAAATGGGAAGTAGTGAGCGAGTATAAAAGATACTCCGATTGCTACCACTCCGCCGCCGATAGAACCTTCCCATGATTTCTTGGGAGAGATACGTTCAAACAATCGGTGTTTGCCGATCAATGAACCGATGCAATAGGCTCCCGTGTCATTCAGCCAGAGGAAAATAAAGATGGATAGCGGTAGAATAGGATTGTAACTTACGCTACTGTATTCTGATCCCGGATCGTTATGGAATGCTAATACATTCAGCAAAGCAAAAGGCAGTCCGATATAAAGTTGGCTAAGCATAAAATAAGCCCAGTTAAGTACCGGGTTTTCCTTTTTCAGATACAACTCGCTAATCATCATGTAAAGCAATAAAAGCACATACGGGATGAATATCTTCGAATCGGCCGCATCAATGCAGAATCCCATGATTGCAAGGAATAGGTAAGCCCCGCCGAGCATATTAATGGTCTTGTTTATCTTCACTCCTTCTGCGCGCATATTTACCAGCTGTCCGAACTCATAAATGGTCAGTGCGCTGATAGCGGTGAACAGAATACCAAAGCTGAATGCATCATAAAGGATGCACCCTACCAAGATGGCAACGAAGAGTACACCCGTAATAGCTCGTTTTATGAAATTGTTAATCAAAATCTATTCGTTTTAATTAGTTGGACCCGTTAGCTTGTTCTTCCCCATTGGATTTACCCTCTACGGTAACTTTGCCCTCCACAGTAACCTTTTTACCTTCTGCGGCAACTTTGGTGTCTATGGGTGCTTGTTCTTCCTTTGCGGTATTTTCAGCTTCCTCTTCTTTGATTTCCTTTTCTTCTTCTTTCAGCTTTTGGGCAAGTTCTCTTTCAGCTCTTGCGGCATCCTGGCTTTCTTTAGCAGCCATGATTTCTTCTGATCGGGAAGCCCAGGGGCGTTTACCAAAGATGCGTTCAACGTCTTCCGCGAAGATTACTTCTTTGTCAATCAGTAATTGCGTCAGTTCGTTGTGTCCTTCTTTATTCTCTGACAGAATTCTCTTGGCACGGTCATACTGCTCGTTCACCATTCTCTTGACTTCTTCGTCAATCAATTCGGCTGTCTTTTCGCTGTATGGACGGTTGAAAGAATATTCATCGTTGTTGTAATAACATAAGTTCGGCAGCTTGTCGCTCATACCTAAATAGGCAATCATGCCGTATGCCTGCTTAGTCACCCTTTCCAGGTCGTTCATGGCACCAGTTGAGATGCGGCCGAGGAATAAATCTTCAGCGGCGCGTCCTCCCAAAGTAGCACACATTTCGTCCAGCATCTGCTCCTTGGTAGTGATCTGACGTTCTTCCGGCAGATACCAGGCAGCTCCTAATGCACGTCCGCGAGGAACGATTGTAACTTTAATCAATGGGTTGGCATATTCCAACAACCAGGAGATAGAGGCGTGTCCTGCTTCATGCAAAGCGATGGAACGTCTTTCTGCTTCCGTTGTAATCTTGGTTTTCTTTTCCAGACCACCGATGATGCGGTCTACCGCATCCAGGAAGTCCTGTTTGCTTACGAATTTCTTTCCGTGGCGGGCAGCGATCAGTGCAGCCTCATTGCATACATTGGCAATATCCGCACCCGAGAATCCCGGTGTCTGACGTGCCAGCAAGTCCACATCTACACTATCGTCTATTTTAATCGGGCGCAAATGCACGCCAAATACTTCTTTACGTTCGTTCAAGTCGGGCAGATCCACGTGTATCTGACGGTCAAAACGTCCTGCACGGAGCAGTGCCTTGTCGAGTACGTCTACACGGTTGGTAGCAGCAAGGATAATCACACCGCTATTGGAACCGAAACCGTCCATTTCTGTCAGCAACTGGTTCAATGTGTTTTCGCGTTCGTCATTTCCTCCCATTGCAGGGTTCTTGCCACGGGCACGTCCTACGGCATCAATCTCATCAATAAAGACGATACAGGGAGCTTTTTCTTTAGCCTGTTTAAATAAGTCGCGAACACGGGATGCACCTACACCCACAAACATTTCCACGAAGTCGGAACCTGCCAATGAGAAGAAAGGCACATTCGCTTCGCCGGCCACAGCTTTGGCAAGCAATGTTTTACCGGTTCCCGGAGGGCCTACCAGCAATGCTCCCTTGGGTATCTTACCTCCCAAATCCGTATATTTCTGCGGTTCCTTTAAGAACTCTACGATTTCCTCCACTTCTTGTTTCGCTTCGGCCAGTCCCGCTACATCTTTAAATGTAATCTTGATGGCTCCGCCTTTTTCAAAAAGCTGGGCTTTGGATTTTCCTACATTAAATACGCCGCCGGGGCCACCACTACCGCCTCCGCTCATACGGCGCATGAAGAATATCCATAACGCAACCAGCAAGACAAGCGGGAGTACCTGAATCAGAATTGCGGGGAAAATATCCGATTTGGGCGGATAGTCGGATGAACCGTCAAAATGACCGGCTTCCTTTTCTGCCTGCAAAAACTCTTCCAGTTTATCGGTAGACGGGGTTCTACTTGTAATGACAGGGTTGCGTCCCACCTTGGTAGAGTCGGCTCCAAAAACAGCCCCTACGGCAGTCGGTTTGAGGAAAGCTTCGATTGATTTGTCTTCATAACCCAATACTTTGCTGACATAACCCTTTTTTACATAGTCCTGAAACTCGCTGTAAGTTACAGCTTTGCTTCCTGCTCCTTTTGAATCACTGCCCCACCAGAGGCCGAGAAGCATAAGGGCAATAATCATATACATCCAGTTCAGGTTGAACTTGGGCATATTAACCTTATTGTTAGGTTTATTGCTATTGTTATTATTGCTATTATTATTGTCCATAATCATTAATTAGTCTAGATCGGGGATTTGAGTAAGTTTGGCATCTGCCCAGAGGTGCTCAAGATTATAAAAAGCTCTTGTCTCCGGCAAAAAAACGTGTACCAATACATCGGCATAGTCCATAGCTACCCATTCTGCATTTCGGAGTCCGTCGATTGCATAAGGCTTGCTGTCCGCACCTTTGCGTGTAAATTCCTTGATTGAATCTACTATTGCACTCACTTGACTGGGAGAATTTCCCTGACAGATAACGAAATATTTACAGATGGTATCTTCTATGCTGGTTAAATCGGCAACAACTATCTTTTTACCTTTTTTCTCTTGAATTCCTTCTTTTATTTTTTCAATTAATACTTTAGTATCGTTCATTCCTGTAATTGGGATTAATAATTCATGTTCTCTATTTGTTTATAACAAAAAAAGGTGACCCTTTGTTTCTGATAATAAACGTGATATTTTTGACAAATATACGCTGATTTATTGGATACAAGAAAGTTATCCCTCAATTTTTGTGTTTTTTAGTGGAGATACTTTTGTTTGGAAAGCTTATTTGGACATTTTTGCAAAAAAAATATCGGATTTGTTTTGAATTCCCAAAATATTTGTATCTTTGCACCCGCAAACGAAAATCATTGGGCTATGGTGTAATGGTAACACTACAGATTCTGGTCCTGTCATTCCTGGTTCGAATCCAGGTAGCCCAACAAATTATAAGACAAAATAAGCTAAAAGCCGTTATTACCTAGTAATAACGGCTTTTTTGCATGTTTAATAGTATGTGTCTCTAAACTTCTCAACATCAAGAGGTCACATAAAAGGTCACTGGAAGTTTAAAAAAAAACAGTTCCTCGGTGGCAAATTCGGTGACACGAATGCACGTTGATAGTCCGAAAAACACTAATCTTATGAAAAGCCGTGAAGTTGATTGATAAAGAATAAATCCTTAAACTGGCTGTCGTCTTGTTTAGTAGAAAAGAAAAACAGGTTTTATAGCTCAAGTGAGTATAAAACCTGTTTCTAATTTTTCTAAATCGGGCAGAACTCTTATTCTTCTGCTTTTATTGATTCATCGATTACTTTGATCTTTTGTAATACCAGTTCCAAGTCTGCTTTCAACTTATCTACCTTGCGGTTCAATTCAGTCAGCAGGCTGCTGCCTTTCTTAGAAGTAGAAGTCAGGAAGCCCAGATTGTTCTCATAAGTCTGAAGCTCATTCTTCATATTCTCATAAGTACGTACCAGCTTTTCACGTTCTCTGTACAGAGATTGAGTACCGCTTCCCTGGATATTGCTGATATTCGAACGGAAGTTACTTAACTTCTTGTTGGAAGCATTGATGTTAAAGCGGTCGAATAGCTGATCGATGATTCCGTGATACTGTTTGTATAACTTATCTTTTTCTTTGAACGGCACATGACCGATAGAGTTCCACTCTTTCATTAAATCCCGAACCAAGGTACTTGCTTCTTCGGTATCCATGCTTTCATCAATAGCAGATAACTTCTCGATCAACGCTTTCTTCTTTTCCATATTCTCTGTTTCTACGGAGCGTTGTGAAGAAGTAGCTTTGTTCTTTTGTTCGAAGAAGTAGTCGCAAGCTGTGATAAACCGTTTCCAGATAGCATCCGAGTGTTTCTTGGCAACCGGTCCGATGGTCTTCCATTCTTTTTGAAGTTTGGTCAGTGCATCGGCAGTTACTTTCCAGTCTGTACTATCTTTCAAGGCTTCCGCTTTTTCACAGAGCGCTTTCTTCTTTTCCAGATTCTCGTTCATTCCTTCTTTCAGGCTCTTGAAGAATTCTCCTTTCTTCTTGAAGAAATCATCGCAGGCATGGCGGAAACGCTCGAAGATCTTCACATTCATCTTTTGCGGCGCAAAACCGATAGTTTTCCATTTGTTTTGCAAGGCAATCACTTCCTGGGTCTTGTTTTCCCAGGCAGAGAATGTTTTCAGTTCATCATACTCAATCGCTTCAACGATTTCGCAGATGACGGTCTTTTGATCCAAATTATGCTGTTCGGCTTCTTTCAACGATTCGAAGTGCTGCTGATGGCGGCGGTTGACAGCGGTAGAAGCTGCTTTGAACCGATTCCAGATTTCATCACGCAGTTCTTTGGCTACCGGACCTGTATCGCGGAACTCCTGATGCAACTTCTGAAGTTGGTGGAAAGCGGAAACAACATCTTCCTCGTCAGCCAACTTTTCGGCAGCTTCGCAGAGATGCGTTTTGATTTCTAGATTCTTTTTGAAGTCATATTCGCGGAATTCATTGTTCAGTTTCAATAAATCGTAGAACTTCTCTACATATAATTGATAGTTTTTCCAAAGTTCATTCACTTTACCTTGCGGCACCAGTTTTGTGTCATTCCATTGCTGTTGCAGCTTCTTGAACTCCGTATAAGATTTGTTGGCGTCATCTCCGGATTCCACCAATTCTTTCAGTTCTTCAATAATGGAAAGTTTCACTTGCAGGTTTTCTTCCTTTTGGCGTTCCAGCTCGGCAACCTGTTTGCTGCGTTTTTCCTTGATAACCCCCATCAGACGTTTGAATTCTTCTTCCGTCGGGTCCTCTTCGGCAACAAAATCTTCAATGTTTCCACCGTTGTCTGTAAACTGTACCTTAGCAGCTTCCAACTCGGCATTATGTAACTTGTAGAATGATTGTTTCAGATTGTCAATTTCCTGCTTGTTCGCATTTTCAGCGTCTTGCGCAAGCTCTTTTAGCTGGTTTAGTACATCTTCCTTAGTGGCAGGTTTAGGAGCTGCTTCAGGTTGAACTTCGGCAGTAACATCTTCAGCCGGAGTCTCTGTAATAGCTTCAGAAACCTCGACTGTTTTCTTTTCTTCTTCTAATTCCCCTTGGTTCAAGGGTTGATTAGTGTCATGAGCGTCCATCATTGTATATTAGTTTTGGGTCACAAATTAATGAAATAAAACGATTACTTCATACTATTTTGCTTATTTTTTTTTGTTTATCGTGTTTTTATGACAATAAAACGGTTATTCCCATGTACAACATCATTCCGATGATGTCATTTGTAATGGCTATAAACGGACCTGTTGCAATGGCTGGATCGATTTTGAACTTCTCCAGCGTCATCGGTACCAGTGTCCCGAAAATAGAAGCGAACATTACCACGGCAAACAGGCTGATGGATACGGAATAGGTGACCGTAGCCGTTGCGCCGAACCTGATAAAGTTGTAGGTGTATACTAATAAGGAGATAATAGTGGCATTAATTAAAGCTACTACCGATTCCTTGGTTATCTGCTTGAAGGTATTTTTAGCGTCCAGCGAGCTGTTTGCCAAACCCTGTACGATGATTGCCGAAGATTGTGTTCCGACATTTCCTCCTGTACCACCGATTAGCGGGATGTACAGTGCCATTTCGGGATGGGCAGCAAAGGTGGAGTCGAAATTACCCAATATCATAGAGTTGCCGATTCCGCCGATCATACCGATTAATAGCCAGGGGAGGCGAGCGGTGGTCTGTCTCAATACATTATCGTCTGTTTCTACGTCCTGCGAAAGACCGGATGCCAACTGATAGTCACGTTCCGACTGCTCACGGACTTCATCCATGACGTCGTCGACGGTGATTTGTCCCACAAGCCGACCGATACTGTCGACAACGGGGATAGCCACCAAGTCATACTTCTCAATCGCCTGTACTACCTCGTCAATGGGAGTATCCACGTGTACCGAAATCGGATCTTTCTGCATCACGTGTTTCACTTTGGATACAGAAGGGGAAGTAATCATCTTTTTGAGCGGGAAGATACCTCGCAGACGTTCGTCATCGTCAATGACATATACATAATAGATTTCGTCCAGTTCTTCCGCCTGTTGCCGCATCTCTTTCAGACATTCGGGCATACTCCAGTTTTCGTTGACAAGTACCATTTCCGTACCCATCAAACCACCGGCGGTATTTTCGTCGTATTTCAACAAGTCGACGATGTCTCCTGCCTGTTCGATGTCCTCGATGTGCGAAAGAACCTCTTCCTGCTTGTCTTCATCGAGTTCACGCATCAGGTCTACGGCATCATCCGTGTCCATGTAGTCAACGAAGCGTTTGGCGATTGTCTCCGAAGGAAGCATTTCGAGCAGCTCTTTACGAGCATCTTCGTCCATTTCGACAAGCACGTCGGCGGCAATTTCGTTATCGAGCAGGCGATAGACGAACTTAGCCTCTTCCGCATTCAGGTCATTGCACAATTCGGCGATGTCGGCCGGATGGAGGTCGATGAGAAGACCTTTTACCTTGTCGGCGTCTTTTTGCTCAATAAGGTGTTTAACGTTGTCAATGTATTCCTCGTTCATCGTTGTCAATTACAAATTACGAATTACAAAATCCAGTTCTCTGCTCACTGTTGCCCGCCAATTATTGGGCGTTGCCGGCTGTCTTTAGTGCTTCTTCCACTTTATTGGTCAGATCGATAAATTCGGCTACCGATAGTTGTTCCGGGCGTTTATTAAATAAGATGTCCTCCGTGAGTGGACAATCTTTGCCTAAAATAGGTTTGATGGAGTTGCGCAATGTTTTCCGTCGCTGGTTGAAGGTCGTTTTCACTACTTGCTTGAACAGTTTTTCGTCGCATCCCAACTCTTTAGTCTCGTTGCGTGTCATACGGATAACAGCACTTTTCACTTTGGGAGGCGGATTGAACACGTGTTCGCTGACAGTGAACAAATATTCCACTTTATACCATGCCTGTATCAATACGCTAAGGATACCGTATGTCTTGCTGCCCGGTCCGGCTGCAATACGTTCGGCTACCTCTTTTTGAATCATTCCCGTGCAACAGGGGACGATATCTTTGTTGTCCAGCATCTTGAAAAAGATTTGGCTGGAAATATTATACGGGTAATTACCAGTCAGTACGAAAGGCTTCCCGTCGAACAACCGGTGAAGATTCATTTTCAAGAAGTCATCCTCGATGATGTGGTCTTCCAGTGACGGATAGGCTTCGCGAAGATAAGCAACCGACTCATAGTCAACTTCTACGACCTTTACCAATCGGTCTTTCTTTACTAGAAACTGGGTCAATACTCCCATACCCGGCCCCACCTCTAAAATAGGCAGTTCGGGGAAGGTGTCGACTGTATCGGCAATATCTTGCGCAACTTTCAGATCTTTCAGAAAGTGTTGTCCGAGAAACTTTTTAGGCTTTACTAATTTCATTTACCAACTAAATAATTACTTTTGCAGCTGACAAAGGTAATTCTTTTAAATGAAGAACGTACTACTATTTATTAAAAAATAAATGATGTGTCAGCGAAGCTAATGAAGAATTAAGGATGAAGAAACTATTAAAAAAGACGCTGAAACTGATATTACCGGTTGTTTTAGGCGGCTTTATCTTATTCTGGGTATATCGCGACTTTGATTTTACAAAAGCGGGCGATGTGTTGTTACACGGTACAAATTGGTGGTGGATGCTCTTCTCGTTATTGTTCGGAGTGTTTGCACAAGTCTTTCGTGGTTGGCGGTGGAGACAGACATTGGAACCGTTGGACGCTTTCCCGAAAAAGAGCGATTGCGTGAATGCTATCTTCATTTCATACGCTGCCAGTCTGGTGGTTCCCCGGATCGGGGAGGTGAGCCGTTGCGGAGTGTTGGCGAAATATGATAATGTCTCGTTTGCCAAGTCGTTGGGAACAGTCGTTACGGAGCGGTTGGTCGATACGTTGACTATTCTCCTCATCACAGGCATCACTGTATTGCTCCAATTACCGATATTCGTCACTTTCCTTCAGCAGACCGGAACGAAAATCCCTTCATTAGTCCACCTGTTGACTTCAGTGTGGTTTTATATCATTCTGTTTTGTTTTATTGGTGTGGTGATACTTCTTTATTATTTAAGAAAAACGTTGTTCTTCTATGAACGGGTGAAAGGATTTGTATTGAATATATGGGAAGGAATTATGTCTTTAAAAGGCGTGCGCAACATTCCCCTCTTTATTTTTTATACACTGGCTATTTGGGCTTGTTACTTTCTCCATTTCTATTTTACATTCTATTGCTTTGCCTTTACGGCACATTTGGGTATCCTTGCGGCATTGGTCATGTTTGTCGGCGGCACGTTTGCCGTAATTGTGCCTACCCCTAACGGAGCGGGACCCTGGCATTTTGCCATCATTTCTATGATGATGCTTTATGGAGTAAACGTGACGGATGCCGGAATATTTGCCCTGATTGTACACGGTATTCAAACCTTTTTGGTTGTTTTATTGGGTGTGTACGGCTTGGCTGCTCTGCCGTTCACCAATAGACATCGGGCGTAAATTTTTAGCTAAAAGTGTATATTCTTACATGTTTTTGCCAACCTCCTTTGTCATCTGAAAACT
Source organism: Bacteroides sp. D1 (assembly GCF_000157095.2). Taxonomy (NCBI): domain Bacteria; kingdom Pseudomonadati; phylum Bacteroidota; class Bacteroidia; order Bacteroidales; family Bacteroidaceae; genus Bacteroides; species Bacteroides sp. D1. The sequence continues at coordinate 957,630 of NZ_JH114350.1, forward strand.
TTTCCATAACTTGGCACTGTTTAATTATCAGATTTAAAATAGTTTTAAAATATTTATTATGAGTACCATTCTTTCTTTAGCTCCACAGAACGTGTGGAAGCATTTTTATTCGTTGACACAGATTCCCCGTCCGTCAGGACACATGGAAAAGATTACAGCATTTCTTTTAGGTTTCGGAAAAGAGCTGGGGCTGGAGTCTTTTGTAGACGAAGCAGGTAATGTGATTATCCGTAAACCCGCCACTCCGGGTATGGAAAACCGGAAAGGTGTGATTCTTCAGGCGCACATGGATATGGTTCCGCAGAAGAACAACGATACTGTACACGATTTTGAAAAAGATCCGATTGAAACTTATATAGACGGTGACTGGGTAAAAGCAAAAGGCACTACTTTGGGTGCAGACAACGGACTGGGTGTAGCTGCTATTATGGCTGTGTTGGAAGCAAAAGACCTGAAACACGGTCCTTTGGAAGCTCTTATCACGAAAGACGAAGAAACCGGCATGTACGGTGCGTTCGGCTTGAAACCGGGTACACTGAACGGAGAGATTCTTTTGAATCTGGACTCGGAAGATGAAGGCGAGTTGTATATAGGTTGTGCCGGAGGTATGGATGTAACTGCTACCCTGGAATATAAGGAAGTAGCTCCCGAAGCAGGAGATATCGCAGTGAAAGTTACATTGAAAGGATTACGCGGCGGACATTCGGGATTGGAAATCAATGAAGGACGTGCCAATGCTAATAAGTTGCTGGTTCGTTTCGTTCGTGAAGCGGTTGCCAGCTATGAAGCCCGTTTGGCTAGCTGGGAAGGTGGTAATATGCGTAATGCTATCCCACGTGAAGCACATGCGGTTATTACCATTCCGGCTGAAAATGAAGAAGAACTATTGGGCTTGGTGAAATACTGCGAAGATCTGTTCAATGAAGAATATTCGGCAATTGAAACACCGATTAGCTTTACGGCTGAACGTGTGGAACTTCCTGCGGGTCAAGTGCCTGAAGAGATTCAGGACAATCTGATTGATGCAATCTTTGCTTGTCAGAACGGTGTGACCCGTATGATTCCTACTGTTCCGGATACGGTAGAGACTTCTTCCAATCTTGCTATTATTACGATTGGTGAAGGAAAAGCTGCCATTAAGATTCTGGCTCGCAGCTCGAGTGATAGCATGAAGGAATATCTGACTACCAGCTTGGAGTCTTGTTTCTCTATGGCAGGTATGAAGGTGGAAATGACTGGTGGATATTCCGGTTGGCAGCCTGATGTTAATTCTCCGATTTTGCATGCGATGAAGGCCTCTTATAAGCAGCAGTTCGGTGTAGAGCCTGCAGTGAAAGTAATCCACGCAGGCTTGGAATGTGGTATTATCGGTGCTATTATTCCGGGATTGGATATGATTTCTTTTGGCCCGACTTTGCGTTCACCGCACTCACCGGACGAAAGAGCATTGATTCCTACTGTACGGAAGTTCTACGACTTCCTGGTGGCTACTTTAGAACAAACTCCACTGAAATAAGCGTATTCTTTATTATGTAAATATTCTCCTATTATATAATAGGTATTTATAGCGAAGGCACGGATGAGATTTCATCCGTGCCTTTTTGTCATATTAATTGCAGGCTATATTACAATTTTATTTCATAACAAATAAATTAATTGATGCAAATCAAGAAATATGCTATAAAACATAAATTTCTCTCTTTTTTAGGTCGATGTATAAACAAAGACCGTATTTTTGTGTTATAAAACATGTAATTAAGAGGATAACAAAATGAAAAGTTTAAAAAGATTGTTTAGAAAGATCGGCGAAGCCGATGTACATGTTTGGGGATATTCAACAATTAATGCTAAACCAAACAAGTAAGTTTTATTTTTTAGTTTTCAGGAATTAGTAATTTAAAGTTTTAAAGATTATGGCAAAGAAAATGAGTTTTTTAGTTAGAAAAATCCTTAGTGAAGTAGGTCGTAATGAAATGCTTTCATGGGGGTACAGAATTGAGAAATGAGAAAGAGTACATTAACTAGGTTTAGAGTGGGGATACGTTATTAAAGACGATATCCCCACTTTTTCTATATAAAAGAGATATAGGGTGAGGCGGGGAATAAAATGAAGGAGCATTTAACTCATGTTTTCACCACAGAGGACACGGAGGACACAGAGGTGAATTTGGTTTATGACTTACGGTTGTGGGCATAATTTTGACGTGTAATCCTCATACTATAAAGTTGAAAAAACGGTTCTTCGTCAAATTTGGTGGTACTTCTTCTATTGTGAATAAAGAATCTTGGCTCTCAGTAGTTTACTTCCTGCCCTATTGTACATCTGCCTTTTTACCGCTTTAATTTTATTCACTGTCCCCTCCAGTAATCCGTTATTAAAGGGGATATCAATAGCTGCCTGTACTGCCTCCCAGTCTTTTTTCAATACCATATGCAAAGTTCGTCAGTGCCATATTCCGTGTTGCCTTCGTCTTTTTCTAATCCACTTTCTAATATCCTTATCATAAGTGTTCCC
>NZ_JH114350.1:960244-961733 GCF_000157095.2 Bacteroides sp. D1
GCAGGTGGCAGATGTTTTTTTTTTTTCAAGGTTCTTCGTCAAATTTGGTGGTACTTCTTCTATTGTGAATAAAGAATCTTGGCTCTCAGTAGTTTACTTCCTGCCCTATTGTACATCTGCCTTTTTACCGCTTTAATTTTATTCACTGTCCCCTCCAGTAATCCGTTATTAAAGGGGATATCAATAGCTGCCTGTACTGCCTCCCAGTCTTTTTCAATACCATATGCAAAGTTCGTCAGTGCCATATTCCGTGTTGCCTTCGCTTTTTCAATCCACTTTCTAATATCCTTATCATAAGTGTTCCCATTAATCATATCTCTGAAATTCTGACACACGCTTAAGAGTTCTTTTATCTGTGGTGAGGACTTATACAGTTCCGCTAGTTTAGGATTATCCGATTCTCCCTTTAGAATGTATTTGCGTATCTGATTCTGTGAAACTCTCTGTGTTTTACTTCCGTTTTCAATGCTCTCATTATGCTCCTTGACTTCTTTCCTCTTTTGTTGATACATTTTTCGCAAGCTGGATGTTATCCTTCCAATAAGTGCGCCACTGATTTTACTTCCCATTTTTTGTGCCAATATATTTCGGGTAATACAGCCCGCACTAATGATTGTAGCCAGTTCGGATACATATTTAAGAGCTGTCTTCTGTTGCTCATTCAAGTATGCCCCTATTCTCCTGTTGTGAATGAGCTTATAAATGTAGCGACTTTTCTTGCCTAAATGTGCGGCTGTCTGCTCAATGGTCATCCCCTGCATTTTTAAGTTCAGGCTTTCCCTGTATATCTTCAATTTTTCTCTGTGTCGGACATCTCCCATGTTAAATATGTCCTGAAGAATTAACGAAGAAGCCGTGTCTCTGTCAGGATATTCGTATTTGAGCTTTTGCTTAGTCTGACGAATCATTTTCTCTATTTCCGGTATCATTGTGTCCGTCATATTCTTGGTTAGATGGAACCGGTCGCAGATTTGTGTAACACCAGGGATTATTCTGTTTATAGCCTCTGTGAAACATCTTCCACGGTCTCTCGTTATATATTGTATTTGAGGATTCCGGGCGAGCCAGTTATCAAGCGCTTCTCCGCTTCTATCCTCTAACAAAGCAATAGGCATGTGTGTCATCTGGTCTACGACCACACTCATATAATCCTTACCTTTTTTATAGGCAAAATCATCAATACCTACATAAATACTTTTATTATGCATAGGATTATGTTGCCCGCACTGTTGTAGGATGCGTAAGCAGGAAGAGCTACTGGCCGTTATATGGAACAGCTGCAAAAGAGAAGAGGCCTTTCGGGAAGTAAGTTCCAAGCTTATCGATCTGATGCGTTCCTCAACAAGATAGCTCCGTCTACCATACCGACGAGCCAGAAAAGACAACGGTTCGCAGAATATTTTTTGCGGACAAGAAACATTGTCACAATAATATTTACCAACCTTTATGACTAACTCCAAAGTATGACCGTAAACTTCAAGATCCTGAA
>NZ_JH114350.1:961833-1050278 GCF_000157095.2 Bacteroides sp. D1
TAAAAAGACCGTCAATGAGCCAACAGCTTCAGAGATACCATCTTGTTGCAGATTATCGTAGCCAAGACTGAATCTGAAATCATGGAATAATCCCCTATTTGTAGGAGTATTTTCTTTTTTTGATGTATATTTGTACGTTGTAGATATGGCTTGTTGCATTGTAACTCTTAATGATGTGGTGTCTTTAAAGTTACTAAAAAGCAAACATATCTACAACTTTTTATAGGATTAAGAAAGAAGAAGAGGGAAACCGTCGAAATAAAAAAGAGATTACCACCAAATTTGACGAAGAACCTTTTTCAACTTTATAGTAGGAGGATTACGCATCAAAATTAGGGTCGCAACCGTAAGTCATAAAACAAATTCACCTCTGTGTCCTCCGTGTCCTCTGTGGTGAAAAGAAGCATTGAATAAATGAAAGAAGAGCGGTGAATGATAAGGAAATCTCCCGTTCATCCACCGCTCTTTATCTTATATTATATACTGATATAAGCTGAACTCCTAAAAATGAAAAGATTAGATTGAAAGCTCTTTCAATACAGTGACAAGATCTCTCTTGATTGGTTTGTCATTCTTAATAGCCTTACTGAACGGTACGTAAACGATTTCATCATGTTCGATTCCGATCATTACGTTACGTTGATCTTCCATAATAGCATCGATAGCAGCAGCACCGAGGCGGCTTGCCAGGATACGGTCGTGGGCAGTCGGGCTACCACCACGTTGCAAGTGACCTAAGATCGTCACACGTACATCGTATTGCGGGTATTCGTTTTTCACACGTTCGGCATAATGCATGGCTCCTCCGGTCAGTTCGCTTTCGGCTACCAATACAATACTACTGTTTTTTGATTTACGGAATCCGTTCTTGATAAACTCTTCCAGTTGGTCGACTTCCGTACTGAATTCCGGAATAATAGCAGCTTCCGCTCCCGAAGCGATGGCTCCGTTCAGTGCAAGGAAACCGGCATCACGTCCCATCACTTCAACAAAAAACAAACGTTCGTGTGAAGTGGCCGTGTCACGAATCTTATCCACAGCGTCCAATATCGTATTTAATGCAGTGTCATATCCGATGGTAGTATCTGTACCGTAAAGGTCATTATCAATAGTTCCCGGCAGTCCGATACATGGAACATCAAATTCCTGTGCAAAGATGCGTGCACCTGTCAGTGAACCGTCTCCACCAATGATAACCAAGGCATCAATGCCTTCTTTTTTCATATTATCATAAGCCAACTGGCGACCTTCCGGAGTCGTGAACTCTTTACAACGGGCTGTTTTCAAGATAGTACCACCCAACTGGATGATATTACTCACATTCTGACTCTTAAATTCTTTGATTTCACCTGTGACCAGACCTTTATAGCCTCTGTATATACCTTTGACTTGCAATCCATTGTAGATAGCTGCACGTGTCACTGCACGTATAGCAGCGTTCATTCCCGGAGCATCACCTCCGGAGGTCAAAATTCCGATACACTTAACTGTTCCCATATAACAATCTCTCATTAATTAGTTTGACGCGGCAAATGTACAATAAAAAGTTGAAAGCAGTGGTTATGAAGTTTTTTTTCGTATGAAGAAAACATTAAAAATGTTCAAATAGCCCTTTCTTGCTTTCTTTTTATTCATTCGTGTTACTTTGCCGTTTTTTCTTATGTTGCTTTGCTATTATTCTTTATATGAATAAAGCAATTATTCTTTGATAAGCGTCCGAATGTGATTGTAAATCTTCTCCATCAACCATTTCGGAGTAGAAGTCGCCCCACATACACCAATCGATTTTACGTTTTGAAGAAGAGAAGGATCGATTTCTTTCTCGTTATCTATCAAATGCGAATTAGCGTTCACCTTCAAACATTCTTCAAACAGCATCTTTCCGTTCGAACTCTTTTTGCCGCTGACGAAGAAGATCAAATCGTGTGTAGCCGCAAACTCCCGGAGCTTAGGCATACGGTTGGCAACCTGACGGCAGATCGTATCATAATATTCGAAAGTCGCCTCCGGTGAAATATGTTGTTTGAAGTATTCTACGATTTCCTGAAATTCGTCCAGTGACTTGGTTGTCTGTGAGAAAAGGCGGATACTTTTATTTAAATCCAGCTTTTTGGCTTCCTCTGCCTTTTCAATCACAATTGCTTTTCCGTCTGTCTGTCCTACCAGTCCCAGCACTTCAGCGTGTCCGCTCTTGCCGTAGATGACAATTTGCTTTTCTTCGTCACTGTCTGCCAGATAGCCTTGCCGGATGCGTTTCTGCAAACGTAATACAACCGGACAGGTCGCATCGATAATCTCGATATTATTTTCACGGGCAATTATATAAGTTTCCGGTGGCTCTCCATGCGCCCGGAGCAATACTTTTGCATTTTTCAATTGCTTGAATTCTTCCCGATTGATGGTGATTAATCCCATCGTTTTCAGCCTGTCCACTTCCCGGCTATTGTGCACAATGTCTCCGAGGCAATAGAGTGTTTCTCCCTTTGCCAACTCTTCTTCTGCCTTATGAATGGCTGTCACCACACCAAAGCAGAAGCCGGAACCTTCGTCTATCTCTACCTTGATCATAAAACAAACTATTTACTTACCTTATTAAATTGTTCGAAAAGCCATTTTTTCTGCTCTTCAATCGATAAGTCGGTATTATCCAGGAGCAGCGCATCTTCTGCTTTGCGCAGCGGGCTTACTTCACGGTTTTGATCGATATAATCCCGTTGTTTCACATTTTCCAGAATCTCGTCGAAGCTGGCTTCCTGTCCCTTTGCTTTCAGTTCGTCATAACGGCGTTGAGCACGGATTTCGGGAGTGGCGGTTACAAATATTTTCAGTTCCGCATCCGGGAAAACAGTGGTACCTATGTCCCGGCCATCCATGACAATCCCCTTCTCATTTCCCATTGCTTGTTGTTGAGCTACCATTGCTTCACGTACGAAGTCGAGCGTACTGATAGGACTCACTTTGGAAGAAACCTCCATCGAACGGATTTTATTCTCTACATTCACACCGTTGAGATAAGTGTCGGGACGTCCGGTTTCCTTATTCAGCCGGAACGATATATGAATGTCCTTAATTTCTTTTTTCAGCCTCTCCGTATCGATAACGTCTCCGTCGAAAATTCCGTTTTCTATACTATATAAAGTGACCGCACGATACATGGCTCCGCTGTCAATGTAAATGTAGCCCACTTCACGGGCCAGATCTTTAGCCATTGTGCTTTTTCCGCAAGAGGAAAAACCATCGATTGCAATTGTTATCTTTTTCATATTCAGTTCATCTGATTTGTCCGCCAAAGATACGGTAAATTTGAAAATCAACCATAAGTTTGCCGTTAAAAGGAGCAAGACAAGTACGAAAGAATTAAAAAAGTTAAAAAGCTGGATAAAAAGAGGCAAAGAGGGGAACGAATACATGAAAATGTACTATATTTGCCCGGAGACACATGAAAGGACACTTTTTTTAATCATTATATTAATAAATTTATGGAAGTTAAAAAATCACCCAAAGCAGACCTGGAAGGCAAGAAGTCTACATGGTTGCTCGTTGGTTACGTGGTAGTTCTAGCTTTCATGTTCGTGGCGTTCGAATGGACCCAGCGTGACGTGAAGATTGATACAAGCCAGGCAGTAGCTGATGTCGTGTTTGAAGAGGAAATTATTCCTATTACCGAAACCCCTGAACAAGCAGCTCCACCACCACCTGAAGCTCCAAAAGTAGCAGAATTGCTGGAGATTGTGGATGATAAAGCTGATATTGAGGAAACAACAACTATTATCAATGAAGATAACCAAGCTCGTGTAGAAGTAAAATATGTGCCTGTACAAGTTGTTGAAGAAGAACCGGAAGAACAGACTATTTTCGAGGTTGTAGAAAACATGCCGGACTTCCCGGGCGGACAAGCAGCTTTGATGCAGTATCTGGCAAAGAATATTAAATATCCGACTATCGCACAGGAAAACGGAACTCAAGGACGTGTTATCGTACAGTTCGTTGTTAACAGAGACGGTAGTATCGTAGATGCGAAGGTTGTACGTAGCGTTGACCCGTATCTGGATAAAGAAGCCCTCCGTGTGATTAATACCATGCCGAAGTGGAAACCAGGTATGCAGCGCGGAAAACCGGTACGTGTTAAATTTACGGTTCCTGTGATGTTTAGATTGCAGTAATTTGTAATAATATAAATTAGGAGGCTGCTTTCGGCAGCCTCTTTTTATTCATTAATTTTTTTATTCATCATGTTTACAGCTTCTCAATTACTTGATAAGATAAATCATCATATTTCTGAAATTCAGTTTACCCGGACGCCGAAAGGACTTTATGAACCGATTGAATATATCCTTTCTCTGGGTGGGAAGCGGATACGTCCTGTATTAATGTTGATGGGATATAACTTGTATCGGGAGGATGTGGCGTCTATATACGATCCTGCCACTGCAATTGAAGTTTACCACAACCACACCTTGTTGCATGATGATTTGATGGATCGCTCGGATGTGCGCAGAGGCAAACCTACTGTACACAAAGTATGGAACGATAACACTGCTGTTCTTTCGGGAGATGCTATGTTGATTCTGGCATTTCGCTATATGACGGGATGTCCGCAGGAACATCTGAAAGAAGTGATGGATTTATTCAGTCTGACTACACTTGAGATCTGTGAAGGGCAGCAGCTGGATATGGAATTTGAGTCCCGCTGTGATGTGACAGAAGACGAATACATTGAAATGATTCGTTTGAAAACGGCAGTGTTGCTTGCTGCTAGTCTTAAAATCGGTGCAATTTTGGCAGGAGCGACTGCTGAAGATGCAGAGAATCTTTATCATTTTGGGATGCATATCGGAGTTGCGTTCCAATTGCAGGATGATTTGTTGGATGTATATGGAGACCCGGAAGTGTTCGGGAAGAAGATAGGCGGAGACATTCTTTGCAATAAAAAAACATATATGCTTATCAAAGCACTGAACCGTGCGGATGAAAAGCAACGGGAAGAATTGAATCGTTGGTTGAATGCAGAAACTTTTCAACCAGCAGAAAAAATAGAAGCGGTAACTGAAATCTATAATCAGTTGAATATCCGTAATGTCTGCGAAAACAAAATGCGCGAATATTACACCCTTGCTATGGAAAGTCTGGCTGCAGTCGCCGTTGCAGAAGACAGGAAAAAAGAATTGAAGAATCTTGTGAAATTATTAATGTATCGTGAAATGTAGCTAAGTGTCAGAGATATGCCTTACAGACGATTACCAAATACAGATCAAGCAAGAGTTCGGGCGTTGAAAGCGGCAGTCGAAAAGGGGGAGATGTATAACGTACGTGACTTGGCTATTACATTAAAGACATTATTTGAGGCACGTAATTTCTTACATCGGTTCGAGGCTGCGCAAATTTATTATACACAGTGTTACAACAACCAGTCGCGTGCCAGCCGTAAGCATCAGATGAACGTGAAGACCGCCCGGTTGTATATCTCTCATTTTATCCAGGTACTCAATTTGGCAGTACTTCGGGATGAAATCAAAGTGGCGCATAAAGAATTATATGGCCTGCCTGCTTCAAACACAGTGCCGGACCTGTTGAGTGAAGCCGCACTGGTAGAGTGGGGGAAGAAAATAATTGAAGGCGAACAACAAAGAACAACTCAAGGCGGCATACCTATTTATAATCCGACTATTGCACGTGTAAAAGTGCATTATGATATTTTTCTGGAAAGCTACGAACGACAGAAAAACTATCAGGCATTAACCAACCGCAGTCTTGATGAACTGGCATCCATGCGTGGGCGTGCAGATGAATTGATTCTGGATATCTGGAACCAGGTAGAAGCTAAATATCAGGATATCACTCCCAATGATACCAGGTTAGAAAAATGTCGCGACTACGGACTGATATATTATTATCGCTCCAGCGAGAAAGTAAAAGAAGAAAAAGAAATATCATGCTGATAGATACTCATTCTCACCTTTTTGTTGAAGAATTTACCGAAGACCTGCCGCAGGTGATGGAACGTGCACGGAAAGCGGGAGTTTCCTATATTTTCATGCCCAATATAGACAGTACCACCATTGATGCTATGTTGTCAGTGTGTAGGGATTATCCGGGTTTTTGCTATCCGATGATCGGGCTGCACCCGACTTCCGTCAATGAATCCTATGAACAGGAATTAGCAGTTGTACACAAGTACTTGTCGACTTCTAATGAATTTGTGGCTATCGGAGAAATAGGCCTCGACCTTTATTGGGACAAGACTTTTCTGAAAGAACAAATTTTGGCTTTTGAAAAGCAAATAGAGTGGGCACTAGAGTATGACCTTCCGATTGTAATTCATTCAAGAGAAGCATTTGAATATATATATAAGGTAATGGAGCCCTATAAAAAGACGCCATTGACCGGCATTTTTCATAGTTTCACCGGGACATCGGAAGAAGCGGCGAAATTGTTGGAATTCGAAGGATTTATGTTAGGCATTAACGGAGTCGTTACTTTTAAGAAATCGACTTTACCGGAAACACTGACGACAGTTCCTTTAGAACGCATTGTGCTCGAAACCGACTCCCCTTATTTAGCTCCTGTACCGAACCGGGGGAAGAGAAATGAGAGCGCCAATGTAAAAGACACACTTATGAAGGTGGCGGAGATTTATCAGATAACTCCAGAGCACGTAGCAGAGGTCACTTCTGTTAATGCGCTAAAAGTGTTTGGAATCCGCAAATAAGGTTCGAAAGGTTTTAAATTATATTAATTTGCAGTATTTATTCAAGATAAAAGAGGGAGAATGCTTCAAGAAAAGAAAAAAAAGAATACATTTGTAGCTGAAAATGCAGAAAACATGCAGGGAGAGATGCTCGAGTGGTTGAAGAGGCACGCCTGGAAAGCGTGTATACGCCAAAAGTGTATCCGGGGTTCGAATCCCCGTCTCTCCGCAGACATGAAAAAGAGAAGAGAAGTAAATACAATAATAATAATCAATTAATTAATCTTAAAAATTAGACACACAATGAAAAAGTTATTTGCAATTGTTGCTGTGATTGGGGCCTTCACTTTTGGCTCAATTCAACTTGCTCAGGCTCAAGATGCTCCTGCAGCAGAACAAACTGAACAACAAGCTGCTCCTGCCGCTGAAGCTACTACTGCTGCTGCTCCTGCTGCAGAAGAAGGTGGTATTCACAAGGAAATCAAAGTTAAATTCATCGAAGGTACTGCATCTTTCATGAGTTTGGTAGCTATCGCTTTGGTGATCGGTTTGGCTTTCTGTATCGAACGTATCATTTATTTGAGCTTGGCTGAAATCAACACAAAAAAATTCATGGCATCTATCGAAGCTGCTTTGGAAAAAGGTGATGTTGAAGCTGCTAAAGACATTGCTCGTAACACCAGAGGTCCGGTTGCTTCTATTTACTATCAAGGTCTGATGAGAATTGATCAGGGTATTGATGTAGTTGAGAAGTCAGTTGTATCTTACGGTGGTGTACAGGCTGGTTACCTTGAAAAAGGATGTTCTTGGATCACACTGTTTATCGCAATGGCTCCGTCACTCGGATTCTTGGGTACTGTAATCGGTATGGTGCAGGCATTTGATAAAATCCAGCAGGTAGGTGATATCTCTCCGACGGTTGTTGCAGGTGGTATGAAAGTTGCCTTGATTACAACTATCTTCGGTTTGATCGTAGCATTGATCCTTCAGGTATTCTACAACTATGTACTTGCTAAGATTGAAGCTCTGACTAGCGAAATGGAAGATTCTTCTATCTCTTTGTTAGACATGGTAATCAAATATAACTTGAAATACAAAAAATAATCGAAGATGAGTAAGTTAACATATAGAGCATCGTATTATGCACTTTATGCGATGTTTGCCATCATCCTGATCGTATTGTGCCTTTTCTTCTTGGGAGGAGATGCAACAGGCGATGCAGTGATTGCGGGAGTAGATCCCGAGATGTGGCAGCCGGCTCAAACAGACGCCTTACTTTATTTGATGTATGCTTTGTTTGGCATTGCCATTGCAGCTACTATACTTGGTGCAATATTCCAATTTGGAGCAGCCTTGAAAGATAATCCGGCAAATGCTATCAAATCTTTACTTGGTTTGGTTCTTTTAGTTGTTGTTTTAGTTGTTGCTTGGTCTATGGGTGACGGAACACCAATGCAGATTCAGGGCTATAGCGGTACAGACAACGTTCCTTTTTGGCTGAAAATAACTGATATGTTCCTTTATTCTATTTACATCCTGTTGTTTGTAACAGTTGTTGCAATCATCGTGAGTGGCATAAAGAAGAAATTATCCTAATCAATTGAGTAATTCTCAATTAAATAAGTAATAACAATGGCAAGAGGAAAAAGAAAAGTTCCTGATATTAACTCAAGTTCTACGGCGGATATCGCTTTCTTGTTGCTGATCTTCTTCTTGATTACAACATCAATGGATACGGACCGTGGTTTGGCAAGACTTTTGCCTCCACCGCCCGAAGATCAAGATCAGGATAATACTGATAAAATCAAAGAACGTAACGTATTGCAGGTATACTTGAATAAAGATGATGCTTTGATGTGCGGTAATGATTATATCGGTGTTGATCAGTTGAGAGAGAAAGCTAAAGAATTTATTGCTAACGTTGCTAACGCAGAACATATGCCTGAAAAAACACAAAAGAATGTAGAATTCTTTGGCACATATCTGGTTAATGACAAGCACGTAATTTCTTTGCAGAATGACCGTGGATCTTCTTATCAGGCTTATATCAGCGTGCAGAACGAATTGGTGGCTGCATACAATGAATTGAGAGACGAGTTGGCTGAACAGAAATTTGGAACTACATATGCGGAATTGAATGACGATCAGCAAAAAGCGATTCGTGAAATTTATCCGCAACGAATTTCTGAAGCAGAACCTAAAAAATACGGAGAAAAAAAGAAGTAAGTAATGGGAAAATTTAATAAGACTGGTAAACGTGAAATGCCGGCATTGAATACTTCTTCGTTGCCTGACCTTATCTTTACCTTGTTGTTCTTCTTTATGATTGTAACAACAATGCGTGAGGTAACGTTAAAGGTACAGTTTACACTTCCGCAAGGTACTGAACTCGAAAAACTGGAGAAGAAATCGCTGGTAACATTCATCTATGTAGGAGAACCTACACAGGAATATCGCGCAAAAATGGGTACTGAAAGTCGTATTCAGCTCAACGACAGCTATGCTGAAGTGGGTGAAGTACAGGACTTCATTTTCCAGGAACGTGCAAGTATGAATGAAGGTGATGCAGCTAAAATGACTGTATCTCTGAAAGTAGACCAAAAGACAAAGATGGGTATTATTACTGACGTAAAAAATGCTCTTAGAAAATCTTATGCTTTGAAGATTAACTATTCAGCTACTAAACGTGGTGAAAAGTAATTAGTTAATTTGATATATAAAAAGGAAGGGTGTCCAAATCGGTTTGGACACCCTTCCTTTTTTATATATTAATATTACACATTTGTACAACTCTTTCTATCGGGATTCTTTTTTAATTGTCTTTTACTCCATATACTTCTTTATGTATTCTCTTTTTGATTGTTTCAAAATCCTTTTCACAATCCAGCTCTCCGTGTACCATTAAATACATGGGAAGAAAATCATCTCCGGGTTTGTAAGGAGGTTGACAGTAGTCTTTTTCCCATAGTGTAAAGCCCTGGCGTTGATAAAAGCTGATACGTCGTTTGGCCATTTCCTCCACCGGACGTTCTACTTCCAATACGATCGGGCGTTTTAAATAATTGCACAAGTATTCCAGTGTACGTTTTCCATAACCTCCATTTCGCAGGGCAGGATTGGTTGCAAAGTGTTCTACATAGTAGAAACTGTCAAAATCCCAATAGGTAATGAAGCCGACTGGCAAGTCATCATCGAAGATGATGTTATTATGAAAGTTGCCCGTACGGTCAGTGTACTCGCGCAGTTGTTCCAGCTGACGGTACTCTTCCGGTGGAAATGCATCAATCAGGAGCTCTTCCATGAATTTGTAATGTTGCAGGTCCGACGTACTGATTGGTTGAAGTCTAATCATGAGGTTTGGGTTTTAAGTTTGACAATAATATGATTGTATATTGATTTTGTTTTTGGATGAGTATTTACCATTGGTTACCATCGATGATTGTTATTCAATTAAGGAACATAAAACTCAATCATTCGGCGGATGGCACGTTGACAAACCGGGCAAAACTCCGGGTATCCGTTTGTTTTCATGCGACAGTCGTAGGCAGGACGATAAATACCTTTAGCGGAATAGCCGCCTCCTTCATATACTCCTACCGGATATTTCTTTCTTTCAGCAATAGGAGTAGGGATCGGAGTGTCTGACGGAAGCATATCTTTCCATTTGGAAGCAAAGTTTACCTGTGTTGAAATATTCTGTTCCCACGGTTCGACATCCAGTGGATAAGTATCCGTCATCACATCATCCTCATAAAAATACTCGTCGGCCAATCCGCCGAAGCTGTGTCCGAATTCGTGCACTACCACCGGTTTGAACATGGGGTGATGAGCTGTGGTCAGCGTATAAGAATTGTATATTCCTCCTCCGCCATATACATCTGTGTTAGCGAGGATAATGATATGTTCGTAGGGGATGCCTGCCAATGCATTGTGGATAGACTTTACCCGGCTGGTAGTCAGATAGCGATCTGAATAAAAGGTATCGAAATGAGAATGAACCGCCGTTTCTTTCCACAGATTTTCGCGAGGAACACTGACACCGCTATCCGTTGAAGGACTGGCTACGGCAACAATATTAAATTTACCCTTCATGGAACGGAACGGCTCGTACGAAAACAAACTTTCGCAGGTACGTTGTGCATCCTGATAGAATATATCCATTTCTTTTTCTGTATATCCCTCTGCCAGGATAGCAACATCTATGCAGTCTTTTTCATTGCCACTTTGCAGCATATACCGGTGTGGAGTAACATGTGATACTCCCCGTTTATGAATCAATATGTCATCCGGACGCACGATATGTTTGTAAGTAGCCATTGTTTTCTTTCGCGGAGAATATAAAGTCACTTCTATTTCCACAGGCTGTTTAGGATAGGGAAGAAGAAAGGTATTCTCAAACCCTTTAGCTGTTTCTTTGGCTTCGTCTGTTGACAGCCATTCTTGAAATAAAGAAGAGAAAGAAGTTTTGTAGATACACTGTTTGCTGGCAAGGTCTTTCACAATAATTTGTCCGTTGCCTTCCAAGGGAAGTTCGGAGAGATGGTGTTGACGGCCTGCCCAGGTGGGAAGCTGTGAAAGCTCATCCAGATAAATAGACTGTTGTGTAGCATCCCCGGTAAAGATATAATCCACTCGCATTGTTTTGTTCTGAAAATAATCAGCAAAATTCTGGGCATAACTTCCTATAGAAGTGTAGAAACACAGAATGATACAGCAAATATGTTTCATATAAATGGTATATTTATGTTTTTCGCAAAGGTACGAACTATTGTTGACTTATCCGCTTTCTGCAAATAAAAGTAATAGATTATAGTATTTGTTGTCGAAAAATCGCTAACTTTGCATAAAAGATTCATTGATAAAAACAATTTGATTCAAAAATGGGACATCATCAATTAGATGCTTTAGATGAGCAAATTCTGAGACTGATTGCAGGGAATGCGCGTATTCCTTTTTTGGAAGTGGCAAGAGCATGTAATGTTTCCGGTGCTGCGATCCATCAGCGTATTCAGAAGCTTACTAATCTAGGAATATTAAAAGGTTCGGAGTATGTTATCGACCCCGAGAAAATCGGATATGAGACTTGCGCTTATATTGGTATATATCTAAAAGACCCCGAATCCTTTGACTCGGTAACAAAAGCTTTAGAGGCTATCCCCGAAGTGGTGGAATGTCATTTCACTACCGGAAAATACGATATGTTTATCAAAATTTACGCGAAGAATAACCACCACTTATTGAGTATTATTCACGATAAGTTACAACCATTGGGCTTGGCGCGTACCGAAACATTAATCTCCTTCCATGAAGCCATTAAGCGGCAGATGCCGATTATGGTCGACATAGAAGATGAAGATTAATCATTAGTCAGTATTCGTGGTTGGATCACAGTAAGAAACAATTTTCTTACTTTCTTACGTAATCAACGAAAGCATAAGAGCAGAGATGTTTCTCATCCGCAGGATGGGCTTCTCTGCTTTTTTCCTGCCATACCTTTGAAGATACTTCCGGAAAATAGGCATCAGCTTCGGGAGCTGTACTGTCTATCTCTGTCAGGCAAAGTTCGTCAGCAAAAGACAGAGCCTGCTGATAAATGCTCGCCCCTCCTATAATATAAATATGTTCATCCTCCCGGCAACTTCTCAAAGCCGTTTCGAGTGAAGGAAACACTTCCGCACCGGAACATACCGTGTCCGGATTGGAAGATAAAACGATATTTCTTCGATTGGGCAATGCGCCTTTCGGTAATGACTCGAAAGTTTTGCGTCCCATAAGTATGGTGTTTCCGGTAGTTAATGCTTTGAAACGTTTCAAATCATTCGGTAACCAGAAAAGAAGCTTATTCTCGAAGCCTATAGCCATGCGGCGGTCTACGGCAGCAATGATGGATACTTTACTCATATTTTTTACACGGCTACTGCTCCTGCAATATGCGGATGCGGATCATAGTTTACTAATTCGAAGTCCTCAAATTTAAAATCGAAGATGTTTTTTACGTCCGGATTGATTTTCATTTGCGGCAATGGACGAGGCTCCCGTGATAATTGGAGCTTCACTTGTTCCAGATGGTTCAGGTAGATATGAGCATCACCGAAAGTATGAACGAAATCGCCGGCTTTCAAACCTGTCACTTGTGCCATCATTTGCAGTAATAATGCGTATGAAGCAATGTTGAAGGGAACACCGAGAAATATATCGGCACTGCGTTGATATAGTTGCAGGCTCAACCGCCCGTCTGCTACGTAAAACTGAAAGAATGCATGGCAGGGAGGTAAATTCATATTGTTCAAATCTGCTACGTTCCACGCACTAACGATGATACGGCGTGAATCCGGATTGTGTTTGAGCGTCTCCACTACTTCGCTGATCTGGTCGATGAAGCCGCCGTTGTAATCAGGCCATGAACGCCATTGATAACCGTAGACATGACCCAAATCACCGTTCTCGTCCGCCCATTCGTTCCAAATACGTACTCCATGTTCCTGCAGGTATTTCACGTTTGTATCTCCTTGCAGAAACCAAAGCAATTCGTATATGATTGATTTCAGATGCAGTTTTTTGGTTGTCAGGCACGGGAAACCGTCATCAAGGTTAAAACGCATCTGATGACCGAAGATACTGATCGTTCCGGTTCCGGTACGATCACTTTTTTCCGTGCCTTCGGTTAGCACGCGATTGAGTAAATCCAGGTATTGTTTCATAATGAATAATTTGCAGTGAAAATGATTCTCCGTACAAAATTACAAAAATGGAGTGAATAAATTAGCAAACCAGCCGACGAACTTCTTCCAGGGAGAACGCTTTTTCCAAAACTCCGGTGTCAGCTGGGTGCAATGCTCGATATCGTTTCGGAACATATTATTTAATTCCCCCGTTATTCTTTTATCAAAAATAAAGGCATTTGTTTCGTAGTCATATCGTAGGCTGCGGCTGTTCAGGTTGGCAGTACCGACTGTGCAGAACAAGTCGTCCACCATCATAATTTTCGAGTGATGGAATCCCCCGTTGTACATGTAGACAGTAGCTCCCCTTTTCATCAGTTTATGTAACTTATAAAGTGCGGCATCCGGAGTAAAAGGGATATCGGAAGCAGAGGAAACCATGATGGTTACATCTACTCCCCGGTCAATTGTCCGGTTCAACGCCTTTTTGATGGAAGAAGTCGGTACAAAATAAGGATTGACGATATGAACATTCTTTTGTGCCGAATAAATGCTCATGGCATAGGCATGACTCAACATACGGCTATTCTTTTTCGGGGTACGGTCTACAATTGCTACAACGATATTCGTGCTGTCTGTCTGTCCCTCATGTTGGGGGAAATAAGCTTCTCCTCCTACGTTCTGTTTAGTCTCTTTGTTCCAGATCGTCAGGAAAATCTCCTGCAAATCGTTGACTGCATCCCCTTCGATACGCATGTGCATATCACGCCAGGTTCCGATTTTGGGTAGTCCGTTGATATAATAATCGGCGATATTCATTCCGCCTGTATATGCCACTTTTCCGTCGATAACAGCAATTTTGCGATGGTCGCGGTGGGCGGCATGATTGATATAAGGGAAGGTGAACGGGTCAAACTTGACGATTTCGATTCCTTGTTCACGTATTTTCTTGAGGTGTTTCTTTTTAAGGGGCTTGTTGTTCGACCAGTTTCCGAAAGCGTCAAACATAGCTCGTACTTCAACACCTTCTTTCACTTTTTCGGCTAATAAAGTGAACAAAGCATTGGCAATGGAGTCATTTCGGAAGTTGAAATATTCCAGATGAACATGGTGTTTAGCTTCCCGGATGGCTTCAAATAAATCGATAAACTTCTCCCGTCCGCTTTTTAGCAGTTTGACTTTATTATTATCAGATATAGGGATTCCCGACTCTTCCAAGAAATGCAGTACTAGGGAATCGCTTGTTAGTCCGATTGAGTCTCTGGGCTGCGTCATCAGACTGTCGATGACATCTGCCTGAACATGTAATAAAGGCAGGAATAGAAATAAAATAAATATACGTAGTTTCAAAACTCTTCTCTCTATTTTAGTTTACAGAGCAACAAATATACAACATCTATGTTTGGGCTTACTTGGAGTAAAGGGTAGATTTATTATTGTTTAACACTAAAAGAGAGGGATAAAGAGTTCTTTGACTCATAAAGATAAAAATCCGGGAAACTTATGCTTTGGACTTTTAATCTGTATTTATTTTGTTTATGCCATAGAAGCAACCTTTCGTGTAGCCATAAATAATAATACGACAGCCGCGATAATAATTGACTTTGGATCAAGGCCGGTAGTACCATGATTAATCATACTGATAAATACTTCTCTTATTGTTCCCCAAGCTGCTTCCAATCCGCCTAACCATACAAAAAGTACGGCAGCCACAGTCATTACGAAGGCACTCCAGATACGAGCCAGGTGGTTGCTACGACCGGGTAAATGGTGCATGACACGGCGACTGAATCCGTTGTCTGCTATTTCCTGCTTGTTTTCTGCGAAGAAATCGCGCAAGAGCTTATCATTGTCTATTTCTGTCATAACCGTTTTGTTTTAAATACGTTGCTAATTTTTCTTTTCCACGTGACAGGTGGCTTTTCACCGTTCCTGACGGTACTCCTACAATACCTGCTATTTTGTCAATACTAATGTCCTCCATATAGAACAACATAATGCAGGTTCTTTCCACTTCCTTAAGCATTTTGAGTGACTGATAAACATCCATTTTCTGTCCTACATTCTCTTGTTCGGTACTGTTGATGGCGTCTATTTCTTTTGTATCCAAGTCGGCTGTCTCTTTCCGGCTGCGAATATAATCATAAAAAACATTATAAGCAATACGGTACAGCCACGTAGAGAAACTTGACAAGTTTCGGAAAGAGGCAATGTTTGTATATGCTTTGATAAATGTATCTTGTGCAAGGTCGTCACTCAATTCGCTGTCGCCGCAAGTCAGGTTCAGGAAGAATCGCCGGATGGGCGACTGGTACTTCTCCACCAACTGGTCGAAGGCCCTGGTGTTCTTGAACACCACGACCTGCGCGACTAACGATATATCATTGAGTTGGCTCATTTATTCTCGTCGTTCTTTGCTTCGTTTATTCCATTATCTTTCTCTCCGGGTGCGGAAGGGATGATTTCGAAGCTATCGTTTTTGACGTTATCCTGATTCTTTTTTTCATCTTTATGGGTAGTATACGTCCGGGGAGCATCTGTACCTTGAGCCTGTTGTTTACTACCGATGATCCATTGTCCGATACCCATAAATGTAACGAGTAAACCGATCGCTCCAATTCCGAATTCACCGGTGATTGCCCAAAGGAAGATGAAAAGACCGATACCTGTAAAGGTGTTTTTGATGCCTTGTGAACGTGGGTCAACCGTTTTATTTTCACGAATAAATTCTGCTGGCAATGGCTGACCTGCAGCGAGTGCCTGTTCGGCAAGACGATAGCGTGCTTTCCGATTTTTATAACGGAAGAAGAAGATTACAAACAGAATGAATACCGGAAATCCGAAAACGGCAATGATTGATATGATTGCTACGAGAATTCCTCCGTTGATACCAAAGCCGTGGAATGGGAAATCGTCGTCATCCGATTCGAATGTAAAACTGGCCTTACCATGACCAGTACTGACATTACTTGAGTTTGCATCTACTTCTGTGGAATCAGTGTCCGCTGTATCTACACCGATGACTGTGACAGCAGTATTGTTTGTTTTTGCTTTATTGTCTTTGGTCACAGTTACCTTTACTTTTCCGACGGAATCGCGGACAACAGTAGTTTGGTTTTGGGCAATAGCCAGTGTGCAAGTGGTCAGTACAACCATCAATGCTAATAGAAAATTTTTCATATCAATAGTTTTTTTATTTATTTCTTTGTCTGTTAGACGTAGTTAATATCATAGAAAGTTGCAAAGAGACGAAATATTTTTGATATTTGCGGAAATTAATAACGAAAAATGGAATTACCCGCTTCTTTTATAGACTATACCCGTTCCCTGCTGGGCGATGAAGAATACGACAAATTAGCTGTTGCCATCCAACAAGAACCACCTGTCAGCATCCGGTTGAATGATGGGAAATTAAAAATTGAAAATGGAAAATGCAGAATTGTACCGCAAGCAGGCTGTATTACTGATTTTCAACTTTCTGCTTTCAATTTTGAATTTAATCAAGTCCCTTGGTCTTCCGAAGGATTTTACTTGGATGAGCGTCTCACTTTCACGTTTGATCCATTGTTTCATGCAGGTTGTTATTATGTTCAGGAGGCTTCTTCTATGTTTGTGGAACAGGTGCTCCGGCAGTATGTCACCGGACCGGTAAAGATGCTGGATCTTTGTGCGGCTCCCGGTGGAAAGTCTACTCATGCCCGTAGTGTGCTTCCTGAAGGGAGTTTACTGGTGGCTAATGAAGTCATCCGAAATCGTTCGCAGATTCTTGCGGAGAATTTAATGAAGTGGGGACATCCGGATGTAGTAGTAACCAATAATGATCCGGCAGATTTTGCGGCTTTGCCGTCTTTCTTTGACGTGATTCTTACAGATGTCCCTTGCTCCGGTGAAGGTATGTTCCGTAAAGACCCTGTCGCTGTAGAAGAGTGGAGTCCCGAGAATGTAGAAATCTGTTGGCAGCGGCAGCGGCGGATTATTGGAGATATTTGGGACACGTTGAAGCCTGGGGGAATTCTTATATATAGTACGTGTACATTTAATACAAAAGAGGACGAAGAGAATGCACGTTGGATTCAACAAGAGTATGGAGCCGAGCCGTTAACTGTGCAGGTACAGGAAAACTGGAATATAACAGGAGATCTTTTACCGGATAATTGTGATGGTTCTAAATCTTCTATTCCTGTCTATCATTTTTTCCCTCATAAGACGAAAGGCGAAGGCTTTTTCCTGGCAGCTTTTCGGAAGCCCGAGACAGGAGACGGGATTCCGGTATCTTCTTTCGCTAAGGAGAAGACTTCTAAAAAGAAAGATAAGAAAGGAGGAGCAGTATCTTCTCCTGTTTCGAAAGAACAGCTGAATATTGCAAAAAGCTGGCTGAATGATGAAAATTCGGACAAGTATATATTGTCGGCAGAAGGAACAAGTATCCGGGCTTTTTCAAAGCATTATGCTGATGAATTAATGGCAATGAAACAATGCTTGAAAATCGTATCGGCAGGAGTGGAGATAGGAGAAGTGAAAGGAAAGGATTTGATACCTGACCATGCATTGGCAATGTGTAGTTCACTTTTATGCCGGGAAGCTTTCGCTACGGAAGAAATAAGTTATAAACAGGCTATCACTTATTTACGAAAAGAGGCCATTACCTTGCCGGTAACAGCCCCTCGTGGATATGTTTTGCTTACGTACCGGCATATTCCTCTCGGATTTGTGAAGAACATCGGTAATCGTGCCAATAATCTTTATCCGCAAGAGTGGCGTATTCGTAGCGGATACTTGCCGGAAAATATACGCATATTATCGGAAAGTACAGTTGATTAAAGAAGACCCTGCTGATTAAGGCAGTATTCCGGCAGGTATTTCCTGTTCGGAAAGGGTAAAACTAATTTGTTTGCCTGCGCCTGGTTCGCCTCCAGCGATTTCTTCCAGCGTGTAGGAAGGAGGTGGTGCAGGTGATGTCCGCGTTTCTCCAATGGGTGGAGTATTCCAATTCAGATTTAAGCTTTTATCCAAGCGGTGAAATACGTATGCGTTTCCCCACAAGATGAATTTATGATTGGGAATAGGTGTTGCTGCATCTTCCGAAAAAGTGAGAGTCAGTATAGCTTTCTCATTATTTCCTTCTTCTTTTTCCAGTTTGTAACTTCCTCGAGTTATTAAGGTTAGTCCGGATGAAAAAGCTGTTTGTTCTCCCTGTTTGAAAAAATAAGCATCCCGTGCGTGATTGTTAATTAGAAAAATGTCGGAAATGCCGGGTAGAAGATTTGCGTCTCCGTTTGGTAAGTTAGACAAGTAGCTGCGGAGCAACTTTATATCCTCGTAATTGTCGACAACCTTGATTGGCAGGGTGCAGGTTTCTTGTGTGGCGTTGTCCGTTACTGTCAGATAAGTTTGCCCGGTGAGAATACCGGTAACATAAATCATACGTCCGGCAGGTACTCCGGTCCAGCCGGTTTCGGTTCCTGCGCTTGCGATGCGTGTGTCTTTAACTTCAAGTGAGTAATTACCATTTCCGCTTTCCAGTCCAAGGTAACGTCTGCCACCCATGGGCACTTCATATTCACTGTTGTAAAAACGAAGTGGATTTTCTTCATCCTCTTTACATCCACTGAATAGTGTAAGGATGCAACATAACATGAATAGATAGAATTGTTTAGGTCTCATAATCTGTATTTTATGTTCGTTGCAAATGTAACATATTATTTTGAAATATTTAGTTGGAACTTGAAGAAAATGAGAGGGGAGATATATTCAGGCACGGATTACACGGATTACGCTGTTGCTTTATGGTAATCATATTGCTGAAAAACGTGAAATCTGTGTAATCCGTGCCTGAAATTGTTATATAAACATACTTACATCACTTAAAATAGAAATTAGTATGTTCTGCGTAATCCATGTCTAAAGGATTTTATGTACTATTTACAGCTTACTCTTGTAAATCCGTGCCATTGCTTTCTGGTACTGATTTTCCAGTTGCAGATAATTCTGATGGCTTTGGTAGATGACAGAAACTTCAATGAAATATTCAATCATACTAATCTGTCCACCTGTCAGAGCCTGTTTCAGCAGTGACAGATCTTGTTGCGACTGGAAAGTCTTGCTGTATTCTTCCATCGAAGCATGCAGTGTTTTCGCTTCCCGGTAAAGCTGTGCCAATTCGGACTCCACTTGCAGGGTAGCATTATCCTTTTGCAAGTCAATGTTAAGAGCCTGTGCTTTAGCGATTTTTACCTTATTCCGGTTTTCGAAAAGTGGGAAAGAGAAACCTACCACTACACCGTTGAAAGGTACGCCTGTTTCTGTGTTCCGGCGGTAGCCGAGTTCCAGTTTGGGTAGCCATTGTGATTTATTGACAGCAATCTGTTTACGGGCAACAAGACTTTCGTTGCCGAGTGCCATAAGAGTACGGTCAGTTGCCATGACTTCCGACTTCAATATTTGATAATCAGTAGGGAAAGGTATAGCCGGATATTGGTTTTCCTCGAAAACTACCGGAATATTACCATTCAGCGTATTCAGTTCCTGCTGTTTGTTGCGGAGTGCTGTTTCGTTCAGAGACGCTTCTGTTCTGACATTCAACAGTTCTAGATTGATTTTGTTGGTTTCGAGAGCATTTGCATCTCCCGTTTGAAGACGCTTGGCATACATCTTTGCAAGTTCTTCCGCATTGCGGAGGCGTTCTTCCAGAATATGCTTTTGCTGACGAAGCATGATAATATCCAGGCAAAGTTCTTTCGCCTGTAACAGCTTCTCTTGACGGAAAACATCCGACTGACTGTCAAAAGCTCCGGCTTTCAGACGATTCAACTTGTTGCGTGTAGCATATAAACTAGGGAAATCAAAGCTCTGTGAAACAACCAGTTCGCCGATTGTTTCGCTTTTATCTTTCGCTCCCCATAGATGTGCGTAAGAAAGAGTAGGATCAGGCAGGTTATTATCCGTTTTAGCTTCCAGCTTCTGCGAAGTAATCAGTTGCTCGTTTGCCTGCAACTCCTTATTGTTCGTTTCGATATTCTTCAATACCTGTTCAATTCCGTTTTGGGCTTGCACTTCGCCTATGGTTAAGAAAAGAAGTGCAGCGCTTATGGTCATGATTTGTTTCATTTCTAATTTCTTTATTTATTACAAGCTATTGTTGATAGATACTTTATGATAAGACATCTATTTGTTTGGCACCGAGGAGCGACCCGTTTCTCACCGAGAAACACTTGGTTCCTCACCGGGGAACGATGGTTTCCTCACCGAGGAAAAACATCACCCGCTACAGGCTTTCCTGGGCCTTTTTCCGATGCATCATCAGATAAACAATCGGAACGATAAAACCGTTCAAAAAAGTAGACGTTAATAACCCTCCTAAAATCACTTTTGCCATCGGACTTTGAATTTCGTTACCCGGCAAGTCGCCGCCGAGTGCCAATGGAATCAGTGCCAGTGCAGAAGACAATGCCGTCATCAAAATCGGATTCAGCCGGTCGAGAGAACCTCGGATCACACTATCGTATACATTCAAACCTTCTTCCTTTTGCAAATGATTGTAGTGGCTGATGAGCAACATACCGTTACGCGTTGCAATACCGAACAAGGAAATGAAACCGATGATAGCCGGAATACAGACTTCTCCTGTTGTAATCACCAAAGCAAATACACCACCGATCAGTGCCAGCGGAAGATTCAGCAAGATGACGCCCGACTCTTTCACGCTGCGGAACTCATTATACAATAACAAGAAGATTACTACAATGCTGATAAATGAAGTCAACGCCAGTGTCCGGCTGGCAGCCTGCTCACTTTCAAACTGTCCGCCATACTCGATGTGATAGCCTTCGGGTAGTTGCACCGATGTGTCGATGCGCTTCTGAATATCATTGACAACACTACGCAAATCGCGGTCGGCCACATTGGCAGAAATCACAATTTTACGTTTTACATTCTCGCGGTTGATCGTATTCGGTCCCATGGCTGATACCACTTCTGCTACATAGCTCAAAGGAACTTTGCGGCCGTCATTCGTATCTACCATCAAGTTGCGGATTTTTTCTATTTCATCCCGGGCATCATCCTTCACTTTCACGATCAGATCGAAACTCTTGCCTTGCTCATAAACCTGCGAGATTACTTTTCCAGCCAAGGCTACGTTCACATATTCCGAGAACTCCGGCAGAGTAATACCGAACTTAGCCAGCATTTCCCGTTTAGGCTGTATTTTCAGCTGCGGACGCTCAATCTGTTGCTCCACGTTCAGGTCGGCAACACCGGGAATATCACTGATAGCTCCTTTAATTTGATTACCGAGTGAGAACATTTTATTCAGATCGTCTCCGAACAGCTTGATAGCGATATTCGCTTTCGTACCCGATAACATAGCGTCGATACGGTGGCTGATTGGTTGTCCGATTTCTATATTTGCCCCGGTGATAGTACCCAACTTTTCACGTACATCAGCTACCAGTTCACTGCGCGAACGATCTTTCAGTTCAAACGGAGCTTCTATTTCAGAAACGTTTACCCCTAACGCGTGCTCGTCCAGTTCGGCACGTCCCGTTTTCCGGGCTACGGTTTGTATTTCGGGAATCGTCATCAATAACTCTTCTGCCCGATGTCCCATTTTATTGCTTTCTTCCAGTGAAATACCCGGTAGAGAACTGATATTGATGGTGAACGATCCTTCATTAAAGGAAGGAAGGAAACTGCGTCCGAGTGTAAAGAACACTCCGAGTGCAACCACAAAGAGTGCGATTGTACTTCCAAGTGTCACTCGTTTGTGTGCCAGCACCCAAGTCAGTGCCTTTTCATAAATCCCTTTCATCCAACGGGCAAGGGGAGCTTCTTTCAGTTTCTTGTTTGTCTTATTGCTTCCTAATAGATAAGAACAGAGCACCGGAGTCAGCGTCAGAGCAACTACTGTCGACGCGAACAATGCTACGATAAAGGCAACGCCCAGCGGAACCAACATTCTGCCTTCCATTCCGCTAAGGAAGAACAACGGTACAAAGCTGACAACGATAATCAGCGTAGAATTAAGTATAGGCATCCGCACCTCTTTCGAAGCATTGAATACCACCTCGAGTGTACTTAACCTTTCCGCTTTTGCTTTCTGACGGTTCTCCCGCAGTCGTTTATACACGTTTTCCACATCGACGATGGCGTCGTCTACCAATGATCCGATGGCTATCGCCATACCTCCGAGGCTCATGGTGTTGATTGTCAGTCCCATGTAGTGTAGTGTCAGAATCGAAACAAGCAGGGAAAGAGGCAGCGTTACCAATGAAATCAATGTAGTGCGCACATTTGCCAGGAACAGGAAGAGTACGATTACTACAAAAATACCTCCTTCAAAGAGTGATTTCTTCACATTGCCGATGGAACTTTCGATAAAGCGGCTTTGACGGAATATGTCCGTTGAAACTTTTACGTCCGGTGGCAGATTCTTTTGCAGGTCTTTCAAAGATGCTTCCAATTTATCCGTCAGTTCCAGCGTACTGGTAGCCGGCTGTTTGGTAATAGTCATCAGTACGGCAGATTTTCCACGCTCTGAAGCAGTTCCCAGTTTCGGGGCTTTTGGTCCGATGGTTACGTCCGCAATATCTTCCAGCGTGACAGGGAAGTTGTTCACTGTCTTTACTACCGCTTTGCCAAGTTGCTCTGTTTTAGAAGTTGAAAGTACACCGCGTACAATATATTCATTTCCAAATTCGTAGAGCACACCTCCATTTGCGTTCAGGTTCATATCCTGTGTCACAGCCATCACTTCTCCCATCGAAATGCCGTAATGACGCATCCGTTCGGGATCCAGCTGAATCTGATATTCTTTGATATCTCCTCCGAGTACGGCAACCTGTGCCACTCCTCCGGTAGACAATAGACGGGGACGGATAGTCCAGTCCGCAATCGTACGAAGATCGAGCATCGAAGTGGAGTCGGCAGTCAGACCGACGATGAGCATTTCGCCCAAGATGGAAGATTGTGGGCCGAGTGTCGGTTTACCAACGTTGACCGGCAGTGATTCACTGACCACTGCTAACTTCTCGCTAACAATCTGGCGAGCGAGATAAATATCGGTTCCCCAATCAAATTCTACCCAGACAACGGAAAATCCGTTGGTAGAAGAAGAGCGGACACGGCGTACACCCGTAGCTCCGTTTACGGCAGTTTCAACAGGAAAAGTGACGAGCTGTTCAACTTCTTCTGCAGCCATACCGTTGGCCTCGGTCATGATGACTACCGTAGGTGCGTTCAGGTCGGGGAATACGTCTACTTCCGTATGCATGGCGGTATACGTTCCCGCAATTAGCAGGAGGATGGCCGCGCAGACTACAACCAACCGGTTGTGTAGGGAGTAATGTATAATTTTGTTAAGCATTTCTTTAAGAATTAAGAATTAAGAATTAAGAATGAAGAATTAGAAATGAAGAATTAAGAATGACTATGCAGCACGTGCAATAAACATATACCAATTATTGCGCAGCCAAATTCTTCATTCTTCATTTCTAATTCTTCATTTAATCAATGTTCGTGACTATGTGCCGGGATGGCATTGCTTGCGCTTGCCAGTCGAACCTGATAAGCACCTTCGGTCACTACACGGTCGCCAGCCTTCACTCCGGTCAGGATCTGAACACTTTTACCGTTGTCGGCTCCTATCGTTACTTCCTGTTTTTTATAACCCTCTTCGTCCAGTTGCAGGTAGATAAAGAAGATCCCTTGTTCCTCTGTCAGTGCCGTGCGTGGGAGAGACAGTACGTTTTCCATCGTTGAAGAAAGCAAGAACACCTCTACGAATGATCCGGGGATCACTTCCCCTTTATTGTCGAACTCAAAAGTGACAGGCACATAAAAAGAGTTGTCTCCGGCAGCTTTTCCAAAAGAGAGAAGTTTGCCGTTCAATGTTTTCAGCTCGTACACCTGATTATTATAAGGAGTCTGGAAATTGGCGGAACTGATTGTACGGAGGTATGGATAATACTTTTCCGACACTTCGGCACGGAGGAAAAGACGACGATTCTGCGTCACGCTCACCAGCGGTTGTCCGATGGTCACGTAGTCGCCTTCTTTCACAAGAATGCTTTTCACATATCCTGCAATAGGAGCTGTAATACTTTGGCCGATAGCCGAATGATTCTTGGAAAGGGCTTCGTAACTAAGGCGGGCATTTTCATAACTTTGTTCTGCCTGTGCAAAATCCTTGTCAGATACAATCTTGTTTTTAACAAGCTCTTTCATACGTTCGTACTCCTTCTTAGATACCTCGTAGGCAATGCGGGCACGTTGTACCGGATCACCGTCGGCGATATTTTTTGAAGAAATCGTGACTAGCGGCGTGCCGTTGCCGACGCTCATTCCTTCCGTTACTTTTCCACGGAAAGATACAACGCCGGCCACTGTAGCTACGGCAACCGATTCATCACCTTGGGCAGCCAGTACCTGTCCGCTGGTTTTAATCACTTGCTGGAAAGGTGCAGGTTCGATAACGCTCACCTTGACACCGGCTGCTTCAGCTTTTGCCTTCGGAAGGATGATTTCATCACTGTGCGCTTCGGCAGACTCGTTATGTCCATCGGTCGCTTCATGGTTGTGTTCTCCGCTACATTCGCCTTCATGAGAATGATCGGAACCCTCTGCCTCGTGATTATGTCCTTCCGTGGCATGATCGTGTTCATTGTGTGTGTGTGTGACGGTACTATTATTACAGGAACCCAGCACGAATAAGCCTAGGATTCCTACGAAAATAAGTTTTTTCATAATGATATTTTCCTACTAAATTTTACTGTTTTTTTACGCTACAAAGATAAGGTAACGCAAATGCAACTGATTTGCATTTACGCTTTTACGCAAAAACAGAGTAGGGAGGGGCACGAAGAGGAGTGGCACGGTGTATATCCGTGCCATGCAGAGAGTCTCGGTAGACGTAATAGTTCTTAATCCGTCTCTCTTGTGGCCGTAATAGATGTTCGATGATTACATCCGTGAACAGGGTAGCGATGAATACATAATCCGGTCCGCTATCCGTATGTACGGATGGAGTGGGAGAGTAGAAACGAGTCATACATTCGCTGCTGCAACATGAATCGTTTCCCGGGTGATGATGATGCGTGGGACATTGTTGTTCTACAGGCAAGTCCTGCTTCATGCAAATCATTCCGTTGGGGTGATGATGATGGGGAATAACGGCTGCCACCAACATTATAATGTTGATTAAAAATAGCAGAGTTACTATTATTCGTTTCTTCCCTTTCATCCTTTCTTTTAGAGAATTTATTTTTTTATTGATTCCTTTTCTTTTTCTTGCAAACGTTCCAGCAATTCTGTTGCTGATACATAAATTACTTTTCCATCTGGTGTTCCCTGACTAAGGAGTTTACCATTGCGAGCATTTTTTTCCAGCAATCGCTTTTCTGCCAGCTGAAGACCGCGTCGTAATTTATCGCTCAATTCTTGCATTTCATTATTTGACATAATTCTTGATGCATTTAAAAAGTTCAAGTTCATATATTCGATCCTCGCCATGTTGGTAACCTTCGGCTACAATTACTCGAGGAGAAATACTGTTATCGGCTAACAGCCAATAGTCTACACGCGGCATATAAATCTGAAACAGATTGTTAATGCCTGCCTGATATCGGCGGTAGATAACGTCCATCGGTACATTATGTCCCCCTTCATTGACCCGTTGTAATACACGGTTGACGGCAAGTTCCGGAGAATTCAGCCAGAAATAAATCAAGCTGACTTTATATCCGGCATTTTGTGCTCTTTGAATGAGCCGGGTGTATGAACGGGTTGCCAATGTTGTTTCAATAGAGAAACTTACTTTAGCAGCTAATAGTTCATTAATACGTTTCAACATCAGACGGCCGGCTTCTATAGCCATACTTTCCGGATTGAACGGTGATAAACCTTTGGCGATTTCATCCGCATTAACGAACTCTTTGCATAATAAAATTTCAGGCAGTACAGTGTAGGAAGCTGTTGTTTTACCAGCTCCGTTACATCCGCTTATAATGTATAACTGCCTTGTTTCATCCATTTTTTTCTAACTGCCTGTTATAAATGATGTTGCAAATATACAAATACTTTTATTCCGCCTGCAGCCGATACCCTCTTTTTATTATTTATTATTTCTTTTCCAGTTCTTGCAACGAATCCATTTTTTTCTTTTCGAGGAACTCGTAGATGCCGCAAAGATGTTCCGTCACCTTTTGATTACCGAACTCATATACCTTGGTCACCAGTCCGTCGAGGAAGTCACGGTCGTGTGAAACAACAATCAGCGTGCCGTCAAAATCCAGCAATGCCTGTTTCAGGATATCTTTCGTTTTCATGTCCAGATGATTCGTCGGCTCATCCAGGATCAGGAGGTTGACAGGTTCCAACAGCAATTTAATCATGGCAAGGCGGGTACGCTCCCCACCCGAAAGTACTTTCACCTTCTTCATTGATTCCTCGGGACCACCAAACATGAAGGCACCCAGTAAATCACGAATCTTGTTCCGGATATCCCCCTTGGCTACATCATCAATCGTTTGGAAAACCGTCAGGTTTTCATCCATCAACGAAGCCTGATTTTGAGCGAAATATCCGATTTGTACATTATGTCCTAAAGTCAGTGTACCGTCATGTTCGATTTCCTTCATGATACATTTCACGAGTGTAGATTTACCTTCACCGTTTTTACCGACAAAAGCTACTTTATCACCACGCTCAATCGTCAGGTTAGCGTTGCGGAACACCACTTTCTCTCCGTATGCCTTTCCGACACCTTCCATGATAACCGGATAACTGCCCGAACGGGGGGAAGGCGGGAATTTCAGTCGCAATGCAGAAGTATCCTCCTCATCGACTTCGAGCAATTCCAGCTTTTCCAGCATTTTGACGCGGCTCTGTACCTGCAACGTCTTTGAATATGTTCCTTTGAATCGTTCGATGAACTCCTTCGTTTCAGCAATAAACTTCTGCTGCTCGTCGTATGCCTTCTGCTGCTGTTCGCGGCGATCCTTACGCAGTTGCAGATATTGGGAATAGTTCACTTTATAATCATAAATACGTCCCATCGTCACTTCGATGGTGCGTGTTGTAATATTATCCACGAATTTGCGGTCGTGGCTGATTACGATAACTGCTTTCCCGTTATTAATAAGGAAATCTTCCAACCATTGAATAGATTCAATATCCAGATGATTCGTCGGCTCATCGAGCAAGAGTACGTCCGGTTTCTGCAACAGCAACTTAGCGAGCTCGATGCGCATCCGCCATCCACCGCTGAAATCACTCGTCTGGCGTTGAAAATCGCTCCGGGTGAACCCTAATCCGAGCAATGCCTTTTCCACATCCTCTTCATAATTAGTTGCGTCAATCGAATAAAACTTCTCGCTCAAGGCAGACACTTCTTCAATCAGCGCCATGTAACTGTCGCTCTCGTAATCCGTCCGTGTCTCGAGCTCTTTGTTCAGTTTTTCAATCTGCGCTTCCATTTCATGTAGATGTGAAAAAGCTTGTGCCGTTTCGTCAAACACTGTTCTTCCGTCTTCCGTCATCAGATGTTGAGGCAGATAGGCTACTACGCAATCTTTGGGCGCGGAAACTTTTCCACGTGTCGGTTGTCGTGCGCCTGCCAAAATTTTCAGCAGCGTACTTTTTCCCGCCCCATTTTTACCCATCAGTGCGATGCGGTCTTTTTCATTAATTACGAAAGAAATATCACTAAATAAAGTAGTGCCGCCAAACTCTACGGCTAGTCCGTCAACAGAAATCATACTATTCTTTTAAATTGAGGCGCAAAGATAGCGAAATATATGAATCTTTTTTATAACTTGCGGGCTGAAAAGGGAGATTAATCTCAAAAAACAGATAAAAAAACAATATATAAGCGATATGGAAAGCGAACAAATGAATGAATTCAGACCCTTAATTTTAGTAGCTGAAGACGATGACAGCAACTTTAAATTAATCAAGGCTATCATAGGCAAAAAGTGTGATATCGAGTGGGCTAAAAATGGGCAGGAAATGGTGGAGTTGTTTCAACAGCATCAGGAAAGAACCAAAGCAATGCTGATGGATATCAAGATGCCGGTGATGAACGGGTTGGAGGCAACGAAGATAATTCGTGAGTCTAATACCGAAATTCCTATTATCATGCAGACAGCTTATGCTTTCAGCTCGGATAAGGAAAACGCAATGAACGCAGGAGCAACTGAAGTGTTGGTGAAACCTATTACTTTGAGTATTCTCCGCACTACTTTAAGCAAATATCTACCCGATTTGCAGTGGTGAAATTGATTGGTACGGGAATTTTTTTAATTTATTTAAAAGATGCTTAAACGTTAAATACGGAATAGCGTAGAAAAAGAGTATGATTGGGTAGAAAAATGGTATGTAAAAGATGCCGTTGAATATTCCTTTTTCTCTATTATATTTGAGCATTCATCTGATGAAATTGGATAAAATAAAATAGGCGAACCTCACGGTTGGCCTATTTTTGTTCGCCTCTGTTAATTTGTTAGAGTACAGAAACGACTCTATGTAAAGTCTCTCCTTTGAGAGATTTTAAGTTCATTATTTGTTTCCGCCGGCCCACCAGACAGCTTCGCTATATACATACTGGCCATCACCGAAAGCAGCTTTCACTTCAGGATTTGCCAATACGTCGTCTGCTCCATAACCGAAGCGCAATGGGAACTTATTGTTGTTCAGCGGGTTCTTCAGTACAATGAAGTTTTCTCCTGCACCTTTCAAACGACGGTAGTCGTTATAGGCTTCCAGTGATTCGCCGGATGCACCGAAGAAGGCGAGATACTTCTGTATCATTGTCTCTTGCAGAGGGTTGGCATCGAATAACGGTTCTACTTCATCCGTGAAATAGGTTTCTGCTACATCTGCCCCCAAACCGCTGTCACCATCATATACCCAAGTGTCGGCGGCATCTATAATTGAGTTTTCCAGATTCTCGAATCCGGCAGTGATTGCAGCTTTTAAAGCATTCTTAGCTTCACTCAGTCTGCCTCCCAAACGGCATAATGCTTCTGCTTCGAGGAATTTCACTTCGTGATAACTGATTAAAAGAGTAGGAGCCGACATTGCCCATGATATCATTGACATACCATAATTGTTCTGCAACTCTTGCGGAGTTCCGTTAGGAGCCGCTTTGATACCTGCGATGTCTGTAGCTTGCGTACCTCCGTATCCATAAGCAATATAGCCGGTGGGATCGGGCTCCAGAAATGCTTGCGGTGCTCTGGGGTCATTGCGCTCAACAAACTTTTCAATCAGACTGGCACTGGCTGCCAAACTGTTACGGCTATAGCTGAATGACCAAAGCGGATTCAACTGCGAATCAGCGTCATAAACAGCCAGTTTACATTCTTCACTTGCATTAGCAAATGATTTGCTCACATAAGTAAGAATGTTCTGAAGATCAGTTGTCTTATTGGCACTTTTATTGAGCAGACGCATTGTATAGCGTGCTTTTAACGCATAAGCTGTCTTGAGCCACATACTTGCTTGAGTACTGGTGTTTGAACCGTAGATCAAGTCTTTAGAACCGACTGCGCCGGACAGACCTGCATCTTTGGCAGTACCGTTATTCAGCAGAGTGATGGCATCATCCAGATTCTGCATCACTTCCTGATAAATGCTTTCCTGCGTATCTATTTTGGGCTGCATATACATTGGTGTGCCGTCCGGATTGAGGATACCAGTCTGGCTGTACGGTGTATTTCCAAATACATCGGCAGCCACTGCTCCGTTGTAAGCGAGCAGGATTTTAGCAATTGCTTCCGTCACTACGTTTCCTTTTTCCGAAGGATCTTCTTCACACTTCTTGATAACGATTTTAGCGTTCTTGATATTTGAATACACGTTGATCCATGCGTTGTTGTAGGTAGTAGCCGTTGTAGGCTCTCCGCTACGTACTTCCGCCCGGTAAAGCTGGTTGGATATACCCGTTTCGTGTTCAATGTAAACAGAAGAATAGAGCGAGAAATCCCCTCCCACAGTGCTGAATGCAGTGCTTACCCCTAAGTCTGTAATCAAAAATTTTGCAGGCGCATCCAGAGGATTGTTAGGGTTTTCATTGATTTTATCCATTGCGTCTTCCGTACAAGCAGAAGCAATGGCAGCAGTCAAGAAAGAAACTGCCAGCAATTTTCCTATTGATTTATATTTTTTCATTGTCTTGCAGATTAAAATTTAATGTTGAAACCAAAGCCGAAACTAGCTGTCTGCGGCATTGAATAATCTTCAAATGCTCCTGCCATGTTGTTGTTACCCTGACTGGCTTCCGGATCGAGGTCAGGCAATTGAGCCCAGATCAGGATATTTCTGGCAAATGCGTTTACAGAAAGTTCTATCGAACGTTTTTGAAGAATTTTGTAGTTGACAGCCACTTCACGCAGTTTGATGAAAGAATTGTCATATACAGAAGATTCGTCAATATCGTTCAGGCGGCTGTAAAATACCTGTTGTGCGTTTGCACCTGTGATAGCGATATCATTTTTAGTTCCATCGGTTTTGTATCCGTCGAAGATGATGGTACCTTCGCGGTTTTCCGTTCTCTTGCTGACACCGTAGTAGTCTGCCAGTCCGGTTGTTCTGCTGTACATCTGGCCACCCTGTTTCCAGTCGAGTACTGCGCTGATTGTACACTTCCATAAACGTAATGTGGTGTTGAAACCCATCAGGAAGTCCGGAGAAACCTTTCCGATTACCTGTGCTTCACCAGCGATAGGAAGACCGTTTTCGTCTACCAGACGATTACCGTTTTCATCTCTCTTGAAACCTACACCATAGATTACAGGGAATTTCTCACCTGCCGAAGCACGTACCTGCGGAGTAACATAACCACCCAGAGAGATATTTTCTACACCCGGTGCCAGTTCATCTACGTAGTTATCGATTTTCGTCCAGTTGAATGCAAAATCCCAGTTGATATTCTTCGTCCGGATGGGGTTGAAGCCGAGAGTGAATTCGTGCGTGTTGGTATGAATCTTACCACCGTTGGTGAGCAGTTTGCTGGCACCGGTAGAAGAAGCCAAAGGCACTTCAAAAATCTGGTCTTTTACATTCTGGCGTGAGTACGTATAACTGAATGTGATTAAGTTATCGAGGAAGTTCACGTCAGTACCCACTTCATACGAACGTGTGTTCTGCGGTTTCAGTTTCGGGTCGAAAATCGTGTAGTACGGAGTATAGGCAGTAGTACCTTTCATCGGATACATGATCGGAGTCAGTGTGTAAAAACCACCTCCGTATGTCGGAGTTGAGTAGTAGTTTTCGAGGAAATCCCCTGCTTGTCCTACTTCCGCATAAGATACTCTCAATTTAGCGTGATTAACAACATTGTTTTTCAATGCATCCAGTTCCGTCAGGATGAAGCCTGCCGAAATAGAAGGATAGAAGAACGAACGGTTGTTACGTGGCATATTAGATACGTAGTCCTGACGTCCGGTGAGGGTCAGATAAAGCATATTTTTGTAAGAAGCCGATACGTTACCGAAGAATCCCACTGTACGGTTTTTCCACGTCTCTTCCTCTGTCTGTTGAGTAGTGGCGTTGTTGATGTGGTTCCATCCCGGGAAGTTGTAGTTCGTACCATATTCATAATACTTCTTTCTGTTACTTTGGATAATTTCGTTACCCAATACAGCATTCAATCCCCAGTCCTCGTTGATGCGCCAGTCATAGTTGATGGTCAGCAAAGAGTTGTATGTAGCGTTCG
Source organism: Bacteroides sp. D1 (assembly GCF_000157095.2). NCBI lineage: Bacteria > Pseudomonadati > Bacteroidota > Bacteroidia > Bacteroidales > Bacteroidaceae > Bacteroides > Bacteroides sp. D1. The sequence goes on from NZ_JH114350.1 coordinate 993,896, forward strand.
TCCAGCCGTAGTTTTCGATCTGTCCGCGACCGCCACCGGTATTACTACCGTATCCGTAGCTGTCTACATAGTGAGTGGTGTAAGCATCCACGCCGACCATGTATTTTGCGTTCAACTTGTGGTTGGTTGTACCAAAATCAGTCTGATAGCTTGCGTATACATTTCCGAAGAAACGGTTGGTATCTTCTGTGAATTTGTTGTTTTCCATCGCCCAATAAGCGTTGTCAAAGCTACCACGGAAAGAATTCTGTGTGTACGGGTTACCGTCTACGTGACTTGGAATACCGGCAAGATCATAGCTGGGAGGAGCTGCGTAAACCGTTCTTAACAGACCGTTACCGGAAGTCACTGCCTTGTCGATAGAAGTAGTGATATAGTTAGCTGTAAATCCGGAACTCCAGTTGTTGGTCAGTTTCGTGTCAGCACTAACCTTTACATTATATCTGTCCATACCAGTGCTTGAGATAATACCGTCCTGATGTGTATTTCCCAATGAGATAGAGTAGGAGCTCTTGTCGAGCATCTGCGCTACATTCAATGAATTGCTCCAGGTGATTCCTGTGTCGAAGAAGTCTTTTGCATTGTCATACGCCTGTGGAGTAGCCCACGGGTCAAGACCGGCTGCTGCACGCTGGGGAACATAATATTTTCCCTGTTGCTTACCGAACTTCTGCGTGTATTCGTTATCCGTGTTACCTCCATACGTTGCGTCGTTTGGAAGTTCGGAAATCTTAGGTCCCCAAGACGTTCCCGAAGTAGTGCTGAATACTCCACCCGAACCTTGTGCGTATGTTTTCTGGAACTCCGGCAGACGACCGACTACATCGAAGCTGACATTAGACGAGAAGCTAACCTGCGGTTTGCCTTTTTCCAGTCCTTTACCACTTTTGGTTGTGATGATAATCACACCATTGGATGCACGGATACCATAAAGTGCAGAAGCAGCCTGTCCTTTCAAAATGTTGATACTTTCAATATCATTAGGGTCGATATCTACCGCACGGTTGGCGAAGTCGGCTCCGCTCACACTACCATTGTTCTGTATGTCTGTACTAACGTCCGGCGTACTGGTTACTGGCATTCCGTCGATAACGTAAAGCGGAGTGTTGTCACCCGAGAAGGAACGTGCACCACGGATGGTGATCTGTGAAGAAGCTCCTGGCATACCACTTGAAGGCTTAACGTCCAAACCGGATACTTTACCTTGCAGCGCTCCTGCCAGATTGGAGTTGGCAGCCTGCGTCAGCTGATCTGATTTTACGTCCTGAACGGCGTAACCCAGTGCTTTCTTTTCACGCGAGATACCCATGGCTGTCACTACAACCTCATCCAGTGCCTTCGCGTCACTTTTTAATACGACTTTTATTATTCCCGGTTTGATGGAAACGTCCTGCGAAATCATTCCTACATAAGAAATGCGCAAAGTTTTAGCAGAACTTGGTGCATGGTCGTTTCAGTTTTCATCATTGTTAATAGTTCTTTAGTCTTTTGAGAGATGCAAAATGATAAAAAGATACCATTTGGGAGGAAATAATGCTCTTTTTATCTTGAAAATATCTTTTTGGACAATATCTTTATGATAGAAATTCTATTTTAAAATATATTAAATTGAATATTCATAGTTATAGTTTGTTGCTTTTTGCTGGATAACTGCTTGCAAAATAATACTTTTTAGTTAAATACGTAACACTTTTTCCGGTTTGTCATAATTAGTATTATCTTTGCAACCTGTTAGAGACAAAAAATCTGTTTATAGGTTAAATTTAAGAGAGAATTTATGAAAAGAAAATTGATGTTCTTAATGACCTTCCTTTTTATAGGTATAGGTCTGATGACAGCGCAGACATCCAGAGTTACCGGTTTGGTTACTTCTGAAGAAGATGGACAACCTGTCGTAGGTGCTTCAATATTGGTGAATGGCACTACCCTTGGTACTATCACTGATATTGACGGTAAGTTTACAATCGCAAATGTACCAAGTTCTGCTAAGACTTATTGATCTTTTTTCTTCCTGTTTTTTCGTGTTTTCTTCTTCTATCTTATTGTTTTTCAGTTGTTTTGTTTCTATTTTCGCAATTTGTCCGGTTCTTCCGGTTTCTTTTATTGAAATTTCCTTTATCTGTTCTTGTTTATTTAGTAGTCTCTTTTTCTCATTGATTTTGAGATGGGGGGTAATATTCTACCCGAATTTTTAATGAATTTCCCAGTGTTCTCCCTATTATTTCAATTATCTTCGGCTTTGAATAAAAATATGTTTGATGACGTTTTAATATCTGTGTTTTAAGGGTTATAAATTAAATGCTATAGTCTGACAGTGATTGGAGTTATGACTTATAGTAAAGAAGAATGCAAGATACTGTAATAATAACTTGTACGACACCCGGGTCTCATACATACCGACACCCGGGTGTCGTACAACTCAATTCTGCTAAATGAAATAGATACAGAGCTATACTATATTTATTTGTACTAGAACAAATTTAATTCATATCTCTACAAAATGCGATTTTCCAGTTTACGTTGTTTTACTCTGCCATGATAACTTCGACATCATAACCTATGAAAAGACCGCTCTCTATGACACCGGTAATGGTTTTGAGTTGTTCTTCGAGCGAAGAATCGATATAGTTAAAACGGGTGTCGAGGATGAAATTCCCATTTTCTGTAAAGACAGGCCCGTCTTTGCCGTGGGCTGGACGCAGGACGATTTCTGATGCACCCAGTCGTTGCAGCTCATGGTCTACATAAGTTAGTGAGTCCGGAAAGACCTCTACCGGAATGGGAAATTTATTTCCTAGCAGATTGACGCGCTTGCTGGGGCCGATGATGATGAACGTTTTGCGGCTGCTTCTAATGAGCAGTTTTTCTTTGAACATAGCTCCGCCACGTCCTTTAATCAAGTTTCGCTGCGGGTCTACTTCGTCCGCTCCGTCAAATGTCCAGTCGGGGCGCTTATTCCAAAGGATAGTTTGTGGGATGCCTAGCTGTATGCAAGTCATCGAGATTTCTTGAGAGGCGGGAATCACTTCAATATGCAAGTGCTCTTCACGAATCCGTCGCGCCAGTTCGAACAGAGTTAGATAGACTGTAGAGCCGGAACCGGCTCCTATCACATCTCCGTCTTTTGCCGTGGCGGCAATTTCACGGGCTACGTGTTCTTTGGCTTCCCGGTTGATAATGGAGTCCGACCATTGCAGGTGCTTTATAAGATGATTTTCCCAGTCCATAAGTTTGCGCTCTAGAATTGTTTTAAGTTTCTCTATATATAACGAATCAGCGAATCAGTTTGTTTGTTCGTTTCAATTTCGGATGGGAAGAGTCTCTTTAGATGAGAAAAGTCTCTTCAACAGCCTTCAATTATTTAAATAGTTAATAAACGATTCGTTAATTTTTAACTTTGTTGCGTTAAACGTTAACGAACCTCTGCTTTTTATTAAACCGTGTTATAAGTTAGGCTGCTTTGCCCCGAAAATTTGGAGATAACCGAAAAGTTCGTATCTTTGTACTGTGTTTTTCATAGTATTAGATTTAAGGTTAACAAAGATTGGCTGTCTGGGATAGATAGCCTTTTTTTTGTCCCTACTATTCCTTATAGAATCAGCCAGATGGCAATGATATGCCCGATGCTGCCTCCCAGGCAAAACAAGTGGAAAGTGGCATGCATATATGGTTTGCGTAACGAATAAAAAACAGCTCCCACGATATACGAAACTCCTCCGCCAATCAGCCACCAGAAAGCGGTAGTGGCTCCCAGTTCTCCCAGATGATCTAACAAAGGTTTCATGGCTACCAATATACAGGCGCCCATACCTACATAACAAGCCGTTTCGAGATTGCTATGTTCTTTCAGTTTTTTGAAGCTAAGAATGAAACCGGCGATAGCCGACAGCCAGACGAAAGCAAAAATTCCCCATCCCCATCCGCCGGCATGCCGCAGAACAAGCAGGGTAAAAGGGGTGTAGGTTCCGGCAATGTGCAAATAGATAGCTCCATGATCGAATTTACGGAGCAGCTCTTTCAGCTTTCCTGGACGACTGCCGTGATACCACGTAGAACTGATATAAGAAGAAAGCATCCCCGTCAAGTAGACAGATACACAAGCAACTGCCCACTGCGGCTCTATATTTTCGGAAGCCTTTTCCAATAACAAATATCCGGCCACGATTCCAAGCAGAATACCTATTCCATGGCTAAGGGTATTTGCCCATTCTTCTATATTATTGTATCGTTTGTTCTTCAATGTTCCTTTTTTGAATTGTTAAGTCACAAAAAATATTGAGTCGCAAAGATACTTTATTTTCCGTAAAGCGTTTCTTCGCCTTATTCTTTTTTAAAAGAAATATCGGCGTATGATACTCCCTGCGGTTTTAAAATTTTGATGCGTACCCAATGCTCGGTGTCCAGTTGGAAACCGTCGTGGTTGATGGAATGAACAGTTTCCTCATAATTGTGTTTTTTGTAGTATCTTCACAAAGAAAAAAAATAGAGAAAGGCGATACACCTTTCTCTATTTAATTTTTATTTTATGTATAAAATATATTATACCAAATGTCCGATCCATTCTTCACGGTCGCCGGGAAGAAGGTCGATAACAGGAATTTCTACCATTGTGTAGCATCCCGGTTGTTGCTTCATCGAAGCACGTGCCACACATACTAGCACTTGTGCTGTCAGTGCGGGGTTATTGATGCGCATATTAAATTCGAACAACTGATTCTGTGTTTTGCCGGATACACCTTTGCGAGTGAGATTTACACCGTGACCCATATCCAATAGAGCGTCCACGCTCGGAACGAGTTTCACGTGTGTTTCATCATTCACGAAGTAAGGGTCTGCTTTGATGGCAGCAGCTACTTCTTCAAATTTATATCCGTCTTTCAGTTCGATGTACACCATGCGGCGGTGGATTCCCGTGCCGGTAGGAATAGTCATGGAAAGAGCGGCTTTCACTCCGTCGATAGCTTTTACGGCTACTGTGTGTCCCATGCTCATACCCGGACCGAAGTTGGTGTAAGTGATTCCTTTCGGAGCAATCGCTTCGAGCATGGTGCGTACGATGGAGTCGCTTCCCGGATCCCATCCGGCAGAGATGATCGATACAGCTTTATGTTCTTTGGCAGCAGCATCCAGTGTGCGGCGTAAGTCTACGATACCGGTGTGGATATCGAAACTGTCTACCGTATTAATCCCCATTGCCAGATATTCTTTTGCATATTTCTCAACGCTGCGGGTTGGCGTGCAAAGAATAGCTACGTCTACATTCCCCAACTCTTTTATGTCCTTTACTACTACATAGTTTGCCAACTCTTCCGGTTTGTTCTCTGCTCCTGCACGACGAACGACTCCGGCTATTTCGAAATCAGGTGCCGCCTGAAGCGCTTCCAGTACATAATGTCCGATGTTACCATAACCAACGATGGCAGCTCTTACTTTTTTCATTCTTTTCTTGGTTTTAATGAACAAATTTCTTTCTTTTGCTTGCAAAAGTAAACAATTTACTACTAACTTTGGTTCATCCGCTTTAATATTTTTATTTTTTTCATATTCTTCATATCTAATGTACAAAAGAATAATCTGTGAAAATCAGTGTAATCTGTGGTGAGAAAGTTTTATCTTTGTCCCTGTTATGATAGAATATATTAGAGGCGAACTTGCCGAACTAAGTCCGGCAACCGCAGTGATTGACTGTAACGGGGTGGGATATGCCGCCAATATATCCTTGAATACCTATTCGGCTATTCAGGGAAAGAAAAACTGTAAGCTATATATTCACGAGGCGATTCGGGAAGACGCTTATGTGCTTTACGGATTTGCCGAGAAGCAGGAGCGGGAGATTTTCCTGTTGTTGATTTCCGTCTCCGGAATCGGGGGAAACACGGCACGTATGATTCTCTCGGCGCTCTCACCTGCCGAACTGGTGAACGTAATCAGCACCGAAAACGCGAATATGCTGAAAACGGTGAAAGGTATCGGGCTGAAGACTGCGCAACGGGTGATTGTCGACCTGAAAGATAAGATAAAAACGATGAGTGGGTCTGCCGGCGGAGGTGCTTCCGCAGGTCTGTTGCTGCAACCTGCCAATGCGGAAGTGCAGGAAGAGGCGGTGTCTGCATTAACAATGCTCGGTTTTGCTGCCGCGCCTTCGCAGAAGGTGGTGCTGGCTATCTTGAAGGAAGAACCGGATGCTCCGGTAGAAAAGGTTATCAAACTGGCTTTGAAACGTTTGTAGTATGAAACAACAGAAAATTTATATGCAGGCATGGCTGGACGCTCACGGTCGTGCAAAGGTAGTGAATACGGATGAATGGTATCTGGATTTCGCTAATCAGCTATTGCCATTGGTGGCCGAATCGTATATATATGGTGGGAAAGAGATGGAAGAAGACCAGAAGCAAGTGGCTCTGACGTGTGCTTTGTACTTGGAAGATTGCGTGGCAGACGGAGGAAACTGGCGTCAATTTATCCACTGGCATCAGGCAAACTACGGACGTTGCCTGCCTTTCTACACGTTGACGGACGAATATCTGCCGGACGAAATCAACCGTGAAGATGTTGTTTTCCTTTTGTGGGCAATCAATTCACCGGTCGGTGATGATTTTGACGGAGTGGAGAACCCGATGGATGCAGATTTGCTGGAGTTTGCAGATGTATTATACAACCGTTTGGATGCTGCGTTCGAATTGGCTCCTATCAGTGATTACCTGGCGACGGACTGGCTGCTGGAAACGGAATTGATGCAAAAGAAGCGAATGCCTCTGCCGATAGCTTTGCCGGGAGAAAAAATGCCTGCCAACGTTGAGCGTTTCCTTGAAGCAAGTAAAGGTGAACCGCTTTTGTACTTTAACTCTTACGATGCGCTGAAATTTTTCTTTGTGCAATCATTGAAGTGGGAGGATGAAGAAGATTCTCTATTGCCTGATTTAAGAGAATTTGATAACTTCGTGGTTTTCGCCAATCCGAAAGGTCTGTTGATAGGGCCTGATGTGGCCCCATATTTTGCGGACAAACGCAACCCGCTCTACAATGCTGAACTGGCAGAAGAGGAAGCATACGAGCTGTTTTGTGAAGAAGGTTTGTGTCCGTTTGATTTGTTGAAATATGGAATGGAACATGAACTGTTGCCAGAAGCACAGTTCCCATTTGAGAATGGAAAGGAACTATTGCAGGAAAACTGGGATTTTGTGGCTCGCTGGTTTCTGGGCGAATATTACGAAGGAGAATAAGAGGAACAAGAATCAGATATAAGTACTGTTTATATAAGTGTTGTCTATGCCAATCAAAAAAAATAACAATCCCTTTGCCGGAAAGACAAAGTCCGCAGCCGGTAAAAAGAAGACAACCGGAAAACGGGTTGGAAAATCAAAACAGGAAAAGGCTAATAATCAGTTGAATAGAAGAGTTAAATAAGGATGTGGAGGATACGCCGTTTTTGCTTACCAGGCTACGCCGTTTTATGATGGCAGGCTACGCCTTTTCTCCATACCAGAAAACGCCTTTTCTCCCATGCAGAGAATAAAGAGGCTTATTATACATTTGACGGGAATGGTTGTCGTTTATGAAAAATAACAACTATTCCCGTCAGTTTTATTGTTGACCGATGTTTTTTTCTGCTAAATAGCTTCTCTTTTGACGGTTTTTAGTTAAATGGGAATATAATTCAGACAGAAGAACAAAAGAACAAAAAATAAAATAGCAGTTCAATAAGCAACAAAAATAATTTTCAAAGCGCAGCCTTTATGTTCTTTTGTTCTTATGTCTAAAAATAAAAAAATCATTTATCTCATTTTCGCACAGATCGTTTTCTTTTTGCCAAATGGAGTTTCCTTTTTATTAATCGGTAATTTCCTCCTGTGCCTTCCGTTCTTTTTTCTTATTGATAAATCCGATTTTCAGGTTAGCTTCCTCTTGTTCTTTATTAATCTTTTCCATCGCAGAGAGGATTTGCGCTAATTCATAAACATTGGCTGCGGCTAGCCGGTCGGTGGGACTCATCGTTGTTTTATAGGTACGGTCGCCCATATATTCCACACGGATATTTTTGTCTTTATTGAGATGTAGGAATTCGATTACATTACCGTCTTCTCCCAGTTTGTAATCAGCTTTTTCTATTTTCTCGTTCATATCGGTCGTTTCGTAGCTGTCTTTGGAGCTTGGAGTCTCGGCAAAACTGCCGTCAGGAGCAATCACTTTCACTTTGTTGTGGTGGATATTGCCGGCACCGCAATAGATAGAGGTCATACTCATGATGCCTTGCTCGTTCACTTGGAAGCGGAGGTACGAACGGTGCATGTTTTTCTCAATGGTTTGTGTAGGCCAGAGGTAGTTGCCTACTTGTTGATATTCGGCATCTTTTTCTAGTGTGAATTTGTCTTTGATGGCGTTGAATTCTTTCGTTTTTGCCTGAAAGGCGCTATCCAGATAAGCAAGCGTTTTTTGCTGTGTCTTTGTTTCAACATCAAGCATCAGTGCCTGTCCCGCCTTACGTGCTTCGAACGCTTTGGGATACAAAATCTTGATACTGTCAATTTGCAACTTAGCTTCTTCATAGTCGCCACGTTCGTAGGCAGCCTTGGCAACCATCAGTTTTTCATTGGCTTTTTTCTCAAGGCCATTTCCGCAGGCAGCTAATGCCAGCGTACCACAAAAGAGGATAATCAGTTTTTTCATCACAAATTCTATTTACTAGTTTTATTATTTACATGAATAAGCAGTGTCCGTTTGTCATTCACTGTTCATCGTTCTGTTCTTCATTCACTTTATTAGCGGCAAAAATACAAATATATCCCTTATTTTTGTAATTTTGTCCCCTCAAAACTTATAACTAAAAAGAATGATAGAGTTGACTCAAGAGGAATTGAAGCAGCATTTTAGCGAACCCATCTTCGGACAGATAGCCGAAACGGCCGATGCGCTCGGCATGGAGTGTTATGTGGTAGGTGGCTACGTTCGTGATATTTTTCTGCAACGTCCCTCTAAAGATATAGATGTAGTAGTTGTAGGAAGTGGAATTGCAATGGCAGAAGCTCTTGGAAAACGGTTGGGACGTGGTGCTCATGTCTCTGTTTTCAAGAATTTCGGGACAGCACAAGTAAAATACAGAGGTACGGAAGTAGAGTTTGTAGGTGCGCGTAAGGAGTCTTATCAACGGGATTCGCGCAAACCGATTGTTGAAGACGGTACGCTGGAAGACGATCAGAACCGTCGTGATTTCACGATCAATGCTCTTGCTGTATGTCTCAATAAGGCACGTTTCGGCGAACTGGTAGACCCGTTCGGAGGCATGGAGGATATGAAGGAAAAGACAATTCGCACTCCGCTCGACCCGGATATCACTTTCAGCGATGATCCTTTACGCATGATGCGTTGCATCCGTTTTGCTACGCAACTGGGCTTTTACATTGACGATGATACTTTCGAATCGCTTTGTCGGAATAAGGAACGGATTGAAATTATCTCCCGTGAACGTATTGCGGACGAACTGAATAAGATTATTCTGTCTCCGATTCCCTCAAAAGGTTTTATTGATTTGGAACGTAGCGGTTTGCTGCCGTTGATTTTCCCGGAATTTGCTGCCTTGCAGGGAGTGGAAACACGGAACGGACGTTCGCATAAGGATAATTTTTATCATACATTGGAAGTGCTGGATAATATCAGCAAGAAGACTGATAATCTTTGGTTACGCTGGGCTGCTTTGCTGCATGACATTGCCAAGCCTGTCACGAAACGTTGGGAACCGAAAGCGGGATGGACGTTCCATAATCATAATTTTATCGGTGAAAAGATGATTCCGCATATCTTCCGCAAGATGAAGTTGCCGATGAATGAGAAGATGAAGTACGTGCAGAAGCTGGTTAGCCTGCACATGCGTCCGATTGTTATCGCGGATGATGTGGTGACAGACTCGGCTGTACGCCGTCTGCTCTTTGAAGCGGGAGATGACATTGACGACTTGATGATGCTCTGTGAAGCGGATATTACTTCCAAGAATATGGAACGTAAGCAGCGTTTCCTGAATAACTTCCAGTTGGTTCGACAAAAGCTGAAGGATTTGGAGGAGAAAGACCGTGTCCGTAACTTCCAGCCACCCGTGAGCGGAGAAGAAATTATGGAGATTTTCGGTTTGGAACCTTGTCGTGAAGTCGGTGTTTTGAAAAGTGCTATAAAGGATGCTATCTTGGATGGAGTGATTCCGAACGAATATGAGGCTGCTCATGCTTTCATGCTGGAGCGGGCTAAGAAGATGGGGCTGACGCCGGTGTGCTGATAGAAGGACGGAACAGATATATTATAGTATTCAAACACGGGTTTATACGAATCAGTAGTTGAATTGGAGTAAAACTGTACTGAAATGAACTAAATGATAATTTTGCGGAGTGCCCTGAAAGGGCTTAATTACATAGCGTAGGGCAACGCCCTACGAAAAAACGGTAATCTGAATTTGCGCCCTGAAAGGGCATAATTGTATACAGTTCCGCCCTTTCAGGGCTTGTGGCTGGTGTGTTTTTTTCGTAGGGCGTTGCCCTACGCTATATAATTAAGCCCTTTCAGGGCATCCCAATAAATATATAATTGTAAGGCTTTCAGCCTAACCGATAAATTCTCATTTAACCGATAAATTCCCATTTAATTAAAAACTGTACTGAAATGAATGAAACCTTGCTTTCTAACTGCTGATTACTCATTATTTCTTTATCCGTACGTTTACTGTTTGGGTAGCGTCACCGAGAAATATGGATTGGGCGTATGTTGTTCGAAGATGATAGCTTTCATCTTTTCTACAACGTCCGGATGTTGGAGTGCTATATCAGTATCTTCGTGAATGTCCGTTTTTAAGTTGTAGAGGAACGGTGTTCCTTTTTTTACCACCATCTTCCAATCGTCCATGCGTACGGCAATCTGGTCTGTTTCATCAAATTCCCAATACAGGAAATCATGTTTCTTTTGCTTTTTCTTACCCAGCAGTGTGGGAGCAAAAGAAATCCCATCGAAATAATCGACTTCTTTTTCTTTATTGCGATATTTCTTTTCGTAGTCCTTGATGCCGATCACTTCGCAGAATGTGGGCATTAAATCATAAAAAGCACAGATATGATCGTTCACTTTACCTGCCGGTATGTGTCCCGGCCAACGCGCGATAAACGGAATACGTATTCCTCCTTCATGACACTGGCGTTTTAATCCACGTAGTTTTCCGTCTCTGCCGAAGAAAGTAGGGTCGGCTCCGCCTTCTTCGTGAGGGCCGTTGTCACTGGAGAAAATAACCAATGTGTTTTCGTCCAGCCCTTTCTCTTTCAGCTTTTTCAGGACTTCACCCACGTAATAATCCAGACGGGTAATCATTCCTGCAAATTGAGCATGGGTGTGCGTAATAGCATTGTATCGTGAGCCTTCGCTTCCTTTAAACTCTTTGTCCGGGTTGAATTTGGCTTTGTATTCATTCAGGATAGAATCTTCCGGTTGAACGAGTTCCGCATGAGGCAAGGTGTAAGTCAATATGCCGAAAAACGGTTGTTGGTCGTCTTGTTGGTCCAGCCACTCCAATGCTTTCTGATGAATCATGTCGGCCGAGTATTGCGGACGTTTCTGGTAGTCGGGACCATACATCGGATATTTGATGTTTTCATCCATCACCACCCGCACCACTCCGGTGTCGCCCAACGCTTTACTATAACGGTTCAGGAAATTGGGATAGTGGAGATGAGCCTGAAATTGACAGATGTAACCGTAGTATTCATCTATTCCCCGTTTGTCGGGAGTAGAACGCGAGCCTTCATATCCTCCCGCCCATTTGCCGAACATACCCGTGGTATAGCCATTGTCTTTCATTATTTCCGGTAAGATTACATGGTCGGAATCATAAGGGTGTTGTCCTACTATCGAATATTCTTGGTTTTGCCCATACAACACGATCGGTACATTTTTCCAGTATTCTTTGTTGCCTCGCACCTCGCAGTGGCCTGAATGTTGCCCTGTCATGAATGAAGCTCTGGAAGGCGCGCTGACGGGACTGCCGGCGTATGCCTGTGTAAAACGCATACCTTCATTCGCCATCGTGTCTATATGAGGGGTGCGGATAAATGGTTGACCGTAACAGCCTAAATCTCCATATCCCATGTCATCGCAGAGAATGAAAAGAATATTGGGTGGAGTATTTGATTGGGGCGGTGTAGTGTTTTCCGGTGATTTGTTAGTGGCTGTTGCAGCGCAGGCAACAGTGGACATAAGGGTTAGAATGAAAGGTTGTTTCATTGTTTTTGGGGGGTAAGTGTGTTATTATTAGTAGAAAAAGATGTGTCCGTTCTTTGCCGGACACATCTTTTTCATCATCTGTTTAACTTAATTCAATGATTTCTTCATTGCAGTTCGTCAGCTTTTCTATTCCTTCATTGGTTACTACCCAAGAGTTTTCAATACCTACGGGGCCTACACTCGGAATAACGATTTTCGGTTCGAGGGCAAAGACCATGCCCGGTTCTAATTGTTGTTTCATGCGGGGAGCCAATACCGGAGCTTCATTAATTTCGAGTCCGATACCGTGGCCGATAAACTTGGCTTGTTGCCCTGTTCCCATAAATTTGTCGGCAAATCCGGCTTCTTTGGCTATTTCGACAGCTATGTCGTAAAGCACTTCACAAGCAATGCCCGGTTTGGCGATGGAAGCTATCTTTGTTTGGATATCCAAACAAACCTGATGGGCGGTGTAAGCCTCTTCGGGCAGCTTTCCTATTGAGAATACGCGGCTCATATCGTTCATGTAGCCGTTGAAGTTACCTCCCAAGTCCACCATAACGCTCTGACCTTCCTTTAGCGGGGTTTTATTTGCTCCTCCCGGCAAAGCAGGATCAAGTCCCTGTCCACCTAAAGCAAAATCATAGGGCGAGGGGTATCCGGCATTGTCTCCGGTCAGTACGCTACCCATGAATATTTCCATGCTGCGTCCGAATACCCGGAAAATTCCGAGGCAACCTTGCAGACGCATCAGGCGTTCTATTTCAATGGAAAACTCAATGTCCGTCATACCGGGGCGATATACGCTTGGAATCTGCTCGTATGCCTTGGCGTGGGCAATGCCCGAACGGCGGAACATCTCGATTTCTACAGGTGTTTTTACGCTGCGTGCCTGACGAATCAACGGGGTGCCATTTACAACTTCTGCTTCCGGAAACAGGCTGGCCAGACGGCAATATTCCGTATAAGGGAGTTCGTCACCTTCTAACATCAGTTTGGTTGGCATCGGCAATCCTTGTTCTTTCAACAGGTCAACGATTTGTTCCGGTTTGCGAATCGAGAACGAATGTTCTCCTGTGATATTATTAGGGCGTTTGAAAAACAATAGTGCAGGCGAATGAAGGGGGAGGTAAAGATAGCCACTGACTACACAGCCATACGTGTAAATTAAATTTGCATTACAAGTGATAAGTGCGGCGTCAATGCCCTGTGACACCATCAGACTGCGAATCTTGTCACGGCGAAATTTCAATTCGGGTTGTAGCATTTTTTATTTATTACATGATTATTAATTACAAAACTATCAATGGTAAATTATTAGTTGTGAGTTATTTATCTGATATAACAAATTCACAAACCATTATTTAACCTATCATGCCACAAAGATAATTAATTCCAGCGAAAATATTGTTAATCTCAAAAAAATAGCGCTACCCGCGTCCTGTCACAGGAGGCGAGCAGCGCAAACCACAAATACAAATACAACTAAACAAAGTCTTCTAAATAACGCCTTGTCCCATCATTGCGTGAGCTACTTTCATAAACCCGGCAATGTTGGCACCCTTCACATAATTAATGTATCCGTCGGGTTCCGTGCCGTACTTCACGCATTGTGCATGGATGCCGTGCATGATTGCATGGAGCTTTTCGTCCACTTCGGCAGCACTCCAGCTTAGGTGCATTGCGTTTTGAGACATTTCCAGACCGGAAGTGGCAACACCGCCTGCGTTGACCGCTTTACCCGGAGCATACATTGTCTTATGTTCAATAAAGAGGTCGATTGCTTCGGGAGTACATCCCATGTTGGAAATTTCTCCGACGCAAAGTACGTCATTTTTTATGAGATTTTGAGCATCTTCTCCATTTAATTCATTCTGGGTAGCACAAGGAAGCGCGATGTCTGCTTTCACTTCCCACGGGCGCTTGCCTTCTACAAAGGTAGCATTCGGATACTGTTCTGCATAAGGGGCAACAATGTCATTACCCGACGAACGAAGTTCGAGCATATAGTCTATCTTTTCGCCGCTGATACCATCCGGATCGTAGATATATCCGTCCGGACCGGAAATTGTAATCACTTTGGCACCCAGTTCGGTAGCTTTGGTAGCTGCTCCCCAGGCGACGTTGCCAAAACCGGAAATAGCGACTGTCTTACCTTTTATGTCAATACCTTTTGCTTGTAGCATCTGATTTACAAAATACAGACCACCGAAACCGGTAGCTTCCGGGCGAATCAACGAGCCTCCGAATTCTAATCCCTTGCCGGTGAATGTGCCTGTAAATTCGCGAGTCAGTTTCTTATACATACCGAACATATAACCTACTTCACGTCCGCCTACACCGATATCACCGGCTGGTACATCCATATCCGGTCCGAGGTGACGCCATAACTCCAACATGAAGGCCTGGCAGAAACGCATGATTTCAGCATCACTCTTACCGCGCGGAGAGAAATCGGAACCACCTTTTCCACCACCCATAGGCAGCGTGGTCAGTGCATTTTTGAATGTCTGTTCGAAACCGAGGAACTTCAGAATGGAGAGATTGACGGAAGCATGGAAACGAATACCGCCTTTATAAGGACCGATCGCATTATTGAATTGTACACGATAACCGAGGTTGGTCTGCACCTCGCCTTTGTCATCCACCCACGTCACACGGAAAGTGAAGATACGGTCGGGTTCTACCAATCTTTCTATGATTTTAGCTTTTTCAAATTCAGGATGTTGATTGTATATATCTTCGATAGAAAGAAGAACTTCCTTCACTGCTTGAAGATATTCAGATTCACCGGGATGCTTAGCCTCCAAAGAGGACATGATTTTCTGGATGTTCATGATACTATGTTTTAAAAGGTTAATTCTGATAAAATGTCAACTAACTCACTGCAAATATAGGAAAATTTTTCAAGGTTGCTTGTTTTAATGCGGATATTTTGATTAAATAATGATAAAATGTCAAATTCTTCTGCTGAAAAACACAAAGCCCCGCAGCCTGTAATGTAAAATACAGGCTACGGGGCTTCTATGTGTTTACAAATAGGAAGTGGCGCTTTAGAATTTTGGCTTCATTCCTAGATTATACATGATGAATCCGTAAATATCAGCTTGTTCTTCCAGTACTTTGGCCATTGGTTTGCCAGCGCCATGCCCGGCTTTGCTGTCAATACGGATCAGTGTCGGATTGGTACCGTCGTTGTCGGCTTGCAGGGTAGCGGCAAACTTGAATGAGTGGGCAGGGACTACACGGTCGTCATGGTCGGCGGTAGTGACCAGTGTTGCCGGATATTTCGTGCCCGGTTTTAGGTTGTGCAGTGGAGAGTAGCCTTTGAGGTATTCAAACATCTCTTTGCTGTCTTCGCTTGTGCCGTAATCGCTTGCCCAGTTCCAGCCGATAGTGAATTTATGGTAGCGGAGCATATCCATCACACCTACTTGCGGGATCGCTACACGGAACAGGTCAGGACGCTGTGTCATGCAGGCGCCTACCAACAGACCACCGTTGGAACCTCCTACAATGGCGATTTTATCTTTATTCGTATATTTCTGATCGATCAGATATTCGGCAGCAGAGATGAAATCGTCGAATACGTTCTGCTTCTGCATTTTAGTTCCGGCTACGTGCCAGTCTTCACCGTATTCACTACCACCGCGCAGGTTTACTTGTGCGTAGATACCCCCATTTTCGAGGAATGGAATACGTGTGGCACTGAAGCCCGGGTTGAGGCTGATGCCGAAGCCGCCATATCCGTAGAGGAATACAGGGTTTTTGCCGTCTTTCTTCAAATCTTTCTTATAAGTAAGGAACATCGGAATTTTTACGCCGTCTTTGCTGGCGAAGAATACTTGTTCGGTCACAAAATCGTCCGAGTTGAACTGTACTTTCGGGGCACGATATAGTTCGTAGGTATTCTGATCCATGTCGTATTTGTATGTAGCACCCGGAATGGTGAATGAAGTGAATCCGAAGAAACATTCTTTGTCGTCTTTGTTGCCGCTAAAGCCTACGGAACCGAGTGACGGCAGTTGGATTTCCTGAATTTGTTTACCGTCGAGACCGTAAACGTATGCGTGGTTCGAGGCATCTTTGTCATAAGTAAGGAACAGTTTGCCACCGATCACTTCCGCATTTGAAAGAACAGCTTCCGATTCGGGTACGAGTTCTTTCCAGTCCTCCAGCTTCGGACGGTTGATGTCGGCTACCATGATCCGGTTTTTCGGTGCACCGTAGTTGGTATAAATATAAATCTGGTCGCCGATAACTTCGATTGGGTAATATTGGTAGTCGAGGTCTGAAGTCAGCTGGATGAAGGGTGAATTCGGCTTTTTCAAATCCCGTATAAACAGGTTGTTACCTCTTCCGGCGCCGGATTCCGTTAGGAAGAGAATCCGTTCGTCTTCACTGGTGCTCGATGTATAGAAACGTTTCGGATAAGCAGGATTCTGATAAATCAGTTTATCTTTTGACTGTGGCTCACCGATTTTGTGATAATAGATTTTGTGATTCTCGTTCACGTTGGAGAACTCTTTTCCTTTGGACGGTGCATCATAGGCACTGTAATAGAAACCGTCTCCCTGCCAGGCAGCACCGGTGAACTTGGCCCATTCGATGTGGTCTTCCAGTAGTTTTCCGCTTTCGGTATCCATTACATAAATTTCAGACCAGTCCGAACCGCTGCGTGAAATACTGTAAGCGGTGTACTTGCCGTCGTTTGAGAAATAAAGACCGGTCAGTGCCACTGTTCCGTCGTCCGATAGTTTGTTGGGATCGAGGAAAACACGCGGTTCGCCGTCCAATGAGTCCTGCACATAGAATACACTCTGGTTCTGCAGACCGTCATTTTTACTGAAATAATACTTTCCATGTTTCTTGATCGGAGCACTGATTTTCTCGTAATCGGCCAGTGTTGTCAATCGTTTCAGCAGGTTTTCGCGGAACGGGATCTGGCTAAGATACTCATTCGTTACTTTGTTTTGTGCTTCTACCCAGGCAGTAGTGGCTGCGCTGGTGTCATTTTCCAACCATCTGTAAGGGTCGGGAACTTGTGTGCCGAAGTACACATCTACAGTGTCTACCTTTGCCGTCTCGGGGTAGACCAGCTTTTTTTGTTGGGGAGCGCATGACATCACCATGATTCCACTCATTAATAAAGTTGCTTTTTTCATGTGAATAAAAAGTCTTTTTGAATAAACTTAAAGTTACAAATCTACAAAATAATAAGAGATAAACAAGTAAACTTTATAAAGAAGATGATGGAAAATGAGATTTAAAGAATTAACTTTGCAAAATGTGATTCTGCAGATAGACGATTTGAAATAAGAAAGGAGAATGACTTTATGCTTAGTAAATATAAATTAAACCAGCTTTACTTCAAAGATACACAGTTCGCCAACCTGATGACAAGGCGAATTTTTAACGTGTTGTTAATCGCCAACCCTTATGACGCTTTTATGCTGGAAGATGACGGGCGCATTGATGAGAAGATTTTCAATGAATACACCTCTTTATCTTTGCGTTATCCGCCTCGTTTCTCGCAGGTATCCACAGAGGAGGAAGCATTGGCGCAGTTGGAAAATATGTCGTTCGACCTGGTGATTTGTATGCCGAGCACAGGAGATAATGACAGTTTTGATATTGGTCGTCATATCAAAGAGAAATATGAGCATATTCCTATCGTCATTCTGACTCCTTTTAGCCATGGTATTACCAAACGGATTATCAATGAAGATTTAAGTGCGTTTGAATATGTGTTCTGTTGGTTAGGCAATACCGACCTGTTGGTGTCTATTATCAAATTGATAGAGGACAAGATGAACCTGGAACACGATGTGCAGGAAGTCGGTGTGCAGTTGATTCTTTTGGTGGAGGATGGCATTCGTTTCTATTCTTCTATTTTGCCGAATCTGTATAAGTTCGTGTTGAAGCAGAGTCAGGAGTTCTCTACTGAGGCCTTGAATGCTCACCAGCGTACGCTTCGTATGCGCGGGCGTCCTAAGATTGTACTGGCACGTACGTATCAGGAGGCAATGGAAATTTATCATAAGTATCAGAATAATATATTAGGAGTAATCACCGATGTCCGTTTCCCGAAAGTGGAGCGGGGGGAGAAAGACGGTCTGGCAGGTATCAAGCTGTGTGCCGAGATACGCAAGAACGATCCGTTTGTTCCGTTGATTATCCAGTCGTCCGAATCGGAAAACTCTTCTTATGCCGCTAAGTATGGTGCCAGCTTTATTGATAAGAACTCAAAAAAGATGGACGTTGATTTGCGTCGTATTGTCTCCGATAATTTTGGTTTTGGTGATTTTATATTCCGGAATCCGGATACCGGGGAAGAGATAGCCCGTGTCCGGAATCTGAAAGAATTGCAAAACATTCTTTTTGCCGTGCCTGCGGAGTCTTTCTTATATCATATCAGCCGGAATCACGTGTCGCGTTGGTTCTATTCTCGTGCCATGTTCCCGGTAGCCGAGTTTTTGAAACCGATTACCTGGAATAGTCTTCAAGATGTGGATGCTCACCGGAAAATCATCTTTGAGGCGATTGTGAAGTATCGTAAGATGAAGAACCAGGGAGTCGTGGCTGTGTTTAAGCGAGACCGTTTCGACCGTTATTCTAACTTTGCCCGTATCGGGGATGGTTCTTTGGGCGGAAAAGGGCGTGGACTGGCGTTTATTGATAATATGGTGAAGCGTCATCCGGAGTTTGAAGAGTTTGAGAACGCACGTATTGCTATTCCTAAAACGGTGGTGCTTTGTACGGATGTGTTTGATGAATTTATGGACACTAATAATCTGTATCAGATTGCGCTGTCAGATGCGGATGATGCTACGATTCTGAAATACTTTCTGAAGGCAAAGTTGCCTGACCGCTTGGTGGAGGACTTCTTTACTTTCTTCGATGTAGTGAAATCTCCGATTGCCATCCGTTCCTCATCTTTGCTTGAAGATTCTCATTATCAGCCGTTTGCAGGAATCTATAACACATACATGATTCCTTATCTGGATGATCGGTATGAAATGTTGCGCATGCTTTCGGATGCCATCAAAGGGGTGTATGCATCAGTCTATTTCCGTGACAGCAAAGCGTATATGCAGGCTACTTCGAATGTGATCGATCAGGAAAAGATGGCTGTTATCTTGCAGGAGGTAGTTGGCAATCAATATGGCGACCGTTATTATCCGTCTATGTCGGGTGTGGCTCGTTCACTGAATTATTATCCTTTAGGAGATGAAAAAGCCGAAGAAGGAACGGTTAATCTGGCTTTGGGATTAGGGAAATATATTGTAGACGGTGGTATGACCCTTCGTTTTTCTCCCTATCATCCCAATCAGGTGTTGCAAACCAGTGAAATGGAAATCGCTCTGAAAGAGACCCAGACCCGTTTCTATGCTTTGGATTTAAAAAATGCCGGACATGATTTTTCTATTGACGATGGTTTCAATTTACTGAAACTCCATGTCAAAGAGGCGGAAAACGATGGTGCCCTGCGTTATATTGCCTCTACGTATGATCCGTACGATCAGATTATCCGAGATGGTCTGTATCCTGGGGGGCGCAAGGTGATTACTTTTGCCAATATCCTGCAACATGATGTTTTCCCGTTGGCTCGTATTCTGCAGTTGGTCTTGAAATATGGTGAACAGGAGATGCGCCGTCCGGTTGAAATTGAATTTGCAGCAACGTTAAGTCGCGAACATGATAAATCCGGAACCTTCTATCTGTTACAGATACGTCCTATCGTAGACAGTAAAGAAATGCTGGACGAAGATTTGAACGAGATACCGGATGAAGATGTGATTCTCCGCTCATATAATTCGTTGGGACACGGTATCATGAATGATATTTATGATGTGGTCTATGTAAAAACCGATAATTATAGTGCCTCTAACAATCAGGCAATTGCTTGGGAGATAGAAAAGATCAACCAACAGTTCTTGAATGAAGGAAAGAATTATGTGCTTGTCGGTCCGGGACGTTGGGGAAGCAGTGATACATGGCTCGGTATTCCTGTGAAGTGGCCTCATATCTCGGCTGCCCGTGTGATTGTGGAAGCCGGACTGACCAACTATCGGGTAGATCCCAGTCAAGGAACACATTTCTTTCAGAATCTGACTTCGTTCGGGGTTGGATATTTCACTATCAATGCCTTTATGAATGATGGTGTGTATAATCAGGACTTCCTCAATGCGCAACCTGCGGTGGAAGAAACGAAATATCTTCGTCATGTCCGCTTTGAGAAACCGATGGTGGTCAAGATGGATGGAAAGAAGAAGCAGGGTGTGGTTTTGATGCCGGAGGCTTAAGGTGGAATAGGGGCCAGTTGTAAATCGTGAGAGAGATTTGGGGTGTAGCAACTGCATTTCCCTTGATAACAATTTTATAATATATGGTGTTAGAATGAAAGTGATATCCTTACATGTTCCTACCTATTAAGAAAAACTAACTATTGCTTACGAATAGACTCTATTGATATATTTATATGTGAAATTTGAATGGTAACTTTCCGCTGATTATTAAAAACAGAATATAATCAGCGGAAAGTTTTGTTTTTCATGGTTGATGTTAGATGTATTTCCTTAAAAATAGAACAGAAACATGAAATATAGACCTTGTGGATATCTGAAAATAATAGTTATTTTGCAACCGTTTAAATATTATTATCTGTGTGATGGGAATATCACACAGATGTGTTTATTAATTAAAAGCAGAATAGAAATGAGAAAGAATTTATTTTATTACTTATTTACCGTATTGTGTACAGCAACTTTGTTTATTTCTTGTAGTGATGATGAGGACACTCCCAATCCTGTAAATCCTTTGGTAGGTGTGTATAGCTTGAGTGATTATGAAACAGCAGATTTTGTGGTGGCAGAAGGAGATGACCCTATTAAAAATTTTCCGAAGGCAGGTCCTTTGTATGCAAAATGGGATGCAAAGAAAGAAGATCCGTTTACAGTAGCAGCAAGTGGAATGTTTCGTATGATGGGGGCGACTATGCTTCCTCAGGTGTTGAATACGATTGAGATGAGTGAGGACGGAAATATTATTGCTTCCTATGTGGATAAACCGACTTTGCAGGGTACAGATAAATTGATGAATTGGGCTATGGCGGGACTAATGGGTGGAATGTTTCCAGAAAAATCTGAGATTACTTCATTGGCTGCCACTTCGGGATTTGTGAATTCACCTGCCGGACTTGCTACATGGTCTGAAAGTAATGGTAAAGTAGTAGTAAAACTAAATATTACTAATATTTTGGGTGCTGCTCTTGGAGGTCAGGATGCAAGCAGTTTGGAAACCATCATCAATCAGGTACTGACAGGAGAACCTGCTGTGTTGAAAGAATTATTGAAAAGTTTGTTTCAGATTGATTTGGCGAATGTAACTGATGCTTCTATTCGTCAGTTGCAGGGATGGGCATTAAATGGTATTCCGATGAATAAGAAAGAAGAAAGTGGAAAAACTTATTTGTATTTGGATAAATCGGCTTTTGATACTTTTATGATACTCCGTGACACAGGAGAAAAAGATGATTATGGAGCCCCAATTATGAAAAATGATTTGCTTTATGTATGGGAGGCGTTGGTTAGTGCTAATTTGATTCCAGCAGAGGCTGCTCAAGCGGTTATACTGATACAAATAATTTCAGGTTACTGGAGTGAGACAAAGACCTTTGATATTGGTTTGGATTTGGTGAAACAATAATAGTAGGATTTATGTGATAATTAAAAAGGTTGGAAACGCCATTAGTCTTCCAACCTTTTTCGTTTTTAGGTATATTATGGAATGTATTGACAACTATTGATAAAAATAAGATTTGTGTAGGTAAATTAAAATTAGTTACTTTGTAAAATGAATGTTTGGTGAGGAAAATTGTTTATTATTAATCCTTTAGTAAGATAGAAATAAATGAAAAAAGAATTATTTTGCTATTTGACTTTTCTTTTATGCGTGGCAATATGTTTTGTATCTTGTAGCGATAAAGACGAAACTATAGTGTGTCCAATAAAGAATTTCACATTTACAGATGTAAGTGGTTTGGCTTTGACTTATAGTGGGAAGCCTATGTTAGGGAAGAAGGTAGAATTTATTCCGGATGCAGCAGATGCAACCAAAGCCCGATTGATATTGTCAGGAGCCTTGGTGGATTTATCTGATATTTTAGGTTCAGTGGCTATGAATAGCAGAGCCGGTATAACAGATCTGTTGAAGTTTGCGAGTCCGGGAGTTATCCCGGGAGAAAAGACAACTGAACTTCATGTTACTCTGAATATAGATGGTGACATGGTGACTTTTTCCGGAGAAGAGGAGCAGAACGGAGGTATTATTCGGTATAACGGTTCAGCGACAAAGAGCTTTTTGAAATTGGACTTGAACGTGGCATTGCCTGAAAATGGCTTTGCTGATACTTCATGGAATCTGGTGCCACAGAAGAGTGTCGAACCTGTATATTATGTTTGGAAGACTTCAGCAAATCCGATATGGGGGAGTATTTTGGTTAGAGCTATTTTTACCGCTAAAGTGGTTGATAATAAATCAATCCCCCAATTGTTATCAGCTATATTGAAGGAAGTACGTTTCCTGCCCGATGGAAATATACAGGCAGTTTATAAAAATGGTATTGCTGATGCGGAATGGAATGATTCAGATTTGAATTTGGCTATGTATAGAATGGGAGAACAGGAGAATCAGATTAAACTCTTTTTAAATCTGTCGCAAATAATGGATACGGCTATGTCAGTTACAACTTTAAGTCGAGCATCGGGAATATCTTCTGTAGACATTAAAGAGTTACTGAAATTGATTCCGATGTTGAGTGAAGGAATTCCTCTTTATTATGAGCAAGATGGAAATGGAGGTATGAAAGTCTATGTTGGAGAAGACGTGTTATTGCCTCTATTGAAAGCTGTAAAACCGTTGTTTGAGGATGAAGAGTTTGTAAACGGACTATTGGAAATGCTAGAGGCTCAAGCTGGTGATATGGCATCTTTAGTTAAAGCTTTGAAGCCAGTATTAAAAAGTCTTCCGAAGGTAATAGATGGTACAACAGAAGTTAAGTTTGGAATAATGTTTACCGCTCTGCAACCATCAGCAGAAACAAATATCTTGAAATAAAGATATAATAATAATTTCTTTTGTACAAAAATAGCATCATAAAAAGGGCAGTCCTCAAAAATGGACTGCCCTTTCTCATGGTGCTATAAAACAGGATGATATTTTTCGTTAGAATGCATACGCAAATCCTATATTCAGATAAATAGGATACATAGCGAAGCTTATCGTTGTGAAGTCTTTTTTGAAAATGTCATTCAATCCCCACGTGAGATCGGCATACACTTTTAGATGCTTGAAAGCCAACCAATCCGCTCCTGCCTGAACTCCCCATTGAAAGTGGCGAAGCTCTTCCGAGAAATCATACTTTGCGCTTTTATCGCCCTCAATTGATACTTTGTCACCAGTGGGATTTTCTTCACGCAGATATCCGTCGTACACATTTCCTGAAAATTCTCTTTCCAATATGTATGATGCATATACACCAGCTTTCATGTGCCAACGGTCGTTTATTTTGTAAGCGGCTAATACTGGCAATGTGAGATATGAATTATTTACATTCGTACTAACTTTTCCTGTCCAATTCCCTTTTAAACGTCCGCCATCGCTAGCAATGATTTCCATATTATAATTCTTTACTGTAGCATCTGTCTTCATCTTGCGGCTTTCCAAGCGAATTCCGGTAACGATACCCCACTTCTTCGTTGGCTCTATCCATTTAGTCATATTTCCTTCCAAACTGATGGCTAATGAAGGATTATAAGAGTTGATAGATCGTATTTCTGCTGGCAAAGGAATAGGAGAAGTTCCGCCGATACTGAATCCGGCTCTAACTTCATACTCCCAACCGTGAAGTGCTGCATTAATTAAGGTTTTGGTCCGGTTGGTCTGTGCAGAGACAGAATACACGCTAATAATTGTAAATATAAAAGCTATATATAGGTTTCTTTGTGTCATATTTTTCTGTTTTTAGGTTATTCTTCACAAACTAATTCTAGGTCATCTACATAAAGAGTGCTCCCTATTGCCCCTTTGAAACGATCTCCGTCTTTACTGGCAGAAAGTACGATGCTTATCTTATACTCTCCGCGTGATAAAGCTTCCATGTCTACTTCTTTTCCATATTTGTTGTAATCGAATGGTATGTTGAACTCGGTCCATTGATCAGTTTCTTTTCTTTCTTTTTCTGGAAGAAGTGCCAATGCTATCATGCGTGGATCTTTGAATTCATTGATGGCTAGATATCCGTCCATGGTACGAAGTGTTTCATCAGTTTTGTAAAAGATGCCATACACAATGAAATTGTCTTTTTGTTCTGGTATTTCGTTTGTACCATCCATATATGTGCTACCTGCCTTGTATTTGTAATATCCTTTTAGACGGAGCGGTTTTTTGTGGAATATTCTTCCGAAAGCGGTTGATTTTAAAGGATCGCTGACAGAAGAATTGAAATTGAATGTTCCGATGAAAAGATTTCCTGCTGCCAAGGGAGCGCCAACAAGGCTTCCTAATCCTCCGGTTGATTTAGTTACCAGTTTGGCACATTTACTGTTCTCAATTCCTCCGTCGGCTTGTGATGTGGGGTATTCTGTAGCAGGACTATTTCCGGATACTAGCATATATCCTTGATTGGCACTTGCCCATTCCATAAATTCACCTTTTGCTTTGTTCTCTTCATAGAAAATGTGGTATTTGCTGCTTTTGGAACTCAGTTTATCAAAATGAAACTGCTCGGGGATAATTTGCAAATCATCTGAAATACTGACGGAATAGGTGCGATGCCATTTACCATCGGCTGAGGTAACGGTATAACGTACGGGATGAGTGAAGTCTTGGATACTTCCACTTGCAGGTTCGATAGTGGCACCTTCTGTTAATACAAATTCTGGAGCCAATTGTGTAAGGGTAGCTTTGCTATTTACACTGATATAAAGGGGATAAGCATTTATGGATTCATCGTAAGGTTCGTAATAGTTTGTATTGTCATATTCGAATATTTCTTTGGGTAGAATACATTTTAAAATGTCTGCTTCGGTATTCGGTTCTTCGTTTTGTATGCATGCAGTACTCAACAAAGATAACAGGGTTGTGGCTAATACATTTGTAAATTTCATCTTATATATTATGAATTAGTAAATTATGAGGAGCAAAGATACGGATTTTGAATGAACTTCAGGTGATTTTTGATAAAAAACTCCCGCACTTCCTTTCGGAAGGAGAGGAAAGGAATGATTAAATATTCAATTAATAGGCTCAAGTTTCGTATCTTTTCATAGTATTTGGCTTGTATTTGGTTTTTTGAAGTAGATGAATCAACTGGGAGAAGTACAAGAGTTGAAGAAAATAGGTACTTGTACTGCTGTAATAAAGTACATGGAACAGATGGAAGAAGTACTTAAAATCTGCTTTTTCAGTACTAAAACGCTCCACTAAATATTTATTGTTTATTTCAAAGACATTCAAACCATAGATAATTCATTTGTAAGAATAGCGAATTTAACTGATATTGTAAATAAAGTTCTTAATTATTTTACTATATAACTGTGAAAAGATAAAGCGCTGTTATACAACAAGATGTGCCACCTGTTTTTTCCTTTAAAACAAATGCCCCGTTTCATTTAAAGGAACGGGGCGTTTCTCGGTGTGCATCGGGGCGTTCCTTTAAAAGGAACGGTGACCCGGTTTTTGCCTATGGACAAAATATAAATATATTTTCTTTTATTCATTCCGAATTTTGCTCATAACGCGGAAGAACACAATGAAGAAATAAGACTCAACTTCAACTAAGTAGCCAAATATGTGTTAAATCCCCAAGAATAATGACTGAGCCCATATTATACCCTTTTGGGTATAAATATAATGTAATTTTTCTGTTTTACACCCTTTAGGGTATAAAAACTCCCGCACTTCCTTTCGGAAGGCGGGAGCCTTTAAATAAACTATAGCTTATATATCTTTCGCTGATTATACGATACCTTGTGCCATCATTGCTTTAGCAACCTTCATGAATCCGGCTACGTTAGCACCCTTCACATAGTTTACGTATCCGTCGGCTTCTGTACCGTACTGAACGCAAGCTTCGTGGATATTCTTCATGATGCTCTTCAGTTTTTCGTCTACTTCTTCAGCGCTCCAGCTCAATTTGATAGAGTTTTGAGTCATTTCAAGACCTGATACTGACACACCACCGGCATTAGCAGCTTTACCCGGAGCGTAAAGGATCTTAGCATCCTGGAACACTTTGATAGCTTCCGGAGTAGAAGGCATGTTAGCTCCTTCAGATACGGCGATACAACCGTTTGCTACCAGTTGACGAGCGTGGTCGCCATTCAATTCATTTTGAGTAGCAGAAGGAAGAGCGATATCACATTTTTCACCCCAAGGTTTAGCTCCTTCTACATATTTGCAACCATATTTTTCTGCGTATTCACGGATACGACCACGGTACAGATTCTTCAGTTCCATGATGTAGTCCAGTTTTTCGCGGTCGATACCATCCGGATCGTAGATATAACCGTCAGAGTCAGAGCAAGTAACTACTTTACCACCCAGTTCGATTACTTTTTCGATTGTATATTGAGCAACGTTACCAGAACCGGAAACCAGACAAACTTTACCTTTCAGGTCAGTGCCTTTTGTTTTCAACATTTCCATCAGGAAGTAGATGTTACCATAACCGGTAGCTTCCGGACGAATCAGTGAACCACCGAATTCGCGGCCTTTACCTGTAAATGTTCCGGTAAATTCATGAGCCAGTTTTTTATACATACCGAACATGAAACCTACTTCACGGCCACCAACACCGATGTCACCGGCAGGAACGTCAGTTTCAGGACCGATGTGACGCCACAGTTCCAGCATGAATGCTTGTACGAAGCGCATTACTTCGGCATTTGACTTTCCACGAGGAGAGAAGTCGGAACCACCTTTACCACCACCCATCGGCAGCGTAGTCAGTGAGTTTTTGAATGTTTGTTCAAAGGCAAGGAACTTCAAGATAGAAAGGTTTACAGATGCATGGAAACGGATACCGCCTTTGTAAGGACCGATCGCGTTGTTGTGCTGAACACGGTAACCCATGTTGGTCTGAATATTACCTTTATCATCCATCCAAGTCACGCGGAACTGATATACTCTATCAGGAATACACAAACGTTCGATCAAGTTTACTTTATCAAACTCCGGGTGTTTGTTGTATTCTTCTTCAATAGTAGAAAGTACTTCTTCTACTGCTTGATGATACTCCGGTTCATTGGGAAATCTTCTTTTCAGATCGTCTAATACCTTTGCTGCATTCATAATCTTTTTTTCTTTAATTGGTTGATATAAAAATAATGTGCTAATTTGACAATTTGCTCATGTGCCGCTCGACTATGTGCTTTTCTGCCGTATAGCAATTTGCACACTTGTATATGGGTACATCGGATTTTTATTTCCGGTTGCAAAAGTAAAGATAAAAATTGAACTGGCAAACATTTTATAAAGAAAAATGCGATAAAACATCAAATTTGATATTTTATCGCATTAAAAATAGGAAAAAAGATATTTATTTGTTCTTTTTGATCGACTTATAAACAGGAATAAATACTAATGCTGCCGAAATGACAAGCATTACTATCGTCATCCCGTCAATTCGTTCGGCTTTTGTTAGAACTAAATAGCAAAGCGCCAACCAAAGCAGGCTGATGCAAACTATTTGTGATTTGGATAACGGGCGTTTCATTTCACTCCTCTTTTCTTTTTGTCAACAATGGCGTCGATCACGGCTACGGCTGTGATATTCACAATGTCACGGACAGAACTTTCGAAATCGGTGAAGTGGATAGGTTTGTTCAATCCCATCTGGATAGGGCCGATGAATTCTGTATCCGGGTCCATTGCCTGCAACAGTTTGTAACCGGCGTTTGCTGAACTTAGATTCGGGAAAATCAATGTATTTACGTCTTTACCTTTCAGGCGGGTAAACGGATATTTGGTATCACGCAATTCGCGGTTCATGGCAAAATTAACCTGCATTTCGCCGTCGATAGCCAATTCCGGATATTCTTCCTGCATATGAGCAACTGCTTCGTGCACTTTCACTGGGCTACCTGCGGTATCAGCGCCGAAGTTAGAGTATGACAACATAGAGATAACCGGTGTGTGATTGAAGAAACGAACTGTTTTATCGGACAGTTTGGCGATATCAATCAATGTTTCCGTATCGGGGTGGCGGTTAATCAATGTGTCTGCCAGGAAGTAAGTACCTTTTTTGGAGTTCAGGATATGCATGGTACCGAAGTGTTTGAAGCCCGGTTGGATGCCGATCACTTCTTTTGCCACTTTGATCGTATTGCTATATCTTGTATAAAGTCCGGTGATGAATGCGTCTGCATCTCCTGTTTCCACCATCATCATACCGAAGTAGTTGCGTTCGAACATCTTGTCGTTGGCTTCTTCGTAGGTAAATCCTTCGCGTGCACGTTTTTCTGCAAGGATGCGGGAGTAACGCTCGCGACGATCTGATTCGTCCGGGTGACGAAGATTGACGATTTCAATGCCTTCCAGGCTAAGCTCCATTTCTTCTGCCAGTTTTCCGATAGCTTCGTCGTTTCCTAATAAGATAGGATGACAGATACCTTCGGCTTTTGCTTCAACGGCAGCTTTCAGCATATTCGGGTGGATACCCTCGGCAAATACGACACGTTGCGGTGAGCGGCGGGCAGTATCATACAGTTGGCGGGTCAGTTTGGATTCGTAACCCATCAATTCGCGCAGGTGAACACAGTAAGCGTCCCAGTCTTTGATTTCTGTGCGAGCCACTCCGCTTTCCATAGCAGCTTTTGCCACTGCGCAGGAAACTTCGGTGATGAGGCGTGGATCTACCGGTTTCGGGATAAAGTATTCCGCACCGAAAGAAAGGTTGTTTACGTGGTAGGCTGCGTTGACTACATCAGGTACCGGTTGTTTTGCCAGGTTGGCAATAGCGTGTACGGCCGCAATCTTCATTTCTTCGTTGATTGCTTTAGCTTGAGTGTCCAAAGCACCACGGAAGATATATGGGAAACCGATTACATTATTAATCTGGTTCGGATAGTCGGAACGTCCGGTAGCCATCAGTACGTCAGGACGTGCTGCCATGGCATCTTCGTAAGAGATTTCCGGTGTCGGGTTGGCCAATGCGAATACGATGGGCATCGGAGCCATGCTGCGTACCATATCTTGACTCAACACATTTCCTTTTGACAGGCCGAGGAATACATCCGCGCCCTTGATTGCTTCTTCCAGTGTGTGGATATCTGTGCGGTCAGTTGCAAAATATCTTTTCTGTTCGTTCAGATCGGTACGTGTCTTGCTGATAACGCCTTTACTATCCAGCATGACAATATTTTCGAGGCGAGCGCCCAAAGATACATATAATTTAGTACAAGATACTGCGGATGCACCGGCACCGTTCACGACGATTTTCACATCCTCGATTTTCTTTCCTGCCACCTGCAAGGCATTTACCAAACCGGCGCTGGAGATAATAGCAGTACCGTGCTGGTCGTCGTGCATTACAGGAATGTCTAATTCTTCTTTCAGGCGACGTTCGATTTCAAAACATTCGGGCGCCTTGATGTCTTCCAGATTGATACCTCCAAAGGTAGGAGCGATTGCTTTCACTGCCGCAATGAATTTCTCCGGATCTTTCTCGTCTACTTCGATGTCGAAAACGTCGATACCGGCATAGATTTTGAAAAGCAGCCCTTTACCTTCCATTACAGGTTTGCCGCTTAATGCGCCTATATCGCCCAGTCCGAGTACGGCTGTACCGTTAGAAATAACAGCTACAAGATTTCCTTTAGCTGTATACTTGTATGCATCCTGCGGGTTCTTCTCAATTTCGAGACAAGGTTCTGCTACACCGGGGGAATATGCGAGTGATAAGTCGGTTTGTGTACTATAAGGTTTGGTAGGCACTACCTCAATCTTGCCGGGTTTGCCCTGGGAGTGATAGAGCAAAGCGGCTTCTTTCGTTATTTTAGCCATGGTATATATGTAATTTGTTAATAAGTTATCAATTGGCTGCAAATGTAGGAATAAAAGTTAGAAATTGTTGCTGTTGATTGGTAATTTCTATTAATTTTATAGCAAAATGGCTGAATTTATGATATGAGATACATAGGATATGCATTTATATCCTATTCTTTTTTAAAAGCTTAGATATTGATTTATTGAAATTTTAACAAGCGCTTTGGTTGTCGGCTTTAGTTATTTCGTTATTTTTGAGTCCATATATGATTTAACCTTATTTGATGATGATTACCACCCAACAACTTCAATTATTGAAGGAAGGAAATAAAAATGCTTTTGAAGCGTTGTATCGTGCATACAATGCTCGCATTTACAGTTTTGTCCTTTCTATGATAGGCGATGCCGGGGTGGCAAAGGATATTACACAGGATATCTTTCTCCAAATCTGGGAGAAACGGCTCAATATTGATTTGGAAGGTAATTTTGACGGTTATCTTTTTAAGATATCCCAAAATATGGTATACCATTACGTAAGGCGCGAACTCCTGCTTCAAAATTATGTGGATAAACTATCCAATGAATCGGCTGACGAATCCGTAGAGATAGATGAAGAGTTGGATTATTTATTTTTAGAAGAATATATCCTGAAACTTTTGGAAGAACTGCCTCCTGCCCGTCGGGAAGTTTTTATGCTCTACTGGAAATCCGGGCTGAACTATCGTGAGATAGCTGAACAGTTGGATATATCCGAAAAGACTGTTGCTACACAGGTACATCGTTCTTTGGATTTCCTGCGTGACAAACTGGGGACGATTGCCTTTTCTGTTTCTCTCTTCCTACACCATATTTAATGCTTAATGTTTAATAAAAGTTAATATCTAACTTGTCTTTATTTTCTTGTAGTCCTTTTCTGTCTCTCAAGGCTAGTATATATAGAACAGGAAAATTATGGAGCAACACGATTACATAGTACTATTGGAAAAATTCTTCAAGAAGGAGGCCTCTTCTGAAGAAAGAAGGATACTCATTGAATGGATTCGCAAACCGGGGATTCGTGATGAGTTTAATTCGCTTTGCGAGCAGATGTGGAAAGAAGCAGCTGTCGAAATAGATAAGACAGTGGAAGAAGAAATGTGGAATCATCTGCAGCGGAATTTGGATGAACCCAAAATTCTGTATCCGAAGAAGCGGCGTTGGCAACCTATTATATATAAGGTGGCGGCCACTATATTATTACCGGTTTGTTTGGGGCTGGCCACTTATTTCGGAGTAGGACATATAAATAAGGTATCGCAGGATCCTTTCATGGTTGCAGTAGATTACGGGCAGAAAGCGAACCTGACTTTACCTGATGGAACGAAAGTCTGGTTGAATTCGGCTACTCATCTTTCTTATGATGCGGAGTATAACAAATCCGACCGAAAGATTTATTTAGACGGAGAAGCCTATTTTGAGGTGGCAAAGAACAAAGACAAGCGCTTTATCGTCTGTTGCAATGATTTGGAGATAGAAGCGTTGGGAACAACCTTTGATGTGAAGGGATATGGCGACGATCTTTCCGTCACGACACTGCTGGCGGAAGGAAGTGTCAGGGTTTCTAATAAAACGAATACCACATTGTTGAAACCCGGAGAAAAGGTAGAGTATCATAAGAATAAGCAGACATTTACTAAATCGCCCATCTCGGATCTGCGTGAAATCGACTTTTGGCGGAACAATATGTTGATTTTTAATTCAGCGTCTTTGGCAGAGATCGCGACCACGTTGGAGCGGATGTACGGGGTGAAAGTCGTGTTTGACTCGGAGAAGCTGAAGAATGTGCCGTTTTCCGGAACCATCCGGAACAGCAGTTTGCATAATGTATTTTACATTATAAGCCTTACTTATCCTTTGACTTATAAGTTAGAAGGAGATACGGTGAAAATAGGAAGTAGTATTAACTAAAAAAGGACGATTTATGGAAGACACCTCATAATAAAACAAAGAGGGTAGAATTATGTAGCAGCATAATTCCACCCTGAAATTAAATACGGTTTATACATGATAGTAAAAAAGAAATTTTTCCTTATGCGGATAAGGGAAAGGGAATCCTTTTTGCATCACGATTTCACAAAGATAATAAAAAGTCTGATTTTCAGACTTATATTTTAAAGAATTTAAAGCTAATTACTAATGAGAAAACAATTACATATCATATTAAGGCTTGTTATGTTCTGTTATATCTTGTTGTTTGTGTCTCAAGAGGTAAGTGCGCAGATCACTTTCTCTGTAAAGAATCAGACAATACGCCAGACGATACGAGTAATTGAGAAGAAGGCTGATTACAGCTTCTTTTATACGGATAAGCTTCCCGGATTGGATCAAAAGATTTCATTGAAAGTGGACAATGAAAGTATCGATTCGGTTTTAGAAAAAGTTTTCAAAGGGTCACCTATTAGTTATAAGATAGAATCGGGCAAGCAAGTAGTGCTTACCCTGAAAACCGAACAAAACGCCTCCCAGAAAGGAGATAAGAAAACAATAACCGGTGTTGTAGCCGATCGGAGGGGGGAACCTTTGATTGGTGTTACCGTGAGAGTGGAAGGAGAGAATATTGGGACCGCTACTGACATCGACGGACGTTTCTCTTTGGAAGCTCCCATAGGGGCAAAAATCAGTTTCTCCTATATCGGTTACGTTTCCCAGTCTCATACGGTCAATAAACAGAACATCTATAATGTGTCTTTGAGCGAAGATTCGCAAGTGCTGGAAGAAGTTGTCGTGGTGGGATACGGTTCTATGAAACGGAAAGATATTACGACGGCAGTATCTGTGGTTTCTACGGCAGATATTGAAGAACGTCCGATCATGACAGCCGCACAAGCCATTCAGGGAAAAGCAGCCGGTATTCAAGTTGTGCAGCCATCGGGTATGCCGGGTTCCGGGGTGACCATCCGGGTGAGAGGTGCTACTTCCGTGCAGGCATCCAATGAGCCGTTGTATGTGGTAGATGGTTTGCCGTCGGATGATATTTCGAATATCAGTCCGAACGATATTGAAAGTATGCAAATCCTGAAAGATGCTTCATCAGCAGCTATTTATGGAGCACGTGCGGCAAACGGAGTGGTGTTGATTACGACCAAGAGGGGAAAGATCGGTGCACCGCAGGTGAAAATGAGTGCTTATGTGGGTTTTTCTAAATTAGGGAAGAAGATAGACGCCTTGAATACAGAGCAATATAAAGACTTGATGAAAGACTTGAAAGCAGTTTCGGATGTTGCTCCCAATATTCCTGAAAATGAAACACGCTATGTGGACTGGACTGATTTATTCTTCGGTACGGGTGTTAATCAGAACTATCAATTATCCGTGGCAAATGGAACCGAGAAATTACAATATTTTGTATCCGGAGGTTATTCCGATGAACAAGGTATTGTGGAGAAAGCACATTTCAACCGGTATAATTTCCGTGCGAATTTGGATAGTGAGCAGACAAAATGGTTAAAGATGGCACTCAACTTTGCGTATTCGCATACAGGAGGACAATGGGTGAACGAAAGCCGCAGTTCTTTGCGTGCCGGTTCCATCTTGTCCGTAGTGAATACTCCTCCGTTTATGCAGAAGTGGAACCCGTATGATCCGAACGAATACGACGAACAGGCTTATGGTGCACGTATTCTGAATCCGCTGGCTGCCAATGCTGCGGACAGCAACACGAATACAGATCATATTAATGGTTCGCTCGGCTTTACGGTTGATATATACAAAGGTCTGAAATTCAAAACAACTTTTGGCATTGAACTGACTAATGAACACTGGGATTATTATCTGGACCCGATTTCAACTTCGGACGGACGCGGTACAAAAGGACGTGTGGAAGAGAGTTTCTCACGAAACTTCGAATGGCTGTTTGAGAATTTGCTAACCTATGATTGTTCCTTCAACAAACATAACCTTTCCATCTTGGGAGGAGCCACCCAACAGCGTGCACAATATAACGCATCCTGGATGGCTGGTTTCGATCTGGCGGAGTCTTATCCTGATATTCATTCCATCAGTGCCGCCAATCAGTTGGATAAAGACGCTTGTGGTTCTTCCGCCTCCGCATGGACGCTGGCCTCTTTTTTAGGTCGCATAGCGTACAATTATGACAGCCGTTATTTGCTGACGGTCAACTTCCGTGCCGACGGTTCTTCCCGTTTTGCTCCGGGACACCGTTGGGGTACTTTTCCTTCTGTTTCGGCAGGTTGGAGAATTTCAAGCGAAAAGTTTATGCAACCTTTGCAAAACATCGTAACCGATTTGAAGCTACGTGCCGGATGGGGTATGAACGGTAACCAGGGCGGTTTTGGAAACTACGCTTACATGGCTTCCATGAGTGCTAGTAAACTGCCGGTTTCAGAAGGTAACTTATATCCGGGACTTGCCATCAGACCCGGTTCGGCAGCCAATAAAGAACTGACTTGGGAAAAAACAAGCCAGTGGAATCTGGGTCTCGACCTGACAATGTTTGATTCCCGTTTATCCTTCTCGGTGGACGCTTACTACAAAAAAACAACCGACTTACTACTGACAGTCAGCCTGCCGGAGAATGTAGTGCCAAGCAGTGTGACAAGAAACGATGGTGAAATGGTGAATAAAGGTATGGAGTTCACTGTCTCTTCCCAGAATTTGAAAGGCAACTTCCAGTGGAATACCGATTTCAATATCTCTTTCAACCGGAATAAGTTGACGAAGCTCGGCTTGAATAAAGTCTATTATTATGCTGAAATGTATGAATCCAAGGAGAAAGCTGTCATCCTGAAAGAAGGTCTTCCATTGGGAACATTCTTTGGATATATATCAGAAGGCGTCGATCCGGAAACTGGAAATATCATCTATCGTGACCTGAATGGTAACGGCTTTATCGATCCGGAAGATCGCACTACCTTGGGAAATGCCCAGCCTAAGTTCATATATGGTATGACGAATACATTCTCGTATGCCGGCTTCGACCTGTCTGTTTTCTTGCAGGGAAGTCAGGGCAATAAAATTTTTAATGCGTCACGCATCGATATGGAAGGTATGACCGACTTTAGAAACCAGTCGGTTCGTGTATTGGATCGTTGGAAACGACCGGGTATGATTACCAATGTCCCCCGCGTTGGTAATACAGAGAACAATCACAACTCCTCCCGTTTTGTAGAAGACGGATCTTATTTGCGCTTGAAAACAGTCACTTTGTCCTATAATTTCCCTAAGAAATGGTTGAATAAAATACATCTGTCCAGATTGCAGGCTTACGTCACCGGACAGAATCTTTTCACGTTGACAAAATACAAGGGATACGATCCTGAAGTAAATGCTTTTGGCGGCGACTCCGTTGCCCAAGGAGTGGACTATGGTACTTATCCTCAATCGAGGGCGGTAATTTTTGGTTTGAATGTTGAATTTTAATAGGTGCGAAAATGAAAAACATAATAAAGTTAGCTTATGTCGTACTCTGCGTCTTAGTCGTTTCATGCAGTAATTTTCTGGATGAGAAACCGCAATCGGATTTTATGCAGGAGGGTACCGGAACGGAAGATCAGGAGTCTAAATACGGAAGTCTGGCAGATGCGCAAGCCGAGTTGCAAGGTGCGTATGAAAGCTTTAAGGCAGATATATTCCAGTCGGAAAATTACACCATTGGAGATGTACAATCCGATAATTGCTATATTGGTGGAGACGGCGTGGCCGAACAAGAATTTGATTTGTTGAAGCTGACTTCTACCAATTATAAGGTAGAATTGGTCTGGTCACAGTATTATTCAATGGCTGGCACTGCAACCAGTGTGATTGAAAATACGAAAATGATGGATCCTGCCTCTACCGTAGCAGAAGAGCGTAATCGGGTCATCGCAGAAGCAAAATTCTTGCGGGCATGGGCCTATTTCGATATCGTCCGTTTATGGGGAGACGCTCCGATGGTGTTGGATTTGATTCCGACCATTACAGCCGAGAATCTGGATAAATGGTATCCGGTGATGTATCCTGAACGTTCTGTCGCAGATAAAATCTACGACCAGATACTGGATGATCTGAACGAAGAAAATACCATTCGTTACCTGGTAAGCAAAAATAAAGGAGTTTTCCAGGCCACCAAAGGCGCCGCTTATGCTTTGCGTGCCAAGGTGTTGGCAACCAGAGGAGAGAAATCAACACGCGACTATGCCAAAGTGGTTGAAGCTTGCGACAAAGTGATAGCAGAGGGTTATACGCTGGTCGGCAACTTTGATGAGTTGTGGCAACCTGACAAGAAATTCTCTTCCGAAAGTATCTTTGAAGTCTATTACACCTCTGATGCTCCCAACTGGGCTTATTGGGTGTTGCTGAAAGAAGACGACGGTTCGGTGACCTGGAGACGTTATTGTACGCCTACTCATGACTTGGTTGCTAAATTCGACAAGGAGAAAGATACCCGTTATGCATCCAGTATCCTTTGGAAATCGGTTCCTTATGACACCTATTGGCCGGCGGACAGTTATCCGTTGTCTTATAAAATTCGCGAGAAGACTTCCAACATTATTCTGATGCGATTGGCGGATATACTCCTGTTGAAAGCCGAAGCACTGGTAGAGTTAGACCGCACTCCGGAAGCGATTCGAATCGTGAACGGCATTAGAGAACGTGCGGGCTTTGCTCCCTCTTCTCTGGATGAGAATATGGGACAGGCTAGGGGCCGCTTGGCGGTAGAGAATGAACGTCAATTGGAGTTGTATATGGAAGGTCAGCGTTGGTTTGACCTGGTACGTAATAACCGTTTGCTGGAAGTGATGCAGAAACATAAAGACAAAGATGGCAGATTGCTGTTTGCAGGTTTGCAGGCTTTCCGGCAGTTGTGGCCGATTCCTCAAGGAGAGAAAGATAAAAACACCAATCTGACTCAAAATGAAGGTTATTAATGAAAAGAGGAACGTAAAATTTTAAAAGAAAAAATGATGAAACACAATAATCTGTTTTTATGGTTGCTGGGGCTAACCGTTTGCTGGCTGGCTTCATGTAGCGAAGAAGATGGTCGGGTGAAGTATCCATATTCATGTCCTGAACTATCAGGACTACAATTCTCGACTACCGATCAGACTCCTGCTGCCGATTCTCTTTATTTCTCTGTAAAAATCCACGATCCGGAGACTCCTTTGTCTACGCTGGAAGTGAAATTGATGGTGGGTGAAACCTTGGTAAGTTCGCAGTCGATTCGTACGAAAGGCACTGATGTGTCGATTGTTGAGAAAGGAATTTATATCCCGTTTGAGGCTGACTTGGAAGAGAATCAGGAGGCTAAAGTAGTATTGACTGCCATCAATGTGGAAGGTAGTGAAGTCACTCAAACGTTTGATTTCCATATCGTCCGTCCACAGATTCCGGAAGTGCTCTATCTTCACTATAACGGTGAGGTGGTAGAAATGACCCGGAGCGCAGAGAATCCTTATCTGTATCTGACGGAAGTTTCCGGCTCGGAAGAGGGCTATCCGATGGAGCTAACCGGAAAAATTTCCACTACGGAATCATTGGACGATGCGGAATTGATTTGGGGAGCTGCTGAAAAGAGTAATACAGCTGTCCTTATTGAAGCGTCGGGACCCAGCTTTGCCTTTGATTACCGGGATTGGTTTGTTGAACAGATCACTTTCGACGTGATGACTTTTAAACTGGGTGTCGTCGGTTTCCAGAAGAACCTGAAAATTAAAGAAACCGAGTTGATAGCCAGTGAAGGATTTTTCCGTGCCCAGATTAGTTTTACTCAAGGTGAAGAATTTGAAATGAGTGGATTTGAAGATGTGGAACATGCTTACAACCGCGACTTCTTTAGTTATAATCCGGACAATGGTAAGTTTACCTTCCTGCGCAAATCGGGAACTTGGGAAATATACTATTCTTCTAAATTCAATTATATTTGGGTTGCACGGATGAGTGATACCGCACCTACTTGTTTCTGGTTGGTAGGACACGGATTCACTTGTGCTCCTGTCTGGAACGAGGCTTACAATAGCGGAGGCTGGAATTTGGAAGATATATCACAGTTGGGATATATTGTGCCGATTGGTGAACAAAAATATCAAACTACTGTGTATTTGAGTAACACTCATGAATGGGAGTCTTTCGAAATCGAAATTTACAGCGATTTGCAATGGAATAAAGATAAAGGTATGGAGTTGCAAGCAGGTTCGTTGTCCGGTGATACGGATGGAATTGAAATATCGGCTTCCAATGGAATAACGAGTGGCGACGGCTTCGTACCTGGCTATTACCGTCTGACTTTCGATACTTCGCAGGGAGTAGGCAAAGAAACATTGCACATCGAACGATTGAGTGATTAATGTCTGAAAGAGTGATATATAGAAAAATAGGAAAGCCTATGAGAAATATACTATATATGATAGGGGGAAGTCTGTGTCTCCTGCTGTTCATGACTGGCTGTAAATCGGCTGACGGGGCGAAAGCCCCCGTGTCATTGACTTGGGAGATGGGAGCTGCCGAAGTGCAGCCCGGTTACTATGAGAACTCATTTATCCTGAAGAATATATCAGATGTTCCTTTGGGAAAGGACTGGATCATCTATTATTCGCAGTTGCCTCGTGAGATTCTTCAAGACGAATCTGCATCGGTCAAGGTAGAGGTCGTAAATGCGAACTTCTTCCGGATGTATCCGGCGGAAAACTTCCAGCCATTGGCACCGGGAGATTCGCTGATTGTGACGTTCTGTTGTACCAACGGACTGAAAAAACTGTCATATGCTCCCGAAGGTACTTACTGGGTGAGTCAGGCAGGCGGCAAGCAAGGTACTCCCTTGCCTGTCGAACTGACCATACAGCCGCTACAAGGAATGGAGACGGAAGACTGGTATCCCGCACCTGATAAGATATATGCTTCAAACTTGGCGTTAGAAACTACTGCCAAGTTGCAACAAACTGATATTTTCCCGTCAGTAAAGGAAGCGTTTCCGGCTATCGGTAAAGAAAACGTTATCATAGAAAATAAGGTGAGACTGACTTTTCATCCCGATTTTGCCAACGAAGCAGGATTGTTGAAAGAAAAATTGGAAACACTTTATGGGTTGGAAGTCATTTCCGAAGCACCGGTAACGGTTCATCTGGATTATTTGCCGCAACAGGAGACGGCTACGAATGACGAATACTACCGGATGGACACAGGAAATAGTCTGATAAATATTTCAGCTCCTACGTCACACGGCATTTTCAATGGCACGCAAACCTTGCTCTCTCTCTTGAAAGGACAAGAGAAACCGTTCCGTTTGGAAGCTGTATCTATCCGTGACTATCCCGACTTGCCGTATCGCGGACAAATGCTGGATATTGCCAGAAACTTCACGACGGCAGACCAATTAAAGAAGCTGATAGACGCCATCTCTTCTTATAAACTGAACGTGCTGCATTTCCACTTTTCGGATGATGAAGGTTGGCGTCTTCAGATTCCCGGTTTGGAAGAACTAACCTCGGTCGGTGCACGTCGGGGACACACCACGGATGAACTGGAATGTTTGTATCCGGGCTACGATGGCAACTATGATCCGTCTGCGCCTACCTCCGGTAACGGATATTATACTCGTGAAGAGTTTATAGATTTATTGCGTTATGCAGCTCAAAGACATGTGCGTGTGATCCCGGAAATAGAGTCTCCAGGGCATGCACGGGCGGCAATTGTGTCCATGAAAGCACGTTATCATAAATATATAAACACCGATCCTGAAAAGGCTGTCGAATATTTGTTGAGTGACGCTCAAGATACTTCCCGCTATGTTTCCGCACAGTCTTATACGGATAACGTGATGAATGTGGCATTACCCTCCACCTATCGGTTTATGGAAAAAGTGATTCGTGAGCTGATGGTTATGTATGAAGAAGCGGAGGTACCTTTGACTACCATTCACTTGGGAGGCGATGAAGTGCCTGATGGAGCTTGGATGGGTTCGCCTGTCTGCCGGGCGTTTATGGATGAACATGGAATGACGAGTGCGCATGAACTGTCCGAATACTACATCACGAAGATGGCAGACTATCTGCAACAATATCATGTGCAGTTCAGTGGCTGGCAGGAAGCAGCGTTGGGACATTCGGAGGCTACCGACCTCCATTTGAACAGGCTTGCGGCAGGAGTATATTGCTGGAATACAGTTCCCGAATGGGAAGCGGACGAAATACCTTATCAGGTAGCCAACAAAGGGTATCCGGTGATCCTCTGCAACGTGAACAACTTCTATCTGGATTTGGCCTATGATGCTCATCCCGATGAAAGAGGGCTCTCGTGGGCCGGATATGTGGATGAATCTAAAGGCTTTTCCATGCTTCCATATCACATCTATCGCTCTTCGCGTACTGATATGGCTGGCAATCCGGTCGATTTAGGTATTGCGGAAAGAGGAAAAACAGTTTTGACCGCATCCGGCAAGGAGCGTATCCAAGGAGTACAAGCGCAATTGTTTGCAGAAACGATCCGTGATTTCAAGTGGGTGGAATATTATACCTTCCCTAAAATCCTCGGACTGGTAGAACGCGGGTGGAATGCTTTTCCCGCTTGGAGTATGCTGGCAAGAGAGAAAGAACAGCAGGCTTTCAACAAAGCGCTGGCTTTGTTCTATTCGAAAGCGAGTGAGAAGGAAATGCCCCATTGGGCGTCCCGAAACATTAACTTCCGTTTGCCTCACCCCGGACTTTGCCTCAAAGAAGGCAAGCTCTATGCCAACACTCCCATCCGGGGAGGGGAGATACGCTATACGACCGATGGAGCGGAACCAACTCTTGATTCAGCGCTTTGGGAAGCTCCCATAGCCTGTGATGCTTCGGTTGTGAAAGCTAAACTGTTTTATTTAAACAAAGAAAGTGTGACAAGCACTCTCAAAGTAAATTAATCCACAAAAAGTAGACAAGTTATGAACTATGATAAGATAAAAAGAAGCGGTATATTATTCCTGTTGGGAATAGGTGCGATCACATCGTTGTCGTGCAATGACAATGATAATGGAGGGTATCCGGAACGGGTACCGACCCGCCTGTCGGTAATGCCTTTGCCGGAAAGAGTTGATTATAAAGAATCGGTGGTCACTCTTCCGCAGAATGTGACTGTTAGCCAGAATATTCCGGCTTCTACGTCACAACTGTTGAAATCCACACTGGAAGAGAAACTGTCTCTTTCCGCGAGTGACGCTTCCAACGATCATGCCTTTATCCGGGTGAAACAAGAATCTGATCTGGCCAAAGAAGCCTATCGTCTGACCGTAACCAAAGAGGGAGCCTGCATCTATTATTCAACGGAAACCGGACTTCTTTGGGGAATCCAGACGTTGAGGCAAGCACTCGAACAAGCTAATTTCTTCACTTCGGGAAACTCGAAATATCTTCCGATGGTAGATATAAAGGATGCTCCCAAATACGACTGGCGCGGATTCCATATCGATGTGGTACGGCACATGTTTACAGTTGACTATCTGAAAAAGGTGATAGACTGTTTGTCTTTCTACAAGATAAACAAGCTCCACTTGCATTTGACCGACGATCAGGGCTGGCGCATCGAAGTGAAAAAATATCCTTTACTGACGCAGGAGGGAAGCTGGCGTGACTTCGACGAGTATGACAAGAGATGCGTAGAGCTTTCCCAACAAGATTATAACTACGAGATAGATCCTCGTTTTGTGAGAAATGGTTCGCAATATGGTGGTCATTATACACAAGAAGAGATGAAAGGCTTGGTGAGTTACGCATTGGAAAGAGGTATTGATATTGTTCCCGAAATAGATATGCCAGGGCATTTCTCGGCGGCTATCAAAGTGTATCCCGAACTGTCGTGTACGGGAGAAGCTGGTTGGGGAGAAGAATTTTCTTATCCTATTTGCCCTTCCCGGCCGGAAAACTATCAGTTTGTGCAATCTATCATTGATGAAATGGTTGAAATCTTCCCTTCGGAGTATTTTCATATAGGAGCTGACGAGGTGGAAAAGGATAATTGGGAGCAGTGTGAAGTCTGTCAGCAGTTGATGCAACAGGAAGGTTATCAGAAAGTGGATGAATTGCAAAACCGCTTTGTGAAGATAATGACGAACTATGTGAAGGGTAAAGGTAAGAAAGTGATGGGATGGGACGATGCTTTTCTTGAGAAAGATCCACAAGACCTGATCTATACCTATTGGCGTGACTGGCTGCCCGACCAGCCGGGAAAGATTACCCAGAAAGGTTATCCGATTGTATTTATGGAGTGGTCTCGTTTCTATTTGAGCGCAACGCCTTCGGACGAAGGGTTAAGTTCTTTGTATAACTTCGAGTTCGAACCCCAGTTTCCTAGTATTGTGAAGCAGAATGTATTAGGCTTCCAAGCCTGTGTCTGGACGGAAATGATTCCCAATGAGCGGAAGTTCGGTCAGCATGTTTTCCCTTCTCTTCAGGCCTTTTCAGAATTGGCGTGGGGAAGTGACCGCAACTGGATTGATTTCACCAATCGCCTGAAATGGCATGTTAAATGGTTGAATGAGAATGGATTTTACTTCACCAAACCGGGATTTATTTAATCCCGGTGTCATCAGAACGATATGAAATCAGAACGTTTACTTTCATTAGACGTGCTTCGGGGAATCACCATTGTCGGAATGATTTTGGTGAACAACCCCGGGACGTGGGAATCTGTTTATGCGCCCTTGCGGCATGCAGAATGGAACGGACTGACACCGACAGACCTGGTCTTCCCATTCTTTATGTTTATCATGGGTGTTTCTATGAGCTTTGCCTTATCCAGGTTCGACCATCACTTCAGCCGTAGCTTTATCACCAAACTGGTGCGGCGCACAGTGATTTTGTTCTTGTTGGGACTTTTCCTTTCCTGGTTTTCGTTGGTGTGTGCGGGGGTGGAACAGCCTTTCTCACAGATACGTATTCTAGGTGTGTTGCAACGACTGGCGTTAGCTTACTTCTTTGGTTCCTTGTTGATTATGAGTGTCCGGCGTCCGGCAAATCTGGCATGGATCTCCGCGATTATTCTGATAGGCTATATTGTCTTGTTGGCTTTGGGGAACGGCTTTGAACTATCCGAGCAGAATATTATTGCCGTTACAGA
This sequence comes from Bacteroides sp. D1, assembly GCF_000157095.2. Taxonomy (NCBI): domain Bacteria; kingdom Pseudomonadati; phylum Bacteroidota; class Bacteroidia; order Bacteroidales; family Bacteroidaceae; genus Bacteroides; species Bacteroides sp. D1. Next base: position 1,037,234 of record NZ_JH114350.1, read on the forward strand.
CCGAACATTGTTCGGAGAAACTCATCTGTATCGGGAGTGGTTGCCGGACGGCGGACGTATCTTTTTCGATCCGGAAGGGCTGTTAAGTACCTTGCCGTGTATTGCGCAAGTGATAATAGGTTATTTCTGCGGAAATATCTTGCGGGAGAAGACAGAAATTCATCACCGGTTGTTACAGATATCCATACTTGGTATTGTTCTTTTATTTGCCGGATGGTTGCTTAGTTACGGTTGCCCGTTGAATAAAAAAGTATGGAGTCCGACTTTTGTTTTGGTAACCTGTGGTTTTGCTTCTTTATTTCTTGTGTTTCTCACCTGGCTTATTGATATTCGTAAAAAACAGAAATGGGCGTATCCTTTCCATGTTTTTGGCACGAATCCGTTGTTCATCTATGTGGTGGCCGGTGTGTTGGCTACTCTGCTCGAGGTTATCACAGTTAGTGGAATTAGTCTGCAAGGGAAGGTTTATACCTCCATCCTGCTTATTCTTCCCGACGCTTATTTGGCCTCTCTGATTTACGGACTTCTGTTTATCGGATTCAATTATTTGATTGTGTGGGTCTTGTACAAAAAGCGGATCTTTATAAAGATATAAAAAGACAGGTCTGAAAAACGGATCGTTTATACCGATTCTTTTCGAAAGTTGGTTTTCGTAATGAATCGGTATGAACGATCCGTTTTATGATGTAGTGCTATCTGGTCAATAGGTTATCTTCTATTTCTCTTTTCCGGACGGTGTATGCGTTGTCCGCCAAAATGTATTCTTTACTTCGCGGGCTACCTCTCTCCAACTTGGCATGCTTTTTAATGAACGGCGAACCGGAAAATCATAAAGCAATAATAATAGGAAAAGGAAGATGCAGGCATAAGCCACCCATCCATAAATTTGCTTGATGCTTATTTCCATCATCTGATTGATAAATTCTTCCATATAATGACCGATGTTGAACGGGCTGCTGCTGAAAGACACATGGTCGATGGCCGAACCGTAACGTGCCAGATTGTCGGGAACATAATAAGCCAATCCCTGCGCATAGACTGCACAACCCAACACACCGCCAACTACCATGTGCAGCATATTGAATACACTTAATCCCTGGAAGAAATGCTGGAACGTCATGGTTTCTTCCAGACACACCATGAAGGTGGCACTCAAGACGGCATAGGCAAATCCCCTGCACACCGTTGGCAGGTAGAGCTGTGAAATATGTATATCAGTAGATAGAGTCAGGTAAAAACCGATCAGATAGCCGATCAGCCCAAGGAAGCCGACAATAATCAAGCGCACATAGTTGTATTGTTTGATGTGCATCCACCAATAAGAGAATACACAACCACAAACGATACCGATAATGGCAAACCAGTCGAGTTGTGAACTGACCAGTTCTTCATATTTCATCACTTCTTCGTAAAAGACTTCTTCTAATACATGCTCGGTTGCAAGAAATGCTTCCACTAATGTGACTAGTCCTAATAAGGACCAAAAGTGGCGATAAGTCCACATCTTCGGTTCGAGAAAAGGATGGCGGATTGTCATCATACGCCAAATACAAATAGCCAGAGTGATGAAAATCACGATAGTCAGTTGGCGGATTACCGGGCTGTTCCACCAGTCGTACCAGTCTCCGTAGTTGAAGAGGAAGGCGATTTCCGCTAATAAGGCGGCCCAGAGCACTCCACCCAGCCAGTCGATACCGAACAGGGGAAATTTGCGCATGAACCTGAAATGTTTCACACAAGTAAACTGAATCAGCAGGACGATTAGCATTAATCCGGCGATGAACAGATTCATATATGTCCAGTGGTAGTGATACATTAAATAAGTCGTAATCAGGTCGGACAGCTGAATACTTCCCAGAATTACAATATGAAGCCAGGGAAAGAAAACCGTGAAATCCCGTTTGGGAGTCATCCATAACTGAATATTGGACATACATTCAAAAGTTCCCTGTATTTTGCACATTCCTTCGATGAAACAGATCAGCCACAACAGTGGGAGGAAGGTGATATGTGGAGCTATCAAGTTACAGAGTAAAACTCCCAGTGCTGCCGATGTGAGTAGGGTTTTATTGGTAAAACGAAACTTCATGCGAAACAATAACGGGAAATAGATTGCCATACCTGCCAGATTAGCGTACATGCACATTAAAATATCCTCACGCATCAGTGCCATGCTGCCGATCATCTGATTCAATGCACCCAGATAGACACCGCCCGATAATTGGAAAGTGACGGCAATGAAAAGATAAATCCACGGCTGCATCTTCCGCGGCACGAAGCTGCGGAACATTGGCATAACGAAAGGACCATTCAGAACAGGAGCACTCATAAAAATTAAAGATTAAAAATTAAAACGATAATTAAAGCAATAATTAAGCAATTTATAATTAAAGCAATAATTAAAACGATAATTAAAACGATAAAGGGTTGAAGCGGTTAGTACTTCACCTCACATTCTACGTTGAAGCCTGCACGCATCCGTTTCAAATCTTCCGGTTTGTTTCCTTTCAGACTGATGCGTACGGGAATACGTTGCTCCACTTTGACGAAATTACCGGTGGCGTTATCTTGTGGAATCATAGAGAAAGCCGCTCCTGTTGCGTCGGAAATAGACTCTACTACTCCTTTGAATGTTATGTTTGGCACAGCATCCGCTGTAATTTCCACTTCTGCGCCTTCCTTGATATTCGGAAGCTGGGTTTCGCGATAATTGGCGATTACCCACAGGTCGCTGCTGTCTACGATGTCGACCATGGTTTGTCCCGGCTGTACCAGCTGGCCTTCCAAAATTTCTTTCTTTCCTGTGGTACCGTCACATGGAGCAATGATAACTGTATAGGAAAGATTCAGACGGGCAAGCTCTAATGCAGCTTCTGCCAGGCGGACACCTGCCTCATTCTGTCCTAAACGATGGGTTTGCTCGCTTTTCACTAAAGAGGTAGACAATTTAGCTCGTGACACCTGTTCATAACGGGCTTTGGCTGCTTCGTAAGCTGTATGTACGTTGTCATATTGTTGTTTAGTCACTGCATCTTCCTGCAATAACTTTTCGAAACGGTTCAGTTCGCGTCTTGCATTTTCCATTTGTACACGTACTTCCTCAATGCTTGCGTCGCTCACGCTCAAGTTGTTTTGAGTAGTGGCGATGCCAATGGTAGTGGCCTGTCTTCCTGCGGTAGCATTGGCTAAATCGGCTTCTGCCTGTGCCATACGGAGGCGGAATTCGGTATCTTCGATGATAAGGAGCGTGTCGCCTTTGTGTACTTGTTGATATTCGTCGAAACAGATTTTTTTGATGAACCCCGGAACACGAGTGTTGATTGGCGTGATATGTTGTCTCACCTGCGCATTATCAGTATATTCAATGTTTCCAAGGTGAATGAACCGGGAACAAACATAGGTGACACTACCGATAAGAAGACAGATTATCACAATATTATATATAATCTTCTGGGTTTTTCTAGCTATCATAATCATTTATATTTTAAACAGTAAGTAATTTCATTCTCTTAATTTACAATCCAAATTGTCTAATCGTAAAATCTATAGGGTATGTGTGATATATTTCATTTTATAGTAACTGTATATCAAGTTGATGCGTGCATTGACCAGACCGAGGTCGGCGCTTAGTTTCATGTTGCTGGCGTCGAGCATATCGGTGAGCAGAGCGAGATCATTTTTATAGCGGTTGCTGATTACGTTATAGTTTTGGTCGGCGAGTTCCACACTTTTCTCCTGCGTACGTAAATCGGTGAAAGAAGTGAGGAAGTTGACATAATTTGCCTGAACTCCGTTTTCTATTTGTTCCTGTGCCAATAAATATTCTTCCTGTGCCCTGCGTGCGTTCAATTTTGCCTGACGTACTTTCTTGTTATTTTTGAATAAAGAAGAAAGGTTGTATTTTATGCCGACACCCACATACCAGTAATTGAAGTTGTTGTCTAGTACCGGGACTTCAATCGTGATAGGACTGTCCAAATGCTCTCCGGCTACAAGAGCAATTTTGGGAAGCAGTTCCGAACGTTCCAGTTTTACTTTTTGCTCGCTCATTTGTACAGACAGTTGGGCTTGTTGCAGGCCGACATTACTTTGGGCCGCCATCATTTGCCAGTCGTTTTCTGCCAGTGCTTTCACTTCCTCATCCAACAAGGTAGAATCAGGGACGATTTCTGTTCCGGCGGGCAGGTGTAGCGTAGTCACCAGTTGGTGATTCATAATTTTGCAGGCATCTTGCACCTTTGCCAGTTGCAGTTTAAGCGTCTCTTTCTGCAATTCATAACGGGTGATATCATTCTTTAAAGCTGTTCCCTGCGTACGGCGTGATTCCATATTGCGGATCACCTGTTCCGTCAGGTCCAGATTTTTTTGTAACACTTGCAACTGGTTATTCAATTTATATAAATCCAGATAATAGCCGGTCAGAAGAAAGCGGATTTCCTGACGGTTCTTTTGCCAGTCTAATGCAGCCATTTGCTGCCCGAGTTCTGCCAAAGTAATGCTGCTGTTGATGGCTCCACCGGCATAAATCACTTGCTGCGCCTCCAAAGCAAAGTTATTGCCGAAGTGCGGCATAGGAATGTTTTGCCCGTTTTTGAAATCACGGTCCCACAAATATCCGTCACCCAGGTAACTGAATGAGAGTGAAGCCTCTATGTCCGGTAAACGTTGTGACTTGGCAGCTTTCAAAGCTTCTTTGGCTGCCTCTTCCCCCGTTTTATACGTTTGAATACTCTGACTGTTCTCGTCTGCCAGACGGAACATTTCGTTAATGCCCAAAACTCTCCTGTCAAGCGTCTGGGCAAACAGTCTTTGGCTACATAGCACGGCGTATAGCAGCACTATGAGCCATCTTTTTTTGCTCATAAAGTGAAATGAAATTTAATTAATAGTAGAAGTTTGAATTTTCTATGGTAAATTCTCTGTAGTGAAGACCGAATTATCAAATTTGCACTGCCACACCCCAACCGTGAAAGTCATGCATTTTGTTCTTGTAACGAATGTCGATTTGATAATATCTTAGTTTCATCTTAATACCTGTTTTCTATTTTGGATTTGCGAAATTATGAAAAAAAACAGGTAAGTTGTAACCTTATAGATGTCTAAATATAATGTTTTTTAACGATTGTCGAATGGTATGTTGGGTAGAGGAAAGTAGTCTCATCCCATGAACGTAAGTTCATATATGCATGCCCTGTTATTCATGATTGTCAAGGTTATGGAACTTTAATACAAAGAAAAGAGAGGGTTGTTCTGAAAAGAGCCGGTTTTGTTCTGATTAAGTCTACTGGTAAGCCATAGAAAACGTGTACCTTTGCCCCTGAATTTAAATGATTGATTATGAATGTTATAGTAAATACCCTCATATCTACCGGAGTAGTTTTGAAGGTCTACCAATGCTCCGGTTAGGTGTTTCTGATAGGAGAAACTTGGAGAGAATATGAGGTTATTCGATAAGTTGTATAAGGTCGAAATACATAGGAAGAGTGTCCTCACAAGGTTGATTTATAAGGGGATGAAAGCCATTTCTTTCATAAAAAGGAACTGCTGACAGATATGCGTCTACTGTAAGAAAACGAGTTGCTGATACAGACTGGCGATTGATAAGCATCTGTTTTACTGCAGAAATAATATCGGTACCAATTCCTTCACCACGATGGGAAGTTGCTACACCTAATCTACCGATTTTCACAGCGGGATAACTTCCAAGGTGCTTTCTGTGCGGAAATGCCTTGCGAAGTTTTCTCCAATAGTTTTTATCTATAGTTGTCTGGGATATTTTATCATTCAGCAAACTGAAGAAAGCAATTGTCTCATCATCATCTTCCATAATAAAGGTATTGGCAATTAACTTCTCTCGGTAAAAGCGGGCGTCTTCCAACAAAAAGCCATTCAAATCGTCGTTTCCGCAATTGAATGGCTTTATATTCTCTGTGTCTTCAATCTTAATCAGTCTCATCAAGGAAGTCACATCATAAACGTTGCTATTTTCTTTAATTTCTCATATGCAGCTTTGACCCGCTGCTTTTCTTGTTGGGAAGCAGGTTTAACATTCTGCATTGATGCCAGGAAACGTTTGGCATCTTCACCAAAGAGTATCGGGGTTTCTTTAATTGGTCTTGCCATATTACTTTTTCCTTTTTTACGTGAATACTCTTGCAAAGATAGTCCATTTCTTCCTTAGTTCCAAATAGTTTCTGCCAAAGAATGCTTATTTATGTTTCTCCGGAAAAACCTACAATCTTACCTCTTTCGTGAATACTTCTCCGAAACGATTCTTAACCATCACTTTGACAGACTTCGTACCTTTCGCAGGCTGTGCCCGGAAAAGATGCCGTGTATGATAGCCGGTTTTCTTTCCTTTCACCATGTTGATGTAATCCTGGTCTTCATCATCAAAAGCCTGCATGACACCTTTCAATACTCCGTCTTCGTACCAGTTTATTGTATATGTTCTGTCCCAATCCCAGATGTTGGCTACCACATAGTCTTTCTGGCTTTCAAATTCTCCCGGCTTGTAGAGCCGGAACTGATAATCGGGAGAACAGCCTGTCGCTTTGTAACGCCACTTCACATCGTCACCTTTCACTTCTACCACCAGGTAACCGTTCGGCGCTCCGCAACGGTTCACGTGTCCTGCCCACCATGCACCGCAGGCAGCTCCGATATTATGTTCATAAATAGTAGGCGCAGGTTGCTGATTCTCATAGAAATGTGTGTGTCCCGAAAAAATATGAACCTGATACGGTCTTAATAGTTGGAAAAGCGCGTTGGCGTTGCGTGCATTTCCACCGGCAGACACCGTGTTGTTGGCTACCGGAGCGTGTACGTTCAGGAATACGGTGCTTCCTTTGGGCACATAACTTAAATCTTTTCTCAACCAGTCCAGATCTTCCGGCGTGAATCGTTCCGTGTATTTCTTATTACCATCGTAGTCGATGTCTTTCATTGCGATTACATGGATTTTTCCAATGTTGAATGAATAGTTGGCCGGACCGAACGAGTGGTAATAATTCTGTTCCCCATATCCGTCTGCCGGATGATCCGTCTGTGTCATGGATTTGTAGAGCAGGTTGAAATCATGGTTTCCCATTAGTTGGAACATTGTGATACCTAAATTAGAGACGGCTTGCCGGTAAGGAGCATATAAGTTCATGGCATCCCACACAAGGTCGCCCAGTCCCATACCAACGATTTCGAAGTTCTTTAGCGAGTCGGCAGTCTGTTTCAGGTCGGGCACTGTTTCTGTGCGGAAGCGGTTCAGTTGTTTCTCGTTCCTCACTTGCGGATCGGAAATGGCGATATATACAAATTCATCCGCCGGCTTCTGCCGCTTGGTCAGAACGAAGTTGCACTGATTCTCGCTTTTCTTCGCATCCAAATATTGATAGAAGCCGTCGGCTACACCCTCTTTGGAAGGAAGCTCATAGTCTGCCGGAGTAGAGATGTAAACCATCGGATAACGTGCCGGATCGGTGTTCAAAACATAGTTTCCTTGCGCGTCGGTTGTTTTAAAATGCGCACCGTCAGTTACTACTACACCGCTGACAGGCTTACCTGTGTTATCTTTCACACTGCCTTTCACAACAGTCTGACCAAAAGCGGCAACAACATTTAGCTGGAGACATAAGATTGCCGCAAACAGCATATTTCTATTATATACTTTTTTCATTGCTTATAACTTTCTTAGAGTGACTTGATTGAATAATGCGATAATCTCTTCCGGTTCGTCTGCCGACTTTACAGCCTCTTCGAAAGACTTGCTGTTATCGTCGAAACACATCACATTGGCACAATCCAAAATGTGTGCCATGTTGGATGTAGCAACTTCCCGGCTCACTTCTTCCTTTTTCACTGCTGATGTAGTCGTTGAAGTGTTCTTTGATAACCGCTGGGTAGACCGATGTAATTTTTGTCCTGTTGTATAGGGTGACTTGTAATATATACACTAGGAGCAAAACGTGTTTCATCCTTTCAACAAGTGGGCAAAGAACTCGGAACTTATTTCATGTTTTTATTTTTTAGGTTTTAAAATTAGATGATAATCTTTTTCTAAATTATAATCGTTGTAATTAGGCTTTAAATAATTAGGCATTGACTCCAACTCTTCAGAAGTGCGATTTTCCTTTAATTTGAATGTTTTTATTATATGAGAAACTGGCGCACCATTTTTAGGTTGTATTTTGATGGAAAAACGTACACAAACATCTCCGGCATATTTATTAAAATTAGCCCAATCTGTATTCCAGTGATTTGTATAAACTCCCTCTTCCCAATAAGTATATTTTTCATTATTATACGATGTCTTTAAAGATCTACATAAAACCTCTTTGTTATAATATAAAACGATTTCTTGATTTGTTATATGTATATCGGCAATGGCCTTTACTTCTGGATTAAATTCTAAGTAAGGTGAATAATCTTTACTTGTATCAAAGACAATGCGATGAACTTCATTGATATAATCACCATATTCAGGATCAACTCCTTGATATTCATAGTATTGTTCGTGAGATTTTATTTCTGGCTTTCCTTTAAAATTCACGACTCCCAGTATTTTATTATATAATGGAACATAACCTGTTGCATTTATAACATTTTCTGTTCCTGGTAACCAAAATGAAATTGGCATTGAAGGAAATGCTCCGCTATTTGTGCTTGTACCTGACAAGGAAATTGTAGTCATCAATTGATAATTTACTGGAGGATTTATTCCTTTATTGCTGCTTCCACCCACAATTCCACTAACAAATCCAACTATAAGTCCTGGCAGACCAGACGTAGATCCCTTTAATGCAGAACTCACTCCATTATATAACGCATTAAAAATCCCATTTTTTAGCCCTAACTTATTATTTGATTGTCCATCTTTAGCATCGGATATTTTGTTCCTCTCTAAAGAATTTAGTCCAATTCCAGCCAAAATTCCAGTCCCTATTGATTTTAATTCATCAGATTGTAATATGTTTCCCATTTTATTTGAATGATCTACTGCTCCTTGACCTAGAATGGCATTAAGCTTTCCTTCCATTTTTCCATCTAAGTATATTTTAGAAACACTATAGTAATTCAAAAACCAATTAAATCGTATTTCATTATAAGGAATAGAAGAAAGATTTTGATCATAAGCCAATTCATATTCCATCATATACCATCTGTTAGTAGCTAATGGCATTGAACCATCAATAGGGGCGGGCTGTAGTTGTACGTAGCTTTTCTGATCTTTTGCCACTGCATCTAGGACTGGCTGTCCTAAAAAATTTAAAATAGATGTTTCCTTGGCAGAAATAACAGAAATACCATTTTGTATATAAGAAGAAGTTGCTACGAAAGGTGTTGTTATATATAAATATATTCTCATTGTACCTCGATACTTATTATATAATACAAAGAAAGGATTATTTACTATACTAGAAGCCTCTGAACTAAAAGCGTTGTAAAGCATCTCCCACCCATCAAAAGATTTGTAATCATTAAGTATATCTGTTTCATAAAATGAAGACAAACTCCCTGCTCCAATCCAAGGAACCGGTATTCGTGCATATCCTGCAGGAGTTGGCATCCAATCGGCATTTTCCCAATCGAAGTCAGGCGTTACCACTGAACGAGTTATTAATGAAGGGGCCAGATTCCAGTCAGTTTTACTGTCATCAGAACATGAAGTCATCGTCAGGCAATATCCTAACACTAAAAATAATAATCGAAATAAATTTTTCGTGTCCATAATTTTGATATTTTAATGATACATAAATAGTATTAATCCTCTATTAGATAATATGAAATTAAAACAATTGCTCTTTTTGTTTTTTTATCATGCTACAAAGTAAGATTTTTTTTATTTCAATAGGATTACATCCTCATTAAAACAATAGTTCGTTAAATATTCATTTAATCTTTATGTGGTAATAGTTACAAACTTCTGTTTTTTATTCTTTGACCAAGCGAGAATGGTGTTCCTGCGGAAATCTTTCGTGACTACTGGAGTAGCGTCCAACTGGATAAATATAAATTTGCACTCGTGACAAAGTGGTGGTATGACGGAAAAGGCAGGCAAATTTATCGGATAGTGCATCCGTAATGCTTCAATTATCATTATATTTGCCACTCTATTACCAAGGAAGGTCTCTTTGTTTTGGGGCAATCGGCTGAATGATGCTTGGATAGGAATAACCTATAGTGTTTTTTATCTAAAACGAAAAATAATAAATGGAAATTCAAAATAGTATATTTAACTACGCTGCTTTGCTTAAACAAGTCAAAGCACGGGTGGCACTCGCACAGAAAAAAGCGATTTATTCCGCTAATGAAGAAATGCTTTCTATGTATTGGGACATCGGCAAACTTCTTTGTGAAAGCCAGAAACAGATAGGATGGGGGAACAATGCACTTGAACAGCTTGCCAATGATCTGAAGAATGATTATCCGAAAGTGAAGGGCTTTTCTCCACGAAATTGCAGGTGTATGATTCAGTTTCATAAAGAATATAATCAAGAGCTTACAATTTGGCAACCAGTGGTTGCCAAATTAGAAATGTCAAATTGTGTTCTTCCGATAAAACAGTTAAGCTGGTCACACAACATCACTTTAATACAACGGGTAAAAGACCTGAAAGCCCGCTATTGGTACATGATTCAATGTTTGAAGAGTGGATGGAGTCGTAATTTCTTAATTGAAGCTATCAATCAGGACTACTACCATACTTACGGGGCATTGGCAAACAACTTCGATTCCACTCTCCCGGAAATACAAGCCAAGCAGGTAAAAGAAACCTTAAAAGACCCCTATATTTTTGATATGCTGACTTTCACTGACGAATATAACGAAAGAGATGTAGAGTTAGGGTTGGTTAAGCATATTGAAAAGTTCCTTCTCGAAATGTTATGCAAACCTTTACATAAAAGTTCGAACAAACCTTGCTGAATGCAGGTGTGGAAGTGAACGAGGCACTGGTGCAGTATCAGACTGCCCGCGAGAAAGCCGACTACTACGACAAGCAGGTAGCCTCTTTGCAAACAGCCGCCAAGAGCACAAGCCTGTTGATGAAGCATGGCAACACCACTTATCTGGAAGTGCTGACGGCACAACAGACGTTGCTCAACGCGCAACTGTCACAAGTGGCGAACCGCTTTACCGAAATTCAGGGTGTGATTACGTTGTATCAGGCTTTGGGTGGCGGCCGTATGTAGGGAGGTATGTTTAAAATGGATGGCATCCGTTACATTGACGAGCATCTGGAACCTGATAATTTGAATGTTTGTGTATGAAGAGAAAGAGGTGGGCTACCCTGTGAAGGGGAACTCACCTCTTTTGTTTTAGCTGTCTATGTCATATAGGTTAAGAAGGGTTTCTTTAATTCTGTCTTTTTTTCTCTCTATATCAGAACACTCTTTTTTGTTTACCATCAGGTAAGAACTGATTTCTATAAATTCGTAATGTTCAAAACGTTCTTTACCAAATAATTGGGTAGCCATGTTTTTGTATAATCTGAACCTTTGATTGTTGGCTCTTCCTTCTATTTTGTTAGATTCTAAATCTAAACTTTGAGCACCATTTATCACAAATGAAGCTAGTGGGAATTTTTGTAAAATGAGAGGGACAATGCTGGCACAAGTCATAAATATACGTAGAGTTTCTGTATAGTTGTGCATTTTGAGAATTCGGTTATATTTATTATCGAGCTTTTTGTCTCTGGCAGCATAAAACTTGATGGCAAAAATATCATTGGTAACTTCAACCCTGGCAATGTATTTTAGTCTTTGACAGATATCTTTTCTGTTTGAGTAGAATTTATAAATATATGCAAAATCAAAAGCGTCACCAACATTTGGTGACGCTTTTTGAATAAATATCATCTTATAAGGCCTTATATTATCCAGCATTACGGTACAAGTCTTATACTTGTATTTACAGGAATATTTGTTTCGTTTACACGATTCCCGTTTCCGACAATTTTTTTGAGAGACACAGTTTTATATTCGCTTATTGATTTCCATCCAAGTCTCTCACCTTTGCTCTTTTTGGTGTTGTTAGCAGCCAATGAAGCTTCTTTCTGTTTTTTTAAACTGTTTCCCATAATTAATGTCTCCTTTAGAGCTATGCCCCAAATATCTGTTTTGGAACGTAATAATGTTATTACTCCGCAAAAATAACAAATATATTTGCAAGAGAGGGTGGCTGATTGTGGATTGATGAGTGCTTTTAACTTCTTTTGTCTAATTACTCTATAACTCTTCGATCATGCTTAAAGGTAAATCAGTACATTCGGCAATAGATTGGTTGTCTATCCCTTTGGCTTTCATGTTCCGCGCTATTTGTAGTTGGGCTTTTTGGGCGCCTTCTTTTATCCCTTTTTGTTCAGCTGCATCCATTGTCACCAAATAATCGCGGTACACCTTGACGCTATTGTCGTATCGCTCCCTGTCTTCCGGAGACATAGAAGCTACATCGGCGATATCTTCCAATTTCTCGAAGACAGCTTTTCGTGCCTTGAACGGCAAGATAGGTCGAACTAAAATCTTATTTCCACTCATCCGGGCGTTCTATTACATATCCGTTTGGTAGCTGCACTTTTTGGGGCAATATATGTTTCTTGAATATATTAAAAGCGCCATCAAGTTTACGTGTGCCATCACTTAGGTTCGATAAATTAGATGAATATCTGTTAGGAGGAAAATATACATAGACCTTTTGTAACGGGTTAAATTCTCTTATCAGCTCTACAGGTGGTATTAAATCGCTGTCTGCTGATACAATGATAGCAATGTCACAGCGCTTTTTATAGGCTCAGTTGTAATTCTTGGGGGATTAAGTTTAGTCAATTCCCTTCATGCATATACCTTTGCTAGCCTAAAAAGGAAGAAGCTCATATCCACTACTCCTCTAAATGATGCCCTAAATGCTTTGATTTTAGCATTAAATGCTTCCGCTGCTGCATTTGTACTCCTGTTCACAAAGAAGTTCAGAATCCTTTCATAATGATTCTCAATAGAGTTTGCTACTGTTGTGAATGTATCGTATCCATATTCTTCAATCTTATTATACCATAGTG
>NZ_JH114350.1:1050378-1117341 GCF_000157095.2 Bacteroides sp. D1
CAATCTCAGGGAGGAAACCTTTTGAGTGAAGATGGAGATCAGAGTACTCAGCAGGAATAGTGGCTTTCTCCTCTAAATAAAGAATAAAGCAAGTATCCTGAGAAACATGATTGACTAGGGTAAAGTAATCAAGGATTCCTGAAGGCAAGAACAAGCTTAAAGAAGCAACAGGATCAATCGTTTGGGAAGAGGATGTTTTCATGATGCAAAAATAAGAATTTTAACGCAATCCCCCAAGGTTTCAGACTGAGCCTTTTTATAGGCGTCCGACAGAATCTTTGTAGCTATTCGTACATCTGTCTCTTTTTCTTCAAAAGAATGAATGATACCACCACAATAACGGCATTTAATCTCTTTTTTGAGGTATTTACCCAATATCAAGTTAAATTTAGGGTTACATTTGTTTGCTTGAAATAGTTTATCTTGCCTATCGTGTTTGCCTGCATCTGTTGGACGAGCTGAAAAATAATTGACTTCTACCAATTCTTGATAGGACTTTAGAAAACTATTAAAGAAGCTGACTAAATCCAGCCAATAACACATTTTCCATTTTTTAGACTTCAGCCCGTAATAGAAATTAAAACCGTCTACATAGACTATTACTTTCTTTTTGTCTTCCATAGCGTTATATATAAAAAAAACCCATCTTTAATTGATGGGTCAGCCTTAGTATTTCTCAACTAAGAGGGGTAATTTGTACCACAAAGGTACAAATCTTTTTTAGAATAACAAATTGATAGGTTCTTTTTCTTCCTTTTTTATGATTTACTTTATTCTTTGGTTTCTCGAGTTACAAATACTGGCTCTACAAGTCGAGGCCTTTTCCTTGTATGATAAGAAGCGATAGTTCTTGGTTTTCTATCTTTCTTTGCCTGAATTTATGATATAAACGAATGATGATGGCATGTTTCGTTTTTATATTCAGACTTTTTCCCGGTTTATCTTCCCCTGATTAGCTTTTTCAGTGTCCCGTTGTATGTGTTTTCAAATTCCGTCGGATGATTGAGCGCCCAAAGAATGTAATCACCCGGTTCGTTCTTTTTGAGTAGGGTAGGGCGGTATTGGGAACTAAGGATTTTCCATAAAATCCCGCCGGGACCTCCCAGTTCTTTACGTCGGGCAAGGGCGGCAATCGCTTTCACTGTCTGTTCGTTCCGGATACCGATTGTTTGCATATTTAGTAGAAGTATAGCTTCCGATCCCCCTCCCGTTTGCATCCCTTCCGAAATCGTTTTCGGAGCTGTTTCTAAGACTGTTCCCGGGGCTGTTCCCGAAGTTGTTTCAGAAACCGTCTCCGCAGTAGATTCCGTTTTTTCTCTTCCAATCGATTTATCCAAAGACAAACCCTCTACAACGACAGGCGAAGCCTGAAAAACGCTGTTTGACGGAACGGGCGGCATTATCCTCTCATTCTCTTTTTCACATTTTCCTTGTCTCTCTGTCTCTTTGTCTTTTTTGATTTCAGATTTGATCTCATTTTCCATATCCATTTCCTGTTTACCTTTGATATCTGTATCCGTTTCCTCTTTTGTTTGTGGCATTGTTGTAGCAAAATCATGGGATTCTGTTACATTTTTAAAATCTTCCTTGATAAGCCAGAAATGTTCCAGAGGTAATTTGTATTTTCTCCGGCTGTCGGTGATGATTTTATGATATTGTTCCTGAATGGCCTGTGAGGTCAATACACCGTACTCCTTATATATAAGATTGTCGAACAGCCCCACCGCCAGGCAATCATCAATGATGGCCTGCATTTCCTCCTCCTCGCAACACGCTTCCTGGGCGATGTCGAAGAGCGTGTCTTTGTTCCACGAAATATAATAACCTTTCTCTTTATAAATGAGGCAAAGCAGTGAAGTGAGCGCAGCAATCCCTGCCGCATGGTGGCGACAGGAGATGCGGCGTACTTTTCTGTCCTGCAGAAAATTGACATCGAGGGGAAAATAATCTAATCCGGGTTTGGAAATGCGGGCCATGATGATAAATTACTGATTGTAAATAATTGATAATAAATAACTGATAATTATTGAATAAACTCCGCTTTTACATCGAAGCAGGGGCAGGATTTTATATACTCGTTCGGTGAGATAATACCGTCTCCATTAAGATCGGGACTGGTGTCCCGATGTCCTATCACCTGTTGCAGAGAAGGGAAGACAAGGCGCAAATCTTCTACCAGCCGGACAAGTGCTTCACGCTGCGCTTCCGTTCGTGTGTCGGCAGGCCGACCGTTCTTGTCCAGTCCGCCAATGTAGCAGATACCGATAGACCGATGATTCCATCCCGTGCAATGCGCTCCGTCGAGGGCAACATCCCTTCCCGGTTCAACCGTGCCGTCGAGACGAACGACGAAGTGATAACCGATAGAACGGAAGCCGCGTTGACGATGCCAGCGGTCGATGTCGGCAGCGGTAAAATCCTGTCCCGCACGAGTGGCGGAACAGTGGATGATGATGGTGTCTCTCATTGTGAAATCCTCCTTTCTTGTTTGCGTATAGTAGGGGAGGTGAATCCGAAGGCGGCAGCCTCCTCTGCAGACAGTTGACGGTAATATTGCTTTGTCACCGAGTGGTGCACCGGAGTGAAGGGAGCGTGAATCGGTGGTACAGCCGTATCCGTTATTGCCGATGAGTTTAAAAAGACAGGCAGTTTGGATAAAGCCGATGAATTGGCAAAGGGAACCTTCATGAAATCGTTTCCCCGATGTTGCCTTGCACGTAGGTTATGTAGCCATACACGATCCGGATGTTTCAGTTGCAGGATGAGCCAGTGTTGGTGTGACGGTTTCAGACGTTCCTCTCTGCCCATTTCTTTCATAGACGGGTAGGCACGTAAAATGATTCCTTTCGCATCCGTTACGGCGCAGGGAGTTTTGCGGGAACCTGTTCCGGTGGGGCGTAATCCTGTGCGGATGGCGTGCATCGTGTTGGTGTATGCATCGCACCATTCAAGGTTTGACACGTGGTTGTTCATTGTGTTTCCGTCAAGGTGGTTTATTTGCGGCAGATGTTTCGGGTTGGGAATAAATGCTTTTGCAATTAAACGGTGGACGTGGTAATCGGTACAAATTCCTTTATTTAGGAGTGATACTGTTTCATAACCGGTCCCGATAATTTTGGTGCAAAGAATTAACTTCGATTTGCCCTTGAAACTCAATACCCGCCCATGATCTGAAATCATATAGTCGGGGTTCTCTTCAATAAATCTCCAATTTTCCATACTTGATACTGATAAATGTTAATAAAATTATACTCTGTTAAAAAATAGTCGCTTCTCTGAATTTAGCAAGGAGAAACGGCGTTTCCTGCATCTGTTAAACGGCGCTTCCTAGTGTGGAAAAGCGGCGTTTCTTGTATGTGTTAAACGGCGTTTCTTGCTGTCTTCATCTTGCTCTGTACGAGGTTCGAGCCGTTCGGCACAGTGAATGAGAAATTCTAATTCTTCTCGGCAACCTTGAATCGCTTCTTGCAGGGAGTCTACATTATACTGTCTGCAAAGAGCTTCCCACTCTTTTCGTTCTTGCTGATTCATTCCTTTTTCTTGTAGGTTCATTCCACTTCGATATCCAGAAAATTTTCAGCATGAAAGGTGCGCCAGCCTTTGGCATCGATGTCGTAATAGACGACAAATGTGTTCTCCGGTTTTGGTGTGTACGGGCGGCGGAAACTATGTTCGTAGCCGATGAGTGTGCCGGTGGCACGACGGATGGTTCCATCCTGCTTGGTATATCGGAAACAGACGTTTCCGTGATGCATTTGTCGGATAAGCTTTCCTATCCGGTGAGCCGTGACGAGTGCATCGTGTCGGCTCATGCCATTACTTTGCCGGATGACAGCGGCCTGCTTCATAAGCCGTATCCGTTGAAGTGAATGATTCTTTTTGATTTCAGTCATTTTTTTTATTCGGTTTATTTTTGATTACGGTGGCAAAGGTAGAAGATGAGTTGCGTAAAGGTTGTCCAAGCTTGACGCATAAAAAAAGAATGGATACGAATGTGTCATGCTTGAATGAGTCGATGCATTAAAAGATTCGACCTTTTTTTTTTGATTATGGCAGTTGGGTAGAAAATGGGTACCTCCAAATCTATCCATATTTAAATTTATTCATGGAATAAGAACGAATGTGTCATGCTTGAACACAAATGTTAAAAGAAATATCGGACTTTTGTGGAATAATATAAAAATAAATTATGAAAAAGGAAAGCAAGAAATTTAAAGTAAAAAGTAGAGATAAACAGAGTAAAACAACCGGTGTCCGTCATAGTGACGACGATGTGAAGAAAGCGGTGGTGGATCGTATTTTTAAGATAGAACAGTTGAATAATATTCCGGAAAGATATGTGGCGAACCATTCGAATTGTTCGCGCTCTTCAATAGGACGTATGTGTAAATGTAAATTTGACGGTCAGAGTCCTATCCCCGATTGGACAACTATTCATAATTATTCTGCTTGTATCATTGGAAAGTCTGAATTTATTCCCGGATTTCCCGAAGTGTTGTGTCATGTTTTAAATCTAATTGTTGACGATTCGGCAGATATAGACTGCACGGTGGATAATGACTGCCATATAGACATTGAAATTCGATTTCATACCTCCAAAAAACTGGTTAAGGATCCTATGGAAAAGGAAGGAGATAGGGAGAAAGAGGAACAATAAAAAGTAGAATTAAAGACGAAAATAGAAGGAATGGACTAATGATTACCAAGTTCTTGATGAACTTGGTACATTACTAATCACGAACTTTCCATCAAGGTCAGTGGTAGTTCCGATAGATGTACCTTTAATTACAACAGATGCCCCTATGACAGGTTGATTGTCTTCCTCGGAGAAGACAACGCCTGTTACCTTTTTAGAGGTTTGGGCAATTGTCAGGCTAATGCTTGCTAATAAGCAAGTTAATAACAGCGTTAGTTTTCTTTTCATATAGTTTTTATATAGTAGAATAGTCTGTTTTGTTATTTAATTATTTGCAAAAGTAAGCACATTTTTAGAAAAACAAAGAAAAATATGAAAAAAAATGCGAAATTGAACTGTATAGACAAAATACTATTGATGAAAAAGAAATGCAGATGAAACGAGTGTGTAAAAGTGAATTTCTATGCCTTTGTGATGGTTGATAATTCAAAAGAAGTTTCTTTTTGATATTTAAATGTGATAAAATAGCCTGATAAGATGTTTAATAACACATGAAAAATCATTAATTAGCATCTATCGGTAGAAAAAGGATAGTTTTCGGGAAGATTATGAATTTCGTGACCGTTATCTTTTATATTGTCACTTGGAGTTCAGGATAAAAGCTATTTGGGAACTGGAAAGGTCATTATATAAAAGATATTTTCTACCTCTTCAGTAAACCGGTAAAAGACGAAAAAAGTAGATTAAAGGCAAAAAAAGAAGATTATTTTTATCTTATAGTTCCGCATTTGTTTGCTTGTATTCTCTTTAGGTATCTTCTTTTTTATGTTTATTAAAGACTTTATATTTAGATATTTGCGGAGGAATGGGCTATGAAACGTATAAGTTCATCAAGAACTTTGCGAATCACCTATGTCGGCATGAAGCCGCAGGATGTTCCTATTAAGCCGGGGACAATCAAGGTGATGATGAAATCCGACTCCGAAGTATTGCAGGAAGTGGTGGTGACCGGTATGCAAAAGATGGACAAACGCCTGTTTACGGGAGCCACCAAACAATTGGATGCCGATAATGTGAAACTGGACGGTCTGCCCGACATCAGTCGCGGCTTGGAAGGTCGTGCGGCAGGAGTTTCCGTTCAGAACGTTTCGGGTACTTTCGGTACCGCTCCTAAGATTCGTGTGCGCGGTGCTACTTCCATTTACGGAAGTTCCAAGCCCCTTTGGGTAGTAGACGGAGTGATTCTTGAAGATGCCATCGACGTAGGTCCCGACGATCTTTCCTCCGGTGATGCGGAGACATTAATCAGTTCCGCCATAGCCGGGCTGAATTCCGACGACATCGAGAGCTTTCAGATATTGAAAGACGGATCGGCGACTTCCATTTACGGTGCACGTGCGATGGCAGGCGTGATTGTGGTCACCACCAAAAAAGGCCGTGCCGGAGTCAGCAAAATCAGTTATACCGGTGAGTTTACCACCCGTGCCATACCCAGTTACAAAGAATTCAATATCATGAATTCGCAGGAACAGATGGGTATCTATAAAGAGATGGAGCAGAAAGGCTGGCTGAACAGTGCCGACCTTTTCCGTACCAAAGACACGGGAGTGTACGGTCGTATGTATCGTCTCATCGACGAGTATAATAACAGCAACGGCCAGCGCGGACTTCTCAACACCCCCGAATCCCGCAATGCTTATCTCCGTGAAGCGGAAATGCGTAACACCGACTGGTTCGACGTGCTTTTCACCAATGCCATTTCGCAGAATCATTCCGTCAGCGTCACCGCCGGAACGGAAAAATCATCCTTCTATGCCTCGTTGAGCGCTATGCTCGATCCGGGCTGGTACAAGCAGAGCAAAGTGAAGCGTTACACAGCCAATGTAAACACCACCTATAATCTTTATAAAAACCTGTCGATCAACCTGATTTCTAACGCTTCCTACCGTCAGCAAAACGCACCGGGAACGATGAGCTCTACCCTCGACATCGCTTCCGGAAAGATGTCACGCGGATTCGATATCAACCCTTATTCTTACGCGCTCAATACGAGCCGTACGCTCGACCCGTCTGCGGATTATATCAGCAACTACGCTCCATTCAACATTCTTCACGAACTGGATAATAACTACATCGAAATCAACATGGTAGATGTGAAATTTCAAGGCGAGCTGAAATGGAAAGTGATTCAAGGACTTGAATTAAGTGCCCTCGGAGCTGTGAGATACCAGACCTCGTCGCAGGAACACAACGTGCTCGACGATGCCAACCAAGCCGTTGCCTACCGTACCGGTATGGACGACGCCACCATCCGCGAACAAAACGGATTGCTTTATAAAGACCCCGACAATCCATACGCCCTGCCTATCACCCTGCTGCCCGAGGGGGGAATCTACCAGCGCCAGGACCGCCGTATGTTGGGGCTCGATTTCCGCGGAACCCTCTCATGGAATCACCTTTTTGCCGAAAAACACATCACTAACTTCTTTGCCGGTATGGAAGTGAACAGTCTTAAAAAGGCATATTCTTCCTTTCAGGGCTGGGGAATGCAATATTCGATGGGGGAAATTCCTTCCTACGTCTATCAGTTTTTCAAGAACGGAATAGAGTCCGGTTCGCGTTATTACAGTCTGGGGCACTCCGAAACCCGTAGCATTGCGAGCTTTCTCAACGCCACCTATTCTTATGACGGCCGTTACACGCTCAACGGAACTTTTCGTTATGAAGGAACCAACCGCATGGGGCGCAGCCGTTCGTCACGCTGGCTGCCCACGTGGAACTTGTCCGGTGCGTGGAACGTGCATGAGGAAGCTTTTTTTAAAGCGCTCCAACCCACTCTTTCCAACCTGACTCTGAAAGCTTCTTACTCTCTTACTGCCGATCGCGGTCCGGCGGAAGTAACCAATTCGCAAGCCATCATCCGCAGTTTCTCTCCCTATCGTCCTTTTACCGATATTCAGGAAACGGGACTTTACATCGAGGACATTGAGAACAGCGAACTCACCTACGAGAAAAAGCATGAACTGAACATCGGCATCGACCTCGGTTTGCTCGAAAACCGGATCAATTTCTCTGCCGACTGGTATCAGCGCAACAACTATGACCTGATCGGTGTAGTTCCCACGCAGGGAGTGGGCGGTTTCATCAACAAATATGCCAACGTAGCCACGATGAAATCCCACGGTGTGGAGTTCACCCTTTCCACCCGCAACATTCGCACGAAAGATTTTTCGTGGAATACGGACTTTATCTTCTCCTACGCCAAAAATGAAGTGACCCAACTGAAAGGACTCACCAGCATGATGGAACTGGTATCCGGCAACGGTTTCGCCCGTGAAGGCTATCCCGTGCGCGGACTGTTTTCCATCCCTTTTGCAGGGCTCGACGCGGACGGTATTCCACAGTATCTGATTGACGGAAAACTGACCACTACCGGTGTCAACTTTCAGGAACGGGAGAAACTTGATTATCTGAAATATGAAGGTCCTACCGACCCTACTGTCACAGGAAGTTTCGGTAACGTATTCACTTACAAAGGCTTCAAACTGAATGTCTTTATGACCTATTCTTTCGGCAACGTAGTTCGACTGGACCCTGTGTTCAACTATAAATACTCCGACCTCACCGCCATGCCGCGTGAGTTTAAGAATCGTTGGACGGTCTCCGGCGATGAGGCGAAAACCAATATACCAGTGATAATAAGCGACCCGCAATATCAGGCGAATACCTCGCTCTATCTTGCTTACAATGCTTACAACTACTCCACGGAGCGTATTGCCAAAGGCGATTTTATCCGTATGAAGGAAATATCACTGATGTATGAGTTCCCGAAAAGCTGGATTGCCCCTGCCAAAATTTCCAACTTGTCGCTTAAGTTGCAGGCCACTAACCTCTTCCTGATTTATGCCGACAAGAAACTGAACGGGCAGGATCCGGAATTTGTGAATACCGGCGGTGTAGCATCGCCCGTACCCCGCCAGTTCACCCTCACCCTGCGCCTGGGACTGTAAGTAAAGAATAGAGAATCAACCTAAAAACATACGAGAGATGAAGAAAAAGATAAACCATATACTCCCTGCACTGGTACTGACCGCAAGTTTAGGTCTGACCACCGTCTCCTGCAACGGCTTTCTGGACGAAATGCCGGACAACCGTACGGAGTTGAACACCGACCAGAAAATAGCCAAACTGCTTGTATCGGCGTATGCCGACGTGTCGCCCAACGAACTGTTCGAGCTTTACAGCGATAACTCTGATGATAGTGGCCCTACCTACGGTTACTACAAGCTTTCCGAACAAGAGTGCTACCACTGGCAAGACACCAAGGAAGAATATCAGGACACGCCCAATTCTCTTTGGGGAGGTTACTACAGCGCAATAGCCGCCGCCAATATGGCGCTCAATGCCATCGAAGAAAAAGGAAATCCGGCGTCACTCGACCCACAGAGAGGTGAAGCGCTCGTGTGCCGTGCCTACTGTCATTTCATGTTGGCGAATATCTTCTGCAACGCCTATGACACTCATGCCTCCCAATCTTTAGGAGTGCCTTATATGGAAGAGGTAGAAACCACCGTATCTCCCCGTTACGAGCGGGGCACGTTGGAAGAAGTGTACCGAAAAGTGGAGCGTGACCTCCTCGAAGGGATCGGCTTGATTTCGGACGACAGCTACTCCGTACCCAAATATCACTTCACCCGTAAAGCCGCTTATGCTTTTGCCGCCCGTTTCTACCTTTATTATATGAAGCCCGATTTCTCCAATTGCGACCGTGTGATTGATTTTGCCACCCGTGTATTGGGGACTAATCCTGCCGATCTGCTGCGCAACTGGGAAGCGTTGGGTAATCTTTCCGTGAACGGAAACGTGCAGGCAGATGCCTATATCGCCTCTTCCAATGAAGCCAACCTGTTGATAAGCAGTACCATTTCCAACTGGGGAGCAATCGGGAGTGACTATCTGATAGGTCCGCGTTACTTCCATAACCAGACGCTCGCCACCAGCGAAACCTGTCTGTCGTCAGGGTTGTGGGGCAGTTCGGATTATTTCTATCTGAAACCTTTCTCCACCAACGGGTTTGTTGCCAGTATCCTGCGTAAGAGCGGACTTTATGAGGGCACATACCTTTATTATATGCCTGTACTGTTTTCTACGGACGAAACCCTGCTCTGTCGTGCCGAAGCATACGCGCTGAAGAAAATGTATTCCCAGTCGGCAGCCGACATCACGAGTTGGCAACGTGCCTACACCCGCAACAAATCGGTGCTGACACCCGAACAGATCAACGCCTATTATAACAAGATGAGTTTTTACACCCCCTTCACGCAACAGACACCGAAAAAGCAACTGGCCCCCGACTTTACGATTGAGGAGGGAATGCAGGAAAATCTCATCCATTGCATCCTGCATATCCGTCGTATCACCACCCTGCACGAAGGGATGCGCTGGCCCGACATCAAGCGATATGGCATCCTGATTTATCGCCGTGATATGGCCAACCAGCGTGTCACCGACGAAATGCCTCCGAACGACTTGCGTTACGCAATCCAAATTCCGCGGAGTGTGATCGTGGCGGGAATACAACCCAACCCGAGAAGAAATTAACAAAGAAAAAAGTGGAAGTTATGAAAAAACAGCTCATTTATTTTTTGCTTGCCCTTACCGCAGTCTGCCTGGGGGCTTGCAACAATGGCGACGAAATAGACACCGCGCACAGCATTTTCTCCACCGAACCGATGGAGAGGAACGCTTTCGACGATTGGTTGCTCGACAACTACACATATCCCTACAACATCGATTTCATGTATCGCATGAAGGACATCGAAAGCGACCATAAATACAATCTTGTACCTGCCGATTATGATAAAGCGGTGGCACTGTCCAAAATCATCAAGCACGTCTGGATGGACGCTTATGTAGAACTGGCTGGAATCGATTTTCTCCGCGTATATGTGCCTAAAACCTTTCATCTCATCGGATCGCCTGCTTACGAAAGTAGCGGGAATATGGTACTCGGTACGGCAGAAGGCGGAAAGAAAATCACGCTTTACAACGTGAACGACCTCAACGTGAAGAAAATCAATATCGAAAAACTGAACAACTATTACTTTGAAACGATGCACCATGAGTTCGCTCATATCCTGCACCAGAAACGGAACTTCGACCCTTCTTTCAACCGGATCTCGGAGGGGAAATATGTGGGAGCCGACTGGTACTACTACATGACTGCAGAGGGAGCCATGCCCCGTACAAACGATATAGCGTGGCCCGACGGCTTCGTGACCGCCTATGCCATGAATCAGGCGAACGAGGATTTCGTGGAAAACATAGCCATGTACGTCACCCACACGCAGACCTACTGGGATAATATGTTGAGGGCTGCCGGAGAAACGGGTGCAGCCACTATCAATAAAAAGTTTGCTATTGTTTACAACTATATGCGGGATACTTGGGGAATCGACCTCAACGAACTGCGCAAAATCGTACTGCGTCGTCAGCAGGAAATTACCGAAATTGACTTGAGTACGATTCAATGAGTATGAATTTTAATTATACATTATCACTATGAAGAATATAACAATATACCTCTTGTTAGCTCTTGCCTGCCTGGGCTTGCAGTCATGTCTCTTTCAGGAGGAGAACTACTTTGACGATTCGTCTGCCAACCGTGCCACAGCCGATGTGAACCGGTGCAGCGAACTTTTGAAAGCGGCTCCGAATGGCTGGGTGATGGAATATTACATCGGCAAGGATTATTCGCTTGGAGGCATCACCCTGCTTTGCAGGTTTGATGGTCAGCGGGTGACAATGGCTTCGCAGATGTCGGAAGCAGATGAGACGGTCAGTTCGCTCTATAGCGTTAAGTCGGAACAGGCGACGATGTTGTCATTCGATACCTATAATTATCTGGTGCATTATTTCGGGCAGCCGCAGGGAAGTATGTCTGACGACCCGAACGGGACGCTCGGAGGCGACTACGAATTTATTATTTCGAGTGCTTCTGCCGAGCGTATCGAACTGAAAGGCAAAAAATACGGCAACCGGATTGTGATGAAGGCACTTACCGAAGACCAGACGTGGAAGCAATATCTCACCAAAATTAAGAAGGTGGAGGACGATGCTTTCTTTTATGAATATGATTTACTGATGGACGGACTCTACACAGGACAAATGATTCGCAGCAACTATACGTTTATCGTGACTTATTACGACGAAATAGGAAAAGTGCATCAGAAAACCGTGCCTTTTATGTTTACCGCCGACGGACTACGTTTCCATGAACCGGTAACGATAGACGGGCAGACGATGCAGAATTTTGTCTGGAAGAACGAGCTTATCAGCTTTGTCTGTACCGACGAAGGGGCTACGGGAGTCAAACTGGCGGGTGTCTACACTGCCGGGTATCAAAGCTATGATTATTATCCGGGCACTTATCAGATGGATTTTTACCGCCTGAACGATGAAACGGGACAACTGGAAGTGGCCTCGCAGGAAGTCCGGCTATTGAAGAACGAAGACGGGAAGAGTTACTGGCTCAAAGGGTTGGAATATGATATTCTGGTGATGTATGACAAGCCGCGTGGCGGACTTTCCGTCTCTCCGCAACTTCTCGAAAAGGTACAGGGCGGATATGTTTATCTGGCTATGTGGGACGTAATGAACGATTATGTGCTCCGCAATAAGTCTATCGGACTGATTAGCTATGCTACCACTAACGGCATTTACCTGGTGGACAATGGAGTCTGGATGGGGGAAGTTTCCGGATTCATCTTCGGAGTGTACAACTCGCAGGAGGAGGACGCAGCTTTCATCGGATACACGGATGCAGTTGCGTCAATCAGATTGGTAAAAAAAACAATAGAAGAATAGTATGATGAACAAGTTATTTATGATAGTAGTATCCGTATGCTGCCTGCTGATGACAGCGTGCGGCACGGAAAACGATGAAACGCCGCAGGGCTTCCGCATTGTGGACACGGATGTCGATCTGGTTGCCGGCGGTGGAACGGTGGAAGTGGCTTTGCAGGCTGCCGGAGAACTGACGGCTGTTTCCGGTGCGGACTGGTGCAGGGTGATCGAAGTGACAAACGAGAAAATCACATTACTCGCCAGGGCTAATTATGAATATGTGTCACGTGCCACGCAAGTGACCGTAAGCGATGGTAGCAACGAACAGAAGATTGTGGTGACACAGGCTGGTAATATTTTTGCGCCCGATACCGACCAACAGGTGTTGCGGCTCGGAAATGCTCCTTCACAGATTGTGGTGCGGGTCAACAGTTCGTTTGATTTCAAGGTGAGTATACAGAAAGGAGTCGATTGGGTGGAAGTCCCTACAGCCTCGAAAGAGGAAGGCTTCCTGCTCGTACTGAAAGAGAACAAAACCGGAAATCCGCGTGTCTGCCAACTGATGGTCAGTACGAATGAGGGACGGAAGTTTTTCTATTATGTCTACCAGTATGAAGCGAGTGACTTGCTCGGAGCATGGAGGGACAGCCAGATTTATGTGAAATGGGATACGAAAAAGATAGATAAGGCATATCGTCTCTCGGCTACGGAGGTGACGAAAGATGCGGAAGGTGATGGTTATACGATCAATATGTCGTTAGTCGGTACTCCGGTGGCACCGTATCTGAAAGATCCCTCGAAGGCCACGATTTCATTGCAGGCAACCTACGAGGATGGAGCTTTTGTGGTTCCTATCGGCGCAGCGCAGAAAGATTTTGTCCTGACGCAGGAGGTGGATGGAACGGCCAATAATGCAATGAACCGGACAGCTGATGACACAGCACTGGAAGAGGATGTCGTTTTACAAACATTATACGGCTTTTCCGTAGCAGCTTCCTCCAACATTTATGCGAAAGGTAATTTCGGATTTGCTCCTGTGCTTTATCAGGATGGTTCTATCGGGATGAGTTATCAGGATGTAGCCGGTGCGCCGGAGAGCGGGTGTTATCTTGCGATAGCATTGTTCGACGGACAGCAGTTTTCTACGGCAGCATTGAAAGACTATATTCTTTTCCCTGACATTGCGCTCTTTAAATAGTTGGAAACTTGCAACTTATGAATCAACCGGATATAACGTTTCCGGAATAGATGTATGAAGAAAAGAACTACCGTTGTGAAACGGAATGAGAGGTTAATAACTCTCTCTTAATTTTAACTTTACATATATGACAGGCGGGGAGGACTACCCGTGTGGAAAACGGGAGTTTTTTTCCCGGGATTACCCCGCCTTTTTTATTGCCTCCAGGGGGACTACGGAAGTTCTTTTTAATGTTGTAACGATATAAAATAACTCTTATATGGATAAAAAATTAATGAATTTATTAGGTGTCTGGCTGTTCGCTGTTGCGTCTGTATGTGCGTTGACCGCTTGCAGCGACAATGACACAGAAAATCCGGAGGGCGAAAAAACCGGCGGAGAAAATGGAAAACCGACTCCTGAAACCGTAGAGTTTATCAACTCCAACCTGGTGTACTGGGGAGATGAAGACGGAGTGGGGACGGATCACTTTGTACTCACTCTTTATACGGATATGGAAGTGGATGCTGCCGGTAATCCGATAGGGCCGGGCAAGATAATGGCGTTCAGCCTGAACGTTCCTCCGTTTGCTTCCGGAACCACGGAGTTTCCGCTTCCCGAAGGAACCTTTGATGCGGCACTGAACGGATACACGTTTAATGAATGGACATTCAACCTTGGCTACATGAACCAAATGGATCTGCCAACCGGGAAAGTGGAGGTGCCTGCCGGTTCTTTCTACGGTGATGTGAAAGCACACTCCACCAGTGTCGATGCCGACTTGCTTTCCGGAGGTAAAATGACCGTGAAACGGAGTGCCGACGGCGAATATACAATCAGTGGCGTTTTGGTAGGTGACTTGTCGCTCAAACGTTATTTCACTTATACGGGAAAATTGACTACTATCGACCGTCATGGAAGTACGGAAGAAATTCCGAACTCTACGCTGAACGCCGATCTCACTCTGAACGAATGGGCGCAGGCCCGTCTGCAAGATAAGGCCGATTTTTATTATTTGCAAGACGAATCGTGCCGGGTACTCGAACTCTACTTGGCAGAAGAGGGGGTAGGACTTGCCGAAACATGGCCGACGGGCAACGGAAGAGTGCTGAAGGTGGAATTTTTTGTAGAATGGGCTACGGATGTGACACAAGGTATTCCGGCTGGTACGTATAAAGTAGTGGCACGTGACGAAGAATCGAAGGGGATTCCGCGAGAATTCCTGAAACCGGGAGGCATTGCTTCGGGTTATCCCAATGTATTTACGTATCCGGCAGGAACCTGGTACGAGAAAATATCCAACGGAACCATGAAGGAATATGCACGTATAGACGCCGGAACGATGACCGTGGTGCGTGACGGTGACAAACATACGCTGACCATAGACTTTATCGATTGTGATAAAGCACACCCGCATCATGTGCGTAGCACCTTTTCGCAGGATACTCCCATCAATGTGTTCGGCTATCATCCGTAAATCAGAACGGAGCGCCTCATTTGGGTGATGGCGTTATCTGTCCGATAGCATTGTTTTTTCAATTATACGATTTTATAATTAACCCCAAAAACGAAAGATATGAAAATTAGATTTATTTCCTTTTTCTTATTCATGTTGGCCATGAGTTGTTTTATGGCATGTAGTAGCGATGATCCGGCACCCGATCCTGAACCGGAGCCTGAACCGGAACCGGTGGAAACGGTTAATACGTATACGTACAAAGATAAGACGGTACAAGCGAAATCGGTATCTTGCTTTGAACAGGAAGGTATTGTATACGTATGTATGAGTCCGTTGCAAAGTTTGGAAACGATGGAAGACTTTATGAACAGCGGTAAGGAATATATAATGTTGGGAGTGGATAAAAAACTGGTAGGCACTCCGGTCACGGTAGGTAATTCTGATAACGACAATTATGCGTTTTACTACATGGATGCCGACGGAGAGGCGATTGTCGCCGTTAGCCCTGATGGATGGGAAGACGTGTTGACGCAGGGAAAGATCACCGTGACAATGGTACCGGGAGAAAATGAAACATCGGCCGTGAAAGCTGTTTTCGACTTTACACTGAAAAGTGGCGGCAAATTTACGGGTGAGGCGGATTGCGTTTACAAAGCTCCGGAAAAGCTTCCGAGTGAATATTCTTTTGGGGACGAGGTGCGCCCGTTGAAGTCGGTTGTCGCTACCACGCTGGGAGGTTTCCAGTATGTTTATTTAAGCCCGGAGACCGGGTTGACTACGGTAGAGGATATATCTGATGCCGAATATCTGATGCTGGCCATTACTCCCGAAATGATCGGACAAGAAATTGATATAACCTCTAGTGGAGACGCGGAGTATGCTTTCTATAATATGACAAACTTGGGAGCCGATGATATTGATGCAGTAGATCCTTACGGATGGTCTGAACTATGTTCGGCTGGTAAGCTCAAAGTAGAAAAGACAGATGAAAGCGTGAAAATAACCTTCAGCTTTACGTTGCTTTCGGGTGACAAGTTCAAAGGCTCTTATGAAGGTAGTTACACTGATATAAAGCAAAGTACTACCAATATTTTGACTTTGAATGGAGAAAGTACGCGTGACATCAAGGCTACCTTTTATGAAAAGACCAATGAAGGAGTTGCCTTGTATCTCACTCCGTCAGGGATTTCATCTGCTGCAGATCTGAATAATGTAAATACATATTACGTACGTCTTTTTGTTCCGAATACAGGCCTGGACGGACAGGAAGTAGATATAACAACTACGAATCTGGCTTTTGAGTTTACTTATTATAATCCGTATGATGAAGAAAGAATCGAAGTTTCTAAAGGATATCTGGAAGACGCGGCAGGTACATTCAGCGTGTCGAAATCGGCGGATAATGAATACTCGTTGACGCTCGACCTCAAATATTTGGGAGATAATAGTCTTAAAATATCGGGCAACTACAACGGTACTTTCAAAGTATATGATACGACGATCCCGAATCAATATCAGTTGGGGGCGGGCGGCACTCCGGTGACTATCCAGTCGGTAGTGGTAGATAAGACGGATGTGGATATTTGCGTTATTTATATTTCCCGGCAGGCAGGTATCACTACCGTAGCCGGAATGTCGGCAGCGGATGCGGTGGTACGTGTGCCGAAGAGCATGATGGAGGGAGCTGTTCACGGATTTTCCGGTAGCGCGGAAAATGCGAAGATATCGATCGCCTACGAAGGAGTCACTTATAATCAGGCTAATACGACGAACGGTCATTTGGCTGCAGGCGGCAATGCTTCTGTGGCTCTTCAAGGGAGTGAAATTGAAATGACATTCAATATTTTCTCTATTGTACAGTACGATAATAGCAGCTTGTCCGGTTACTATAAGGGGGCGACGACCGTAATAGAATAATGATTAAATGAAGTATATTCATGAAGAAAATTTTACTGAAATATTTGAACCTGTTTGCTTTGTCGGGGCTACTGTTGGCTTTCGTCGGATGCAGCGACGATAATGATTCGGTAACTCCCGGACCGGGCGTGGAGGAAGTGCCTTCCATCGGTACTTATTCTTTTCGGGGAGTGGCGAATAATATTGTGTCCGGTGTGGCTTCTGTGGATGGGGACTATTTAACTTGTGTTCTTTCGCCGGAAAAGATGGAGGAAGGAAAGGCTGATACTTATTTTGTTTTTTCTCTTCATTTGTATTGGGAAGGGCAGGTGGTGGATGCTTCTTCGCTCTATCACAACGACCAGTATGTTTTTATCTACGAAGATCCAATTTATTATTACTCGCAGTATAAAAAGGTCACAGGGACGTTTTATGTGCAGCGTAACAGCGAAACGAATGTAACTGTCAAACTGAATCTGCGGCTTCATGACGGTGTCCGTTTTAAAGCGGAGGTCACTGCCGATTTAATGAAACCGTCGGGAGAAGAACCCTCGGAATAAGGCGGCTTCGGGCGATATTCTTGCCCGGTTATGAATTTATCTTTTAGACGCGGATAACGGACGCGGATTTTTAAATAGCTGTGCAGCTTTAAAAATCCGCGTCATCCGTGTCTAAAAAATGACTTGTAGGCTGAAGGGAAATCCTGCTCGGACACTACGATGTCAAATATCCATTTAAATCACTCTATTTTCATTCCTTTCCGTGCCGTATTTGTTTTTTAGGGTTCTCCCAAAAACTTGAAGAATAGTCCAACTTGAGCCGGAGTAAGTAAGATTGCCTTTTCGCTGTAGCCGGTTTGGGCGAGTGCGGCTTGTAATGCCGTATTTTGGGCAATCCAACTGCGGAGGGTGCGGCGTGCCGAGGCAGGCTGTATGTGAGGCAGATAAAGTGTGGCCAGCTGACTTTTGCTGTAAGTCTGTATGCGGGTAGAGTTTGCCGTCTCCGGCATTTCTTTTGGGCTGACGGAGCTTGCTGTTGTTTCTGTTTTCATTGTCGGTACTTTCTATTATTAGTAGGTGTTCATAATTAGTTTATATCATAATTTAGGCACGGATTACTCCTAAAAAAATAGCCATTAATCAGTGACAGGAACTTATCTGTTTCTTTTAAGTTTATCCTGTGTGAATGCGAAGATACGCTTTTTTATGCCAAGTGGTTCTGCTTTGTACAGAAGCCTCTGTTGGCATAGCTTGTGTAGAAATTGTGCCTTTGAGTTGTCTCTTGTGACGAGTTGTCACATTGTGTTCCTCTGCTTTTTTCCTTTCCTATACTTTTGCCTTCGTAATCGGTTACAGATAGAATTTATTCATTAATCATTAAAAAGAAGAAAGGAAAAAAGTATGCCATTAATTTACAAACCGTATCAGGCAACGCTTGCCAACAAGGAAGGACAGAAACTTTATTATCCCCGTCTGGTGAAATTCGGGAAAATGGTCAATACGCAGAAAATGGCGGAATTGATTGCAGAAAAAGCCTCGCTGACAGCGGGTGATGTTCATAACGTTATTCGTAACCTGATGTCGGTGATGCGTGAACAGTTGCTCAATAGCCGCACGGTGCGCCTCGAAGGCTTGGGGACGTTTACTATGATTGCCAAGGCAAACGGGAAAGGGGTAGAGTTGGAAAATAAGGTCAGCAGTTCGCAGATCACTTCATTGCGTTACCAGTTTACGCCCGAATACACTCGTGCCGCCAACGGAAGTGCTACCCGTGCGTTGACCACCGGAGTGGAGTTTGTGCACATCAAGGATGTAGCGGGTTCGTTTGTGGCCGACGATGCCATTGACAAAGACCCGGATGACGATAATAAACCTGGCGGTGGAAGCGGAGAAGCGCCGGACCCGGCAGCTTAACCGGTAACTTGACTGTCAGCCGGACACGACCGACGGTTGACGGTCAAATCCCAACGGATATATAAACGAATCCCAACGGACATAAAACGGATTATTAACTTTTAAAAAGAAAACGGATGAGACTATTATTGGAGAAGTTGCTGGATATTCTTGAAGCAGTTCTGCGTTTCCGCCACCGGAGAAACGGCAAGGCAGAAAAGGATTAGCTAGCTGGAAAAGGCTTGGCATACCTGAAAAAAAAGGTATGAAACGGAATGACGTAAAAACATAGAACGTGCCGTCTGCACGTAGTTCGCGGAACAAGTAAAAATAAACGTGTAGCAACTCATAGAGTAAACATAAGTAAGGAGCAAGTAAAGAAGCTGTCTCGAATGGACGAGGCAGCTTTTCTTTTTTCGTATTCCGAAAATACTTTTTCGGAAACATGGCGGAAATGAGAATTTTGATGATAATTTTTTTAAGACAGAAATATTTCTGAATGAGGCAGCTTTTTTTGTATCCATTTATTTTCTTCTATTCTTGACCGTATTCAACAAAAAAACTCTATCTTTGTTTTATAATTGAGACACAGCATATAATGGGAAGATTTATCAATCCCTTTACCGATTTTGGCTTTAAGTTTTTATTCGGCAGAGAGGTAGAAAAGGAGTTGTTAATCGACTTCTTGAACGATTTGCTCGTAGGCGAGCACGTAATCACCGACATCAGGTTCCTTAACAACGAACAGCCGCCGGAAGTAAAAACAGAACGAGGTCTTATCTACGACATCTATTGCGTAACCGATACCGGTGAACGTATTATCGTAGAAATGCAGAACCGGGAACAGCCTTATTTTAAAGATCGTGCCCTCTTCTATCTTTCTAGGGCCATTACGCAGCAAGCGAAAAGGGGAGTTTGGAACTTCCAGTTGGATGCCGTGTACGGAGTGTTCTTCATGAATTTCGTGATGGATAAGGATATGCCCTCTAAAATCAGAACGGATATCGTTCTTTCTGACAGGGATACAGGTAAGCTTTTCAATAGTAAGTTCCGGCAGATTTTTATCGAACTACCGAACTTCAACAAAGAAGAGGATGAATGTGAAAATGATTTTGAACGCTGGATTTATATACTAAAGCATATGGATACACTTGACCGGATGCCTTTCAAGGCTCGCAAGGCCGTCTTCGAGCGACTTGAAAAGTTGGCTTCCAAAGCAAATATGACCCAGGAGGAAAGAGCCCAGTATGAAGAAGAATGGAAAGTTTATAACGATTATTTTAATACGTTGGACTTTGCTGAACAGAAGGGCTTACAGAAAGGCTTACAAAAAGGATTACAGAAAGGTTTGCAAAAAGGTAAAGAAGAAACAGCTCGTAATTTGAAAGAATTAGGTGTGGCTGACGATATTATTATGAAATCTACCGGGCTTTCGAAAGAAGAAATAGAAAAATTATAATTTCTTTCATTCCATTGGGAAGAAAGGCTTGTCGAAAGTGAAAAAATAGTCTATAACTTATGAAGCAAAAGATAGTTGTGGAGACTTTTAACACATCCTTTTTTCGTTAAGAGTAAAGTATCTAAAAACTATATATGTCTTTGGGGTGAAATAAACGGATTTGGAATATTATCCACGTTAAAATCAGAAAAAAGTTTTCCGTTTTGGAAAACTTTCTGTATCAGCGAGAAAGAAAAGTTTCCCGAAATTTAATGTTAAAAGCTAACCAAGCTATGATATAATCTCCTATCTTTGTATCCGGTTTCGGAACTAAAAAGAGGTTTAGTCAATGAGGGAACGCTGTGCAAATCAGCGACAGTACCCGCTGCTGTAATTCTCTAAGAATCCGCACAATAGGCCACTGCATCGATGCCGGTGTGGGAAGGTGTTGCGGGGGAGGGATAAGTCAGAAGACCTGCCGAAGAGATTTTCTATTTTTAATTTATTAATGCTTTCGGGAGTTAAAGTTATGAACTACGCGGAAATTTGTATCATCAAACGTGATGGTAAAAGAGAAGATTTCTCTATCAGTAAGATTAAGAATGCAATCAGTAAAGCATTCAGTGCAAGTGGAATTCAGGATGAGCAGCAGTTGGTTGCTGACATCACCATGAATGTTATCAGTCAGTTTGCTACCCCCACGATCACCGTAGAAGAGATTCAAGACTTGGTAGAAAAGTCGTTGATGAAAGTGCGGCCGGAAGTAGCGAAGAAATACATCATCTATCGCGAATGGCGGAATACGGAGCGTGATAAGAAAACCCAGATGAAACAGGTGATGGACGGTATTGTGGCTATCGACAAGAACGATGTCAATTTGAGCAACGCCAACATGAGCAGTCACACGCCTGCCGGACAGATGATGACGTTCGCTTCCGAAGTAACTAAAGATTATACCTATAAATACTTGTTGCCGAAACGTTTTGCCGAAGCGCACCAGTTGGGAGACATTCACATCCACGACCTGGATTATTATCCGACAAAGACGACAACCTGCATCCAATATGATATGGATGACCTCTTTGAACGCGGTTTCCGCACAAAGAACGGTAGCATCCGCACCCCGCAAAGCATCCAAAGCTATGCTACGCTGGCTACCATCATCTTTCAGACCAACCAAAATGAGCAGCATGGCGGACAGGCGATTCCGGCTTTCGACTTCTTCATGGCAAAAGGAGTGGCCAAATCTTTCCGCAAGCATCTGGCATCGTTCATCAACTTCTATGTGGCTATGGAAAACGGAAATCAGGCCGATGAAAAATCCATCCGCACGTTGATTAAAGAATACCTTCCGTCTATCAAGTCCACCGAGGCCGAACGCGAAACATTGCGCATCGCTCTGGTCGCTTTACAGATCATTATAGATAAGGAACACCTTGCCCGCATCGTCGAAAAAGCCTACCAGCAGACCCGTAAAGATACACATCAGGCAATGGAAGGATTCATCCACAACCTGAATACGATGCATTCTCGTGGCGGTAACCAAGTGGTATTCAGTTCCATCAACTACGGAACAGACACTTCTGCCGAAGGCCGCATGGTGATCGAAGAACTGCTGAAAGCTACCATTGAAGGCCTCGGCACCAGAGGAGAAGTGCCCGTATTCCCTATCCAGATATTCAAGGTGAAAGACGGCGTTTCTTACTCGGAGAAAGACTTTGAGAAAGCAATGAAAGCGGAGAACATCGAAGAGGCAATGACCGACAGTTATGAGGCTCCCAACTTCGACTTGTTATTAAAGGCTTGCCAGACTACTGCGAAAGCGTTGTTCCCGAACTTCATGTTCCTCGACACACCTTTCAACAAGAACGAGAAATGGAAAGCCGACGATCCGCAGCGTTACATTTACGAACTGGCAACAATGGGCTGCCGTACCCGTGTTTTTGAAAATGTGGCCGGAGAAAAATCTTCTTTAGGACGTGGCAATCTTTCGTTCACCACACTGAATATGCCAAGACTGGCTATCGAAGCCCGTATCAAAGCGGAAAATCTGGTAGAAGATGAACGCAACAAGGACGCCATCGAACAAAAAGCAAAAGAAATTTTCATCGAATCTGTACACCAAATGTCTGCGCTCGTGGCCGACCAGCTTTACGAACGTTATCAGTATCAGCGTACGGCCCTGGCACGCCAGTTCCCGTTCATGATGGGAAATAATGTGTGGAAAGGCGGTGGCGAACTGAATCCGAATGAACAGGTAGGAGACGCCTTGCGCAGCGGTACACTGGGGATCGGATTTATCGGCGGGCATAACGCGATGGTGGCTCTCTACGGACAAGGTCACGGACACAGCCAGAAAGCATGGGACACGCTGTATGAAGCGGTGATGGAAATGAATAAAGTGGTAGACGAATATAAAGAGAAATATAACCTGAACTACTCCGTTCTGGCTACTCCTGCCGAAGGACTTTCGGGACGTTTCACGAAAATGGACCGCCGGAAATATGGAAAAATCCCCGGAGTGACAGATCGCGACTATTATGTCAACTCTTTCCACGTAGACGTGAAAGAACCGATCAGCATCGTTGAGAAAATCAAGCGTGAAGCTCCGTTCCACGCTATTACACGCGGCGGACACATCACGTATGTGGAGCTGGACGGTGAAGCGCAGAAGAATGTGCGTGCCATTGCCAAGATTGTGAAAGTGATGCACGACGAAGGAATTGGATACGGCTCTATCAATCACCCGGTAGACACTTGTCATAACTGTGGTTACAAGGGAGTTATCTTCGATAAATGCCCTGTATGCCAGAGTGAAAGTATTCTCCGTATGCGCCGTATCACCGGTTATCTGACGGGCGATTTAAGCTCTTGGAACTCTGCCAAGCGGGCAGAAGAGAAGGACCGTGTAAAACATTTGTAGAATAAATGTTTGATAATTGATGAATGGATAATGAACGGTGCTTGATGAAAGCGTTACGGTTCATTATCCATTATTCGGTTATTGCTTGCAGCACGTTACTCTCATCTTGTACTGTTCTGTAACGAGTATTTATTCCACATTTATATGGTTATCATCCATTCTCAAATCTTTATTTTTCATTAGCTATTAAAGAAGTGAATTTACTAGGAACTTATTCTGAAACGATCGTTGACGGTGAAGGTATCAGGTATTCTATTTATCTTGCCGGCTGCTCCCATCATTGTCCCGGTTGCCACAACCCGGAGAGTTGGAATCCGGGAGCAGGGGAAGAACTGACGGAGGAGAAAATACAGTCCATCATCCGTGAAATCAAAGCGAATCCTTTGTTGGACGGCGTTACTTTTTCCGGCGGTGATCCGTTTTTTCATCCGGAAGCGTTCCTGCTTTTACTGAAACGGGTGAAAGAGGAAACAGGGATGAACGTGTGGTGCTACACCGGATACACATACGAAGAAATTAAGGCGCAGCCTCGTTTGAGTGCCGCTCTTGATTATATTGATGTATTGGTGGACGGACGCTTCGAACAGGCTCTTTTCTCTCCATATCTGGAGTTCAGGGGAAGCAGTAATCAGCGGATTTTGAAGCTGAAGTAAATGTAATTCGACATTTAGAGTAAGTTGAATCCAGTAGTTGAGCACTAAAAAAACTTATTTTTCAAAGGAAACAAAAACACCTGTACCGTTGTTTTGTTTACCTTTACGAAACCAAGTGAATCATTTTTCATCACAGAGTAACGCGGCGCTTTTTTGTAGCCGGTGGGGCTTGCGTCTGTGTTTGTGTCTGCTTGATGGTGAAGAAATAAACGACTACTTACAAGAATAAGTTTTTATGGTACAATCAATAAATCCAACTCAAAAAAACGATGAGACCGATGGCTTGCCAATGCCTAAACGTATTTGGGCGGTGGTGTCTGTCGGCTTTGCTCTTTGTATGTCAGTACTGGATATTAACATCGTCAATATCGTACTACCTACACTTTCGCATGATTTTGGGACTTCTCCCGCTGTAACCACCTGGATTATCAACGGCTATCAGCTGGCCATCGTTATATCGTTACTGTCTTTTTCCGCTTTGGGTGAAATCATCGGTTACCGGAAAGTCTTTCTTTCGGGCATCGGACTGTTTTGCGTCACTTCATTGATCTGTGCCTTGTCCGATTCGTTTTGGACTTTGACGGTTGCCCGTATCTTTCAAGGGTTCAGCGCTTCCGCCATCACTAGTGTGAATACGGCACAGCTGCGTTACATCTATCCGAAGAGCCAGATCGGGCGGGGGATGGGGATTAATGCAATGGTAGTCGCTATATCGGCTGCCGCCGGACCATCTGTGGCGAGCGGTATTCTTTCCATTGCCAGTTGGCACTGGTTGTTTGCCATCAATGTGCCGTTAGGACTCACTGCATTGCTTCTCGGCATCAAACATCTGCCACGACAGGAGGAGCGTACGAAACGTAAATTCGATTATATCAGTGCCATCGCGAATGCGGTCACTTTCGGTCTGCTCATTTACACGCTGGACGGATTTGCCCACCATGAGAAAATGGACTTCCTTTTCATTCAACTGATTGTGTTGGCAGTGGTCGGTACCTACTACGTGCGCCGGCAACTGACGCAGACCACTCCGCTGCTCCCTCTTGATCTGCTGCGGATTCCGATTTTCCGGCTGTCCATCCTGACTTCCATCTGTTCTTTCATAGCACAAATGACAGCGATGGTTTCTTTGCCTTTTTTCCTCCAGAACACTTTGGGACACAGCGAAGTCATGACCGGACTTCTACTCACACCGTGGCCGTTGGCTACGCTTGTCACGGCTCCGTTGGCAGGATATCTTGTCGAGCGCATCCACCCCGGTATCTTGGGAAGTGTCGGGATGGCTCTGTTTGCCGTCGGGCTTTTCTCGCTTTCCAGTCTGACTGCCGAGTCGTCCGATATTAGTATCATTCTGCGTTTGATGCTGTGTGGTGCAGGATTCGGATTGTTCCAGACACCGAACAACAGTACGATTATCTCTTCCGCTCCTACGCAACGTTCGGGCGGAGCCAGTGGTATGTTGGGAATGGCCCGCCTGTTGGGACAGACCACCGGGACAACATTGGTCGCATTGCTTTTCAGCTTTGTCGCTCATGACCGGAGTACGGCTGTCTGTCTTATGGTAGGAAGTGGATTTGCTGTTGTGGCGGCTATCGTCAGCAGCTTGAGACTATCGCAGCCTTCCACTCTGAAAAGAAAATAAGAACTTATAAAGTCAGGCGAATTGAAAATAAATAAACTGAGGCTGGTGCCGAAAGCGGAGCTCACTCCGGAACTGGAGGTGTACTACAATTATACCTGTCAGGAGGGCGATTATATCAAAACGTGCACAGTGCCTTCACCCAAGTTGGATGAAACGGATTTGGAAAGAGAAAAAAAGATGTTGAAGATTTAGAAGATTTAAAGGCAAGCAACTATAAAAAAGTATCCCGGATGAGAGAGGAGTGAATACCTGTTCTCATCCGGGATACTTTTTTATGTCTTTCTTCTGTCGTTTGGTCTGTTAGAAGAAGAACCTTAGAATATCGTTGAAGTTAGCCCATATCAACAGACCGAAGAGTAGAATCATACCGGTCATTTGAGCGTATTCCATAAATTTGTCGCTCGGTTTGCGGCGAGCTATCATCTCGTAGAAGAGGAAGAGCACGTGGCCGCCGTCCAATGCGGGGATAGGGAGGATATTCATGAAAGCCAGAATGATGGAAAGGAAGGCTGTCATATACCAGAACTGGTGCCAATCCCATGTAGCGGGGAAGATGCTGCCGATCGTTCCGAAGCCACCTAGCTGTTTGGCTCCTTCTTTCGAAAAGAGGTATTTCATGTTTCCTACATATCCTTTCAGGGTTTTTACGCCGAGGGAGACACCTGCCGGGAAGGATTCAAAGAAAGTATATTCTTTTTTCACCATAGGGAGCAGGCGGTCTGTGACGAGACAGGCGGTTACACCCATCAGGTAGGCGGAGTCTACACGCATATTCAATGTGTCGGTTACGCCGCCACGCACATAGGTCAGTGTAATCAGGCGCGGATCTATGCTGTCTTTGAGCAGGGTTTCCGCGTTTTTCTTACGTTCTGCCATCGCTTCTTTGAAGTCGGAGAAAGAAATCGGTGTTCCGTTCAGGGCGATAATGCTGTCGCCTGGTTGGATGCCTGCTTGTGCGGCAGGAGAATTCACCATCACACTGTCTATCACATACGGGAAACGGTAGGAGGCAAAACGGATGCTGTCTGCCAGAAGGCGTTGCATCAAGTCTTCAGGGATATAAACGGAGGCTTTCGCACCGTTGCGGATAACGCTTACTTCGCGGGCGTCGGCAATCTGGCTCAACATATCGCCGTCATAACGTTCAAAAGGAACGCCGTCGGCAGAAAGAAGGATGTCGCCGTCCTGAAAACCTACGGATTTGGCTGTTTCGTTGAAATCCATACCGAGAGGAGCTTCCTGCACCTTTATATATTGGTCGCCCCACGCAAATAGAATCATCGAGTAGATGAACAGGGCCAACAGAAAGTTGAACAGTACGCCACCCACCATGATTAGCAGACGTTGCCACGCCGGTTTGGAACGGAACTCCCACGGTTGTTCGGGTTGTTTCATCTGCTCGGTATCCATCGACTCGTCAATCATACCGGCTATCTTGACATAACCGCCCAATGGCAGCCAACCTACTGCATATTCTGTGTCACTTTTCTTGGGCTTGAATTTAAACAGGGTGAACCAGGGGTCAAAAAATAAGCAGAATTTTTCTACACGCACCTTAAACAAACGGGCAAAAAGAAAATGCCCGCCTTCATGAATGATAACGAGCAAAGATAAGCTCATAATCAATTGCAGGGCACGAATCAAAAATGTTTCCATATAGTCTATTTACAATTTAAAGCCTTCACTGGATTCTCTGCCAAAGAGAAGATATAAAGGCTATTTTCAATTTATATTAATACTAATCAATTTCTCTATTTTCTTTATTCCTCTACGAAATGAATTATATCAGACTTGCTGCTATCTTTCTTGCTTCCGCATCGGTAGCCACATAATCATCGTAGGTCGGGTTGGCAATGAAGGTGGCCCGTTCCATTGTTTTCTCTATCACGTCGCTCATGCCGAGGAAGCTGATGCCGTCTTTCAGGAAAGAGGCTACCACTACTTCATTGGCGGCATTAACGATGCAAGGCATGTTCCCTCCGCGATACATCGCTTCGTAAGCGAGTGCCAGATTGCGGAAACGTTTCGTGTCGGGTTGCTCAAACGTCAGGTTCGTGCATTTGGAGAAATCGAGCCTGTCGAAAGAAGAACTGATACGGTCGGGATAGGAGAATGCATACTGGATGGGTAGGCGCATATCGGGCATGCCCAACTGTGCTTTTACAGCTCCATCCTCAAACTGCACCATCGAGTGAATGACTGATTGCGGATGCACAACCACCTCAATCTGACTGGGTTGGACACCGAACAGCCATTTGGCTTCGATCACTTCAAAACCTTTATTCATCATAGAAGCAGAGTCAATCGTGATTTTCGCTCCCATCTCCCAATTGGGATGTTTCAAGGCCTGTGTCTTAGTCACGGACTTCAATTGTTCCAAAGTGTAAGTGCGGAACGGACCTCCGGAGGCAGTCAATATCACTTTCTCAATCGGATTGCCCACTTCTCCCGCTAAACACTGAAAAACGGCGGAGTGTTCAGAGTCTACCGGCAGAATTGGAGTGCGATATTGTTGTGCCAGCTGGTTAATCAGTTCACCTGCTACTACCAATGTTTCTTTATTTGCCAACGCAATCGCTTTCTTGGCACGGATCGCGTTGATTGTCGGCTTCAGTCCGGCATAACCGACCATGGCTGTCAATACCATATCAATAGGACCTGCTTCCACAATCTGACAGATAGCGTCGGTTCCTGCATACACCTTGATAGGCAGGTCGCTCAATGCTTCTTTCAGTTCGGAATACTTTTCTTCGTTGGCTATCACTACCACTTCCGGCTGGAACTTCCGTGCTTGGGCAATCAGTAGTTCCACACGATTGTTGGCTGTCAGTGCGTATGCTTCGTACAGGTCGGGATGCTCTTCGATGACTTGCAAAGCCTGCGTCCCGATAGAACCTGTGGAGCCAAGGATAGCTATTTGTTTTTTCTTTTTATTAGTCTCTATATTCATTTTATCTATTTCTTCCTATTTTGTTGACAAACATATCATCGCTGATTATCACTTATATCTCATCATTCGCCATATCTCATCATTCATCATTGATAACTTAAAAAACGATGTATTTTTCCGGATTTACCGGGTGACCTTTATACCAAAGTTCGAAGTGCAGGTGCGGCCCTGTACTAAGTGTTCCGCTATTTCCTACCAGGGCGATGGCTTCGCCTCCTTTCACCCGTTCACCTTCCTTTTTCAGGAGAGAGCCGCAGTGTTTGTAGATCGAAATTAAATCCTGGTTGTGTTGCACGCCAATCAGATAACCGGTTTCAGCGGTGTATGTACTAAGGATGACGGTTCCGTCCATGGTTGCCAGTACGCTTTCGTTGGGATTGGCGGCAATGTCAGTGCCGTAATGTTTCTTTTCGGCATTGAAGTGGTCGGACACCATGCCTCGTGTCGGACGGTATAATATCAATCCGGTCACGTCCGGTTGGGAAGTGATGGAGGTCAGATTGTATTTTTCATTCTCCTCATATTGGCGGCGGAATTCTTCTTCCCGCTTGGTTCGTTCCATCAACGTGTCTTCACGGGCAGCAGTCAGCGAATCAAGCGTTTGCACGCTGTCGATAGGCACTTTCCCGCTGAAGATGTCCTGAATATTCATGATGTAGAGGTTCTGCTTGTTGAGCACTTGTTGCAAAGAGTCTACACGCAGCGCATTGTCTACAATCTGTGTACGGACTTCACTGTTCATATATCCCGGAAGATAATTGCGTAACGGGGTGAAAGTAATGATGCAGGAAGCAATCAGGAAAAGCACTGCCAGCACGCAAAGTAAAACGGATAGTCCATTGAGCTTGGATACACGAAGTCCGACAATTTCTTCAAGTGTATTTTCATTAACGATCGTTAGTTTATACTTGAACTTGAAATTTTTCCAGAAAGCTTTACTTCGTCTTCTCTTTGGCATCTTTGGTAATTAAAGATTAAAAATTAAACTATTAAAAGGGGCTGCGGCCGGACTAATCTTTGTTTTGCCACGGATGACACGGCTTCCCAGTGAATTTTGATTAATGAAAACCGTGGAATCTGTGTCATTCGTGCCTGATTTATCCGGGAGCTGTGTCATCCGCGTCCAACTCCTCCAGATTGAGTAACCCTTCGGGAAGTTCCACGGTGATGAGTTTCTGTTTCTGATCTATTCCTACGATAAATTCCTCTTGGGCGGGAACGAGTAGTTCCTCTTCTTCTCTTTCAACCACAAAAAGGGTGTTTACCGTAGTGTTATCTACATCTATCACTTCTCCCAGAGGTCCGTGATGAATGTCTTCCATTTGGAAACCGATAAAGAAGTTCCAGGACAATTCGCCGTCTTCCGCTTCTTCCGCATGCTTTACGGGGAAGTAAACTTCGATGTTGGTGAACATTCTGGCACGTTCGGCGGTGTCTATTCCTTCCAGTTTTACCAAAGCGGTGGAGTCGGAACGGAAACGGTACTCTTCAATGAAGAAGGGCACGAAAATACCGTCGAGCAGGCATATCAGATAATCGCAGTCCACACGGTCGAAAATGTCGTCCGTAAACGTAAACTGCAATTCGCCGTGAATACCATGCGGTTTATTGAATAATCCTATCTTATATACTTCTTCTTTCTTTATCATATTCGGGTGATTCTGGCTCCGATAGCGTTCAGACGTCCTTCGATGTTCTGATAACCACGGTCTATCTGTTCGATGTTACTAATGGTACTGGTTCCTTCGGCGCTCATGGCGGCAATCAGAAGGGCGATACCGGCACGTATATCCGGTGAAGTCAGGCGGGCACCGCGCAACTTGAAGCCATGATTGTGTCCGATGACTACGGCACGGTGAGGGTCGCAGAGGATGATCTGTGCACCCATATCGATTAGCTTGTCCACAAAGAACAGGCG
The DNA here is from genome assembly GCF_000157095.2 of Bacteroides sp. D1. Classification (NCBI taxonomy): domain Bacteria; kingdom Pseudomonadati; phylum Bacteroidota; class Bacteroidia; order Bacteroidales; family Bacteroidaceae; genus Bacteroides; species Bacteroides sp. D1. Next base: position 1,080,805 of record NZ_JH114350.1, read on the forward strand.
GCTTTCGAACATCTTCTGATGGATCAGTACGCTGCCTTTGGCTTGTGTGGCTACAACGAGCATCACACTAAGCAAGTCGGGAGTCAGTCCCGGCCAGGTGGCGTCGGCTATCGTCATGATGGAGCCGTCGATGAATGATTCTATCTGGTAGGTTTCCTGTGCGGGAACATAAATGTCATCTCCTTTCTGTTCGAGCTTGATGCCCAGGCGGCGGAAGCTCTCGGGGATGATTCCAAGGTTCTCGTAAGAAACGTTCTTGATGGTGATTTCGCTTTTTGTCATGGCTGCCATACCGATAAAACTGCCGACTTCAATCATATCGGGCAATACGGTGTGTTGCGCGCCATGCAATTCTTCCACACCTTCAATAGTAAGCAGGTTGGAGGCAATTCCGCTGATTTTCGCTCCCATCCGGTTGAGCAACCGGCAGAGTTGTTGCACGTAAGGTTCGCAGGCAGCGTTGTAGATGGTAGTAGTGCCTTTGGCAAGCACGGCAGCCATTACGATATTGGCTGTTCCGGTGACGGATGCTTCGTCCAGCAGCATATAGCTTCCTTGAAGTCTGTCGGCTGTTATTTCATAAATGCCCCGTCCTTCATCATAACGGAAGTCCGCTCCTAAATTCTGAATACCTACAAAGTGAGTATCCAAACGGCGGCGACCGATTTTATCTCCTCCCGGCTTGGATATCAACGCTTTGCCGAAACGTGCCACCATAGGGCCAATCAGCATGACAGAGCCTCGCAGACTGGAGCATTTCTTTAAAAACTCATCGCTTTCCAAATAAGCCAAGTCTACATTCTCTGCTTTAAAACTATAAGAATCAATGCCTTTCTTTGCAACCGTCACTCCCATCTCGCGCAAGAGCTGAATCAAGTTGTTGACATCAAGAATGTCAGGTATATTGTTCACCGTTACTTCCTCTGCGGTTAGCAATGTGGCACAGATTATCTGCAAAACTTCGTTTTTAGCTCCTTGCGGGTGAATCTCTCCGCAAAGCCGATGTCCTCCTTCGATTACAAATGAAGCCATTAATTTTTTAAGTATTAAGTGTGATTAAAGTATTAAGTATCAAGTGTTAAGTATTAAGTATTAACTGTACGGTATCGCACGCTAAGTAAATAAGTAAAAGAAATCCAACCAGTGCCAACAAATGGCTGCGATTAATACTTAATACTTTATACTTAATACTTATTTCCTACTTTCTTAGTATCTTCTCTTGTTGTTCTGACGATTATTGGTATAGTTCGTCTTCGGACGATAGTTCTGGTTCAGGCGTTCTGCCATCAGCCGGACGATATCGTCAGTCATTTGGAGTTCCCCGTTGGAGAGTTCGTACAGGTCTTCGGCGATCTTTTTGTCGTCCACTGTATCTTTGTTCCATGCCAGGTAGTCCTTTTTCATGTGGTTGCAGATGAGGGCAATCAGGTTTCTCTTTTCGTTTCCTTCGGGGAATTCGATTGCTTTCTTTATCAGCACTTCCAGTGTGCGTCCGTAGTGGCGATAACGCATACGGGCAGTGGAGTAGGGGATCGGATCCGGGCGGGTCACCAGGTTGTCCTTACGGATGATTTCATACGGGTAGTCAATATCCAGCTCAAAACCGGACATGATAGCCAGGTGATCCCAGAGCTTGTGCTTGAAGTCGGGCACATCACGCAAATGGGGGAACATATTTCCCATAATGTTGATGATGGTGTTAGCACAACGCTGACGTTCTGCACGATCCTGAATGGTCAACGCATAATCTACCATGTTCTGGATGCTACGCCCGTATTCGGGAAGCGGCATTCTTTTCTGTTGAGTATTGTATTGCATTTATTTAATTGAAAGTTTAAAATTAAAAATTAAAGAAGTTTTTTCGGCATGGAAGCAACGAATTCTTTCAAGTAGAAAGGTTCGAAGTAAGCCACGTCTTTATAATCTTCGTCGGCTATTGCTTTTTCTGCCAGCGGGAACATCATTTTAGCCAACGGGTGAATATTGTCGATAAAATGTGCGTTCGGATGCGTGATCTGTTCGCGGCATTTGTCGGCCCCGTTTCCAAAGAAATAAACCGGCTGCTCGTTCAGAAACTCCAAGTAAGAGTTTTCGTCTACAATATCGGCAGCTACTGCACGTTTCACCTGAAGTCTGCGGTCATAAACGGCTGCGTATACTTCCATGCGGCGGGCGTCGATCATCGGACAAAGCAAAGCGTCCTCGGGCAAGTCGTGATACAACAACACCGGAACAGTCAATACTTCCAGCGTCGGAATACCGATCAATGGGACGTTACGTCCGTAACAAACTCCTTTCGCCATAGAAACCCCGATTCGAAGTCCGGTGTAAGAACCTGGCCCGCAGCTCACTGCGACTGCATCCAAAGGGATGGCATGACTGTCTATGAAAGACAACGCTTCATCTACAAAAACTCCTAAAGACACGGCGTGTGAAGGGCCTTTCAAATCTTCTTTCACAAAAATCGTCTGTCCGTCTTGACTGGCCGCTACCGAGCAAACAGAGGTAGAGGTTTCAATATTCAGTATACACGACATAAAAATCAGCTTATTAAATTGTCGCAAATTTACATGATTATTTCCAATTCTTAAAATATTCGTGTACTTTTGCACAAAACTTTAAGGTTATGATACAGTCTATGACAGGATACGGCAAAGCTACGGCCGAACTTCCTGATAAAAAAATAAATGTAGAAATCAAGTCGCTCAACAGCAAGGCAATGGATTTATCCACTCGCATCGCTCCGGCGTATCGTGAAAAAGAGATTGAAATCCGTAATGAGATTTCTAAAGTGCTGGAACGTGGAAAGGTTGATTTCAGCCTGTGGATCGAGAAGAAAGAAACGGCAGAAAATGCGACTCCTATCAATCAAGTATTGGTGGAAGGTTACTACAAACAGATTTTGGCAATCTCGCAGAATCTTGGTATTCCTGTTCCTGCCGACTGGTTTCAGACATTGCTCCGTATGCCGGATGTGATGACTAAAACGGAAATCCAGGAACTGACCGACGAGGAATGGAAAATGGTGCATGCCACTGTGCTCGATGCTATCAGTCATCTGGTAGATTTCCGCAAACAGGAAGGTGCTGCACTGGAAAAGAAGTTCCGTGAAAAGATCGCCAATATCTCAAGCCTGCTCGAAAAGATCGCTCCTTACGAAAAAGAGCGTGTGGAAAAAGTGAAAGAACGCATCACGGATGCTCTCGAAAAGACATTAAGTGTGGATTACGACAAGAACCGCTTGGAGCAGGAATTGATCTATTACATTGAGAAACTGGATGTCAATGAAGAAAAACAACGCCTTAGCAACCATCTGAAATATTTCATCAGTACAATGGAAAGCGGTAACGGACAAGGTAAGAAACTTGGTTTTATCGCCCAGGAAATGGGTCGGGAAATCAATACGTTAGGTAGCAAGTCCAATCATGCCGAAATGCAGAAAATCGTTGTTCAGATGAAAGACGAGTTGGAGCAGATTAAGGAGCAGGTGTTGAACGTGATGTAATTTACTCACAATAAATTCATTTACGATTAGACGATTTACGATGTACGATTGAAGTTAGTATTGCGAAATAATAGTGTACACATTTGGATATTTATAAATTCAAAAAATAATATCAATCGTACATCGTAAATCGTCTAATCGTAAATAACTTAATGTCAAATAAACTTTAATAATGACCGGTAAACTAATTATTTTCTCTGCCCCGTCAGGTTCGGGCAAATCTACTATTATCAATTATCTGCTGACGCAGAATTTGAATCTTGCATTTTCTATTTCTGCTACCAGCCGTCCTCCGCGTGGTACGGAGCAGCACGGAGTGGAATATTTCTTTCTTACGCCGGAGGAATTCCGTTGTCGCATTGAGAACAACGAATTTTTGGAGTATGAGGAAGTATATAAGGACCGTTATTACGGAACGTTGAAGGCACAAGTGGAAAAGCAACTGGAAGCAGGTCAGAATGTAGTGTTTGACGTTGATGTGGTAGGTGGATGTAATATCAAGAAGTTTTATGGTGACCGTGCGTTGTCAGTGTTCATTCAACCGCCTTCGGTGGAAGAATTACGTTGCCGGTTGGAAGGACGCGGAACGGATGCTCCGGAAGTCATTGAAAGCCGTATTGCTAAGGCGGAATACGAATTGGGGTTTGCTCCGCAATTCGATTGTGTGATTGTCAATGACGATTTGGAAGCTGCGAAGGCAGAAGCGTTGAAAGTAATCAAAGAGTTTTTAGCCGAAGAATAAGACTTGAGAATGTACAAGAAGAACTGTAACACCCGAAAATGGATGTATCTGTGTGCCGTCACCGGTGTGATGAATCTTCTTGCTTTTATTGTATGCCTTTATTTTCAACAATGGGTCATAAGCGGCATTGCGCTACTTCTCACAATCAGACAAGCTATTGTTTTACCGAAGTGGAGAAAGAAAATAAAGCAAGAAAGAATAGCGGAAAATGAATCAAGTTAAAACAAGAAAAACCGGAATCTTCAGCGGGTCATTCAATCCGATTCATATCGGGCATCTCGCTTTAGCCAATTACCTTTGTGAGTATGAAGGGTTGGATGAAATATGGTTTATGGTAAGTCCGCAGAATCCTTTGAAAACGAAGGCAGAGTTATGGAGTGACGAGCTTCGTCTTAACTTAGTGGAGTTATCCATCAGTGATTATCCTCGTTTTCGAGCTTCAGACTTTGAATTTCATTTGCCCCGTCCTTCGTATAGCGTATATACACTGGAGAAACTTCATGAAGCGTATCCCGACCGGGAATTTTATTTCATTATCGGTTCCGATAATTGGGAACGTTTTGGACACTGGTACCAGTCCGAACGCATCATTAAAGAGAATCAACTCCTCATTTATCCTCGTCCCGGCTTTCCGGTAAAAGAAGAGGAATTGCCGGAAACCGTGCGTCTTGTTCATTCCCCTGTTTTTGAAATCAGTTCCACTTTTATTCGGGAAGCCTTGAGTGAAGGGAAAGATATTCGCTACTTTCTACATCCAAGAGTTTGGGAGGCTATCAAGAAAGATAATATACGCCTTTGAATATATTATAATATGTGTCCGGCAGAATATAACGGATAATTTGTCAGCCACTCTTGTTCCCGATAATCTGACATGGAAAAACGGATGCCATGTAGTTCTGGATTCTTTTCAACAAAAGAGCGCAGACTTTTCGACTGTAAATTTTCTTCAGCTTTCACTTCGACCGGAATAATACAGATTTCTTTTTGCAAAAGGAAATCCAATTCTCCTTTGGAAGTATCTGAAGACCAGTAATAGATATTCAAGCCTTTCACTGATTTCAGTTGTTGTAACACATATTGTTCGGTAATTGCTCCTTTATAATCGGTAAATAAAACATTGCCTTCCAATAATGCTTGTGGGGGGAGTCCGCTCATTGCTCCCATTAATCCGGTGTCTAGCATAAACAGTTTGAATGCGGAAAAATCTTCGTAGGCCGATAAAGGTATTCCACCTTTCTTTACCCGGTTTACTTTATAAATAAGACCGGCATCTATCAGCCATTCTATGGCCAGTTCAAAATCCTTGGCTCTTGCTCCTTCTTTTATAACTCCATAAATGAATTTGCGATTTTCTTTAGCCAGTTGTGCAGGAACCGAACGCCACACCATACGAATCCTAGGGACTTCGGCAATAGGAGCGTGTTTGGAAAAATCACGGTCATAAGAATCCAGTATGTTTTGTTGCAACTGGCGGACTTCGGTATAGTCTTTATGCTCAATAAATGCATTGACTACTTCGGGCATTCCTCCTACGAAATAGTACTGTTTAAGGAAGTCGGTGAATTTAGAACGGAAGGTAGAAATGAGGTTCCAATCTTGCTTTGCAAGCAAGCTGACAAAAGACTCTTGTCCGATAGCTTCTAAAAACTCGGAAAAAGAAAGTGGATATAGGTCTATAAAATCGACTTTTCCCACCGGGAAAGAGTCATTTTGATGCATAGCGATGCCCAGTAAAGAACCAGCTGCAATAACATGATACTGTGGCGCTTTCTCCAGGAAATATTTCATGGCTGTCAAGCCGCGTGGGGCTTCCTGAAGTTCGTCAAAAAGAATTAAGGTATCTGTATCTACTACTTTTCCGGTTACTAACTGGATAGCCATCAAAATACGTTCGATATCAAAATCTTTTTGAAAAACCTCTTTCATCACTTCATTGTCTTCGAAGTTGATGTAGGCAAACTGTTTGTAAGCAGTAGCCGCAAACTCTTTCATAAGCCATGTCTTTCCTACCTGACGGGCTCCGCGAATAATCAAAGGCTTTCGTGTAGACTTTTCTTTCCAATCGTACAATTGTTGCATTGCATTTCTTCTCATACTTCTTTCTTTTATTGTCAGCTACTTATAGGTACAAATGTAAGCACTAAAAAGGATAATAACAAAAAGTCATACCCTAAAAGTGTGGTATTTAACAAAAAGTCGACCCTAAAAGTGTGGTATATTACAGAAAGTCGTATCAGAAAAGTGTATGATGCTGCTATTTCTGTTTGTTATTGTACCAAGTTACGATACCTTACTCCGTCAATCGATGAAGAGTTATGACGATGATTTCTGCCGGAGCACCGACACGGATCGGTAACTTTGAAGTTCCTATTCCGTTTGTTATAATCAAAGGTATTTTTGCTGTATTATATGCCAGTCCGGTGATAAAACGATTGCCGTAGTGTGAGTTCAGTGCCGGGGCGACTCCGAATACACGGACTTGTCCGCCGTGTGTATGTCCTGCGAGAGCGAGGTCTGTATTGGCTACTGAAACATCTTCTATGTAATCCGGCGTATGAACTAGTAAGATGACAAAATCTTTGGGAGAGAGTGCCAAAGTGGGTGATACTCCGTTGCGTCCCAGATCGAAAGGATTGCGCACTCCGGCGATAATAATCTGCTGGCCGTCTTTACGCAGCGTGTCCACTTCGTGTTCTAACGGACGCATTCCGTAATGTTTCATAGTGTTCACAATTTCGTCGTGGCAACGTTCGTAATCATTATTACCCATCACTCCATAGGTTCCCATCAGTGTCTTTACACGTGCAAGTGTGGAAAACAAAGGTTCTACATATTCGCAACCTTCCTGATAATCACCACCCATCAAAAGAACATCTGCTTTTTGGGCAATCAATAGACGGACAAGATCGTTCAATCCTTTCTCTTTTAGCAGGCTTTTGTAATGTAAATCGGAAATGAAAGCGATGCGGAAACCTTCAAAAGCTTCAGGTACATCGCGGTGGGTGAAGTCGTATTTTACTACACGATCCACTCCTGTATAAACAGATGACACATCTACGCTGGAAGAGGTTATTGGGGTTCCACGGAGCATCCGGTCGGATTTGTCCGCGTCGGTATCAGTCTCCTTTTTCTTTGTATGTTGCTTTTTGTTTTTAGAAACAGCCAGTGCTTTGAGTTTCGAGTGGTCGGGAGCGAAGAGTCCGGCAATGGCGTTAGTCGTATCCGGATAAATGGAATCAGTATGTAAGACAGGGTGCGGCAAGCTAGCCACCATATTCTTTTTCGATTTGCAGGAAACAAGCAAAAGCAATGCCAACAGGATAACAGGGTAGATTGTTTTCTTCGTCAGTGGATAAATCGTTTTCTTCATCAATGGGATATTTATTTTTTTCATCAATGGGGTATTTATTCTTTTCATCAATAGGGTATTTATTTTCTCCATCACAGGAGCATTTATTTTCTTCATCTTCTCTTAGTTTGAAGTTTTCTGGGGTGCAAAGATACGAAAAATCATGTATCTTTGTCCGTCAAAACTCTTTATAATATATTAAAGTATGGAAGAAGTAAAGCGTAACTCGCTACAAGCATGGATATTAGCTGCACGTCCCAAAACTCTTACAGGAGCCGTTACCCCTGTTCTGATAGGTACAGCTCTCGCTGCGATGGACGGGCATTTTCACTGGTTGCCGGCACTGATCTGCTGTCTGTTCGCAAGTCTGATGCAAATTGCCGCTAATTTCATCAATGACCTTTTCGACTTCCTCAAAGGGACAGATCGGGAAGATCGCCTGGGACCCGAACGTGCTTGTGCACAGGGATGGATTTCTCCGCAAGCGATGAAAACCGGGATTATTATTACGGTTGCTCTTGCCTGTCTTATCGGTTGCACATTACTTTTCTTTGCCGGATGGGAACTGATTGTCGTAGGAGTGCTTTGTGTATTATTCGCTTTTCTTTATACCACCGGCCCTTATCCTCTTTCTTACAACGGCTGGGGAGATGTACTGGTGATTGTCTTCTTTGGATTTGTGCCTGTTGGCGGAACATATTACGTGCAAGCGCTAACATGGACGCCGGATGTCACTATCGCCTCTCTGATTTGTGGACTATTGATTGATACGCTACTGGTAGTCAATAACTACCGTGACCGGGAAGCGGATGCGCGCAGTGGAAAAAGAACAGTGATCGTTCGTTTCGGTGAGAAGTTCGGCCGCTATTTTTATTTGATGCTGGGTGTTACAGCTTCTCTTCTCTGTCTGTGTTTCCTTCGTGAAGGTCATTTTTTAGCCGCTCTTCTTCCGCAACTCTATTTGATTCCTCATTTCCTCACCTGGAAACGGATGGTGAAAATATATAGTGGTAAAAAATTAAACAGCATATTAGGCGAGACTTCGCGTAATATGCTGTTTATGGGTGTTCTTATTGCAATAGGAATGTTGGTAAGTTGAGAATCATTTCCCATACATCTTTTCGTAGTAACCCTGATAATCTCCGCTGGTAACTTCTTCCACCCAAGCCTGGTTGGTTAAGTACCATTCGATTGTCTTTACGATACCGACTTCGAATTTTGTTTCGGGATACCATCCTAAAGCATTTGTAATCTTTGTAGGATCGATGGCGTAACGTTGGTCATGCCCCAGACGGTCTTTAACGAACGTAATCAGATCTTCGTTGATCCAGTCGATCGAAATATTTCCGTTTTCGTCTTTCACCTTCTTTTTGAGAACCTGGCGATATTCGGGATTCTCTGCCATCAGACGGTGGATAGTTGAAATAGTCAGTTTTACGATTTCGAGGTTTGTTTTCTCGTTATGTCCGCCAACGTTGTACACTTCTCCGTCTTTACCTTCACGTACAACGAGATCAATCGCTTTGCAGTGATCTTCTACATAAAGCCAGTCGCGTACATTACTGCCGTCACCGTAGACGGGGAGATGTTTTCCTTCGAGGATATTCTTGATAATCAACGGAATCAATTTCTCCGGGAAGTGATACGGACCATAGTTATTTGAGCAGCGGGTAATTGTTACCGGCATTTTGTAAGTATCATGGTAAGCCATCACTACCATATCTGCACTAGTCTTAGAGGCACTGTACGGGCTGTGAGGACAAAGCGGAGTTGTTTCTGTGAAATACCCTTCGGCTCCCAGTGAACCATACACTTCGTCGGTGGATACCTGATGATAGCGTACACCTTTTCTCCAGGTAGGGTATCCTTGTTCATCTTTTCCCATTACCCATGCGCGGCGTGCACAATCCAATAAGTTCTGTGTTCCGAGAATGTTGGTAATCAGAAACAGTTGCGGATTTTCAATGCTGCGGTCAACGTGACTCTCGGCAGCGAAATTCACCACATAATCAAAACGATACTCAGCAAAAAGACCGTCTACCACATCACGGCTACAAATGTCTCCTTTGATAAAGACGCAGCGTTCGTTGTCGATGTCTTTGGCAATCGTTCCTAAGTTACCTGCATACGTCAAAGCATCCAATATCACGACTTTGATGTCGTTATGTTTGGCCAAGATGTATTTGATGTAATTTGCCCCGATAAATCCTGCGGCACCGGTCACTAGATAAGTTTTCATATTTTATTCTATTATGTTGATTTTAGGATTGTTTTGCCAATTCGATGAGATACTTTCCATACTCGGTCTTTTCGAGTTGCTGACCTAACAGAAGCAATTGCTCCGTCGGAATCCATCCCTGACGCCAGGCGATTTCTTCAATACAGCTGACGTAGAAACCTTGCCGATTCTGAATAGTAGCCACGAAGTTGGATGCTTCCAGCAGACTGTCGCAGTTACCCGTATCCAGCCATGCGAATCCGCGTCCGAAGAGTTCCACTTTCAATGTGCCTTCTTCCAGATACAGGCGATTCAGGTCTGTAATCTCATATTCTCCACGTGCTGAAGGACGAAGAGCTGCTGCTTTTTCCGTCACACTGGCATCATAGAAATAGAGTCCGGGAACGGCATAATTACTTTTTGGCACTTCCGGTTTTTCTTCCAGTGAAATAACTTTCCCTTGTTCGTTAAATTCCACTACACCGTATGCGCGCGGGTCTTTTACATAGTAGCCGAAGATGCAGGCACCTTTTTCTATATTGGCAGCCCGGCGGAGCATGGCAGAAAAGCCTTGTCCGTAAAACATATTATCCCCAAGAATCAGACAGCCCGGTTCACCGTTCAAGAAATCGGCTCCCAATACGAAAGCCTGTGCCAGTCCGTTAGGTTGTTCCTGTATTTTATAGGAGAAAGACATACCCAATTCCTCACCCGTTCCCAACAAATCCCGGAACATAGGCAAGTCACGTGGAGTCGAAATAATCAACACTTCGCGTATTCCTGCCAACATCAGTGTCGACAATGGATAGTAAATCATCGGCTTGTCATACACAGGCATGATTTGTTTGGAAATCGCTTTGGAAAGCGGATAAAGTCGGGTGGCACTACCACCGGCCAGAATAATTCCTTTCATGTTCGTCTGAGTTATTCATTAACAGTGTGCAAAGGTCGGAAAGAATTCCGACGTGGCAAAATTTTAAAATAATTTTTCAGTCAGGCGGGGACATTTATTTTATTTGTCCGCCAGTTCGATAACTTCCAAGTCTTGAAACGCCCCTTGATTGATAACAAAACGCACCAAAGTCCGCACCTTATGGAAACCAGACATACCTGCAGCTCCCGGATTGATATGTAACATATCCAGCGTTTTATCATACTTCACCTTTAATATATGCGAATGTCCGCTGATAAAAAGCTTGGGCGGTCGCGTCATCAGGCTACCAATGATGGAAGGATCGTACTTTCCCGGATAACCGCCGATATGTTTTATCAGTACTTCCGCACCATCCACCGTGAAACGATTTATTTGAGGATACAGTTTTCTGATTTCCTGTCCGTCAATGTTTCCGTACACCGCCCGGAATGGACGGAATGCGGCTAACTTTTCCGCTACTTCCAGTGAACCGATGTCTCCGGCGTGCCAGATTTCGTCGCACGATTCGAAATATTCCAGGTATTTCTCGTCCCAGTAAGCGTGAGTATCAGATAATAATCCAATTCTTGTCATAAAATTCTTTGTTTAATCCCACAAAGATACTATATTTGGAAAAATCTTAAAGCACATGGAAAGCAAATATAATTATTTCAAGCGAGATATAAGTTGGCTCTCATTCAATTACCGCGTATTGTTGGAGGCTCTGGACGAGCGTCTGCCGCTTTACGAACGTATCAACTTCATCTCTATCTACTCTTCCAACCTCGAAGAGTTTTACAAAATCCGTGTAGCCGACCATAAAGCTGTTGCTTCCGGCGCTACGGAAAGCGATGAAGAAACCGTACAGTCAGCCCGCGAACTGGTAGAGGAAATAAATAAAGAAGTCACCCGCCAGCTGGATGACCGTGTACGCATCTATGAACAAAAAATACTGCCTGCCCTGCGCAAAAATCATATCATCTTTTATCAAGACAACCATGTAGAACCGTTCCACCAACAGTTTATCAAAGACTTTTTCCGGGAGGAAATCTTTCCCTACCTGCAACCTGTGCCTGTATCCAAAGATAAAATTGTCTCCTTCCTGCGGGATAACCGCCTTTACCTGGCAATACGAGTCTGTCCGAAGAAAGAAGAAAAAAACAAAGGAGAAGAAACTAAAGAAAATATAGAAAAATATACCGGAGAGTGCATAAATGAAAGAAATGACGGAGAAGGTATAAAAGTAGGTATGGAAGCAGCAAGGCCAAATGTAACAGACCTCCGACAACCCCTTTACTTTGTGATGAAACAACCCTACGCCAAAGTGCCCCGCTTCATCGAACTTCCGTCTCGCGAGAAAAATCATTATTTGATGTTTACCGAAGACATCATCAAGGCAAACCTCAACCTGATCTTCCCCGGCTACGATGTCGACTCCAGCTACTGTATCAAAATTTCCCGTGATGCTGATATATTGATTGACGACACCGCCAGCAGTGCCGACCTCGTCGCTCAACTCAAGAAGAAAGTGAAGAAACGCAAGATCGGTGACGTCTGCCGTTTCGTCTACGACCGTGCTATGCCTTCTGAATTCCTGGACTTCCTTGTGGATGCCTTCCGTATTCAGCGTGACGAACTTGTCCCCGGTGATAAGCATTTGAACCTCGAAGACCTGCGTCATCTTCCCAACCCGAACAAATCCCTTCATAGCCTCGAAAAACCGAAGCCGATGAAGCTGACCGTCCTCGATGAGAAAGAATCCATTTTCAATTACGTCGCCAAAAAGGACCTGTTATTATATTATCCTTATCACTCTTTCGAGCACTTTATCCACTTCCTATATGAAGCCGTGCACAACCCGGAAACCCGTGAAATCATGGTAACTCAATACCGCGTAGCGGAAAACTCCGCCGTCATCAACACCCTGATAGCCGCCGCCCAAAACGGCAAGAAAGTCACCGTATTTGTGGAACTGAAAGCCCGCTTTGATGAAGAAAACAACCTTGCCACCGCCGAAATGATGCAAGCCGCCGGTATCAAGATAATCTACAGCATCCCTGGTTTGAAAGTGCACGCCAAAGTAGCCTTGATCCGTCGTCGCGGATTAAACGGTGAGAAAATCCCCAGCTACGCCTACATCAGCACCGGCAACTTTAACGAAAAAACCGCCACCCTTTACGCCGATTGCGGTCTTTTCACCTGTCGCAAAGAAATAGTGGCCGACCTCTATAACCTCTTCCGTACCCTGCAAGGAAAAGAAGACCCGAAGTTCACCACCCTTTTGGTAGCCCGTTTCAACCTCATTCCCGAATTGAACCGCCTGATCGACCGCGAAATATCCCTTGCAGACGAAGGCAAGCAAGGACGCATCATCCTAAAAATGAACGCCCTCCAAGACCCTACCATGATAGACCGCCTCTACGAAGCCTCCGAACACGGTGTACAAATCGACCTTATCGTCCGTGGTATCTGTTGTCTTATCCCCGGACAGTCATACAGTCGTAACATCCGTGTCACCCGTATTGTAGACAGTTTCCTCGAACACGCCCGCATCTGGTACTTCGGCAACGACGGCACCCCCAAAGTATTCATGGGCTCTCCCGACTGGATGCGCCGTAACCTCTACCGCCGCATCGAAGCCATCACCCCCGTTCTTGCCCCCGACCTGCGTGACAGCCTGATCGAAATGCTTAATATCCAGCTTGCCGACAACCAAAAAGCCTGCTGGGTAGATGATAAGCTGCAAAACATATTCAAAAAAAGAACACCCGGCACCCCTGCCGTCCGAGCCCAATACACCTTCTACGACTGGCTAAACAAAACTAACAACTAACATCAAATCCTTTCCGCAGCAACTATGCTGCGGAAAACACATCATTACAACCATACCCCAGTCCCCCCATCGTACATACGATCACAATGACCTGCACCCCGCATGGTTTCCCGGCCTACTTTTTTCTCCGTCAAGCGAGCGCCCGTAACGTAGCGTCAAGAAGGGCAGACTGTTTGAGCGTAGCGAGTTTCTGCCCTTTAGCGAAGTGAAGGAAGCGAGTAGGAGAAAAAAGTCAGCCTTGAATTTTTCTTTGCTTCTTTCTTTTGTTTCAAGACAAAAGAAAGATGATTACGAGATAAAAGAAAGATGATTGTAATACAATTGTAACATGTATGACACCTCCCTGCAACGTCAAATCCCGTCCTTTGCAACTGGAAACAACATACACATATTATTTATGGAGACTATTTATTTATGCATTATCATCTTCCTCTTCGTCCTTGCCGTCTTCGATCTGATAGTCGGAGTCAGCAATGACGCAGTCAACTTCTTAAACTCCGCGGTAGGTGCCAAAGCCGCTTCGTTTAAAACCATCCTTTTCATAGCCGGCGTCGGCATATTTATTGGCGCCTCCCTATCCAATGGCATGATGGACATAGCCCGGCACGGCATCTACCAGCCCGAGCACTTCTACTTTGCCGAAATCATGTGCATCCTGTTAGCCGTCATGCTGACCGACGTAGTACTGCTGGACGTATTCAACTCCATGGGTATGCCCACCTCCACCACCGTTTCACTAGTTTTTGAACTACTCGGAGGAACCTTCGCCCTCTCACTTATCAAAGTACATAATAGCGACACCCTCGGTTTGGGCGACCTCATAAACACCGACAAAGCCCTTTCCGTCATCATGGCCATTTTCGTATCCGTCGCCATCGCCTTCTTCTTCGGAATGATCGTACAATGGCTGGCCCGTGTGATATTCACCTTCAACTATACGAAAAAGATGAAATACAGCATTGCCCTCTTCGGAGGTGTAGCCGCTACCGCCATCATCTATTTCATGCTTATCAAAGGACTGAAAGACAGCTCCTTCATGACCCCCGAAAACAAACACTGGATACAAGACAACACATTAATGTTAATCGCCGTCTTCTTCGTGTTCTTCACCGTGCTAATGCAAATCCTTCACTGGATGAAAATCAACGTTTTCAAAGTAATTGTATTGATGGGCACCTTCGCCCTCGCTCTCGCTTTTGCCGGCAACGACCTTGTCAACTTCATCGGTGTTCCCCTCGCAGGCTTCTCCTCTTTTATGGACTATACCGCCAACGGAGGAGGAAATCCGAACGGCTTCCTGATGACCTCCCTGCTGGGGCCCGCCAAAACCCCGTGGTATTTCCTTATCGGAGCCGGAGCCGTTATGGTCTACGCCCTTTGTACTTCTAAAAAGGCACATGCCGTAATTAAAACATCCGTCGACCTTTCCCGTCAAGATGAAGGAGAAGAAACATTCGGAAGTACCCCGATTGCCCGTACAGTAGTCCGCATCAGTATGACACTTGCCAACGGAATCTCCCGCATTATGCCAAGTGGCAGCAAAGAATGGTTTGACTCCCGCTTCCGCAAAGACGAAGCTATCATTGCCGACGGAGCAGCTTTCGACCTTGTCCGCGCTTCTGTCAACCTGGTATTAGCGGGTCTGCTCATCGCCTTGGGAACTTCCCTGAAACTTCCTCTTTCTACCACCTACGTAACCTTCATGGTAGCTATGGGTACCTCCTTGGCCGACCGTGCCTGGGGACGTGATTCTGCCGTTTATCGTATTACCGGCGTATTAAGCGTCATCGGTGGCTGGTTCATCACTGCCGGAGCTGCCTTCACCATCTGTTTCTTCGTAGCCCTCGTACTTCATTATGGAGGAAATATCTCTATCATCGCACTCATCGGTATAGCTGTATTCATCCTGATCCGTAGCCAAGTGATGTACAAAAAACGCAAAGCGAAAGAACAAGGTAGCGAAACTCTGAAGCAACTTATGCAAGCCACAGACAGCACAGAAGCCCTGCAACTGATGCGTAAGCACACCCGCGAAGAACTTTCCAAAGTGCTGGAATATGCAGAAACCAACTTCGAACTGACCGTCACTTCTTTCCTCCACGAAAATCTTCGAGGACTGCGTCGTGCTATGGGTTCCACAAAATTTGAAAAACAGCTCATCAAACAGATGAAACGTTCCGGCACCGTAGCCATGTGCCGCCTCGACAACAACACCGTACTCGAAAAGGGACTTTATTACTATCAAGGCAACGACTTTGCCAGCGAACTGGTTTACAGTATTTCTCGTCTCTGCGAACCTTGCCTGGAACATACCGACAACAACTTCAACCCATTGGATGCCATTCAGAAAGGTGAATTCAGCGATGTTGCCGAAGATATTACATATCTGATTCAGCAATGCCGTAAGAAAATGGAAAACAACGAGTACAACAATCTGGAAGAAGAAATCCGTCGTGCCAACGACCTCAACGGACAGCTTTCGCTATTGAAACGTAAGGAACTGCAACGCATCCAAAGCCAATCAGGAAGTATCCGGGTTAGCATGGTATATCTCACGATGGTTCAGGAAGCACAGAACGTAGTCACTTACACCATCAACTTAATGAAAGTAAGCCGTAAATTCCAAATGGAGACTGAAATGCCGTAAAGGCTGGAAACGATAACGTTCTTCACTGGAAAAAACGAATGATAACTCGAAAGGAAAGGACTGTTTGATAAACCCTATTTATATAAGTGAGGGTATGTCAAACAGTCTTTTCTTTTTAGAAAGTGGTTTGATAAAAAAGCTCTGTTCTTTAGCATTTGATTTGATAAAATTGTATATTTATAGTCGGTAAGATATTTGAGGCGATTTAAAATGCAATGGTATAAAAATGAAATGAATGAAATATCAATTAGAAATAACCACTTTACTGGTTCCTGTCAATGTGCATCAGTTGTTTGAGAAATGTGAATGGCCCGAACTAAACAGTTTTGACAAAGAAATGGTTGAGGACTATTTCTCTGATTTGGTAAATGGCATTCAAACCGATGAGGCTTTGGACGATTGGAAGCTGACAATTGTCCTGTATATCGGTACTTATTTGGGAGCCAATCATATCAGTATCCGGAAACATGGAATCACCGATACGGCAACAAAAGAAAAAGTGTTGACGATCGGTATACCTCTCCCTTGCAGTAAAACCGTTCGTTGGGGAGTGAAGAAGAAAGAACGGTTTACTGGTAAAATACCGGATGAAAACTATAGGAGAAATAACAGGTTGCTTCCCGTCAACTTTGCGAAATATGATACTATGGGAACCTATATTGAAGATAACATCCGGATAGCCCTTTTGAATTTGTTTGAAGTAGGTTTTACCTTGAAAGGATATAAAGTAAAGAAACGGTGATAGTAACTGAATTGTAATCAAACTTTCTTTTCATAGGGATTAAACTTGCTTATCCCGGCAGGAAAACGTATCTTTGTTGGTAAGAAAACTATAACCGCAAGTTCTGATTATAAAACCGGAACTTTTGATTATGTAATCAGAAGTTTCAGTTATAAAACCAGAACTTGCGGTTTTAGTTTGCCCTAAGGGAAAAAGAACTTTTCTTCTAGGGGAGAACAAGTTTTCTACCTATAGCAAGGATGTTTTCTATTAGTAATCAATATTTCAAATAAACTTTAGTACTATGGCAATGTATGTAATGGAAGAAATGCCCGATATTCATGGAACGGGCGAACAAGTACTTTATCCTCGGTTTGCAATGATGGATCAGGTTTCTACCGAGGAGCTGATACGTCAGATAGCATCCAGCAGTGGTTTTAATGTCGGAGATGTGGAAGGCGTAATTACACAAATAGGTATTGAGATGGCACATCAGATGGCAGAAGGCAAGTCTGTGAAGCTGGATGGCATTGGAACATTCTCTCCTTCGTTGGCGTTATGCAAAGATAAAGAGCGTGAAAAGGCCGGAGAAGGCGAAACCCATCGTAACGCACGAAGCATTGTGGTGGGAAACGTGAACTTTCGTGTAGACAGGAAGATGATAAGGCGTATCAATGGAAGATGTCTGCTGGAAAGAGCTCCGTGGAAGTCGCAACGTTCTTCACAGAAGTATACTCCGGCGCAACGGCTTGCATTGGCTGTCAGATATTTGGAGGAACATCCTTTTTTGACAGTCTACGAATACCGGAAGCTGACAGGTCTGCTGCGCACAGCGGCTACCAATGAATTGCGCCAATGGGCGTATACGCCCGGTTCCGGTATCGGGATTGATGGCAGAGGAACACATCGGGTGTATATAAAGAAAACATAATTCATCATATTTGTATGATGATACTTTGAGATTTTGAATTAAGAGCATTGGGGGGAATTGCGGTGAGGGCGCTTTTCTTCAGGGACGTGCTTGAGTGATAACTAAAATTAATAAAAATGGGGAATTTGATTTCATTTATGAAGGAAGTAGCTGAAGGGCTTCGAAAAAGTGGGAATTATGGAACTGCTCATGTTTACAGGAGTAGCATGAATGCTATCATTGCATTTAACGGGAGCAGGAATCTGTCATTCAAGAAAGTGAATCAGGAGTTTCTTAAAAGTTTTGAAACGTATTTGCGGGAAAAGGATTGTAGTTGGAACACGGTTTCAACCTATATGCGTACATTGAGGGCGGTGTACAACCGCGCGGTTGACCGTCGTATGGCATCTTATATACCGCATCATTTCCGGTATGTTTATACAGGAACGCGTGCTGACAGAAAGCGTGCACTGGAAAAGGAGGATATGGAACGATTGATGAAAGAGCTTCCCAAACAAATTCATCAGGGAAGGGAAGAATTACAACGTACGCGCGCGTATTTTTTCTTAATGTTCATGCTTCGTGGTATGCCGTTTGTAGATCTTGCCTATCTTAAAAAGCAGGATATGGTGGGGAATGTGCTTACTTATCGTCGTAGAAAAACCGGGCGGCTTCTAACTGTGACGCTTCTGCCGGAAACTATGAAACTAATAAAAAAGTATATGAACACCGATTCTGCTTCTCCTTATCTTTTTCCCATACTGACTGGCGGAGAGAGTACCGAAGCTACCTACAGGGAATATCAGATAGCTTTGCGTAATTTTAACTATCAGCTTCTGTTGCTGAAACAAGTACTTGCATTGACTTCTGATTTAAGCTCGTATGCGGCGAAACATCATACAATCTCTATCTAATTGAAAATTAAACAGTTATTTCTGTTTAATTAATATCAGGTAACGATTTAGAAACGAGCGAATTACAATATTCTGTTTTCTTTTGCCTCTGTCAAAGAACGATTCTTTCAATGCAAATATACACTTTACTTGTGACAAAAGCAATCTTTTTCTACATTTAATCGACTTACAGTCAGCCTTAAAGAGGGTATCTGGTCTCATTCCATCTTCTTCCTCAAAAATAACATAGCAGTCTAAATTGGTTTATGTATGGGATAGGTCTTGTTCATTCGATCCGGTAGACTACTATACATAAAAGTATAAAGGCGAGATACGACAAGGAGATGCCATGCTTTTGTGTAAGGGGAATCTCTCTTAGCTTATCGCAGACCATGTATAGCTAAGTGTTTTGAGAATAAACAGTCTGTAAAAAACGGAAAGACACCGATTATGGGCCGTATCACCATCAATGGAACCCAAGCCGGTTTCAGTTGTAAGAAAGAAGTGTCCCTCGCTTTGTGGGACGTCAAAACCAACCGGGCCAAAGGCAAGTCCGAGGAGGCCCGTACACTCAATCAGGAGCTTGACAATATCAAGGCGCAAATCACCAGGCACTACCAGTACATCTGCGACCACGACAGTTTTGTTACAGCCAAGAAAGTCTATAACCGCTATGTCGGCTTCTCAGAGGAATGCCACACCCTTATGAACCTTTTCAGGGAACAGCTGGAACCGTATAAAAAGAAAATCGGCATAGAGAAAGCCGAAAGCACCTACTGCGGTCTGGTTGCCGATTACAAGAGTCTCCTGCTTTTCATGAAAAGCAAGAAGAATGCAGAGGATATTGTCATCGAAGAACTTGAGAAATCATTCATCGAGGATTACTACAACTGGATGCTCGGTACATGCGCTTTGGCAAACTCCACTGTCTTCGGGCGTGTCAATACCTTGAAGTGGCTGATGTATATCGCGCAGGAAAAAGGCTGGATACGGGTTCATCCGTTCGCATCATTCGAGTGTATGCCCGAATACAAGAGGCGTTCTTTCCTTTCCGAAGAGGAACTGCAAAGGATAATCCATATAGAACCGAGATACAAACGCCAGCGTGCCATGCGCGACATGTTCCTGTTCATGTGCTTCACCGGTCTTTCCTATGTGGACTTGAAAGCCATAACATACGATAATATCCATACCGACTCCGACGGCGGTACATGGCTGATGGGCAACCGTATAAAAACGGGAGTGGCGTATGTCGTAAAATTATTGCCCATTGCTATCGAACTGATTGAAAAATATAGGGGTACGGATGAAAAGAAAGACTCCCCGAATGTGTCTTTCCGGTAGGTGAATACAATGCCATGCGGCTCAGTCTTGGAATCATAGGCAGGAAATGCAACTCCGGGGCGAGGTCACCCCGCACATCGGACGCCACGCATTTGCCGTTCTGGCCATACTCAAGGGGATGCTGCTGGAAACTCTTCAGAAAGTGTTTGGGCATAAGTCCATCACATACGTCCTGCGCATCCATTCACTTGTCCGGCGCAGGCGGGGCAATCTTTTTCTGGAAGTCGCCCATCTGTACGACCAGCGTGCTGACCAGCTTTCTCAACTCCTAATACGCGCTTGTTTCAATAATTGTCAGTTCCATACTAAAATTCTTTTTAAGATTCTGAATATGCGACAAAGTAACGCACATCCTATATCCTTTCCAAACAGATAATATCAGAGTCTTCCGTTGGCGTGCATTGGCGTATCCAACGTTAAAAGAGAAGGTCCTTCACCTGCATCCATGCGGCAACGGAACTTCCATTCCCTTACTTGTTTTCCATAAATTTATAGGATTAATTTCTGGTGCATGATATTAATAGTCATTATTCTGTCTGCTTTTTTTGCTTGCATAATTGCAGCTAACAGTTATCTATTCCAGAACGCATTGTTATGGAAAATGGCAAGCTGTTTTGTTGGTTTATGGATATTGTGTATGATAATTACCGTCTTCGTTTGTCGTAAACTTGAATGCTCTAATTAAAACAGTACGGTTGTCATGCTTTGTGTGTTTTATTATAAATATTATGAATTATTTGGAATTGATATGTAATATAGATAATTTTGCAGTCGGGAAATGGTTTCGGGAGGTTTACGCCTTCCGAATGAAAAGGGAACCCGGTGAAAATCCGGGACAGTACCCGCTGCTGTGAGTCCACAAAAACGGACATCGAACTTTTGCCACTGGTGTAATACCGGGAAGGCACGATGACCGGGACGAGTCAGAAGACCTGCCATGACCGGAATGAGATTTACACCTGCGGGATATACGGGTCGTAATCAAATAAGGAATAGCTCATCGGCCATTCAATATTTGAAGACAGACATATTCCCGTTCGTGTAAGTCCGCACGAACGGGAATTTTTTGTGTTTGTTAATAATATGTTTTACATTAAAATGAGTGACCTATGAAAAGAAAATTACGCTTTCTGGCAGGTGCCTGTCTATTTACCGCAACCGCCTTGTTCTCTGGCTGTAGCTCGGACGATGACTTTTTGATGGACCCGGTTGATTCCGGAACTTCGCAAACCCGTGCTGTGACAAATTCGGACGGTACTTTAACTATCACTTTCGATGATTTCGATCCCGGCATGTTAGCAGGACCTACCTCGGCCGGAGAAAATCTTTATTCGTACCAAGGGTATCCTCAAGTAACCACCATTTACGACAATACTCCGGAAGAATATCTCTTCCTTTCAATGTTTAATACTGTAGGTGGAAGCACAGAGTATTCCAGCGGCGGCATCGCACTTTCCAACTGGAACATCCGCTCCAATCAGTCGGGAAATACCGGAGACTGGTGGTATTCTTATCTAAACCAATGTTCTGTCTATAACACTGCGGTGGAAGCGGAAGGACAGAATAAGGAAGCCGGGCACAGCGGTTCCAATTTCGGTGTCGTTTACGGATATGTGGATGCTTACAATCAGGCATGGATGGCTAAACCAGAATTTTATTTCAATGTTCCCCGGAAATTGGTCGGCCTGTGGATCTGCAACACCTCATACACTTATGGTGTCATTACTTATGGTAATCAGTTCGGTTCTACGGGGGTAGCGACTCCTCTGAAAGAGATGAAAGGGTATTTCCAAGTGAATCTGGAATGTTATGATGCGAATGGCGGTCTGATCCGCACTTACAAACGTCTTTTAGCCGATTATCGTAACGGCCAACAACAGGTTGATCCTATCACGACATGGGATTATTGGGAAATCAATGCCGAAGGGGTGCAAAGTGTGAAATTCAACTTCGAGGGTTCGGATTCGGGAGCATACGGTTTGAATACTCCGGCTTATATCTGTATTGATGATATCACCATACAATAAAAAGAATACAAGGATATCCCTTCTGTCGGGGGTATCCCTGTTATTTTTCTAAAATCCACACATCATGCATCGTTTTCACTATTTTATTATTTCTGCCTGTATGCTGTTCACCTCCTGCAACAAGGATGAAGTCATTACCGAAGAAGTAGGAGGACAACCTATAATAGAACTTGACAGCGAGACCGGTATTTACACGGTCAAGGTCGATCACGAATTGACTATCGCCCCGACATACCAGAATGTTGAAGATGCTCTTTTTGCTTGGACGATAGACGGTACGCTGGTTTCTTCGGGTCCGTCTCTTCAACGTACATGGAATGAATGCGGGGATTTTTATGTCAAACTAAGAGTAGACAATGCGGAAGGCTATGCCGAAGAGGAACTGAAAGTAGAAGTGAAAGAACTCACCCCTCCGGTCATCTCACTGGCACTACCTTCGCAGGGGCTAAAAGTCGTCCGGAATACCGATTACACATTTACTCCCGATATTCAGCATTCGGATGTCGAAGGGTTCAAAATCGAATGGGTACGGGAAGGAAAAATCGTTTCCACCGAGAATACTTATACTTTCAATGAAAAAGAACTCGGTGTTTATACGGTGACAATCAACGCTTCCAATATAGATGGGACAACAACGAAAGACGTAAGCGTAGAGGTCGTGGAAACGATGCCCTACGTTGTCAAATTCCCGACCCCGTCTTACCTGCAAACATCCACGGACAGGTACACTTTTGCCGACCGTCCTGTTTTCCTGCGTCCGTTGTTGGAGTATTTCGACAATCCCCGTTTTGAGTGGAGTGTGGACGGTCAGGTCATGGAAGGAGAAGTGGAACGCATGTTCAAGTTCACGCCGTCCGCACCCGGAGAATACACCGTCTCCTGTACTGTGTCGGAAGACACACCGACGGAAAAAATAAGCAGGAATATCGACAAAGGGAAAACGGCTGTCACTGCCACCGTAAAAGTCGTTTGTGTGGACAAAAAGGAACAAGACGGCTTCCGGGCTTCGGGAAGTTCCAAGCTCTGGAATAAAGTCTATGAATATACCCCAGCTCCCGGCCAATTTATCAACGAGACGAGCACGATAGGCGGTATGACCGGCAACGAAACATCCCCTGAAGCGGCTGTCGCATGGGCAACACAGCGTTTGAAAGACAAACTGCACGTCTCTTTAGGTTCTTTCGGGGGTTATATCATCGTCGGCTTCGACCACAGTATTCCCAATTCGGGTAACCAATATGATTTCTGTGTTCAGGGGAACGCCTTTGACGGCAGTTCCGAACCGGGTATCGTATGGGTCATGCAAGATATAAACGGAAACGGATTGCCGGATGACGAGTGGTACGAACTGAAAGGATCTGAAGCAGGCAAGGAAGAAACAATACAGAATTTTGAAGTGACCTATTACCGTCCGGAAGGCAAAAAAATGGATGTCCAATGGATCAGTTCCGACGGTAGAAACGGCTGGGTAGACTATCTGTCCGCTTATCATACACAAGACTATTATTATCCGGCTTGGATTTCGGAAAACAGTTATACCCTGACAGGCACTTGTCTGGCCGCCCGCAACACCCAAGATTCTCAAACCGGTTATTGGGATAATCAGAGTTATGACTGGGGGTACGTGGATAATTTCGGAAACGACCAGATAGAAGGCGGCAGTACGGTGGATGGAAGCGGACAAAGGAACGGTTTCAAAATTTCCAATGCCATCCATGCCGATGGAACGGAAGCCAATCTGCAATATATTGACTTTATCAAAATACAATGCGGTGTTCTGGCCAAAAGCGGCTGGCTGGGCGAAGTTTCTACGGAGGTATTTTCTTTTGAGGATCTAACCAAATAATAAAAATTACAAGTATGAAAATTTATTTTCTTCCCATGCTCCTATCCTTGTTCTTTTTGGGAGCGTGTGACAAAAACGATGAAATTATACCTGAAGATGCAGATGAAAATTTCATCACATCGGTCGTGATGACCGTGGACGGGAAATCGTACACGGCCGACATTACGGACAATACAGTAACAATAACCGTTCCCTATACGGTATCGCTGAACAACGCCGAAGTGGAATTCAAGTACACAACTTCTGCAACAATCATACCTGATCCTGAAACGGTAACGGACTGGGATAACGAACGAACCTTCCGGGTGACATCCTATAACGGAGATGCCCGCGAATATACCTATAAGGTCGTGAAAAGCGAGATAGAATCTGACGGAGATGTGGAGTTGAAGACCACCGAGGAGGTAGCTTCTTTTGCCGCAACCAAAACAACCGTTGTCAAAGGGAACCTGATTATCGGCTCTGATGCGGAAGAGGCAGAAAAAATCACTGACATATCTGCATTGGCATCTTTGAAAGAGGTTACTGGCAACATTGTCATTCGTAACAGTTACAACGGTGCAGACTTGACAGGGTTGGATAATATCGTTTCTGCCGGAGGTTTACAGGTAGGTTCGACCGATGTCGCCTCGAAAGCTACGGAACTTCACATGATTTCCATGAAAGCATTGGAAACGCTCTCCGGAGACATATCGGTATATAACGACCAAGTGACGTATGTCCTATTCGAGAAACTGGCAACTATTGAAGGAAGCGTGATGTTCAATGCGTCGTCGTTACAGAGTTTTGAGTTTCCGGTTCTGACTACTGTAGGTCAGGATCTGAATCTTCAAGGACTCAATGAAGAGAACACAGCAGCCGGTTCGATTGCGTCTTTGGAAATACCGGAACTGACAAGTGTCGGAGGGGTCTTGTCCGTAAACAATCTTGCCAAGCTGACTTCCATGAGCTTCCTTAAGCTGAAAGAGACCGGTGGCCTTGATTTCCATACCGTCCCCGTGATGTTGGAAACCATCAACCTTCCGGAAATCGAAACAGTAAACGGAAGTATTATTATGGAAGCCAATATGGAAGCTCCTCCTACCGGTAGTTTTGTTCCCCAACGAAATGACGTGCTTCAGGCTTTCGGTGGAATGGACAAACTGACAACGATAAAGGGACAGATAAAGATAAAGAATTTCACGGCACTCAAACAACTTCCCGACTGGAGCAAGATCACCACACTTGGAAGCATCACGCTGGATTATCTTGAAGATGTGAGCGGAACACTGCTGTTGCCGAACGCCCGATTTGAAACCTTCGGAGAAACAGCGCCCCAGATTGAAATTATAAACAAGGTGCAGCTCTCCAAAATTGAAACAGCCGAAGATTTGTCAAATGTAAATTTTGTCATCACCAGTCTCACGAATAATAAGTTCCCTGAAATCACGTTCAAGAATATCAAAGACTTCACTTGTAAGCCAACCACCAACAATACCGATTATACCATATCGACAATTCAACATGTATATGGAAATCTAAATGTGACAGGCCAAATGCGAAGCAATGCCAAATTTCCCGACTTGGAAATCATAGATGGATATGGATATATCCAAATACCCATGTTTGCTTCAATCACAATGCCAGTCTTGAAAGAAGTGGGAGGACAGTTCTATTTATCTGGAAATTTTACCAGTTGTAACTTGCCCTTACTATCCAAAGTTTGTTGTTCAGCTTCTCCTGTATATTATAAAGAGGGAGAGGGTTCGTTAGCAATATCTTTACAAAGTAAATCGCTGGATATTCCGGAATTGCTTCACGTAGGAGGTGAAGGGTTGTTCGTTAATAAAGCAACAGGCATTACTTGTGATAAATTACAGACTATAGATGGTACGCTACAGATAAAAAGTGCGACTTCTCTTTCTCAGGAAACACTTTCCATGGAGAAGTTGGAGACCTTGCATGGGGTTGTTTTTGACGGTTTGACGAAATTTACCGACTACACTTTCTTCGGCAAGTTTATAGAAAACGGAATGATTACGGGGGAAAGTTGGAGCGTGACGAAATGTGGGTATAACCCAACCTTCCAAAATATGAAGGACAAACAATATACGCAGCAGGATTAAACCTTATACCTTAACCAGAGTACCCGTAATGATTCGGGTACTCTTTTTTATCCGAATGACAATGAGCAGAACAATACAACGGATTTGCCTTTTTCTTTTCTGCCTGCCAGTTTTCGGCAGTTGCATGAAATGGGATTACGGAGAGATGGAAGATTTCTCTGTATCGGCCTCTGGTCTTTTCATTACCAACGAGGGGAATTTCCAGTACAGCAATGCCACGCTTTCCTACTACGATCCCGCCACGTGCGAAGTGGAGAATGAAGTGTTTTACCGTGCCAACGGGTTCAAGTTGGGCGATGTGGCCCAGTCTATGGTTATCCGGGACGGTATAGGCTGGATCGTGGTGAACAACTCGCATGTGATTTTCGCCATCGACATCAATACTTTCAAGGAAGTGGGCCGTATCACAGGTTTCACCTCACCCCGGTATATCCATTTTCTGTCGGATGAGAAAGCCTATGTGACGCAGATATGGGACTACCGTATCTTCATCATCAACCCCAAGACATACGAGATTACCGGCTATATCGAATGTCCAGACATGGACATGGAATCGGGTTCCACCGAACAAATGGTACAATACGGCAAGTACGTCTATGTGAACTGCTGGTCGTACCAGAACCGCATCCTGAAAATCGACACGGAGACGGACAAGGTCGTGGACGAACTGACCATCGGCATACAACCTACTTCGCTGGTCATGGACAAATACAACAAGATGTGGACCATCACGGATGGCGGTTACGAGGGCAGCCCATACGGTTACGAGGCACCGTCTCTCTATCGTATAGACGCCGAGACTTTCACCGTAGAGAAACAGTTCAAGTTTAAGCTGGGCGACTGGCCTTCGGAAGTCCAGCTCAACGGTACACGGGATACACTTTACTGGATCAACAACGATATTTGGCGAATGCCGGTGGAAGCCGACCGTGTTCCCGTCCGGCCTTTTCTGGAGTTTCGGGACACCAAATACTACGGCCTTACGGTCAATCCCAACAACGGGGAGGTATATGTGGCCGACGCTATTGATTACCAGCAACAAGGTATCGTGTATCGCTATTCGCCGCAAGGCAAGCTGATCGATGAATTTTACGTGGGAATCATTCCGGGAGCTTTCTGCTGGAAATAACGAGGAAGGAGGACAAAAATGAAAAGACATCTTATTCTATTGTTCGTGGGGGTAAGCCTGCCCTTTCTGCTTGCCGCCCAGCAGAAAAATTCCGTCAGCATTACCAAAAGGGTACTACGTATTCCGGAGGTTACGGTGGTGGGCAAACGACCTATGAAGGATATAGGCGTGCAACGAACCCGTTTCGATTCCATCGCCATGAGAGAGAACATCGCCTTGTCTATGGCCGATGTGCTGACATTCAACTCATCCGTTTTTGTCAAGAACTACGGACGCGCCACGTTATCCACCGTGGCTTTCCGGGGTACCTCTCCCTCGCATACCCAAGTGACGTGGAATGGTATGCGCATTAACAACCCGATGCTGGGCATGACGGATTTTTCCACCATCCCTTCTTACTTTATCGATGATGCCTCGCTGCTGCACGGAACGTCATCGGTAAACGAAACGGGCGGCGGCTTGGGTGGTCTGGTCAGGCTCTCCACTTCTCCGGCCAACCATGAAGGGTTCGGGTTGCAGTACGTGCAGGGAGTGGGGTCGTTCAGCACGTTCGACGAGTTTCTCCGCCTGACCTACGGTGACAAACACTGGCAGTCCTCCACCCGTGTGGTGTATTCCTCTTCCCCCAACGACTACAAATACCGAAACCGGGACAAGAAGGAAAACATCTATGACGAGGACAAGAACATCATCGGTTCCTATTACCCGACGGAACGCAACCGCAGCGGGGCTTATAAGGATCTGCACGTCTTGCAGGAAATTTATTATAACACGGGCGAAGGCGACAAGTTCGGGCTAAACGCCTGGTATATCAATTCCAACCGGGAACTGGCGATGCTCAGCACGGATTACGGGAACGACATGGACTTCGAGAACCGCCAAAGGGAGCAGACGTTTCGCGGCGTCCTCTCGTGGGATCGCGTGCGGGAGAAATGGAAGGTCGGTGTAAAAGGCGGCTATATACACACATGGATGGCCTATGATTACAAGCGGGACAAGGGAAACGGCGAAATGGCTTCGATGACCCGCTCACGCAGTAAGATTAACACGTTCTACGGAAGTGCGGACGGGGATTATGCTCCTTCAGAGAAATGGCTGTTCACGGCCGGTGTTTCCGTACACCAGCATTTGGTGGAAAGCGCGGACAAAAATATCATCTCGCAGGAAGGTAACAAGGCTGTTGTCGGGTATGACAAGGGACGTGTCGAGTTTTCCGGTTCCGTTTCTGCGAAATGGCGGCCTGTCGATCATTTTGCCGCCTCGCTTGTCCTTCGCGAGGATATGTTCGGTACGGAATGGGCCCCGGTTATCCCGGCTTTCTTCATCGACGGGGTACTGTCGAAAAAAGGCAATATCGTGGCGAAAGCATCCATCTCCCGGAACTACCGTTTTCCCACGCTGAACGACCTCTATTTTCTGCCGGGCGGTAATCCCGACCTGAAAAGCGAGCACGGCTTCACATACGACGTGGGGTTGTCGTTCTCGGTGGGGAAAGAAAATGTATATGCTTTGAGCGGTGGTATCAACTGGTTCGATTCGCACATCGACGACTGGATCATCTGGCTACCCACAACCAAGGGATTCTTCTCCCCCAGAAACCTCAAAAAGGTACATGCTTACGGGGCAGAGACCAACGCCCACCTTGATATAATGCTCGGAAAGGACTGGAAACTGGATATGAACGGAACTTTCTCGTGGACTCCCTCGATCAACGAGAGCGAACCGATGAGTCCGGCAGACCAATCCGTCGGCAAACAGTTGCCATACGTGCCGGAGTTTTCCGCAACGGTGACCGGACGTCTGTCATGGCGGACATGGAGCCTGCTTTACAAATGGTGTTATTACAGCCAGCGTTATACCATGTCGAGTAATGACTATACCCTGACGGGCTATCTGCCCCCTTACTTCATGAATAACGTGACACTGGAAAAACAGCTCTCTTTCCGATGGGCCGATCTGTCGCTAAAGGGCAGCATCAACAACCTGTTCGATGAAGAATACCTTTCCGTATTGTCCCGTCCCATGCCGGGCATCAATTTCGAGATATTCATCGGCATAACACCCAAGTTCGGAAAAAACAAAAATAGTAAACGATAATCTGCATCAATATGAACGCATTAAAGAATTTAAGCCTGATTTTGTTGCTTTCTCTGGCATTTACAGGCTGCCACAACAAAAGCTCAAAAATCAATGATTTCAACCTGCTGCTTTATGCTCCCGAATATGCCTCCGGCTTCGACATCAAAGGGGCGGGCGGGAAGGAAAGCGTACTGATAACCGTCAGGAATCCCTGGCAGGGAGCGGACAGTGTAACCACATGGCTGTTTATCGTCCGCAACGGTGAAGAGGTTCCCGAAGGGTTTGCAGGACAGGTACTCAAAGGAGACGCCAAACGTATCGTGGCGATGTCTTCCACTCATATCGCCATGCTTGACGCAATCGGTGAAGTCCGGTGTATAACCGGCGTTTCGGGAATCGACTACATTTCCAACCCAGACATCCAAGCCCGCCGCGACAGTATTGGCGATGTCGGCTATGAAGGGAACATCAACTACGAGTTGCTGCTCTCGCTCGATCCCGACCTCGTTCTGCTCTATGGGGTGAACGGCGCAAGCGCAATGGAAAGCAAACTCGAAGAACTCGACATACCGTTCATGTATGTCGGCGATTATCTTGAAGAGTCGCCTCTCGGCAAGGCCGAATGGATGGTAGTGCTTTCAGAAGTCACAGGAAAACGTGAGAAGGGTGAAAAAGCCTTTGCCACAATCCCGGTCAGATACAACGCCTTGAAAAAGAAAGTGGCCGACAGTACCCTCGACACTCCTTCGGTTATGCTTAATGTTCCCTATGGCGACTCGTGGTTCATGCCTTCAACCCAAAGTTATGTAGCCCGCTTGATTACTGATGCGGGAGGCCGCTATATCTACCAGAAGAACACGGGAAACGCTTCTATCCCCATTGACTTAGAAGAAGCATATCTGCTCGCGTCGGATGCGGACATGTGGTTGAACGTGGGAATGGCGAACTCCCTTGACGACTTGAAGGCATCATGTCCGAAATTCACCGATACCCGATGTTTCAAAAATGGAGAGGTGTATAACAACAACGCCCGTACCAACACAGCCGGGGGTAACGACTATTACGAGTCTGCCGTCGTGAATCCTGACATCGTGCTCCGCGACCTCGTGAAGATATTCCATCCTGAACTGGTGCAGGAAGAGTGTGTGTATTACAAGCAACTGAAATAGATGCGTTCCCGTTCGACTATATTATTCTCCATATTGATTACGCTCACGGTCGGTCTTTTTTTACTGGACTTGGCCGTGGGAGTTGTCAACATTCCGATCCGCGATGTATGGGCAGCACTGACCGGGGGAAATTGTTCCCGTGCCACGGAAAAAATCGTACTCAACATACGCCTCATAAAAGCTATAGTGGCACTGTTGGCCGGGGCTGCCTTATCGGTCAGCGGTCTTCAGATGCAGACCCTCTTCCGTAATCCTCTTGCCGGTCCCTATGTCCTTGGCATCAGTTCCGGTGCAAGTCTCGGTGTGGCACTTGTGGTACTTGCCGGGATCGGTTCATCAATAGGCATTGCCGGAGCAGCGTGGGTGGGTGCGGCTGTCGTGTTGCTCGTGATAACTGCCGTCGGACAGCGAATAAAAGACATCATGGTAATCCTGATTCTGGGCATGATGTTCTCATCGGGCGTAGGTGCTGTCGTGCAGATATTGCAGTACCTCAGCAAAGAGGAATCGCTGAAAGCCTTTGTCATTTGGACGATGGGGGCTTTGGGTGACGTCACCTCCGGACAACTTCTGATTCTTGTTCCATCGGTGTTTGCCGGACTGCTGTTGGCTGTACTGACCATCAAACCGCTTAACCTCCTGCTGTTCGGAGAGGAATATGCCGTAACAATGGGACTGAATATTCGGCGTTCACGCAGCCTGTTGTTTCTCTCGACAACGCTGCTCGCCGGAACGATAACCGCTTTTTGCGGTCCGATAGGTTTCATAGGTCTCGCTATGCCTCATGTCACAAGAATGCTTTTCCAAAATAGCGATCATCATGTCCTTCTGCCCGGAACAATTCTTTCGGGAGCATCGATATTGCTTCTTTGCGACATCATTTCTAAAATATTCACCTTGCCGATCAACGCCATTACAGCTCTATTGGGAATCCCAATCGTCGTATGGGTGGTTTTACGCAACAAATCCATCACCGCATGATAGAATTACAGCATTTTTCCATAGGTTACAAAGAAAACTCGTTGCTCCACGAGGTAAATGCCACGATAAAAAAAGGTCAACTGACAGCCCTTATCGGAAGAAACGGGACAGGAAAATCGACGTTGCTCCGCGCCATAGCCGGTCTGAACCGGTGTTATTCCGGAAAAATCATTCTCGACGGGCACGACATCGCCTGCATGAAAACCGAAGATATGGCAAAAACGCTGGCTGTCGTCACGACCGAGCGCACGCGCATCGCCAACCTGCGGTGCAAGGATGTCGTAGCCATAGGCCGTGCTCCTTATACCAACTGGATAGGTAGGATGCAAGAAACAGATAAGGAGATAGTCATGCAATCGCTCATTTCGGTGGGAATGGAGGCTTATGCAAACCGCACGATGGATAAAATGTCGGATGGCGAATGCCAGCGTGTGATGATTGCTCGTGCATTGGCACAGGATACTCCTATCATTCTCCTTGATGAACCGACTTCCTTTCTTGACATGCCTAATCGCTACGAACTTGTGGCGTTGCTTCGTAGGCTTGTCCACGACGAGAAAAAATGTATCATGTTCTCGACACATGAACTTGACATCGCGTTGTCCATGTGCGATTCGATAGCATTGTTAGATACCCCGAATTTAAGTTGCTTGACCGCGTCTGAAATGCAGAAAAGCGGATACATTGACAGACTTTTCCAAAATGAAAACATCCGTTTCGACTCCTTATGCGGTACAATGATTTTGAAACAATGAGTATATACACTGTAGAAAATTTTACTTCAGACATCACTGTTGAAGGATACATCGCCGAATTCCGTGACGAACCACATTTTCTTGAACTTTGCAAACAATGTACCAATTACGGTAAAAGTTGGGGGTGTCCTCCATTTGATTTTGATACGGAATCGTTTCTCCGACAATACAAGTATGCACATCTTATGGCAACGAAGATAATCCCTGAAGACAAAGATATTCCGATTGAATATACACAAAAACTCATTTTACCGGAACGGATACGAATCGAGAGCGAATTATTGGATATGGAACGGAAATATGGAGGGCGTTCATTTGCCTATATAGGTAAATGTCTTCACTGCTCAGATAACGAGTGTACGCGTAACTGCGGCACACCATGCCGACACCCGGAAAAAGTGCGTCCGTCACTCGAAGCCTTCGGATTTGACATAGCCAAAACGCTTTCTGAACTTTTTAACATCGAACTTCTTTGGGGAAAGGATGGCAAATTACCTGAATATCTTGTTCTCGTAAGCGGATTTTTTCATAATGAATACGAACTTTGCAACATAGCATACTAATGATTCGGACATGAAATAAACAGACAAACTAACCACATTCGGTTCAATCTGTTTTGTGATTTCAAATGAATTATAGTTAGATATGTAAAAAGCGACGCTGGAGCTTGAAATAAGTAACGGTTTATCGGTGTATTCTCCGTTAAACCGTCCTGTTTTCGTTAAACGAAAACACAACTTGCTGTCCGCAGGAGCGGACCACATTTATCCAATAATTATTGTGTATTAGCCCATTGTATGGCTATTCTCCTGTGATTTACGAGGCATTTCCATCAGGTGTTTGCCGGCTGCTCTCCCCATAAAAGGGTGGATATCTCTCCATAATCATATGACTTACGTCCATAATTCGGGAATAAGGAGGCGAATATACGGGAAATCTGCCCTTTACATGCCCTATTGTCCATTAATGGATTGTTACTTCTACACATCTACAAATGGAGAGCGGCAGTGAGCCGTATATGGTTTATGGTTTTTCTGCATTATCTTCATTAATGGATTACTACTTCTACACTTCTGCAAATGGAGAATGTAGCCGTGTACACCTTATGGTCTTCCTTCATAATTCTCCATTAACGGATTAATACTTTTACACTCCCATAGACCGATAATTTAAGAATCCGTATCCGGACGGATGCGCGCTCTCACGCCTGCCCATAAGGATTAAAAAGGAACGGTGGACAAGGAAACGGAATCCCGCTCGCTTTTCCACACCACTACGGGCCTCTGATGTCGCCTCCGCATAGGAAGAACCGTCCGAACGGAACGGCATCTCCGTCCCCCCCGTCATGTGTATCATGACAATAACTGACTTTGGATGACTATAAGTGACAGGTGGTTTCATCCTGTTCTCTTCTTCCTTTATTTTGTATTCCGAGACAATACCAGTTGTGTAATTTAATAATTTAAGATTTTAAAATATGGATTCAGAAAAGGAAAAGAACCGGCTTTCCGATATCGTTCTCGAGAGGGTCGGACTCACGGGGAACCTTCTGTCAGCTCCCGTTTCCCCATCCCTGGAACCAGTGGTGGAGATACCAAGTCATGGAAGTCAGGTCCGGGCAGGGAAAGTGACAGGTCCGGAGGAATACAAGAGGAGGTTTCTGGTTCCCGCTCCCAGAGCCGCTGAGTGGAAGACCGCCTACATTGATGGGAGACTGCACCGCCGGATCGCCATGCTGGTCAGGGCCGCCGGCTGCGGCAGCATCTCCGGTTTTATCATCCGGTTGTTGGAACTCCATATGGAGGAACACAGGGAGGACATCGCCTCCCTGCTCGGTGAGGTCTACCGTCCCTGGGATGAGGACGGACAGCCGGGAGGAACACCTCGCCGATAAAACGTTGTCATTGTCCAAGAAGGCATATCATGACAGGAAAGAACGTAAAAGAGCGGATTGGTCTTGGCGGGATGGACGCGGACCGCATCCGTGAGATCATGGGGGAAGCGCCTGCCTGTCCCCGGAAGAGACGTGGAACGTCCGGTAACGACATTATACGTCCCGCAAGGAAAAATGGCCCCATGCAACCGTCCGTCTACGGGGAGGAATACCTGCATGGCATTGCGGGCGTGCAGCGTCGGTCGCTGCATATTCCCGCCGCCCTGCACCGGAAACTGTCCATCCTGGCGGGAGCCTCGAGAAACGGAAAGGTCACTCTGGAGGGGTTCATCAACCACCTTGTCTCGCGGCATCTGGAAGAATACAGGGAAACGACGGACATGATTCTGGAGGAGTCCCTGCCCGGCCCGGTCATAAAGGCTCGTCCCCCATGACAGGGGATCTCCCCCGATGGGAGCATTATTTTTGTTTCTGAAACAATAGTGTTTAACTTTTAATGAAAAAGAAGTATGATGAAAAAAGAAAAAGAGTTGTTGGTTGCCATCGCCAGCCAGAAGGGTGGCGTGGGAAAATCCGTCTTTACGGTACTGCTGGCCAGTGTCCTGCATTACCGCAAAGACGTGCGTGTGGCGGTTGTGGACTGTGACTCCCCGCAGCACAGCATCGCCCTGATGCGTGAGAGGGACATGGAGAATGTCATGAAAAATGACGACCTGAAGGTGAACCTGTACCGGCAGTACGAAAGAATCCGTAAGCCTGCCTATCCGGTCATCAAAAGCGACCCGGAAAAGGGGGTGGAAGACCTGCGGCGTTATATGGACGAAAAAGGGGAGACTTTCGATATCGTGCTCTTCGACCTTCCCGGAACGCTCCGCAGCGAGGGGGTGGTTCATACCGTTGCCGCGATGGACTATATCTTTGTCCCGCTCAAGGCGGACAATATCGTCATGCAGAGTTCCCTGCAGTTTACCAAGGTGCTGGAAGAGGAGCTGATCGCCAAGGGGAACTGCAACTTGAAAGGAATCCGGCTGTTCTGGAACATGGTGGATAGAAGGGGACGGAAGAATTTGTATGATGCCTGGAACCGGGTCATCCACAGGATGGGGCTGCGGCTGCTGTCCTCACACATTCCGAACACCCTCCGCTACAACAAGGAGGCGGACCCTGTCTGTAAGGGTGTCTTTCGTTCCACGCTGTTTCCACCCGATCCCCGTCAGGAGAAAGACTCCGGCCTTCCTGAACTGGTGGAGGAGATATGCCATGCCATCGGTCTGGAGGAATCCGATACCGAGCGGTAGCGGATGATAGGATACAGACACCTTGAATAAGGGCTTTTAGCCTAAGATAAAGTAAGATAATTGCATGATAATAAGTTTTTTACAGATGTGACTTCTCCTATAAAAGCATTACCTTAGTAGTGTAATGTGCGCCAAGAGGTCACACAAGTAATTGTTCAGCATCGTGTCTGAACCTATTGTTCCATCAATAGTAGCCTGAAGAGGCGTACGTGACTGGCAACGGTCGGGTGCGAAGCCCTCTTGACAACGACGTTCCAACCTAAGCATCATAGGCGAAGAATGTCAAAGCTGACTGATATGAGTAACCTAAGTGAATCGCCGTACCATCGTGACTATGAATTAGCTCACGGATATTTATGGGCCATTCCAAAAGGCAAGCAGTCAGGATAGTACGCTGTTACATCGTGCTACACGGATGTCGCACTGCTGGTGGATAGGCGGAGTCTAAGTCGGTCGTCAGTTATTTGTGCGAAACTTGGTAAGCCCGTATCTCTCCCGTCAGCCAATAACCGATGGGTGGCCAATTGTAAGAGCGGCCGAATGAGGTGCGGGTAAAGGATTGTGGAGAAAGCGAATGCCATGGTGTAATGCCCTGGATAAAGGTTTCAACGTCACCCTACGCGAAAGCGGGCAGACTTCCACAGGGTAATTCTTTGTGAAACGAATTGTAGAACTTCAAGTATAAAGAAACAGCAAAGGAACAAGGCGCAAGCCGAGTGTGCATCTTCAGCCGGACGCAAAACCGTGTGGAAAGGAATAGACTTCGCACGATGCGA
Organism: Bacteroides sp. D1; assembly: GCF_000157095.2. Classification (NCBI taxonomy): domain Bacteria; kingdom Pseudomonadati; phylum Bacteroidota; class Bacteroidia; order Bacteroidales; family Bacteroidaceae; genus Bacteroides; species Bacteroides sp. D1. The sequence continues at coordinate 1,116,939 of NZ_JH114350.1, forward strand.
ACGTAAGGTATCAATCGTTCACTGACTGCTATGTTCGGTATTAATGCAGACTGAATCCTTAATCATTTATCCAAACTCTTGAAATATCAAAGCCTGATTTAAGTGCAGATAACTGATAGAGTTTGGATAAATGGAAAGTTTGAATAAAATACATTATTATCAATTTCTACAGATACAGGGTCGACGCATTATATTTTTTACTATCTTACAACTTGTATTTTATTTTTATATTATTGATTATTAGTGTATTATCTATTGTATATGTCGATTATTTTCCTTATCTTTATAAGATATTATAAAACATAAACTAACATGAAAATTGGCATAATTGACCTTTGTAAACAAATAGAAGATCCTAGGATGAACCGCAAAAAAGTACATAAAATGGAAACTATTATCTATA
>NZ_JH114350.1:1117441-1133692 GCF_000157095.2 Bacteroides sp. D1
TTGGCAATTGGATGTTACCTTTCGAGAAGACTACAGTAAAAAGGTGAAAAATGCAGCCAGAAACTTTTCGGTGGCAACAAAGATGGCACTTACCATACTAAAGAAGGATAAAACAACAAAAGGAAGTATGAATCTGAAAAGACTAAAAGCCGGATGGGATGAAAAATATTTGTCACAACTTTTACAGAACAATAATTTTTAATGCGTCTGCCCTGTCTACAGATATTTTTCCTTGCGCTCACACCCCACTGCATATTTGAGAAAACAGAATGATTTAACATACTATTTTTCATATCCAATCTTTTTTAATACTCCCCATGATAATACTCACTATAAAAAGTCCAATCGAATAATTTTACGCGGTGATAAATGAAATTAATAGAAAGCGATTACCTTTGAAGAAAAAGTCTGTAATTTGGTCAAGAGAAAAGTACAATAGGTCAAAACATGGATATTATAATTCGCTTTATTTGCACTACCATTTTAAATCTAATTGTATTAATCCTTATTATAAACTTTAATATCTGCACTATGAAGAGAAAAGTACTATTAAGCACATTGTTTCTAATACTACATTTCACTGTAGCATTAGCACAGCAAGTAACTATTTCAGGGCAAGTGTTGGATGAGAAGAGTGAACCTCTTATCGGTGCCACGATAAATATCGAAGGTACCACCAATGCAGTAATCACCGATTTAGAAGGAAAGTTCACGATAAAAGTACTTCCTTCTGAAAAACTGGTCATCAGTTATCTGGGATATAAGCCCAAAACTATCACTATCGGAAAGAACCGAAGATTTGATATCATTCTAGACCCTTCAGTCACAGAGATGGATGAGGTGGTTGTTGTAGGCTATGGTAGCCAGCGAAAAAGTGATATTGCAACCGCCGTTGCTTCTGTGAATATAAAAGATATTGTAAACAGTAGTTCTACGCAGACGTTGCAAGCACTACAAGGCAAAATCAGCGGAGTACAGATTATCCCCACAGACGGTTCATTGTCAAGCGGAATGACTTTCAGAATCAGAGGTGTCAACTCCGTCACAGGAGGAACCCAGCCTCTCTTCGTCATTGATGGTGTACCAATGCCTACTCAACAGATCACCAATGAAGATACCGAAACGGTAAACAATCCTCTGCTGGGACTGAATCCAAATGATATTGAATCCAATTTGAATTATTGGAATCCTCGTCCTATCAAAAAGGATAATCCATATTTGACCGTCCAAAGGAAGCTCTCTCCACAGACTGTGGAGGATTTCGCCAATAGACTGTTCATCTACCAGGTAGGAAAAAACAATCATATCGGCTTTCCATTCCGCAAACCCTCCCAGATGGAAATCCTTAACTTTGAAATGAGGAACTATTTTGCAGAGACCAATACCAATTATAAAGCCTTTGCCACGGGTGGTGACAAGGCACAAAGCTGTTGGATGGCCAATTTTGTTCCTTTTGACAAGGTTACAGACATATATCTCTTTGAATCCGCTATTGACGCAATGAGTTTCTACGAAATAAACCATTATACTAAAGAAACCACATGCGCATTCATAAGCACGGGGGGATATGTCACCAAATCCCAAATAGAGAATATAAGCCGTATATTCCCATCTGATAAGGTAAAGTGGAATTGTTGCTATGACAATGATGCCAGCGGTAATGGTTTTGACATCACCACAGCATATTATCTCAAAGGTGAGGAATGTAAAGCTTTTGCAAGGACCAACACTGGAGACACATATAAGACCATCTATTTAAGTTTCCCGGATGGAAACACACAGACCTTCAAAGAAGATGCATTTTCCTCCGGCGAGTATCTTAAACAACATGGTATAGACAATGTAAATATCATCAAACCTTCACGGTACAAAGATTGGAATGAGCTTCTTGTCTATTACAAAAGATTTGATTTGAACCTGGGTCCAGGAATGAAATTCATTCCGGCTATCGAAAAGACCATATCCCAACTGAATCTAAGAGGATATGAACAATTGGCCAATAGTATCAGTTCTTCCACAAAAGAACTGGTGGATTCTCTGCTTGAGCAAGCCAATTACTGCATTTCCGCACCTCTTGCCGAGAGCGGCGCTTATACTCTTATGGTAGACTGTAATATCTTCATGGGGCTGGACACGATGGTACCGGTACCAAGCAACTTATATGTTATAGAAAAGTGCACGCAAAAAAAGATATCGGCACATGCCATAAATGAATTTCTTAAAAAAGAATATATAAACATTTTTAGAGACATGAGTTCATCTGATTTCAAAAATTTTCTAGAGAAAGACATCCTAACTTATACAAAGGGTGCTGTAGAAAAGAATTTTGAGAAAGTGATATTGACTTTCGGATGGAGCCTTAAACCTTCAATTCTAAAAAAAAAGAGTTTTGACTTAGAACATGGTATATAGCATAACAATACAGCATGATACCATAATAGTAGCTGTTTCAAGCAGACATGTTGTCACAATTCCTGCCAGGTTTAATGGAATGATTCTCGGGCTTTGGAACTTGATACAGATTTTCGTTGCCTACTGTAATGAGAATCCGAATTGGGTGAGTAATGTCCGGTCACTGTGGGGTGACCGATTCAAATAGGGACAGGTATGGAACGGATGCCTATTCATGCCCCTATTATAGCTGACACATGGACTTTTATACATTCTTGCACTTTTTAAGTGGGTAAAAAAGTACTATTTGTATTTTATACAAAAAATTGTTTGCTTAATGAAATGGAACATACATTGCCAATGATATTTAATACCTATATATAGGTATTAGATGCGTTTTTATACCCAAAAAATGGTATTTTTATAATCTTTTGTAATATCTAATTTTGCGTCCTAAAATAGATCTTTTATCGAAGAGAGATACAGTTTCCTTATATTTGAACTGGGGCTTCTGTAAAGTGCGATAAATATGAGGCTGGAACGGAGCTATCAGAAGAATTTTGGAGAAAATCCGTTTTTTAACTTAGTTAGATCTATCAATGAAAATATAAGTATTTATCTGCGTTGTATTAAGATATAGCATATCAGAACTACAACCATCCCGTTTTTTATTTAGATTTGCAGTTTGCTTTTAATCACTCAAGATCCGTATTACTATGTATGGAACTTAAATAAAGTACTAATATATATTGGATTTTCCTAAATATAATGCAGTTGCTATATTGTTAGACAACAGACGGTTGAGGTCTGTGAGATTATGCAACGGCACCAACAAAAACAACATGTATTTTTAATAATTTTAGTTTTGTTACACACAATGGTTTGTTTTAATTTAAAATTTACATATAATTTTGCATTATTAATAAATATGATGTTACTTATGAAAAAAGGTATTTTGGGGTGTAATATTATATACTTGTTTATACTTATTTGCATAGGAATTGCCCTCCCTATCAAATCGCAAAACAATTACAAAGTAAAACTTACAGGCATTGTTTATGAGTACGACCACAACAACAAGCGTTTGCCTTTAGAATTTGCAGCTGTGTCTATTCCTGAAATTGCACTAGGGACAACCTCTGATGAAAATGGTAGATACATACTGGAAAACGTACCTACTGGTAAAATTCGTATGCAAATTCAATATTTGGGCAAAGTCTCCATTGACACCTTAATAAATGTAAATAAGGATTTGGTTCTTAATTTTACAATGAGGAATGAGGATTTTAAGTTGAAAGAAGTTACAGTAACTGCAACCAACAGCCGTTCAGGCAAATCCACATCTTCTCACATTTCCCGCTCTGCTATGGACCATATGCAAGCGACCAGTTTATATGATGTAATGTCATTGATGCCAGGTGGAATTTCACAGAATCAAGATATGAGTTCGGCACAACAGATTAACATCCGTCAAGTTTCCAGTTCCAGTGGTCCGGAAGCTCCGATGAATGCTATGGGCACCGCAATAATTCGTGATGGTGCCCCCATCTCAAATAATGCTAATCTATCTGCGATGAGCCCTACGGTATTAAGTGGTACGGAAACACCCGCTTCATTGGCCGGAGGTGCCTCGCCGGCTGGTGGAACCGATGTTCGTAGTATTTCTACTGAAAATATAGAGTCTATACAAATCGTTCGTGGTATCCCTTCTGTTGAATATGGTGATCTGACCTCAGGAGCAGTAATTATTAATACAAAAGCTGGTCGTGAGCCGCTACGTGTCAAAGCAAAAGCCAATCCCAATATCTATCAGGTGTCTATGGGAACCGGTTTTGAACTTGGAAAAAAGAAAGGCGCTTTAAATGTAAGTGCAGATTATGCTTATAATACGAATAATCCAATATCCAGTTACCAGCACTATCAGCGTGCCACAACAAAGTTGCTCTATTCAAATACTTTCTTTAATAATAAGTTACGTACCAATTCCAGCTTTGATTTTATTTATGGTAAGGATCAACGTGAACGTAATCCTGATGATGAACAAACTAAAACAGCTTCGGAAGGCCGCGATATAGGTTTTACTTTGAATACCAATGGTACATGGAATATAAATAAGGGCTGGTTAAAAACACTACGCTATGTATTGTCAGGTACGTATATGGATAAAGACAGTTATTATGAAACCGTATACAGTTCTGCTACATCTCCTTATTCCATGACCACTACAAACGGTGCGGTACTTAGTAACTTTGCAGGTCAGCATATCTATGATGCCAATGGTAATCAAATTACTAATTTTGGACCGGAAGACATAAATCATTATGCTGTTTATCTACCAAGCAGCTATTTGGGACACTATGAGATCGATAGTCGTGAAGTTAATTTGTTTGCTAAAGTGACGAGTTCTCTATTCAAGGCGAGCGGTCATGTAAACAACCGCATCTTGATTGGTGCGGATTTCCGGAGTGACGGTAACGTTGGTAAAGGAAAAACTTATGACCCAAGTACTCCTCCTTATCGTAGTCAATACGGTCATAATTCATCTTTCCGTCCACGTAACTATAAGGATATTCCTTTCATTAACCAATTTGGTGCATATGTGGAAGATAATTTCAAATGGTCCATAAGCGGTACGCATGATTTGAACATTCAGGCTGGTGTGCGTTATGATCATACCTCAGTAGTAGGAGGCATTTTCTCGCCACGTGTAAATGCATCCATTGATTTGATTCCGAATCTATTAAGTCTTCAGGGAGGTTACGGTATTGCTGCAAAGATGCCTTCTCTTCTCTATTTATATCCAGAAAATGCATATTTTGAATATATCAATATAAATGAGCTTACCAATGAAAATATTCCGGAAAGCCAGCGCTTGTTTATGACTACCACAGAAGTTCGGCAAGTAGATAACTCAGATTTGAAGATTGCCCAAAATCATAAAGCAGAAGTCGGTTTTAATTTACGAGTGGGTAAAACCAATCTGAATGTAATAGCTTATAAGGAGCGTCTGAAGGATGGTTATGTAATGAGCCAAACCTTCAACACCTTCAATACATTTATCTACAATGAATACCAGCGCACAGAAAACGGGATAGAGCTTAGTAGTAGCCTACCGGTATTGTCTACTTATGCAAAACCAACTAATAATTTAAATATAGAAACTAAAGGTTTAGAATTTGATTTGAATATCGGACGTATTGATGCTATCCGTACGGCCTTCCAAATAAATGGCTCATGGATGCGTACTAAGAGTTGGCGTCAGGGTTATAGCTTCTATGACAATAGCGAAGATGCTGCTTCAGCCCGTAAACCGGTGGCCATTTATTCTCAAGAAGGCAATGCAAGTTACAAACAACAATTTGTAACGACTTTACGTGCCACTCACAATATCCCGCGTATCGGTTTTGTTGTTACGATGACAGCACAAGCTATTTGGCAGCAGTCTAATTGGAATACATTTGGAAACGATTCTATACCTGTGGGCTATTTAGCATTGGAAGATGCGTCTGTAAATATGTTTCCCAAGGGGAAATATACCACTACCCAGCAAGTAAAGGATGCAGGATATGGATATATGTTGAATAATGTAAGTCATAATAATGCTATAAAAGAATCATACAGTCCTTATTTTTGTTTTAACTTGAATGTAACTAAAGAAATTAGCAATATGCTACGTGTTTCTTTCTTTGCCAACAATATGTTCAGAAGTTATCCGCGCAGAGAATCCAAACGTAATCCGGGTTCATATATTCAATTGAATAACCGATTTTTCTTTGGGCTGGAATTATCACTCACTTTATAATGTTTAGGAAGTTATGAAAAAATATTTAATATATTTGTTTACATTGGCAAGTACCCTTTTGATAGGATGCGATTCGTTCAGGGACATGTCTGGCACAGCAGAAGTGAATCCTATCACAGTGGATGTATATTTGGATATTACCGTTGAAAATATATCCACACTGAAAGATCTGACTGTAAAGTTCGACAATTACGATGAAGATTTACATTATGTAAAAGAAGTAACTGATAATAGTGTGAAAGTTGACGGAATTATCCCCGGAATTTATTCGGTAACAGTATCCGGTACAGCGATCGATACAGAAAACAATGAATACTACATCAATGGCAATTCTGTAAATGCGGCATTATTTAAGCATGGTAGCGCATTGAATATTGAAGTACAAGGGCTTAAAGTGAGCCCATTAATATTCAAGGAGATTTATTATTGCGGTAGCCGTCCGGAAAAAGGAGGAGTCTATTTCCGAGACCAGTTCTATGAGATATACAATAACTCTGCTGACATTTTGTATTTGGACGGTATTTATTTCGCAAATTTAACTCCGGGTACAGCTACCACTAAATTACCTATTTGGCCGGAAGCGGACGGTAATAATTATGCATATGGAGAACGTGTGTGGAAATTTCCAGGAAATGGAACCGAATATCCGTTAGCGCCAGGTGAATCTTGCATCATTTCTCAATTTGCCGCTAACCATCAGTTGGACATCTATAACCCTCAAAGTCCTATAGACGGCAGTAGTTCTGAGTTTGAGTTTAATATGAATAATCCAAACTTCCCTGACCAGGCAGCTTATGATATGCAACATGTTTTCTACCAAGGAAAAGCAGAGATGGGAAGTATACCACAATATTTGACATCCGTATTCGGAGGTGCTTATGTGATTTTTCGTGTTCCTGAAGGAGAAGCTTGGGATCCGGTCAACGATGAAAATATGAAGACAACAGATCTTAGCAAACCGAACAGCAATGTTTATTATGCAAAAATACCTATTAAATATGTATTGGATGCTGTTGAAGCAGTAAACAATGAGTCAAAGATGAATGCAAAACGTGTCCCCGGTGTACTTGATGCAGGTATTACTTGGGTAGGAGCTACTTATTGCGGTTTAGGTATTGCTCGCAAATTGTCCACAGACGAAGAAGGTAATCCTATTATTCGCGAAGAAACAGGTACATATATATATCAGGATACAAACAACAGTACGGATGACTTTGAACGTGGCGTTGTTCCTGTAATGCGTCGTAATGGAGCAAAAATGCCTTCATGGAATCACACATTGTAATAATTAACTAAAAAGACAGAACAATGAAAAAACAATATATGAACTATATGAAAAGCTGCCTGCTGGTAATGATAGCCTGCCTTGTAAGTATGGTGGGAGCGGCACAGGGCTTCTCTCCCGCCGCTATGGAACAATTGAAAACAAGACGACTATGGTCTCATTCACAGAATGCTGCCGGTATGCCATTCGATGATATTCAGAATTATTCGAATGTTATATTGGGATATGACTTACAGGACGGAAACTATTGCCGTCCGCAAGAGGGGCAGAAAGAGGCTATCGTAGGTGTATCCAGTGAAGGCTTTATCAATCTGAAAAATGCATATGTGTGGGGAGCATTTAATTTTGCACAAAAAAATCTGACAGATGCCGGATATAACGCCTCCATTGCCGATCCATTCAGGGGAATGCCTTACTATGTCGCAGACCAGCACTTAAGCAAATGGAGAAATCAATATTACGATCTGAAGTTTCGTGCAGCTACTCCTTTACTTGGTAATCATTGGGCATTGGGGTTGGAAGGTAATTATGTAGCTACATTAGCTGCCAAACAGCGCGACCCGCGTGTGGATACCCGTTTTTATACGCTGGGACTGACGCCGGGGATTACTTACAAGTTGAATAATTCACACAAGTTTGGTGCAAGTTTCAAGTATAGTTCTATCAAGGAAGACTCAAGAATGAGTAATGTCAACTCTTATGTGGATCAGGACTATTATATATTATACGGTTTGGGAACAGCCATAAAAGGAATAGGCAGCGGTGTAACCAGCAATTATATTGGAGACCGTTTCGGTGGAGCTCTCCAGTACAACTTCAGTATGCCCTCTTTCAATTTACTGCTTGAGGGCAGTTACGATGTAAAAGCGGAAACTGTTCAGCAGAGCTATACGACTCCTAAAAAAATAGCCGGTGTAAAAGATAAAACTGCTCATGTTTCTTTAACGATGATTCAGGAAGGAAAGGACTATACCAATTATATGAGAACCACATATACAAATCGTAACATCGATGGTATTCAGTATATTTCTCAACGCGATAACTCTGAATCACAAAGTGGCTGGGTGGAATTATATAATAACATCCGTTCTACGTACAAGGCACAAACCGCTTCTCTTAATTATGCATTAAGCAGAAACCGCGGGAATGAATATAGTTGGAAAGCAGAATTAAATGTGAATTATACCAAGCAAGACGATGAATATTTAATGCCTAATTCTGTACAGAATGCAGAAAATTTATCTTTAGGCTTAGGTGGCAAAAAAAATTTTGTTTTAGGCAATAGTTTGAATCGCAGGCTTTTAATAGATGTTCATGTTGCGTATAACAATAATCTGGGAGGTGAATATGTATATGGTGGCAGCCATGCAGACTATCCAACTGTAACCGAATTACAACAAGGGCTGACTAATTATTATACCTGTGATTACTATCGTATTGGCGGGTCGATAACGTATTCGCAACAAGTCAGAGAAAACAGACGTATGAACTTATTTGCAAAAGTTGTATTCGATCGTGTAAATACCTCTGACTATGATTATGATGGGCGTACTCATTTATCGATAAGTTTAGGATGTAATTTTTAATGCTACATAACGAAATCTATATTACAAAACATGCGTAAATTAATAACTGGAAGTTTGATGCTCTGCAGCATATTATCTCTGCGGGCACAGACATTTGTTAAACCGGCTGTGAAAGTAAAGGACACCTCTTTTGCTGTAATTACAGATAAAGGGACATTTCAGGCTTGTGAAGCCGAGCTTAAAGCCTATCAGGAGATTCTAGGAATGGAAGGGTTGCCTACGTTCATCGTATACAATGAATGGAATAAACCGGAAGATGTAAAGAAAGTTATTGTTAAGCTCTACAAAAAGGATAAATTGGAAGGAGTGGTATTTGTCGGTGATATCCCTATTCCAATGCTCCGCAAAGCCCAGCATATGACTTCCGCTTTTAAAATGGATGAGAAAAACAATGACTGGAGAGATTCTTCAGTGCCCAGCGACCGTTTCTACGATGATTTCGACCTACAATTCGATTTTTTGAAACAGGACAGTGTCGAAAATAATTTCTTCTATTATAATTTGGCTATAAAATCTCCACAGCAAATTCGGTGTGACATATATTCTGCACGTGTCAAAGCTGTTGATAACGGCGAAGAACCGCATGCGCAAATCAGCCGCTATTTTAAAAAAGTGGTGGCTGAGCACCAGATAAACAATAAATTAGACCAATTCTTCTCCTATACAGGTGATGGCTCTTACTCTAACTCATTGACTGCATGGACACCGGAAACCTTTACTATTCGCGAACAAATGCCGGGCGTATTCGATAAAGAGGGACGGGCCCGTTTCATCCGTTATAATTTCAGCGATTATCCCAAGGACGATGTCATTAATATGCTGAAACGCACAGATCTGGACTTGTCTATTTTTCATGAGCATGGTATGCCCGAACGTCAATATCTTTCCGGTAGTCCCGCTACTAATAGGTGGAATGCTCATGTAGATGCAATGAAGTACTATTATCGTGGTTTAGCGCGTAGAAAGCAAAACAACAAAAAGTCTTTCGACGAAATGCTGGATATGATGAAAAACACATACGGTTTGGACACTACTTGGATTGCAGGCTATGATGATCCCAAAGTAATTGCAGAAGATTCTTTACTAGACCTGCGCACCGGTATTATCCTGTCGGAAGTTACAGAGTTTAAGCCTAATAGCCGTATGGTAATTTTCGATGCATGCTATAATGGTGATTTCCGGGAAAAAGATTACATTGCCGGACGTTATATCATGTCGGAAGGAAAATGCGTAACTACTTTTGCCAATTCAGTCAATGTACTGCAAGATAAAATGGCAAACGAGATGCTCGGCCTGTTAGGTATGGGAGCACGAGTGGGGCAATGGGCTAAATTGACGAATATTCTCGAATCGCACATTACCGGTGACCCTACTCTACGTTTTCAATCTATCAATGAGGTAGATGCCAATGCTTTGTTCAAAGAACCATATAGCGAGTCCCGCATGTTGGAGTTATTACAGTCGCCCTATGCCGACATACAGAATTTTGCTTTGCACAACCTTTATCGCAATGACTATCCGGGTATTTCTGATTTATTAAGAAAAACTTTTGAAACTTCCTCGTTCATGATGGTACGTTTCACCTGCTTGGCATTGCTTGAGAAGATTAGTGACAAAAACTTCCGGGAAGTCTTACACTTGGCCATTACGGATTCCTATGAATTTATTCGTCGCACCTCTGTTCGTATGATGCAACATGTGGGACTGAACGAGTATGTTTATCCGCAAATCAAAGCCTATGTAGAAGACAACCTATCCGAGCGTGTGGCATTTAATGTGAGTTTGGGGCTTCAAGTCTTTGATCAGGCAGCCGTACAGGCGGCAATTGATAAAGTAATGGCTGAGACCTATGTGTTGCAAGACAAGGAGGAGATGCGTAAGGTTTTGGAGAATGCCAATAATAGTCGTAGCATGCAAAAAGAGTTATTAAGCAAAGAAACTTCCGAACGTTGGCGCATCCTTTATTGCAATTCTCTGAAAAATCATATGGCACATGCCTGTGTAGACGGCCTCTTGGCTTTACTTACCGACTCCAGTGAAAGTGAAAAGCTAAAAACCTGTTTATTGGAGGCTTTTGCTTGGTTCACTCATTCTTATCGGAAGCCTGACATCCTTCGGGTATGCGATCAACTGAGAAAAGATAAGAGCTTATCCGAGAACCTTCGTGAAGAAGCCGACCGTACATATTACAGACTTAAAAATTAATTGGCCATGATTAAAAAAATAATATATCTGGCATTTCTTTTGCCATTGGCAGGAAATGCACAAACAACAGTCATAAAGCCATTGGTCAAACAACCTACCGCTTTTGCTATCATAACAGATAACCAAACTTATGCAAATACCAAAGATGCCATGCATCAGTACAAAACTGCGGTTGAAGATGATGGTTTGGCAACTTATCTGATCAGCGGTGACTGGCAAAATCCAGATCAAGTCAAACAGATAATCATCAAAACATATCAAGAATGCCCTTCATTGGAAGGTCTGGTTTTAATCGGCGATGTGCCTGTCGCATTGGTACGTAATGCGCAACACATGACTACTGCATTCAAAATGAATGAGAAAGCCTTTCCTTGGGATCAGTCTTCCGTACCTACCGACCGCTTTTATGATGATCTGAACTTAAAGTTTGAGTTCATCAGGCAAGACTCAGTAAATCATCAGCATTTCTACTACAAATTGACAGAAGACAGTCCCCAGCGGCTAAATCCTACTTTCTATTCAGCTCGTATCAAGTATCCGGAAAAAAAGGAAGGGGATAAATATGCGGCCATTGCCTCATATCTGAAGAAAGCTGCTGCTGCCAAGGCAGATAAGCATAATCAATTAGATCGGGTATTCTCATTCAATGGTGCTTCTTACAATTCCGATTGCCTGATTGTATGGATGGATGACGAAAAAGCTTATATGGAGAACTTTCCATTAGCTTTTGGTCGTCAAATGGGATTCAAACATTGGAACTTCCGAATGAAACACCCTATGAAATATAAGTTATTCAGCGAATTGCAACGAAAGGACCTTGACTTATTTATGTTTCATGAACATGGAATGCCAACAGGGCAGCTTATTAATGATGAATTGGCATGCACTGATTTCAATAATCGTTATAAAATGTTGAAGAGTACACTTTATAATGCAGTCATGTCCCATGTTGGAAAACGTGACAAAGACACCTTACGTATTCAGATGCAGGAAAAACGACAAGTGAATGAGGTGTTTTTTAAAGACCTGGACAATCCTAAGTTCTGGGAAGCAGACTCTCTTCACTACGCTGATGAACGTATCGTAACGGAAGATTTAATGAAGAGAAATCTTTCCACTAATCCGAAGATGATAATGTTTGATGCGTGCTACAACGGTTCTTTTCACGAAAACGACTATATAGCAGGACAATATATCTTTAATGACGGTCAGACATTAGTAGCACAAGGAAATACCCGTAACGTATTGCAAGACCGCTGGACTATTGAAATGATTGGTTTGTTGTCCCATGGTGTACGAGCCGGGCAATACAATAAGCTAATCGTATCACTTGAAGGTCATTTGTTTGGTGATCCCACTTTCCGTTTTGCTCCTATCGAAGCCAATACTTTAAGTACCGATATAACAATACACAAAGATGACAAAGCCTATTGGAAGAATTTGTTAAACAGCCCATACGCTGATGTACAAAGTTTGGCCATGCGTATGCTGGCTGACGCCGATACCCAAAAGGAATTATCTCCGTTGCTCCTGAAGAAGTACCGGGAAAGTGGCTTCAATACGGTTCGTATGGAAGCTATCAAGTTGTTGAGCCGTTATCAGGACGACAACTTCATCGAAGCATTACGCGAAGGTTTGAACGATACTTATGAAATGGTAGCTCGCCAAAGTGCCATTTATGCTGGATTTGTAGGTGACGATTCCTTATTGCCCGCTATTGTGGAAGCATTGGTCGAACATAATGAACGCTTACGCGTACAAATGAGTGCCAACAAGGCTTTAAGCCTTTATCCGAAAGAGAAAGTAGAAAAGACAATAGAAGACTTTTATGCAAAAGTTGACCGTTTGAATGAAAACGAAGAGAAAAAACGATTACTAAGAAGCCTGGAAAGAATGTTTGTACAAGAGGCAAAAGTCCATCAGACCTTGATGGATGTAGCTGCACCGGAAGCAAAACGTATCAGTGCAATCCGCAATGTGCGTAACTATACATTCCATTTCCACGTGGATGATTATTTGAATGTAATTCGTGATGCCGGTAATCCACAGGAAGTACGTGTAGTAATGGCCGAAGCATTAGGTTGGTTTACTAATTCTGTACAACGGCCACACATTCTTGAAGAAATAAAGAAGATGCAACAAACAGCCAATCTTCCGGAAGATTTAAAAGCAGAGCTTGAACAGACAATCAAAAGATTAAGTTTATAAATATGAATAAATACATCCTTTTGGCAATTACCGCTTTGTGCTTACAGGATATGCAGGCGCAAACAGTTGTACATCCTAGTATAAAAACAAAGACTACTTTTGCAATTGTAGTCGATCAGAAAAGTTATGATGAAGCGAAAAGTGAAATTGATGCTTATCGTACCAGTATAGAAAAAGAAGGTTTAGGTACTTACTTGCTAATTGATGATTGGAAAAGGCCCGAACCTATTCGTGAGCAACTTGTCAAATTGCATGAGAATGAGAAAACGCCTTTGGAGGGTTGCGTATTTATAGGTGACATCCCTATTCCAATGATTCGTGATGCACATCATCTATCTTCGGCTTTCAAAAGGTCTCCCAAAGCCAATTGGCAGAAATCAAGCGTTCCTTCCGACCGTTATTATGATGACTTCGGATTAAAATTTGATTATATTAAACAAGACAGTTTGATACCTGACTATCATTATATGACATTGCGTGCTGATTCTAAACAGTATATTTCACCGGATATTTATTCGGCCCGTATCCGTCCATTACATTTAGAAGGTGAGAACCGTTATCAGATGCTACGCGATTACTTAAAAAAGGCAGTTGCCGAAAAAGCAAAGCAAAATGCATTTGACCAACTGACTATGGCCCGTGGCCATGGTTACAATTCTGAAGATCCTTTGGCATGGAGCGGTGAGCAAATAGCCTTACGTGAGCAATTGCCGCAAATATTCAAATCGGGTAATACAGTGAAGTTCTATGATTTTAACATGCGCTATCCGATGAAACCATTATACTTGAACGAGATTCAGCGCGAAGGATTAGATGTCATGCTATTCCATCACCACGGTGGCCCCACCATGCAGTATATCAATGGCTATGAAAATGGTTCCGGTATTAATTTGAGTATTGAGAATGCCAAAATATTCTTGCGAAGCAAAGTGCCTTCATACGCCAAGAAACATGGGCGTGAAGCTGCTATCAAAGAATATGCCAAGCAGTATGGGGTGCCTGAAAGTTGGTGTGCGGAAGCTTTCGATGAGGAGAAAATAAAATCGGATTCCATTGTAAACCGTAATATGGATATCTATACTGAAGATATTCGTCTTTTGACTCCTAATGCGCGTTTTATATTGTTCGATGCTTGTTTCAACGGTTCTTTCCATTTGGATGACAACATTGTAGGCTCTTATATATTCAATAAGGGTAAGACCATTGCTACTATGGGATGTACGGTTAACACCATTCAAGATAAATGGCCGGATGAATTTCTCGGCTTGTTAGCTGCCGGTATGCGCATCGGGCAGTTCACTCGTTTTACCTGCTTCTTGGAAAATCATCTGATCGGTGACCCGACTTTTCACTTCACCAATAATGCCGGGCTGGATATGGACATCAACCAAGCTTTAGTTGCGCAGGAAGGAAATGTTACATTCTGGAAAAAACAGCTGAATTCCCCTATGGCTGACATGCAGGCAATGGCGCTCCGTCAATTGTCAATGGCAAATTATAGTGGTCTCGTTGAGTTGCTGAAGAAAAGTTACCACGAATCGAACTATTTCGTTGTGCGGTTGGAAGCATTACGCCTATTAGCTTTGAACTATCCGACAGAGGTTGCCGATGTATTGCAGACAGCCATGAACGACAGTTATGAACTGATCCGTCGTTATGCGGTGGAATACGTTGAAAAGAATTGCAATCCGGAATTGTTGCCGGCATGGATAGAAAGCTATTTATTACGCGGACATGAAAACCGCCATCGTTTCAGAATTTTTAGTGCTATCAACACGTTCGACCATGATATGGCTTTGAATGAATTGAAGAAACAGGCTGCCGATTGGTCTTTCTACGATTCTTCCTATGTGAATGAATTGTTAGAATACCTTCCTCGCCAAAAGAAAGGACTTGAAAGAGATTTTGCACTTATTGACAGTCCGGAAAGTACTACCAAACAGATACAAAGCGAAATAAGTAGGTTCCGAAATAAACCTATTGCTAAAGCTATTGAGCCATTACTGAACATTATAAAAAATGAAAGCCAAGAAGAAGAACTTCGCATATTGGCTGCTGAAACATTAGGCTGGTATAATTTATACTATAATAAAGCAGATATAATCAAAGAACTTAACACATTTAGAACTTCCAATCAAAAGCTAATGAACGAAGTTACCAAAACAATTAATAGGCTGAAAAGTCAAAATAGGTAGAATCATCCAAACGATGAGATAGACCGGATCCAAAGGGCGGTTCTGCCATTCCTGAGCAGCCTGGTTGACTTTGTTCGTGATGATGGAAATAGCTGATGTGGACAGTTCTATCTCATAGATTTCACGCATCTCCTCTTCTATGTCTGACACGCTCATTCCTTTGGCATATAGGGAGATAACAAGTTTTTCTTTAATATTATCGACACTATACAGGGACATTCAGTAAATGTCTATAGTATAACTCCTCAACCAGTTCCAGACACCAATCATTAAAACAGGGATATTCCTAAAATAATAAAATTTAAGGCAACTAATTCATTGCGAGTTAGTTGCCTTTTTTGTATCTTTAAGCATTCCCCCCAAAAAACGGTTTGACGGCCAAAACGGGGGTAATCTAAAATAAAAACACATGGTAAAGATACAAAAAATCTCAGAAATCGAACCTCGTTTAGGTTTTACCGAGTTCGATATGCTAAAAAAATATCGTCAAAGTTTTGCAACGAGTGAATTAGGTCGCCTCCATGCTCTGTTTCCTTTCTCGGAACTGGCCCGACAAATGCATTTGAAGTCCTCTGCTTT
>NZ_JH114350.1:1133792-1169614 GCF_000157095.2 Bacteroides sp. D1
TTGCCGAGCATTGGAAACCTTATCTTGAGAACCTTCATGTCTGTATGACCGATGCCACCTGTTATGAAAGTCATCTGCGTTTTCCTACTGATACCAAACTCTTATGGGAAGGTATTGTATGGCTTCATCGTCATCTGTGCAAACATTGCCAGACCTTGCACATACAACGTCCCCGTAACAAGTATCTTGATGTACGCCGTGCCTATCTTGCTTATAGCAAACTGCGTAAACGCAGGAAATCACAGACTCGTATGATTACACGAAGGTTACTTCAGTTATTGGAAAATTCAATACTGCCAACAGATAATCCAAATGATCGCCTGTCATAATATAACAGGCATTGTTCATTACATAATTGTTGGCATCATATGCAAAAGCCATTTGGTTTCCGATTATTTTCCATACAATTTTTGGCTTAGAAAAATCCTCCCAATAACTGATGCTATCTTGTGTTTCAAACCACTCGTTACTAGTTTTCTTTCGGGCTTTTATTTTTTTGCCATTAACAATATGAGTTTCTCCTGTTTGTTCTAAACGCTCTATGCCAATTGACAGAAGATAATTTTTCACCGCAGGATAACTTTCTATATCATAATGCCGCGAAGGAAATGTGGCTATAATCCACAAGTCCGCCCATTCATATTCATATCTCTTGATATCCCTGCCACGAAGAATCGGTCGTATAAGTTCAGCCGTCCGAACACGTTCATCTTCTGTTTGACAATTCGCTAGTATCTCATCACGCTTTTCGGTAGAAATGATAAAAGCATCATTGAAACCAGTTTTTATCCCATAGTTGATTTGGATGTTCCAATCCTTCAAGGGTATTCCCACAGACTCAATCTTCTGCTTGATGCTCTGTTCAATGGGAGACAATATCACCCATGGGATAGAATCTGCAAAGTTACACTTCACGCCTTGTTGCTGCACGAAATCGCTCAAATTATTCAAGCCATTCGAATCTTGTACCAAACAAGCTTGTGTGTTAAAAATATTTGCTGCTTTTTGAGATAAAAGAATATTTGCTTCTACCGTTATTGCATCGAATATTTTTATACCTGCAAAATCTACCAACATAATAGGATTGGTCTTGCTTGCGAAATAACCTCGCAAGGCTTCACCATACCCTGCACGCATCCATTTATTAGACGTGATATAGCAAAGAAAACCATTGGGAGTAAGCAGGTTCATACCCAACTCATAGAAGAGGCAGTAAATATCACCAGTGCGTGCATAAGTTATGTAACCCATGCATTCTAATACATCGGCACTCTTACCCATAGATTGTAACTGAATGTAAGGTGGATTGCCAATGATACAGTCAAATCCCAAGAAGTTGCCTTCGGCATCGAGTACTTCTGGAAACTCTATACGCCATTCGAATGCACCAAGATAAATTTTGTTGGAGCGTATTTCCTCAAATATATTTTCTAAAGTCGCAATTTCTTTCTTTAAATCGGCAATGCGCTTGTCCGACGCTTTCTTTTCCTTTTTTGTCGGTTCAAACAGTTGAGGCGCTTGTAAGTTTGCCAACTCAGAGCGGCGTTTGTTCAATCTAACCAATCGTGCATCCCGGCGGTTGATCTCTGTTTTCAGTTTCGACTTGATTTCTGTTATAAACGTTTCCAAATCCTGCTTTTCGCTTTTACTTTGGGCATTTTTATATTTAGCTACAGCCTCCTTATATTGGCTGATGCTGATACTAGACTCTCGCAGTACGGTCTGAATACTGTCTGTCAAAGCGAATCGGTGAAGCAAAGAATTTCCACATTTGATGTTAATGTCGATATTTGGTAAGGTTTCTAAATAAGTGTAATTACTTTCAGCCGTATAGTAAGCATTCTTCAACAATTCAATCCACAGTCGTAGGCGGCAAATCTTCACAGAGTTGGGGTTAATATCAACGCCAAATAAACAGTTCTCAATGATTTGACGCTTCTCCTTGAAAAGAGTTTCCTGCATGCGGCGACTTTCCGCATTGAGTGGGTTGTAAGCAAATAAATTACCTTCGGTATCGGTAACAATCAGCTCGTCATTTTCAATGGCAAGTTGATAGTCCGCTTTGCGGATACGCTTACCGGTAGCATCTACCAAAATACCTAATTCGTATTTCAAGAGTATCAGTTCATTGAGAGCAGACACAAGAAAGTGACCCGAACCAACAGCTGGATCACACAGTCGCAAACTGTTAATTAGTTCATTAGCTTCGACTATATTGTCAATATGGTTGTATAGTTCTATACGGGTGGTACAATTCCAGCCATAATAACCATTAAACTTTTGCAACACGGTCTTGGTGATTGCTTCACGGCACATGAACATAGTGATAAAGCCTGGAGTGAATACTGAACCATCCTTGTGACCATTTATTTTCTCGAATATAAGCCCTAAAACAGAAGCATTGATGAGTGTTTTAGCCTCTTCTTGCACTTCTTCACTGCCTTCGCTCGCAAAGTTATAAGCGTCGAGAAAAGCAAACAAATATTGCAGGGTGGGTAATGCGTTGACTTGTAGATTGCGTTTTTTATTTCGTAATACGCTACTCGCCAAGACAGGAAGTACCGTACGTTGTGAAAGGCTGTTTATCTTAATTGTTTTACTTTCCAAATCTGTCACCTCGAAAAGAGAACTGTTAAGATAGGGAACGTAAGCAAAATCACGCATAATGGAGTGTGTGCGGCTGCCCATGTCACGTGCAAGCACTTGGAAAAAGAGTGTGTTGAGATCATCATAGTCATGAATCTTAGTTATTGAAAGAAATTTATAGATTGCATCTCCATTGTGGTATTTCAACATCTGAGCCTCCAACAGTTTCAAGAAAAGGATACGATTCATCCAAGTAATACACAATTCCATTGCAACATTGAATAACCGTTCCTCATAATCATTCCCATACAAACGACCATTTATGTGACGCAAACAATCTTCTGCATCCAGTTGGTTAATAGTATTCTCTAGTAATGAAGCCTCGTCACGCCGTTCCACAGCTTTGCGTACAATCACGGTTTTATTATTCTCTTTGCGTTCCTCAATACCAATAATGTGTAGCAGCTCAGTGTAGAATCCACGGTTGAGCGAATTGCTGTCATTTTGGAACGATAGCTTCAAAAGATGTGTATCGCTGAATATCTTATAAAGTTCGATAAGTTTGCGTGAAGCGCTACTGTCTGTTCTATCAAGCAGGTGTTGATAGTCTTGTAAGTTGAAGTAAGTGTATTCAAGGCTATCTTTCACCTCCTCAATATAGGTTGTTGCAATTTCAGTATAGAAGAAATCGGTTTTGTTACTGGTTTTGCGTCCATCCACAAAGTCTTGAAACTCACGACGTAATTGTTTGTTCTGATAGAATTTGCGTTCAAACTCATGGGCATCAAAAATAAAGAATTCATGAATATTAGTAGCGATGAGATATTTAATATCATTGTTCTTCTTATTGACACGTTCTTTAAGATAGTATAGCAATAATTCCTGCAAAGCCTTACGATTAAGATTGTCATTAGAAATCATCTCACCTTTGTTGGTGGTACTCTTTACTTCAATCAATAACCCTATATTGGACTTGATAGTTTTATCCAATCGGATAGCCAAATCAATATCTTCTTCGGGAGCCATGTAGTATGGCTTGTAGAACGTTTCACTCAGAAAATTACGTAAATGTTCTTTTTGCGTGTGTTCTCTTTGCCCATCCACAATATTGTCTCTCAATGTGCGAAGGGCATTTTTGAATAAGTCAAAATCTGTTGTTTCAATCGCAACCTGTCTATATGCTTTGTTCAAAACTTGATTCGGTTTGAGTAGTCCCATAATGTTTGGTAAATGAGTTAATAAAATACAAAGGTAGTCTAAAAACTTGATAATAAAGAATGAACGTATTGGTTTAACGAAAGTTTGTTCTACTGCCAGCCATTATCAACAAACAATAGCAGCAGTAGATTTGACATGATTCTACTTATTATATTGTAATAGCCAGCCAAAGTAATCTTTTCACATCCGGATCTATCACAGGTTGGATAAGTTGTTAACCTGAAGGTAACCGACCTGATGGTATAGGAACAGGAAGAAGTCTGTAATCATGGCATTTACCCGGATAGAGAAGCCACATTTTTTATTGCCGGACTTCCGGCATTGCCTCATCCATGTGTGAAAAGGAGTTTTTTCTTTCACCACAACGTTCCTTTCACATACCCAAAGGGGGTAGTGGATCCAGACCTGCTTCGGCTTTCTTTTTCCTTCCCATATGACAAAAACCGACTATCCATGACTATTCCTGCCAGTGTGCCGGTCGTGCTTGCCTCTCATGGTTTCTTCCCTTATACTCGCACTGATATTTAAACGAGTTGAAAATATGGAAATATGCTACATCGAGGCCGGTGTCCTTGAGAGGATGCTGGCGCGCGCCGAGAACCTGTCCGCACGTGTGGACAGATTGTATGAGAGAAACCGCTGTAAGGAACCCGGAGAGTGACTGGACGGCCAGGATGTCTGCCTGCGCCTTGACATCTCGCCGCGTACCCTGCAGACTCTCCGCGATACCGGACGGCTGGCGTTCACCCGCCTCCAGCGCAAGTTCTATTACAAGCCCGGGGATGTGGAGAAGTTGATGGTCTACGTCGGCATCAGACGCAAGGAGAAGGAGGTGAGAGAAAGAAGGAAGAACGGAAACCTTTAAAGAGCGGAAGAGATGGAAGGCATTATCGACAAGGAGAACGAACGTGTCCGCAGGTTCTTTGCCCTGCTGGACGACATGGAGA
The DNA here is from genome assembly GCF_000157095.2 of Bacteroides sp. D1. NCBI lineage: Bacteria > Pseudomonadati > Bacteroidota > Bacteroidia > Bacteroidales > Bacteroidaceae > Bacteroides > Bacteroides sp. D1. Next base: position 1,138,544 of record NZ_JH114350.1, read on the forward strand.
AAAAAGTGGAACGTCTTGCCCGTGACAACCGTCCTCCCTTCAACGGGGAACGGTTCCTGACCGACAGGGAGCTTTCCGGGATGTTGAAGATCAGCCGCAGGTGCCTGCAGGATTACAGGGACCAAGGACGGATTCCCTATATCCAGCTTGGCGGGAAGATCCTGTACAGGCAGTCGGACATCGAGAGGCTGCTGGAGGAGAACTATCACCCTGCATTGGTATAATATCGTATTTAAGTTTAAGGATTGTCGCCGGAATTGCATTTACGATTCCGGCGGCAGTTTTTATTTAGCCTGCGGCTTCCTTGCCGGCCGCGGGCTTTCTTCTTTCCATCAGCCGGTTCATGTCCGAGGATATCTTCCGGTCGGTGACCTGGGCGTAGACCTGCGTGCTGTCGATGTTCGTGTGGCCCATCATCCTGGCGATGCTCTCTATCGGAATACCTGCGGTCAGTGTCAGGGTCCCGAACGAATGCCGGGCCATGTGGTAGGACAGGTTCTCTTTCATGCCTAATGCCACGCCCATTCCATGTACCTCATACCAGAGGACGTCGCGGACCGGCAGCGGGAATACCGGCCTGTCGTCATCCGTGGTGTTGTAAAGCTCCAGTATCTGTCCGGCTATGGGATGCAGCGGGATGAACGCCTCCACGTCCGTTTTGGCGCGGCGGATGCGGATATACCTTCTTCCTTCCGAAGTCGTTCCGATGTGACGGGGATGGAGAGCCCTCGTATCCGCGTAGGCCAGACCGGTCAGCGAGGAGAAGATGAACGTCCTGCGTGCCAGCTCCATCATCGGGTCGGGCAGCGGGGTTTCCATCATCCGCTTCAGTTCACTGCGGCTGATATGCCTTAGTTTAGGTGTTTCTTTCCTCTCGTATGCCACGTCCTCTATCGGATTGGCTCTTAGTATTTCCCGGTCCACGGCGATGTAGATGAGCCGGTTGAGCCAGCACAGGCAGTGGTTCACGTGTCCGTTCCTGTGTCCCAGCTCCTTCTTGAGAAAGACCTTGAACGATTCGGCGAACTCCTCGGTGATGTCCGAAAAGGCGATGTCCTTCATCCCGCGGGATTCGATGAACTGCCTGAGGTTGAGCTGGGTGGTCTTCGACTGGCGGTAGGTGGAAGTGGAGTTGATCTCCTTGGAGCGGACCCTGAGCCGTTCGCGTTCCACCTCTCCGGCCTGCAGGAGGTATTCCGGTACGGAATTGGCGCCTGACACGGTGGTCTTGAGCAGTTCGGCCGTGACCACTCCCTGGTTCCTCAGCAGGTTCCCGTACGCCTCTTCCAACCGGCTGCGGAAGGCGGCAAGGCGGTTGTTCTCCCTGGCTGTTTTGATTTCACACTTCTTGCTGTCCCAGTCCCCGGGTTTGCAATAGACGCCTGTCGTGACTGCCGATTTCTTTCCGTCGATGCTGATCCGGCAGAGGACGGCGGTCGTGCCGTCCGATTTCACCTTGTTACGGTTGATGTAGAATAAGAGCTTGAATGTACTGCGCATGATAATGATTGTTTAGGGATTAAAGGATAAGTTTCAAATCGCGGGTTGCCTCGACGAACCTGTCCATGTCCTCGAACAGCTTCTTCGGGGTTACGCGCGCGTATATCTGGGTGGTCTTTATGTTGGAGTGTCCCAGCATTTTGCAGATGGTCTCTATCGGCACTCCCTCCTCGAGCGTGACCAGCGAGGCGAAAGAATGCCGTCCCATGTGGTAGACAAGGTCCTGGCTCAGCCCTGCCATCAGGCGCAGGGATTTCATATTGGCCCTGAGCGTGTGGTAGTCCTGCGGCGGGAAAAGAGTCTCGCGGGTATCGTCCCGGTATTTCTCAATCAACGCGACGGCTTCCGGAAGCAGCTTGACACGTCCGAGGTAGTCGGTTTTCTTTCGCTGGTATTTCAGCCAGAGGCTGCCCTCGTCATCCCGGAAGAGGTTCTTCCGGGTGATGCTTACCGCATCGGCATAGGCGGTGCCGGTGTAACAGGCGAAGAGGAAGAGGTCCCGGGTGATGACATGTGACCTGCGTTTTTCCGGTATCTCCAGATCACGCAGCTTCTCGAAATTCTCACGGCTGATTGCTTTCGGTGTTGTCTCCTTCTGCTTGGGCAGCTTGAAGTGGCAGAAATGGTATTTCTCCGAGTGGCCCTCCTTGTAGGCGATGCGGCAGATCTTTTTCAAGATGGCCAGGTAGCCGCGAAGCGTGTCCACGGCATATCCCTTTTCCAGAAGGATGAAATCCTGATAGTCGCGGATGAACTGCTCGTTGAGCTGCCCGAAGACAAGGTCCGGAACCTTGAATTTCGCCTTGATGAATTCGGAAAGCGTGCGGTAGGTGAAGAGGTAGGTCGAGAGTGTGGTGGGCGCACGGTCCACACCGACACGGGCCTTCATTTCCCCGTTATGCCGGTCGAGAAGTTTGAGCAGGGTCATCTGCATGCCCGCATTGCCCTGGAACATGTCCCTGACCGCGGCGGCATCGAAATCCCTTTTTCTTTCCATGAGGGAATTGAAGGCCGAGTGTACGGCAAGCAGCAGTCTTTCTATTTTTTCATTGGTCTCCACCGCTTCCCGGCTCTTGCCGTTCAGCCGGCTCTCACGCGCGTTCCACAGCCCGGGGGTGCAGGAGAGCTTGCAGCTGAACTGCGCCATCGTGCGGTTGAGGGTGCTCCGTCCCATGATCGGGGCTTTGCCGGTCTTGTCCGGCTCGCTCTTTTTCAGGTAGAGCAGCACCTTGAATTTTTCCACTTTCATAACGCTCTTTTTTAGGTTGTAAAAATACTCCTTTGAAAAGCGTCCTTTGGCATGCAAAACATTGAGAAACAGTGAATACAAATCCGCTTTGTTCTTATCGGTAAAAATTCGGTTACCTGCCGTCGTTTCCGAAACAGGCGGCTAACAGTCTGGTAACTGAAACGTCGCAATATTTTGTTTTCTTTTGCAGGTCTGTCTGTTCTGCAATTCTCGCAAAATGCTTAATTATAAACGTTTTACGTTTAATTATCGTCATTCTGTTTTTTATTGCATTTCTAAATATTACTTACTGTACTCGGCATACTTGGGCTACAATGGCATATTATTGCGAGATACATCCAGGCATTATTTCAGAGGCGATGGGACATTCATCCATTATCGTCACAGAGACTTATCTAAAACCTTTTAAGAATAAGAAAATAGATGAAGCGAATGTGACGATTCTATCTTCGCTGAAAAGGAGCTATGTTTGTGGCAAGTAGCTGATTGATAGTGCTGTTACTTTGTAGGTAACGGGAAGAAAAGACGCTGCAAATATGAGCATATTTCTTAAAACATCCAAACAAAATCGTACATTTTTTCTAATAAACTATTCAAAATAGGAATAAACACAGAAGAACACGTGGATTCTTTGTCTTAGAGCTTTGTTAACGTCTAAATTTTGCAATAGATTTCCCGCCCCTCTACTTTTTCTCATAAGCAGGGGTAAGAAGATTCGTCATATATCGTATTATTTTCTAGTATAGACTACTCTAAAAGAGCAGGCACAAGGGTTTTCCCGTTACCTACAAAGTAACGGGAAGAGGGGGAGTGAAGCGAAATAAATCATGAATTAGTACAAACAAATTTTTTATTTATTAATTATATAACATTTAATTTACTTTTATGAGAAAATGGACGTATTTAGTCGCAACCTTGCTCATGGCAGGTACGACGGCGACATTCACGGGATGTATTGATACCGATGAACCGGAAGGCATTGCAGAACTTAGGGGAGCAAAGTCTGATTTTATCAAAGCTCAAGCTGCAGTTGAGCTTGTAGAGGCTGAATTGAGAAAAGCACAGGTTGCAGAGCAAGAGTTAGTTAATGCAGGTTTGGCACTTCAGAATAAATCTGCAGAAATTGATTTGCAGTTGCATGAACTGGATATTCAGTTGAAGCAACTCCTGATTGAAAAGGAAGAAGCTGCTACTGCACAAGCAAAAGCAGAAGCGGAAGCTGCCATTGCAAAAGCGGAAGCTGACAAAACTAAGTGGGAAAATGAAAAGGCATTGATTGTTGAGCAGTATAAGGAAAAAATGCTTCTTGCCGAAACTGCCACTGCTAAAGCACAGGAAGCTTACAAGCAAGCTATGGAACAGATTGAAGCTTCCAAGTTGTTGCTGACAGATGAAGAACAATTACGTTTAAATGTTGTAGAGGCAAAAGTTGCTTATGCTAAGATAGCTATGGATAAGGCTATGTATGGATATTCAACGACAGAAGTTGAGACTGAACAAAGACTTGTATCTAAATCAACAAGTTCACAGACAAGTGTTGGCGAAGGAGCTGGAACAACAACTACTACTGGTACTGATGAAAAGTATATTACATATTATGTAATTACACAAAATCCGGATAATGCAAATAACGGATATGCAGAAGGCAGCTTGAAGAAACTTCAGGAACAGTTGGCGGACTATCCTAATTGGGTAGCTGATGGAAACATCGAGGCTAAATTGAAGAATGCTGTGGAAATCGCTGAATCCAATTTGAATATAGCACAAAAAACAGCTGATGGATATAAGGCTATTTTGGATAATGAATATACTACATTAGCTGATTGGGAAACAGAGGTTAAAAAGCTGAAGGATGAAATGGCAACATTGGATGTTCAGAAACGACAATATGAACTTAAAAAAGAAGAATTAAAAGTTGCTAATCCTAACTTAGAAAAGAACAAAACTACTGCAGAGAAAAAATTAGCCGATGCTACGGGTGCTCTTGATAAAGTTAATACTACTACTAATGTAGCTTCTGCTTATTCTAAGAAAGCAGATCAGAGCATTCTTAAAGGCTTGAATGATGCTTTTGATGGTATTTCTGGTGGAGTAGCTGGCTATAATAAATCAACAGGTGAATTCAGCTATGCAAAAACTGTACTAGTTACTAAGGCGCAAGAACAGATTGATGGCTGGAATAAACTTATTGATGCAGCTACTCAAGGGATTGATTTAGAAGATCTTGCATGGTCTAAACTTGAAGTCGTGAAAGCAGATGCTGAAGCAACAAAAGCGAATGAAACTTACGATGCTGACTATAAGGCATGGGAGAAAGCTCGCGATAAATATATTGAAGTTGAAGCTATTGATATAAATGCTTCAAAAAAAGCTGTCGAAACTGCAATAGCTGCTTATAATAAACTGGGCGATGCTGCTAGAACACAGGATGCTAATATCAGTAAATTAGCTACTGCCTTGGCTGAATACTATCAGGATGCTTTGGATAAAGAGCTTAAAAGTACAAAAGCAGAAGCAACAGAGGCTTCTACCAATACTAAAAAAGCAATTTCTGCTTGGATAATAGCCAATCCTTTGGCAAACTTCAAGTCAATTGTAGGGTTAGAATTAAATTTAATAGAATGGACAGCCGGTGCTGTGACAAAAGCTAATAAAATAGAACAAGCTGATGCAAACAAGCTTCTTGAACTTGGAGCATCTGCTGGTGATGTTCCATATGACTCATGGAAAAAAGCTTCAACAAAAGTGTTTGGTGATAACTTTAATCGTGGTAATGAACCTAGAAGGGTTGCTGTGTCAGCTGATATGGTTCTTAAGGAAGTTGATGGCAATAGACTGGCAACAGAATTGCAAAATGGTGACTATGGAACTCTTGGTATCTCTATTTATGCTACGGCAGAAGCTGCACGTCTGACGGCTGTGATAAACCAGGCTGATACCTATAAAGCTTTGAAAGCAGAGTTTACTGCTCAAAAAGCTAAAGAACAAACTACGCTGGATAAGAAAAAAACAGAATTGGCTGCAAATGTAACGAAAGCAGAGACTGCTTTGGCTGATGCTAAAACTGCTTATGATAAAGTATTTAAGGAAGTAGAGGCAAATATAAAGAAAGTTAGTGAGGATTATGACTATAAAGATGCTATAAAAGATAAGATTGAGTCTACAATTTCTGAATATATTGCTAGCCTTGATGAGTTGGGCGATGATTATAAAGATATGACTTTGGAGGAAATCAAAGAAGCTATTAATGCTGAATATTTAAAAGCTGTTACTGGCCTTCTTGATAAAAAAGCAGCTTTGGCTACTGCTGAAAGAAATTTAGAAAAGTTGGCCGAAGGTACTTATACTGATAATGATTATATCAAGGATACATTTGCAAATATCCAGGAAAAGATCAAAGTAAAACAGGCTGAATATGATGCTGCCAAGGCAGACTATGATGCTGCAAGCGCTCAATTGAAAGCACTTCTTGCTATCTTCTTGAAATAATTCCCTAACTACGTAAAAGTAACAAGATGATAAAAAAACTATGCACATTACTTTTGCTGACCTGTATGACAGCTGCGCCTTCAATGGCGCAGCGTTACAGCAGCAGTGATGATGCGTCGTTTGCCCCGAAGAAAGGACAGTGGCAGGTTTCAGTCCTGCTTGGTAGCGGAAAGTTTTTTAACGAGAACACTTCTTATCTGCTTCCCAAGTTCTCCAATGACGGAGGAGTAGTCGGACTTCCCAATGGAGGGAAGGATAACTCCGGCGATCTGAACCGCTATCTGAACATCGGGAGTCTGAATAATAATAGTCTGGTCAATATAGCCGGAATTGAAGGTAAGTATTTTGTGTCTGACAATTGGGATGTAAATTTCCAGTTCAGCATGAACGTCAGCCTCACTCCTAAGAAAGACTATGTAGAAGGAGACAACAGTGTACCTGACATGATTATCCCTGCGCAAAGTTATATCAATGCGCAGATGACCAACAACTGGTATGTATCTGTCGGTTCCAACTACTATTTCAAGACTCGCAACGAACGTATTCATCCATATCTCGGAGGCGCACTCGGCTTCCAGATGGCACGCATTGAAACGACCGAACCATACACCGGAGACACCTACAAGGATAGTGACGACTCGGAAGAACTTCCGTCACAGGTCTATGTTTCCGGAAGTAAAGCCGGTCAGATGTACGGTTTCAAAGTAGCTGCCGTAGCAGGTATTGAGTATAGCATTGCCAAAGGTTTTGTTTTCGGTTTCGAAATGCACCCTCTGGCTTACCGCTATGACTTGATACAGATTTGCCCGAAAGGATTTGATAAATATAACGCCAGTCACCACAATATCAAAATATTTGAAATGCCTGTAGTGAAACTGGGATTCAGATTCTAAGGATGAATGATTATACAAATGTATGAATGAAAAGAGAAAGCCGTTCTGCTGATAGTGCGGACGGCTTTTCTTTTTTAAAGAAGAATGAAGAGCTTAATGAACAGATATGTGAAACTTTTATCTTTTCTTCCGGGAATATGTCTGATAGTGGCTTGCACCGGGCATCAGATAAAAGGTTACGAGATTAACGGCAGTGCACCTTTGCCCGAATTCGAAGGAAAAATGGTTTATATGAAAGATGTTTCGAGCGGGCAGCCGGTAGATAGTGCAGAAATAATCCACGGAAAGTTTGATTTTTCCGATACGGTGACTATTGTGTCGCCCGTAGTAAAAGTGCTTTCTATTCGTGCCGGCAAATCGGGACTGGAATACCGCCTCCCTGTTGTCATAGAAAATGGTAGTATCCAAGCCTATATTTCCGATGTGGTTTGTACAGGAGGAACAATGCTGAATGAACGAATGCAGGATTTTCTCATGGCTGTTGATGAATATTCTACAGCCTGCGAGAACAAGCAAACGGAACAGATAAAATTCGGATTTGCGGATTTATTGAAAAAATACATAGAAATCAATGATGACAATGCAGTAGGAGAATATATTCGGACTGCCTATCGTTCATCACTTTGATGCAATCAGATTGCTTTTAAGACTATAAACTAAATTTCCCACATAATGATATCCTCTCCAGATATTTCCTCCATATTTTTATAGAAGGGAATGTTGCATAAGAGAGACAGAAATGCGCCCTTGTGAAAGTCCATATTTCTGTATTGTTATGTTTTGAGGACGTTCCCGTATTTCCCATTCCCTTTTTCCCCCGGGAACGTCCTTTTCAATGACCTTTTGTTGTATATCTCATATAACTTACACTGTATGGAAGAATCTAGTGGATCTGTACTATTGGTAACTTTTCATACAAAGATAGTGTTTTTTACAAATACTTTATATCTTTGCAAAACAATGGCATATGCCGGGATTTAACCATACCACTGAAAATATGAAAACAAAAACTTTATTAGGCTTCTTTCTTCTTTCTGTTATGGCTTTTTGTGTATCAGCCTGTCAAGATGATGCAGAGATTATCTTATTTAGTGGTTCCGAACTGGTTGACGAAACAGGAACTTGTACAAACACTGTTTCTTCTACAGTCTTGTATCTTAACGGATGGGAAGCGGAGAATATCGGGATAGCCAATGGAAAAGGTGGCTACTCTGCACAAAGTTCCGATGAAACAATTGTGACAGCAACAGTCATCGACAACCGATTATGGCTTAGTTCGCATGGTAAAAAAGGGAAAGTAACGGTTACCGTTACTGATAAGGATGGTAATTATGTCACCCTGCCTGTGACTGTTTCTTATGGCGTATTGACATTTATGTGCGTCGACCAACCTGAATTTCAGGTTTCCAGACCCAGTGAAGATATGTTGTCATTGGATTCGGAAAGCGAGTTGCAGGAAAAAGTAAATGTGGCAATGGCTCCTTATTCTTTTATAAATAAAGGAGATATCTGTATTTTGCGGCCGGATGATGTATATCATTTATCTGAAGAAGGAACAGGAGGGAAATTCATTTATAAGACAGAGGATGAGCAAATTCTTGTTGAAGGAACATACCAGATAGAGTGGGCTTCATTGGGTGGAAAACAGAAAAAGGCTTTTGTCTTTACATATATAGATAAAAATAATGTAGAGCAACAACACACGTTTTTTAATTTTAGTCCGTATTTAGGAACTCAAAGTTCTACAAGAGAAAGAGGACCGATTACTACGGCATGGTTGGAGGAGGTATCCGATTCACCTTATCTGGAAGGAGTTTTGCCGGCGGATAGAACAGTTGTATATTGGGTGGATACAGTGATTTCCAGTTTGTCTGCCGAGGCTGTGTGATTGGAAGTAACTGATTAAAAAAGGAAAAGCTCTTTATAAGGGACTGAATGTTTGGGAAGCCCTTGAAGCGAAAATCATTCTTATTGAGATATTAAAGTGCACTCCAAAATTTTTAGATCTAACTTTTGGGGTGCACTTTATTCAAGGTCCTTTCGGATATTCAGGTGAATATATTTTCAGCCGCTTTCTGATTATTTACGTATATCTTATTGCAAAGCCCGGATACGTACTTCTGTGCCTGTCTCATTTTTCAATCCGTCTTTTACTTTATGGATATCTGTTTCTCCGTAATGATAAGGGTACAAAACACGTGGCTTGATGATTTTGGCTGCCCGTATCGCTTGTTCCGGTGTCATGGTATATGGTTGGTTAACCGGCAGAAAAGCGATATCAATATCTTTCACCTGGTTTAGTTCCGGAATATCCTCCGTATCTCCGGCAATATAAATACGAGTTCCTCCTAAAGTCAGAATATATCCGTTGTCACGTCCTTTAGGATGAAATTTATCCCTGCCGGGAGTCGTATTATAGGCGGGTACGGCTTCCAGTTTGATATCTTTGGCGAGTTGAAGCACATCACCGTTCTTCATCTCTTGTCCTCTATTCAGCATTTTCCGGCAATTAGGATTAGCTATAATTTTGGTCTGGTTTGTTTCGATAGCTGCTATTGCTTTGGTATCGAAATGGTCGCCATGTTCATGCGTAATCAGAATGAAATCCGCCTTCGGCTGTTGTATATAGTCGGCATAATCGGAAACAGGATCAATGAATATTTTTTGTCCTGCATAGTCCAGTAATAAGCTGGCATGTTTGAAGAAAGTGATTTTCAAGCTTTTACCATTCTTGGTGGTAAACGAATCCATTTCAAAGTTTGACATCTTTGCTGTCTGATTAATTGGTTTATCAAACGAATGGGAATAAGAAAATCCGTAAGAAAGGCATAATACGAATGCTACTAATAGATTCCTTTTCATATCTCTACAGAATTTGGTTCCCTGCAAAGATAAACATCCGGGAGGATTTATCGGTTCACATTTGAAATGATTTTCTTCGAAATTAATATTCTTTTTGTGTGAAAATAAAAAGGCACGGAAAATCTTTCATTCCCGTTCCTTCTCTTAGTATTTGATACCTTTACGGTATTGTTATGCGTTCAAAGCCTGTTCGATATCAGCAATGATATCATCCGCATTTTCGATACCTACCGATAGGCGGATCAGGTCCGGACGTACACCGGCTTCCATTAGTTGCTCATCCGTCAACTGGCGGTGAGTATGGCTTGCCGGATGGAGCACGCAACTGCGTGCATCGGCTACGTGAGTAACGATAGCGATGAATTCCAGTGAATCCATAAACTTGATAGACACATCACGTCCGCCTTTCAGACCGAAAGAGATAACTCCGCAAGAACCGTTCGGCATATATTTCTGTGCCAGGCTGTAATATTTGTTGTCCGGCAGACCACAATAGTTTACCCAAGCTACTTTCTCATTTTTAGAAAGATATTCGGCCACTTTCTGTGCGTTACGGCAGTGTTGAGGCATACGCAGGTGCAGTGTCTCAAGTCCCAGATTCAATAAGAAAGAGTTTTGCGGGCTTTGGATGCTGCCGAGGTCACGCATCAGTTGCGCGGTTGCTTTGGTGATATAGGCACCTTTGCCAAATGCTTTCGTGTAAGTCAGCCCGTGGTAAGACTCGTCCGGAGTACAAAGTCCCGGGAATTTTTCTGCGTGAGCATCCCAGTCAAAATTACCGCTATCTACGATACAGCCACCTACGCTTGTAGCGTGTCCGTCCATATATTTGGTAGTAGAATGAACTACGATGTCAGCTCCCCATTCAAACGGGCGACAGTTGATAGGAGTAGGGAAGGTGTTGTCAACAATCAAGGGGACCCCGTGACTGTGTGCGATACGTGCGAATTTTTCAATATCCAGCACTTCCAAAGAAGGATTGGAAATTGTTTCGCCAAACAAAGCCTTTGTGTTCGGTTTGAAAGCTGCAGAAATTTCTTCTTCACTGGCATCCGGATTTACGAAAGTCACATCGATGCCTAGTTTCTTCATCGTCACTCCGAACAAGTTGAACGTACCTCCATAAATAGCGGAAGAACAAACGAAGTGATCTCCTGCCTGGCAGATATTAAAAATGGCATAGAAGTTGGCTGCCTGACCGCTGGAAGTCAGCATAGCGGCTACACCACCTTCAAGAGCGGCGATTTTGGCGGCAACGGCGTCATTCGTTGGATTTTGCAGGCGGGTATAAAAGTAACCACTGTCTTCCAAATCGAACAGGCGGGCCATCTGCTCGCTGGTATCGTATTTGAAAGTTGTACTTTGATAGATGGGCAATACGCGTGGTTCGCCTTTTTTAGGCGTCCATCCAGCCTGTACACACAGGGTTTCCGGTTTGAATTGTTTTGCCATAATGTTATCGGTTTTTTATGTTTTATTTCAAAAAATGTTTTAATGCTGCAAAAGTAGGGAAAATAATTGTATTTTTGCCCTGTTTATGAGTGAAATGATAACTCTTGCGAAGGAGATAGTTAATGTAGTTATGAAAAATAAACTCTATATTCTTTTATTCTTAGCTTTTCTTTTTTCGGGCACAACTCTTTGGGCGCAGCAGAAGGCAACTCCGAAGGCGGGTGAGGGCATCTCTTCTTTTCTGTTGAGGCACAACCGTTCTCCGAAGAAGTATTACGACGATTTTATAGAGTTGAATAAGCAGAAGCTGGGAAAGAATAATGTGCTTAAAGTAGGCGTGACTTATGTTATTCCTCCGGTAAAGAAATCGACAACTACTTCTGCCAAGACTACTCCTGTCAAAAATACGGGTGCCAAGAACACAACTTCCGAAAGCGCCGGGACAAAGCAACCATCTTCAAAAGCTAAATCGACAAAAATAGGAACCACCATCAACGAACCTCTGTTTGGAAAGCAACTGGCTAATGTGAAAGTCACTTCCAACCGTCTTGCCGGTGCTTGTTTCTATGTGGTCAGCGGACACGGAGGTCCCGATCCGGGAGCTATTGGAAAAGTGGGTAGATACGAACTGCATGAAGATGAATACGCTTATGATATTGCACTCCGTCTGGCACGTAACCTGATGCAGGAAGGAGCCGAAGTGCATATCATCATTCAAGATGCCAAAGATGGTATTCGTGATGATTCGTATCTGTCGAACAGTAAACGTGAGACTTGTATGGGGGATGCAATTCCTTTAAATCAAGTGCAACGCCTTCAGCAACGTTGTGATAAAATAAACGCCCTTTACCGGAAAGATCGTAAGAATCATTCTTATTGCAGGGCGATTTTTATTCATATCGATAGTCGTAGTAAGGGAAAACAAACGGATGTCTTTTTCTATTATTCGAATAAAAAAGGAGACAGCAAACGACTGGCGAATAATATGAAAGATACGTTTGAGTCAAAATATGATAAGCATCAGCCTAATCGGGGTTTTTCCGGCACAGTGAGCGGGCGCAACTTATATGTGCTTTCCCATACCACTCCCGCTTCCGTTTTTGTGGAGTTGGGCAATATCCAGAATACGTTCGATCAGCGTCGGTTGGTGATAAATTCCAATCGTCAGGCACTCGCAAAATGGCTGATGGAAGGCTTCCTGAAAGATTACAAGGAGAAGAAATAACATTTTTGCTTCTCCTTTCGTGAACAAAATAAAAATCTGAATGTTTTATATATGCAAATCGCCTGATGGCTACTTGTAGGTATGCGAATATATATAGGCTAGTGAATATGCCTCCCCGGCATAACAGGAAGATTGCATAGTAGTTTTGTCGTGTTTTATTTTGTGTTTGTGTTGTGACGGTGCTGCGATGTGAATCGGGGTGCCGTTTTTTTTCGTTTCTCTTGAATTCGTTAAAGAGCACGTTATTTCATTTTCTTATCATATTATTGAATAAAATCTTATCAATCCTGTGAACAAAATCCGGAAGTGTATGTTATTTATTGTGCAAATCGCCTGATAAAGCTTCTTGTGTGTATGCGAATATAGATAAGTCAAGCAAGGTATGCCTCCCCGGCATGACAGGAAGATTGCATAGTAGTTTTGTCGTGTTTTATTTTGTGTTTGTGTTGTGACGGTGCTGCGATGTGAATCGAGGTGCCGTTTTTTTTGTGTATATAAAAAGACTTACTCATAAAAAGAGGGCTTACAAAGATTCTAAAGTATATCGTAGAATCTATGTAAGCCCGTCTTGATGGGAGGGTGCTTTATGCACACCTTATCTAGTTGTTATAAAGGCATATTACCGTGCTTCTTGGGCGGATTTGTCTGCATTTTGTTTTCCGTCATTTCTAGTGCCTGAATCAGACGTTTGCGAGTCTGTCTCGGATAAATGATTTCGTCAATATATCCCAGTTCGGCAGCTTGATACGGAGTAGCAAACTTTTCTTTGTAGGCTTCCAGTTCCTTAGCCTTTGTTGCTTCGTCAGCTTTGCGGAACAGAATGTTGATTGCACCGTCTGCACCCATCACTGCAATTTCTGCGCTGGGATATGCGAAGTTCACATCAGCTCCTGTCTGCTTGGAGTTCATTACGATATAAGCGCCGCCGTAAGCTTTGCGGGTAATAACAGTCAGTTTGGGAACAGTAGCTTCTGCGAACGCATAAACTATTTTTGCGCCGTGACGGATGATACCGTTGTTCTCCTGCGTATATCCCGGAAGGAATCCCGGAACATCTTCGAATGTAATCAACGGAATATTGAAACAGTCGCAAAAACGGATAAAACGACTTGCTTTGTCGCTGGCGTCGATGTCAAGAACGCCGGCAAGATAAGCCGGCTGATTGGCTACGATACCTACCGAACGACCTGCCATGCGGGCAAAGCCGATGATGATATTCTTTGCAAAGTTCGGCATGACTTCGAAGAAATAACCGTTGTCTATCACGCGTTCGATAATGTCTTTCATATCATATGGTACGTTCGGATCTGCCGGAACGATTGTATCCAGAAAAGCGTCTTCGCGGTTGGTTTCGTCGGCGCAAGGTTGTTTCCTGGCTTCATCCATATTATTCTGCGGTAAGAAAGACAACAGTTCACGGATACTCATCAACAGTTCTTCTTCGGAGTTGCACATAAAATGCGTCACACCGCTCTTGCTGCTATGTGTCATTGCGCCACCCAGCTCTTCTTTGCTTACTTCTTCATGAATCACGGTTTTTACTACATCCGGACCAGTCACGAACATGTGACTTTTTTCTTTCACCATAAAGATGAAATCGGTAAGGGCAGGAGAGTAGCAAGCGCCTCCGGCACAAGGACCCAGGATGGCCGAAATCTGTGGAATCACACCGCTGGCCATTGTGTTCTGATAGAAAATATCCGCATAACCGGAAAGGCTTTCGATACCTTCCTGAATACGTGCGCCGCCCGAATCATTCAGAGCGATAATCGGGGCACCGTTCTTCAACGCAAGTTGTTGTACTTTCACAATCTTTTTGGCATTGGAAGCAGACAGTGAGCCGCCATATACGGTAAAGTCATAAGCGTAAACAAATACCTGGCGACCGTCTACCTTTCCGTAACCTGAAACGATGCCGTCTCCCGGAATTTTGTTTTTATCCATGCCATAGTTCGTACAACGGTGAACCATCAATTTATCCAGTTCAACGAAAGTACCTTTGTCGAGCAACATCTCAATACGTTCGCGAGCAGTCATTTTTCCGCTTTCGTGTTGCTTCTCTATTTTATCAACGCCTCCACCAAGAGAAGCGATGCGGTCACGTTCCTCGAACGTGGCGTATGCTTTATTCATTTCTTCCATAATGCAATCCGTTCTTATATTATGCAATCGGTTCTAATGTTATTAACGTCTGGTCGCCGGTTATGTTATCACCTTCCTGAACCAGAATTTCTTTAATGCGGCAGTCTGAAGTCACTTTGTAGTTACTCTGCATCTTCATGGCTTCAATAACGATAGCGGTGTCTCCCGCCTTCATTTCCTGGCCGACTGCAACAGGTATTTTCACTACTTTGCCCGGCATCGGAGAAATGATACAGTCATTCTGTTCTTCTTCCCCTTTCTTGCGCATACGCAGATATTTTGCCTGGCTGTCCACTATTTCTACATTGAAACTGCTATAATGCGTATTCACTTTATAGCTTTTTCCGTTATCACGGCGAATCAGCTGTGCGTTCGAACTGCGTCCGTCCATCAATATGTTGCAAGTACCGTTTTCTGCCATCACTACGTCTGCTTCAAACGTTTTTCCATCAATGGTGAGCACTACCTTGTTATCTTCCTTGCTGACCAGTTCTACTTCGGCCACACGGTTTCCTATATGAATTTCCATAATTGAATTCTCTTTGTTAAAATTTAGATTCTCAACACACCCTTATGCAATCCGAACTCTTTCCACTTGCTGATAGGGCGGTTGTCGGCAGCCATACCGCTGTTGTTCTCTTCGAGATTCATCAAATAGTCTATATAAGCAGCGATCAGGGCAATATTTTCGGAATATTCGCTGGTGCGCGTAATCCGTTGTTGCAGAAACTCGCTGTTCTTGGCGATGAATCCTGTGTCATAATGACCTTCTACAAAATCAGGAGTATCCATGATGGCACGCAGATAACTGATGTTGTTTTTCACTCCGGTCAATTTATATTCGTGGAGAACACGACGCATCCGCTCAATCGCATATTCGCGATTGGTAGCCCATACAATCAGTTTACCGATCATCGGGTCATAGTAGATCGGAATTTCATATCCTTCGTATACATAACTGTCAATACGCACACCGATACTGTTCGGCTCTGTAATCTGTTTGATGATACCCGGACTTGGCATGAAATTCATTTCAGTGTCTTCGGCACAGATACGACATTCGATAGCGTGCCCGCGTTGCTGGATATTCTCTTGTTTCAGTTGAAGCGCTTGTCCGTCGGCAACTTTAATTTGCTCTTTCACCAAATCTACTCCGATCACTTCTTCCGTAATTGGATGTTCCACCTGCAAGCGGGTGTTCATCTCAAGGAAATAATAGTTGCGGTGTTTATCAACAAGGAATTCGATAGTACCCGCACCGATGTAGTTCACAGCTTTAGCCGCCGCTACCGCTTTTTCACCCATGTCTTTTCGCAGTTCGGGAGTGACGAAAACCGAAGGAGTCTCTTCCACGATTTTCTGGTTACGGCGTTGCACGGAACATTCGCGTTCGCACAGATGAATGACGTTTCCATGCTTGTCACCAAGAATCTGGAACTCGATGTGATGAGGCTCTTCAACGAACTTCTCCAGATAAACCGTGTCGTCGCCAAAGGAAGACAATGATTCGCTCTTGGCAGTGGTATATGCTTCTTCCACTTCTTCGGCACTGTGGATGAGGCGCATACCCTTTCCACCACCGCCCATAGAAGCCTTCAGCATCACCGGATAGCCAATTTTATTGCAAAGCTCTACGGCTTCTTCTACGCTTTTCAGGTTGTCTTGTGTGCCGGGAACTACGGGTACTCCCGCCTCAATCATTTTGATACGGGCAGCAATTTTATCTCCCATAGCTTCCATTGTTTCCGGATTGGGTCCGATAAAGATGATTCCTTCTTCCTGACATCGACGGGCGAATGTGGCATTCTCGGACAAGAAGCCGTAACCCGGATGGATGGCGTCTGCATGAGCTGCTTTTGCCACTTCGATGATTTTTTCTATATTCAGATAACTCTCTTTGGATGCTGCCGGCCCTACGCAATAAGCTTCGTCTGCATAAAGCACGTGCTTCGCGGTCCGGTCTGCTTCGGAGAAGATAGCGATACTCGTTATCTCCATTTCCCGGCAGGAACGCATCACCCTTACGGCAATTTCACCGCGATTGGCTACTAAGATTTTTTTTATCATACTTTTTTCAATTAAGTACATACTTATTAATGTCTTCCCGTCTAATGGACATACTCCACCCGACGAAAAACAGTATTTTTTTGATTTGGGGCTTAACAAGTGATACTCTTTCTCCTAATCCACGAGGAGAGGGGCGTCTTACACAAAATGGCAGGTCTTCTGACTGACTCTTGTCTTATTTGCCTTCCCGAATAACATCAGTGGCGTTAAATTAGTTCAATTATAAGACATTGAACAGAGTTTCACAGCAGCGGGACTGTCCGGGATTTACACCCGGTTCCCTATTAATCATCGTCCGTTGGATACGGATTCTGAACCATTTCGGGGGGCAAAGATAAATAAATATTGAATAGAATGTTCCTTTTTTGCACGAAAGTTTCGATTTTGTGCAATGCTTGTCCTTAGTCCGGAAGATAAAGTGATAGGAGCAAAGTATGATGCAGAGAAGTCTTTTCATCGTACGGAGATGATTCGCCTGGATATTAATTGCTGGTCGGGGAAATGTAAACGGGTTTGATTCTTTAATTTGTGTGTAACCTTGCTTCTTTTCTAAACCATCTTTCTCCTGATATTGTTAGGTTGATAGTTATTAATTAAAAGGAGATATTCATTATGAAAGAAAAGAAAATAGCTCGTGAAGAAAGAAACCAGGAGAAGCTGGCTAACGGTGATTGGGTAATGGCAGAGTTTTACGCAACGTGGTGTCCTCACTGCCAGCGCATGAAACCGGTTGTTGAAGAGTTCAAGAAACTGATGGTAGGAACATTGGAAGTGGTGGAAGTGGACATCGACCAGGAGCCTGCCCTTACTGATTTTTATACGGTGGAGTCGACTCCTACCTTTATTCTTTTTAGAAAAGGGCAACAGCTTTGGCGGCAATCCGGCGAATTACCTTTGGAAAGATTGGAAAAAGCAGTGAAAGGATTCAAATTCTGAAAAAGATTTTAATCTAACTCCACGGATATGGATTTTGTCACTTTTGTCACAGATAGTATAAAGAAAGCACATGTATACTGTGCTGTTTGGATACAGTTATTTTAATAAGGTGATAGCAGTTTTTATCTAATACTTCTTGGTTTTAACTAAGTTTGATAGAACTGCTATCATTATATCCACTTTTTTAGTGTATTCTTGGAAAAACTACTATCTTTGTACTGTCGTAATAATTAGAGAAATGGTTATTGAGTTTGAAAAGGAGTATCTTTCAGAACTTTATTATGAAGGTAAATGTAACGATAAGAAGCATCGTTTTCAACCTCAAGTAATAAGGAATTATGTGAAGCGAATTGTCACTTTGGCTGAAGCATTGAATGTAGAAGCGCTTTATCCTTTAAATTCGTTGAATTATGAAGTATTGACAGGGAGTAAAAAAGATATTTCCTCTATTCGGATTGATAAACAATATCGACTGGAATTTAAAATATCGACTACGGACTCTGAACCAATCATAACTATTTGTTCTATTATTGACATAACAAATCATTATAAATAAGAATAGTATGTCTAACTTAGGGTATTCTTTTATTCCGGTGCATCCGGGAGAGATTATAAAAGAAGAATTACAATCTCGTGGTATATCGCAGAAACGATTTGCGGAAGTGGTAGGCGTGTCTTATACGATGTTGAATGATATATTGAATGGGCGTCGTCCTGTATCTACGGATTTTGCCTTATTGATTGAAGCTGCTACCAATATAAATGCGGAAATGCTGATGAATATGCAGACAAGATATAATATGCAGATTGCCCGAAAAGATAAGAATGTTATAGCGCATTTGGAGAACTTACGGAAAATATGTGCCACATTGTTATAATTTAGTTCAACCTCAACTCATGCAGGCATGCCTGCACTTCTTCAAGACTGCCGGTATGTTTTCCTTCATCATCCGACAGTTTGATACATTCCCTCCACTCCTGATTGACATTCATCTTGCATTGCGTCAGTTTCATCACGATGTTCGAAGGTTCGAACCCGGTATCGTTGGTGAGATTGGTGCCGATTCCGAAAGAGCAGTGGATTTTGTTTTTGCAGTATTCTTGAATGTCTAATGCTTTTGTAAAGTCGAGGGCATTGCTGAATACGATGGTTTTGGTTGTCGCATCGATTCCCAACTCTTTGTAGCGGGCAACCAGTCGGTCGATAAATTCAAATTCATTGCCGGAATCGCAGCGCACACCGTCGAAAAGTTTAGCTTGTTTACGGCTAAGGTTGCTAAGGAAGATGCCGGATGTATATGTATCGGAAAGTGCGATACCCAAATCACCGTCATAAACATTCACCCAGTTTTCGAGTGCCATATAATTGGCATGTTTATATCCGAACTGTGCTCCATGAAACATAAACCATTCGTGAGGGTGAGTCCCCATCATTTTCATTCCATATTTCATTGCGAAGTTGCAGTTGGAAGTCCCAGTGCAATATTGCGCTGTCTCGTTCAGTCTTTTGATAACTGTTTCCTGCACATCAATAGAGAATCTTCTCCGTGTGCCAAATTCTGAAAAGCGGAGCTGATGTTGGTTCGATAACTCTATTTTCTCCGACAGCTTGCAAAGAATCCCGTTCATGTCTGCTACATGGCCGAAGAACCGGTTTTTGATTTCAGAAACAATAGCGAGCAAAGGTACTTCATATAAAGTCACTTTATAAAGCAAGTCAGTCACTTCGATGTGGAGATGACAGGCTTCATCCAGATGAATATCAATCTTATTCGGGTCGAAACGAAAAGAAGACAACCACTCCCAGTAGACTCTCGGAAGAAATCTGCAATTCTTCGTCATGTATTCTAACTCCTCTTCCGTGAATCTCAACTGACTAAGATTCTTGATCTCTGCCTTGAGTGTTTCCAGAAAAGCTTCGGTATACTTTGTTTCGTTCCGGTCATTGAAACTAAAAGTACCCATTGCATAAGGAAACTGTTTGATATAAGCGTACGAGGTGGTAAACTTATAGAGGTCTGTATCTAGTAGTGTTTTAACAATCATGACGTTCGTTCTTTTCTATTAATAACGTTGTAAAGTTAGTATTTGTTGAACGAAATAATAGCCTGCTGACAGATAATTATTCCATTTTGGGGATCGATTTATACCTGATTATCTGATATTATCATTAATTTTGCCGTAATTATGTATTAAATAAAAGATGTTTGGTATGAAAAACGCTTTGGTATATAGCTGCGTATTACTGTTGTTATCATGTGGCGGAAAAACCGGAGGAACTTCGCAATCTTCTTCCACGAATCAGGAAACACAGGAAAACGCTTTAAGCGAAAAAACTACTGCTATTTCCGAAGCTTTCTCTATGGATTTTTATAAAGGAAGTGATTGGATTATTCCTGATACGCTTTCCGAATCATTGCTAAAAGAACCGGAAGCATCTTCTTTGAAGGTCTATGACTCCGACAGTATTTGCCGGAAACAAGTAGATGGCGTGGAACGTTGTTTTTACAAGGACTCATTGATGAACGGTGCTTATAAGCACTTTTATTTTCGCTCGACTGATTCTTTTGTGTCGGAACCCTATTATTCGGTAGTTGTTTATAAAGACGGAATAAAGAACGATACGGTGCGTCATTACAGTATCTCTTCCCATTGTATGACAAGTCGTATAATCACTCTTGACAGTATTTGTGAACTTTATCAATCTTATTATTCCAACGGATATCCCCATATCTTTTACCAGGCTACACGAGGTAAACTTAATGGAGTACGTCAGAGATGGTATTATGATGGAAAGCCGGACTGGTTTGAACACTATAAAGATGGGAAGCTAAACGGAGAGGAAATGAGATGGCATGCCAACGGACATCTATGGCAGGTTAATCATTATATTGACGATCAGGAAGTGTTACCGACCGAATGTTGGTATTATAGCCATTCGGAATACGCTTATAATGACCCTGACGGGGTAGCGGAGGCTCCCGACTGGTATGAGTATAAATATCAGGCATCAGAAGGGACTCCCTTTTATTACATTCAAGAAATTTATGCATTGGAGAACGGCAAAAAGTATCTTCTGAAACGAAAATATTTTGAAAAGGATTCCGATGAGCCGATATACTTCATGGATGATAAGTGTGATTCTGTAAAACGAAGCATTGTGACGGTCGGAACTCAAAAGCGGCTGGATATAAGGAATTATTCTGGCGGGCGGCTACGTCGTTTCGAGAGTTATCCGTACTCGGAGAAAGGCGTGCCGGGTGTCATGACTGAAATTTATTCTGAAGAAGGCAACCGGATTGCAAAGAGTATGTATGACTATCATAGTGGAAGAATGATTTCCTTGCGTATGTATAGCAATACAGGGGCAGACGTGAAAAAACTTGAATTTGCTGAATATACGAATATGAAGGCGGATAGTTGTAATAAACAGCTTGATTCTGGTAAAGGGCGTTATACAGACAATCAAAATAAACTGTCCGTGCGCTGGAAAAAGGGGGAACTCGCACTGCTGAATTCTCCGGCGAAAGAAGATGAAGATGGATTTATAAAATGGTACTATGATGGGTATCAGTCTGATTACGGTCTGCATTTTTTTCACTATTCAGGGTTTGAGAGCTGGGGTTATTTTGTGATGAGTGATGTTACAGGAGAAGTTTACGAATATCGTAGTATAGATACTCCTTTATTCTGTGGAAAATCCGGTCTTTTCCTTGTTGTAGATGAAAATCCGTATAAGGAAGAATGTTATGTCCGCGTTTACAAGATGCTTCCCGAAGGACGTTTGGCGGAAGTTGCCGCACTCAATCGGGGAGGAGGGGATTATTTTGAGGTTGATTTGGACGATTTTGTCTGGGTGGGTGAAAGTTCATTCATTGCCAATAAAAAAACGTCGGAAGATGAACTTCAATGTGACTTTTACGGAGGATGCTCTGACAGTTGCCTGGAAGAGTACAGGAAGTGTGGCTATCTGCAAATCGACGAAGACGGCTGGGGGTATGTGCGCGTCGATCTTCGTCCTGATGCTTTGCAGACTAAGCAGGAGCTTCCGTCTTCACTAGAAGCTATTAACGAAATGAATGCATGGGTAAAGTCATTGTGAAACCCAGAAACAATGGAAAATCATGCATCCACTCTTCCCCCTTTTCGATAGATATTTTAAGATCATTACTGTCTATTCTACTAATTCCCGGTTGCATCCGCTATTGATAAATAGCGAAAGAAGCCATATTCCCATTATTGTCATTTTATTCATTGTATTAAAGTTATGTTCTATGATAACGCTACTGTCGGGTTATGAGCAGTCAGGCCACCATCTACGACGATTGTTTGTCCCGTGATGTACCTTGCATCGTTCGAAGCCAGAAAAGCGATGGCAGCTGCGACGTCTTCCGGTTCTCCTAAATAAGGAGTGGCACATTGGCCGAGGAAGATGTTGCGTACATCTTCATTCAGGTTATCCAATGCCGCGGGGGTAAGTACCAATCCCGGGGCTACGGCATTGCAGCGGATATTTTTCTTTCCCATTTGGGTAGCGATGTATTTCGTCAGGTTGATGACGCCCGCTTTGCTGGCACCATATAATGTACCGTTAGCATCAGCAGTAAGTCCGCTTATGGAAGCTACGTTGACAATGTTTCCGCCGCCATTGGTAGTCATGATAGGGATGACCTGTTGAGAAAGGTACATGGTACAGCAGAGATTCAGGTGGAATGCCTCGTCAAAGTAATTGATATCCAGCTTCTCGATGTTAAGGTCACGTTTGGGATCGGTTCCTCCTACATTATTAATCAGTACATCTATTCGTTGATATTCATTCATAGAAAAATCAATCAGCTCTTTGCAACTCTGGAGTTCGGTGGCGGAGAAATAGACATGGCGCACGTCGGCCCCTGCATGAGTAAGTTCGTTGGCAAGCTGTTCCGCCTTTTTTTCAGAATGGTCAGCGATGACTACTTTGCCCCCTTCGGAGACAATGCGGCGTGTGGTTGCTTCGCCGATACCACCGGCAGCACCGGTGATGACAACTACTTTATTTTCGAATCTGTTCATATATTGGGAATTTGATAGTTACCTTCTATTAGAAACAGCTGGCAGAGGAATTTGTTAGACCTCATAAACGCTCTTTAATAAGATAAGGTGTCCGATTGGAAAACATTTGCATCTCCTCCGGTTTTATGCCCTGATTATTTAAGAAAACTGTTAAATGTTAATGCTTAACCGCTTATTTGTTAATACGGTTCAGATTCTATTAAACCATGTTATAAGATACGCTGCATTGGGCCGAAAATTTGGAGATAACCGAAAAGTCCGTATCTTTGTACTGTGTTTTTCATAGTATTAGATTTAAGGTTAACAAAAGATTGGCTGTCTGGGATAGATAGCCTTTTTTTATGCCTGTAAGTCAGATACGGATCAGGAAGACTAAAACAACGAATATTGGTTATCCCGCAGACTCTTCATCTCCCGTTCCTTTACTATATCATCTTCGGATAAATGACCGATGAGCAACGGCGAGTTTTTATCATGTTTCTTCATATTATATGCTGCTGTATTATAATTACCTTTGATGGCATAGCAATAAACACATCCGTTCAGACAACTTTCATAAGTCCCGATATCAATACTTTCGATACAGTTGCAGATATTACGCTGGTTTTTATCCTTTTGAGCAAGGATAGGATAACCGGTGATCTTTTCAATCAGCCCTTTATCAATGCACAAGCCGCTGGGAATACCCAAATGTCTTAAATCTACCTTGACGGTACAAGTGTCCAGCTGTATACCGGGATAAATATCTATTGTCTTTTTAAAGGAGACGGCCATTTCTTCTATTTCCTCTTTGGTCAGCGGATTGATGTTGAATGGTTGTATCGAGTTTCGGATATGGGGGTAATGATCTATAAATCCCAACATACATTTCGAGGTATGGTCTTTGAGTTCATGGGCAATCCGGGCGAATGCTTCCTGGTGGAAAGAAACGTTGTATTCCTCATTCGTCAGTATCGGATCATATCTCCAAATCATTTTTTCTCTGCCAATTTTGTCTGCCAGCTTTTTAAAGGTATCAATTCGTTTATCGATAGATGGCAAACGATTCTCCAATTTTTCTCCGTAAGGGTTGAGTGTAAATTGGAAGTAATAGTTGTAATCCTGTAATTTATCCAGCTGGTTAAGCATCGGGGCCGGGTTCTTGGTCCAGAATACGAAACAATCAACCACAGCAGGAGATAAGGAAATCCTGCTAATCATTTTCGGATGATAAGGATTGGGCACTAATACATATCCTTCTTTTATCCGGTTGAAAAACCATTGAGAATAGAATGCCGGAATATCTGTCCGGCGGCTGGCACTGATTATCATAGTTCAAAGTTACGAAAAAAAACAATGTCGTTTCCATGATTAGCCTTTTTTTCTATTCTTACTTATCCGGGGAGCAACTTATGTGAATGAATATGTTAAATGTTAACGGATGAAGTCTGAAATGTTAATGCGATTCTCGGAGTATTAAACCCTGTTATAATATCGTCTGTTTAGGCGCTGAAATTTGCTATTTATCTGAAATATGGTACCTTTGTACTGTGTTTTTTTCATAAGTATTAGATTTAAGGTTAACAAAAGATTGGTTGCTCGTGATGAGTAGCCATTTTTTGTTTTTATACACGTTGGTTGTTTATTCCTTAATCATCGTTAGCAGCATTTTAAATTTCTCCACTACACTTCTCGAATATGCATTGTTTGTCTATAACAAAAAACGATTTTTATTGTTATAGTACGAAAGACTTAATAAACGAACCATTATGAAGAAGAATATTTTATTTTTCGGAACACTTGTAGGTGTTCTCTTGTTGGTTTCTTGTTCGGGAGGAAACAAGAAACAGGCTGCGTCCTCTGTCACTTCGGAGGAATTGGACAATGCCAGTAAGGTGATAAACTATTATCATACATCGCTCATCGTGTTGAGGCATGTAGCCAATGCGAAAGACATAAATGCAGTTTTGGGATATATGGAACAGACAGGAAAAGTTCCTGAAGTATCTCCGATTGCACCACCTGAAGTATCTGCCAGAGATACAGCGGAATTGATGGATCCGGGAGATTATTTTAATATAGAAGTCCGTCAGAATCTGAAGCAGAGTTATCGAGGACTTTTCAGTGCAAGGACGCAATTCTATGATAATTTTAATAAATTCCTCTCTTACAAGCAGGCAAAAGAGACTGCAAAGATCGGCAAGCTCCTCGACGAGAACTATCGGCTTAGTGTAGAAATGTCGGAATATAAACAAGTGATCTTTGATATTCTAAGCCCTCTGACAGAACAAGCTGAAAAAGAACTGCTTGCCGATGAACCGTTGAAAGATCAAATCATGGCCATGCGTAAGATGTCCGGCACCGTGCAAAGCATCATGAATCTCTATTCACGCAAACATGCGCTGGATGGTATGCGTATTGATATGAAGATGGCCGAACTGAAGAAAGAACTCGAAGCTGCAAAGAAACTTCCTGCTGTCACAGGTTATGATGAAGAACAGAAGAATTATTATAGCTTCCTGACTTCTGTAGAATCGTTTATGAAAGATATGCAGAAAGCCAGAGATAAAGGTAGCTATTCCGACGAGGACTATAATGCGATGTCGGAGGCCTACGAATACGGACTTTCCGTTATCTAAAGAATCTTCCTCTGTTTGAATGTGAGCTACAATCATGCTCTTTCAAACAGAGGATGTTTTTTTATTAAGAAAAGGTTTGCCGTCTTTTCAATTGTACCTTATTCTCAAATAAGGATCCTGCCTTAAATCCTTATCTGTTTATCATTCCGGCATATCTGTTCTTAATAGGACGACTCTCTAATTTATAAAAAGTCCTTTTTTTACTATACCTCTTTAAACAGGAGCTTTACTTTTGCATTTGAATTAAGAAATAATATCTTTGCTCTATGCAATCATTTCAACTTATAAAACCTTGTTTGGCGCTTGCTCCTTATATACGGCATTACTGGATATTGCAAGACGATTCAGTGACTCCGGTTTCCGAACGGACTCTGCCTATTGGCTGTATGCAACTGGTATTTCATAAAGGGAAACAACTCCTTTTGTTGGGCGAGTCGGAACTACAACCTCAATCCTTCATTTCCGGACAATCGGTCGGCTTTTCGGATGTACAGTCGACGGGTAGGATAGAAATGATTACTGTTGTTTTCCAGCCTTATGCAGTCAAAGCATTGTTTCATATTCCCAGCCATCTGTTTCACGGACAAAATGTAGATACCGATGCGATGGAAGATGTAGAACTGTCGGATTTGGTGAAACAGGTCACTGACACTTCTGATAATGCCGTTTCTATTCGTTTGATAGAGCAGTTTTTCCTTCGTCGTTTATACACCCTTCCGGAGTATAACCTCAAGCGGATGTCTGCTGTGTTTCATGAAATAAACCTCCAGCCGCAAATCAACATTGCTCATCTGTCGGAAACGGCCTGTTTGAGCAGTAAGCAGTTTGGACGTATCTTTGCCGATTATGTCGGCACTACCCCCAAAGAATTTATTCGTATTGTCCGTATGCAGCGGGCATTGTCAATGTTGCAGCAGGATGCCACTATCCCTTTTGTACAAGTAGCTTATGAATGTGGTTTCTCCGATCAGTCTCACATGATAAAGGAATTCAAACTCTTTTCCGGTTACACCCCTGCCGAGTATCTTTCTGTCTGCGCTCCTTATTCCGATTATTTTTCCGAACTTTAAAGATGTCCCTTTTTTCCTATCAGGCTTCCTCGTGTTGCCCTACTTTTGCAGTGTCTTTGCAAAGGCTTAGTAGTAACGATAAAAAAGAAACGAAATGAAAAAACTAATTGCATTTTTTGAGATTCCTGCTTCCGATTTCCATCGGGCTGTCGATTTTTACGAAACAGTATTAGGTATGCAACTTCCGACTTTTGAATGTGAAACAGAAAAAATGGCTTGTTTCACAGAAGAAGGTGAAACCGTCGGTGCTATCTCTTATGCTTCAAATTTCGACTTTCTTCCTTCCACGCATGGAGTGCTTATCCATTTCAACTGTGAGGATATAGAACAGACCTTGGAAAAAGTACTTCTGAAAGGAGGGAAAGTAGTCATTCCCAGAACAAAGATCGAGGCGGACGGCAAAGGATGGTTTGCCGTATTCACTGATAGTGAAGGAAACCGGATTGGCATTTATGCTGAAAAATAACAGGTAGGAGAGAGGAAGGCAGCCTGTTATAGCATAATATGCTTTTAGATGCGGATAACGCAAAATGACACGGATAAGAAGATTATAAATCTGCTAAATCCGTGTCATCCGCGTCTAAAAGATAGACTTATCAGGGTTTTGCACTGTCCTCCAAAAGTCAGACGTTAAATCACATCTTTATTCATTCTCTTTATTCCGCCATTTGTCTGTCCGCATTATTCTACCGGAATATAAATTTCCGTCAACAACTCTTCGGGAGCAGTGTCGCATGGATTGTTCAGATAACGTTCCGCGCTGGCTTCATCACGCAGCGTACATTCCATTTCGGGCAGACACTTTCCGTAAATCGTATCATACACAGCTTGCAAATTGTCATACGGACCTTTATACAAGAAGATAGCATAACGTCCGGCCGGGATCACCTTAAATCCGACATCACTTTTTGGGGTTACCTTTACAGGCATTACCATACATACGTCTGTACGCAGTTTTTCTGCCGGTGTCACTTTCGGATCATCGTGATAGATGCAAAGCGGGCTGAAATCTCCCATCGGCAACTGTTGTTCTTTGATGAATTGGAATAAACGGCCCCAGGTGCCACCGTAATCATTCAGTTTGTAATCGCCGGTGAGGCGGATATAAATCACATTCCGTTCGGAAACGTTTTTGATCTCTCTTTTTAGTTCTAGGTCTGGCCTGATAATCGCTGGTTTCATAATTACAAAGTTTTTATTGTTTCTATACTCTAAAGGTGAAATACCATAAAATTGCTTGAACACTTTCGACAACGAAGAAGGAGAAGAGTAACCAATCCGATAGGCTATGTCGGCAATCGGAACATCCGAGTAGCGGAGTAGACGTGCGGCAGCTTCTGTCCGCGTCCGGACAATAAACGTACCAATCGGTTCACCGAGAAAAGCTTTCATGATCCGGTGAAAGTAAAAAGGAGAAAAGTTTGAAATTCTGGCCAGAGATTTTAAATCAATGTCTTCTCCCAAATGTTGGTTGATGTATTCCACTACAACATTTACGCACTTTTGATATTCTTCTTTCGTTGTTTTTTTCTGTTGCATAACTTATTCTGGTATTTCACTCCGCAAAGGTATTGGTAAAAAAGCGAAATGACTTGTCCGATATTGCGGAAATGTCAATTTCCTATTTTCTTTCTGTGATTGCCCGATTCCTGTTTTGAGAATTTATTTTGATATATAATGTTCCTTTTAGTGGTGTTATGGTACGAATTATTACCAAGTTTTTAATCACTAGACGCGAAATTGATTTCTTTGTTTTAAATAATGTCAAAAACTAAAACAAAAAAGTTGGTTTTGTTATAAACAATTATTAAAATGACTATATTGTAACCAAATTATTAATAAAAATAGCCATGGATAAAACAATTGTAGGGAACAATGCCGGAAAAGTTTGGTGTGCCCTGAAAGAAATTGGTGAAATTTCAATACCTGAATTGGCAAGAAGATTAAACCTAAGCGTAGAAAGTACAGCATTGGCGGCCGGTTGGCTGGCAAGAGAAAACAAAATTTGTATCCAGCGAAAGAACGGATTAATTGCTTTATCTGATGAAAGCACTTTCCCTTTTAGCTTTGGATAATTACAGATTTTGCGAGTGAGTATCTTTGGATTTCCGTTAACTTGTAAGTAAGAAAATGTCGATATAAGGTATCACATGCAAAGTTTGAACTTAAGAAGTTTAATATTTAAAAGAGTTGCTCCGTAATAGGGCAACTCTTTTAACGTATAATAAACGTATAAAAATATCAAATCGTTCTTGTTGATAGGTAAAATATAGATACTTATATTTCGCAATAATAATAGTCGATTTTTCTTTAAAAGTTCTACTTTGGAGGATTTTTCAGAATCCTACCCGCTTTCTTCCTAAAGAGAAATCCATGCCTTCGTAATTATAGATTTCAGCCAGTGTCATAGGTTGTGTCTGTTGGGGGATATCCAGTCCTTCTTCCTTTATTAGTTGGTTTACTTTGTCGGTTGTCAGGTCTTTAAATTCGTACCGGGCAGCCAGACGTCCTTTTCTAAGCAAGGCTTCGTCGATATCTTTTAGTGGAGCGTTGAATGTGCAGATAAATTTGATACATAATTCATCGCTTAATAGTCCGTCGCTGATATTCAGTATGTTGACTAGTCCGGCATTCATGCGGTTGCTTCCGTTGCGGCTTGACAATAACTCTTCGCAATCTTCTACGATAAAGATCGAATTCTTTTGTTGGCGGATAAAAGTGATAAAGCTAGGGTCCGAAAGTTTGTCTACCAGGTCGCCGCTCATATAAATCATTCTCTTTTTTCCGAGATTGATAAGATGACGGATATAAGTTGTTTTCCCCGTACCTTGTTTCCCGTGCAGAATGATTAAACCGCTTTTATTCTCCTCTAATAGGAAGTTTTCGATTTCAGCGGCTACGGGAGCAAAATCATTGTTATAGTGGCGGTCAATCTGAATGGCCGGCTTATTGATTTGCGATTGTTTCAGGCTGAAGTAGTTATGAGCGTATGTTACTATAAATAGGTTGTTCAGTTTCTCATTCTCCTTTTTGTGGTTTTCGCAAATTTGATTGATACGATCGATTTCTTCCTTATCAATATTGGAATAGGCTATTTTTATGCAATTATCAAAATAGCCAATCATTAAATTCTTTTTGCAGATAACGATGCAATCATATAACTCTTTTGTAGATGTATCTTCTTCTTCCTCCTCTTCCTCTTTTTCATTCTCAAAATGATTGCAATATATATGCTCGAATATATCGAACGCATCGTCTTGCTGATAAAGTTCTTTGATTTCTTTCAGGAAATCCTGGTTTACTTTATATTTCACCATTTTCATAGAAGGGAATCGTTTGAATATCTGATAGAATAGACTACAAATGCTACTGTCGCTGAACCAGCCTGTGGAGTAATCGAAAATATCTGTGAAATCTGCGAGTGTGTATTCTTTACTCATTTTTTCTTTTTATATAAATAGGACGGCAAAGGTACTAAATAAATCTATGATATGGACTTATCCGATTTATCATTTTCTAGAAAAACATTGGTATGATAGTTTCCTGCATTTATATCAGCGCGCCCCCTGCAAACGATTTTTCATTTTCATTTCTCATATTCTCATAAATAATACGGTAATTATATGTAAATCAATAATATAATAGTATGAGAAATAAAATATAAAATGGTATTTCTCATACTATTTCTATCATTTAGCCTTAAAAATGATGCATTTCTCATAGGTTTTAAATCGTTTCTCATCTTATTCTCATACTCCTTTTATCTATTTTACTCCTTTCTCATGCATTATGGCTGTATCTTTTCCCAGACTTTATGATTATTCCTTCTTCTTATGTTGTTTATTAAGCAACTTCCCGTTGTTTACTGCTTTCTTGTGTATCATGTACCTTATATCCTTATGCTTTTCCTTAATCATTGCCATTTTTTCCTACTACTATCTGTATCGTTGCACTCCAGTGAACAGATCTTTTCACTTGAGTAGACGGTTCTTTCTACTCTAGTGCACAGGCCTGTTCACTGGAGTGCAACGATGCAGATGCAGGTAGGAAAATATGCGAATGTCTGCTCTATATACTTTCAATAAGCACTGATAATGTATTGTAAAGCAGTGTCTAGTCTGGTATTCAACTTGGTCTTTAGTTTAGGATCTAGCTTGAGAATTTATAGGATAAATAGTCAAAATACTATGAGAAATGATTTGAAAGTTTATGAGAAATGCACTGTTTTCAGTATAAAACGTTGGTAATACTATGAGAAATGCCTTTTTTATTTTATTTCTCATAGTGTTATATTGATGATTTACAGTTGATTATTGTGCAAGCTATGAGAATATGAGAAATGAAAATGAGAAATCATTTCTAGTGGCGCTGCGTCGCTGAATATCCTGTATTCTGCTGGTCATGCCCAATTAACCATTCCAATTAATCCATCCCCTTTAATAATCTCCTTTTGTAATGTCCCTTTGTGGTATATCCCTAGTATTCTTTTTACATTTCGTTCTTTTCTTGCTTCCTT
>NZ_JH114350.1:1169714-1170575 GCF_000157095.2 Bacteroides sp. D1
CGTCGCTGAATATCCTGTATTCTGCTGGTCATGCCCAATTAACCATTCCAATTAATCCATCCCCTTTAATAATCTCCTTTTGTAATGTCCCTTTGTGGTATATCCCTAGTATTCTTTTTACATTTCGTTCTTTTTCTTGCTTTCCTTCTATATCATCTTCTTGTCTCTTTCTTCCTGTTGTCTTTTTCTCAGCTGTAATTCGACTGTAATTTTGTTATTTCTTTCTTCTGCATCTTTTTCTCTCTTGCGTGCGCCTACGCGCCCGCGTGTGATATAATAATGTGTTCCATGTGTACCGTTTCCGCTCCCAATCCACTTATGATAAAAAAATATGTTCTACAACATCATTATCCTTCAGCGTTTTAGCAGATTCTTTCAAAAAAACTTCGAAAAAAGAGTTTAATATATTGGGATTGTATACGAAAAGGGCGTACTTTTGCACCCGCTTTCCAAGAGAAGAAAGCCTTGCAGAATTGACATAGTGAAAAAGCGAAATTGCGCTTAAAGAAAAGAACAAAAAAACTTCCAAAAAGTTTTGGAGGATAATAAATAAAGTTCTTATCTTTGCAGTCCGATTCGCAAAGAAAACGGCCTTTCTTTTTCTTTTGTGCATTCTTTCCCTTTCGCATAGAGAGCCTGAGAAATGAGTAAAAAGAAAAAAACTTCCGAAAAAGTTTGGTAGTTAAAAATAAAGCCTTTACCTTTGCACCCGCTTTTAAAACGAAAGCAGCAAGTTCTTTGAAATATTGATAAACAATACAAGTAGTACAAGTAAAAAATAGAACCGTCAATACTTGTCCGAGAGAGTAGCGATACGATTGAAGATAATAGGTATTTGAATAAGGTCAATAAATTTACGGC
>NZ_JH114351.1:0-90018 GCF_000157095.2 Bacteroides sp. D1
CCAAGACTGGGCGCCACAGATTACAGCAGCAATGGATATATAGATAATAGTTTCCATTTTATGTACTTTTTTGCGGTTCATCCTAGGATCTTCTATTTGTTTACAAAGGTCAATTATGCCAATTTTCATGTTAGTTTATGTTTTATAATATCTTATAAAGATAAGGAAAATAATCGACATATACAATAGATAATACACTAATAGTCAATAATATAAAAATAAAATACAAGTTGTAAGATAGTAAAAAATATAATGCGTCGACCCTGAAGGACACCGACATCCTCACCATTTCTCACCAACATCCTTGTAGTTTATTACCAACATCAGTAACCTCTCACTAAAATGATGAGACATTATCACCCGAATGAGAAGCCCTTTTCACCTCGATGACAAGCTCTTCTCACCCTAGTGAAAAGTATAAGTAAAATCGTCAAATATACAAAAATAACAAGTAGAAAACAAGTAAAGATTAGATTATTAATCAAGACCGATGCAACGCTTCAATCAATAACGTTATATTGGCCGTAAACAACCTTACAGAAATAGCCAATAAGATGATACCAAAAAACTTACGAATAATATAGATACCACCTTTTCCCAAGAAACGTTCTACACGACCAGTCATACTCACTACAAAGTAAACCCAAATCATGTTCAATACTAAAGCTATAATGATATTAACACTGGCATATTCCGCCCGAAGAGAAAGCAAAGTAGTAAAAGCTCCGGCACCTGCCAACAAAGGAAAGACAAGCGGCACCAAAGTAGCTTCTTTGATAGGACCCTGATTTTTGAAAATCTCAATATCCAAAATCATCTCCAAAGACATGAGGAAGATAACAAACGCACCGGCAACTGCAAACGATTCGATATCTACATGGAAGAGTTTCAGCATCATATCTCCCGCATAGAAAAATCCGATCAACAAAACAAAAGAGATGACGGTAGCTTTCATTGCATTCACATCTTTCCCCTTTTCTTTCAGGTTAATTATAATAGGTATAGAGCCGATAATGTCTATCACGGCAAAAAGTACGATAAACGCACTAACCATCTGTTGCCAATTGAAGCCTGCAAACATAATTTCCTCCTTTTTTTCTGCAAATATACTCTATTTTTATACATTCAAACAATAAAAAAAACAAAAAGAAGGGTCAGATATTGACAGCCGTGTTGTATTATGAGTAAATTTGTACGATTAACAAGAGATTACAACATATGGAAACAATGTTCGACACTTTGCTCCAATTGCCTTTATTTCAAGGTCTTTGTCATGAAGATTTCACAAGTATTCTGGATAAGGTCAAGCTACACTTTATCAAGCATAAAGTAGGAGAAACTATCATTGAGAGTGGTAGTCCGTGTAAACAACTCTGCTTCCTGTTAAAAGGCGAGGTTTCTATTGTCACAAATTCCAAAGAAAATATATACACCGTCATTGAACAGATGGAAGCACCTTACCTGCTGGAACCACAGTCGCTGTTTGGCATGAACACTCATTACACTTCTGCTTATGTGGCACATACAGAAGCGCATACTGTCAGTATCAGCAAAGCATTTGTACTTAGCGATCTGTTCAAATATGAAATATTCCGGCTCAACTATATGAATATCGTAAGTAACCGGGCACAAAATCTTTACTCCCGCTTATGGGAAGAGCCGACACAGGATTTAACAGAGAAAATCATTCGCTTTTTTCTGTTGCATTGTGAAAAGATTCAGGGAGAAAAGATATTCAAAATGAAGATGGACGATCTTGCCCGCTACTTAGATGACACCCGGCTGAATACTTCAAAAGCACTCAATGAGCTACAAGACAAAGGATTATTAGAATTACGCCGGAAAGAGATTCTTATTCCGGATGCACAGAAGCTGGTAAGCGAATAGATACGGACTGGCTCATTATAAAAAGACCTATTCATCATAAAATAGCCTCAACAGGAATTCCTATTGAGGCTATTTTTAGATTATAAAGTGTTATTATTCCCACTCAATGGTTGCTGGTGGTTTAGAACTGATATCATAGGTTACACGGTTCACTCCCTTCACCTTATTAATAATATCATTCGATACCTTACCCATAAATTCATAAGGCAGATGCGCCCAGTCGGCTGTCATGGCATCTGTAGATGTCACAGCACGTAAAGCAACTGCTCTTTCGTACGTACGTTCATCTCCCATCACGCCTACAGACTGTACTGGCAACAAGATAACTCCTGCCTGCCATACTTTATCATACAATCCCCAGTCACGCAATCCCTGAATAAAGATATCATCAGCATCCTGCAGAATACGTACTTTTTCAGGAGTAATATCACCCAGAATACGCACTGCCAGCCCCGGTCCCGGGAACGGATGGCGGGTAATCAGATGTTCCGGCATACCCAACTCACGACCTACCCGACGAACTTCATCCTTAAACAACAAACGAAGTGGCTCACACAATTTCAGATTCATCTTTTCAGGAAGTCCACCTACATTATGATGGCTCTTTATCACTGTACCCGTGATAGACAATGACTCGATGCAATCCGGATAGATTGTACCTTGAGCCAGCCATTTCACGTCTTTGATCTTATGAGCTTCTACATCGAACACATCGATGAAACCCTTACCTATAATCTTGCGTTTAGCTTCCGGTTCGGCCACACCAGCCAGTTCCGTAAAGAACTTTTCGCTGGCATCAACGCCAATCACATTCAGGCCGAGACATTCGTAGTCCTTCATCACATTCTTGAACTCATTCTTACGCAGCATACCATGATCTACAAAGATACAAGTCAAGTTCTTGCCAATAGCTTTATTCAGCAGCACTGCCGCAACCGATGAATCGACTCCACCACTCAAACCGAGAACAACCTTATCATCACCCAACTGTTCTTTCAGTTCGGCAACCGTGCTCTCAATAAAAGAAGCCGGCGACCAATCTTGCTTGCAGCCGCAAACATCTACCACAAAGTTCTTCAGGATTTGAGTTCCGTCTTCACTATGGAATACTTCCGGATGGAACTGGACACCCCATACCTGCTCCCCTTCTATCTGATAAGCAGCAATCTCTACTTTATCTGTTGAAGCTATTTTCTTGAAATTATCAGGAATAGCAGTAATCGTATCTCCATGACTCATCCACACCTGCGACTCCTCACGCACTCCTTTAAACAGTACATTATCTTTGCAGAAAGAAGCCAAATGAGCACGTCCATACTCACGCGTTCCGGCCGGTTCCACTTTTCCGCCATTGGTGTATGACAGATACTGTGCACCATAACAAATACCCAATATCGGATATTTACCACGAATTTCACTCAAATCTACTTTGAAAGCATCTTTATCGTAAACCGAAAAAGGGCTTCCGGAGAGAATGACTCCTTTAATAGTCGGGTCTTCTTTAGGAAACTTGTTATAAGGAACGATTTCACAATACGTATCCAATTCACGTACACGGCGGCCTATAAGCTGTGTTGTCTGCGAACCGAAATCAAGAATTATTATTTTTTCCTGCATATCAATGGTTGGATTTTGAATAAATTGAGTTGCAAAAGTAGAAAAAAGTACGCAATCTATATTAATAATGAAGAGAAAAATAAAGGAGATTCACAAGTTTACACCTGAAATCTCCTTCATTTTAATTAGAATCAATTATTTTTTTCTTTCAGCAAATCACGTATCTCCGTCAACAAAACTTCTTCTTTCGTTGGCGCAGGAGGAGTTGGAGGAGCAGCCGCTACTTCTGCCTGTTTTTTAGTTGTCAGTTTCGTAATCAAACGTATAAATAAAAATATAGCAAAAGCGATAATCAGAAAATCAAAGGTGGCCTGCAGAAACTGGCCATAATCCAATGTCACAGCCGGAGCTATCTCCTTACCGTCAGCACCGATCTCTGCCGCTTTCATCACCCATTTCAAATCCGTAAAGTTCACACCGCCAACCAGTAAACCAATCGGAGGCATAATAACATTAGCAACCAATGATGATACGATTTTTCCAAACGCACCACCAATAACAACACCGACAGCCATGTCTATGACGTTACCTTTCATGGCAAACGCCTTAAAGTCCTGTAAAAATGTACTCTTTCCCATCTTTTTTCAATATTTAATGTGAATTTAATGCGCGAATATAAAAACATTTTTGTAATTTTGCACCGCATTTGAAAATAAAACAAGTGCGGAGGTAGAGAGATATTTGAACAAATATTATAAAACCCTTAAAAGTTTAAACAAAATGATTAAAGTAGGTATTAATGGATTCGGACGTATCGGACGTTTCGTTTTCCGCGCTGCAATGACAAGAAACGATATTCAAATCGTAGGTATCAATGACCTTTGCCCGGTTGATTACTTGGCTTACATGCTGAAGTATGATACAATGCACGGTCAATTCGACGGTACTATCGAAGCAGATGTTGAAAACAGCAAATTGATCGTTAACGGTCAAGCTATCCGTATCACAGCTGAAAGAAATCCGGCTGACTTGAAATGGAACGAAGTAGGTGCAGAATACGTTGTTGAATCTACAGGTTTGTTCTTGAGCAAAGACAAAGCTCAGGCTCACATCGAAGCTGGTGCAAAATATGTTGTAATGTCAGCTCCTTCTAAAGATGACACTCCGATGTTCGTTTGCGGTGTAAACGAAAAGACATACGTAAAAGGTACTCAATTTGTATCTAACGCTTCTTGTACTACTAACTGTTTGGCTCCTATCGCTAAAGTATTGAACGACAAGTTCGGCATCCTTGACGGTTTGATGACTACAGTTCACTCTACAACTGCTACTCAGAAAACAGTTGACGGTCCTTCTATGAAAGACTGGAGAGGTGGTCGTGCTGCTTCTGGCAACATCATACCTTCTTCTACTGGTGCTGCTAAAGCTGTAGGTAAAGTAATCCCTGCATTGAACGGCAAATTGACTGGTATGTCTATGCGTGTTCCGACTTTGGACGTATCTGTAGTTGACTTGACAGTTAACTTGGCTAAACCGGCTACTTACGCTGAAATCTGCGCTGCAATGAAAGAAGCTTCTGAAGGCGAATTGAAAGGTATCCTGGGTTACACTGAAGATGCAGTAGTTTCTTCTGACTTCTTAGGTGACGCTCGTACTTCTATCTTCGACGCTAAAGCAGGTATCGCTTTGACTGATACTTTCGTTAAAGTTGTATCTTGGTATGACAACGAAATCGGTTACTCTAACAAAGTTCTTGACTTGATCGCTCACATGGCATCAGTTAACGCTTAATTAGAAGCTTGAACCATATAGAAAACCGCTGCGGGAAACCGTAGCGGTTTTTTTATACATTTCATTTTATATATTGTTAAAAAGCAACGTGTTATCCGTTGAATAAGCGACAATTTTAGTAGCTTTGTACTTCTATGGAGAGATTATTAATAACATTGATACTAGTTTGCACTATGAGCAATATAACAAACGCCCAGAATCCTTTCTACGGGCAATACCATACGCCGCACGGAACCGTGCCGTTCGACCGGATTGAAACTGAACATTATGAGCCTGCTATCCTCGAAGGAATCAAGCTGCAAAATGCTGAAATAGAGGCTATCATACAGAATCCGGAAAAGGCTGATTTTAGCAATACGATAGAAGCTTTCGAAGCATCAGGGGAATTACTGGATAAAGTAGTTGCCGTCTTCGGTAATATGTTGAGCGCAGAAACGAATGACGATCTGCAAGAACTCGCTCAAAAGATTATGCCGTTGCTTAGTGAACACAGCAATAATATCACACTGAATGAAAAGTTATTCGCACGTGTGAAAGAAGTGTATAACCAAAAAGAGACTTTGCAACCGACACAGGAACAAAAACAGTTACTGGAAAATGCATACAACAGTTTTGTTCGTCATGGTGCCAATTTGGAAGGAGAAGCGCGGGAAGAATACCGCCGCCTGACTAACGAGTTGAGTAAACTGACGCTTACTTTCAGTGAAAACAACCTGAAAGAAACAAATGCCTATCAGATGCTGTTGACAAAAAAGGAAAGTCTCGCCGGATTACCCGAAATTATCATAGAAGCTGCTGCTGAAACAGCCAAGAGCGAAGAAAAAGAAGGATGGGCGTTCACACTTCATGCTCCAAGCTACGTTCCTTTCATGACGTATTCCGACAATCGTGATTTACGCCAGAAATTGTATATGGCTTACAATACAAAATGTACGCACGATAACGAATTCAATAATATCGATATCGTAAAAAAGATAGCTAATACACGTATGAAAATAGCCCAGCTATTGGGATACAAAGATTATGCGGAATATACGCTAAAGAAAAGAATGGCTGAAAACAGTGAGTCTGTATACAAGCTGCTCAACCAACTGCTGGAAGCATACGCTCCTACCGCACAACAAGAATACAAAGAAATCCAAGAACTGGCCCGCGAAGAGCAGGGAGATGATTTCGTTGTAATGCCTTGGGACTGGAGTTATTACTCAAACAAACTGAAAGACAAAAAATTCAATATCAATGAAGAAATGCTCCGTCCTTACTTTGAATTGGAACAAGTGAAGAAAGGAGTGTTTGGACTAGCTGAAAAGTTATATGGAATTACTTTCCGGAAAAATACAGAAATTCCGGTTTACCATAAAGAAGTGGAAGCCTTTGAAGTGTTTGATAAAGACGGAAAATTCTTAGCCGTCCTATATACTGACTTCCACCCGCGTTTAGGTAAGCGCGCCGGAGCTTGGATGACAAGTTACAAAGACCAATGGATAGATAAAAAGACTGGCGAAAACAGCCGTCCGCATGTATCCGTTGTGATGAACTTTACCAAGCCAACCGAGAATAAGCCTGCTTTATTAACATTCAATGAAGTAGAAACATTCTTGCATGAGTTCGGACATAGCCTGCATGGTATGTTTGCCAATTCCACTTACAGAAGTTTAAGCGGAACCAATGTCTATTGGGACTTTGTGGAGCTTCCTTCGCAGATTATGGAGAACTTCGCCATAGAGAAAGATTTCCTCAATACATTTGCCCGTCATTATCAGACAGGAGAAGTTTTACCGGATGAATTAATAGAACGTCTTGTAGACGCTTCTAATTTTAATATTGCTTATGCTTGTCTGCGGCAACTAAGTTTCGGTTTACTTGATATGGCGTGGTATACTCGCGACACTCCTTTTGAAGGAGACGTGAAAGCTTATGAACAGGAAGCCTGGAAGGATGCACAAATATTGCCGGTTGTGCCGGAAGCTTGCATGAGTACGCAGTTCTCCCATATCTTTGCTGGTGGATATGCTGCCGGATACTATAGTTATAAATGGGCGGAAGTACTGGATGCTGACGCTTTCTCATTGTTCAAGCAAAAAGGAATATTCAATCAGGAAGTTGCAGACTCGTTCCGCAATAATATCCTGTCGAAAGGAGGAACGGAACATCCGATGGTACTTTATAAACGTTTCCGCGGGCAGGAACCAAGTATTGATGCTTTATTAATCAGAAATGGAATAAGAAAGTAAGTATTAAGTTATTAGATATAAAATATGAAGAGAAGTATATTTCAAATAGTAGGATTGCTTTTATTGCTTCCTTTATTTTCAGGATGTAATGATTCGGACGATTTGCAAGGTATATTCACCGGAAAGACATGGAAACTGACCTACATCAATCTAAAGGATAAAGGCGGGTGGATGAATGGTTTTAGTGAGAAAAGCATCAAAATATTGAATGAAAATCAAGAATCCTATACAATAACTTTCACAGGAACCGAAGAAGATAACAGAATTTCTAATGGTGCTGTCAAAGGGAGAATTATCACTGCAGATCTTACAGGCACCTGGAGTGCTAATGGAAAGAATAATGAATTTCATGCTAGCGTTACCAATGTCAATGAGAATGATGATTTAGCTAAAGAATTTATAAAAGGGCTAAACAATGCCTCTTCATACATAGGGGATGACAATGGATTATTCTTATATTATAATCCGGCCGGAAGCCAGCAAACATACGTATTGGCATTTCATGTACAAAGATAGCAAATAATTAACAACATGGACATTGAAAAGAAACAATTAGAACTTGACAAACGTTATATACGCATGGCCAGTATATGGGCTGAAAATTCCTATTGCCAACGCCGTAAAGTAGGAGCTTTAATTGTTAAAGATAAAATGATTATCTCCGACGGATATAACGGAACGCCTTCCGGTTTTGAGAATGTATGCGAAGATGAAAACAATCTGACAAAACCATACGTTCTGCATGCGGAAGCAAATGCCATTACCAAAATAGCACGTTCAAACAACAGTAGCGACGGTGCTACCATGTACGTCACCGCCTCTCCTTGCATCGAATGTGCGAAGTTAATCATACAGGCAGGGATCAAACGGGTAGTTTACTCCGAACATTACCGCCTGGAAGATGGAATTGAGTTATTAAAACGGGCGGGAATCGAAGTTATCTACACAGAATTAGATAACCATTCCTCTCCAGATAAATAAGAAGACGAACGTTTTAAAAAAGGAATAGACATGAGTACAAAAAACTCTTCACGTTTTACACCTGTCATCATAGCAGTCAGCGTGGTAGTCGGGATTCTTATCGGTACATTTTATGCCAAGCATTTTGCCGGCAACCGTTTGGGTATTATCAACGGCTCCTCCAATAAGCTAAACGCATTGTTACGCATTGTAGACGATCAATATGTCGACACCGTAAACATGACCGATTTAGTGGAAAAAGCCATGCCGCAGATTCTGGCCGAATTAGATCCACATTCAACTTATATCCCAG
This sequence comes from Bacteroides sp. D1, assembly GCF_000157095.2. NCBI lineage: Bacteria > Pseudomonadati > Bacteroidota > Bacteroidia > Bacteroidales > Bacteroidaceae > Bacteroides > Bacteroides sp. D1. The sequence goes on from NZ_JH114351.1 coordinate 8,743, forward strand.
CCCAAAATCTCGAAGAAGTCAACTCGGAACTGGAAGGTAGCTTTAGCGGAATCGGTATCCAGTTTACCATACAGAACGACACCATTCATGTGAATGCAGTCGTTCAGGGTGGCCCTTCTGAAAAGATAGGATTGATGGCGGGCGACCGTATTGTTACCGTGGACGACAGTTTGTTTGTCGGTAAGAAAGTAACCAACGAACGGGCTATGCGCACTCTGAAAGGTCCGAAAGGTTCACAAGTGAAATTAGGTATCAAACGAACAGGAGAAAAAGACTTATTGCATTTCAACATTACCCGTGGAGACATTCCTCAAAATACCGTTGATGCAGCTTATATGCTAAACGATGACATTGGTTACGTGAAAGTCAGCAAATTCGGACGTACCAGCCATGTAGAATTATTGAATGCACTGGCACAACTCAACCATAAAAAATGCAAAGGTCTAATCATTGACCTCCGCGGTAACACCGGAGGATATATGGAAGCTGCCATTCGCATGGTGAATGAGTTCCTGCCCGAAGGCAAATTAATCGTATACACTCAAGGCCGTAAATATCCACGTGCAGAAGAATTCGCCAACGGTACAGGTAGCTGTCAGAAAATGCCACTCGTCGTATTGATTGACGAAGGTTCTGCTTCTGCCAGTGAAATCTTCACCGGAGCTATTCAGGATAACGACCGGGGTACAGTTGTAGGACGCCGTTCCTTTGGTAAGGGGCTTGTGCAACAACCGATCGACTTCAGTGATGGTTCGGCTATCCGCCTGACAATCGCCCGCTACTACACTCCATCCGGACGCTGCATCCAACGCCCATACGAAAGCGGTAAAGATCGTAACTACGAACTGGATTTATATACCCGTTACGAACATGGGGAATTTTTCTCACGCGACAGTATCAAGCAGAATGAGAGCGAACGCTATAACACCAGCCTGGGACGTACTGTTTATGGCGGTGGTGGTATCATGCCGGATATATTCGTACCGCAAGATACAACGGGAGTCACCTCTTATCTTTCTACTGTTATCAACCGGGGACTGACTATTCAATTCACATTCCAGTACACCGACAATAACCGGAAGAAACTTAGCCAATATGAAACAGAGGAAGAATTGCTGAATTATCTTCGTCATCAGGGATTGGTAGAACAGTTTGTCCGTTTTGCCGACAGCAAAGGAGTGAAAAGAAGAAATATCCTCATTCAGAAGTCATACAAACTTTTGGAGAAGAACCTCTTTGGTAACATCATCTACAATATGCTTGGACTGGAAGCTTATCTTCAATATTTTAACAAGACAGATGCTACCGTCATTAAAGGCATTGAGATACTCGAAAAAGGAGAAGCTTTCCCAAAAGCTCCGGTAGCCGTTGAAGAGGAAGAAGTGACGAAGGACAAAAAAGATGGAAAGAAAAAAAGAACTGCGCAAGCGTATAGCATTACTGAAGACCCAGCACGCGGATTCGACTATGCGAAAGCTGCAATCAGCTAACATACTGACCGCCCTTGAAGCCCACCCGGCTTTCAGGGCGGCCAATACCGTACTACTGTACCATTCGCTAAATGACGAAGTAGACACACATGAGTTTATCCGAAAATGGAGCAATAAGAAACGAATCTTGCTCCCCGTAGTGGTAGGCGATGATTTGGAGCTTCGGATATATACCGGGCCTGAAAATATGTCAATTTGCGGTGTCTATGGTATAGAAGAACCAACCGGGGAAGCATTCACAGACTATGCAGCCATCGATTTCATCGTCGTTCCCGGAGTAGCATTCGACGCAAAAGGTAATCGTTTGGGACGAGGAAAAGGATACTACGACCGCCTCTTGCCACGCATACCAACAGCTTACAAAGCTGGGATTTGTTTCCCATTTCAATTAGTAGAAGAAGTTCCTGCGGAATCATTCGACGTCCGCATGGATATAATTATAACAATCAATGAAGACGAATTATCACACCCATACCACCCGCTGCCATCATGCGACAGGGAGTGACGAAGAATTTGTTTTAAGTGCCATCAAAGGCGGCTATCAAGAAATAGGCTTTTCAGACCACACTCCGTGGAAATACCACACCAATTATATCTCCGACATCCGCATGCTCCCTGAAGAGTTGCCGGGCTATGTGGAAAGCCTCCGTTCGCTACAAGAAAAATACAAGAATCAAATCAGTATAAAAATAGGATTGGAATGTGAATACTTTCCTGAATATATACACTGGTTAAAAGGAATCATCAAAGAATATAAGCTGGATTACATCATCTTCGGAAATCACCATTTTCATACAGATGAGAAGTTTCCCTATTTTGGCCGGAATACAGATTCGGTAGACATGCTCGAGCTCTACGAAGAGAGTGCTATTGAAGGGATGGAAAGCGGACTATTTGCCTACCTTGCCCATCCGGATTTATTCATGCGTTCCTACCCGGAATTCGATCATCATTGCAAACTGGTCAGCAGACATATCTGCCGGACAGCAGCACGGTTAAACCTACCGTTGGAATATAATCTTGGTTATGAAGAGTATAATGACATTCATGGAATCACCACCATTCCTTACCCGGATTTCTGGAAAGTAGCCGCCCATGAAGGTTGCACCGCTATCATCGGTGTAGATGCTCACAATAATCAATATCTGGAAAATCCTTTTTATTACAGCCGTGCAACCGAAACACTTCGCAAGCTGGGTATAAAGGTTATAGACAGAATCCCTTTCCTCAACGAAAAATAATGTTTGTAATAACCATAGCACCGACTCTCTGATTGAGTGTGCGCACCAATACCTCACGCCCCATCATCAACTCCTGCCGGAGAGCAGCAGAAGTAAGATGCACATACAATGTCTGATTACGAATATAAAGATTGCTGGTATAAGCCGCCGCCGGTCCTAAGACTTGAGGCCAGGCATCCAACAGTCTTTGTTCGTTCAGCGGAGACTCCAAACTCTCCTGACGAAGAAACTGTTGAATCAGTTTTCCTATTTGTTCGGCATCATTGCGCTTCATCGTCAGCCTCCATTTCTTGAATTGTACCCTCTTCTACACGAAATATCTTATAATCACTACCTACCTTATGTAAAATACGGTCCAGATGCCCCCGGTTCGTATCCGTTATAAATATCTGCCCGAAATTGTCTCCGCCCACTAACTTCACTATTTGCTCTACGCGGGAAGCATCCAGTTTATCAAAAATATCATCTAATAATAATAAAGGAACAGTTCTGCCCGTACGTTTCAAGAAATCAAACTGTGCCAGTTTTAACGCCACCAGATATGTTTTATTCTGTCCCTGCGAGCCTTCTTTCTTTATCGGAAATTCGCCCAACAGCATATTTAACTCATCCTTATGAATCCCCCGCAAAGAGAACCCCATTATCTTATCCCGCTCCCTGCTCTGCTTCAACACTTCCAACAAAGAAGCATCCCGTGCATGAGACTCATAAGATAATCCCACAGCCTCTTTATCCTGAGAAATAAAAGAATAGAAAGATTGGAAAATAGGAATAAACTCCCGGATAAACGCTTCACGCTTCCGGAAAACGATTTCACCGGCTTGAGACATCATTTCCTCCCATACAAGAAACAATTCTTCCTCCACCGGGAACTCACTCTTCAGCAATGTGTTACGCTGCACTAATGCTTTATTATACCGTATCAGTGCTTCAAGATATTCTTTATCATACTGCGAAATCACTACATCCATAAACCGGCGACGTTCATCACTCCCTCCGGCTATCAATTCAGAATCGGCAGGTGAAACCATCACCAAAGGCAGGAAGCCGATGTGATCTGAGAAGCGGCTATATTCTTTCTTATTCCGCTTAAATTGTTTCTTCGAACGGCGTTTCATTCCACAATAAATCTCTTCAGGAGTTCCGTCCTCCGCTTCATAGAAACCCTGGATGACAAAGAAGTCTTGTTCATGACGAATATTCTGCGAATCAATCGGATTGCCGGAACTTTTACAGAAGGATAAGAAATACACTGCATCCAGCAGATTCGTCTTCCCCATCCCATTCAGTCCAAAAAAACAATTCAGTTTGGCAGAGAATCCCAGCTCCACCTCTTCCAGATTCTTATAATTTAATATAGATATTCGTTTCAGTATCATTGTGTACACGTTAATTTGTTCACAAAAGTAGCAAGATTTTCGTGGTTTTCGGGTGTAAAACAAAAAAAGATGCTTCTAAATTTCATTTGTAGATATAAAAAAACTACTTTTGCGAGTCGAAATATCAAACTGTGAATAATAACAAAAAGAATCATATAAAATGGCAGAACAAAAGAATCAGAACGAACATCTGAACGTAGAAGATGCACTGACACAATCGGAAGCATTTCTTATCAAGTACAAAAACGCAATTATTGGCGGTGTTGTTGCTGTGATTATTATTGTAGCAGGTTTTATCATGTACAAAAACCTCTATGCTGAACCACGTGAAGAAAAAGCACAAGCAGCTCTTTTCAAAGGACAGGAATACTTTGAACAGGATGCTTTTGAACAGGCTTTAAACGGTGACAGCATCGGTTACACAGGTTTCCTGAAAGTAGCTGATGAGTACAGCGGAACAAAAGCAGCTAATTTAGCAAAAGCTTATGCTGGTATTTGCTACGCACAACTTGGCAAATATGAAGAAGCAGTGAAGATGCTGGATAGCTTCAATGGAAAAGACCAAATGGTTGCTCCGGCAATCTTGGGTGCTGCAGGTAACTGCTATGCACAACTTGGCCAACTGGACAAAGCTGCCTCTACTTTACTGTCGGCAGCAGACAAAGCTGACAACAACACATTAAGCCCGATTTTCCTGATACAAGCCGGAGAAATCCTGGTAAAACAAGGAAAATATGACGATGCAGTAAACGCTTACACTAAGATCAAGGATAAATACTTCCAGTCTTATCAAGCTATGGACATCGACAAATATATCGAACAGGCTAAATTGATGAAAAAATAATACCTTATTATATAAGGAGATCGAGGCACGGATTACACCGGATTAAGCGGATTATCTATTAAAACCGTGGAATCCGTGAAATCCGTGCCTTTCTTCTTAATTTCCCATACTCTCAAACTTCATTTTATAATTCTCAACTTTTAATTTACTATGGCAACAGCTTACCATAATTTATCCGAATATGATTTCAATTCCGTTCCGAATGCAGAAGCAATGAAATTTGGCATTGTCGTATCCGAATGGAACTTCAATATTACCGGTGCTTTACTGAAAGGCGCAGTCGATACATTAAAAAAACATGGAGCAAAAGACGAAAATATTCTAGTAAAAACTGTACCGGGAAGTTTCGAACTAACTTTTGGCGCCAATCAAATGATGGAAAATTGCGATCTTGATGCAATTATTGCAATTGGTTGCGTAATTAAAGGAGATACTCCACATTTTGATTATGTTTGTATGGGAGCAACCCAGGGAATTACCGAATTAAACGCAACTGGCGATATACCAGTTATTTACGGATTAATTACCACAAATACAATGGAGCAAGCAGAGGATCGTGCCGGTGGCAAACTGGGTAACAAAGGAGACGAATGTGCAATTACTGCAATAAAAATGATCGATTTTGTTTGGAGTTTAAATAAATAGTTGTATCTTTGCACCGCAATTGAGAAACAAACCTCCTCAAAAGCAAAAAAAGGGCAAATACCAGAGTGGCCAAATGGGGCAGACTGTAAATCTGCTGTCTTTCGACTTCGGTGGTTCGAATCCATCTTTGCCCACAAAAATTGCGGAAGTAGCTCAGTTGATAGAGCATTAGCCTTCCAAGCTGAGGGTCGCGGGTTTGAGCCCCGTCTTCCGCTCTCCAAAGAGAATCTGAGAAATTAGATTCTCTTTTTTTTGTTTTACTTTAGACCGCTAAGATTATGAAACGGCGGCATATCCCTAAAAATTAATTCATTCCGGTACGGAAATGATCCCAAGATACTACCGCTGACAATAACTCGTCAATATGCAGCTTTTATTTCTTTCTCTTGCTTATATTATTCTTTCAATTGCCTAACGAGTTATCGTTTGACAGTTGTTGAACGAACGCTTGACATATGTTGAACTATCGCTTGACTATAGTTAAACGAAAACTACTTAGGCAATGAATAACTATCAATAGGTAAACGATTGCTTAAAAATAACTAATAAAATCATTAGTGGCAATTGATTCCAAACTATGCAGTTTTGAATAAAATAATGAAGCATTTTGGAAACGTTGTGGTAAATCTGAAAAAGATGATTGAGTTTTTAAGATTCCCCGTTATCTTTTTATTATAAAATATGGGTCAAAGGTGAGGGATGGTGAGGGTAGATTTATAACCTTTTATTTTATTATTTTCTATACTATCTCCTTTTTTATCTATAAAAAAAATACGAAAGTTATAAATCTACCCTCACCACCCCTCACCCTTGACCCATTCATTAGCGCACCGTTTAACTCGTTTCTATGCTGTTCTTAATTAAATGGGAATTTTGCAGTTAGGCTGAAAGCCTTACAATTATATATTTATTGGGGTGCCCTGAAAGGGCTTAATTATATAGCGTAGGGCAACGCCCTACGAAAAAAACACACCAGCCACAAGCCCTGAAAGGGCGGAACTGTATACAATTATGCCCTTTCAGGGCGCAAATTCAGATTGTCGTTTTTACGTAGGGCGTTGCCCTACGCTATATAATTAAGCCCTTTCAGGGTACTCCGCAAAATTATCATTTAGCTCATTTCCGTACAGAAATGAACTATAATGGATTACCGGCTTATGTAGTTAATCAAAACAAAAGTAGTAAACGTTAAGCAATTCTAAAAAGACCACTTCTTTTTAGGAAAGACCTTCTAACGGCCTGTCTTTTATATGTATTTGTCGATACACAAGACTATACAAAATCAGGTAGAAAAAGTTTGAATCATTTTCTACCTCATAATAGAAGTTTATGATGAAAATATCAGTTATAAATATAAATAATTGGCTAATTAATTACTATTTTTGACACGTAAATGAAAAACAGCGAATAACCCCTATTAAAAACTTAAAATATGATGAAGAAACTACTCACAGCCACTGCTATCGGCTTGGCTTTGTTAACTTGGCACACCAGTTGTACTCAACAACCAAAGGCTCCGGAAGCCTTTACTCCTATCAAAGTAGAAACTCCTGCCCGCCCTGCCGGACAAGAAGATGTAATCCAACTCGTTACTCCTAAAATTGATACCGTACGTGTCGGTTTCATCGGCTTAGGAATGCGTGGTCCCGGCGCCGTAGCACGCTGGACTCATATTCCGGGAACTAAGATTGTAGCGTTATGCGACCTGCTTCCCGAACGTGTTGAAAAATCACAAGAAATTTTGAAGAATGCCGGACTCCCTGTAGCTGCTTCTTACAGCGGAGAGGAAGATGCATGGAAAAAACTTTGCGAACGGGATGATATTGATCTTGTATACATAGCTACAGACTGGAAGCATCATGCTGCAATGGGTGTCTATGCCATGGAACATGGCAAGCATGTAGCCATCGAAGTTCCTGCCGCTATGACATTGGATGAAATCTGGCAGTTAATCAACACTTCTGAAAAGACCCGCAAGCATTGTATGCAGCTCGAAAACTGTGTATATGACTTCTTTGAACTGACTTCTTTAAATATGGCACAACAGGGCGTATTCGGAGAAGTGCTTCATGTAGAAGGTTCATATATCCACAACCTGGAAGATTTCTGGCCTGAATACTGGAACAACTGGCGAATGGATTATAATCACCTGCATCGCGGTGACGTATATGCGACTCACGGTATGGGCCCCGCTTGTCAGGTACTTAACATCCACCGTGGCGACCGTATGAAAACATTGGTATCTATGGATACGAAAGCTGTCAACGGACCGGCTTACATTAAAAAACAAACAGGAGAAGAAGTGACCGACTTCCAGAATGGTGACCAGACTTCGACCTTGATTCGCACAGAAAATGGCAAAACGATGCTGATCCAGCACAATGTAATGACACCCCGCCCATACAGCCGCATGTACCAGATAGTGGGAGCCGATGGTTATGCAAGCAAATATCCGATTGAAGAATATTGCCTGCGACCTACACAAGTTGATTCTAAAGATGTGCCTAATCATGAAAATCTGAATGCACATGGCTCTGTATCCGAAAATGTAAAGAAAGCCTTGATGGACAAATATAAAGATCCGATTCACATAGAGTTGGAAGAAACTGCCAAGAAAGTAGGCGGCCACGGTGGTATGGACTTTATCATGGACTACCGTCTGGCATATTGCCTGCAAAATGGATTACCATTAGATATGGACGTTTATGACCTGGCAGAGTGGTGTTGCATGGCCGAACTTACCAGACTTTCCATCGAAAACAATTCTGCTCCGGTAGAAGTTCCCGATTTCACTCGCGGCGGATGGAATAAAGTACAAGGCTATCGTCACGCTTTTGCAAAATAAAACTGAATATATCCTTTTAGCACGAACATAATGAACCAATCCGGCTTCTCCCCCAAAGCCGGATTATTCATGGGTTCGTGTTTGAACATTTTATAGATTATCATAATCACTTTTATGAAAACAGCTATTCCAAAACCTTCTAAGCAAAGCATTATCCGTGAAGCCAGAGATTATGTAATGATTGCCATCGGCATGATTTTGTATGGCATCGGTTGGACCGTTTTTCTACTTCCGAACGATATCACTACCGGGGGAGTACCGGGTATTGCTTCTATTGTATATTGGGCTACGGGGTTTCCCGTACAGTATACGTACTTCAGCATCAACTTCTTTTTACTGCTACTGGCCCTCAAATTGCTGGGGATGAAGTTTTGCATTAAAACTATTTTTGGAGTATTTACCCTCACCTTCTTTCTGTCCGTCATTCAAAAGCTGACAGCAGGTTTCGGACTCCTTCACGACCAGCCCTTTATGGCATGTGTCATTGGAGCATCCTTCTGTGGAGGTGGTATAGGGGTTGCTTTTTCGGCAAACGGAAGCACAGGAGGCACGGATATTATCGCAGCCATCATCAACAAATACCGAGACATCACATTAGGAAGAGTCGTACTCATCTGCGATATGATTATTATTTCTTCCAGTTATTTTGTCTTAAAAGACTGGGAAAAAGTGGTGTATGGATTTGTAACTCTTTATATTTGTAGCTTCGTTCTCGACCAGGTAGTGAATAGTGCCCGCCAATCCGTACAGTTCTTTATCATATCCAATAAATATGAAGAAATAGGACGGCATATCAACGAATATCCACACCGGGGAGTTACGATTATCAATGCAACCGGCTTTTATACAGGACGAGAAGTAAAGATGATGTTCGTATTAGCCAAGAAGAGGGAATCGCCTATCATCTTCCGGTTGATTAAAGATATAGACCCGAATGCATTTGTGTCACAAAGTGCTGTCATCGGAGTTTATGGAGAAGGATTCGATCATATCAAAGTAAAATAAAAAAGAAATGAAAAACCAATATTGAGAAACATGAAATTTCGACCAACCCCCAATTTATTAACAAGCATTTTCATGGGAATATTTTCCCTGACAACATTTAATGTAATGGCTGAAAAAGCCGTGAAACCCTATTGGCAGGATGTGCAAGTAGTTGAAGTCAACAAAGAGTATCCACGCACTTCTTTTATGACATACAACAATCGCGCTGATGCCTTGAGTGGCAAGTTCGAACGAAGCAAGTATTACCGCTTGCTGAACGGAACCTGGAAATTCTACTTTGTAGACTCTTACAAAAAGCTTCCCGACAACATTACTGACCCGAATACGAATACAGATTCGTGGAATGATATTCAGGTACCCGGTAACTGGGAAGTACAAGGACACGGAATAGCCATCTACACCAATCATGGTTATGAATTCAAGCCGCGCAATCCGCAACCTCCGGCTCTTCCCGAAGCGAATCCGGTGGGAGTTTACCGTCGGGATATTGATATTCCGACAGATTGGGACGGACGGGATATCTACCTGCATCTGGCAGGAGCCAAGTCCGGCGTATATGTATATATCAACGGGCAAGAAGTTGGATATAGCGAAGACTCCAAAAATCCGGCAGAGTTTCTTATTAACAACTATGTGAAGCCCGGCAAAAACGTGCTTACCGTTAAAATCTTCCGTTGGAGCACTGGTTCCTATCTGGAATGTCAGGACTTCTGGCGCATGAGCGGTATTGAACGCGATGTTTATCTGTATTCACAACCTAAAGCAGCCCTCAAAGATTTCCGGGTGAAGTCTACCCTGGATGACAGCTACAAGAATGGAATCTTCAGCTTGAATGTCGATTTGAGAAATCACGAGAAGGCAGCAACTAATCTTACATTAGTTTATGAGCTATTGGATGCACAGGGAAAAGTAATCTCTACTGAAGAGAAGACCGCCTATATCCCATCGGACGAAGTACGTACACTTTCTTTCGATCAGAAGCTGGCAGATGTCAATACATGGACATCCGAACATCCGAATCTGTACAAACTGCTGATGACCGTCAAAGAGAATGGCAAAATAAATGAGATTATTCCTTTTAATGTAGGATTCCGCCGTATTGAGATCAAACCTATCGAACAAAAAGCTGCTAACGGAAAGCCATACGTTTGCCTGTTCATCAATGGTCAGCCACTGAAACTGAAAGGGGTAAATATCCACGAACACAACCCGTCAACAGGTCATTATGTAACAGAAGAGTTAATGCGTCGTGACTTCGAGCTTATGAAGCAACATAACCTGAACAGCGTACGCCTCTGCCACTATCCGCAAGACCGCCGTTTCTACGAACTTTGCGATGAATACGGTCTTTATGTATACGATGAAGCCAATATCGAAAGCCACGGATTGTATTACGATCTTCGGAAGGGTGGTTCATTGGGTAACAATCCCGAATGGCTGAAACCACACATGGACCGTACCATCAATATGTTCGAACGTAACAAGAACTATCCGAGCGTCACCTTCTGGTCGTTGGGAAATGAAGCCGGAAACGGATATAATTTCTATCAGACTTACTTGTGGCTGAAAGAGGCTGACAAAGAGCTGATGAATCGCCCGGTCAACTATGAGCGTGCTCAATGGGAATGGAACTCCGATATGTATGTTCCGCAATATCCGGGTGCCGACTGGCTGGAAAATACAGGAAAGAACGGCAGCGACCGTCCTGTAGCTCCTTCCGAATATGCGCACGCAATGGGAAACTCCACCGGAAACCTGTGGGGACAATGGCAGGCGATTTACAAATATCCGAACCTCCAGGGTGGATATATCTGGGACTGGGTAGACCAAGGTCTTCTCCAGAAAGATGAGAATGGAAGAGAATACTGGGCTTACGGAGGTGACTTCGGTGTAGACGCGCCGAGCGATGGCAACTTCCTCTGCAACGGTCTTGTCAATCCGGATCGTGGTCCGCATCCGGCAATGGCTGAAGTGAAATATGTACATCAGAATGTAGGCTTTGAGGCAGTAGATGCCGCTGCCGGTATATTCAAAATCACCAACCGTTTCTATTTCACCAATCTGAAAAAGTATCAGATTCACTATAGCGTACTCGCTAACGGAAAGACTATAAAAGGTGGAAAAGTATCTTTGGATATTGCTCCGCAGGCATCCAAAGAATTCACCGTACCGGTAAACGGCTTGAAAGCCCAATCGGGAGTGGAATATTTTGTAAACTTCAGCGTGACAACCACAGAACCTGAACCGTTGATTCCAACAGGATATGAAATAGCATACGACCAGTTCCAGCTTCCTATCCAGGCAGAGAAAGCTATTTATAAAGCAAACGGTCCGGCACTGAAAACAACGACTCAAGGAGATGAGCTAATCGTTTCTTCTTCCAAAGTGAATTTTGTATTCAACAAGAATAGCGGATTAGTTACCTCGTATAAAGTGGACGGCACAGAATATTTCAAAGACGGATTTGGTATTCAGCCTAACTTCTGGCGTGCTCCTAATGATAATGATTATGGTAATGGCGCTCCTAAACGTTTACAGGTATGGAAGCAATCAAGCAAAAACTTCCACGTAACGGATGCAACCATGACAACAGAAAATAAGGTAGTTTCCTTACATGTGACCTACTTATTGGCTGCCGGCAACTTGTATGTTGTCACATACAAAATCTATCCGAACGGAGTAGTCAATGTAAATGCCAAATTCACGTCAACAGATATGCAGGCAACAGAAACTGAAGTTTCCGAAGCTACCCGCATGGCTACGTTTACTCCCGGAAGTGACGCTGCCCGCAAGGCCGCTTCCAAACTGGAAGTTCCCCGTATCGGTGTTCGTTTCCGCTTGCCGGCACAGATGAACAATGTACAATACTTTGGCCGTGGTCCGGAAGAGAACTATATCGACCGTAATCATGGAACTCTTGTTGGCGTATATAAGACAACAGCAGATAAAATGTACTTCAACTATGTACGTCCACAGGAAAACGGACATCACACAGATACCCGTTGGATCGCTTTATCTCCCGTCAAAGGAAACGGCCTGGTTTTAGTAGCCGACAGTACGATCGGTTTCAATGCCTTGCGCAACTCTATCGAAGACTTTGACTCTGAAGAGGCTCTGCCCCACCCTTACCAATGGAATAACTTTAGCCGGGAAGAAGTAGCCAATCATGATGAGAATGCCGCCCGTAATGTATTGCGGAGAATGCATCATGTAAACGACATCGTTCCAAGAGATTTCGTAGAGGTTTGTGTGGACATGAAGCAACAAGGTGTAGGCGGATATGACAGTTGGGGTGCACGCCCGGAACCTTTCCACCAAATCCCGGCTAATCGTGATTACCATTGGGGATTCACATTAGTACCTGTTCGCTCGGCTAATCAGGCCAACGAGGCGGCTAAATACGATTATCGATAACCTTAGTATAAATTTTTAAAGAAAAAACCCATGAAAGATTTATCTAGCATTGTAGCTAATTTTAAAGTCCAAGGTACGATAGAAGAAATCAAACCTTTGGGTACAGGACTTATTAACGACACTTACAAAGTAAACACCAAAGAAGCAGATGCTCCCGACTACGTTTTGCAACGCATCAATCATGCCATTTTTCAGAATGTAGAGATGCTTCAATCCAATATTACCGCTGTCACCAATCATATTCGCAAGAAACTAACGGAGGCAGGAGAAGCGGATATAGAACGCAAGGTTTTGAGTTTCCTCGAAACAGAAGAGGGTAAAGCATATTGGTTCGACGGTGATAGCTACTGGCGTGTGATGGTATTCATCCCACGCGCCAAAACGTATGAGACAGTGAATCCCGAATATTCAAATTATGCTGGAGAAGCTTTTGGTAACTTCCAGGCTATGTTGGCCGATATTCCGGAAACATTGGGTGAAACCATACCTGACTTCCACAATATGGAGTTCCGCCTCAAACAACTACGTGAAGCTGTTGCGAAAGATGCTGCCGGACGGGTATCGGAAGTGAAATACTATCTGGACGAAATAGAGAAGCGTGCAGATGAAATGTGTAAAGCAGAACGTTTATATCGTGAAGGAAAACTCCCCAAACGTGTTTGCCACTGCGATACGAAAGTGAATAACATGATGTTCGACGAGGATGGCAAAGTGCTTTGTGTCATCGACCTGGATACGGTAATGCCCAGCTTTGTCTTCTCCGATTATGGCGATTTCCTTCGTACAGGCGCCAACACGGGTGATGAGGACGATAAAGACCTTGATCGTGTAAACTTCAATATGGAAATATTCAAAGCGTTTACCAAAGGCTATCTGAAAGGAGCCAAATCATTCCTGACTCCAATTGAGATTGAGAATCTTCCTTATGCAGCCGCTTTATTCCCATACATGCAGTGTGTACGGTTCTTGGCAGACTATATCAATGGAGATACTTATTATAAAATCAAATATCCGGAACATAATTTGGTTCGTACTAAAGCACAATTCAAACTGCTTCAAAGTGTGGAAGCCAACACACCGGAAATGATCGCATTCATCAACGAATGCTTAAAGAGTTGAGAATAGAGGAAAAAAGAGAATGGAGAATTATCTATTTGGTAAAGGTTCCATTCTTCCAATGATAAACAATCGGACGGCGGAGAAACGGTTTCAGTTTCTCTGCCGTTTCTGTTGACATATAATCAGGAGTAGCCAATGTAACAGTCAATTCTGTATTTTCTTTATTAAAATCGGCTTTCATCAATAATATATCTGCCGAACGGCGTGCCTCGTCAAACTCATAAACACCTGCTGAATCCGGCGTATTCAGAAAGTCGCCCATCACAGGAAGGGTAATAAAAAGAGATGCTGTAAGCGGTTTCCAGTCATCTGTATAGAAACGGATACTGCTGTCGCAGGCAGGTGCACAAGCTGTAGAGACTGTACAGATCACATTCGTCGAGTCATTCAAAGCCAACACTTTCATTTGCCAGGTAGATTGAGAAGACATCTGCATACGGATATAATCTTTACTTAGATCAGTCATCTCCGACTTTTTGCCGAAACGATTCTCTACTTGCGCTTTCATCTTACTTTCCAAGAAGTCAATACAATCTTCCCGGTTTACTTTGGTTAGTAACGGGCTTAGAGAATCCGGCATATTCACAAACAGTGTTTTGGCTTCTTGTGCCCAAAGAACGGTCGAAGCAAAGAGCCCGACAGCAGAAAAGAATATAGTGATTACAAGTTTATTTATTTTCATATCTATCTTATTTAACCTGCGACAAACAGATTTTGTGTAACTGTTTTAATTTTTAGACCCCAAATATAAGAATATCATTCCGATTAACACCAGTATAAGGTCAATCGCTTTGCTTTTTAAATTCTTTTCACGGAAGAGAAGTGCACCGAAAGTGAAAGAGACTACTACACTTCCCCGACGGACCATCGAAACAATGGAAATCATGGAATCGTCATAGCTCAATGCGTAAAAGTAAACGAAATCGGCAGCCGAAAGGAAGATAGAAATCAGGATAATCGTCCAGTCCCAGCGAAACGGGGTGGTAGACTTTCTTTTAGGGCACCAAAGCAATAACAGAATAGGACACATAATAAATACCTGATAAACATTATACCAGGATTGTACCAGCATCGGATTCAGAGACTTCATCAGATATTTATCATACAATCCGCTGATAGCGCCTGTAATGGCAGCCAGTACGATAAAGAATATCCATTTGTTATGTTTAAAATCAATTCCTTCTTTCTTCCCCGAACGACTTAACATAAAGAAAGAAACAATGGCCAGCATTACCCCGATCCATTGATAGAGATTCAACCGTTCGCCAAATACCAGCATCGCTCCCACGAGCACCATCACCGGACGAGTGGCGTTGATAGGTCCTACTATGGTTAAAGGCAGATGTTTCATTCCGAAATATCCGAATATCCACGAAGACAACACGATGAACGACTTGATGATGATATATTTATGCTGTTCCCAACCAACAACGGGAACATTAAATATCGTTCCTCCCAACAGGTCCGGTTTATATACGGATATCAGGATAAACGGCAGAAAGATGAGACTGGAAAAAAATGTATTTAGAAACAAAACGGGAAGTACCGCATTATCTTTCAACGATTTCTTCTTGAATACATCATAAAAGCCCAGCAAAGTAGCCGAGAGAAATGCTAATAATAACCACATGAGAATATTTATTATTTATTATTCAAATATACTTTCGGGATATTCCACATTTACCAGAAACAGGGCTTGCCCCGGAGCAGATGTCCCGGCTTTGCAACGGTCTTGTTGTTCGATAACCCGCCGGAAGCCTTCAACAGTAAGTTTCCCTCGTCCCACTTCAATCAGCGTACCTACGATAGCTCGCACCATATTTCGCAGGAAACGGTCGGCACGGATGGTAAACACCCAAGTAGCATCATCTTCCTGCGTCCATTCGGCATGAGTGATATGGCAGATATTGGTCTTTACATCCGTATGAAGTTTGCTGAAGCTCGTAAAGTCAGTATACTCGAAAAGGGTACGTGCAGCTTCGTTCATGAGTGCATAATCCAACTGATTATAAACTCGCCAACGATATTGCCGGTTAAAAGGATATTTCGATGTCGTTACATAATACTTGTAAGTTCGCGCAGTCGCATCAAAGCGGGCATGCGCATCCGGATTGACACGGCAAACCCGGTAAACGGAAATGTCCGGAGGCAGTAGACGATTTAATTTATCGGCAACAGATACTTCATCCAACAGCTCATCGAAGTCAAAATGAGCAACCATCAGGGAAGCATGTACCCCGGCATCTGTCCGGCCTGCCCCTATTACTTCAATTTCGCGACGCAGAAAGGTAGACAATGCTTTCATCAGGCATTCCTGCACACTAATCCCATTCGGTTGAATTTGCCAACCATGATAGTTGGTCCCGTCGTAAGCCAAATAAATAAAATACCTTTGCACGCTAATTCCTCATTTTAGGGTTTTCGCGCGCAAAATTAATCATTTTATCTCATTTATCTTTGTATAATTCACATAAACCTGTATATTTACAGGACAAAATAATCATGATTTACTAATACCCCACAATTATGAGTAGTACCATTTTCCTCATCATCGCCCTCGTCACGACAGGCATCTTTCTTATCCAATTCGTATTATCCATCTTTTTCGGAGATATAGATGCAGATGTAGACGTGGATGCTGATATCAGTAGTGTAGTTTCTTTTAAAGGACTTACCCATTTCGGAATTGGATTCGGCTGGTACATGTATCTAGCGGGAAACACGGAAATGCAAAGTTACGTCATCGGTATTCTAGTAGGGCTTTTCTTTGTTTTCGCCGTCTGGTTCCTCTATAAAAAAGCTTATCAACTGCAACAAGTGAACCACAACGAGCAGACCGATCAGCTTGTGGGACGGGAATGTGTGATCTATTTCAAACAAAGCGACAGCAAATATACTGTACAGACCACCCGGGACGGAGCCATGCGCGAAGTAGACGTCATCTCCGAATCCGGAAAAGCATATCAGACTGGCGACAGAACAATGATCACCAGCTATAAAGACGGAACGCTATTCATTCAATAATTATTCAAATACACAATTTTATGACACAAGAAATGTTAATCATGGCTGCTATATTAGTGGCAGTCATCCTACTCACTTTTATTGGTATCCTTTCGCGTTACCGCAAATGTAAGAGTGATGAAGTCCTCGTTGTATATGGTAAAACGGGAGGAGATAAGAAGTCTGCAAAACTATATCATGGTGGTGCGGCTTTTGTATGGCCGATTATTCAGGGATATGAATTCTTATCCATGAAACCAATGCAGATCGAATGTAAACTGACCGGTGCATTATCCGCTCAAAACATTCGTGTAGATGTGCCGACTACAATTACTGTAGCTATCAGCACCGATCCTGAAGTGATGCAAAATGCTGCTGAACGTATGCTGGGATTAACAATGGATGACAAGCAGAACTTAATTACTGATGTTGTATATGGTCAGATGCGTATGGTGATCGCCGATATGACTATCGAAGAATTAAATTCAGACCGAGATAAGTTCCTGGCTAAAGTGAAAGATAACATCGATACCGAACTTCGCAAATTCGGTTTGTATCTGATGAACATCAACATCAGTGATATTCGCGACGCTGCCAACTACATTGTCAACTTAGGTAAGGAAGCTGAAAGTAAAGCACTGAACGAAGCACAGGCTAACATCGAAGAACAGGAAAAGCTAGGTGCTATCAAAATTGCCAATCAGATAAAGGAACGTGAAACGAAAGTAGCAGAAACCCGCAAAGATCAGGATATTGCTATTGCAGAAACAAAGAAACAACAGGAAATCTCCGTTGCAAATGCGGATAAGGACAGAATCTCGCAAGTAGCCATTGCCAATGCAGAAAAAGAATCACAAGTAGCAAAGGCTGAAGCTGAAAAGAATATCCGTATCGAGCAGGCAAATACAGAAAAAGAAAGCCGTGTTGCCGAACTAAACTCGGATATGGAAATCAAACAGGCGGAAGCTGCCAAGAAAGCTGCCATCGGACGAAATGACGCACAGAAAGAGGTAGCACTTTCCAATGCGGAACTAGCTGTAACACAAGCCAATGCCGATAAGCAAGCAGGTGAAGCTGCCGCAAAATCGGAAGCTGCCGTACAAACGGCACGCGAAATTGCGCAAAAGGAAGTGGAAGAAGCTAAGGCACGGAAAGTGGAATCTTCATTGAAGGCTGAAAAGATTGTTCCTGCGGAAATCGCCAGACAGGAAGCCATCCTTCAGGCAAATGCCATCGCTGAAAAGATTACCCGCGAAGCGGAAGCACGTGCAAAGGCTACTTTAGCACAAGCCGAAGCGGAAGCAAAAGCTATCCAAATGAAACTGGAAGCAGAAGCGGAAGGTAAGAAACGGTCATTACTTGCTGAAGCGGAAGGTTTCGAAGCAATGGTAAGAGCAGCCGAATCGAATCCGGCTATCGCTATCCAATATAAGATGGTAGACCAATGGAAGGAAATCGCCGGCGAACAGGTAAAGGCGTTCGAACACATGAACTTGGGAAATATCACTGTATTCGACGGAGGAAACGGTGGAACTAGCAATTTCCTGAATACATTAGTAAAGACAGTAGCTCCGAGCCTTGGCGTATTGGACAAGCTTCCTATCGGTGAAACTGTGAAAGGTATTATTAATCCGGAAAGCAAAACGGAGGAAAAGCCTGCAACTAAAGCTGACGAGAAAAAAGATAAGAAATAGTTGTAATCCGACATAATATACGCTGATGAGAAAAGAATGATTACTTGTTCTCATCAGCGTTTGTTTTTTATATAATTCAAATAAATCTTTGAATATTCCAGATTTATTACGTTCTTTGTGTTACATAAAACATGTAACGTAAAATATGTAATAAGTCATGAAGCCATACAATCCATTCCTTGTATACGGTTACAACAGTCCCGAATACTTTTGCGATCGGGAGAAAGAAACTGATAAAATGATTTCAGCTTTACTAAATGAACGTAACCTGACCTTAATATCCCCCCGACGCATGGGAAAGACGGGACTCATCAAAAATGTATTCTATCAAATGAAGCGGGAAAATAATCCGAATGCTGCCTATTTTTATATGGACATTTACTCCACACGTGATTTAAAAGCATTCATCCAGTTACTTGCTCAAAATGTACTTGGAGAATTAGATACTCTGTCCCAAAACATACTCCGGCAAATGACTGCTTTCTTCAAATCTTGCCGTCCTATTATCAGCGCTGACGAAAGAAGTGGTATGCCTACCGTAACATTAGACTTTGCTCCTACCCACGCTGAACAAACATTGAAAGAAATACTCAATTATATGGTAGCCTCAAAGAAACAGTGTTATCTTGCCATTGATGAATTCCAACAAATTACAGAATATCCGGAAAAAGGTGTAGAAGCATTGCTCCGCTCTCATATCCAATTCATGCCCAATGTACATTTTATCTTTTCCGGAAGTAAAAAGCATGTAATGGAAGAAATGTTTACTTCTGCAAAACGTCCTTTTTATCAAAGTACCCAAATCATTGTATTAACGGAAATCCCACTGGAGAATTATTATTCGTTCGCACACTCATTCTTTGCTAAGGAAAAAAGAGAGTTGACACTAGAAACATTTTCTTATTTGTACCAACTTGAAAACGGACACACATGGTACGTCCAAAGTATACTCAACCGATTGTATGAAAAGAAAATCAACCCCATTGATAACCGACTGGTAGATAGATGTATAAACGACATTTTAGATGAACAGGAAACCATATATCAAAGTAACCTGACTCTACTAACCAACAATCAAGTAGATTTATTGAAAGCTATTGCCACAGAAGGCTGTATAAAAAGCATAAATGCCAATGACTTCATCAAAAAGCATCATTTAAAAACGCCCAGCAGCGTTAACGTGGCACTAAAATCCTTACTGAATAAAGAACTGATATATAATACACCAGATGGGTATATTGTCTATGACCGTTTTTTCGGAAAATGGCTGAAAGATGCAGTAATCTAATACGCACTAGAAATGATTGGTTCTTCTTCAAATTCCGTGCTAGTAAAGCTCATTGAAAGGTTGATGGATAAAGGGATATCGGCATATTAGAAATAGCAAATAAATTATCCAAGCTATATGCATCTTAAAGTACCCCGGAATAGCCATGAATAAGGTTATTGAACATAAATAAGTAGCACGGAATTTGATTAAGAACCAAATGATTTCGCGAAATCATTTCTCATGTTCTCATACTTCACATGATAATTATCTGTAATTCAAAGCAATAGCACTATGAGAAATACTTTTTAAAAAGGTGTTTCTCATAGTATTTTGCCTGAAATGTCATAAAAAACCGGTATTTCTCATACTTTCATCATGCATTTCTCATACCGGAACTGCTATATAATACCTACATAATGTAAGCGTCTCGGCGATGCCGTCCCCCCCCTCAAAAAATAGAAGTAGCATCTCCTCTTTATGTTTCAATCCTACTTCTATTTTCTTTCCATTTGTCCGGCAATAAATTTCTATATACCTTTATGTCCGTATTTGGTGGTAGCTTTGCCGCTTTATTGATTACCTCCGTGATATATTCGAAGGTATTTATTCCCTGCATTCTGCATGAACAGGCCAGCGAATAAAATAAGGCACCTCTTTCCGCCCCCTTATGGCTTCCAAAGAAAAGGGAATTTCTTCTGGACAGTGATATATATCGGTTGTACCGCTCGACCAAATTATTGTCCAAGTAGTAATATCCTTCAGTAAAGATGCCCTTAATGGCCTCCCATTGCGAGAGCATATAGTCAACCGCTCCCGCCATCTCACTTTTGGGAAGCAAGTCAGGCTTACTCTTTATCCTGAGCAGTTCCCTTTTTATTTCGCTGAGTATCTGCGGCGCATACCTTTTCCGGTGCCTGAGGTTATCTTTGTCTGTCCATCCCTGTCGACCAACACAGTGTTCATGTTCTTTTTGATACAGCTTGTTCGTCAGTTCAACGATCTTTTGTGCTTCCGGTTCCTCCTGTACCTCAAGGAACTTCCTTTTGACATGCTGCAGGCAGGCGATTCTTTTAATTCCCGGATAGGCGTCACTTTCCAATTTTCTATACGGACTGTATGCGTCACTTTGTACTGTCCCCTCATATTCGGAAAGAAGGTCAAAAAGCACCTTCCCGCTACGGGAGCCATTCTCGTAGAGGTACAGTATCAATTTCTGCTTGACCGCGACGGCCGCCCAGATATACCCCTGCCTTACCCCTTTGCCTCTACTGTTCTTCTCTTCCACAAGGACTTTGTGGTAACTTTCATCACAACAAAGATAAGAGTCTTCAAGCACGGCCATTCTCAACGCCCTGTAAAGGTTTTCCAACACTTCGGCCGCTCTGCCCAGCAGGTGATGCGCGGTGGGCTTTTCAAGCTCAAATCCGCTTTCACGGAAGAAGCCGATAATCCGCTCCACACTCATAGAGTAGATATAGCGCAACTGGCATAAACCCGCTACAAAAGATCCGTCGTAGTTTGAGTTAAGGAAAGGTGCCTGGGGAGCGGAACCGCAGAAGACTGTTCCGTTTAAGCTATAAATGTTTTGCCGGTAGACAAGCTTTTCAAATTTCGGAGGAGTGTAGACATAACGGATAGAATCACGGTATCCCATGAATTTGGCAAGGGATATGCTGAAAAGGGGATGTTCGGGATTGACTTCGATTACCTTCTCTTCCAGTTCAAAATGCTCCTTGCGTTTGGATTTATTGTTTCCCCGCTCTTTGGGAGAAGGGCATGGACGGGAGGGAGCCGTCTGCCGGACCGCCTCCGCTTTACCCGGTACCTGCTTTTCAGACTCGTTGTTTATAAGTTTGCCTAAGCCACGACTGATGTTCTCCTGTTTTTTCAGTTTACCATTTTTCAAGGTCAACGCCTCTTCTAATGAATGGACACTTTCGGTTAATTGCCGGACCTGCATCGTCAATTCGCAGATAAGCAGCTGCCCATGCTCCTCACGCCTGGCAGCCGCTTCAAGCTGTTCTTTTAAAGATCTGATTTGATCCTCCAGAAGTTCTATGAGCCGGTCCTTTTGCATGTGTCAAAGATAAGAAAAAAGAACCGGAAGACAAATAAATCAGCGAAGTATTTGTAATGTAATATATTGATATATAGATTATTACATCAGTGTATCACTTCAACCGGAACCGTTTCCTGCATTTGGCAGACCGGAGCGAGACGCCCTGCATTATCAAAAGAAAAGTCTTCCATGAGAGCTCATAAGACCCTGTATCGGGATTAAAACGGGGAACCTCAAAGGTACCTTCTTCCAGTCGTTTCTGATAGAGAATAAAACCGTCCGTATCCCACCGCAAAATTTTAACCATGTCACGTTTGCGGGAGAAAAACACAAATACATCACCCGAAACGGGAGAAAGGGACATGTCGGACTTGACAAGCCGGTAAAGTCCGGTCATGCCTTTACGCATATCAACATAATGCTGGCACAGATAATAATGCATGCCATCGGTTAAAGCAAACATGACTCTTCCTCCTGAATTTTACTGTTATAACGGTCGATAAAACGGCTGACGCTAAAAGAGCTGCCTTGCTTGATAGAGACAGTCACTCCGTCAGGGAAAGTGATGGTAACCCCGTAAAGCATATCCGGAGAGGAGGAAGGGGAAGAGCAGACCGGAAGCAAACGGCTGAAAGAGGATGCAGGCTCTTTAGCGGTGGTGACGGAAGAGGAGGGACGCAACTCACGGATACTGATGCCGTGACGGGAAAGCCAAAGACACATACCATGGTAGTTTACATGTCGTTCACGGCAATAACTACGAAGAGTTAAGGCAGGAGAAGAACATAAACAGGATTTATAATCCGATAAGGTACGGGTGTACAAGTCATGTGCAGTCATAAGATGTGGTTTTTTATTATGACGCAAAGCTAAAAGGAAAAATTAAGATAGAAAATATGGCATCACCGAGACGCTTACTACATAATAAATGTCAACCCAACCCGAAGATAAAAAAAAGGCAGCCAACTATTATCAGGGTATTACAGCCCCCGGTAGTCCCACATATTGTGGGAAAAGATTCCCTAGCTGGAGAGAATTTATTCCCTCATTTTGAGGGAATAAATTCCCATAATATAAGAGAATACTTTCCCACAATATATGGGATTACCGGAACTAACGGATATACTTACCCAAGATCATAGTATTCGATATATTCATCATATTGAGGCGTTTCTGTAACTCCCCTCTTTCGAAAAAGTTCTTGTATATACTTTTGTTCCTTTGGTTTAATCAACCGTTCTTTATTGCAACAACGATAATAGATCGTTTTGCCGAAGTAGGCTATCATCTGTCGCTTGATAACGGTGGCATCAGCAAGCGGCACCCGATCCAGCAAATGTTTCATTCCCCGTGCAAACAACACCGGCTTTTCATCAATAAAGTAAGTACAGTCTTCACCATCGGAGGTGACATGTTCGGGATTAATAACCATTACAGCAGCCCGCTCTTTCGGCATTCGGAGAGTTACTTGTCGTCGCAGACATTTGTCCGCACGCAAACAATGTCCATTCAAGCAATGAGCGAAGCTAACGGGCATAGAATTGTAATCGAAATCTGTTTTCATGTGTGTTATGTTTAGTGGAAAAGTGGCCTATTTTTATAAACCGCTACAAATGTATGAAAATAGCTGGAGGACAAGAAATAAATACACTATTTACTTCAACACATTGATAAAATCTTTATATTTGCCTCCAACATCAATACAGGAACTTATAAAACTATATCTCTCCTGCAAAACTATAAAACAGAATAATCATGAAGACAAAACATTTACCTGGAGCACTACTGTCATTTCTCTATACAATTATCTTTTTTAGCTGTGGAAATAACGATGAAAAAAAGATATATTCTTTATCCTTCGAAAAAGAGTATTACGAACGACCTTTGTTAGGAACAACCAATATCACCATCACAGGTGGAAACAGGGACTACACCGTAACTGTAGAAAAAACTGACATTTTAAATATAGATGTAGATTTGTCCAGTTCGATAGGAATGGGAAGCTTAAGGGTCACCCCAAAAAAGAAAGGAGAAACAAAGGTGAAAGTAAAAGATAATATCACCAACGAAACAGTTGATTTAAGAATTAAAATAACAGACAGCTATTTGGCGTACGCTATAGAAAAAAGTAATCATCCGGCACTTTCCAATGGCACTGTAGTTTATCTGATTAACAATGAAGCTAAAGAATGCTATTTTTTCCGTTATATTGAGTTTAGAGACGAACTATCTCACACTCCAATAGCAAAAGGAACATACGACTTTTTCACCAAGTTAGAAAGCGGTTCCGGCAACTCGTCTCCTACATACGCCATACCTTATTTAACATTAAATTATACATCTGACGAACAAGAAAATTTCACGGATGCATCAGTTCCCCCCACCCCTCACAAATTAAGATTTGAGCTATACGATGGGGTTACGAGTGCAAATGCTGTCCTAAATCTTATATCAAGATTTCTAGGTGTAGATTGGAAAGAACTTGTAGAAAAAGCTCTTACCAGAAGCGAACATACAATAGTACCCACACTAAAAACAACAATTGACAATACAGATTATACCATAATAGGTATATTAAATACCTATCCTGAAATACCAGAGAATATTTTGGAATAACCTCAAAAGTATGGAATTGAAAATAATGCAAAGCATGGAACGTATGAAAAAATAGCGTATATTTGCGAGCAAAAAATATAAAATGACTATTTATAAGCTTCGCATATTACCGCTATTTTTACTAGTTATTGGGCTTACAACGCTTACTTCGGGCTGCAAAAAGAAAGACATGTCGCTGAAACTGAATGAGCCACGCAATATTCGTGGCGTCGTCAGCTATAAACGTTCTTTCCCTGATTTGAATGACGCACATCTGGAAGTAGCCAAAAAGATAGGTATCCGTCCATTGGCAGACCGGGAAGCAGCAGAAGATATGAAAGAAAAGCTAACTCATATTACCGACAATGAGTTTTATGTAGTAGATTCACTGACACACTCTATCCCCTATCTCGTACCGCGTGCCAGTGCACTGCTCGATACAATCGGTTCCAATTTCCTCGATTCATTGGCAGCCAAAGGTCTAAACCCCAACCAGGTAATTATTACTTCCGTACTGCGTACCGAAAACGATGTGAAACGCCTCCGCCGTCGCAACGGAAATGCTTCCGCCAACTCGGCACACTGCTTTGGAGCCACCTTTGATGTCAGTTGGAAACGTTTCAAAAAGGTAGAAGACAAGGATGGAAGACCGTTACAGGATGTAAGTGCCGATACACTGAAACTTGTCTTGTCCGAGGTTTTAAGAGACCTGCGACAAGCTGAAAAATGCTACATCAAATATGAATTGAAGCAAGGATGTTTCCACATCACCGCCAGATAATCGGGAGATGAGTATAAAATGCAATAAAATTCACCTCCAAACAATCAGAGAATCCAAAACGTTTGATTAAATTTGCAGAAATTTTTCTTTAATACAACTTAATGATAGAGAAGCTGATTGTTCTTGAGGACATTGATCCGGTTATTTTTTACGGTGTAAACAACGCCAACATACAGTTAATTAAAGCTTTATATCCAAAGCTACGCATAGTTGCCCGAGGCAATGTCATCAAAGTGCTGGGCGACGAGGAGGAAATGTGTGCCTTCGAGGAAAATATCACCAAACTTGAAAAGTACTGCGCCGAATATAATTCACTGAAAGAAGAAGTCATCATTGACATTATAAAAGGAAATGCTCCGCAAGCGGAACAGACAGGAAACGTGATTGTGTTCAGCGTCACGGGCAAGCCTATCATCCCCCGAAGCGAAAACCAGTTGAAACTGGTAGAAGGATTCGCCAAGAATGATATGGTATTCGCCATCGGTCCGGCAGGTTCGGGAAAAACATACACCGCTATTGCCCTTGCCGTGCGTGCATTGAAAAACAAAGAAATCAAAAAAATCATTCTTAGCCGCCCCGCCGTAGAAGCCGGAGAAAAGCTCGGTTTCCTGCCCGGCGACATGAAAGATAAGATCGATCCATACCTGCAACCTTTATATGACGCCTTGCAGGATATGATACCTGCCGCCAAGTTAAAGGAATACATGGAATTGAACATTATCCAGATTGCCCCGTTAGCCTTTATGCGCGGACGTACGCTGAATGATGCAGTCGTCATATTGGACGAAGCCCAGAATACTACCGCACAACAAATCAAAATGTTCCTCACCCGTATGGGTATGAACACCAAGATGATTGTGACGGGAGACATGACACAGATTGACCTTCCCGCTTCACAAACGTCAGGATTGGTGCAAGCCCTCCGCATCTTGAAGGGAGTGAAAGGGATCAGTTTTGTTGAACTGAATAAGAAAGATATTGTACGCCATAAACTGGTGGAACGTATCGTGGATGCTTACGAAAAGTTCGATAAAGAAGCGAAATTTTAATATATATATCATTATGAAAGCATTAACAAAAACAGATTTCAACTTTCCGGGACAGAAAAGTGTGTACCACGGAAAAGTGCGCGATGTGTACAACATCAACGGCGAAAAACTCGTCATGGTAGCAACCGACCGTATTTCGGCCTTTGACGTAGTACTACCTGAAGGTATTCCTTACAAAGGACAAATGCTGAACCAGATTGCAGCTAAATTCCTCGATGCCACTACTGACATCTGTCCGAACTGGAAAATGGCTACTCCGGACCCAATGGTAACAGTGGGTGTGTTGTGTGAAGGTTTTCCGGTGGAAATGATTGTACGTGGTTACCTGTGCGGTAGCGCATGGCGGGCTTACAAAAGCGGTGTACGCGAAATATGCGGCGTGAAATTGCCGGACGGAATGCGCGAAAACCAAAAATTCCCCGAACCGATCGTCACTCCGACTACGAAAGCAGAAATGGGATTACACGACGAAGACATCTCTAAAGAAGAAATCCTGAAACAGGGATTGGCTACTCCAGAAGAGTATGAAATCCTCGAAAAATATACATTAGCCCTTTTCAAACGCGGTACTGAAATCGCAGCAGAACGCGGACTGATTCTCGTAGATACAAAATACGAATTCGGCAAGCACAACGGTACTATCTACCTGATGGATGAAATCCACACTCCGGATTCAAGCCGTTATTTCTATGCTGAAGGTTATCAGGAACGTTTCGAAAAAGGCGAACCACAGAAACAACTTTCTAAAGAGTTCGTTCGCGAATGGTTGATGGAAAACGGTTTCCAGGGCAAAGACGGTCAGAAAGTGCCTGAAATGACTCCGGCTATCGTACAAAGCATCAGTGACCGTTACATCGAATTGTTCGAAAACATCACCGGTGAGAAGTTTGTGAAAGAAGATACCACCAACATCGCTGAACGTATATTCAAAAACGTTGAAACGTTCTTGAATCGTTGATAGTCAACAAATGACAGATAATAAATGATAGTTGACAGATAATGAATGACAGTTCGTATGCAATTCATCGCATATAACTTCAACCTTAATTATTATCCGCCAACTATCATTTATCAACTATCATCTTCCAACTATCATTTATCAACTATCAATTAAAAAGAATGGACTACCCACAACAACATATCAAGCCTTACGACGAAGAAGGAAAAAAGACCGAGCAAGTGGAACGAATGTTCGACAACATCGCGCATGCATACGATAAGCTGAACCATACCTTATCTTTAGGTATCGACCGCAGCTGGCGCAAAAAAGCGATTGCCTGGTTACGCCCTTTCCAACCGCAGCGTATGATGGACGTAGCTACCGGCACAGGAGATTTTGCTATCCTCGCCTGCCGCAAACTACAGCCTGCCGAACTGATCGGGACGGACATCTCGGAAGGCATGATGAATGTGGGACGTGAAAAAGTAAAAAAGGAAGGACTGTCGGACAAGATCTCTTTTGCCCGGGAGGACTGTACTTCACTCTCTTTTGCCGACAATGATTTTGACGCCATCACCGTAGCTTTCGGTATCCGCAACTTCGAAGACCTCGACAAAGGACTCTCCGAAATGTGCCGTGTATTGAAACCGGGCGGTCATCTTGTGATTCTGGAACTTACCACTCCGGACCGTTTCCCGATGAAACAGTTATTTTCCATCTACTCTAAAGTCGTCATTCCATTATTGGGCAAACTGCTCTCCAAAGATAACAGTGCCTACCGCTATCTGCCGGATACCATCAAAGTATTTCCTCAAGGGGAAGTGATGAAAGGAGTCATCGCCCGAGCCGGATTTAGCGAAGTCAACTTCAAACGGCTGACCTTTGGCATCTGCACTCTTTATACCGCAACAAAATAGCAATTCATTGTGAATGATTAATTTAACCCTTATTATATTATGGAAAAATATGGTTTAATCGGCTATCCTCTGCGACATTCATTTTCTATCGGATACTTTAATGAGAAGTTCAAATCCGAAGGAATCAATGCAGAGTATGTGAATTTCGAGATTCCCAGTATCAATAACTTCATGGAAGTGATCGAAGAGAATCCCAACCTGTGCGGGCTCAATGTCACCATCCCTTACAAAGAACAAGTGATTCCTTTTCTGGATGAACTCGATCGTGACACCGCAAAGATAGGCGCAGTCAATGTGATTAAAATCATTCGCCAGCCAAAAGGAAAAGTCAAGTTGGTGGGTTACAACTCCGATATCATTGGATTCACTCAATCTATCCAGCCCTTGTTGCAGCCTCATCACAAGAAAGCGTTGATTTTGGGTACCGGCGGAGCTTCCAAAGCTGTCTACCACGGTCTGAAGAATCTAGGTATCGAAAGCATCTTCGTATCGCGCACCCACAAAGCCGACGATATGCTGACTTATGAAGAACTGACTCCCGAAATTATGGCAGAATACACAGTCATTGTCAATTGTACCCCCGTAGGAATGTTTCCTAAGGTAGATTTCTGCCCTAATATCCCTTATGAACTTCTGACACCAAACCATTTGCTCTACGATTTGTTATATAATCCGAACGTTACGCTGTTCATGAAAAAAGGAGAAGCACAAGGGGCTGTTGTGAAAAACGGTCTGGAAATGCTCCTGCTTCAGGCATTTGCCGCCTGGGAGATATGGCATAAATAAGGGTTAGAGAGAAGTTTTTATGAGGAGAAAAGTAGTATATAGCATCATTTTTATCATGCTGGCATTGACCGGCTGCACCATCGGAGGAAGTTTTTATATGTTAAACTTCTCATTGACTCCGAATGGCAAAATTTTGTCTAAAGATGCTGACTCTTATCCTTTTATGTATAAAAACTACCCTTTCTTGCGTCCATGGGTGGATAGTCTGAAACAAGTGGATGCACTGAAAGACACTTTCATTATTAACCCGCACGGAATACAACTGCATGCTTATTATGTGGCTGCTCCCCAACCTACCAGCAAGACCGCAGTCATTGTACACGGGTATACGGATAATGCTATCCGCATGTTTATGATCGGTTATCTGTATAATCGTGATTTAGGATATAATATATTACTTCCTGACCTGCAACATCAGGGAGAAAGTGAAGGCCCTGCCATTCAAATGGGCTGGAAAGACCGTTGGGACGTGTTGCAATGGATGAACATCGCCAATGAAATCTTCGGAGACAGCACGCAAATGGTTGTACACGGAATTTCAATGGGAGGTGCCACCACCATGATGGTATCTGGTGAGGAACAAAAGCCATTTGTCAAATGCTTTGTAGAAGATTGCGGTTACACCAGTGTATGGGATGAATTCTCACACGAGTTGAAAACAAGTTTCCATCTTCCTCCTTTTCCACTCATGTACACCACAAGCTGGCTTTGCGAGAAGAAATATGGATGGAATTTCAAAGAAGCTTCTTCACTGAAACAGGTAGCCAAATCACAACTTCCAATGTTATTTATCCACGGGGACAAAGACACGTATGTGCCTACCTGGATGGTATACCCGCTTTACGAAGCCAAACCGGAGCCCAAGGAACTATGGATTGTGCCGGGAGCCGCTCATGCCGTTTCATACCAAGAGAATAAACAGGAGTACACCGACCGAGTCCGTGCATTCGTCGGACGATACATCCATTAAACCTATTATAACAAGGAGTTTTAGATTCATAACAGAAAAAGTTTCTATATTTGCAAAGATAAAACAAGCGTTATGAAATCAATATTAACTTTTATACTAGCAACTTTTCTTCTGTTCCCACTACAAGCTCAAGAGAAAGTATACACGGTGGACAACCTTCCGAAAGTTCACCTGCAAAACAAAATGCAATATGTTTGCAACCCGGCAGGAATACTTTCACAGGCTGCTTGTGACAGTATAGACTCCATGCTTTATGCCTTGGAACAACAAACAGGAATTGAAACAGTGGTTGCCGTAGTTCCCTCAATTGGAGAAGAAGATTGTTTCGACTTCTGTCATCAGCTGCTTAATAAATGGGGTGTAGGAAAAAAAGGCAAAAACAATGGATTGGTCATTTTATTAGTCACCGATCAACGCTGTATACAGTTCTATACCGGTTATGGCCTGGAAGGAGTACTTCCTGATGCTATCTGCAAAAGGATTCAAACAAGGTATATGATTCCTTACCTCAAAGATGGGAATTGGGATGCAGGAATGGTGGCTGGTCTAAAAGCGACTTGCCAGCGGCTCGACGGTTCGATGGAAAATGATGCTCTCTCCGATTCGAATGACGGTGGTTCTTTTGATTTTATTCTTGCTATCCTTTGTTTTATCGCCATTGGCGGAGGTCTTGCTTTCTTTTCGGCACGCAAACAAAGTCGCTGTCCGAATTGCGGTAAACATCAATTGCAGAGAAGCGGAAGCAGAGTCGTATCCCGGATTAATGGAGTGAAGACCGAAGATGTCACCTATACATGTAGAAACTGCGGACATACCATCATACGCCGCCAGCAAAGTTATGACAATGATTACCATCACCGGGGCGGCGGCGGAGGCGGTCCGTTCATTGGTGGTTTTGGCGGAGGCAGAGGTGGTTTCGGAGGCGGAGGCGGTTTCGGTGGAGGCAGCTTTGGCGGAGGAATGGGCGGAGGCGGTGGTGCCGGTTCTCGTTTCTAAAATAAATGTTATCCAATGCCCTAGTTTCGAAATAAATTAGTAACTTTACCTAATGACTAAGACAGAAGAAAATGAAAGAGAATAAAGAATATCAAGAAAAAAAAGAACAAGAAAAAGTTGTCCATGAGCCAACTGGTTCTTACGGTATGGACACCATCACCATGAGACAGAAAATTATGGAACGAGTTATGTTAATGGAAGAAAATCAGCTCAAAGAAATGCTTCGATTCTCCAACGAATTGGAACAAAAATCATGGTTATTACCACATACTCAAGAAGAATTAGAGATCGCAATCAATAGAGGTATGGAGGATGTCAAGGCAGGAAGAATTGTTTCACATGAGGATGTTCTCAAATATTATATGAAATGACAAATATTGTTTGGACTCAATCGGCTTTGCAAACGCTAGAATTAGTTTATTTACAAACATTACAATATACAAAAAACGAACGTATAGCTGCTAAATTACATAATAAACTTATCAAAGAAGCAGAGATGCTTAGAACTTTCCCAAATGCGGGAAACATTCTAAATACTTCAGAAAGAGTTACACTCTGTTACAGAGCATTAGTAGTAGACACTAATTATAAACTTATTTATTACGTTGATGCTAATAAGGATGTAATCATTGTGACAGTTTGGGACGTTCGTCAAAACCCTGATAAATTAACAAAAACTATAGAATAATTAGAAACATGAAGAAGTCAATTATTATCATCTTAGCCGTTGTGGTTATCCTTGTTATATGGGCAGTAAGTGTATATAACGGTCTGGTTACTATGGACGAGAATGTAAGTGGTCAATGGGCAAATGTAGAAACTCAATATCAACGTCGTGCCGACCTGATTCCTAACTTGGTAAACACAGTGAAAGGATATGCGACACATGAAAAGGAAACATTGGAAGGAGTTGTTGCCGCACGTAGCCAGGCTACTCAAATCAAAGTAGATGCTGCCGACCTGACACCGGAAAAGCTGGCGCAATATCAAAAAGCACAAGGTGCTGTAACATCAGCATTGGGCAAGTTATTAGCCATCACCGAGAATTATCCGGACCTGAAAGCTAACCAGAACTTCCTGGAACTTCAAGCTCAACTGGAAGGAACGGAAAATCGTATCAATGTAGCACGCAAAAACTTCAATGATGCTGCACAAGCTTATAACACCAATATCCGCCGTTTCCCGAAGAATATCTTTGCAGGAATGTTCGGCTTCGATAAGAAAGCATATTTTGAAGCAGAAGAAGGAAGCGAGAAAGCTCCGAAGGTAGAATTCTAAAAAAGATTTGATTTACCCAAAAAGATACTTGATATCATCTGAGATATTTATCTCGGCATTTTTTCATTAGATAAAACACTTCTATATTAAGAGTTAAATTCATAGTAATGAAAACTATGAATTTAACTCTTAATTTTCTATTATTCTTCTCCTTTTCAATAGAATATCCCAAAGTATAAAAGTTAATGATTAACATTTACTAGTACCTAGTTGGCTGTACCAAAAAAAAGCTGTACTTTTGCAGCCGTATACAAAATAATTCTATAACTCATGAGTAATCAACGATACATGATGCGTGGAGTAAGCGCATCAAAAGAAGATGTGCACAACGCCATCAAGAACATCGACAAAGGAATCTTCCCGAAAGCATTCTGTAAAATTATTCCCGATATATTGGGAGGTGACCCGGAATATTGCAACATTATGCATGCCGATGGTGCCGGAACCAAATCATCTCTTGCTTATATGTACTGGAAAGAAACGGGTGACTTATCCGTTTGGAAAGGTATTGCACAGGATGCATTGATTATGAATATCGACGACCTCCTTTGTGTAGGTGCCGTAGACAATATCCTTGTTTCATCTACTATTGGACGTAACAAACTGTTGATTCCCGGAGAAGTAATCTCCGCCATCATCAACGGAACAGACGAATTGCTGGCCGAACTCCGTGAAATGGGTGTAGGCGTATATGCAACCGGTGGTGAAACTGCTGATGTCGGCGATTTGGTACGTACCATCATCGTTGACTCTACCGTAACTTGCCGCATGAAACGTTCAGACGTTATCGACAATGCCAATATTCGTCCGGGTGACGTGATCGTTGGTCTGGCTTCTTACGGACAAGCTACTTACGAGAAAGAATACAATGGCGGTATGGGCAGTAATGGTTTAACAAGTGCCCGCCACGACGTATTCGGAAAATATCTTGCTGAAAAATATCCGGAAAGCTATGATGCTGCAGTTCCTGAAGAGTTAGTTTATTCCGGTAAATTAAAACTAACAGACAGCGTGGAAGATTCTCCAATTAATGCAGGTAAGTTAGTACTCTCTCCTACTCGTACATACGCACCGGTAGTCAAAAAATTGCTTGATGCATTGCGTCCGGAAATCCACGGAATGGTACACTGCTCCGGTGGTGCACAAACTAAAGTTCTGCATTTTGTAGAAAACGTACGCGTAGTAAAAGATAATCTTTTCCCTGTTCCTCCTTTATTCAAAACGATCCAGGAACAAAGCGGTACGGACTGGGCAGAAATGTACAAGGTATTCAATATGGGACATCGTCTTGAAGTCTACCTGTCACCGGAACATGCAGAAAAAGTGATAGCTATCTCCGAGTCATTCGGTATCCCGGCACAGATTGTAGGACGTGTTGAAGCATGCGAGCAAACAGAATTAATCATTAAGAGCGAATTCGGAGAATTTAGATATTAAAGAATGGCAGACAATAGTACCATACTAGAAAAATTAGACGGACTCGTAGCCCGTTTTGAAGAAATATCTACCCTTATCACAGACCCGGCAGTGATTGCCGACCAGAAACGTTATGTCAAGTTGACTAAAGAATATAAGGAATTAGACGACTTGATGAAAGCAAGGAAAGAATATATCCAATTACTGGGTAATATTGAAGAAGCTAAAAATATCCTTGCCAATGAATCGGACGCTGAAATGCGCGAAATGGCGAAAGAAGAAATGGACAATAGTCAAGAGCGCCTTCCGGTATTGGAAGAAGAAATCAAACTGATGCTTGTCCCTGCCGATCCGCAAGACAGCAAGAACGCTATTCTCGAAATCCGCGGAGGTGCAGGAGGCGACGAAGCAGCTATCTTTGCCGGCGACCTCTTCCGTATGTATGCCAAATTCTGTGAAACCAAAGGTTGGAAAATGGAAGTCTCCAATGCGAACGAAGGGACAGCCGGTGGATTCAAAGAAATTGTTTGTAGTGTGACAGGCGATAATGTATACGGAATTTTAAAATACGAATCGGGAGTACACCGCGTACAGCGTGTTCCTGCGACGGAAACGCAAGGACGTGTTCACACTTCAGCCGCATCCGTGGCCGTGCTTCCCGAAGCTGAAGAATTCGATGTAGTCATCAACGAAGGAGAAATCAAATGGGACACTTTCCGAAGCGGCGGTGCCGGCGGACAGAATGTAAACAAGGTAGAATCCGGAGTACGTCTGCGCTATATCTGGAAGAACCCGAACACCGGTATTGCCGAAGAAATCCTTATCGAATGTACCGAGACACGCGACCAGCCGAAAAACAAAGAACGCGCCTTGGCCCGTCTCCGTACTTTTATCTACGACAAAGAACATCAGAAATATATCGATGACATTGCCTCCAAACGTAAGACAATGGTATCTACCGGAGACCGTTCAGCCAAAATACGAACTTACAACTATCCCCAGGGACGTATCACCGACCACCGCATCAACTATACAATCTATAATCTGGCAGCCTTCATGGACGGGGATATCCAGGATTGTATCGACCATCTGATCGTAGCGGAAAATGCAGAACGCCTGAAAGAAAGCGAACTTTAGAGAAGTGGAGAGTTGAGAATTGAGAGTTGAGAACGGTTTCTTAAAATAGTAAATTGTAAATTGCAAAATAGTAAATAACAAGATGGATAAGCAACAATTATTTGAAAACATAAAGCGCAAGAAATCATTCCTTTGTGTAGGACTTGATACTGACATCAAGAAAATCCCGGAACATCTGTTGAAAGAAGAAGATCCGATCTTCGCATTCAACGAAGCAATCATTGACGCGACAGCTGATTTGTGTATCGCCTACAAACCCAATCTGGCTTTCTATGAAAGCATGGGTGTAAAAGGATGGATCGCATTTGAAAAGACAGTAAAATATATCAAAGATAACTATCCGGATCAATTCATCATTGCTGACGCAAAGCGTGGTGACATCGGAAATACTTCTGCAATGTATGCCCGCACATTCTTTGAAGAATTGGATATCGACTCTGTAACAGTAGCCCCCTACATGGGTGAAGACAGCGTTACTCCGTTCCTTACCTACGAAGGCAAATGGGTTATACTGTTGGCATTGACTTCCAACAAAGGATCTCATGACTTCCAATTGACAGAAGACGTAAACGGCGAACGTCTGTTCGAGAAAGTATTACGCAAATCACAGGAATGGGCTGGCGATGACCGCATGATGTATGTGGTAGGTGCTACTCAAGGACGTGCTTTTGAGGACATCCGCAAGATTGTCCCGAACCATTTCCTTCTCGTACCAGGCGTGGGAGCACAAGGCGGTTCACTCGAAGAAGTTTGCAAATATGGTATGAACAGTACATGCGGATTGATTGTTAACTCGTCGCGTGGTATTATCTACGTAGATAAAACAGAGAAATTTGCAGAAGCTGCCCGCACCGCCGCACAAGAAGTACAAGCACAAATGGCTGAACAACTCAAAGCAATTCTCTGAAAAGGGAAAAAGGATCTCTAAAGAAAACGAATGCCTTACGAAAGAAAGATAATTAACGACCCCGTATTCGGGTTCATCAATATTCCAAAGGGGTTACTGTACGATATAGTACGGCATCCCCTTTTACAGCGTCTTACCCGCATCAAGCAAGTAGGATTGTCATCTGTTGTGTACCCCGGTGCACAACATACCCGCTTCCAACACTCCTTAGGCGCTTTTCACCTGATGAGTGAAGCTATCACCCAACTGGCCTCCAAAGGCAATTTTATCTTTGATAGTGAAGCGGAAGCCGTGCAGGCCGCCATCCTGTTGCATGATATAGGACACGGTCCTTTCTCGCATGTACTGGAAGACACGATTGTAAAAGGAGTCTCGCACGAAGAGATTTCTCTTATGTTGATGGAACGGATGAACAAAGAGATGAACGGCCAGCTGAGTCTTGCCATTCAAATCTTCAAGGACGAATACCCGAAACGCTTTCTGCATCAACTCGTAAGTGGTCAGTTGGATATGGACCGGCTTGATTATCTTCGCCGCGACAGCTTTTATACAGGCGTAACGGAAGGTAACATCGGCTCCGCCCGAATTATCAAAATGCTTGATGTAGCGGATGACCGTTTGGTTGTCGAATCCAAAGGGATCTATTCTATCGAGAATTTCCTCACGGCACGTCGCCTGATGTACTGGCAAGTATACCTGCATAAGACGTCTGTGGCATACGAAAAGATGCTGATTAGTACTCTCTTGCGTGCCAAAGAACTGGCTTCACAAGGAGTGGAACTGTTTGCATCTCCTGCATTACGTTTTTTCCTTTACAATGATATCAATCCAACGGAATTCTATAACAACCCCGACTGTCTGGAGAATTTCATCCAGCTGGACGACAACGATATATGGACAGCCTTGAAAGTGTGGAGCACCCACACAGATAAGGTACTTTCCACTTTAAGCACGGGAATGATAAACCGAAATATCTTTAAAGTGGAAATTTCGTCGGAACCTATTAGTGAGGACAGAAAAAAAGAATTAACTTTGCACATCAGCCAGCAACTAGGCATAACCCTTTCCGAAGCGAACTATTTTGTCTCTACCCCCAGCATCGAAAAGAATATGTATGACCCGGCAGATGACAGTATTGATATTATCTACAAAGACGGCACTATCAAAAATATTGCCGAAGCATCGGACATGCTGAACATCTCATTATTGTCCAAAAAGGTAAAGAAATACTATCTCTGCTATCAGAGATTACACAGATAAGTATAAAATATTCATGCAATAACACGGAAATCTGAAAAAAAAATCCGTTATTTGTGAACTAATTAAATTTTAAATAAAAGACATGGAGTTCTCGGCTAAGCAAATTGCAGCATTTATCCAAGGGGAAATCATTGGAGACGAAAACGCTACGGTACACACATTCGCTAAAATTGAAGAGGGAATGCCCGGAGCAATTTCTTTCCTGTCAAATCCCAAATATACACCTTACATCTACGAAACACAATCAAGCATTGTCTTGGTTAATAAGGACTTCACTCCCGAACACGAAATTAAAGCTACTCTTATCAGAGTAGACAATGCATACGAAAGTCTGGCTAAATTGCTCAATCTTTATGAGATGAGCAAGCCTAAGAAACAAGGGATAGATTCATTAGCTTTCGTTGCACCCAGCGCCAAAATTGGTGAGAATGTATACATCGGTGCTTTTGCCTATATCGGTGAAAATACCGTGATTGGAGATAATACTCAAATTTACCCGCACACTTTCGTTGGAGACGGCGTGAAGATAGGCAACAGTTGCCTGCTTTACTCCAATGTAAATGTTTATCATGATTGCCGCATAGGTAATGAATGTATCCTTCATTCGGGTGCAGTGATCGGAGCTGACGGATTTGGTTTTGCTCCCACTCCGAACGGATATGATAAGATTCCGCAAATCGGAATTGTTATTCTGGAAGATAAAGTAGATATAGGTGCTAATACGTGTGTAGACCGTGCTACAATGGGAGCTACGGTAGTACACAGCGGTGTCAAGTTAGACAATCTGATACAAATAGCACACAATGATGAAATAGGTTCGCATACCGTTATGGCTGCGCAAGCCGGAATTGCCGGTTCTACCAAAGTGGGTGAATGGTGTATGATCGGTGGCCAGGTAGGTATTGCAGGACATGCTAAAATAGGAGATAAAGTTGGATTAGGCGCACAATCAGGTGTGCCGGGAGACATCAAGTCCGGTAGCCAGCTTATCGGAACTCCTCCTATGGAACTGAAGCAATATTTCAAATCATCCATTGCACAAAGAAGCCTGCCGGATATGCAGAAAGAACTGCGTAACTTGCGCAAAGAAGTAGAAGAATTAAAACAACTATTAAATAAGTAAATAAGTAACCAATGCTGAAACAAAAAACGCTGAAAGATAGCTTTTCACTGAGCGGGAAAGGTCTTCACACTGGACTTGATCTCACTGTAACATTCAATCCAGCTCCGGACAATCACGGATATAAAATCCAACGCATTGACGTAGAAGGACAACCAACTATCGACGCAGTAGCCGACAATGTAACAGAAACCACCCGTGGTACTGTATTGTCGAAAAATGGAGTCAAAGTAAGCACCATTGAACATGGTATGGCAGCCCTTTACGCATTGGGCATTGATAACTGCCTGATCCAAGTTAACGGACCGGAATTTCCTATTTTAGATGGTAGTGCACAATATTACGTACAAGAAATAGAACGTGTAGGAACAGTAGAACAAAATGCCGTCAAAGACTTTTATATTATCAAGTCTAAAATTGAGTTCCGGGATGAAACGACTGGTTCTTCTATCATTGTACTACCTGACGAGAATTTCAGTCTGAATGTACTGGTTTCTTACGATTCGACTATTATCCCGAATCAGTTTGCTACCCTTGAAGATATGCATAATTTCAAAGACGAAGTGGCTGCCAGCCGTACTTTCGTCTTTGTTCGTGAAATAGAGCCGTTGCTCTCCGCCGGATTGATTAAAGGTGGCGACCTGGACAATGCGATCGTAATCTACGAACGCAAGATGTCACAGGAAAGCTTCGATAAGTTGGCAGATGTGATGGGAGTACCTCACATGGATGCCGATCAGTTAGGCTATATCAATCACAAACCGTTAGTTTGGCCCAATGAATGTGCCCGTCACAAACTGCTTGATGTCATCGGTGACCTCGCTCTAATTGGAAAACCGATTAAAGGTCGTATCATCGCTACCCGTCCGGGACACACCATCAACAATAAATTTGCCCGTCAGATGCGGAAAGAAATCCGTCTGCACGAAATACAGGCACCAAGTTACGACTGTAACCGTGAACCAATAATGGATGTAAACCGTATCCGCGAATTGTTACCGCACCGCTATCCTTTCCAACTGGTGGACAAAGTGATTGAAATTGGTGCCAACTACATTGTAGGTATTAAAAATATCACAGCCAACGAACCTTTCTTCCAGGGACATTTTCCACAGGAGCCCGTTATGCCGGGAGTACTTCAAGTGGAAGCAATGGCACAAGTCGGAGGCTTGCTCGTCTTGAATTCCGTAGATGATCCTGAACGTTATTCTACCTATTTCATGAAAATAGATGGAGTGAAATTCCGTCAGAAAGTAGTGCCGGGAGATACAATCATCTTTCGTGTAGAACTGCTGGCACCTATCCGCCGTGGCATTTCTACCATGAAAGGATATGCGTTTGTCGGCGAGAAAGTTGTTTGCGAAGCAGAATTCATGGCACAAATAGTAAAAAATAAGTAATAATTGATATTTAAAAGCATGATAAGTCCTTTAGCGTATATCCATCCCGAAGCTAAGATCGGAGAAAATGTAGAAATTGCGCCTTTTGTATTTATAGATAAGAACGTAGTTATCGGCGACAACAATAAAATTATGGCTAACGCCAATATTTTATACGGTTCACGTATTGGTAACGGAAACACGATTTTTCCGGGTGCCGTTATCGGAGCCATTCCGCAGGACCTCAAGTTTCGCGGTGAAGAATCGACAGCCGAAATCGGAGATAATAATCTGATTCGTGAAAATGTAACAATCAACCGTGGTACGGCAGCTAAAGGGCGCACGATTGTGGGAAATAACAATTTATTGATGGAAGGTGTACACGTAGCACACGACGCATTGGTTGGTAACGGATGTATCATCGGTAACTCTACCAAGATGGCAGGCGAAATCGTCATTGATGATAACGCGATTGTCAGCGCCAATGTATTGATGCATCAATTCTGTCATGTAGGCAGTCATGTAATGATTCAGGGCGGATGCCGTTTCAGTAAAGATATTCCTCCTTACATCATTGCAGGACGCGAACCGATCGCTTTCAGCGGAATCAATATCATCGGCTTGCGCCGTCGTGGCTTCTCCAATGAAGTGATCGAAAGTATTCACAATGCATATCGTATCATCTACCAAAGTGGTTTGAACACGACAGAAGCATTGAAAAAAATAGAAGATGAATTCGAAAAGAGCCCGGAGATTGACTATATAGTCAATTTTATCCGTAATTCAGAACGTGGTATTATTAAATAAACAGTTCAAAATAGTCATATTATGATATACAGATTTACTATCATATCTGATGAAGTTGACGATTTTGTCAGAGAAATACAAATTGATCCGGAAGCAACTTTTTATGACTTCCATGAAGCAATACTGAAATCAGTAGGGTACGCAAACGACCAGATGACTTCTTTCTTTATCTGCGATGACGACTGGGAAAAAGGAAAAGAAGTAACCTTAGAAGAAATGGACGACAATCCGGAAATAGATAGCTGGGTAATGAAAGACACTGCTATCAGTGAACTGGTAGAAGACGAAAAACAGAAACTGCTATATGTATTCGATTACATAACAGAACGTTGTTTCTTCATCGAACTATCCGAAATTATTACCGGAAAAGATATGAATGGTGCCAAATGTACCAAGAAATCAGGAGATGCTCCTAAACAAACGGTAGATTTTGAAGAAATGACCGCTGCGGGAGGTTCTCTTGATCTGGATGAAAACTTCTATGGAGACCAGGACTTCGACATGGAAGATTTCGATCAGGAAGGATTTGACATAGGTGGTGACACTAGCAGCCCATACGAAGAAGAAAAATTTTAAGTATTAAATATCAAGTATTAGGTATTAATTGCTATGTAGTGTCAGGCAGTTAATACCTAATATTTTTTTAGTCCCGTACGCTTTAATACTTAATACTTCTATACTTAATACTTAAAAATCTATGCCTACTCTCATTGTTCTTATAGGTCCTACAGGTGTGGGGAAAACAGAGTTGAGCCTGCGCTTGGCAGAAACATTTCAGACAAGCATTGTATCTGCCGATTCGAGACAGCTTTATGCCGAATTAAAAATAGGTACGGCAGCTCCGACTCCCGATCAACTTAAACGTGTCCCCCATCAACTGGTCGGCACGCTCCACCTCACAGACTATTACAGCGCTGCCCAATACGAAACAGAAGCACTGGAAATTCTGGAGAAATTATTCACGCAACACGAAGTCGTGATTCTCACTGGTGGCTCAATGATGTATGTAGACGCTATCTGTAAGGGAATTGACGATATTCCTACCGTTGATGCGGAAACCCGTCAACTCATGTTACAAAAGTATGAAGAGGAAGGCCTTGAACAACTCTGCGCAGAACTTCGCTTGTTAGATCCGGAATATTACCGGATTGTAGACCTAAAGAATCCCAAGCGGGTGATTCATGCGTTGGAGATTTGCTATATGACCGGACGCACTTATACTTCTTTTCGCACCCAACAAAAAAAACAGCGTCCTTTCCGTATTCTGAAAGTCGGCCTGACTCGTGATCGGGAAGAACTTTATGACCGTATCAACCGTCGGGTAGACCAGATGATGGAGGAAGGATTATTGGAAGAAGTACGTTCCGTACTTCCCTATCGTCACCTCAATTCACTCAATACAGTAGGCTATAAAGAACTGTTCAAATATCTGGACGGAGAATGGGAACTCTCCTTTGCTATAGACAAAATCAAGCAAAACTCCCGCATTTATTCGCGTAAACAGATGACCTGGTTCAAAAGAGATGAAGAAATAAAATGGTTCCACCCGGAACAAGAAACGGAGATACTAGCGTGCCTCCGTCAATCTTTATAATTATAGTTAAGAAGAAGAGTCCACTATTAAACACCTATGGAACAAAACATTTACATCTCTTTTAACTCCACAGTTTATTGACAACAAAGTTGCCGATAAAGAATAAGTCGCCCATAAAAATAATGCTGAATACCAGAAAAGTGAAACAAGTACTCCACCGGGCTCCTCCCTCCTCTTCGCCACGTTTGATACGAAGCAGGGAACTATGTAAACAATCACCTGCTATGAACAGTACAAACAAACTCGGTATCAAGTCACCCCATGACACCAACCACAGATTATCACCCTTCCCCATCAGGAACGTCAATGCCACGGCCAATAAGAAGACAGAAGCATATTGCAAGTCTTTTCTTTTTGAATTCATAGTGGTAATGTTTAAAGTCCTTTTCACAAAGATATTGAATCTCACCCAATAATCCTTATCAAATCTATATAAAAATCGGTCAGGCTTTGTTGAATCTAAGTTTATTGTTACTTTTGCAAGTACGAATTAAAACCAAAACCGATTATAAACGCAGATGAAAAAGATCAGCATCACTTTATTACTCTGCCTTCTCTGTCTGACCGGAATGGCACAAGGACAAAAGGCACTCGATTTAAAAGATATTACCTCCGGACGTTTCCGCCCGGAAAATATTCAGGGAGTAATCCCTATGCCTGATGGCGAACACTACACACAGATGAACGCTGACGGCACGCAAATCATTAAATACTCTTTCAAGACAGGCGAGAAAGTAGAAGTGATTTTCGATGTAAATACCACACGCGAATGTGACTTCAAGAACTTCGACAGTTACCAATTCTCGCCCGACGGTCAGAAATTGCTGATTGCTACTAAAACAACACCTATTTACAGGCATTCATACACAGCTGTACATTACATTTACCCTTTGAAACGAAATGATAAGGGCGTTACGACAAACAACATTATTGAACGGCTGTCTGACGGTGGACCTCAACAGGTCCCCGTCTTTTCTCCGGACGGTACCATGATTGCATTTGTACGCAACAATAACATATTTCTTGTTAAGTTGCTTTACGGCAACAGCGAAAGCCAGGTCACAGAAGATGGCAAACAGAATTCAGTAATCAACGGTATTCCTGACTGGGTGTATGAAGAAGAGTTCGGCTTCGACCGTGCTTTGGAATTCAGCGCCGACAATACGCTGATTGCTTTTATCCGTTTCGACGAGTCGGAAGTTCCCTCCTACTCTTTCCCGGTATTTGCCGGACAAGCACCCCGCATTGATGCTTTAAAAGATTATCCGGGCGAATATACATACAAGTATCCGAAAGCCGGATATCCGAATTCGAAAGTAGAGGTACGCACGTATGACATCAAATCACATGTCACCCGTAC
The DNA here is from genome assembly GCF_000157095.2 of Bacteroides sp. D1. Classification (NCBI taxonomy): domain Bacteria; kingdom Pseudomonadati; phylum Bacteroidota; class Bacteroidia; order Bacteroidales; family Bacteroidaceae; genus Bacteroides; species Bacteroides sp. D1. The sequence continues at coordinate 52,043 of NZ_JH114351.1, forward strand.
AATGAAACTCCCATTGGATGCAGACGGATATATTCCGCGTATCCGTTTCACAAAGGATGCCAATAAACTGGCTATCATGACATTGAACCGCCATCAAGACCGTTTTGATCTTTACTTTGCCGATCCTCGTTCCACACTTTGCAAACTTATACTTCGTGATGAGTCTCCTTATTATATCAAGGAGAATATTTTCGATAATATCCAGTTCTATCCGGAATATTTCAGCCTGCTTAGCGAACGTGACGGTTACAGTCACCTCTATTGGTATAGCATGGGAGGTAATCTGATTAAAAAAGTTACTAACGGTAAGTTTGAGGTGAAAGATTTTCTGGGATATGATGAAGAAGACGGTTCTTTCTATTACACCAGCAATGAAGAAAGCCCTCTGCGCAAAGCTGTCTATAAAATAGACAAGAAAGGCAAGAAGCTCAAACTATCCCAACAGGTAGGAACCAATACACCGCTCTTCAGTAAATCAATGAAGTATTACATGAACAAGTTCTCCAACTTGAATACTCCGATGCTGGTTACACTGAATGATAATTCGGGCAAAACACTCAAAACGCTTATTACCAATGACGGATTGAAACAAACATTGTCCAGATATGCTGTGCCACAAAAAGAGTTCTTCACTTTCCAAACCACAGATGGCGTGAAGTTGAACGGCTGGATGATGAAACCGGTTAATTTTTCCGCATCTAAAAAATATCCGGTACTGATGTATCAATATAGCGGTCCGGGCTCTCAACAAGTATTGGATACCTGGGGAATCAGTTGGGAAACATACATGGCAAGCCTCGGTTATATCGTGGTATGCGTGGACGGTCGCGGCACAGGAGGTCGTGGAGAAGCTTTCGAGAAATGCACTTATCTGAAAATCGGAGTCAAAGAAGCCAAAGATCAGGTAGAGACTGCCTTGTATCTCGGCAAACAGCCATACGTGGATAAAGATCGCATCGGAATCTGGGGCTGGAGCTACGGCGGATACATGACTCTTATGAGCATGAGCGAAGGAACTCCCGTATTCAAAGCAGGAGTAGCAGTAGCTGCACCCACCGACTGGCGTTTCTATGATACGATTTATACCGAACGCTTCATGCGTACTCCGAAAGAGAACGCGGAAGGATATAAGGAATCATCAGCCTTCACCCGCGCTGACAAACTACATGGAAACTTGTTGTTGGTGCATGGCATGGCAGACGATAATGTGCACTTCCAAAATTGTGCGGAATATGCCGAGCAGTTGGTTCAGCTTGGAAAACAATTTGATATGCAAGTGTATACAAACCGCAATCATGGAATATATGGTGGCAATACCCGCCAACACCTATACACACGGTTGACCAACTTTTTCTTGAACAATTTATAATGACGGACAGAGTACGTAAGCCCGAATGGCTGAAAATTAATATTGGTGCCAACGAACGATACACCGAAACCAAACGGATTGTCGACTCCCACTGCTTGCATACTATATGCAGCAGTGGGCGTTGCCCTAATATGGGAGAATGCTGGGGAAAAGGAACTGCTACCTTTATGATTGGCGGTGACATCTGCACGCGCAGTTGCAAATTCTGCAACACACAAACCGGCCGCCCGCACCCGCTAGATGCAAACGAACCTACCCATGTCGCAGAATCCATCGCACTGATGAAACTGGATCATGCTGTCATCACTTCCGTAGACAGAGATGATCTGCCGGATTTGGGAGCAACACATTGGGCACGTACCATCCAGGAAATAAAACGGCTGAATCCACAAACAACAATCGAAGTGCTCATTCCTGATTTTCAAGGCAGGATGGAGTTGTTAGATTTGGTAATCGAAGCCCGTCCCGACATTATTTCACACAATATGGAAACCGTACGCCGCATTAGTCCGCTAGTGCGCAGTGCGACAAATTATGATACAAGTCTGCAAGTTATCAAACACATTTCCGAGAAGGGAGTTAAGTCTAAAAGCGGCATTATGGTCGGACTGGGTGAGACCCCGGAGGAAGTCGAAACATTGATGGATGATCTGTTAGCAACCGGTTGCCAGATTCTTACCATAGGCCAATACCTTCAACCGAGTCACCGGCATTATCCCGTTGCAGCATACATCACTCCGCAGCAATTTGCAGAATATAAAACTGTAGGTTTAGAGAAAGGATTCAACATCGTAGAAAGCGCTCCCCTTGTTCGTTCCTCCTACCATGCAGAGAAACATATTCGTTAGCAAACAAAACATATCCCCTATTTGTTTTATTGATAGAACCGACAAATAAACATAAATATAGAGATGGCTCATAAAGGAACACTTTCTTCCGCATTTAACATGTCGCTGGGTTTTATCCCCGTTATTATTTCCATTTTATTGTGTGAACTTATAACGCAAGACACGGCTATTTACATCGGTACAGGCATAGGTATTATAGGTATATACCTTTCTTATCGACGTAAGGGATTGTTAATTCCTAATTTTATCCTCTATATAGCAACCGGAGTGTTAGCACTATTATCCGTAGCAGCTCTCATTCCTGGTGATTACGTTCCACCCGGTGCACTTCCACTTACGCTGGAAGTCAGTATTCTCATTCCGATGCTAAGTCTTTACATGCATAAGAAAAGGTTTATCAACCATTTCTTAAAACAGATAGGTTCTTGCAACAAACGTTTATATGCGCAGGGAGCAGAAGCAGCCGTTGTATCTGCCCGTATCGCTTTGATCTTCGGTATATTGCATTTTATTATAATCAGCATTACCATCGTTTTCCAAGACCCGTTGAGCAAGACGAGCATGTTTGTACTCTATAAAGTGTTACCTCCTACTGTCTTTCTGATGAGTATCCTGTTCAATCAGATCGCCATCCGTTTCTTCAATCATTTAATGTCACACACGGAATATGTTCCTATTGTGAATACCAAAGGAGACGTGATCGGGAAAACACCTGCAATAGAAGCTGTTAATTACAAAAACGCATACATCAATCCGGTGATAAGAATAGCCATATCCACTCACGGAATGTTATTCCTTTGCGACAGGCCATCAACAGCCATTCTTGATAGAGGAAAAGCAGATATTCCCATGGAATGTTATCTCCGCTACGGAGAATCTCTGGAAGCAGGCGCCACTCGTTTAATCAACAATGCTTTTCCTCATGAAAAAGGTATCAAACCTGAATTCAACATCGTTTATCACTTCGAGAATGAAGTGACCAACCGTCTTATCTATCTATTCATTGTCGATATCAAAGATGATTCCATCCTTTGTACCCCCCGCTTTAAAAACAGTAAGCTGTGGAATTTCAAACAGATAGAGGAAAACTTAGGAAAAGGCTTCTTCAGCAGCTGCTTCGAAGATGAATATGAACACCTGAAAGGCGTTATTTATATAAGAGAAAAATACAGGGAATCTTAGATAAATCGGGCACGTGTCCTTTCCAGTCCTTCACTGTACGCGTCTGTATATATTCTCCTTCACAAGTAATATTGGCAGCGATACAGAGCTTTGTTTGAGGACGGCAATTCAACAAAATATCCTCTACCATCTTATGATTCCGGTAAGGCGTCTCAATGAAAAGTTGCGTCTGATTTTCAACATACACACGCTGCTCCAGTGCTTTTAGTTTCTTGGCACGTTCTCCCGGTTCAATCGGCAAATAACCGTGAAACGCAAAACTCTGTCCGTTAAAGCCGGAAGCCATCACGGAAAGGATAATGGAAGAAGGTCCGACCAAAGGAACCACTTTCAGCTTTTTACGTTGTGCGATAGCAACCACATCCGCTCCCGGGTCAGCTACTGCCGGACAACCAGCTTCGGAGATAACCCCCATTGAAGCTCCACCCACCAAAGGTTGCAGATAACCGGAAATATCATCAGGAGAAGTATGCTTGTTCAACGGGTAAAATGTCAATGCATCAATATCAATCTCCCGGTCCACCTTTTTCAGGAAACGCCGGGCAGAACGAACATCTTCGACTATAAAATACCGGATACCAGAAATGATCTCCTTATTATAAGAAGGCAATACCTTTTCAATAGACGTATCACCTAACGTCACGGGCAACAAATAGAGGGCAGTTTCCACTTTTTAAATTGAGAATTAAGACTATACTTTAATATTAAAAATCAAATAAGGTTTTGAGCGACGCTAATTAAAAATTGAAAAATGCAACAGTTTAGGAAGCCAGATAGTTGGATTCACTTAACATCACATGATAATCAGTAAACTCCAGGAGATCTTTCAGTTTCATGTCCTTATGCTTTTTCATATAAGAAGCGATGATTCTTGCTCCCATCCATGTTCCGATTAATGCCGGAGCTTGAGCACCCAACATATCGACAGCAGGGGCAGGCTTCATATAATAGCGGATCACCATCGGGTCTCGTGCATGCAGATGATCGTTGGTACAGATATAATTCCATATCTCCTTTTCATTCTCCTTACACCAGTCGTTTTCCTCCTTAGAATATCCCATCGCTTCGCCGATATCACTATATCCTAATAAGTTTTGCACGACGTAGTTGATTTTTCCGGAGTGCATCATCAAGTCAATCAAACAAGTACCCTCATGATAGTTCATTCCGTAACGGCTCAAAAGATAAAAAGCAAAACAATCCGGCACAATCCGTTCCGGACGCATCGAGCGACATTGATAATCGTAATAGAAACGCTTATAAAGAGGATAATCTTCCCCCATATATTTATCAAGACTGATCCCTAATAAAGAATCCACCAAAATAATAGATTCGTTGAAGGCAGACACTTGCGAATAGATAAAGGGCACTTTCGTATCAGGCACTTCCTTCTTCAGTTTCCGGAATCCTTTGTTAAGTCCTTTTTCCACCTCATCCAGATTAGGATACTTTGCTTCTACGTCGCTAAGCAAACGGACTAAAGTCGTATCCGAATAGAATTTCTGCAGACGTTGCGAAATGGTATCATCTTTCACCGTACCGATAGACAATACATCCTCAATCAGGATTTTCGTCGGCATACGATAGTCCATCGTCAACTTCTGCATAGCAGAAAAGCTGTTGGAGCGAACGTATTCGCTCAACAGCTTATCATATCTTAGAACAGAAATCTCCTCTTCCTTCTGCTCCATACCCTTTCCCGTGCTTATCCCGCAGGAGGCGAAAAGCATACTAATTAAAATAATAAGAAGAGAGATCCGTAGTTTCATAATCTTTTATCCGTAAATGATGTTACCATTTTCGTCCATATACTCATCGAGTCCTTTCTCGTAAGTAGCCATGGCACGAAGACTCATACCTACACTGGAGAATCCACCGTCATGGAATAAGTTCTGCATAGTTACCTTACGGGTAAGATCGGAGAACATCACGATACAATAATCGGCACATTCGTCAGCCGTAGCATTTCCGAGAGGAGACATACGGTTGGAGAAATCAAACAGTTTATCCATACCCTTCACGCCCGAACCGGCAGTAGTAAATGTAGGAGACTGCGAGATAGTGTTCACACGTACGCTATGTTCGCGTCCGTAGATGTAACCAAAGCTACGTGCAATAGATTCCAGCAATGCCTTTGCATCTGCCATATCATTGTAGCCGTAGAAAGTACGCTGCGCGGCCACGTAGCTCAAAGCAACGATAGAACCATAATCAGCAATAGCGTTCAATTTCTTGGCCGACTGAATCATCTTATGGAATGAAACAGCTGAAATATCCAATGTCTTATCCAACATTCCATAGTCAAGGTCATCGTAAGTACGTTTCTTGCGCACGTTGGGAGACATACCAATAGAGTGGAGTACAAAATCAATTTGTCCACCCAGTATATCCATGGAGGTCTTGAATACATTTTGCAAATCTTCTACGCTGGTGGCATCTGCCGGAATAACCTGGCAATTTAATTTCTGGGCCAAAGCGTCGACTTCTCCCATACGGATAGCCATCGGAGTATTTGATAATGTAATAGTTGCACCTTCTTCTACGGCACGCTCTGCTACTTTCCAGGCAATAGACTGATCGTTCAAAGCACCGAAGATAATACCTCTTTTTCCTTTCAACAAGTTATAACTCATATCTTTTAATAGTTAAATTTTGTGCAAAGATAGGAACTTTCTGCATAAAAACACGAGAAGTGTGCAAATAATAGACAGAAATGACAAAAAATACACGTATTCTATCAATTAGTCCACATCCTCTTGGGGTTTGCCACCTATCTTTGCAATCGATAATTAAGAGGTTTTTTCATAATATTTATTTAAGGTTAGAATTAGGTTAACATGAATTTGTCTTATTCCTCTCCTGCAGGCTGCCTGCGACAGATCGCCTGCGGAAGGACATAAGAATTATGAAATCGCCCTCATTAATCATCACCCAACTACCAAGAAAAACAATAGATGTATAACCCTATAGAAATAAGTTACTAAATGAACACATTGACAAAAAGACTCTTCTGGATGGCCATATCCTGTTTACCGTTTATCTCATCAGGATGTAAACAAAGCGAGACTGCCGTAAAAGAAAGCTCCATCAGTGACGCTCTCTACCAGAATCTACCTTTTGAAATGCCCAAAGTACAGCAACCGGTTTTTCCTGCTTACGAGGTGAACATTGAGAAATTCGGAGCCAAAGGCGATGGTCTGTTTCTGAATACCAAAGCAATCAACGATGCTATTAAAGAGGTAAATCAACGCGGAGGGGGTAAAGTGATTATCCCGGAAGGCATCTGGTTGACAGGACCTATCGAACTGTTGAGCAACGTGAATTTATATACGGAACAGAATGCATTGGTGCTTTTCACCGGTGATTTTGAGGCATATCCTATCATTGCCACTTCTTTTGAAGGATTGGAAACCCGTCGTTGCCAATCGCCTATTTCCGCACGCAATGCAGAGAACATCGCTATCACAGGATATGGCACATTTGACGGGAACGGCGACTGCTGGCGTCCGGTAAAAAAAGGCAAACTGACTGCTTCACAATGGAAAAAGCTAGTAAACTCGGGAGGTGTTCTTGATGAAAAACAAGAGATATGGTACCCCACGGCCGGTTCACTGAAAGGTGCAATGGCTTGTAAAGATTTCAATGTACCCGAAGGGATCAATACAGACGAAGAATGGGCTGAAATCCGTCCGTGGTTGCGCCCGGTGTTGTTAAGCATCGTCAAAAGCAAGAAAGTACTGTTGGAAGGTGTTACTTTCAAAAACTCACCAAGCTGGTGTCTGCACCCCTTGTCCTGCGAAGATTTCACAGTAAATAATATCATGGTCATCAATCCGTGGTATTCCCAGAATGGTGACGCCATCGACCTGGAATCTTGCAAGAACGCGCTCATTATTAATAGTGTATTCGATGCGGGAGATGATGCTATCTGTATCAAATCCGGTAAAGATGAAGACGGCCGCCGTCGCGGTGAACCTTGCCAGAACGTTATCGTTAAAAATAATACGGTACTGCACGGACACGGTGGATTCGTAGTAGGCAGTGAAATGTCGGGTGGTGTGAAGAACATCTATGTAGAAGACTGCACATTTATGGGCACAGACGTAGGTTTGCGCTTCAAGAGCACTCGTGGACGTGGCGGTGTGGTAGAAAACATCTACATCAATAATATCAACATGATTAACATTCCGAACGAACCGTTGTTGTTCGACTTGTTCTACGGTGGAAAAGGTGCCGGCGAAGAATCGGAAGAGGATTTGCTGAACCGCATGAAGACAAGTATTCCTCCGGTAACGGAAGAAACACCCGCTTTCTGCAATATTCATATCTCTAATATTGTTTGTAGAGGTTCGGGACGTGCCATGTTCTTCAATGGTTTGCCGGAAATGCCGATCAGCAATATTACCGTTAAGAATGTCGTGATGACAGAAGCTACGGACGGCGTTGTTATCAGCCAAGTTGACGGAGTTACTTTGGAGAATGTATATGTAGAGTCTTCCAAAGGCAACAATATATTAAATGTCAAAAATGCTAAGAATCTGACCGTAGACGGAAAGGTTTATGAAGAATTGGGAGCGAAAGAAGAAATTTTAAGCCTCAAATAAAGTTCATTGCAAAAAGAAAACCACAATATCATTATATAGAGTAAAAAGCTCAAATAGCAGACTATAATCTTTTCAAAAGATAGACAGTCTGCTATTTTTTCTGTTACTTTTGCAAGGAGAAATACGACGTATAATTTCAGCCTTAGAAAATCATGAAGAAGAATCTTTTTATTTTTACTTTCCTTTTAGGAGCTTTCAGTCTGTCTGCCCAGGCGCAGAAACAGGAGAAAACCATCACAATTGAAGTACAAAACAACTGGAATCAGGTCAAAGCGGATGCTCCGGTTGTTATCAATCTGCATGAGTTGCACGCTGGCTTCAAAGTTAAATCCGCTGTTGTCATGGAAGGAACAAAGGAAATACCATCGCAGCTGGACGATTTGAACAGAGACCGCAAGATGGACGAACTGGTCTTTGTGACCGACCTCCCTGCTCACGGTAGAAAAATATTCCAGGTTACACTCTCTTCGGAGAAAAGTGCAAAGACTTATCCGGAACGGGTTTATGCCGATATGTTTATAGTAGACAACCGGAAAGGCAAACATCAACGGGTACAGGCTATCACCGTTCCCGGCACCAGCAATATATACAGCATGGTACGTCCGCACGGTCCGGTTCTGGAATCGGAGCTGGTGGGCTATCGTCTTTATTTCAATGAGAAACAGACACCGGATATTTACGGCAAGTTCAACAAAGGACTGGAGATCAAAGAATCGCAGTTCTACCCGACGGATGAACAGTTAGCTAAAGGATTCGGAGATGACGTACTTCGTGTGTTCGACAGCTGCGGACCGGGCGCATTGAAAGGTTGGGACGGACAAAAAGCAACGCATATCACTCCGGTGGACACTCGTACAGAACGTATCATCTCTTATGGACCGGTGCGGGTGATTGCAGAAATTGAAGTGACCGGATGGAAATATCAGGATCAGGAACTGGATATGATGACACGCTACACGCTTTATGCCGGACATCGCGATCTTCATATCGAAACATTTTTTGACGAACCGCTCAATAAAGAAGTTTTCTGCACAGGTGTGCAAGACATCGTAGGTACTTCCAAATCTTTCTCCGATCATAAAGGACTCGTAGGAAGTTGGGGAACAGACTGGCCGGTCAACGACACCGTGAAATATGCCAAAGAAACTGTAGGGCTGGGCACTTGTATCCCTCAACGTTATGTAAAATCGGAAGAAAAGGATAAAGCCAATTTCCTTTATACCATTACCGCTCCGGGAAATAAATATTTCCAGTATCACACTACTTTCACTTCGATGAAAGAGACATTCGGATATAAAACACCGGAAGCATGGTTTGCTCATCTCCGCGAATGGAAAGAAGAGCTGGCTCATCCGGTGACAGTGAAAATAAAAGATAACCGCACCAATAAATAGGGTAGAAACAAATACAACTAAACAAAAATTACGAGGTTTCTACCAATTTTTCTATGACTCTGCACAAATATTCCTCCTTGTGCAGAGTCTTTTTATTTACCTTTGCCATCAGATAAAACCAACGAATCATATCTATAAATAATCTATCTATAACATGAAACGATTGACACAGACTTTAGCCTTTTGCTTATTAACGGTTTTCACCGCAGTAGCACAGAAGAACTATGTATCTGAAGTATGGGTTTCCGACCTCGGAAACGGTAAATACAAAAATCCGGTACTTTATGCCGACTACTCCGATCCGGACGCTTGTCGCGTAGGGGATGATTTCTATATGACTTCATCCAGTTTCAACTGCTTGCCGGGATTGCAAATCCTTCATTCCAAAGATTTAGTCAACTGGACAATCATCGGTGCTGCAGTTCCCAATGCCCTCCCTCCTATCGAAACTCCGGAACGGCCGGAACACGGCAATCGTGTCTGGGCTCCGGCTATCCGTCACCACAACGGTGAGTTCTATATCTTTTGGGGAGATCCCGACCAGGGAGCTTTTATGGTGAAAGCCAAAGATCCGAAAGGTCCGTGGAGCGAACCGGTCTTGGTGAAAGCGGGAAAAGGCATCATTGACACTTGTCCGTTTTGGGATGAAGACGGAAAAGTATATATGGTACACGCATACGCAGGAAGCCGTGCCGGACTGAAAAGTGTAATCACTATCTGCGAACTGAATGCGGAAGCAAATGCAGCGTTCACTCCTTCTCGTATTATTTTTGACGGTCACGAAGCACATCAAACTTGCGAAGGTCCTAAAATGTATAAGAGAAACGACTATTATTATATCTTCCATCCGGCAGGTGGTGTACCGACAGGCTGGCAGGTCGTACTACGTTCTAAAAACATCTACGGTCCTTACGAATGGAAAACAGTACTCGCGCAAGGTGACTCTCCGATCAACGGTCCTCATCAGGGTGCATGGGTGGATACTCCTACCGGAGAAGACTGGTTCCTCCACTTTCAGGATGTCGGCGCTTACGGACGTATCATGCATCTCCAACCGATGAAGTGGGTGAACGACTGGCCTGTGATCGGTATCGATAAAGACGGTGACGGCTGTGGCGAACCTGTCTTGACTTACAAGAAGCCGAATGTAGGTCAGACATATCCTATCTGCACTCCGCAGGAAAGTGACGAGTTCGACGGATATACACTTTCTCCACAATGGCAATGGCATGCTAACATCAATGAGAAATGGGCCTATTACGCAGGCGACAAGAGTTATGTGAGGTTATATTCTTATCCAGTTTTAAAAGAATATAAGAATTTGTGGGATGTAGCCAACCTGCTCTTGCAGAAAACTCCTTCTGATAATTTCACCACAACAATGAAACTTACGTTCAGCCCTAATCCTAAACTTAAAGGTGAACGCACCGGACTTGTTGTTATGGGCAGAGATTATGCCGGAATCATTCTGGAAAATACAGATAAAGGTTTGATCTTATCTCAAGTTGAATGTAAAAGAGCGGATAAAGGAAAACCGGAACAGGCAAATGCTTCTGTTAATCTTTCTCAAAATACAGTTTACCTGAAAGTTCGTTTCAGTTGTGATGGCAAGAAAATCAAGGGTAGCGAAGGCGGACATGACCTCATTGTGATGTGCAACTTCAGCTATAGCCTCGATGGAAAGAAGTATCATCCACTAGGCAATCCTTTCCAGGCAAGAGAAGGACAATGGATCGGTGCTAAGGTCGGTATGTTCTGCACACGCCCCGCTATCGTTACTAACGACGGAGGATGGGCAGATGTAGACTGGTTCCGGATTACTAAGAAATAGTTTCAAATTTAGTTCCCTAGTTTGAAACTTCTAGTTTCATGCCTTGAAACTGTTAGTTCCATACGGTGAAACCATTGGTTTCTCGGTGTGAAACAAAGTGTTTTTTCAAGATGCGCAAATATAGTGCAAACCTATTAAAATTCAAATAGTTATAAAACTAATGTTTTAATCGGATGTGGTGAATAAAGCTAAATAGAGCATATTTGGGAGTGAGTTATGTTACTTATCTGTTACCTCTTCCAATTTGCCTACTAATCGGATATAAGGCATTAGTTTTCAATATATTGCATTATTCTTCATAACTTCAAATACCTCAACAGTAATTAAATTTGTAACTAAAAAAGTTGAGTTATGAGAAGTACATTCAGAGTGTTGTTTTACACTAAAAATCAATCGATTAAGAATGGTAAAGTACCTGTAATGGGACGTATTACCATCAACAAGACCACAGCTTGCTTTAGCTGTAAGAAGGAGGTGTCTATTTCTTTATGGGACGCCAAAGCTAATAGGGCTAAAGGGAAATCCGAAGAAGCTAGAATGTTAAACCAGGAACTTGATAATGCCAAAGCCCAAATTGCCAAGCATTACCAATACATATGCGATCATGACAGTTTTGTCACAGCCAAGAAAGTCTATAGCCGCTATGTCGGTTTTAAAGAAGATTCCCACACCCTTATGGAGCTTTTCAGGGAACAGCTTGAGTCATACAAGGAGAAAGTAGGCAAGGAAAAGGCAAAAAGCACCTATCTTGGTTTAGTAGCCGATTATAAGAGCGCATTGCTTTTTTTGAAAGACAAAAAGAATGTTGAGGACATTGCACTTGATGAACTTGACAAAGATTTTATTGAAGACTATTATAATTGGATGTTGGGCACATGCGGCTCGGCCAGTTCTACAGCATTCGGACGTGTTAATACCATGAAATGGCTAATGCATATCGCTCAAGAGAAAGGTTTAATAAAAGTTCATCCCTTCACGGGTTTTGGATGTAAGCCGGGATATAAAAGACGTTCATTTCTCTCTGAAGAAGAACTGCAGAGGCTTATACATGTAGAATTGAGGTATAAACGTCAGCAGGCTATGCGTGACATGCTACTTTTCATGTGCTTCACAGGCCTCGCCTTCGCAGATCTGAAAGCAATTACTTATAAGAATATCCATACAGATTCTGATGGTGGCACATGGCTCATGGGAAACCGTATAAAAACAGGCGTAGCATACGTCGTGAAATTATTACCTATAGCAATTGAACTTGTAGAAAAGTATAAGGGTGATAACAAAAAGAAAGATTCTCCTGATTGCGTTTTCCCCGTCGGTGATTATGAAACCATGAAAAGTAGTTTTAAGGTTTTAGGGAAAAAGTGTGATTGTAATGTAAATATCACCCCTCATATCGGGAGACATACCTTTGCAGTTTTGGCTATATTGAAAGGCATGCCGTTAGAAACTTTGCAAAAAGTATTAGGACACAAATCGATTCTTTCCACACAAGTCTATGCTGAACTGATCAATCCGAAGGTTGGGGAAGATACGGATAGGATGTGCGACAAGATTGGTTCCGTGTATCGCTTGGCCAATTAGAATAAGTATGAAAAAACACCCTTCAGCAAATGTTGAAGGGTGTTTTTCGTATTCAGGCAGGTTGCTTATTTCAAGTAACGCCTGAAATCTTTATAGTTCTTTTTTAGTACCTCGTATAGCCCGCTTTCCGGATAGAGCAGTTTACCCCCGACAGAGGTAATTGAGGTATAAGGTATTGCCTTTTCATCCCGTAGTGTTTGTAATGTACGCTTGGAAACATGAAGCATCCGGCATACCTCATCTCCACTCAGATAATGTTCGTCTGCAATCGTCGGACGTATCCGTGCCGCAGCAGCCTCCAGATTTTTTCCTGTCCGTTTGATCCATCCGGTAAGTTCCTTGAACTCTTCCGAATCTTTAGTGATAATGTCTGCCATACTCTTTATTTTCTTTTTTTGATTAGTCCTTCCTCCAGAATTTGCTGGATGTCCACTTCTTTATAAAAGAATTTTCCACCGATATTAGAATAAGGAATCAGCCCGTTATCCCGGTAAGTCTGCAGTGCCCTTTTGGAAATATTGAGAGCCAGGCACACATCCTGCGCATCCAGTCACTTGTCCGGTGTTACGGGGGCTATTTTCTTTTGAAAGTCCATCATTTGCACGGACAGCATACTTAGTTGTTTCTTCAAGTCCTGATAAGCATTTGTTTCGATAATTGTCAGTTCCATGATTTATAAATTAAATTGTGAATAATGAAATTGGGTGCAAGATAAAGGGAATATTACTATAAATCAATCGTTTAGTTTCCAGTGTCGTTAATAGTCATTAATAGTCATTTTTTGTCAGCGTAGCTTTTCTTATACTTTTTATTTAACGGGGGAGTCGTGAAATCCGACATCCCTTATACAAATGGTAACTCTTTCATCTTTTTTCCTTTTTTGCCCTGCCACATTTCTTTATGATATGGATTTCTTCGGAGAAATCAGAAATATGAGTATCTTTGGAACGAAATATAGATTTAAATGGCAGGCAATAGCCTTCCAATTAGATATAGACATAACATTCGCAGAATGTCTCAAGACGGAAATCTGGTAAATTTCAATGAATAGAGGCTTTTTGTGTATTGCTTATGCTATGCTTTGTCATAGCGTGGCTTACACAGCTACTATTCATAGGTTTACCAGAACCTCCGTCTTGGAGTTGGGTAAGGCCACGCTTTCTCAAATACTTCTGCCGAATAATATTTATAGGTTAAATATTATACTTATGGCAAAACTCCAATTACTTGCAATCACTACTCTTGACGGATACCTCTTCGACAGGACTGTTTCTTCCCCTTTGTGGGATAATCCGAACAAATATGGCCTCACCAAAATACGGGAACGTGCTACACAGACTCTCGGGCCGGATGTATCTTTCATCTCATTGACACAATGGAAAAAGAAAAATGAAGGTATTTATTTCATAGAAGCGGCTCCGGATACAATTTCCGTTATAAGCAGCATGTTCAGATACTGGTTGGTGGATGAAATCATCCTTTTTGTCGCACCGTATATCCAAGGGGACGGCATACGTCTGTTTACAGAAATTCCCGGTCCTTCCTCATGGGAAATGACCGGGAACAAATGTTTCAGAACCGGTATTTGCAGGCTGGCCTACAAACGGATTGAATAACCTGCAATTATCTTCTTATCCTGACTGACTTGGTTTAGACAGGCATCTTATATTTCTCCCAATATTTTCTTGCCTTGTCCGGTCCTATCCAGTTCCGTTGGTCATCGATTCCCCTGTCCGAGAGTTGTTTCCTGACCAGCTTCTGGATATCAATCTCCCCTTTGGCTATCTTGATCAGCAGTTCGGAAGCAATCGTATTCAGCATTAAGTCCGGATTCAGTTCATCCGGTATCTCTTCCATTTCTTTTTTCATAAGTCGCTTCTTTATTTTTTAGGTTTATTATCCTTGAAAGTCATCTCAATCCTGTAATTGTCATCCAGCTCGAGTGATGCCTCATACTTCTTTCCTTTCTTGCTGGTAAACTTCAGATATCCGGTACGTTTCCCCGATAGCAGCAGGAGCATCTGATTATCCGTCAGTTCCCTGCCGTTGAACGTTCTAAATAACAGGAACCCACAATTGGGATCGCTGCATTTGGCGACCTTGTTAAAGACGATAATCGTTTCTGCTCCGCATTTGGGGCAGTTACAATGTGGCAAGTCCGGATGGTTAAGTTTCAGGGCAAGCAGTTCCGAGGTGATTTGTTGGGTATAGGAATTGATGCTCTGAGTAAATGTTTCCGTGGAAACTTTGCCGGTTTCGATTTCATGCAAGGCGCATTCCCACCCTCCGGTCATGCTCACGTTGGCGATCATCTTCTCTTTTACAATATCATATACTTCCAGTCCTTTGGGAGTGGGAATCAGTGACCGTCCGTTTCTTTCCACGTAGTGTCTGGCAATGAGCAGTTCGATGATTCCGGCACGTGTAGCCGGTGTACCCAAGCCGGAATCCTCCATTGCCTCTTTTTCCTTTTCATCGTCCAATGTTCTGCCACAACCTTCCATCGCAGCAAGCAGGCTTGCCTCAGTGAATATGGGCTGCGGTTTGGTTTTCTTGACCAATGTATCAATACCGAGCACGGGCAATATTTCGTCTTCCTGAAATTCGGGCAGAAGACTTCCTTCTTCTTTCTCACTAGGTTCGTTATAGATGCCTCTCCACCCCGGAACTTTGATTTGGCTTCCTTTTATCCCGAAAAGAACGCCGTTACAGTCCGCTTGTACGGATACCGTTTCTTTCAGGCATTTGCCGGAGAAAGCCTCCAACATGCGTCCCGCGATCATGGAATAGATATTCTGCTCGTCAAGGGAAAGCCTCTGGGGATAGTTCTCCGTAATGATTAACGCATGATGGTCCGTCATCTTGCTATCGTCCACACAGTGCCGGTTTAAAGGCTGGTTACAGAGGTTTTCCGCATGCCATGTGAAACGGGGATGTTGCTTAAGCAGGCCGATGAGGGAAGGGACTTGTTCGAAGATGTCTTCTGTGATATAGCTACATCCGGTACGGGGATACGAAATGTAGCCTCCTTCATATAATTTTTGAGCAATGTTCAGCGTCTGTTCTGCGGTCAGTCCGAGTTTGGTATTGGCACTTCGTTGCAGGGCGGTCAGGTCATAAAGTAGCGGAGCTTCTTCTGGAACCTCTTTCTTCTCCACTTGCACCACTTTGGCTGTCGTCTCTTCATACACTTTTTTACGGTCCACATCGAGTTTTTCCGGTGTATCATATTTCCCGGTACAGGTTAAGACGAGTTCTTTCCCTGCTTTCGTTGTCCGTAGCTGTAGCAGATAATAGGGTTTGGCTATAAAATCCCTGTTGTCCAGATATCGACGGCAAATCATGCCAAGTGCCGGTGTCTGTACTCTTCCCAGAGAATAGTTACTCTTGCCTGCAGCCATGCTCAAAGACAGGCTGGCATTCATACCGACGACCCAATCTGATTCTCTCCTGGCTTTAGCGGCACGGTACAGGTTGTCAAACTCCTTACTTGATTTGAGGCTATCAAATCCTTCCCGTATCGATTTTTCTGTCATGGAAGATATCCACAAGCGTTTGGTTTCCTTATGATATCCCAGATATTCAAGCACATATCTCATAATTAACTCTCCTTCCCGCCCTGCATCAGTACAGGATATCACTTGATCAGCCTGACCCAACAGTTTACGGATTACTTCCAATTGTTTCAGAGCCGTCGGATCAGCCTTGTATCCATCTTCGGTTTTAATCTGACGGACAACCAGTTTGAACGGGTCGGGAATAATAGGCAGCATCTCCTTTTCCACATGGACAATGCCGTAGTCTTGAGGCAGGGCCAATGCCAACAGATGGCCGTAAGTTCATGTGACGGCATATCCGTTCCCACTCAAGTATCCTTCCTGTTTCTCCGTTACGCCCAGGACCCGGGCAATGCTGCGTGCCATCGAGGGCTTCTCACAAATACAAATTGTTTTCATGTTACTTTCTTTTTTAATATGAATGACTATTTAATTTTTACACTCTTGACCTTTGATTTTTCTTTCCGTACCCTTTTCTTCGGTTCTTTGGGAATGGAGAGCTTCTCTTTCTTTTCCGATACTTGTATGCTTTCCGTCAGATTCGGCAGGGGTATTTCCTTTGCCGGAAAACGGCTGATTAAATCCATTGAGATTCCTGACATTCCCGCATTCAGTTTCACCTGATCTGCCGGTTGGAGGTATTTCTCCCCGTTCTTTCCGGTTGCCAGTTCGTACATGACTGTTTCACGGCCCTGGAGGATTCCTTCGTAATTTTGGTAAGGAAGGTTTGATTCAGACAGTCCGTTCTGCTGAAGCATCCCACAAATCTCATCGGGTGGCAATCCTCCGAACTTCCGGTCAAAAGGAGAAGAAAGAATGTACTTGTATGTTGCCAGAAGCTGCTTTTCATGGCTCATATCGGGACATCCTTCATATTCCTGCAGTTGTTTGATTTTCTTTTCAATGCTGTTCAGAGCTTTGAAAGTATGTCTGTCCTTATTCTGAATAGGCATACTACCCATTCGGACCAGTTCCATCTGGATACGGTTCAGGCTGGACGTTTCCCATTTATTCAACAGATTACTGCGATTGCTCCGGTAATCATCCTGGAGGATAGCGATTGGATTTTTGGTACGAAAGAATAATCCGATCCGTTTTCCCCATGAGGGTTCGTGGAGGTTGGACGCGCTCCAGCGGATCGTGTTGAAACGGTAAGTATCCATGAATCTCCTGAAATGATTCCGGCTGGTAAACAGGTTTCTGAAAGTTTGCAGGAATGCTTTCCTTCCGGCAGCCCTGCGGCTACGTGGTATCTCTTTTTCGGGAATGAATGTATTATTTATCAGTTCCATATGCATTATAATTTGGGCTTCGCCTGCTTTTTAACGGAAGCGGTTTTTGTCTTGACCTTTTTCTTTTCATTGCCACAGGACAGTCCGGGCTTGTCTTGCGGTTTTTCGGCTGTTTGAGCTTCTCCTTTCTTAGAAACAACAACAGGCGGGCTTACCCGATGATAGTTCTTCCGGACTCCATCCCTGTTTAACAGTGTTTGCGCCAATGACCTGGCAGCATTTTGTAATTCATCCATCTTCTGCCGGAAAGGATAATCCCGGTACAATTCCTTTTGCCGGGTAATCTCACGGATACCTTTCTCCACAAACAAGAAATCCTTTTTATAGGCAAACGATTCGTCTGCCGGTAAATGGGCGTATCCTCTGGCTGCTATGTCCTGAAGTGTCATAATGTTCCGGTTACGGATAGAGAGTTCCAATGCGCCGGCTGTGACAAACCGGTTGAGATTTTCTCCCGTAGGATGCATGTCGAAAGTGACGGACGGCTTGTAATTCGCCAGAATTTCCATCCCGGCCTGCGGCATGGTGGTCTGATTCCCGTTGGAGAGTTCCAGCATCCGGCGGGAGACGGTTTCTATCCGGTAAATATTCAATGACTCCACATCCTGCAAAGAGCTTGAGTAGAAATTGTCCGCTGTCGATTGCAGGTAATCCCGAAACTTTATAGTCCCGGAAAGTCCGTCATTGAATACGCGGACACCTTGTTCCGTTTCAGCTATGGTGTAGAACTGTTTGGCTTGCTTTCCTGCCGCAATCTTCTCCATCGCATCTTCGTGTGCAATAAAGCACTTATAAGCTGGTGAGTAGTCCAGATCCCGGATATTCTCTGCCGTCAGTTCCCTTTGGCATGCTCTCAAATAAGCCGCTTTCCGTAAAGGTACGGAGTTGTTTTCAGTGATGCCTCCGTAAGAGGCGATGAAACTGAGGGCTTTCTCACTGTCTTTCGCCGGTAGTTCGCTGGTGAAAGGAATATCTTTAGCAGGTATTCCCTCAAAATGCAGCAATAAGTTATCCGGTATGGTTTTCTGATCCATAGCAATCCGGGCGGTCAGATCCATAAATACCTGAAAAGAGTCCTTATCCGTCGGAACATACGACACGACCATGACAGTCGAGACTTGATTATCCGGCTGTAACACAATAAACAGGCTCTTTAAATCCGCTTTAGCGGTGAATGTATCTTTTATTTTTTCCATCCATGCAGGCATGATAATCAGTTTTAGATGCGGGGATTATGTGACTTGTTCTGACGGGAAGCCGTCTTTCTCTTTTCCGAAGCCGCCGGTCCGGTCAGTTGCAACGGAGGACAGGTCAGTCTGTATCTCAGGCCAAGTATCTTGTCCGCGAGTTGCTGCTGCCTGTTTTGAATATTGTAGAATGCCTTTTCACTATATCCCTTTTTGGATTGCAGTTCGGACATTTCTTGATCCAGCGGTTTAAAATTTCCTTTGTGGATGAACTCCTTATAGCTTTCATTAGTATTGAAATCAGCCGGTAATCCGTATTCCCGTATAAAGAGCAGGGTGAATATCTCGGCATTCTCCGGCGTTACCGAAAGCCGGTAATCTTCCGTAAACTGTTTGAATGCATGGTATGTCGGCTCTATGGGATAGCCGCCTTTCTTCAACAGCTCGGATTGCTCTATCGGATACAATGGCATTTTCGCCAGCTGCCCGTAGAAAGGATTGGACCGGAAAAGGTCCAGATGCTTCTGCATGTAATGCTCCGTGCTATGGTTCGGGCAGGAAATATAGAATTCTCTGATTCGTCCCAGAGCCTGTACTTCCGGAGTGAAGAAACGGTCAGCCAGATATTGCAGGTAACACTGTTTATAGATGGCTCCTTCATCCGTGGCGGGCAGGTAGACGGCTCCTTTGGGAGTCTGGAGGGAAATGATGGGGTCTATCTCTTTGTTTTGCAGGCTGTCCGGGATAAGCCCGTAATCACGTTTCAGGATATAGGCCGCCTGATCCCGGATCTGTGATTTGACCTTCTCCTGTCCGCCTTTATTTTCAGCCGGAATATTCTGCAGCGCATTGAACTGGGAGTTGAAAGAATTCTTGTGTATGAACGGAATCCTTCTGGTTGTATAGTCTATCCCATAGATTCCTGCGGTTTCCTGTAAGGATAGTAACCGGAGTATCTGGGCATTGGCAATACTGGGGAGCACGTTATAGGAGGAAGCAAACTTGTCATAGGCATCGAATGTCGGTTCTATGCGGTGGCTCCTGTCCAGCCGGGCATTCCGCAGGATAGTCGCATCCAGATATTGTGCTTTCTCCGGCAGAAAAGAGTTTGTATATAAGGAGAAGGCATTGGGAGATGCTTGGAATGCCTTTACCACTTCTGCGTCCGGACGGGTCAGCTTGTACAGGTTGACAAACTCCGGTTTCTCTTCGTCCGTAATGAAGAAACGGTCGGCCAGATGTTGCATATAGGCATGGCAGCATGTCTTTCCAAAGCCGGAATATTCGAACAGAAGCACTCCTTTGGCGGTTTCCACGGCGGTCAGGGTTTCCGACGGATCGTCGTGGAGAGTATCCTGTGCCAGCGCGAACCGTTTGGCTTCCGGCTGTACAAGCAGGTGGTCGGCAAGTCCGCTGGCTACCAGCATGGGCAGGCTTTTTTCTTCATCGTGAGAATGCAGGTATTCCAGTCCGCGCAATGAGACATTGCCCTGCATGCTTCCTCCGTTCCGGGTGATGAATTTTTGTACCAAGCTGTTATCCTTGTCAAAGAGCCGGATATCCGGGTAGCTTACTCCTGCCGGAAACTGGTAGCGGCACAGATAAAGATCCGGCAAGTGGCTTTGGACAAGGGACGGCTTGTACATTTCCCTTTGCCGCTGGAGGTATTCGGTGAATCGTTGATTCATCATCGATACTTCTTTCTCCGGCATCAGGTGCATCTCCAGTTGTCGGGGTTGCCCTTCCAAGTCCTGGGTAACAAAGAAAATCATAATGTTTGAAATCTCTTGCTTTTGCATACGATTGAAATTTAAAATAGTTACATGGTGATACTTCTACTCTTTTTCTTTTCCTGTTTGGGCGGTTCATAGCCCCGTACCGCATAGTCCGTCTGTAGGATTCTCTTTGCCGTATCCTTGATGGTCCGTTCAAGTGCATTTTTCAGCAGTGTGCCATCCTGCTTCCCCACATAAGACAGCCTGATCCGTTCATCCAGGGAGACAAAGCTGTTTTGATGGTTGAACCGGCTGTCTTTTTCCAAATTCCCGATTTGCCCGGTCTTGCAGATCCGGTCGAGTACGCCTATGTTATAATTCTTCTGGCTCTTGCCCAGATTCAACTTTTCGGCCAGTTGGTTATAACATTCCAAAGAGGGAGCCATGCTGCATTCTACCGCCGGGGTATAGTTGGCTATCATATTTGAATCCAGGAAATGAGCCTTTTGGGGAAGGTATATCTTTTTTAAGCCATGTTCAAACATGTTCGAACACTTTGACGCCTCTTTGATCAGATTGATATTGGAAGTGCTGAAATAATATATTTGCAGTTTATCCGCATCCCTGTAAACCGGCGAGAAGAAATTATCGCCAATATGCTGCAGGTATTTCTGCGCACACTGTATCCCCCTGCCGGTATCATTGAACATCAGGACTCCCTGGTTCGTATTTATTGCAGTAATCACCCTGTTGTAGATATCTTTTTCCTTTTCTTGATGGAATGCGCGGTAAGCGTTCAGTTGTTTTTTCAGCAGGGGATTGTCTTTGGCCTTTTGAAGCATTCTCTGGATGCTATCCACATTATGGATGCCATAAGGAGATGTATTCTCGTAAACGAAGGCGATATCCCGCAATGGGAAATGAGTTGCACAAGACAGTCCTCCGTTATGGGTCATGTCCTTGATGAACCTTTCAATGTTCCCCGGTTGTACAGCACCCTGATATGGTATTAAATAGACTTCTTCCTTAGGAATGTAGGAGCCTTTCAAGGCCAGTTCTGCCTGCCCGAAAAGAAATTTGCCGCCATCTGAATTGATGCCATAACGATTCTCTATGGTCTGGAAATGTTCAATCTGCCTGTTGCTGTTCAAATTGAAACCAATGTATGTACTCATATTATTTTATGGTTTAGATGAATGGTTGATTAAGATAGTCTATGCCGTTTCGACGGGTCGGGAACTTTTTTATTCTTCATTTTCTGCTCCATTTTCTGTTTTTCTTCCAGGTCTATAGTCCATGGAAAACAGGTCATGATCTTGTCCGGGCAGCAAAGGGAGATTCTTTTTTGTTTCATGGACTCATCATCCAGCCGGATATAGACAAAGTAATCCAGTTCCCCTTTTCCGGTTTCTTCAATGGCTGTTACTGTTCCTTTATAGGGAACAACGGGAGTTTCCTCTTCCGGATCGTTCTCTACAATCCGCGCTCCGAGGTACATCTGACTTTTAGGTATCATATCGCTTTATTTTAAACGGTTATTGTTATGTCTGTTCTTATTCTCAGTCTTTTTAACGGTATTCTTCTCTTCCGGCAGCGGACAGAGCAGTCCGTCCTTTATCACGTATGTCCTGACGCCGAAGGGCTTGGAGGAACCCTCAATTCTGCCCTGCTCAAAGTCGGCCTTGCAAAAAAGGAGATGCCTTGTCGCCTCCTTGTTGTTTTCCGGGAGATACAGTGCGTATCCCGAAGCCAGTGCCGTCTTTTGAACTTCATTCAGTTTTCGGCTTCCGACGGTGAAGGTAACGGTGGAGTCATTCAACATATTCTCAAGGGAACGGTGCCCTCTCACATCGAAATCCCTTTTCAAAATTCCATCGGCAGCCTTCCGGATTTCCGTAGACAACCGCTTGAACTTTCCCGTATCGAATTCGCCGGCAGATTTAACCTGCGTGACTTTTTCAAATTCCTTGGCATACGGCAGCAGTTCATTGAAATAGGTAAACGGTTGTTCATGAATATTCATATAACCGTTACGCATGACGGTCAGCAGCCGGTAAATGTCATGGTTCTCCCGGCTGATGGAAACCTGCGTATCCTTATTGAAATGCCAGTCGGTGGCGAATTTTATAAAATCCCCGGCTGTCGCTTCCATCGAATGGTAGCATACCGGTTTTAAACTGTCGATGAATTCTTTGGGCAGTTCGTCAAGACCGATATAGGATGCCGGATAAAAATCGAAGGAATAATCCAGTTCCATCGGTTTGCACGGCTTGTAAGCGGCATCTATGAGAGGAACCAGGTTCTTGTCCATGAACGTACTGTCGTAGACGGCCAGATGGCCGGTATCGTAGTGCGGGTCGAAGTAATGGTCCGTGATGTACCGGATGCACTCCCTGAATCCGTTCCTGCCGATCTCGTTACCGGAAAAGATAAGGTATCCGAAGTCATTCTCCACCACTTTTAAGGGGAATGTGTACCGCGGCTGGCACCGGTACAATGTCCTTTTTTCCTGTTGCTGTAATCGAAACTCCAAGTATGCGGGTTCCTGCATGAGATACTTCTTCAATATGCCGCCGTCCGGTTCATTCTTGTATTTATAGGTATAGACCGCATCACGCAGGGAAATGCGTTTGGCAGGGGGAATGCAGTGTTCTTGAAAATACGGCAGCAGTTCCTTGCTGATATATTCCTCGAAAGGGGTATGGGTATCTACCGGTGGAACCTGCCTCATGTTCGCCAGGTCAAACCGGAGCAGTTCCGTATCCGGAATATAGGGGCAGCACTCCGCTTCCTTGATATTGTCAATCAGGAATTTGCGGAACAGGCTGTCCGCATCTCCTTTCTGAATGAATGTGAGGGCATTTCGGGGCTGGTGGGGAGAGTACTGATGGTAACGGTCCATACCGACAAAAATACTTCCCGGCTTGTCGGGATCGAAAAAAGGATTTTCCATTTGGTTTCTCTTGTCCATATTTCTACAATTTAGGGTGGGTATTTCTTTTCTTTTTCACGTCCTGCTTTTTATTCAAAGCCTTTTCGATGACTGTTTTCACTTTGAACACCTGTTTGTTCGCAGGAGGATCCTTAGAAAATACGATCCGGGTGAAATCCCCGTTTATCCATGCATAGGCATGGGACGGGTTGCTTTTTGCCTCTCCCGGCAGGAAGAGTCCGTGCCCTGCCGCCAATACTTGCCGGTGAGGGGTAAAGAGCCGGACACCGTCTACGGTGACACATTCCATCGGGTCGCGGAGGATGTTCCCAACAGTCCGGTGTCCACGCACATCGTAATACTGCTTGAGGAGTTTGTCCAGCAAGGCTTTATCCTGGCCGGTTTCTTCTATCTGCTGCCGGATATCCGATGCTGTACCTTGTTTGGAAAGCTCCAGTAATTTACGGTCCTTGCTTTCTATTTCCTCCAAAATATCAGCGATATTACGGTTGCGATGGCTGCTGGTACAATGCATATTGTGGCAGAAACTACCGAAATCCTCCCAGGTCGGCTTCATCTCATTCCGGTAGACCAGCTCCATTTCCGGTGTCTTATCCATCTGCAGGTAAGCATATTCCGGGTACAGGCCTTCACCCGGATTGACATAGGATCCATCCTTTAGGACTCCTTCTGCCCGGTAAACATTTACCGGACCAAGATTGAAATGGGGATCGAAGTAATGGTCTGCCATAAATTGCAGAAAGTCCTGCCTGTTTTTCTGTCCTTCCGTCGTATCAGTAAAGAACACAAAGCCATGGGCTGTCTCTATGGCTGTATAGGATTGTTCAGGTTGCTTCATATCATTACATTTTGAGGGAATTGTTCCTTTTCGTTTTCGATACCTTTTTCAAAGCCGGTACATATGGAATGATTTTGCCGTTTTTCTCCTGATACACGGTCTTGTTTACGGGAGATTTGGTATATGCCATTACCCGGTTGCATGTCTTTTCGGCATGGAGGAAATGTAAATCTGGCATTGACTTGGATATTTGGGGACAGTAGATCCACTTTCCTTCCAGCAAGGCTTGCCTCATGGCTTCGCCGGCATCGGTTCCATTGATGAGAAACGGGACGCTCCTGTCATTCAGTGTCCTTTCCAATGTACGGTGTCCACGGACATCGAAATCCGTCAGAAGGATATTCTTCGCTTTCCAACGCATGTCATCCAGCACATCTGACAAATCTGGCCCCGAGGACTGTCCGTTGATACAGTCGTCTATCCGGGTGACATACTCCTGAAAGACATTCCGGTATCCGAAATCGGGATCATTTATTATATCCCGCTTGAATCCGTTCTCCATCAGATACAACAGTTTGCTGATATCCGCATTGTTACGGCTCGCAGGACATCCGGCAAATTCATTCAGGCGGAGAAATTCAGAAGCGCTCGGCTCCATGTCCGTTTCAAACGCCAGTTTCCACTGTTTCCTGTCACGGAAAGCCTCTTTTGAGAATACAGCATTATCAAAATCATATTCCCCTTTTCCGCTTTGGGGATTCTTCCGGTAGCAGGCATCCACCAAAGGACAGATATCGTCGGACAGGCAGTTGACGTTGTATTGCCTGACAGGACCGGGTTCGCCATGAACCCAGAAATAATTGCCGGATAACTGTTGGTAAAAGCTCTTCAATCCCTCCCGTCCCATTTTGGTATCACTGAAAAACAAGATTCCTTTGGACGTTTCCACAGCATGCAGCGGTAATTTGTAAACCGGATTATAATCATACCTGGCAGCCAGCTCATCCTGCTTCTGATGAAAATGGACCAGCTCGTCCAACTGCTGTGTGGTCAGTTTCGGAAGTTCTCCCGATATCATGAGGATATCGCTGCGTGACTGCGCAAACAGGACATTTCTCAGATTGGTACTTATTAGAGGAGCCAGTCCCTTTTCCCGGATATAGGGTAGTAATACCTGATTGATATATTCCTTTTTGGAAATATCTCCGGAGATAGCCGGTACATCCGTCATCTTCGGGAATGAATAGATTTCCAGACGGGTATTCGGTACGAAGGCGGAGTATTTGGCTTTTATCGATTGTTGGCTGAACAAGGCCATAAACGTATAGACAGGGTCTTGCCTGTCGGGATTGGCAGGATAAAGCATATAGGAGGATTCTGCATGGGGTTTCTCCTTGCCGGTTTCATAACCGACAAGGAGCTGGCCTTCACCGTCTTTCCTGAAAAGCTCGTCCAATAGTTTGGGATCATCAGAAATATAGGTTGCCATTTTTCTTACATTTTAGGTGTGATGGACGGTTTACGGGTACGCGGTTTCTTTTCCGCTTGCTGTGAGGCTTCCTCTTTTTTCCGGGGTTTTCCGGCTACTTGTACCGGTGCATGGGGCTGCTGCTGGCTTCCGTCTTGTTCCTGACCTTGTTTCTGTGCCTCTTCCAACTTCTTGGTGCTTCTTTCCCAGAGGAATTCCACCCCTCGCTCGGCGGCACTCATCTGGATGGAGGTGGCATAAAATTTTCCATTATCAGACTTGAAACGGATCGGTACTTCCTCACCGCGCACGGCAGCATCGTATTCTTTCGGAGAAAGCGTATAATCTTTCACCTTACGCGGAATGCGTGCCTGCTCTACGGGCATATGGAACAATTCATTGGTCACCGGGTCTTTGGAAAGGTAGCAGGATTTGGTTTCTTTGGTACGGTAGTCAATGACTACATCCACCGCCTTGCCGAGATTGCCGGTCTGGTTCAGGGCCTTGAGGTCTTCTTCCGTCAGGACATGTCCCCTGTAGTCTTCCCCGATCTTGGGAGCCTGACGGATGTAGTGGATGTCGAACTTGACAGCTCCGTTCTCGTCGCGGAACAGGGAGAGTTTGGCATCCCCGTTTTCACGCCCCAGCTCGGAATTTTTTGCCACACGGAAAGCGATAGCGGAAGTCTTTCCCTGCAACATTCTTTCGAGGCTGTCCTTTGCGTTCTTCAGTCCGTCCGGGGTAATGCCGTAGTTGGCGGCCTGTTCCCAATTCACTTCCCGCTCGTTGAAGCGATGGTTATTATACACCCTGGTCGAAGCCAGTTCCCTTCTGACTGCTTCGTTCTGTGGTTCCTGCGCCGCTTCGATCTTTTCTTTGGCCTGCTCTACGAGCGTTTCCTTCGGCATGTTGTAGAGGGAGTAACGACCGGGATTATTGTACTGGTAGAGAAAATTCTTCCCGAAGTTGGTGAAGAAGTTTCCACGTTGGTCCACTTTGATAAACTGGTCCCTGTTCGCCTCGTTAGCTTCGAGCGTTTCCAGCTCTCCGTTCGCTGCGATTCCTTTTACACCTTTGGCTTTCTGCTCTTTCTTGTCATACGCCATCAAATACCCGTGTTCCGGGGTTGCTTCCTTGTTTTCAGGAGCTAAATTCACATCGTTCATATACGTTAATTTTAAAGATTAATGAATCATTTACGAGGGTAAAATTACTATCTTTGTCATTAAATAGTTTGATTATGAGGAAGTTGTCATTAATTGTCATGTTCTGTCACTTATTGTCATGTCCGGCTTTTGCACAGTCCCCGTCAAAGGGATATAAAGCCGGACTCAGTGCTGTCATCTACCGTATCCACTCTGCCCGGCAGTGAAAGTCTTTCATATGAGACAGCCGGTTGCCGGTTACCGTACTGGCCGATTATCCTATTCTGTATCCATTGAATGAAAGTCGGAGGAGGTATGCCGTTTCTTCCGGTTTCGGTATAAGGATGCATCCGGTGAAAAAGAAAAGGATACTCCATGCCGGAGTGGATCTTGCCGCACCCTATGGCACGCCGGTCTATGCTTCAGGAAGCGGGAAAGTCGTTGAAGCCAGGTATAGCAGCAGTTACGGCTGGTACATCGAAATCCGGCACGCGGGCGGCTTTTCCACGTTGTATGCACACTTGAGCAAATTGCATGTGAGGAAAGGGAGCGATGTACGCATAGGTCGGCATATCGGCAATGTCGGTCATACCGGCATAGCGACCGGCAACCATCTGCATTTTGAACTGAGAAAAAACGGGAAGCCGCAGAATCCGTTGCAGTGGGTGATACTAAAGGATTCCCGTTCTAAAAAGAGTCATTAATTTAATCCGTTACACAATGAACATTGAAGAAGCCAAGAGCATTCAGTTGGAGGATTATCTCCGGCGTATGGGGTTCAACCCGGTAAAACAACAAGGGGACAGTATCTGGTATTGTTCCCCTTTCCGTGAGGAGAAGACACCTTCTTTCAAGGTGAGCGCATCCCGCAACCTATGATACGATTTCGATGCGCCCATACAGGCTACACAATAAATATCTCTATGGCAAGAGATTAGGTTAGAGTTCAACAGACCTATCCTCAACGACTTAGCTGGAGGAGAAATCCGAAGGTGACAGAAGCATGTCGGTAAAGCCGTTAGTCAGCTAAATACCAAGCTGCGACTGCATGGCAAGAGGAAAAGACAGGCACGAGGATGAAGCCTGATTGGTTGAACGATAGTTCTGCGGCACACGTGTCAGCCCCGACGAAAGGTATTTGATTAACGTCGGGCTGAAGCACCCCATGTAAACCGAAATTGCAACGGGGCAAGAACTGGCTTCAGAGCAACCGCAATAAGCGGAATAGAACGTAAGTCGCATCCGACAGTCTGCCGAGCCAAACAGTTATTGTGATAGCAAATGGGGATTCCCTAAATCAGAACGCCGCAAGGCTATGGGCATAAGGCTCTGAATATCTGACATGGGGACGGAGCTTCCGTAGTAGTCCGAGCAAGGGAAAGCCTTGTACATGGCGAAGGGAAGCAGTTAGATAACTTAATACAAACAATGGAAAATGTGCGAGACATTATGAGAAGTCCAGAGCAAGTATTAAAAGCTTTAAACAAGCATGGTAAGGTTTCAGATTACAAGTTCGAAAGGCTATACCGTATCTTATTCAATGAGGAGATGTTTCATGTCGCTTACCAGCGTATTTACGCCAAACCTGGCAACATGACACCCGGTACGGATGGAAAAACCATCAACCGGATGAGCCTTCAAAGAATAAACAAGGTCATCGCATCTCTGAGGGATGAGTCTTACAAGCCAAATCCGGCAAAGAGGACACACATACCCAAGAAAAACGGGAAGAAAAGACCGCTTGGGATTCCTTCTTTTGAGGACAAACTTGTACAGGAGGTAGTGCGCATGATTCTCGAAGCCATCTATGAAGAGGTGTTTGCAAACACCTCACATGGATTCAGGCCAAACAGAAGTTGCCACACCGCCCTGACCCATATCCAAAAGACATTCACAGGCACAAAATGGTTTGTGGAGGGAGACATCAAAGGATTCTTCGACAACATAGACCATAATGTATTGATTGCAACTTTGCGGAAACGGATTGACGATAATAGATTTCTAAGGCTCATTCGCAAGTTGTTGAATGCAGGATATATTGAAGACTGGAGGTTTCATAATACAAACAAGGGAACCCCACAAGGCGGTAATATCAGTCCTATACTGGCCAACATTTATCTTGACAATTTTGACAAGTATATGGAAGAATACGCCCTACGCTTCAATAAGGGAAAAGAAAGACACATCACCAAAGAATACAAGCAACTCAGCGGTAAAATGCAAGGCATCCTTAAAAGCATCAAGAACATAAAAGATGCAGATGCCAGATTACAGCTTAGGGATGAGTATGTGAAACTGGGACGTGAAAGGCAAAAGATTGAGAGCAGAGACAGTATGGATGAAACATACAGAAGGTTTAGATACGTAAGATACGCAGATGATTTCCTCATAGGTGTCATCGGAAGCAAGGCTGACTGCGTTAAAATCAAATCGGACATTACCAACTACATGGAAGAAAACCTCAAGTTGGAACTGTCGCAGGAAAAGACATTGATAACAAACGCACAAACGCCCGCGAAATTTCTTGGCTTCGAGGTTTCTGTTCGTAAGTCCGATGTTGTCAAGCGGAACAAGAACAATGTGTCAGCCCGCTATTACAACGGTAAGATAGTCTTAAAGGTCGCCATCGAAACGGTGCGGAACAAACTGGAAGAATATAGTGCCATCAGATACAAAGTAGAAAATGGCCGACAAGTTTGGTTTGCAAAGTTTAGAGGCAATCTTATGAAGAAGAAAATCGAGGACATAGTGGCGGCATATAACTCTGAAATCAGAGGGTTCTACAATTACTACTGCATTGCCAATAACGTGGCATACGCACTCTCAAAGTTTGGATACATCATGGAGTACAGTATGTACCATACCATTGCAGCAAAGACCAACAGCACTGTAAGCAAAGTCATTGACAAATATAAGATTGGGAATGACATTATAGTGCCATATCAAGATGCAAAAGGTAACTTACGGCACAGAAAGTTCTATAATGAGGGATTCAAACGTAAACCGCCAATGTACTATACGGAGGTAAACGACTTATCCTACACAATCGCAATTCCACAGCCGACGCTGACCGAGCGATTGGAGGCGAGAACATGTGAATTATGTGGAAAAGTCGGGCCTGTAGTCATGCGTCATGTCAGAAAGCTAAACCAGCTTAAAGGAAAGACTGAATGCGACAGGCTGATGCTT
This sequence comes from Bacteroides sp. D1, assembly GCF_000157095.2. Classification (NCBI taxonomy): domain Bacteria; kingdom Pseudomonadati; phylum Bacteroidota; class Bacteroidia; order Bacteroidales; family Bacteroidaceae; genus Bacteroides; species Bacteroides sp. D1. Next base: position 82,136 of record NZ_JH114351.1, read on the forward strand.
GAAAAGCATAGGAAGACATTGGTCGTCTGTGAAAAGTGCTATGCCAAAATACACAACCATGCTAAATAAAGTCATGTTATCAACGGAGAGCCGTATGCATGGAGACATGCAAGTACGGTTTGGGGGCAGGTACGGGAAAACCTACCGCCGAAAGGCGGCAAGGCGTCCTGTACCGAGCCTACGCATCGGACAGGGAGGGGACATCATCACCCTGGCGATGGAGCTTCAAAAGACGAAGGATATCTCTTATGCGCTTAAAACGATAGAGGGACATTTTCCGGCTGCTTTCCGTCCGGTAGCAGCCTCTCCCCGGCAGGCGGAACCGCAGGCTACCGGCTACCGGCAGGTACGCATTGATCCGCTGACGAACCCAGTCTTGCTGGGATATCTCAAAGAAAGAGGCATCTTGCCTGAAATCGCAAGGGAAGCATGCAAGGAAGTGCATTTTCAGAACAAGGGAAAATGGTATTTTGCCGTAGGCTTTGCCAACCGGAGCGGCGGGTACGAGATCCGTAACAAATACCTAAAAGGCAGCATATCGCCCAAAGAGATTACCCATATCAAAAATGGCAGCGACCGTTGTTGCATAGTGGTTGAAGGCTTTATGGATTATCTCTCATACCTCACGCTCAAGGCTACGCATCCCGGTAACGGACAGCCTAAAGGAAACGGTCCGGACTATATCGTTTTAAATTCGGTCAGCAATGTAGGCAAGGCTATCCCTGTCTTGAAAGAGTATAAGAGTGCCCTCTGCCTACTGGATAACGATTCCGCCGGAAGGCAGGCTTTTCAGCAGATGGCGCAAGCCGGATGCCCGGTCAGGGACAAGTCCGACTGCTACCGGGAGTATAACGATTTGAACGATTACCTGTTGGGCAGGAAGATGGCGCAGGAGAACAAGACGGATCATCAGCACGAAACAGCCCCGAAGCTGATTGAAAAGCCTGCAAAGAAACAGTCCGGTTGAAAATTATAAAATACTGGTCCTTGTCTGATGCATGAAAGGCAGGCAATAAAAAAGAGAGTCAAATCCCTGCTGGAGGGAATTTGGCTCTCTTTTTATTGCTACCCGGCTACCACCGGATATTTATTCTTAATAATTTCTGATCAGCAATTCATTGACCGCTTCTCTTTTCTCGGCTATGGAACAGATGGAACGGAAGATGCTGATTCGCTGGATATGGAAACCGGCATAGAGGTCGTCGAAGAAGGTGTTCTCAGGGTTCTTTTGCCGGGGATCGGAGTTGGAAAGCATTCATTTGGCACCGGTTTCACCTATTCCCTTGCAGAAATTTGCCAGGTTGATCTGCTCTTCATCTCCGAAGTCCTGTGGCATGTAGGAGGTGCAGGAGTTACCCTCATTGACCGGCTTATAAGGCGGGTCAAAATAAAATAGGGAGTTGGCTCCGGTGTATTCTGCGGTCTGCCGGTAGTCACCGTCCAGAATCACAACATCTTGCAGCAGCTTGTGGTTAAAGCGGATCAGTTCCTCTTCCAACAGTTTTACCCGTCCCCCGGCACCAAAAGTGACGGACAGCTTTCCGCTATGGTTCACGGAGTAGATGCCGTTATAACAGGTACGCATGAAGAAGATAAACAGGGCGGCACGGGTGATGTTATTCGGGTTTCCTTCATTGTAGTAGGTACGTTTCTCCATGAAGTAGACCCTTCTTCGGGTATGTTCCTCCAGCGCGATGTATTCGTCCTGTATCCGGGCAAGCACTTTAATAAGCTGCTCCGGGGATTCCTTGATGACGCGGTAGACATTGATCAGAGCCTCGTTGGAGTCGTTGATGACGCAACGGATTTCCGGATAGGCTTGTCTTATTCAGAAGAAGAGGGCGCCGCCACCGACAAACGGTTCTACATAGGTATCCATCTGTCCGAAGTCTTTCGGAAGGGATTCGATAAGTACGGGAAGCAGTCTTCTTTTACCTCCCACCCAGGGGAAGCAGGGTTTTCCCGGCAGGTTGGCCGGAGAACTTTTCTTTTTTTCCATGTTTACAACATTTAAATGATTAATAAATTAAATAGGGATTATTCATCGTTTGCCGTTTCCAGCAGGTGTTTCAAGTTGGGATCATTTTGGATGCGAAGCAGCTCTTTTTCGATGATTTGCGTCACGTCTTCCTTGATTTGATAGTAGTTCCTTTCGATTTCCTCTTGCATGTGGTCCTTACCATCCGCACCGGTAAAGTCGGTTATGACGGGGATAGGCTTGTAGGCTTTTGTTTCGGCGGCTACCCGTTCATTGTCCACCACGATCTCGCAATGGAATATCTTCTGTTCTATCTTCTCCCCGAAGTTGTCGCAGACACTGCCGACAAACTCTCCTTGCGAGAGGTTGGAGATTTTGGAGGCAGGTATCAGCGAGTCGAGCTGGGTACTGATATTGGTTGAGGTGTCTTCACGGGTCATATTAATGGATTTGCGCTGTTGGAGCACTTTCCCAAACCTTTCAGAAAGGTTTTTCGCTGTTTCTCCGACCACTTGCCCGGAAAAGATATTTCCAATTGTGTTCTGGATCACCCGCGCCTCCTTATCACCGTAGTCACGTATTAACTGGCTGAAATCCTGTGCTCCCAGACATACTGCCACTTTGTTGCTACGGGCGGTAGCGATCAGGGTGTCAAGTCCTTTAAAGTAAAGTGTGGGAACCTCATCCACTAGAATAGAGCATTTGAGCCTGCCTTTTCGGTTGACCATTTTAACGATACGGGCATTATACAATCCTAACGCACATGAGTAAATATTCTGTCTGTCAGGGTTATTGCCGACGCACAAAACTTTGGGTTCCTCCGGATTATTGATATCCAGCGTGAAGTCATCTCCGGTCATAATCCAATATAAGGCAGGTGAGATCAGCCTTGATAGCGGAATTTTGGCGGAAGCTATCTGCCCTTGGAGCTGCTCCATCGCACCACCTTTCCATGCATCCATAAAAGGTGACAGGTAATTCTCCAGCTCCCGGTAAGAGGTCAGTATGGTGAACAGGTCGGAATATGGTTTATTCAATAGCTCTATGGCATGTGGGAAGGTGCAGAATTTCCCGTTTTCATAGATTTTAAGATACCAGATCACCACCGCAAATAGCACAATCGGGCTTTCTACAAAGAAATCTCCCTGCTTTTGAATCCAACTCTTGTTCAAATTTAACATGATTACATACGCTGATTCGTATGCATCCGCGATATCGGATAGAAACGAAGGATTGAGGGGATTGCACCGGTGGCTGTATCTGGGATCATCGAAATTAATCACATAAAATCCGACCGGCTTGGCATACTTATCCTTGTTTTTAAGCAGCTGGTTATAAGCAATTATGCTTAAATCCGGATACTTAAAATCATAGATATAGGCGGCGAATCCTTTCTCTATCTGCTGGCGGATATAGTTATTGATGATGGCATAACTCTTTCCTGATCCCGGCGTGCCTAATATCAATGAGGCGCGGAAGGGATTAATCACGTTTATCCAGCCTGAATAGGTCTTTCGTTGGTAACGGAAACGGGTGGGCAGGTTTACCGAGTATTCATTGGCAATCAACCTGCGCTCCTGCATGAAGCTCTCGTTCTCGTCGTTAAAGACGTCATCCATGAGTTGGTTCTTCAACAGGCGGCTGATCCAGGTTCCGGCGGTAAGCAGGCTGATATATCCGGCAGCTACGGTAGCTACATATAATAAGGTTAGAAGCGCGACGGGGAAGCGTGCCGTCAGTAAGAGCTCGCTACCAAAAAAGAGCAGCATCCCGGCTATAAGGTAACAGCCGATACTCCTTCATGACATCTCCACGTCCTTCCGTCCTTTCGCTCCCATGCAGGAGAAGAAAAGGAAGAGCAGACTGAAGGACTTGCTCACCAGCGAATGGGAAAACAGCCCGGTATCCCGCTGGAAATTGAGCAGTATCTTGTCCACGACACCGATGTTCAGGTTCATGGAAAGAAAATAGGGATAGCAGAAATAATAGACATTCATCACTAAAAATAGGATGCTGATGGCCCTCATGAAGTCAAGGTTCTTATTGAGCCCTCTGGTTTCGTCTTGTGACATAAGCGGTATGATAATTAATGGTGATACATTTTATTAGCCCAGATGCGGACCTCTGCGTTTTCTCTTTTTCTTTTTCCCGTAAGGGCTTTGCGTCAGGTCGTCTGCCGGATACGGATAGGATTCCAAAGAGAATATATCAAGCAGTCCTTCCACCAGCTCCGTCTCTTTCATTTCCGGTTCGGACGGATGGATAACAGGGGCTTCTTCAGTCTTTTCCGGTGGGATCGTGCCGTACTTCCGGTTTATAACCGATGCCGAATATTCTTTGCCCAGAAGCGAGCCCTTGAATACGGTCTTTGAGTTATGGTCGATGTCGGTCACGCCATAGATCACACCGGAATCGTTCTGCCAGAGTATGGCGGCAATGCCTTTTCCAGAAAGTTCCTGCAGGAATCCCTGACGGGTGGGCTGTCCTTGCAGGGCGGTAGCGATAGCTTCCTTCGTCTGTACGGGTACGGGATGTCGGGCAATTCATTGTTTGCTTTTCACAAATTTCTTTTGGAGTGCCTCGTAGCCTACGCTTTTACCGATCTTGCTGGATTTGATGGCTACGCCGGTCCGTTCTCCTTTTTCATCGGTAGCCGCATAGACCAGTCCATGATAGGTCTTTCCCTTTATCGTCTTGTGGGCCTCTTCCACCGTTACATGGAAAAGGCCAAGCAGGGCTTTAAACTCCTTGACGGATTGGAACTTGTATCCCTGCATGACGGGCTTGACCACATTGGCTATCTGATGCTTGATATCCCCCTTCCGGTAATCGACGGCAGTCAGCGGCAGGGATTCCCGTCGCTCCATCTTCTCGGCGGGTAACAGATGGTATTTCCTCTCCAGCTCCCGGCAAACAGCGGTCGAGCGTTGCCATTCTTTGCAATCTTTAATTTTCTTTCCCTGCTCGTCAATACGCAGGGAGACGATATGGATGTGGGGCCTGCCGATATCCTCATGCCGGTAGATGATATAGGGTTGGTTGCCATATCCCATTTTTTCCATGTATTCCTGGCCGATAGCGGTCAACTGTTCATCGGTCAGCACATCGTCCGGGTGTGGATTTAATGAAATGTGGATAACGGGCTTCTCAGTCCGACGGTTAGCCGCCAGATACGGTTCGAAGGAACGGATGCAGTGCTGGATGGTCGGATGGCCGTCTGCCGGTTCCATGATCCGGTTTCATGCCAGTGGCCGTGCCTGCTGCTTGTCCACTTTTTCTTGATTGTAGTATAATGCCCCGTAAACGGAGGCTCCTGATGTTATTTTTGCAACCATTGTTCAAATTCTTGGGTGAGACGGATAATCTCCCGGTTGAGAGATATTAGTTCAATAGTCAGTTGCTCCAATTTATAGAGCATGGCAAGAGCCTTCTTTTCGGATAGTCCGGTATGCAGAGCTTTGACTGCCTGGTTATAGTTTACTCCGATCCGGCGGTATTCGCTCTGCAGGTTGGTCAGCTTGATGTAGTAGTCCGTTGCCGCCTTATCTATTTTCACGACTTTCATCGGTTTGTCGAAAAGGGCGGCAAGGATGAACTGGGATTTATTATTAGCTCCCGAATTCTCAAAGAGCCTCTCAAACTCGATGTTCTGGAGTTCGTCCAGACGGAATCCGTAATAATAAGAATGAAGTTCTGATTCCTCTTTGGGATTCCGTCCGCCTCTTCATTTGCTCGAAGTGTCAGCCCGTCCGGGTTTGCGTGTACTATTGATTTTAGCCATATCTTTTCAGGTTTTATTTATCCGGCAGCAAAATAAGTGATAATTTTGATACGAACCTAAAATCGGAAAGTGACTACAAATGACAAGAGATGACTATTTGTGACAGGGGGTAAAAATACCCCTGTTCACTTCCCGTTTCCGCAAGCCGCGATGTTCTTTTCAAAGGTTTCCTTTAGTTTGGGCAGCAGGACGGAATAGTTCTTTTTGCGCCGGGCAAGGTCGGCACGCAGGTCATATGGTTTGGGAATGGCAACATTGAAGAGTTTCTCAAAAGCGGAAACGATACCGGCGAAAGAGAGGCGTTTGCCGCTTTCGTCCGTAATCAGCCCGCTGTAATCCAGCGAGGAGATCAGTTCCATCAGGTTGACCAGCGAACCTTTCCAATGGAGCGATGAAAGAAACGAGGAAGGTGTCGTGATGGTTCCGGGGTACTGTACACCAAAATTGACCAGCTCTATTTCCGCCTCCACCAGCAGGAGGCATTTGTCCAGATAGAATTCGGCTACTGCCGTGTGGAAATGTCCTGTTCGGGTGAATAACTTCTTTAGGGAAATCAGTTCTACCTTGCTGTGAAGCAGATGGCGCAGCCTTTCCGATACGGAAACCGATTCGATGGCGAGGTCGTAAAGGTATTGTTCATATTCGGTATAGGAGGAAGAGAATTCTTCATCGGAAACTGTCTGTTTTGGGCTTGAAGCCAGAGATAAATAATTGAATATACGGCATTCTGTAAATGGTTTCATACGGCATACATTTGATTTGTTTATACCGGAGTAAGCCAAATGAAATGCCTCTGCTATCGTTTAAAGCTCTATACCTTTTTAAAATACTGATAATCAACAATAAACAAATTTCATATAGAAACGGGTGTAAATAAAAAGTGTAAGCCGTCCTTGACAAGAATGTTAGGACGGCTTACACTTTTGTAAACCTCATTTGCTTCGGGTTATCCTCCGGTCAGTCGATGATATGGTATTTCCTTAGTTTCTCATACAGGGTAGTCCGGCTGACATTGAGCAACCGGGCCGCCTTGGAACGGTTGTCACCCGTCTTTTCAAGGGTCTGGAGAAGCAACGCCTTTTCTTTTTCTTCTTCCGTCCACTGCGTTTCTTCTTCTTTAGGAAGGGAGATTTCAAGGTTCAGGTCTGAAACGGAAATCCATTGCTCTTGGCAGATGAGTACGGCTCGACCTATTACATTCTTCAGTTCACGGATATTCCCCGGCCAGGGATATTCCAGCAGTGCCGCCTCTGCCAGCCGGTCAAAGCCACGAAACGATTTATGGGCCTTGGCGCAAGTGAGTTTCAAGAAAAAATAAGCCAGAGGAAGGATGTCTTCCCGGCATTCTGCCAGTGTAGGAATCCGCAGAGTGAACTCATTGAGCCGGTGGAACAGGTCTTCCCGGAAGCGTCCTTCTCCGATGGCTTTTTCCAGATTCTCATTGGTGGCGGCAACCAGCCGGATATCAAAAGAGTATTCTTTCGTGGAACCTACCGGCTTGCAGCGTTTCTCTTGCAAGGCCCTGAGCAGGAGCATCTGTGTCTTATAGGAAAGGTTGCCTATCTCGTCCAGAAACAATGTCCCTCCGTTAACGGCACGGAACAATCCGACCTTGTCGCTTTCCGCACCGGTAAAGGCTCCCTTCTGATGACCGAAAAACTCGGAGGCGGCAAGCTCATCGGAAATGGCCCCGCAGTCGATAGCCAGATACGGCTTGTTCTTCCGATGGCTCCGGGCATGTATCTCGGCTGCAATGTGCTCCTTCCCGGTGCCGGAAGCCCCACGGAGCAGAACGGAGATGTCGGCACAGGCAATCATCTCTATCAGACGGCAGGGCAGACGCATTAAAAATTATTGTTCTGTAAAAGTTGTGACAAATATTTTTCATCCCATCCGGCTTTTAGTCTTTTCAGATTCATACTTCCTTTTGTTGTTTTATCCTTCTTTAGTATGGTAAGTGCCATCTTTGTTGCCACCGAAAAGTTTCTGGCTGCATTTTTCACCTTTTTACTGTAGTCTTCTCGAAAGGTAACATCCAATTGCCAATGAAGATTATTCTCAATAGACCAATGCTGTCTGATGGCAGATGCAATCTCCTCCGGTTTGGTATTATCAAGTGAAGTT
>NZ_JH114351.1:90118-91521 GCF_000157095.2 Bacteroides sp. D1
CCAGACATGCTTCGTCTGGCTTTTGACTTTATTATAGCTTGGAGAGAAATACGGGCGAGGCCGAATGCTTACTGGAGCGGTGATGTTTCTATAGCCCACGTATGCAGGGCAGACGCATTAAAAATTATTGTTCTGTAAAAGTTGTGACAAATATTTTTCATCCCATCCGGCTTTTAGTCTTTTCAGATTCATACTTCCTTTTGTTGTTTTATCCTTCTTTAGTATGGTAAGTGCCATCTTTGTTGCCACCGAAAAGTTTCTGGCTGCATTTTTCACCTTTTTACTGTAGTCTTCTCGAAAGGTAACATCCAATTGCCAATGAAGATTATTCTCAATAGACCAATGCTGTCTGATGGCAGATGCAATCTCCTCCGGTTTGGTATTATCAAGTGAAGTTACATAGTATCTGACCTCTTGAGTATATTCTCCTGTTGCTACTATTGTTCTCTCCGACTTTATCCCTACAATAGACTTCAACCCCACAAGTTTCTTCTTAAACATTTTCTCCATTATAGAACCATAACTGACTACAGTACAGGTTCTTTTCTCAACTCTTCCATGTCCGGTATTTTCCGACACATGCCTGGTGACTCTATTGATTATTTCATCTCTATCCTGATAATCGTCAATAATTTGTTTAGCTAGTTGATAATTTTTTTTCTTATTCTCCTTTATAGCTATAATATAATTTGCATCACGCTCAATAATGGTCTGGGTTATATCTTTCTGGCATCCCATCGCGTCAATTGTAACAATACAACCACTTAGTTCCAAAGAGTTAATCAACAATGGAATAGCTGTGATTTCATTGCTTTTATCATCTACTTTTACCTGACCTAAAGAAATTCCATTAACGGCAGACCAGGCGGAAACCATCCATAATTTGAATCCTTCTTTTCCCGTAGTATGCTCTCCATCACATTGGCTTGGACCACGCATGAGCTTGCCATCTATAGCTACAACGCCTTTCACCTCCTGACAAACTTGTTTTACCCAATTACGAAAGATCAACTCAAAATACTCGGGCTTTATTATACTGAAGAATCTATTAAAAGTATCATGACTAGGGATGAACTCCAGGTCAGGTATGCGACTTTTGAAAAAAGCAATTTTCGCATTGCCAAATTCCTCAATCTCATTCCAAGACTGGGCGCCACAGATTACAGCAGCAATGGATATATAGATAATAGTTTCCATTTTATGTACTTTTTTGCGGTTCATCCTAGGATCTTCTATTTGTTTACAAAGGTCAATTATGCCAATTTTCATGTTAGTTTATGTTTTATAATATCTTATAAAGATAAGGAAAATAATCGACATATACAATAGATAATACACTAATAGTCAATAATATAAAAATAAAATACAAGTTGTAAGATAGTAAAAATATAATGCGTCGACCC